>NZ_CP012602.1:1580000-2780000 GCF_001278805.1 Bacillus sp. FJAT-18017 | reverse complement strand
AACATGACACCGGAAACGCTCTAGATGTTTTGCCGTTTTTAACTAAGAGGACTCGTGCAATAAGAGACCAATTTAATAAAGTTATGGGAGAATATATTAGAAACGTTAGTGGTGTTACTTTTAATGAAAAAGCCATTAAGAAAAAGGATTTATATGTATCAGAAACTGAAAATGAACTCAGCGAGTATATCGCAGAAACTGTGGATTTTAATGATAATGAGGAAGCAGTAGCTGATTTTGTTCGTTTTCTTGATCAGTATCTATTTAATCAAGATGAAATTAAACCGATCCATCCCTTTTTATTTAATTACATGAAATTGGATAAAAAGTTAAAAAATGAATTCGGAAAGTATGCACTATTTATGAGTGAAACACTAGTAGGGGAAAATGATAAAATTAAACAAGTATTCAAAAATAAAAAGACAGATGATATTTTAACAGAATTAATTCTCGAGAAGTTAAGTGATTTTGAGAAAGCTGTTGAGCCAAACTCTAATCAACAGTATCAACCTTTACTTGAACCTTTAAGAAAGTTATATCAAGAGGACCTTTTCTATATTAGTAAATATAAGGATTATTTTCTTACAGCATTTCCATTATTAACACACTACTATGTTTTTATGTATTCAATTCAACTTTTGTTTCAATTTGAACGATTTACGGATGCAGATTTAGAAGAAGTAAAGCCATTTTATTTTGCTTTAGAGTGGGAATCTCTTACTAAGAGAAGAATGGCAGCCGATCCAATAGAAGGATATAAATTTGTGAAGGAACATGCACCTAACCTCTTTCCTCATATACACACAATTTCACAGCTTAGCCATAATTCTTTGAATAAGCCTTTAGGGGAAAGTAACGAGGGCATTTCGTTTATTCCTTATAGTAGATTATTAAAATTAGTTCAAAGCAATGGTTTAGATTTCGAAAAAGACTTTTTAATTGATGTAAAAAATTGGATTGAAAAATATCAACTATGGGCTTTCAAAGGTAAGATAAAAATCGCCGACAATTCATCTGATCTGCCAAGTGCTTTTAAAGTCCTATTTGAGTGTGTAAAAGAAGGTACCAGTTCTGATGTTGCCGACAGGTACGGTGGCAATATAGATGATTTGGGAGCAAACCAATTTATAAAAAATAGAGGAAGCCTTGGACCGGTACTAAATGTAAAACAAGACTTTCTACTTTTAATGACAGCTGTTGCTGTTAAAGATAACAGAATACCCTTAAACGAACTATTTAAAGAGTTTGAAAAAAGAGGTTTAAAGTTTGATCGTTATTCAAAAAAAGAAATAATAACCTTATTGGATAACTTGAATATTTTGGACAAAAAAAGCGATAGTGGTGATTCTCAGTATGTCAAACCAGTTTTATAACTACATTTCATCCCTTTTAGTAAACTATTTTAAAGAAGTTGGTTTAAAAGCAGGAGATCGATATTATCTACAACTTGATAAAGAAACGGACATCAGTCACCTTGTAAACGCTCTAGGGAAAATACAGGGGTCAAAAGATTTTACATATAAACATGAGTTTGGTGAAGAGTATAAGACTTTTTCGTTGGCATTTAATTCTATTAACCTAGTAATTGCCTACACTTCTGAGAATGTAAAACCTGATTTCCTAGTAACTCTTAGAAACCTGGTCGGAGAACAAAAAGGCATTTGGAAAAATACATCATTGTTAAGTATTGTTTCTGAACAGTTGGACTCCATCCAGGGTGGAAGCAGTGACTTGCAAAAAGAAGGGATGCCGTTACATCCTTCCTCATTATTTAAAAACTTAAAGGGTGAAATTGAAAAAAGTATTTTGCCAAAAATTGATCAAATAATATTACTTGATAACCTTGACGTGTTATTAAAAGAACAAGCATATCAACAAATTTCATTTTTTGAATTTGAAGATATTTTTTCTACATTACAAAAAGGTTCTATCGATGACCAAGAATACTATAAATTTGGTCTTTTTAAAGATCCGGACCTTGATAAATTTAAGGGGAAAGACCAAAAGGAACGTATTCAAGAAAATAGGGATTTATTTGATTATGTAAGAAAAGTACATGACTATGGCCTAGGCCAAGATGAATTGGAAAAGAGGTTCAAACCAGAGGGCGTTAGGGAACTTTTTAAAGAAGATTGGAAGGATAAAATTTTCCCTGAAGTTTTTCGAAGTAAAAATGAACCTGGAAAAAAATCAATTGAACTTACTTCCTTAACTATTGATAACAAAATAAAATACTGGGATAAACCCCAAAGTGAAACAGCTGCCGGAAAAAGAAAAAGGAATATTATTATTTTTAATCCTGAACAGAGGGAAGAAATTCAATTACAAGCTGGGTTCCTTTTGAGCAAAGATAATAACAGTTTAAGCTCTGATTTCTTAACCATTCCTAAACAGTTTACTGATATTTTAACAATCCAAGTAAAACAAAAAAATATTTTAGCAAGTCTTTCGGCGCAACCCAATAAAGCAACTTTTGCTAGATTTACTTATAGACATGATAAAAAGTCTTCATTAGGTGCAGAATTCCTGATTGCCATCTTGCCTATTGAGCCTGAATATCTAGATCCTTTTAAATCACAATACCTAGTGGACCCAGTTGGAGGGTTTATTGAATTACGAAATATTGATGAAAGTCTAACATTTGGATCCGGTTTTGAAAGAAAAAGGCTAGAGGTATCAGAAAGTAGTAAAACATATAAAGTTACACAAGATGAGCAGTTAATCTTATTGCCTTTGCCGGAAGCTTTTAATGATGATGAGGCATTATCATTCAATATTGAATTTGATTATGGTATTGTACCTTTTCTGCTAGTAAACGAATTGCCTGACTCTTTACCAATAAACGGACAACGAATTTGGAAGTTAGTACGGGAAACAGGTATGGACATACAGTGGATAAAAGAAAACAACCGCTTAATTTTAGAAAATCGTGAGTTTTACTTCCATTCTGAGTACAGGGAATTTTTTGAGTGGGAAAACTTTTGGGTCGAGGAAGGCTTAAAGTTTGCAATAAATGAATCTGATAACCTTAATCCTCAAGATATAAAATTGAGTGATAATTTAAGAGAAGCTTATAGCAGATTTTTAACATACTTCAAAATAAATAATTCAATCCCTAGCCTTTGTACAGTTACTGATGATTTAAAGAGTAGATCTCTAGCTTATATTAATGAATATATTAAGGAAATAGAAAGCTTTAAAGCGGGATCCCCGGCAGGCAGTAAAGGTATAGATTTGTTTAAATTAGGTATGATTCAATCAAATGAAGTATTGTATTTCACACCATTCCATCCATTAATGGTCGCATTTAAGCTAAAAACATATGAACTATTAAATAAAGAGGAGATCGATAACAGTATACTTACCAGGCTAACTCCAGATGCTTTAATACCTTTTATATATGATGAAGAAAATTTGTTTAAACCTGATCATCAAAAAGCAGCATATGAATGGTTAACTTTTAAACCAGTTAATAAAGTATCTGTTTCCGATGCAAATCATTACTTAGCAAAGGTTGTTCATGATAAAATTTCCCAATTTAAAGAGCACTTTTCCTACTTGTTCATCAATAATTCACAAGCTCCATTAAGACTTAATGTTTTAAATATAACAAATGATAAAGAGGTTATTAGAGGGATATTTCAATGGATGTTAAAGGAAATTGATAAAAATGGTTTGGAAGGTTTAAAGCCAGTTGAAGTTACTCTTTATAACAATGGAGATTTTACGGAAAGTGCGTTTGATTTATACTCAATAATTGAGTCAATACAAGAATTTGAAGAAACATTTAATATTAAACTTGAATCAAAAGAAGTTGAACCCGAAGATATAATACGAACGATAAGAGAAAAACTTTCTTTTTATAAACAGAATTCCGATGCTGAATACAGATATTCTCACATAACGTTTTATAAAATGCATGCTCAAGAACATCATGCTGTTCAGCCTATGAATGAGATGACTACTGGAATTTCTATTGAGGGATTATATTCGAGCGTTCCTTCAATGAAAGATGAAGAAAATTACAAGAGTGGATTTGGTACAAAAGCTTATAGTGTTGATGATATTAATTATCTTGCGAAAACAGCCTACTTTGTTAATGAATTGGCCGCAAACCTTCGAAATGGTGGACACGATAGTTATCGACGTGGAGAGGCTATTCTTTCTCGTACGACAACTGCTGATGAAGTAACATTGGAAAAAGTGTTTGAATCATCTTTCTGGGTAACATTTGTAGATCCTTCTATGGATTTAGAATTTTTCAACAAATACGACGGAAATTTGGTTGTTATCCATTATAGCGATCAATATTCATCATCAAGTCGTTATGATGCAATAACAGTAACTAATAAATCAAACCAGTACTATGCAGTGATTAAAGAATTCCTTAAACAAAAGGATGTTGAGGGTACAGATCAAAACGTTTTAGAGACTATAAGAGCTTTTAATACTTTTAATGGTGAGTGGTTACTAAGGATTATTGGAAGTAAAGGTCAGTTTGATCGAGAAAAACTAAGTATTATTTCAGCAATTAAATTCTCTGTTTCTTATTTTGATCATCCTGATATTAAGTGGATTCCTGTGTCTCTTGAAGAAATATTAAGAGTTGCTGGTGCGGTAAGTTTAAATAGGTCCGAGGGTGTATTTACTGCGAAAAACCTTGGTGTAAAAGGAAGCCACAGTGACGATTTGCTTTTAATTGGGTTAGAGAATAAGGAAGGAAAGCTATCTCTTCATTTTTATCCGGTGGAGGTTAAAATTGGGTTAAATAGAGGAGAAGTACTGGATAAAGCCCGTAAACAGGTAGAAAAAACGAAAAAACTATTTGTAGAAACATTAATAGGTGAAGAAGGAAAAGAATTTACGGCAAGGTTTTATAGGAATTTCTTTGTTCAATTGCTAATCGCGAATGCTGCAAAACTAGAGCAAAATGGTTTTTGGGAAGGAAAGGATTATAAGCTAACAGATGATGTGATTGAAAAGCTACTAATAGATGATTTCGAAATTTCAGAGCATCTTCACAAATATATAGGACATGGTGCAATTCTCTCATTTCAGAAAAATTCTCATCACAGAAGTGCTTTCTTGGAAGACAATGTCCTGTTATTGAATTTGACCGAATTTGATGGATATAACGGTTTAGTTAAGCCTGTACAAGAAATGCGTAATTGGATACAAGAGGAACAAAACGATTTTATTAAAGAAGAAATGCTATCTTACAAATACAAGCCATGTAATCTATTATATGGTTCCGATGGTACAAATCAAAGTGAAGGACCAACCTATAAAGAGCCAAAGGTTGAAAAAGGCGAAATTGAAGAGAGCCTTAAAGAGGAAAATGAAAGAGAAGATCCTGTTTCTATAAGCAACGTCGAAACTGAATTAGATAAAAAGGTATTTAAAGAGAAGGATGAAATCCAAGAATCAGTAAAGAAGTTTAATGAAACAGCAAGAATAAAATTAGGTAAAGCAGAAAACTCTAATCGAGAAATTTATTGGGAATACGGAAACAAAGGTTTAGCGAACAGGCATTTATTGATTTCTGGTAAATCAGGACAAGGTAAAACTTACTTTATGCAGTGTTTACTTCTGGAAAAATCAAAGTTAGGTATCTCCAGCATAGTAATAGATTACACAGAAGGGTTTCTCCCAAATCAACTTGAACCTGAGTTTGTAGATTTTTTAGGTAAGAAACTAAAGCAAAAAATTGTTTATAGTGAACAGTTGCCTATAAACCCCTTCCGTAAGAATGTGAGGGATATAGGTGGAATTCAACTAGATGAATCCAACACAGATATTGCAGAACGAGTTAAAAGTGTTTTTGCAGCAGTATATAAATCTTTAGGAATTCAGCAGCAAAATTCTATTTATGAGGCCATTCTAAATGGATTAGATCGATACGGTCAAAATATGAACCTTTTGAAGCTTAAAGAAATGCTTGAAGAAGATGGCTCTTCATATGCAAAAACAGCATTATCACAAATAAGGCCTCTTATCGATCGTAACCCTTTTAGTTCTGATAACTCTTTTAACTGGAAAGACATTATTGAGAGTAATGGGGAAGTATATGTAATCCAGCTTACTGGTTTTCCAAGGGATGTTCAGTTAATTATTACTGAATTTATTCTATGGGAGCTATGGAATTACTCAGTTAGAAATGGGCACAAAAATAAACCAATGCCAGTTATTATGGATGAGGCTCAAAACTTAGACCATACCGAGAAATCACCATCGGCAAGAATATTAACTGAAGGTAGAAAATTTGGGTGGTCCGCTTGGTATGCAACACAGTTCCTTAAGTCCCAATTGTCTGCCGATGAGCTTGCAAGGCTGCAAAACTCTTCTCAGAAGGTATACTTTTCACCACCGGAACAGGAAGTATCCAATATTGCAGCTAGCTTGACAAAAGATAATTCTGAGAAGAAGTACTGGGAAAATGTACTTTCAACATTAAAGAAAGGGCAATGTATTGTCCATGGGCCAGTATTAAAAGATAATGGTGAATTATCTAACCCGACAGTTAGTATTGTAAATATTACTCCTTTGTCTGAAAGAATTTAATTAGGCAATAGAAAACCCCCATTTATTTTAATGGGGGTTTTCATTATAGAACACTAAGTCTAAAATCTTCCAAAGAACTTTTATTATCGAGGTCTAATTTGAGTTTTCTTAGTCCCTTTTCTATAAACAAAATCATATGTTTATGAAGTTCATCCTCAGTTAAGGGTTTTTTCACTTCACTTATTATTAAGTGTTTAAAAAGAAGGTATTCCTTGTCTTTTATAATACCATCAGGAATAGTCCACTTGTTTCCACCTGCAAAATCTTCGTTAACTTGCCCCGTAGAAATAGAAATCCCTTTAGCTAGACCAATTCTTACAGCCATTGGTCTATCAATTTCAAGTGCATCAGTTAACAAGTCCAAAATTTCTTTCCCTTGTTCTGATAAAGACATTCTTCTATTTGCCATTTGATCACCTTCTTACAAAATCAAAATATCCATCACGTATAACTGTGTACTTCTTTGCCTCATCATAATCTAGCATGTATTGTTTATAAGAGTTTGCTTCCATTAACTTAATATAATCAGAAGTTATCTCTGTATCAGTTGAGAGGATAATAACCTGTTCACTTAGCTCTTTGTAATAGTGATTTATTAAATGGTTCCTATGGTAACTATCAAGCCTTCCGAGTGGAGTATCAATTACCATAGGTAAAGATAAATCGGACGCTTTTGTTAATGCCCAAATAAATGCTGAAGAAATCATTTGCATTTCACCTGCTGAACGATCTTGGATGCTAATTTCTTGCATACGGTCATTATAGAGACGAATAGTGTAGGTATTAATATCAAATTCTATTTTTCCAAATTCATCTTGCTTTCTAAACAAGCGCACAAGCATAGAAGAAAATTCTTCCCTTATAAAAGTGGCTTTTAGCTTAGTTACTTCTGAAACATATTGTTCCATTGCATTAATTGTTTTCTCTACGTCTTTATATTGTTTTTGAAGGTCTTCTAAGCCTTCGTCCTGGCCACTTACTCTACTAAGTCTATTAAGTATATTGGTTTTCTCCGCATTAGCTTCGTTTAACTTAGAATTAATTGACCTAAGGCGAAGGTTAAATTCACCTACTTTCTTTACAAGCATATCTATTTTTTGATTTTCTTCTTCAATGTTTACTGATTCTGGAGCATTCCTAATTTCAATTTCGATCGCATTTAAATCTTGTTGCATTTTTTCTATATTATTTATTCTGTTTGTAACTTCCTGTTTATCTCTTATAGGAAGATTAATCAGGTAAGCATAATCACTGTTTGAAATGTCATGGATTTCTTCAAAATTTTCAGGTACGGTATAACGAATATGGTTTTCTTTAATCCAGACATCCTCCCCAATTTTCTTGATCTGTTCTAGCTGCTCGTTGGAAAGTGGGGGAGTTATACTCTTGCTAAGCAGTTGATCCATAAAGTTGTGATATGGAGTTAAAGAAGCTTTTTGTAGAATTTTCTTATGGCTAACTTCGTTCTCAGCTTTTAATTTCCTTTTTAATTTAGTTATTTTGTCCCGGAGAATAATGTTAACCATATTCTCCTTGAGAAGGTGATTCAAATCTTCTTTGGCAAGATCTAATTCAGTTTGAACCCGGGATTGTCTTTTAATAATGACTTCTCTAGATTTTGAGTTTTGTAATACCTTATCATTTCTAACCTGTTTTGTTTGATTAATTAAAGATTCGTACTTCCTAATTTCATTTAATATTTGCTGTTTCTTTGAATCCAAGGGAGTTATTTTTTCATTAATCTGATCTAATTCAGATTCAAGTTTACTTTTATTAGAATGACTCACTGACCTCGCTAATTTACCTTCAATGTTGCTTTTCAAACCCCGAAGATCAGAAAGCAATTGCTTATATGCTCCTATTCCAGTAATTTTTTGAATGGCTTCTTTCATTTCATTGTTATTCTGACGCAGAATAATATCTTTAATTTCCTCACCATCAAAAATAAAGAATGGAGCTGCATGATAAGGTATTATTCTATCAATGAATTTATTAAATACCTCAATATTATCAATTCTAGCTTTTTTTGATGTCTTTCCTCCAACTTTCTTAACCTCAAGATCCCGTTTCTCATGAGTCATTCTCTTATTCTGGTCAAAGTACCATTTTATTTTAAGTGTCCATTCCTCATTAAAATCGGTTTCAATAGTAAGAGAGATCGAACATTCTCGTCCTCCTTCGCTAAAGAAAGTATTATTTATAATGTTTGAAAACAACCTTTTATATTCAGTATCCGATATCCCCCTTTTACCAAAAAGGATATATAGGATAGCTTTAAGAATAGTTGTTTTTCCTGCGCCGTTAAGCCCTCCGAGAAGTATAATGTTTTTTCCGCTCTCTTCTCTAACATCCTTGGGAATATAAAGGTCTATTGACTGAAAACCATAATATGTTTTGTAATTATCGAAAACTAACTTTTTTAGTAACATGCCATCACCCTATTGTACGATCTTTCATATTAATTTTTATTAAATCATTATACTCCGATGTTCTAGTACTTTGACTAACATTCTCATAAGAAAAATCCTTAGATGATTTTATTAATTGTTTAGCCAGTTTTAAAGGTATACCATTCCTATGACAAATCTTAGCTAACAGTTCCAATTCTCTTTTTTCAATTTCTTTCAAACTAATTTCCCCCATAGTAAAAATAGACTAGTATACTGAAATTTTAACACATTTAGACAGGGAAAAACGACAATGTTATAATACATATATTCCCATTACGATGTAAAGGTGGTTTTCAAGTTGAGTTGGGATCTGCAGGTAGGGGAAATAAAAGAAAAATACTTAACTGACGATGATATTTGGATATCATTAAATAACTTTTATTTTAATTCTTCGGTTACCATGTCATATAAATATGGTTTTCTCAAATCCTTACTAGAAAACCTATATAATTTGAATGAAGCATTGGAATTAAATTATGATAAATTATTTTATTCTTTCACCAAAATTTATTGGAATTTAGTTATTCACCACGATTTATGGCAATCAAGCAGTAGAAGTCAACCATCGAAAATACAAAAAATTCTTCAAGATTATGCACTAAAATATTCAATTCCAAGTGATTTGACCTTTGATAAAATACAAGATTCTATACAACTGGAAATTATTAAAGAAGTAAAGAAAAACGGAAAAAGATATGTAATTGGAGCTTTTTATTCCGATATAAATGGATATTTTTATGAATTTGATTTAAAGGAGGAGCATCTAAGATTTAATCCACCGGTTTTTAAATTTCTACAAAAGTACCAACGTTTAGTCACTTATATGACTAACTACCATCTAGCTAAATTTCTTGAAAAACATAATCAGGTGCCCAATATTAATTATTTGCTTAATAACGTTGAGAATGTTTCAAAAAGAAACTCATTATATGAATACCTAGATATTTTAATGAGACATGACAATAACGTTTGTTTCTATTGTAAAAGAGCTCTCAATAGAGAGAGCATTAAAACTCATGTAGACCATTTTATCCCCTGGAGTTATATTCAGAATGATAATTTATGGAATTTAGTACTCTCATGTTCAACCTGTAATAGTAAGAAAAGAGACAAACTTGCTGATTACTATTATTTAGAAGGTATTATTATTAGAAATGAACAACTTGTAAAAGAAGAGCTAAATGAGACAGTAAACTATTTTGAAAATTATAGGAAGGAAAAGTTAATTCAGCTTTACGATTATTCAAAGCATAACGGAATCTCTGATATTTGGGTTCCTAATTAGGGGAGAAATATGACTAAATACAACAAATTAATACGGGATAACATTCCTGAAATAATTAAAAAAGAAGGAAAGACGTTTTCATATAAACAATTAGGAAATGCTGAATTTATAATTGAACTTCAGAAAAAAGCAAAAGAAGAATGGAATGAGTATTTACATTCAAGTAATGATAAAGAGGCAGTTGAAGAATTAGCAGATATTTTAGAAGTGGTTTATTGTCTAGCTGCCACTCATGGAATTAGTGAAGAGGATTTAGAAGAAACGAGAAGAAGGAAAGCTGAAATTAGAGGAACTTTTAATAATAAAATTTTTTTAATTGATGTAGAAGAGTAATATTAACATTTTTAGCCCCCATTCTTAACGAATGGGGGCTGTTTATTATATCTTCTTTATCACTCCTTTTTTGGCCAGGTTTATTAGGATCCCCTTATTTTTGAATTTGTTATATGCAATTAACTTATTTAAGTCCTTTAAGGTAAGGTTGGCTGGGTCTGTAACCAATATATATTCGTTTTTCACTTTGTCCAGTAGGGATAGTGCAAAATCAATTTGTTTATCAGTTAATGAGTAATCTTCATCTTTGCCATTTGGAGCAGCTTCCGGTTTTTCTAATGTCGCGGCATGTTCTTTTAATTTTGCCTCGACAATAGCCTCTATTTCATTCGTGCTAATTGTTTTTTCTTTAACCGGCTGCTGTATGGTCGGAGATAAAAGTTTATTAATCAATCCTTTAAGCATACGTTCACATCACTTTCCAATTTATAAAACTTCCTTTACCTCTATTCTAAAATTTCCCTAAAAAATTACAATGAATTTTTCAAAAAATAGCTCTAAAAACCTCATTATAGCATTAATTCTGTAAATATTTAGGTGGATTCTATTAAGATTGTAGTATAATGTAGAAAAATACATATTTTGGAGCGAATACTATGGCGATTACGGTTCCAGAAACGATCCGGAGCAGTGCGACCGCCGGGGAGCGGCTCGTGTTCCGTACGTTGAAAACATACTTGCCTGACGATTATATTGTTTATTTTGAACCAGAGATACATGGACGAAGGCCGGATTTTGTTATCATCGGGCCTGATTTGGGTTTGCTTGTTTTGGAAGTTAAGGATTATACAAAGAGCACTCTATATCAACTTAACCATGAAGAATGGCATATCCTGACTTCTTCAGGCGATCAGGCTGTTATAAAAAGCCCTTTAAAACAGGCGCGGGACAATGTGTTTAAAGTTGTTGATGTTCTGAAAAAGGATAAAAACCTAATACAAACTGAAGGGAAGCATCAGTTTAACTTGAAGTTTCCTTATGGGTATGGAGTCGTATTTACAAGACTATATGCTAAGGATTTTGTTCAGGAAGGGCTTTACAGTGTCATTGATCCGCAGCTTTGCTTGAACCGGGATGAGATTGATCCGGATAAAGAAGGTTTTTCTGAGGAGATATTAATGGAAAAAATCCTCAATATGTTTGTCGTTCCGTACCGTTTAAGAGAGCCTTTGTCTTTTGAAGATATTAATGCAATCCGTTATCACCTTTTCCCAGAGGTGAGAATCAGTGCGGAGTACAAGCCTCCGGTACCATACCAGGATCAGTTACTCTTGTCTCTGCATGATATAAAAACGATGGATCTTCATCAGGAAAACCTGGCAAAGCAACTTGGCGATAAAAACAGATTGATTCGCGGGGTGGCGGGAAGCGGGAAAACAATCATCCTTGCAAGCCGTGCAAAAATGCTTTCCAAACAGAATCCCGATTGGAAGATCCTGATTCTCTGTTATAACATATCCCTGGCTAATTCTATTCAGCAGATGATCAATCATATGCTCAATGAACCGGAAGATTTATTTGATTTTAATTATGCTGATGGCGATGCTGTTAACCCAGTGAACAATCGGAATATCATTGTTCGGAATTTCCATGCATGGTTGAAAAAGGATTTAAGGATAAAGGAACAACAGATTCCGATTATTGTCCAGAAGATAAAGAAGAAGGAAACCATTCTTCCATACTATGACGCTATCCTCATAGATGAGGGCCAGGATTTCGAAGCCCAATGGCTGAATCTGGTGAGTTCGCTTCTTAATGAGAATACCCAGTCCTTATTATTAGTAGAGGATCGTGCCCAAGACATTTATAAACGCAAACGGTCATATCTTCAAGATACTGGCCTTAGCTTTCAGGGCAGGTCTAAAATCCTCTCCATTAATTATCGAAACACGGCACAAATTGTGAAGTTTGCTTGGGATTTTTATCGGAAGCATTCAATGTTAAAGAATAAAGTGGTCAATCGAGATTTGGAAGGTGAGATAATTGCCCCGCAAAGCACAAAGCGGAAAGGGCCAGACCCAGGAATCATCCGAGCTGCTAATTTTTTTGAGGAAATGAAGAAGGTTGCACGCCAAATGAAAAAGCTCCATGAAGAGCGGAAAGTTCCTTATCAGGAAATACTTGTCCTTTATCGTGTAAAACGGACCTCAAAGTATCCCGTCATTGACATCATACAAAGGTCATTGAAGGATGCCGGACTGCCATACTATTGGATAACTGAAAACGAACACTCTAAGCGTTCTTTTGAAAAAGAAGATGGGAAGATAAAGATTAGCACCATTGATAGCTCTAAGGGACTTGATTTCCGCGCTGTTTTTATTGTGAATACCGATTCCATGCCGTTTCCTTTAGAAGAAGACAAGGAAAGGGAAGTGTCATTGCTTTATATTGGAATGACAAGGGCGAAGGAATACTTGTGCTTGTCGTATTCCGGGCAGTCTGAATTCACTCAGTATATGGATACTGTAACAAAGGAGAGAATAAACCACGAAACAATCAAGGAACAAATAAAGTAGCTAGGATCAACAATGAAGCTGTCCTTAATGGACAGCTCTTTTTAACACTATTCTTAAGTTACTTGGGATAGAAAGAGGATGATCCATTTGGATTCATCCTCTTTTTATTATTAAGCACACCTAGTTATCTTGTATTTAATCTTAACTTGTCCCACATAAAAATTTCCCAATGACAATTAATTGTCATTTTTCATAATAATTAGACAGCAAGCTATCAATTATGCTACTATTTCGGTAACATCATAGAAACGTAGCAGCATGAAAAAGTTATGAGAAAGCGAGGTGACCAATCAAAAAAATTTTACATAGTGAATTGAAAGCGTTGTCAAGAAGTGGGGAAACCAAGCTTCGTATGGGAGATGGAATTCACATGATTAGTTTGGAAGGGGAGATTATACTAGTGAAAAAAAGAAGTTCGAGATTCATATTATTTATGCTTATTGCCACTTTAGTTTTTGGACAGGTTCAACCTGCTTCTGCCGTGTCAACTGCGGCTCTAACGGATCCGATTTTACAGGTAGAAAACCAAATTATTAAAGACGGTTATTTCACTAACTTGAATGATCACGTAGAACAGCTGAAGGCATTGGATGAGGGAACAATTATTGTTCGATTCCAATATTCTGGCTCGGGGATTATGTCCCTTTTTTCTTTAAGTAATAATAGAGTTCGGGACGGACATTTTAATCTTTATATTTCACCTGCAGTAATAGGAAGTGAAAATCGGCTTGAGAAGCCAGGTGAAGCAAAGACGAATGTGCATGTTCGCACCGAGGTCGACCTGAAAGAAAATAAAGTGTATACCCTCGCGATGGTCCTAGACAAGGATAAGGGTTATAAGTACTTTTTGGATGGTGAATTGATTAAGGAAGATTCAAAGTCTCCGAGAAAATTCCTAAGTAATATCTATGAAGCAAACAGCGCGCAGTTAGGTAGGACGGAAAGGGCAGCTGGCGGCAACCAATATCCATTCAAGGGCAATATTGATTTTGCGAAGGTCTTCAGTGAGCCACTTTCTGATGAGGCGCTGACATCGATTACCGGGGAAACAAAAGCTGCATCATTGGAAAATCCTTTGCCTGATTCAGCACCAAAGCCTCAAAGTATTTTTTATCCAGGCTTCATGGATTCCAATAATTATCGAATTCCAGCGTTACTCCATACTGAAAAAGGAACACTGCTTGCTGGGATTGACCGACGGGTTGAAAACGGAGGAGATTCGCCAAACAATATCGATGCTGTCGTTCGCCGAAGCTTTGACCAGGGACAAACATGGGAAGAGGATGGAATTGTCATCAATGATTACCCGGACAAAGCATCCAATATTGACTTGTCATTCGTACAAGACAAGTCCAACGAAAGAATTTTTGCACTTGTTGACGGGTTTCCTCATGGAGCTGGACTTATGGGGGGCTTTGGAAATAATGCATATAAAGGAACCGGATTTAAAACTGTAGATGGTAAGCAATATCTGTATTTAACGGATGAAAACAAAAATGAATACACGATTAGAGAAAATGGAATCGTGTATGACCAAAGTGGAACACCTACAGATTATACGGTTGATGAAGACCGTAATTTATATTTGAATGGTGAGAAAATAGATAACTATTTCAGTGAAACGTCTCCACTAAAACCGTTTAAAACATCATATCTTGAGCTCTTTTATAGTGACGATGAAGGAAAGACATGGACAGGACCAATCGATTTGAATGATGAAGTCAAAGAAGAATGGATGATCTTCTTAGGGACAGGTCCAGGAAATGGCATCCAGCTGACTGAGGGACCTAACGAAGGAAGACTCGTATTCCCAGTTTATTTCTTGAATGAATATAACAGACAGGCGAGTGCCGTTATTTACAGTGATGACAACGGGAAAACATGGCACCGCGGAGAGTCTCCAAATGAAGGCAGGATTGTAGATGGACAGACCATCAATGAACGATATTTTACCAGCTCAAATCATGAAATTACAGAATCGCAAGTTGTCGAAATGCCGGACGGCCAATTGAAGTTATTCATGAGGAATTACTCGGGATACGCCCAAATTGCGACAAGCTTTGACGGCGGAGAAACATGGGATTCTGAAGTCGTGACTGAAAAGGCTTTGACTGCACCATACAGCCAAATGTCAGCTATCCGTTATAATGGCCAGATCGATGGCAAGGAAGCTGTCATCTTTTCGAGTGCAAGTGATTCTTCAAGCAGAATTAATGGAACAGTGAAAGCAGGGTTAATTGAGGAAGATGGAACCCATGAGAATGGCCGGACAAAATATTCGTTTAACTGGAAATATAGCAAGCTAGTAAAAGAAGGCCACTATGGATATTCAAGCCTCTCCAACCTGGCGAACGGTGAAATTGGCCTGTTTTTTGAAGGAACGGCCAATACTGTCATGGACTATATGAAGATTGACATGGATTACCTCAAATTAGATTGGCAAAAATATAGACCGGCACCAAAGCCAGTAATCGAATCGTTCAATGTTTTATCCGGAAATCCAACGCCTTATCGCTCAGGAGAGAAGATTAAGGTAGAGATCGAATTTGATGATTTTGTTATGTTAATGGGCAATAAGCGGGTGACAGGGAATATTGACGGACAAGAAATCCAACTTGACTTGGTAGAGAAAATAGACAACTCGAGATTCATTTTTGAAGGAATTGTCCCGGATCTTAAACCAAGAGCTTATGAAGCGGAGTTTGAATTAGACCCTAATCTGGCTATTTATAACGTTTATGGTGAAACATTGGAGCCAAATCAAGAAGCGGCTACATTTACCGACAAGGTCATAATAAGGGAATAATTAAGGAATGGGAGCTGTTACGAAGCCAATCATTATCTACTCTTCGTAACAGTTCCATCCAATTTATGATAACTCCTTGACTACCATTTTTGTCCACCTTCTACTACATGCATCTACTTCTTGTTTATAATAGAAGCAGGGAAGGCTTTTCAATTTTGGAGGTGGATGAAATGACAATGAACTCTATGGAAAATATGAAGGGAATTAAACCATCCATTGTAATGGAGCAAAATAAGCATACATTTACGAAATCAGAAACGAAAATATATGAATATATCCGTGATCATATTCAACAGGTGCTCTATCATTCTTTAACTGAGTTATCGGAGGCCAGTGGTGCAGCGGAAGCCACAGTTTTACGTTTTTTTAGAAAACTGGGGTTTAAAGGGTTCCAGGATTTTAAATTTTTGTTAGCACAGGAAGTCTCACTGGCCGCGCAAAAAGACGACCATGAAACGATCATTAAAAAAGTCAGAAATACGATGATCCAGGCTATCAATGAATCATCCGAAGTCGTCAAATTGGAAGAATTGCAAGCCGGAATTGAGATGATCAATCAATCGCATGATGTTGTCATATTCGGGATTGGGGCTTCAGGAATTGCCGGATTGGATATGCAAAATCGCTTAATGAGAATCGGAAAACATGCCGATGTTGTAACCGACTCGCATTTTCAAATCATGAGAGCTTCGTGTGTGACGGAGAAAACTGTTGTCATTGCGATTAGCCTTACCGGAAGCACAAAAGACATTGTAGATGCTGTGAAAATTGCAAAGGGAAATAAGGCAAAGGTGATTGCTCTAACGAGTTATGTTAAATCTCCGTTAACAAGGTTTGCAGATTTAGTATTATTATCATCTTCGAAGGAGAGTCCATTAGATAGTGGAGCTTTAGTATCTAAGATTTCTCAATTGTACCTTATTGACCTTTTATGTACGGGAATAGCCATGCAAAATTTTGAAACCGCCAATGAGATTAACATGAAAACATCTAAACATTTATCAAGCAAGCTTTACTAGTTTTTAAATAATAGGCTATGTTGGATAAATAATTAGGTGCGACAAACGGGGAGGGAATGTCTTGAAAAAGGGTTTGATTGCAGCCATTGCATTAACGCTTGTTATGGGAAGTTATATCGGGACGAATGCGAATGCTTCCGAAAACGCAAAAGTAGAGAGTAAAACAAACGCTTCCAAACAGGTAAGATCAGTAGAAAGAATCACATGGGAACATGCGGGGGAACTGGAAGCACAAAAGGGATACGATAAGAACATAGGAACTGCAGGAGTGTTATCAGGATCTTATAAAGATTATTTAATTGTTGGAGGAGGAGCGAATTTTCCTTATGAATCCGTCCTAAATGGAGGAGCAAAGGAACATTACTCTGATATTTATGTTTATAAAAAGGAAGATAGCGGCCTAACTTTGGTCGAACATACGAATCTTGATCATAAGATAGGATACGGTTCGTCAATCACGACAGATAAAGGTGTATATTATATTGGCGGAAGCCCTGAAAGTGAACATGCTGACGACATCCTGTTCCTGACGATTGATAAAAAGAAAAAGCTGAAAGTTGAAAAAGTAGGAGACCTGCCATTTACGATCAATAATGGCATAGCAGTTGAGAAAGATGGCAAATTGTATATTGGGCTCGGCCAGCAAAATGGCAAGGATAGCACTAAGCTATATGAATATGATCTAAAAACGTCTCAGACTAAAGAATTAGCATCCATACCAGGCGAAAGTGTCCGGAATCAAAGTGTCGCCCAACTATTAAACGGAAATCTGTATGTGTTTAGTGGCGGAGGATCGATTGCTTATACAGATGGATATAAATATGATATTGAGAAAAACACCTGGTCAAAGGTTTCTTCAGTAAAAGTGGATGATCAAGAAATATCCCTGCTGGGAGCAAATTCTGTCAAACTAAATAAAGATGAAATGCTCGTTATTGGTGGATTTAATAAAGAAGTATATGACCATGCTGTGAAAAATTTAAATACATTGGAAGGCGAAGAATTAGCAGCCTTTAGAACGAAGTATTTTACCGCTGATCCTTATGAGTTTAATTGGAATAAACATATACTAATCTATAATGCAAAAAAGGATACTTGGAGATCGATCGGAAAGGTTCCATTTGATGCACCTTGTGGCCAAGGCTTGGTGTTAATGGGTAAACAAATCTTTTCGATAAACGGAGAAATAAAGCCTGGGGTAAGAACGAACGCAATTTATTCGGGGACCTTATTAAACCAGTAGGCCTCCTGCAAAAAGTGACGACCCACTCGCGGATAAGCTAACAGAGTACATTGGTGTTTAAAGCAGGAGAAGTCATTGCGAATTAAGTAGTGTAAAACTAGCAGAGCTAATGACGAATGTTTTATAGGAAATGAAGATACGGTTTGATTGCTTTAATAGTCGAGTTATGTGTCATTAAAAAAGCACTTCTTTTGGTACACTTCTATGTTCATATCAATATGTTAGTACGATATTCATTAGGTAAAGAAAGGGCTGCTTAAAACACAGCCCTTTTACTGTTGTTCTTCTTTAGATGCTCCTTGATATTCTTGACTTACATATACTCCCTCCCTGGTCTTCGCAAAACTATATGCAATCCATATAGCAAAAGCCTTTCAACTCTATAGTCTCTTATTCTTAGCAGAACTTGGCAAACTAGCGCCTTTAAAATTTTACTATAGAACTAAAAATCCATTTAACATTATCTTCCTACTTTTCCAAAGGTTTATGATAAAATGATATAGTTAACAAGTTAGCGACAGTTAAAACCTTTCGAGGAGGCCGCCTTCGTGTCACACATACATATTAATCCAGCTCTTGTCAGGAGCTCAAATTCCCATATTAAACGAGAATCTGGGAAACTCGGTGACGTGGTCAGCCAGACTGTATCTGTGAAAAATTCCTTGGACCATTCTATTCAAAGCCGCCAAAATATCGGGGTAAGATTGTCTCAAACCGTCCAATCAATGGATAAGCTTCAAACAGAGCTCAATGAACTCTGTCGGTTCATTGACCACGCAATGAACAGGTATACAGCTGTGGATGAACACCTTAACAGGAGAGCACAAGATCTTGTGGCGAAGTGGCATGTAGTTCAAGCACAACAGGCTGAGAGAGGCAAAGGAGCAAACGAGAGTCAAAAATCACCACAGACAAAGAGTGAGATTCCTTCCAAGAATGACTCGGAAGGTCTGTATCGCGTTTTTAAATATTTTAACGACCTAAATGAACAAATCAGCGGCTTTGATAAAGCACTGATTGCTTCCCAAACCGTTTCCGTGTTAGGGTCCTTATTTATGGCGCGAAACCTTGGCATCAATTATATCGGTGCGAAACCGAACTTTTGGAATCGCCTAAAGGGCGGCTATAAGTTCTCAGTCACAGCCGATTCGTCGTGGACGAGTAAAGGCGGGTACAGCTCAAAAACAGCTCGTTTCCTTTACAATGCTGCCCGCTCGCAAACTAGTAATCCCTTTGGAAAAATGGTGAGGAATGCTCTTGCATCCTATACGAGTCCCGCTGCCATATTGAAGCATGCCGCCGGCTTCCCGAAGCATGCGACCGTCATGAAAGCCACGACGCTTGCGGACTCTTTTCAAAGAAGGATTACAATGGGGACCAAAGAAGTGGCGAGCACGGTGGCAGATGCAAAGGGATTTACCAGGCTCGGAAAAGGAATTCCGGTTGCAGGAACCCTGATCTCGTTAGGAGCTGGTTTCTCCGAATATTTTGACTCGAAAAATGCTCATCTTAGCCAAATGGAAAGAATAGGAAGGGGTGCTGGCGGATTTTTTGCTGATGTTGCAGCAATCGGAACCGCCGCCAAGTTGGGGGCCCTGGTAGGAGGAGCAGTTGGCGGACCGATTGGTGTAATTGTCGGAGGAGCTGCAGGAGGGCTGGCCGGGGCTGTGTTCAGTTCGAAAATTGGGGCCGTCAGTAAAGACCTTGGCGGGACAATCTTCAAGGGTGTTGAAAACGGCTTTGAATCGGTAAAAAGTTGGTTTAACTAGAAAAAGATTTTCATAAGGTGGAGAAACTGTTGTGAGTATTGAAGGATTCGTTACAATTTTGTTGGAGTGTATCGCCTTGTGGTTGGCGTTTCAGTGGACATATGCGCTAGCTGTGCTCCTGTTGGGCAGTACAATGGTTGATTATTATGATTGGGGAACATGGGAAAACCCTGAAAATGCCTTGCAAAAGATTATTACATTTATCATGGCGTTCTTTGTTGGGGCGGGTCCTTACGTTTACAAATTATTTAGATTTAAAAAGAAGTATAACTGGTTGACTTGGCGGCTTGCTTTCTTGGGCGTTCTTATTGGGGGTGGAATCGCAGCAGCCCTTGCATACTTTGCCATTGAAGCAGTCCTGAACTTCCTATTTTTATAGAAACGACTTTTTAATAAGGTGAGAACTAGTGTGAGCATTGAAGGTTTTGTTACTATTTTGTTAGATATTATTGGTTTGTGGTTGGGAATCCAGTGGGTGTATGCACTGACAGTCCTTTTATTAGGAAATGTCATGGTTGACTATTATGATTATGGAACAATTGAGAACCCTATAAATATCCTGGATAAAATAATCAATTTTATCTTGAAATTCACAATTGGTGTAGGTCCGTGCTTTTATAAAAAACTTAGATTTAAAAAGAAGTATAACTGGTTTACCTGGCGGCTTGCCTTCCTTGGAGGCCTTCTTGGTGGTGGATTAGTAGCTTTAATTGTATTCGAGATAATAAACGCGGCCAAGAATTTCATATTTTAATAGATGAGAAGCGGTACATACAATCTGTATTTGCTGGTCACATAGAAAAAAACTGATTCTGCGGTTTACCCACTACGCTAAAGAGATTTATATAAGGTGGAGAACTAGTTGTGAGCATAGATGAAATTGTAAGATGGACTTTGGATATAATCTCGTTCTGGCTAGCGGTACAATGGGGATATGGCCTTGTTGTCCTGGTGTTAGGAAGAGTGATTGTCGATTATTACAATTATGGAACATGGGAACATCCGCAAAATGTATTACATAAATTAATTAATTTCTTAATGAGTTTTTTCTTCGGGTTCGGTCCTTATTTCTACAAGAAATTCAGGAAATACAACTGGCTGATACGCAAGCTGGCACTAATTGGCGTGCTAATTGTTGGCGGAATTGCTGCAATTTTGGTCTTCCTTGCAATTGAAGCGGTCCTGAAGTTCCTATTTTTATAGAAATGAGATCATGACATGAAACCTGTTCTTTCCTGTACCAAAAAGTGCTGGCTTTGCTATTACTCTTTGCAAATAAAGAGATTTGAATTAGTTGGAGAACTGATGTGAGTATTGAAGAATTTGTTTCGATTTTTTTGGACATTCTCATCCTATGGTGGGGCGTCCAGTGGACGTATGCACTGACTGTCTTGTTGCTGGGCAGTGTAATGGTTGACTATTATGATTGGGGAACATGGGAAGATCCCCAAAATATCGTGCAGAAGACCCTTACGTTTATTATGGCGTTTTTAATTGGGGTTGGGCCCTACTTTTATAAAAAATTTATATTTGAGAAGAAATACAATTGGTATAAATGGCGACTTGCCTTCCTTGGCCTCCTCATTGGCGGCGGACTCGGTGCAATGCTAGTCTTCCAAATGATCAAAGTGGCACTGAACTTTCTGTTTTTATAAAAATAAACTTCTGTTAGGTGAGTACTAGTGTGAGTATTGAAGGATTTGTTACGATATTTTTGGACATTCTCATCCTATGGTGGGGTCTTCAAAATAATCATAGCGATATTAAACTTTCTGTTTTTATAGATAAAAACTTCTGTAGGGTGAGAATTAGTGTGAGCATTGAAGGTTTTGTTACTATTTTGTTGGACTGTATTGGTTTGTGGTTGGGCATCCAGTGGGTGTATGCACTGACAGTCCTTCTATTAGGAAATGTCATGGTTGACTATTATGATTATGGAACATTTGAGAACCCTAAAAATATTCTGAATAAAATAATCAATTTTATCATGAAATTCACAATTGGTGTCGGTCCGTACTTTTATAAAAAACTTAGATTTAAAAAGAAGTATAACTGGTTTACCTGGCGGCTTGCCTTCCTTGGAAGCCTCCTTGGTGGTGGATTAGTAGCTTTAATTGTATTCGAGATAATAAACGCGGCCAAGAATTTCATATTTTAATAGATGAGAAGCGGATACATACAATCTGTATTTGCTGGTCCCACAAAAAAACTGATTCTGCGGTTTACCTTCTACGCTAAAGAGATTTACATAAGGTGGAGAACTAGTGTGGGTATTGAAGCGTTTGTTACAGTTTTTTTGGACTTTATTATGCTGTGGTGGGCGTTCCATTGGGGGATTTCGCTGACTGTCCTAGTACTGGGCAGTGTCATGGTAGATTATTATGATTGGGGTACTTGGGAACATCCCCAAAATGTCTTGCAAAAGATAATCAACTTTCTCATGGCATTCATTTGGGGAGCAGGGCCTTACTTTTACAAGTTATTTCGATTCAAAAAGAAGTATAACAGGTTTACCTGGCGACTTGCTTTTCTTGGCGTGCTCATTGGGGGAGGAATCGCAGCGATGCTAGTTTTCCAATTGATTAAAGAAGTTCTGAATTTACTACTTTAATAGAATGGAGTGTATGAGATGAAACCTGTTCTTTCCTGCACCACTGAAGAGCTTGCCTTGCTGGTCACCCTTTGCGGCCAACCAGGCATGGCGAAAGGGATTGCGGAAAACTCGATGGGCAAACGAAGCACAAAGGAGTGGGAGGCGATCATGGATGCGACCGCCCACCAGTTGATGTTGAAAGGAATATGGGATGACGAGCGGGATGCACGTGAGGAAACTCCGCTCAGTGACGAGATGATTCGGTTTGTACAGTCTTTTATCGATTCAAAGTATATGATCCGTTGCTCTAATCTTCCCCAGCAGCATCTTTTGATGATTCACCATATTGAAGGCAGCACCTGGCTGTCCAACCTGGTAGTCAAGAATGTTATCCATGAATTTGCCTACATCAACCAGGATGAAATTCCCGGCATGATCAAGGATTACTACCAGTTTACACACCATGGGACAGGAGAACCGGCTTCGTTCTCGCTTAGCGACCAAGCATTCGATTGGCTGAGCGATTCGAGGAATGTAAAAAAGGTATGGAAGAAGACCAGCTTTTCGCAGGATGAAAAGGAGAGCTTTGAGCAGTTCCTTGCTGCATTGGAAAAGCAGCAATGGTCGCTGTACAATATTTCATTTTTCCATCTTCCCGATGTGGATGCTAACCCGCTTCTTGAAAACATCCTGTTTTTCCTGCCGTCTCACAATGGCATCTGGACAGCGGAATACACAGACCATCTGGAAACGCCAGTACATATCAAGCTGGAAACCCTTGAAGAGTGGAACAAACTGGTGGATGGTGTCGGCTTCATTGCTGAGAGGGCCGGAGCTCAATAATTGGCCAATACGTCATTTCTTGGGGCACACTTCTTTTGCAAGGCAGAGAACTTTGTCCAAAATGTCGAAAGCAGTGTAAACAGCGCCTGGCAGATAGAGGAAATGGTGTACATACAGAGGCCGCTGGACATATCAACCAGGAGATCACATATCTTTGTGCCGAACTTATATAGGTCTTGCGTATAGTGGAAAGTATTTTGTTTTGATTTGCACTATAGAACTACTTCAAGGATTTAGATATCTTTATCTAAATCCCTTTTCTATTTGGCAACTTAAACGGTATTTCACAATGAACTTTTAGACGTCTTTTTTACTCTTCGCTTTCTACTTTTTATCCTACTTCTTCTCTTAGTATTCTAATCTATTTTTCCTTAATTCCTAATGATCCTCTCCTAATTCTCTCATTTTCAAAAGGTAATTTAATAGTAACGAAACTAGTATTGGAGGATACAGAGATGAAAATTGTAATTGTGCCGTCAGGATTTAAGGAATGTTTGGATGCGGAGGATGTAGCTTTGGCGATGGAACGTGGTGTGAGGCGGTTTGATGAATCGATTGAAATGGAAGTTATTCCGATGATCGATGGCGGTGAAGGGTTTGCTAGAACAATCGTTAACTTAAAAGGCGGGGAACTGATATATAAGAACGTCACAGGACCTGTTGGCGAGAAGATTGAAAGTTATTTTGGGATATTTGTAGAGAATGGCAAGCGAACGGCTGTAATTGAAATGGCAGCTGTTGCAGGATTGAAGCTCGTGCCTAGAGATTTGAGAAATCCTTTAAAAACAACTACTTTTGGAGTAGGAGAGTTGATTGTTTCCGCGCTTGATATTGGCGTTGATAATATTTTAATCGGATGTGGTGATTCCGGTACATCAGATGGCGGAGCTGGAATGGCACAAGCACTGGGAGCGAGGTTTTTTGATAAAGAAAAACATCACGTTACCATCAATGGCGGAGAAGACCTGCTGAAAGCGGAATCTATTGATGTGTCCCATTTAGACAGAAGATTGGAGGACGTTTCGATTGATGTCGCGTGTAACTGGAAAAATATTTTGTGTGGGGAGAAGGGTGTTGCGCGCGTATTTGGGCCGCAAAAAGGGGCAACTCCGCAACAAGTTGAAAAACTTTCATTAGCCTTGGAGCACTATGCAGATTTAATACAAGAAACAGTTGGAATGGATGTAAGGACTATGCCAGGCAGCGGGGCGTCCGGGGGGTTGGGAGCCGGACTGATTGCCTTCGCGGGTGCCACATTACATCCACGGTTTGAAATCATTAAGCACTACATAAAAATATCCGAAACAATTTCTTCAGCAGATGTTGTTTTTACAGCAGAAGGCAGTCTCGATTTTCAAACACCAAATGGGAAGATTCCGGCGGAAGTCGCGAGGATTGCTAAAGAAAATAACATACCAGTAATAGCTATTACAGGGACAATCGGTAAAGGCGCCGAGCTGAATTATCATGCAGGAATTGATGCCTATAGCAGTATCATCCCAAAACCAACTTCTCTTGAAAAGGCAATAAGGAAAGCGCCACAATGGATTGAGGAAACAACAGAATCAGTATTGCGGCAAATTGTGATTGGATGGGGAATTGCTGAAAGAAAGTTCCTTAAAGAGAGTGTTTTACAAAAATGATGACACGAATGGAGAAACATATTTATAAGGATAACCGTTTTGCAGCATGGAAAACTCAGCTTCCAAGGAAGTCAAAAGTGATTATAGGTATACACATTTTTATTTTATTAACTATTGGATTGATAGATGGTCTCGATTATCGTGCGAAAATATCTTTATTTGCCTTTTTATCAGCAATGATACTATGGGTCACAACGAAGATTCCCGCTGGGTTAATCGCGCTTTCCCTAATTGTATTTATCGTACTGGTGAAAGCAGGAGAACCGGATTTATTATACGCTTCGCTTTCTGAGGAAGTGGTTTGGCTGATGATTGGTTCATTTATTATTGGCGAGGCAGTTAAAAGATCCGGATTAGCGGAACGATTGACACTTTTCATAGTTAGTAAATCTACTAAAAAAAGCGGAGTCCTTTTTGCGTTAAGTTCGGTAATATTCTCTTCCGCCTTCTTTATTCCTTCAACTTCTGGACGAGCAGCCCTATCCATGCCGATCATAAAGCAGCTGGGCCAGAAATTCACTGATAAAGAAAAACGTGTTATAGCGGTTTTAGCCCCTGTGATTATCTTAATGAGTACATCAGCAACTTTAATTGGTGCGGGGTCTCATTTAATTGGAATAGGTTTATTGGAAAGTACAGCGGGCCAATCGATTTCCTATATCCAGTGGTTCGTATGGGGAGTTCCGTTTGCTATAGTGGTTACACTTTTTTCGTTTGTTTTAATAGGATGGATTTTATGGCCTAAAGGCGGCAAGAAGGTTATTGAACCTGTTTCAACTGAAGAGGAGAACATACTTAACAAACAAATGAATGACAAAGAAGAAAAGACGATGATTTTCATTTTGATTTTAATTGTTGGATGGATGACAGAGCATATCCATGGCTATGATATCGCGTTCATTACAATGATTGGCGCAATCTTAATCATGCTGCCGAATTATGGTGTGATCAGCTGGAAACAAGGCATCAATTCGGTATCATGGAATTTGATACTCTTTGTTGCCGCAGCAACCGCGCTTGGAAAAGTATTGGTCGATACGGGTATCGTCAAATGGATTGAAAACAACACCTTGCATGTTCTGAATTGGTTTACAGGTGCACCGGAATGGGTGATTGTCTTACTAATCTTGCTGGTCACTGTAACGAGTCATTTATATATTACATCGCATACGACTCGGGCGATCGTCTTGATTCCAGGCTTATTGGTATTCAGTCAAGCGATTGGGGTGAATCCTTCGACAGTTGTTTTTTTGAGTCTGATAGGAATGAATTATTGTGTAACTGTACCGGTAAGCTCCAAAGCGTTGCTTCTCTTTTATGAAGAAGGGGAAGTTTCCTATCATGCAAGCGATCTAGTGAAAATAAGTATTATCTTAATGCCTGTTTATATCCTGACCATCATGCTGTTTTATTTTTCATATTGGCAATGGACCGGGATGCAATTGTAGGGGGCGTGGGTTTTTGAAAGGTAGTGGACGATTCAAACAGGAACAATGTGCGTCCTCTGTCAAAACTTCATGCCTTGGTTTGGTCGAACAAGCGGGGGTGGATGCAAACAAGAATGGATTACCGGGCAGATTGCGGATTTTCTAATGAGGGGTTTTGGTTATGGTTCAAGCAGAACATTTGGGTATGGCTGTCAGGGGAGTGAAAAAACACGGATCCACAACCCTCACCACCGCAATTAAGGGGGACATTGATAAGCAGGAGGTGATTTCTTCCTTACAACTTGGTGGTAAATAAGGTATCGGGGCAAGAGTATAAATTTCACTCTTGCCCTTCTTTTAATTAGTATAATAATTTTAGGCTCTGATCTTTGAGATATTGTCATTTTAGTTAGATCTTAACGAAAAGGAATAGCGGGGTATTCTTAATTCAGTGAACCATGTTATTAACTATTTTCACTTTTAAATATTTTCTCTTGCCATTTATGGTAAATCCATAGTAAAAAAGAAATTCCGAAAATAACCAAAAAGTACTGCCACGGAGATATATTTTTATAGTGGGCGATTCCTAGCGTTCCTAGTAAAGGAAGAATTACAAAGCTCATTAAAGAGTCCATAACAGCGTTAAGAATAATAAACATTGGGAATTTATCTGAAGTAAAACGAAAGATCCAAAACGTGCCTACAGCAAAAAGCCCATAAATAAATGTAACATCGCTCATATACCCCCATGGAACAATTGATTTTTTAATTACCCACCAATCGTATTGATGAGCTATCTGAAAAACAACTGTCATAATTAATGCACCAAAGATTGTAACGGGCATGTACTTTTTTCTATTTGCGCTGGTGGTAAACCCTAAAGAGAACCAAGGAACAATTAATGCGGCATATTGTAAAAATTTTATCATGGCTCCTCCAATTACTTAACAACAGTATGCTTTATGGCTAATTTTTACATTCGCTTAAACCATTTATGTAAAAATGTTTCCTAAAGACCAGATACTATTTCCATCCTGTAAGTTACACTTAATTAAATACCCAGGAGGGAACGTCGAATTGTAGTAACAGAAAAAGTAGAAATACCAAGGAAATTATCCATGATAATAAGGGGTTACTCATATGAATTTTTAAAACTGAAAACATAACCAGATTAAATAGAATTGACCAGCCTATATTCCAGCCCCTATGGTGTTCAATTAAATTTAGAAATTCTAAGTTAATAAATTCTATACTGGTATAAATAGAAACCCAAAGTAAAAACCAGCCAATTTTTTTAAAAAGAGAATCGGGGAATTTACCAAGGTAGATAAGCAAGGTTGATGAATAGGCGAAAGTCATAATTAGTAAATCAATAATAAAGTGTCCGAATAATAGTCTGCTGCCAAGAATGGTTTCTTTATAAGTCCAGAAAGAGTAATCATGCAATAGGGCATTTTTAAAAAGATCACCGCCAACAAAGAATAGCCATGTAGGGTAATACTTTTGCCAGTTTTTCCAATCTCCCCATTTAAAAGCTGCTAAAACGAACAGAAAATTTAAAAGGAAATGCATTAACTAAAACCCCTTATCAATTATAACGGTAGGTTTTCCCAAAAATTCAATACACATACAAATGATATAGGCTCTAATAAAATTTAGTTCTGTCCATTTAGGAGAACTCCTATGGATGGACCTGCTATTGCTGGCTTTTAAGAAATCGAATGGACGTTGAATTCTCCGAAATGAAATATAGCCTAAAGAGGTGCCTAAAGGAAAAAAAAGCGGTTACGGCTTAGTGACTTGCCAATTAGTCATGTTCATGTACCGGACTAGTAACTTTTCAGCGTGTTCATGGTCATATACCTATAATTCTGCTAGCTATTTATCACTATTTTTTAAATGAAGGAGTAGTAAGGGTCTGACCCGGACTATTTATCAATTAGTCATGCTCATGTACCGGACTAGTAATTTTTCAGCGTGTTCATGATCATATACCAATGACTCCGCAAGTTATTTATTACTTTTTTTCAATGAGGGAGTATTAGGAGTCTGACCCAGACTCGAGGTGTGTGTACAAAGAAAATTACATAGCAGCAAATTTGAGGGTGGTTATTAACCACTCTTTTTTTGTCCAAAAAATTTCCCAATACGATTATTGAAAAAATAGTCCTAAATACTCAGAATATTATAATTATTTCTGATACAATCTAGGAATATATTACATGTATTTTACATGTTTGTATAATTAGTAGAAAAATTAGGGGGTCGTTTTTTGAAAAGAAGGGCTAAACGTCTAGTATTCTTGTTGTCTGCAATTATTATGGTGATCAGTACATTTTTACCTCCAGCTGCTTCGGCAACAAATGGGGGAGGAAGTTCGGACCAAACTGTCCCAACTTCTTCTGCAAACAAAATCGACAGCAAGGTTTATGAACAGCTTGAAAAAACGGATGAGGTATCGTTTATCGTCACGCTTCGTGACCAAGTCGATACGGCAACTGTAGCGAAGGAAGCAAAGAAAAAGGCAAATGGAAAAAGTGCTACTGCGCAGCAAAAAAAGCATATTGTCCGTTCCGAAGTACTAACAGAACTCAAAGCGAATGCCCATCAAAAGCAAGGCAAGGTTCTGGACGTGCTTGGACAGGAAAAACAAAAGGGCAAAGTTAAAAAATTCAAATCCTACTATATTATTAATGCGGTTTCCTTTACAGGCACAAAGGAAGTTGTTGAGAAAATCGCTTCCATGAATGAAGTAGAGAAAATATATGTGGATGAAATCAGGCAATTGGGGCCTGAAGTAGACGCTTCTCAAGCCGAAGCTGACGCTAATATTGAGTGGAATGTAAGCCAGGTTGGTGCTCCTGATGCCTGGAAGTTAGGAATTGATGGAACCGGGACTGTTGTCGCGAGCATTGATTCAGGTGTTCAATGGGACCACCCGGCCTTGAAGGAAAAATATCGCGGCTATAATGCAGCCGATGGAACTGTCGACCATCAATATAGTTTCTTTGATGCTGTAAGTGGACAAACAGCTGGCTATGATGACAATGGCCACGGCACTCATGTAACTGGAACGATGGTCGGCAGCGAGCCGAATGGAAAGAACCAAATTGGCGTAGCACCGGGAGCAAAATGGATTGCGGCCAAAGCGTTTAATGCACAAGGACAAGGACCGGATTCCACTATATTGGCGGCTGCCCAATGGATTTTGGCTCCTGGCGGCAGGGTCGATATGGCTCCGGATGTCGTCAACAATTCATGGAGCGGCGGTCCTGGCATTGATGAATGGTTTATCGAAATTGTGCGCACATGGAGAGCATATGATATTTTCCCTGTTTTTGCTGCGGGAAATGCATCATTCCTAAGACCGAATGGACCAGGAACGATTGCAACCCCTGCTAATTATCCCGAGTCATTTGCAGTCGGTGCAACCGATAAAGAAAACAAAATGGGGGATTTTTCATTCCAGGGCCCATCGCCATATGGTGAAATTAAACCTGACGTTACAGCCCCTGGAGTAAAAATCCGCTCTGCAGTTCCAGGCAGCGGTTATGAAGGCGGATGGAATGGAACCTCAATGTCTTCCCCTCATGTATCTGCAGCTGCAGCCTTGCTCAGACAGGGAAATGCGAGCTTGACAGTGGACGAAATAGAGAAAATTTTGACGGAGACAGCGACTCCTTTAACAGATGCTACTTATCCGAAATCTCCAAATAACGGATATGGTCACGGGCTTCTGAACGTGTATGATGCGGTTCTTTCCGTTACTGTCGGTATGGGAACAATCAAAGGAAATGTGACGATTGAAGGAGAAGACGCGGATAATCCGGTATTCGAACATACACCAGTTACTGCGGCGGATGAAGGAATGCAGATCGACTTGTCCATCCTGGCACGTGACAATGTCAGTGTTGAGTCCGTAGCCTTAAAGTATAAGGTGAACGATGGCGAGTGGAAGACGATTCAAGCTGAACGGATTTCAGGAAATCATTTATCAGGAGATTATTTTGCAAGTATTCCTGCAGGGGTGACAGAAGCAGGGACCTTGACGTATCAATGGGTGATTACTGACTTCGTCGGAAATGCTGTTACATCTGAAGAGTATATCGTATCTGTATCAGAAGGACTGACAATCGGTTACTTCGAGGACTTCGAGACAGAGCCTGTCGGCTGGGAACTTGTCGCCCAAGGTTCAACAACGAATTGGGAGTGGGGAATCCCGACATCTGGCCCTAACAGTGCAGCATCCGGACAGAAAGTTTACGCCACTAAATTGACCGGCAACTATACCAATGGAATGCGTGAAATGATTGTTATGCCGTCCATCGTTGTTCCGGAAGGGAAATCGTATTTGCAGTTTAAGCAATGGCATAGCTTCGAAGTTTCTGCCTCTACTGGCACCGCGTATGATTACGGATATGTCATGGCCTCACAAAATGGCCAGGAATGGAAGCCGCTTTTAATGGTAAAAGGAGATTCAACTAGATGGCTAGATGCCCAGGTAGATCTATCTGCTTATGCGGGACAAGGTGTCTATATTGCCTTTTATGCATTTTCTGACTCCAGCACGACGAGGCCTGGCTGGTATATTGATGATGTTGCTTTATCTGCCGATTCCATTGGGGCAGGCACCAGCAGCGCTTCCAATGTGGCTTTGGAACAAACGGTATCAATGAGTGCAGATACAGAGGAAGAAGCAGAAAATCCTCCAACCTTATTGCCGCTGCAGGCTTATGTCAGTGTTGCAGAAACGGGGAGGTCTGCTACGACCAATCCGCAAAATGGAGGCTATTCCTTAAGCCATCCTGCAGGGGAATTCACAGTTGTCGCGGAATCCTATGGATATCATCCAAACTCACAGAAAGTTCAAGTTGCGGGTGACCAGGATACCATCGCTGATTTCACGCTTGAAGAAAAACAGACAGGCGTTATATCCGGTGTGGTGACAAATAAGCTGACAGGTGAACCAATAGCAGGAGCAAAAGTTTATTTGGTAGAGGATGCGAATATCGAGCCAGCAGTATCAGCCACGGATGGAACCTTCCAATTTACAGCTCTTGAAGGCAGCTACACACTTAAGGTTTCACATCCGATGCATTATCCGAACGACGCAGCTATTTCATTAGCTCCAAATGGCGAGACTGCTCAAAATCTTTCGATGGATCCGATAGTGGGCTATTCCGAAACAATAGCTTATGATGATGGAACAGCTGAATCACTGAACTATATGCATACGAAAGGCAACGGCTGGGCTGTCAAAATGTCGCTTGCTGAAGGTGAAACGAGAGGCGTCTTGACAGGCGGTTTATACAAATTTGACGGTGGCACTCGTCCTGACCCAGGCGGCACGGAATTCCTTGTCGAAGTATATGATGCGACTGGTCCGAATGGTTCTCCAGGCAAAAAACTGGCCGGGCCATTTGAAGCGAAGGCTATCCGCTCCCATACTGAGTGGACACATGTGGATTTAAGCGGTGAAGAAGTTATCATTCCAGGAGACTTTTACTTGGCTTATGTACAAAAAAATCCATTCCCGTTCATTCCAGCTATAAATAAAGATACGAATGGCGCATGGTCGGGCAGAAGCTACTCCTATATTGATGGAGTCTGGAAACAAACCGTTAAATCTGACGGGAACTATATGATTCGCGCGGTTGTATCGTACGATGAGGCCGTACCGGAAATTACCTCTCCGATAGATCGGTCATTTACAGCGAACGGAGCCGTAAAGGTAGAAGGTGAGGCACAGCCAAATACAGCAGTTCATCTATACAACAATGGTGTTGAAGCAGCAGTTGTAACATCTACGCAGGAGGGGCGTTTTGCTGCAGATGTTACTTTAACCGAAGGGAAAAATAGTCTAACAGCGAAAGCCGTCCAAGGTTCAGGCCTGACCAGGGCGTCGAATCCGGTAACCGTCATCGTGGATAAGACTAAACCGGTTGTTTCTATTGAGTCACCAGCGGACGGAGCCCAATTCAATACAACAACCGTTACTGTAAAAGGAACGGTGCAGGATCAATACCTTGATTCTGTTACAGCTAATGGGGTTAAAGCGACCGTTACCGATGGAGTCTTTGAAGCTAAACTTACGCTGGAGCAGGGTGACACTATCATTTCCGTTTTAGCGAAAGATTTGGCAGGCAATGAAACAACAGCGACCGTTAATGTAAAAGTGGATTCAATTGCTCCGGATATTATTATTCAATCGCCAATTGAAGGAGAAACGACACACAAGAAATCGGTAACTGTCCAGGGGCAAGTAGCCGATGCAAACCTTGCCTTTGTCAGGGTAAACGGCAAAGAAATCGGAGTTAAGAATGGTGTATTCACTACAAATGTAACGTTAGCATCCGGTGAAAACATCATCCAGATTTGGTCTAAAGATACGTTTGGAAATGAAACATGGAAACAAGTAAAAGTCATTTATGCAAGCAAAGGCGGCAAATAATAATATATACCATTAACAGTAGGATTGCCCCTGTAAATGAGGCAATCCTGTTGTTTTGCTAGTTTTAAAGGCTGTTTTCTTTAAGATTAGAAAGAACAAAGTTATTAATCCACTTTATATAAGCACGCTGAAGGTTCTTTTTCTCCTTATAATATTATTCTATTTTATTTGGGAAGGAGGGTCATATGATTCAGGGTTCTTGGAGAGCATTGGTATGGATTGGATTATCAGAGTTATGTGCTTTAAGCTTGTGGTTTAGTGCATCTGTAATTGCACCCGAACTAATTGCAGCTTGGAACCTTAGTTCCTATTCTGAAGCTTGGCTTTCTGCTTCTGTTCCTGTTGGATTTGTAATAGGATCATTAGTTAGTTCATATTTTGGAATTGCTGACCGTTTGAATCCCCGAAAAGTTTTCGCAGCATCAGCATTTCTTGGCGCAATATTGAATGCCTTATTAATTTTAGTCGATCACGCCTTTTTCGGTATTTTACTTAGGCTTTTAACTGGCATAGCACTTGCTGGTGTATACCCAATCGCTGTGAAAATTTTATCACAATGGTTTCCAAAAAATCGCGGGTTTGCAATTGGAATCTTAATAGCAGCATTAACAATAGGGTCATCCTTACCTCATTTTGTTATAATGTTTTTTTCTTCATTTAATTGGAAACTCGTAATTATAAGTAGTTCAGTATTGGCTTTATTATCGGCTTTTGTTATCATTTTTCTTTTAAAAGATGCTCCAGTAAAATCGAAAAGAATGCCCGTTTCGTTAAAATTAATAAAGAAAGTAGTAATGAATAAACCGGTAATGCTAGCGAATTACGGTTATTTTGGTCATATGTGGGAACTGTACGCGATGTGGACATGGCTTCCTGCTTTTTTGACAGCTAGTTTCTTAACCTATTCGCCAGAAATTCCTCATTGGTTCATTGCATTATCCTCTTTTATTTCCATAGGAATTGCAGGTGGGATTGGTTGTGTGTTAGGTGGATTAATTTCAGATAAAATAGGAAGAGCTAATTTAACGATTATTTCTATGTTTATCAGTGCTATTTGTTCAATTATAATAGGTTTTACATTTGGTTCATTTATTTGGTTAACTCTAATTATTTCCATGATCTGGGGGATGTCTGTTATCTCAGATTCTGCCCAATTTTCCGCAGCAGTTTCAGAAAAAGCTGAAATTGAATATGTAGGTACGGCCCTTACTTTTCAAATGTGTATTGGTTTTCTATTTACTATATTTTCTATAAATCTAATCCCTACTATTCAGAGAATAGTCGGTTGGGAGTGGGTCTTTACTATATTATCGATTGGACCTCTTATGGGAATTGTATTTATGGTCAAATATAGACTTTATGAATAGCCGGTACTTTCCTAAAATGTCCAGATATACGCTAACTTAGTTTTGGGCAATTATCTAAAAGCAAATGACCCTTTAATAAAAAACATCTATTTATACTAATATGTTATAATAGTATGGTAATATAACTATTATAAATAAACGGAATATTTGAACAACAGAGATCACAAACATGAAAAGAGATGTTTATAAATGAAAAGTAAATTTGCTGACAGAACTCATCTAGTACAACCTACTGAGACACGAGAAATATTAAAAGTAACAGCCAGGCCAGAAGTTATCTCTTTCGCAGGAGGCCTGCCAGCTCCCGAGTTGTTTCCTGTAGAAGCGATAAAGGATGTATGCAATGCTGTTTTGATTGAGGAAGGTGCAGCTTCACTCCAATATAGTACCACTGAAGGCTACATCCCTTTGAGAGAGGCTATCGGCCAAAGAATGAAACGTATTGGGGTCAACTCTCCTGTCGAAAATATAATCATCACATCAGGGTCTCAACAAGCCATTGACCTTACTGGAAGATTGTTCTTAAATGAGGGAGATATCATTATTTGCGAAAGCCCAACTTATCTCGCGGCAATTAATGCATTCAAGTCATACAATCCCCAATTTGTTGAAGTAGATATGGATGATGAGGGCATGGTCATGGAGGAGCTGGAGAAAAAGCTGCAGCAACATCCTAACGCTAAATTTATCTACACGATTCCGGATTTTCATAATCCTACAGGCCGCACATTAAAGCTCGAAAGACGAAAGAAAATGGTTGAGCTGGCCAATCAATATGATGTACTCATTGTAGAGGATAATCCCTATGGCGCTATTCGATTTGCTGGAGAGGCACTCCCTCCTGTAAAACACTTTGACACAGAGGGCAGAGTTATTTATTTGAGTACCTTCTCGAAAATTTTTGCTCCGGGTCTTCGACTTGGCTGGATTTGTGCGGATGCAACTTTCATTGAACAGTACATTGCCTTTAAGCAAACAGCCGACTTGCATACTGATAGTTTTGCTCAAAGAATCACAGCTAAATATTTGGAGCTTTATGATATTGAAGAACACATTAATAAAATCAAAGCTGTTTATAGAGAAAGATGCACGGCTATGTTAGCTTCTATTGAGGAGTTTTTCCCGAAAAATTTGGCTTACAGTAAACCAGAAGGCGGGTTGTTTATTTGGGTTGAGCTTCCAGAGTCTGTAGATGCCGGGGAATTATTCGCTGAATGCTTAGAAAATAATGTTGCGTTTGTTCCCGGTGGTGCATTCTATGCGAATGGAACAAAGAAAAATGCATTACGTTTAAATTACTCGAATATGCCAATAGACAAAATCAATGAGGGAATAAAGCGTATAGGAGAAGTACTGCATCGTGAATTAGAGAAAGAGAACACTCTTATTTTGACTGGCAATCTTGCTTGAATTTGAAAAAACGCCTCAAAAATACAATAAATAGCATAGTGTTTGCCATATATAACAACTTTCAACTCCTTATATACCAATCGAGAAAAGAACTAAACAATTCAAAAACCTGGAGACCTTAATAGGACTCCAGGTTTTTCAGTATGTATGGATTAAATTAACTGAAGCCATAGTTCCACTTGCTTGCCGGCTTCGGGATGGACGGCTTTCAATGGTTCCACCAGGATTTCTGCCTTCTGATGCTTGAGTTCTCTTGCCAATTCAGGCAGGTTATCGATCAGGCCAAATTCAACTAGGTTCTGCATTGTATTCATGCGGAAAAAATCGGTCTCCCAAGTGTTGAAAACAAATGTATCCATTAGCATCTCTACCATGATATCCAACTCGTACTCTCTCAAGATCGCAACTCCCTTCATCCGTATTAGTTGCATTATCCGACAAATTTCGTCTGTTAGCAACACTAAACCTTAGATTCTCCCATTTAATTGTTTTGCTGTATATGTAATATTAACTAAAAAATTTCAGAGGCGCCGAATGGCCATTTTTTCATAACGGATGAAAGTATAATTTTGGAAAAATTGTCTTTAATTTCAGGTCGGTATCATTTACAATTTTAGTAGATTATTTAATATTCGGACAGAGGGGGATCTTTTTGAAAAAGGGGTACATCATCGTTTGGGCAGCTTTATTCATGTTGATTTTTGGAGGGGGAGAACAGGCGAAGGCGTGGATGACGATTCCGAACGGGGTACCGGTTGAGAACACGCTCTATTCAGAAGGTGATGTTTCAATGTATGAATTCACCACGACCGAGCAGGGTGAAGTCTATGTAGTTTTAAGTGAAGTTAAAGGTACGGTTCGAATTATAATTCGGGATGAAAATCAGAACATGTTATATGACGACTGGCCAAATGAACCGAGTGGGGTCCTCCTGCATTTAGAGGCAGGCACGTATACAGTCAGGATTTCGTCAGGCTCCGTCTCGGGTTCCATTTACCAGCTGAAAGTGACATACCCGAGCAATGACAATCCTCCTCCAGTGAGGGATTCTGTTAGCTTTGAACCGAATGATATAAACTATGTGGCTTATCCATTAAAGAATGGAAAGGTGTACAGTTCCACATTTGAAACGGCCCAGGACAGGGACACGTATATGTTTACGATGGAAAAGGATGGAGAAGCCTATCTCTCGTTTGATGGTGTTTCGGCTCCGGTAATGATTAATATTAAGCAAAAGAAGGGCCCTTATGGCTTCCAGCATCAAACAGAAGGAGACCCGAACTTTGGGATTGACCTCGATTTAAAGGCAGGTACATATTACATCGACATCCTCAATAAGGAGTGGAAAGATGAACCTGGAAAGTACTCATTGAAGGCGACTTTCAACGCGCTTTTTACTCGGGATGCAAAAACATTAGAACCGAACGAAACGAAAGCAACAGCTGTCAAAATGACTTCAAATCAGACTTACACCGGCAAAATTGACCATACGTCTGATCGGGAGGTATTCCAGTTCACCAGCAATAAGGACGGATATGTGACCATTACCCTGGACCAGCTTTCCCAGGCTGCTGAAGTCAGGCTAATCAATCAGGTTGGGTCTATAAATTATCCGAAGATTGCTTGGGGTGCGGGAAAGACCGCTTCTTTCACGCTTAATTTGGAAAAAGGAACATACCATGTGTATGTGACTCCGATGGATGAAGTTACTAAACCTGCCACCTATCGTCTCAAAGCAGGGTTTCCTGATAAAACGCCGTCGGCAGACCCGATTTATGATACCGGAACGGTGCTAACTGGAAAGGCGGTTTCGTCAGTTAAGGTATATGCCTATAGAGGGACTGTGAAGCTTGGTGAAACGGTTGCCAAAGATGGCAAGTACAGCATTAAAATTCCGGCGCAGAAAGCAGGCACCTCAATTGGAGTCTACACTGTGGATGCGGCGGGAAACGTCAGCGCCAGGAAAACTATTAAAGTAGTCAATTCAGCGACATCCTCAGTTTCCTATGATTATAATAGGATAAAGGTCAGCTGGCATGGTGTTCCGGGGAGCAGTGGTTATGAAGTGTACCGCAGCACAAAAAGCACCGGCACATATGCAAAAATAGGGACCATAACAAGCGGCAGCACAGTGAGTTTCATCAATAGTTCTGTTGTTACCGGGAAACTGTATTATTACAAAGTCAGGGCCTACAGGGTTATTAATGGTGTTAAGGTTTATAGTCCCTATACAAAGATTTCAAGTACAAAGGCAGTTCCGAAGGCGCCAGTCGGGTTAAAATCAAAAAAAGCGAGTTCCACTTCAATGTCGCTTACCTGGACGAAAGTGTCCGGAGCGACCGGGTACGCTGTCTACAGGAGCACGTCCAAATCGGGAACGTACAGCCATATCGGGTCACTGTCTGGAAACAGTTTTACAAATAAAAGCCTGAGTTACGGTAAGACCTATTATTATAAAGTGAGAGCGTATCGAACTGTAAACGGTGTACGTGTTTATAGCCCGTATTCTGCAGTTATCGCGTATACGCATAAAAGATAGTATGAAAGAGGCATACCGATTCTAAATAAGTTTATTGACAATGAGGTCAGCTTTTTCAAGTCAGCAAAAATTAGATAAAAAAACTAAGAAAATCCTTTGGTGATGGCCAAAGGATTCTTTTTATTGCCTGATTTACCGTTTCTGGTTGCATCCTGTGGCTATTAATCTTGGATTCCACTCTATTGAGTTTACGACAGACTTATCGTCCTATGAACCAAAGGAAGTTGCTGTGCATATCGTAAATGTAATGGCAATGGGGCCAATATCTTGATAACGAAGTGAAATTTTGCGAAATTTTTTTAAAGGAATTTCGGAACATATGTACAAATAAAACTTTATTAAATGGTACAACAGGGTTGATATATAAATGATACAAAGTCCCTTATTCTCAAAGTTAATGAGACATTTTTCTCAACTTCCTCGCCTCAAATCTTTCCTTACATAATTTCCTACCATTTGGTTACTAAATAATAGTATAATATCCTTAAAATATACAAAATTCGATATATTTTGTAAATATGTTAATAATTTGAAAGAAAACAGAAACCTATTAAAAACTAGTCCGTATGAATAAAAGTCCATATTCATTTTATTTTTTAAAATCTCAGATCAATGATTTGGGATTTTTTAACCTAGCGTATTACTATTTTTTTACACAAAAGGAAAATTAATATGTCTTTATAAAAACAAAAAAGGGGGAGTGAACGATGTCGAGAATGTTGAAATTGATTCTGCTTATATTCGGGGTAACCCTTGCTAATGTGATTCTGCTTTCTCCTGGTTTTCTGGGCGTGAAGATTGTTGGCGGAAGTGCACTTGAGACATCCTTCGGGTTGACGGCAATGCTCGTTAGTCTCATTGTAATTCTTTACGGTATCTATGAAGTACTATTTAAAAAGCTTCCTGCAATACATTTAAACGAACTAAAAACAAATGAGGATTATGTAAAAGCGCTTCAACTTTATCAAGATATCAAAGTGTTAAGGGAAGATATTTTATTCGCATTAAGCCAGGAAATGCGATTGAAAAAGAAAAAAGGAGGATTACTAACCCTTCTGAATGAACGATTCGACAAAACCGAATTAAGTTATCAAAAGTTCACCAATGTTGTTTCGGAAGTAGAAAAGCTATTTTATATGAACATTCGAAACATCCTGAACAAAGTCAGTACCTTCGATGAAACAGAATACGAGAGTATTATTAGAAAAAATACGAACCGGTTCTCTAAAGAAATTCTTCAAGAAAAAAAGGAACTTTATAATGAATATCTTTCTTTTGTTAAAAACGCGCTGAATATTAACGAGGAGATCCTATTGGATATCGATAAACTAGTTCTGGAAATTTCACGACTGAACACCATTGATATCGATGATATTGACAATATGGCAGCAATGCAGGAAATGGATGCTTTAATCAAGCAAACAAAACTCTATAAAAACTAAAAGGAGCACAGGCTAATGAAAAAAGGTAAATTCATAATCGCAGCACTAATTGCCACTGTTTTATTCTTTGGAATTGTCTATTTTGGAATCTCTCTAACTTCGAATCTGGGAAAGTCAAAGAAACAGATTACAGCTGAAAGTGCAGACGAACAGCTTGCCGATTTGTATTCCGACATTGATGTGAAAAAAGGAAAGCCAATTAAAGGGCAAATAGATCTGAATCCAGCAGATCTGGCAGAAGAACTGCCGGATATCAATAAGTTTCCTGTAACTGTTGAAAACTCTACCGGTTCATTTGTTGAAATCTTCTCTTCACCTGAAAAATCGGGAAAAGGGAAGGATTCCTGGATTAACGAAGTAGCAAAAGACTACAACGATTCAAAGTTCAAAGTGAATGGAAAGGCAGTCAGTGTTAAGATTCGCAGCATTGCATCGGGTACAGCAACAGACTATATCAAATCAGGAAAATATGTTCCAGAGGCCTTTACCCCATCTAATGAATTTTGGGGAGAAATGGTGAAAGAGAGCGGAGTTACAACAGAACTTATCTCAAAAAGAATGGTCGGCAACGTTCCTGGCATTGTCATCACGAAAAATAAGCATGAACAGCTAGTAGAAAAATATGGCTCTGTGAATGTGAAAATTCTAACCGATGCAATGGCGAATAATGAATTTGCCATGGGTTATACCGATCCGTTTGCAAGTTCGACAGGTCTTAACTTCCTTCTGACCGCTCTAAACACATTTGACAAATCCAACCTCCTGGGAGAAAAAGCAATACAAGGTTTTGAAAAATTCCAATCGAATGTGCCATTCACTGCTTCTACGACATTGCAGATGCGTGAAGCAGCAAAATCGGGGGCATTGGATGGATTCGTACTTGAGTATCAAACATTCATAAATTCACCTGATTTGAAAGATTCGTATGTATTCACTCCATTTGGTGTTCGCCATGATAGTCCATTGTATGCAATTGGCGACATCTCTGAGGAGAAAAAGCAAATCATTAAAAATTTTGCTGAATTCGCTCAAGGGAAAAAGTATCAGGAACTGGGTAAGAAAAATGGATTTAACGGTCTTGATACTTACACTTCCGAACTGAAAACGGTTGACGGTGCCACTCTTTCTGCTGCTCAAAAGCTATGGAAAGAAAAGAAAAACGGCAATAAACCGATTATGGCTGTATTTGTTGCAGATATCTCTGGAAGTATGGATGGAGAACCTTTGAACCGTATGAAAGAAAGTTTGTTAAAAGGCCAGAAATATCTTGGAAAAGATAACAGCGTTGGATTGGTTACTTATTCTGATGATGTCACGATCAATCTGCCAATCGCTACATTTGATACCAACCAGCAATCTTTGTTTGTCGGAGCTGTCGAAGGCTTGCAGGCAAACGGCGGAACAGCAACCTATGATGGTATTGTCGTGGCGATGAAAATGCTGAAGGATGAAATGAAGAAGAATCCTGATGTGAGACCTCTCATTTTCGTTTTGAGCGACGGGGAAACCAATCAAGGACACTCATTGGATGACATCCGGGGAATGATTCAGGCATACAAGGTTCCAGTCTATACGATAGGATATAACGCAAACCTCAAAGCTCTTCAGACCATTTCATCTATCAACGAAGCAGCTAGTATCAATGCTGATTCAGATGACGTCGTCTATAAAATTAAAAACCTATTCAACGTTCAAATGTAACATTTACGGTCTAAGTCTAGTCTGAGCTTGAAAGTCTTAAATACAATCAAAACGGAGGAAGAAACCGATGTCATTTTCAATGAATGTTGCAAGTCCAGAGGAAGTGAAAGCACTTGTCGAAGAACAGGTCAAACCTGTTCCGAAGGAAGTTTCAGAACTGCAAAAAGCAGCCAATCAAAATGTTTTATCCATTATGGAATTAGATGTCGAATCTCTTGATAAGCGAAAGGAAATTCTAAAAAGTATTGAGAGTTTCGGGTTAAGCACAATGAAGACTTCGTCAAACAAGAACTCACTTCTTCAAGTTTCGGTTGGGAACTTATCGAAACAGGGTGATGAAGGAAGCCGTGTCGCTAAAGGCCTTACTGAACTACAAACTCATTTGAAGGATCTCGATCCAAGTATGATCGATTTTGCTAAAACAGGGTTTCTTGGGAAGCTGTTTAACCCGCTTCGGGCGTACTTTCAGAAATATGAAAAAGCAGACGGTGTTATTTCGGATATCGTTACAAGCCTTGAAAAAGGGAAAGTGACCTTGAAAAATGACAATACTACGCTTGAAATCGAACAGCAGGGACTTCGTGATTTGACGAAAATCCTTCGAAAAGAGATTGAGCTGGGAACGTTGATGGATGAAGCAATCGAAGTTCAAATCGAACAGGCTAAAACAAAAGATGAAGACCCAGAAAAAATTCGATTCATCACTGAAGAAGTGCTATTTCCTCTGCGTCAGCGAGTGATGGATTTGCAGCAAATGCTAACAGTTAACCAGCAAGGCATTATTGCTTATGAAGTGGTCATTCGTAACAACAGGGAGTTGATCCGTGGTGTTGAACGGGCAAAAACCGTTACCATTTCTGCATTAAAAATTGCTGTTACTGTAGCTAGCGCTTTGTACAATCAGAAGATTGTATTAAAAAAAATTGAAGCTCTTAACGCAACAACGAACGATTTGATTGCAGGAACAAGCAAAATGCTAAAAGTGCAAGGTGTGGAAATTCAAAAGCAGGCAATGGAATCAAGTGTTTCTGTTGAGACACTGAAAGTAGCTTTTGCTGATGTTATAGAGGCAATGGACTCTATCAGCGCGTACAAACAGCAAGCATTGCCGAAAATGCGAGAAACCATCAACCAATTCAAAGAACTGGCTGAAACAGGCGAAAAACAGATCCAGCGCCTCGAAAAAGGCAACGAAGTAAACTTGTTAAGCAATTAACCTAATTATTTCATTCTGGGCAGCGCTTGCCGGTTTCGCAATCGGTTTAGGCTTGATACGCGGGCCTTATGCGACAGCGTTCCTCTTGATCCTTATTGTTTCCTTAAGGATCATATCCGTCCGCTATAATTGGAACTTGCCACATCACATCCCATATGAAAATAAGGAAGTATGGGTGGTTGAATCAAATTTTTAAAGACGATAGAAAACAATCGGGCACTCGTTTTAGAAAAGATGAGTGCTTTTTAGTACTTAATAATACAAACACGTTGTAAGTAACTAATTGAGTTTTTTACTAATTGTGAACGTTTGTTAACAGTGAAAAATTCTTAATCCCTCATTGCTCCTGCTTCACGGGAAGTCATTGCTCCTTGTCCTGCATTTACATCTTTATGTATATCCTTTTTCACTTTTTGGGGATCCGTGCCTGATGATTTCGTAATGTTGTTTTTGTTTTGTAGTTTATTCAGTTTCATTTATGATTTCCTCCTCTAATTTGGTTACCAATTATTATTTACAAAATCGTACGTTGTATGTTCCTGGTCTTCTTTTAAAGATTGGGATTTACTGTATTTTTACTGAACGGGCAAAAACCGTTACCATTTCTGCATTGAAAATTGCTGTTACCGTGGCAAGTTCATAATACAATCAGAAAATGTATATTCAGGGTCCTAAATACATTTCTGGAGTAAAAGCAGCGACAATAAAGGCCTGTTTGCTATATAGAAAAAACGGTGCTCCTTTCCAGAAGATTAGTCTAAATTTTAAACTATTGAGTAATATCTTATTAGGATAAGGAGGGGGATTTGGTGAAACCAATTGGAATCTTGGGCGTAGGTCAGGCAGGTGGTAATATTGCGGAGGCAGCATCGGCCTTGGGCTTTCCAACTGCCCTTATCAACACGAACCAGCGTGACGGGCTCGTCAATACAAGGGTTGAAAACAAGTATTTTGTTCCGGGATATAACGGGGCCGGACAGGATCGATTTATCGGTGTCCGGGCAGTAAACGATAATTACAGAGAGTTAGTTGAATTTGTTAAAAAGTCATTCAAAAAAGTAAAGTTCCTTTTAGTGGCATTCTCCACTGACGGTGGGACCGGCTCGGGGATGAGCCCGCTCCTGATTGAAATCCTGCTGAACCAGCTGCCAGGGCTGAAGGTAGGAGCGATTGCTGTCGTGCCTGAACGGAATGTCCTGGCAGGCAACCGTATCAACGCAGCGGAATGCCTTGAGGAATTGTCCAAAATTGATGGGATTTCATCCACCTTCCTGGTCGACAACGACCAGTTGCGCCGGATCAATCCTCAATCAAGCAAACAGCAAATTTATCGGGCTTCTAACCACAAGGTGATGGAAGCAATCAACCATGTCCTACAAATAACACAGAAAAGCTCTCTTTACGGGAATTTTGATGAAACAGATCTCATGAATATCCTTTGCACACGAGGCGTAACCGTCATCTCAACCAGTACAGTGACAGATGCCAAAACAACTTCTGATGTATCCCTCAAAATCCAGCAATCATGGGCAAACTCGGTTTTCTGCCCGGTTGAATCGCCTGGTGTCATCCGTGCCGGATTGATTTATGAAGGACCTGAGAATGTCTCAAAACTGATTAACATCCCATCGATTTTCGAGAGGGTCGGGGAACCCCTCGAACTGTACGAAGGAACCTATATCTCCGAAACAGACCCATCCATCACCACCATTCTTGCCGGACTAAGCTTCCCAACACGTCGGCTTCAAGTGATGGAAGATATGTTGACCAAAAACAGGGACCGGCTCCATGAGCTTGTCCAAAAGGAATACACACAGAAATATGAGTCCAAAATCGGCTGGGCATCCAATTTAAAAGCCAGAAACAACCACAGGCCAACACGGACAGTCAATCAAAAACCGACAAAATCCAATAGCTAAATTATACACTGGGCCTTCCCAGTGTCTTTTTTTTTGTAAGGCTGTTTTTGTAAGCATTGTTCCTATTTATATATCAATTTTTGGATGCTGAAGAAGTTTCAACCCCAATTGCCAGCAGTGAGTGGGATGTGGTTGGATTCGTTTTTAAAAAGTGATTATTAAGATATACTTTAAATTATGAAGAGAAAAAGTCTACTAAAAGGTTGTGCTAAACAATGAATTTAGAAACAGTTATGCAGGAGCTTGAAGCTCTTGGTAAGGAACGAATGAAAAAGATGTACATATCCAATGGTGCACATGAGCCGCTTTTTGGCGTGGCTACAGGCGCTATGAAGCCAATCGCCAAGAAAATAAAAATAAATCAACCTTTGGCTGAAGAGCTGTATGCAACTGGGAACTACGATGCTATGTATTTTGCGGGTATCATAGCAGATCCAAACGCAATGACTGAATCTGATTATGATCGCTGGATTGATGCAGCGTATTTTTATATGCTTTCCGATTATGTAGTGGCCGTAACTTTATCAGAGTCAGAAATTGCCCAAGACGTAGCTGATAAATGGATCGCTAGTGGAGAAGAGTTAAGAATGTCCGCCGGCTGGAGCTGCTACTGCTGGCTTTTAGGGAATCGAAAAGACGTTGAGTTCTCCGAAACCAAGATTTCCTCAATGCTGGATACTGTGAAAAATACGATTCACGATTCGCCGGAAAGAACAAAATCCGCCATGAATAATTTCATATACACGGTAGGAACTTCATATTTACCGCTCCATGAAAAAGCAGTCGAGACCTCATTGGCAGTAGGTATAGTAGAAATAAAGCGTGACAATAAAAAAAGCAGTCACTTAAACGCCTACGAAAATATTCAAAAACAAGTCGATAAAGGAAAGATTGGTTTTAAACGAAAGTATGTTAGGTGTTAAAATAGATCGGTTTGCGAAACTTCAATGTGAATGTGTAATTACTGACCTCGGCGAAAAGCCGAGGTTTTTTATTTAAGAAAAATTAGTAGGCTGTTCATCCTCCGTTCATATTGGCTTTGTACACTATGTGTGCAGAAAGAAGATTGGAGGGTTTGTGATGAATCTTGGTTTGAAGGAAATGAGGAAGAATAAGAAGAGGTGATAGATTTGAAAAATGAATTGGCGGAAGTATTTTTAAGAGAGGTTTTTGGATAAACCAATGGGCTTAATCGTAGAAAATAACGTCGACTCCTAACAAGTAGAGGAGAGCCAGTTGGGAAATATTTTTAATATTTGTAATATTCTATAAACCATTTTAGAATAAACACTAAGGTAAGTAGAATCTATTAATATTTTATTAAGGCATCATATTTTTACATAGCAAACTTCCGATGCAGTTTAATTGGGATAGAAAATGATAGTATGCCAATTTTTTATAGGTTGTTGTCCGACTAATGGCTATGGTTTATGGCATTAAGGGGGGTGATTAACCAAGGTAAGACATTAAGGCTATGAATGGAGGCGGTAAAGGAGCTAAGACGAAAAAGAAATGACAATATAACGTAATCATCAAGGGAACTCCGAAAGCTAAAACCTACATATACGAGTGGGTTATTTTCCAAAAGAGAGGAGAATCGCTTTGAAACTTCGAAATAGGATTGCAACAATAACGACAAGTATATTGCTTGTGATGTCTTCAACAGCCGCGTTTGCTGAGGAACCAGGCTTGGATAAACTGCCTGACCCGATAGATACTCAGTCATGGGTGAATCCAGAAAATATGACATGGAATGATTATAAACAGGTCCCTGGTATTGATTGGAATAATCCAGATATTAAACCGGAAACAGAACTTAAAGGGGCATTGATTTTGGTCGACTTTCCGGACCAGGAATTTATTTTGACCAAACCTAAACATTCAGAGCTTATCGGTAATCCACAAGTCGATGCTGTTCCTCGTGAAAAACTTGGGGAATGGTGGAAGAATTTCTTGAATGTCCCTAGCAAACTCAATAACTATCAGACAATCGATAACTTTTGGAAAGAGAACTCACAAGGAAAATGGGGCGTATCTCTCGATTCTTATGGGCCATACCGCTTGGATAAAAATGAATTTCAGTATGGGCTTGAAAACAGTATGAATCCGGGCGCCAAGCCAGGTAATTATCCTAGTGGAAACCTTTTTACGGATGGAGTAAATGCGGCAGCAGCTGACATAACTGCATCTGGAAAGGAATATGACTTTGCGTTTATCGTTCATGCCGGCTATGATGAATCAACTGTATGGCAGGAACTCGGCGAAATGATGTTTCTGAATCCAGAATCGGTGCCTGATGAATTTGGTCCGCCGGATTTACCCGGATTTGAAAACATGCCAAACTGGGCAAAAACCCGTTATGTGCCGTGGACTTCCTATTATGCAGCCAAAGCTATTTGGTCCGCCGCTTCTAGTGCAACGATAAATGGTAAAAGGATTCGTGTTTCTATTCAAGGTGAGAGTGATGGCATGGGCACATTCGCTCATGAATTTGGCCATCTCCGCGGTCTTGGCGATAACTACAATAATGCCGCTCTTGACCCTAGAACCTATTCGGGTTATTGGGAAACTATGAGCCGAGGATCCTTCAATGGCCCCGGTGGAACTCACACCCGCTGGATGATTCCATCTACACTTGGTGCTTCTTTATCTGCCCCGCATATGCTTCGTAATAAGATGAAACAGGGATTTGTATCCGATGATGAAGTCCTGCAGCTAAATCGGGATGAATTAAAAGAATCTGGGCCCGTGTTTGCGGATATTGTCGCGCGACAAGCTCCAATAGGCAGTAAATTTGGCCGAACCGGACTCCACGGCATCAACATCAGCATGGACGATTTAACTCCAACAGATTATCTTGCCGGTGACTGGCGTAACGATATTCTAAATAATAGATTGTACAATAACTACACACTTGAAGTGGTAGACCGCTTTGGTGCGGATTCCTTCGCGGCGGACTCCGGTGTATTGATAGCCAAAACGAAAAATGCGGAGACTGGCCCGAACATCTGGGTTGTTGATTCACATCCCGAGGACATTAATCTGAAGGACTTTACAAGACCTGACGGCACAACAGCTATGGTTGGTAAAGGTGACCCTCGTCAAACTCTTGATGCTTTATTCAAAGCTGGGAATGGGACAAGCTTGGTTTCCGGACAATTCGATGGTTCTATTGATAAAGACACTGTTGTTAGTGAATACATCGATCCATACAATAAACTTCATTTCTACATTTTAGGGAAACACAAAGACAATGACGGCGTGCTTCGTTACCAGGTTGCCGTCCGTAACACGGAGGGCGCAGGCAGCTATAAACGCGGGGTGAATGTAAGCGCTGCTACAATACAACCTGCAGTACAGGACAAAGTGGCAGTCTATCATTTTAATGTCACGAATACCGGCGAAGCAAAGGATCTAATTCGTGTTAACGCTTTTGCTGGGGATGATTGGAAAGTGCAACTTGATCAAAACGTAGTTGCTGTGGAATCTGGGGCCACCGTTGCTGTACCAGTATACGTTAAAATTCCGAAGGGCAAGACAGCTCCGGAAACCCTTACCTTTACGGCCGCTTCAGAAACAGACTCGAATCAAAGCGCTACGGACACCAATATCATGCCAGGTATTCTTAGTGCATCTGGTCTAAGTTCTGTTATTGAAAGCTTTGCCAAAGAGGGAGCATTCAAAGCAGGTACAGCGCAATCATTGAAGGCACATTTGAATTCCGTAGGTCAGTTTGAAAAGAGAAAATCTGCGGATAAGGTTATCAAACATGTTAATGATTTTAAAGAGTTCTTGGATCTTAAAAAGGATGCGAATCAGATCTCGGTGAAAGCGTATGACAGTTTGAAGGCATATGCCGATGCAATGATTGAGATCTGGCAATAGGTTAGATTCATTGTTCAAAAAAATACCTCCTGTGCCGGGGATGACCTGGTACAGGGGGTAACAAACTCAAAATCTTGTAATTTGTGAAGGCGGGAATCAATAATTCAAACTTTCTTATTTGGCTGACTATCTTGATGTAAACCATAGTCTGATACATCAGCAGCAATGATTTTGAGAATTTGTAAGAGAAGGAGTGAAAGATAATTGAACAATAAAATCACAATTTTAGCCATTTTATCATTGCTACTTTTGCTCGGCGCCTGTTCGGCTGTAACCTCTGGCGAAGAGAGCGAGGTGCTTGTTAAAACGGAATATGGAACTATTTCAAAAGATGATTTATATAAAGAAGTGGTAAGTTCTGAGCGCGGCAAAGAATTGATTCAGAAGTTGGTTTATATGCAAATTTTGAAAGCAAAATATGAGGTGTCTGATGAAGAGGTGAATCAAAGGCTGGACGAGATAAAGGAACAGGCAGGTGATGAAGAAGGATTTCAAGTACTCCTACAGCAACAGGGGTTTGAAAACGAAAAGCAATTAAAGGAACAAATAGAACAATCCCTTTATTTTTTTAAAGCTACAACAGATGGTGTAAAAGTCTCAGATAAACAAATACAAGATTATTATGAACAAAATATAGGCCAATACACTGAGGTCAGAACAAGCCATATACTCGTGGATGAGGAGTCAACTGCTAAAGAGATTGAAAAGGAACTAAAGAAAGGAAATGACTTTGCCGAATTAGCAAAAAAACAATCGACTGATAAAGTGTCTGCAGCAGAAGGCGGAGATTTGGGCTTCCTTTCTGGACGCAACCAGGAATTGGATCCAACATTTCTTGCTGCGGCCTTGAAGTTGAAAGAAGGTGAAGTGAGCGAGCCGGTCAAGACAGTATTTGGTTATCACATCATTAAGGTTTTAGATAGAAAGGAAACACCATTGAACGAAGTAAAAGATCAAATCCAACAATCGCTTTTGAGTAATGAGGCAAAACCGATACAAGAGATATTAAACAAACTAAATAAAGAAATTGAGATAAAAGAAAATGGAATTAAAGATGCATTTAAGGATGTAGAACCGAAGCAGCCCAATTAGCCCCTCTGTTTAAATGTTCAGCCCTAAAGCAGTTAGTGATAACCGTTGACACTTCACACTAATTACATAGTTATTGCCTAATTACTTATACCAATTTATATACTAATATTAAGAATCTTATAGCAAACTCCTTCTATAAAATTAAATCGAAGCTTCGGCATAATAGCCGAGGCTTTTGATTTAGATACAACTAAACAACTATGACCTAGGATGCCTTTGAATTCATGGATATCATCAGGATAACCCACCTATAATTGCAATGCTATAAATTGGTAATACTATAACAAGGTTAAGTATGTAAAGGAAGGAGCAAAGATATGCCTAAAAAGAGCGATAAAAACACCAATTCTCCGGAAAATACTGTTGTTTCATTGCCTGGCAACAAGCAAAACAACGGTGAAGTCGCGGAACTGACCCGGATGCTGGCAGCGGTAATGGAGTATATTTCAGACGATACACTTGAAGTGATTGATATAGAATACCTTTTGGATGAAACGGAGGGTTTAAAAGACTGGTGGGAGCATTATCAGGAAAACAATAGAAAATCGATTGAGGAGGAAATCAGGAACTCCTTAAGTGACCTTTCTTTAGATGATCTTCAAAAAATCCGTGAGCAAATAAAGAAAAACAGTTAATAGAGCAGTGTTCTGCTAAAAAGTAGGTTTCAGCTCAACTTAAATTTAACTCTTCAAACTGTTTGTTTGGCGGCCTGTTTTGCCACATGATATTCTTTTATATAAGAACAAATGAAGGCAGGTGTTAATTTGACAAAAGAAATAATGTTAAATGATACGTTGATCCGTGTGGAGAATTATAAGGAAGAAACAGAGAATGGTTTACATAATATAATTATTGACTTCAAGGTAACCAGTGAGGATTATCATGACATTGCAACACTTTTATATGAAGGGATTTTTGATGTAAAAGTTCCTGAAAGAGGCCTTGCATTCCGAGGGAAAATTAAAGAATATTCTACTTCGATTACGAATTTGTATGAAAAGGGGAATGTTGGCGATTATCATTTATCTCTCGTCGAAGTAAGGATGTAGGAAGGAAGGTTTGGTATGAAATTAAGCATATTGGATCAATCCCCAATCTCTTCACATCAAACTCCGCAAGATGCCTTGAATGAATCATTGAAGCTGGCTCAAGCCGGGGATGAACTGGGATATACCCGGTATTGGATTGCCGAACACCATGATTTGCCCGGGCTTGCCTGTCCCGCACCAGAAGTGATGCTTCCTTATATCGGCGCACAAACGAAAAAGATCCGTCTTGGATCCGGTGCAGTATTGCTGCCCCATTATAAACCGTACAAAGTTGCGGAGCTATACAATATGATGGCTACGTTGTTTCCTGACCGGATTGATATCGGGATTGGACGGGCTCCCGGCGGATCGGCGGAGGCAGCCAATGCCCTGTCGGACAACTTCCTGCAGCAGGTCTATAAAATGCCGGAGCTGGTAGCAGACCTGCTCCATTTTCTCGAGAACGATTTTCCGGCGGATCATGAGTTTTCCAGGATAGCAGCGGCTCCGATTCCAGAAGTTCCACCTGAGCCATGGATGCTTGGAACTGGCAAAAAAAGCGCGCTGATGGCGGCGCAGAATGGCTTGCCTTTTGCATTTGGCCAGTTCATGAGCGACAGCGACGGACCACCAATCATTCAGGAATATGTTAAGGCCTTCCAACCAAAGAAACAGGACCAGGGTCCAAACGCATTGCTAACCGTCTCAGCCATTTGCGCGGAAACGACTGAAAAGGCTGAAGAAATTGCGTTAAGCTCGCTTATTTGGGGGCTGCAGAAAGCGAAAGGTCAAGGGCGATTTGTCCCCTCGATTGAGGAAGCAAAGCAATACCCGCTGGATGAGAAAGAACAGGCTCATCTGAGGAAAGCAAGAGAAACAATGGTAATCGGAAATCCAAGGGAAGCGGCCCTGCAACTTCAACAATTGCAAGGCAGTTATAACGTTGATGAAATCATGATTGTAACTATCACACACTCCCCGCAGGACCGTATTAACTCTTATAAATTGATAGCTGAAGCACTACTTTTATAAAAGGCTCTGTTAGTATTCATTGTTGATTTTTATTGAGGTATGAGAATTTATTAGGGGGAGAATTTCCGTCTATTGTACCCACGGGCACCTTAAGAGACAGAATTTAGCGGAGAAATTCCCCTTAACTCCTTAAAATAAGTCAAAAACCAATGATTCTGGTATGATAAGCGGAAAAACTCCCCTTGCTTTTAAGGGAAATATGGGTATTTCCCGATTTAAACGGGATTTCTCCCCTTATTTTTCAAACAGAGTGAAATCAACATTCAGCTATAACAGAGCCTTATAAAAAAATCCGTTTGAATACAAAGCCGAAAAGACCGTTCCGATTTGTGATGCATTTTTCGTATGTAGATATCCCCATAGAGTATCTTGGGGATATTTTCTGTTATCTAGTAGAGTGCCAGTTACCAGAAAAAGCGATTTCCTAATGCAGAACCTGCAAATCCTCCTAGAAAGCCTCCTGCAAATCCACCAACAAAGCCTCCCGGTCTGTTACCAAACCGACCATATCCATAAGGAGAACGACCATACCCTGGGCCAAAGCGCCGGCCATACCGCGGGCCGAAACGTGGTCCATAACCATATCGGTAACCCATATTTCTCAACCTCCTTTATATAGTAGTTACGTCGAGACCACATACCAAAAAATAGTGACCTGCATTCATACTATGAAAGTTTGCCAAGCTCTGTACAGGACAAACGTTCAGAGCAAGGGAAGTAATTTTTCGATAAGGTATTAACTTTCGGAAAACCAAATTACGCGTAAACTATTAGTGTAATTACGGAATTTTTTAAATAAAGTTGAATCGATAAAATTACGAACATTATATTTAGTTGACAATAAAACGTTCGTCTATTAAACTAATAATTGTGTTTTCGACATCTAAAATGAAATGGAAATTAACCTGTTTTGTTACTATACGATTCAAAAGGGGAGCTTACTAAATGGATACTGTTTTCGATTATGAAGATATTCAACTAATTCCGGCAAAGTCTATTGTAAAAAGCCGTTCTGAATGTGATACCTCTGTAGAGTTTGGCGGCAGAAGGTTTAGATTGCCTGTCGTTCCGGCAAATATGCAAACCATTATTGATGAGAGCCTGGCAATCAAATTGGCAGAGAACAACTACTTCTATATCATGCATCGTTTTCAGCCGGAGAAGCGAATTGATTTTGTAAAAGATATGAGGGCCCGCGGATTATATGCTTCTATTAGCGTCGGGGTAAAAGAAGAAGAATATCGATTCATTGAGCAATTAGCAGAGGATCAATTAACTCCTGAGTACATTACAATTGATATTGCCCACGGCCATTCCGATTCGGTCGTAAATATGATCAAGCATATCAAAAAGCTTCTTCCTGAAAGCTTCGTGATTGCAGGGAATGTTGGAACTCCTGAAGCAGTCCGCGAACTGGAAAATGCGGGTGCGGATGCGACAAAGGTTGGAATTGGACCAGGTAAGGTCTGCATCACAAAAATTAAAACAGGTTTTGGAACAGGAGGCTGGCAGCTGGCTGCGGTAAGATGGTGCGCCAAAGCGGCGAGCAAACCGATTATCGCTGACGGCGGCATCCGGACAAATGGCGACATTGCGAAATCTGTCCGTTTCGGAGCGTCGATGGTCATGATTGGTTCGCTTTTTGCCGGCCATGAAGAATCACCTGGCGAGACAATTGAAGTTCACGGGAAGCTATATAAAGAATATTTTGGTTCTGCTTCCGAATTTCAAAAAGGGGAAAAGAGAAACGTTGAAGGCAAGAAGATGCATGTTGAATTTAGGGGATCGATCAAGGACACTCTCGTAGAAATGGAGCAGGACCTTCAGTCATCCATTTCGTATGCTGGAGGCAACATGCTATCCGCAATCCGGAACGTCGATTATGCGATTGTTAAGAATTCGATTTTTAATGGGGATAGAATATATTAAGTATTAGGCAAGCAGTGGATGAAACGAATCCACTGCTTTTTTGCATTTTTATTGTCATCCCACGGCGAGATAACAATCAAACCTGTAGTATGAGATATATTTTTGCCACTATTTTTAACATTAAATGTTCTCGAGGATTGATAGAACTTTACCAAAGTCTTCTATATAGTTAAATCTATAAGGAGATGAAGATATGATTGGTATGAATATTCGTGTTTTGCGCAAAAAGAATAAAATGAGCCAGGAATTTTTAGCAGAAAGGGTTAACGTATCCCGTCAGACCGTAGCAAAGTGGGAAGCCGAAGAAGCGCTGCCTGATATACATAAATGTAAATTGCTTGCTGATCTCTTTCAGATAACATTAGATCAATTATCCGGCAATATGACTGAAGAAGATGTAAATCGGCTTGCACCAAAGGGGAAACAGTTTTTTGGTGTCGTAAAAGTAGGTGAGCGGGGGCAAATTGTCATTCCTAAACAGGCTAGGGAAATGTATCAGATTCAAGCTGGTGACAAGCTAGTTGTGTTGGGGGAAGATGCAACGAAAGGGATTGCTATTTTGAAAAGTGATAGTTTTCTAGAATTTGCTGATTTGATTCGTAAAGCTGAACAAGTTGGAGAGGAATTGGAATGAGTAAAATTGTATTCTTTTCGATACCCGCACATGGCCATACAAATCCGACACTGCCAGTCGTAACTGAGTTAGTTAACAGAGGACATGAAGTTTGGTACTATTCGTTTAAAGAATATCAGGAAAAAATAGAAGCAGCCGGAGCAAATTTTATTTCCTGTGATAAGTATTTGCCTACAATATCTGAAGAAGAGTTGAATAGTAAGGTTGGAAAAGATTTTGCAGCATTGATTGAAATGCTGGTGGATACGACAATTGCTTTGGATCAGAAGATATGTGAAGAATTAAAAGAACTAAAGCCCGATGGTATCGTGTCAGATTCCTTGTGCCTATGGGGAAAATTATTTGCCAAGAAATTAGGGATCCCATATATATGTTCGACAACCTCCTTTGCATATAATCAGCATACGGCGAGACTCATGAAACGCGGGTTAAAAGAATTAGTTCTGATGCTCATTGGTATGCCGCGAATCAACAAAAAAATGCAATTGTTAAAGGAATATGGATACCAAGTGGATAGTTTTGTATCAATTATTGAAAATGATAATGAAACGGATACCATTGTATATACGACGAAAGAATTCCAGCCTCTGGCCGAGTCCTTTTCTGACCGCTATGCCTTTGTTGGCCCTTCAATCCGGCTGTCCTCAACGGCGCAAATAGATAAACAAGACAGAAAACTCATCTACATTTCGTTAGGATCCGTACTCAATCAAAATAAGGATTTTTATCTAAATTGCATTCAGGCATTTTCAGGCAGTGATTACGAAATTATTATGTCGATAGGGAATAAAATGGAGATTGCTTCCTTTGGCCGAATACCGAACAATATTACCTTAAAAAATTATGTGGATCAGATTGCAATTTTACAGAATGTTGATGTATTTATTACCCATTCCGGGATGAATAGTGTAAATGAAAGCCTATATTTTGGAGTTCCAATGGTTTTGTATCCGTTGCATAGTGAAGAAAGGGCAGTAGCTGACCGAGTGGTAGAGCTTGGGGCAGGAATCAAGTTACAAGGGACAAAGCCGAAAAAGTTGGTGAAAGCGGTCGCTGAAATACTGGCGAATCCCAACTATCTCGAAAATGCACGGCAACTATCCGAGAACTTTCAAAATGCCGGCGGAGCGGCAGAAGCAGCTGATGTCATTTTGGTTAAAATAGAGAAGGAAAACTAACGTATTATATAATTTCAGCAAATAATAATGTCAGGCAGAGAAGGTTTATCTAATGCAAAAGGGGCGTTGATCTATTCAGGATTAATGCCTCTTTTTGTTGAAGTACTTATTAAACAAGCGGATCAGCATCGCTTATAAAATTAAATAAATGGGTGGGTGGGTATTTTGAAAAAGATAACATTAGTCTGGAACCAAAAAGACTGGTTATGCGTTAATTTAAATATTATTGGAGTAAATGTTAATAGACAAAATCTCGATTAACTAAAAAAAAGAGCGAGGACAAAACAGTGAAAAGGTTTTCAAACAGGGGGAGGTGGGATAAAAGCAATACAGGGGGGTGAAAAAATGAAAACTAAGGTATTCTTTCATACCAGAGATAAAGCGAACTCGAATTGGACTAATGCCATACTTACGTTCTATCAACTGCCTTCAGTAGGGGAGTTTGTTTTTCATGGTTCAGAAACTCATAGAGTAGAGAGTGTAATCCAGATTCCAGAAGAAGAAGATTCCGAGTATATTGCTGAAGTATTTGCAGTGCGGGTTCCCGATTCAGATGTTTATGAAGAAATGGATTATCAATATCGGGTGAAAAAAGAATAGTGCAATTATTTAGAGAAGAGTTTGTCTGGCAACGGTTATTTTTGAAAAAGGATGTTTATAGTTCAGATAATACATTTCTAAACACATCTCTTCTAATCGTTGTTTTTAGTTAAAATATTCTTATGAAGTTTTTTACACAATGAAGAGGAGAGGCAAATTAGTCTTTTTGGGATGTAAACGTAGTCCAAGACGGAATCTGTGTTTTAAATATTTGGAACGACACATACTATCGTTATGATAAATAAGTATTTGGAGGACAGGTATGGATAGCAAGTCTTGTGATTTCTCTCCTTTAAAGAATCAGTTGGAAAATGGCATTGAAAATTTGATTCATTTACTTCAATCAAATTTAAATATCCTTGATAATGAAAACTATTGTGTTCTTGGCAGTTTGGAGGACGTTAGGGAAAGTCTCATTGCAATTGAATCCAAGGCGGCAACCTTCTATTTAAACTGTTACTTGTCTGATTTCACCGGTGTTTATGAACATTTATCGGATACCGTCCAGTACCTGTCACAGCAGAGGCATGGGGCATTGATCGTTGTTGAACGAGGGATGCCTATTGATTCACTAATCCAAAAGGGCATAAATATTGGTGCATTAGTCACCCCTAAATTATTGGAATCGATATTCTATCCAGGTAACCCGTTGCATGACGGAGCAGTTTTGATTAAAGGAGAAACGGTAGTATCAGCATCCAATGTATTGCCTTTAACAACTACAAATATAGTAGGGAAAAAACTCGGAACGCGTCATCGGGCAGCTTTGGGAATATCAGAAAAAAGCGATGCATTAGCACTTGTGGTATCCGAAGAAACAGGGAAAATTTCCTTCGCCCTTAATGGACAACTCTATCCAATTAGCACAACGGTTCCAATCAATTTTCACCATTAAGAATAATAAAAACAAAACCGTGAAAGAGCAGTTAGAATTCATCTCAAGAGAACATTGGTCCAAAACTACCTGATTATGACTACATAAACAAATGAAGAGCTGTCCGGGTAGGACAGCTCTATTCTTTTTCTTCCTTAATAAAATTGTATCCTGATGTTAACCGTTTTTCCGGAAACACTCCAAGTTCCTTTGCGACTTCCTCTCTAATCCGGTTGAACTTTTCATTAACTTTTTCCTCGATCTCGCGGTTCTTGTTTTCTGGCATCTTTGTCACTCCCTGCCGTATATGTTATTTCCACTCATAGTTTATACTGCTATCCAGTTTTGATTCTGTTTTTTCGCAGAGTTGCATGTTCAGTATGGAGACAGCCTGTAAAGTACTCCAATACAACCGTAGAGCTTTTTCGATTTTCAAACAGGAAAGCAACCTATCACCAAGGCTTCCTTACCAAGGGATGCAGTCTCATTGAAAATGTATTGTCCCGCTGATAGTATGCTAATATAAAGAACCTATCGGCTTTTTAATGGAATGTGAGGTAAGTATATGAAGGACCAATTAACTGATTTTCAAATTTCAATGAAGAATATTCAATTATTATCTCCTCGAATGAATCAAGGATTGCAATTTGTCTTTTGTTTAAGCGGGGAATTAACGATAGAAATCGATAGCCGTTTTTATGTTTTAAAAGAACTGGATTTGCTGCTGATTAATCGGAACCAGCTTTTTCAGGCAAAAGGCAATCAAACAAATCGTGTGTTATCGTTAACGATTTCGGATACGTTTATGGATCAGTATTATTCGGACTATCGAAACAGCAGGTTTGATTGTTTTTCCCAAGAGATCGGGATGGGCAGGGAAGTGATGCTCGACAAGATGAGAAAATTGCTTGTTGAATTAATGATTACATATAGCAGAAAAGATGAGAGCTACCAAATCGAAATGCATAGGTCTATCTGTGAACTATTGCTTATCCTGGTCCGCCGGTTTAAGCAAAAGGGTACTGTCATTGAAAAAATGGATTCCAATGACATGAGACTCAAAAAAATGATCGAGTATTTGGAAAAGAATTATCACCAAGTTATCACACTAGAAGATATGGCAAGGAAATCTTATCTATCTTCGGGTTATTTATCCCGGTATTTTAAGCAAAAGACAGGCATGGGATTTAGCCGGTTTTTAATGAATATCAGGCTAAGGCATAGTGTGAAAGATTTACTATATACAAAGGATACGATTTCACAAATTTCAATGAAAAATGGATTTGCAAACACAAAGTCGTTTACGAGCCTTTTTAAGGAAATGCATGGAGTTACACCTCATGTGTACCGTGAAAGTCATTCTAAGGAACAAAATGATTTAGTCCGAAGCTATTATATTGAGGATACTGAAACATTAATCAATTCCCCTGAGATTATCGCTAAATTAGGAACAGTCCTCACGAAACACGATCGATCTTATAGCAACACCGAATCACAATTTGAGGAATTATCTCTGGATGTTTCTCTTCCAATCAATGCACCACTATCTCACCCTGATCATGTTTTGATTATTGGAGAGCTAAAAGAACTGCTAAAACAAGATGTTCAGTCGCAAATCCTGATGGCAAAAAATGAAATGCGCATTCAGTATATAGGGATCCAGCATTTATTAAGCGGAAATACGATTACTGAAGATGTAGAAACAGATGAAGAGATTGCAACCAGTTCACCTTACTTTAACTCCGATATTGCGATGAATTTTATGATGAAGAATGGACTTTCTCTTTTTATCAAAATTGAATATCAGGAAATTACCGCAAATGAAGAACATTATTTTAAAAAACTACATGGTTTTATGAAGCATTGTTTACAAATATACGGGCCGTCGTTTTTAAAGAAATGGCGTTTGCTCTTTCATGAAGATTACTATACTGCTTCTGAAGCAAGTGAACTAAAACGAGTCTATTTGAGACTGTATCGTTTGCTAAAAGACCTTGTTCCAGACATTCATGTTGGTGTGTTTTTGCCGTTTTCCTTTAAAGATGAAAAGACCAGCGGTTCTCATAAATGGCTTCTGACGGAAGGGAATCATATTGATTTTATAGGCTATCATTCCAACCAAAATGACATCATTGATTTTAAGGAATTAAGTGATGATCGCTTTTTCATGACGAGAGATTATTTGAAAGAAAAAACGGCGAAAATCAAGACTTATTTAAAAAAGCATCATATCAATAAACCACTTCATCTCATCTCCTGGAACACATTATCCGGCAACACACGGTTTACGAATGGAACTTTCTTTCGTGCTGCCCTAGTGTTAAGAAGTGTTTTGGATGTTGTGAATGAAGTGGAATCTATCGGCTTTTGGCTAAACACTGCTTTGCACGAGGGCAAAGGCAAAGTTCAGAGGATTCGAATTGAAGGAATGGAACTTTTTCATTATTTCAGTGGTAAACGGCCCGCCTATTTTGCGATGGTGTTTGCCAATAAACTGATTGGGACAATCATTGCTCAAGGCCCGGATTATTTGATGACCCAAAATGACCGGGGATATCAATTGGTGCTGATGAACTCCAATACGATAAATCCTTATTATTCTACAGAGGAAGCATTCCTGCAGAAGCTTAACAAAGAAATCCTTGTGAAAATCAATGGCCTGGAAGCAGGGAACTACCAGATTCGGAAACATATCTTCGATAAAGATCACGGTGCTTTATACACAAAGTGGTGGAATTTAAACAGCAGATACGGAATGGACGAGGAGATTATCGAATATATCAATCGGTCAAGCCATCCGGATTTAGAGATATTTGATGAGACGATCGCTAGTGAATGGTCTTTTTATTCCTATCTAACGATTAATGCGATCCATTTCTTTGACATTAGAAAGGCAAGTAATTGAAAAAAGTCATTGCTGCTTTAAAAAGGCTGCAATGGCTTTTTTTCGGTAAAGGATTATTATAAGGGATGAGAAAGAGTTATATACCAGTTTTTTGATTAAACCGCGCTCAATATTATCGTTAATACTGCAAAAGACAGTATGATTATGTTTTACTAATTACTTAGCATTTTTTCTTTTTCAATAACATCTTTTACTATATCGTCAATCGTTACTTTTTCAAGAACTTTCTCTAATGCAGTTTGAGCACTGAAAAAGAGTGGTTCGACTGAAGTTTGAATATTTCGTCCAACAATACAATCAGGATTTGGATTCTCATGCATGCTAAAAAGTTCATTATCCTTAACAACACTAACTGCTTTATAAACATCCAGCAAGGTAATATCAGATAAATCTTTTGCGAGCTCTGCCCCAGCAATACCAGGTTGTACCTTAATTAATCCAGCTTTCTTAAGCATCCCCATTATTTTTCTAATGACGGCCGGGTTCGTGTTCACACTTCTTGCTAAAAATTCTGAGGAACTAACTCCACCTTTATTTATTTCAATCAGCGTTAATATATGAATTCCTACGGAAAATCTGCTGCTGATGGACATCTCAGTCACCTTCCTTTTTTCGGGAAAATGTAATTCATTTGATTACACGTGTATTATAACGTAAAAAGTTAATCATATTAAAAGAGTTTTGTTTCGTTGACATATAACCCCACTGTAACTACAATGATTACATGTAATCGGATTGATTACAACTTAATTTTGTCTTCTAGGAGGTTCCTTATGAAAATTGGAATTATTGGTGCAAGCGGGAAAGTAGGCAGTCTTATATTAAAAGAAGCTGTTAGCAGGGGACATCAAGTTACTGCTATTGTAAGGGATAAGTCAAAACTAAAAGAAAAGAATGTTGGGGTAATTGAAAAGAATATTTTTGACCTTTTACAAGATGATGTGAAGCAATTCGAAGTAGTCGTTAATGCATTCGGCGCTCCACTTGGTGAAGAGCAAGCTCATGTTGATGCTGGCCATGCTTTAATTGAGGCCTTAAAAGGAACAAATACAAGAGCGATCATTGTGGGGGTGCTGGGAGCCTTTATGTCGATGAAAATAAAACTGTTCAGCTAATTGATACACCTGAGTTTCCAGATTTCGTTAAACCAACAGCAAAAAGGCAAGGCCGAAATTTACAAGAATTGCAGTCGACAACCGATATAACTTGGACATTTATCAGTCCTTCTGCCGTATTTGATCCAGATGGAAAAAGAACTGGTTCTTATAAGTCGGGAAAAGACCATCTACTCGTAAATTCTAAAGGTGAAAGTTATATTAGCTATTCCGATTACGCAATTGCAGTTTTAGATGAAATTGAAGATCCACAGCACATAAATGAGCGATTTACTGTTGTTGGCGAAGCAGAGTAAGTTGAAAGGGACTTAGCAAAATCCCGGTAAGGATAGAAGTCTGTTCCTAAAAGCGTCAATTCATGATACTTAATAAACTTAATTAAACCCGGCCTTCTTCTAATAGAAGGCCGGGTTCTTCATTTCCTGCCACTATAACTGCCTCACGAAATGCTCTTCAAATTAAACAAATTTACCCTCTTGCCAACTAAAAAGGACTGAATATCCACCTTAATCATAATCATTTAGCCTGCCACAGCTATTGTTAAACCTTTTTAAGCAAAGTGGTGAAATATTGACCTGCTTTATTTGATTTAAATTACTTCAGGTAAAATTTATCACTTAATAAAGCCGGAAGATGGGCAAATAACAACTCACTAACCTGCGGTGAAAGTTCTACAATTAACAATACAAGGAGTAAGTGAATGACAAATGACAGTTTACTGTTATCCAGCTGGAAACACTCACACCTATACGCGCTTTCGCGGGTATTTGTTTTGTTGTTTGTAAATGATTACGCAAGAAGACGGAAATACTATCAAACAATATTACAAAGGTTTTATTTGACTCATCAGGAGGTTTTTTCGTGGAAACAAGTTATAAAGGTACAGATAAGATGATTACAGGAATTGTGTTTGGAGTTATTACATTCTGGCTGTTTGCACAAGCGATCGTCAATGTGGTACCGGCAGTACAGTCAGATTTAGGAATTCCACTTGAGACAGTTAACATTGCAATCAGTGTAACGGCATTGTTCTCGGGTATGTTTATTGTTGCAGCTGGCGGCCTTGCAGATAAAATTGGCCGTAAAAAAATTGCCAATATCGGCTTTATTTTTAGTATTATCGGTTCTCTATGCCTAGTGTTTGCCCAGGGTGCGGCATTATTGATTATTGGACGAGTTATCCAGGGGCTATCTGCTGCGTTTATCATGCCATCGACCATTGCCTTGATGAAAGCATATTTCGAGGGGAAAGATCGCCAGCGCGCACTAAGTTATTGGTCAATCGGTTCATGGGGCGGCTCTGGCGTTGCTTCTTTTGCCGGAGGCGCAATCGCAACGTATTTGGGGTGGAGATGGATTTTTATTTTTTCCATCATCTTCGCCATTCTTGGTATGTTCCTACTTAAAGATACCCCAGAGAGCAAACAGGAATCTGCAGGTAAATTCAGATTTGATTATACTGGTTTAGCTATTTTCATTATTACCATGCTAGCGTTGAATGTATTTATTAACTTCGGATCTGATTTAGGTTGGACAAGCCCGCTTTCACTTGTTCTATTGGCAATCACGATTATTGGTTTAATTGTCTTTGTCAGAGTGGAAAAGAGTAAAGATGTCGTATTAATTGATTTTGCTGTGTTTAAAAACATGCCATATACTGGTGCGACGATTTCAAATTTCCTGCTGAATGCGATTGCCGGCACACTGGTGGTAGCCAATACGTATGTTCAAATGGGCCGAGGATTTAATTCATTCCAGTCAGGAATGCTTTCACTTGGTTATTTAGTTGCCGTGCTTTCAATGATTCGTGTTGGGGAGAAAATTTTACAAAAAGTTGGCGCCAAATCACCTATGATTTGGGGAACCATCATTACGACAGTCGGTGTGGCAATGATGGGCTTGACGTTCTTGCCTGACCTTCCTTATACGATTGTCGTCTTCGTCGGTTTCGCGCTGTTCGGGCTTGGACTTGGCATTTATGCGACTCCGTCAACAGATACATCTGTATCCAACGCACCAGCTGATAAAGTCGGTGAAGCAGCCGGGGTATATAAGATGGCAAGCTCTCTTGGCAGTGCGTTCGGTGTCGCGATTTCCGCGGCTGTATACGCTGCAATTTCAGCAAACGGAAGCCTTGAAACAGCGGCAACAACAGGCATTATTGTAAACGTCCTATTCGGTATACTATCACTGATTTCAATAATCTTCCTAGTTCCTGCAGATGCAGGTAAAACGTCTGCTAATACAAATAATGCGCAAACCGGAAGAAATCGGAAACCTGTTACTGAATAATTGCTTTTGGAAATTAAAAACGTCACATTTTGTGGCGTTTTTAAAGATAGAGAAAGGATGAGAACATCATGAAAAGTTGTCTAATGGAAATGCTGGAATCCCGTGAGGATGAAATCATTCAGATACGCAGGCATTTACATGAAAATCCTGAGCTTTCTTTTAAAGAAGAAAAAACAGCTCAATATATCCTTGATTTTTATAAGGGCAAGGACGTAGATGTCCAATCGAATATTGGTAATGGTTACGGAATTGTCGTCACCATTAAAGGCGGCAAGCCGGGGAAAAACATTGGCCTGCGCGCTGATTTCGATGCGCTGCCTATCGTTGAGGAAACAGATGTACCTTATAAATCCAAAACTGAAGGCGTCATGCATGCATGCGGCCATGATGGCCATACCGCCTACTTGCTGGTATTAGCGGACTGCCTCATTCAATTAAAGGATGAAATTCCAGGTACGATTAAAATTATTCATCAGCATGCGGAAGAAGTTCCTCCAGGCGGGGCAAAGAGTATTGTTGAGTCAGGTGTACTGGACGACCTGGATCATGTATTCGGCATCCACTTGCTTCCAATGGGGCCAGCAGGTGTTGTTGGCTATCATGCCGGGTATTCATTTAACGGCAGGGCTTATATGAAGTTGAAAATTAACGGAAGGGGCGGGCACGGTTCTTCACCGCATCTCGCAAATGATGCCATTGTTGCTGGCGCCCACTTTGTAACTGCGGCTCAAACGATTATTAGCCGGCGGTTAAGCCCTTTTGATATTGGTGTTATAACAATTGGTTCATTTGATGGAAAAGGAACATTCAATGTCATTAAAGATAGTGTCGAGCTTGAAGGCGATATCCGTTATATGACAGTTGAAACAAAGGAAACCATTGAAAAAGAAGTAAAGCGCCTTGCCCGGGGTCTTGAAGAAGAATTCGGCGTAACCTGTAATCTGACGTATGAAAATGACTATCCACCTTTATATAATGACCCAGAATTAACAGCGAAGGTTGCCGGATTCCTTCAGAATGCGAATGACAAGGATATTAAGGAAGTAAAAGAATTTCCAGCAATGCCGCCATCCGAGGACTTTGCATATTATGCTGAAAAATTCCCTTCCTGCTTCTTTTTCATTGCATGTACACCTAAAGGAGTCGAAAAACCTTATTTTAATCATAATCCAAAATTTGATATTGATGAGGATGCCCTTCTCGTCGCAGCGAAGGCAGTCGGAGTTGTTGTTTGCGGCTTCTACGGGTTAGAGTAGGAAAGGATTAGTACAGATAGTAAGATGTGGCTCTAGATAGCCACATCTTTTTGATGTTATAGTATAGACTTACAGCCATAAGTGAGAGGAGGGTTCGCCATGACAACATGGGATATTCTAAACATTATTGGTACTCTTGCTTTTGCTATAAGTGGTGCCCTTATCGCAAGGGAAGAGGATTATGATATAGTCGGGATTTACGTTCTAGGATTTACAACCGCCTTTGGCGGAGGACTCATTCGAAACCTGTTAATTGGCGTTCCAATTGAAGATACTTGGAATCAAGGCAGTTTATTTCAAGTTGCCTTTTTAGCTATTACAATTGTGTTTCTCTTGCCCATTGGCTGGCTGGACCATATAAAAAAGATGATTGTAATTTTTGATGCGATTGGTTTGGCGGCATTTGCGATTCAAGGCGCAAATTATGCCGCTTCTATCGGGGCTCCCCTTATTGCTGTCATTATAGCAGCTACAATAACTGGTGCAGGCGGCGGGATGATCCGGGATGTTTTTGCAGGCCGGAAGCCAATGATTTTTCATTCTGAAATATATGCTCTTTGGGCGGTGCTTGCTGGTTTAACCATTGGTTTGGGCCTCATACGTGGGCCTTATGGCACAGCATTCCTTTTTATCGCAATCGTTTTTTTAAGAATCATGTCAGTCCGCTTTAAGTGGAATCTGCCACACTCAGTCTCTTATGAGAATAAAAGTAGTTTGGGTGGCTGAATCGTTGATTATAGGATTTTCTATTAGCGCTCTTCTGAGACTAAGGAGCAGCGCTTTTTTTACATAATGTAGTTTGTTGCTTCTGTTTACTTTCGGTTTAATTTGGCTATAACGACCTTAATAATCTGGGATATGTCCTGCTATCCATTTATTTATAAGAAACTTTAACTTGGCAGAATCATGTGTACATGGTTCTGCCATTTTTTCTTAGAGTCGGATGGCACACTTACAAGGACGGCAAATCATTGACGGATTTTTTACTAGCAAAGTCGTCGAGAACCTCTATTGACGACCGCGCACTATATTTTTTACCCGCAGGGTCGTCAAGAACCTCTATTGACGACCGCGCACTATATTTTTTACCCGCAGGGTCGTCAAGAACCTCTATTGACGACCGGGCACTACATTTTTTTACCCGTGTGGTCGTCAAGAATATTAAGCTACCCACTAAATAGAATTCTATCTAAGTTCATGGGAAAACTTCCGAAACCGTTCCATTTGTAAGAATGAGTTTTTGTTAAACATTCGCCTTATGGATATTTGATTTTAAACAGGGAATACCATCCGGATATATACGCCTGCTGAATTGGTTTGCAACTAAAGGGTTATGCTAAACAAGCGAAGCTAATGGAAATAGAATGTCTTTTAAATTGAACTACATAGGTTGGAGGCAGAAGGATATGTCCATTCTTATTGGGATATTAGGGATTCTGATTTTAATTGGTATTGCCTGGGTGATGTCAAATGACAAGAAAAACATTAATTATCGGGCGATTATTATTATGCTGGCTGTGCAGTTATTTCTCGCCTGGTTTATGCTCAACACTGCTATTGGTAAAAAGGTTTTGCAAAAAATTATCGACGGCTTTAACAGGGTTTTATCATTTGGAAATGAAGGAATTGCTTTTGTTTTTGGAGATCTATCAACAAAGGGGTACTTTTTTATCAACGTACTCATGATGATTATATTTGTATCTGCCTTGCTTTCGATTCTCACCTATACGAAGATTCTGCCGTACGCAATTAAATATATCGGAGGTGCAGTGTCGAAGATAACCGGATTACCAATGGTAGAATCATTTGTTGCGGTAAATTCAATGGTATTTGGAGATACGACGGCGATACTATCAGTAAAATCTTATTTGCCCAAGCTTTCGCCAAACCGGTTGTTCATTGTTGTCACATCTTCACTCGTTGCCGTTTCCTGTTCAATACTAGGGGCGTATATGCAAATGATACCGCCTGAGTTTGTACTGGTCGCATTGCCAATTAACATCTTTTCGGGTTTGATTCTCTCATCAATCGTTGCACCCGTTACAAAAGAAGAAGATGAGGAAATTAATATACAAGAAATGATTCCTGAAAAGTCATTATTCGAAGCAATTGGCAACGGTGCGTTGATTGGCGGGAAAACTGCCTTGATTGTTGGGGCAATGGTTCTCACTTATATTGGATTGCTTGCAATGGTTAACTTCGTTCTGGATGCAATCATCGGAATTAACTTTCAGGAGCTCCTCGGGTACGTATTTGCGCCGGTTGCATTTATTATGGGAATCCCGACTTCCGAAATTGTCCAGGCTGGTTCAATTATGGGAACGAAGGTTGCAGCCAATGAGTTTGTTGCCATGCTTGATTTTGAGAAAATGATTCCTGACATGACACCAAAAACTGTTGGGATAGTCTCGGCATTCTTAATTTCCTTTGCTAACTTTTCTTCAATTGGAATTGTCCTCGGAACAGTACAAGCCCTGGACCAAAAGCAGGCAACCCTGCTGGCAAAGGTTGGACTAAAGGTGCTCTTTGTTGCAACTATGGGCTCGGTCCTGACAGGAATCATGGTGGGATTATTTTTATAAATAAAGAAATACAACGGCAGTCCAATTTATATGAATTGGGCTGTTTTTATTTTTGAAAATAATCAAGGTCCTACGTCTAAAAAGGTTTTCCTGTTTGCATTTGCTTGCTGCGTGTTCATAATGCGCAGAGGGCAAACGATTATGCTACAGAATTAAATTCAAAGGGTACCTTTGCTAGGTACTAAAAACCGTCAGTGATAAGTCAAGCCATACTCGGGATGGAAAAACAGCTAACCACAGCCGAACCCCTTTTAGTGGATTAATCGGGTGTTTTTGGAAGGAAATTCAATTATTATCGTGCAATCCATCACTAATCGTAAATAGAATTCGTCATTCCTGTTTGGAAATTATTTCGACCGTTTTCACACTTTTTTCCCCCTGTACGAACTAGATTTCCCCTTCTTCACAGATTTTTTCACCCTCTACGAAACATATTTCGAAACTATTCACCATTCAGTCACAGTGGATTGGCGTTAACACTCCCAAGCGAATGAAAATTCATGCACGAAACCCCTTATAGTGGATTAATCGTGTGTTCTCGGAAGGAGATTTATCCACGAAACCCCTTTTAGTGGATGTAATGTGTGTCCTTCGGGGAGAAGGTGGGAATTAGTAAAGAATGGTTAACATGTTACAATCAATTAAAAGGGCTGGGACTTTTCCAGAGTAAACCTAACAACAGCTAGGAAGGTGCACTATGATTAACATAAACATTTTCTTTCGAAAAAGAATCGATTTCCCGCTTGATGAAAAAATTACATTTGAACATTTAGATAAGGTTCTGAAGGGGATGGCAGCAACCATTCCTTTTGAAAATTTGAACATTGTTGAAGGACGGACAAAGGATTTAACTGAGGAACATTTGGCAACTAAGATTTTGGGGCTGAGCGAAGGCGGGCTTTGTTATGAGCTGAATCCGCTATTGTTCCTTTTTTTAAAAGAAAATGGCTTTAAGGTTTGGATGGTTCGCGGGATTGTGTATGATCATTCCGGGCAGCGGTGGAGCGGTACCGGTATGACACATGTGGCGATTCTGCTTTCTCATGAGGGGAAGGAATACCTCGTTGATGGAGGCTTTGGCGGGAACCTGGCACTAAAGCCTGTTCCTTTGAGCGGGGAGACGGTGTCGTCGGTTACTGGGGAGTTCCGGGTTGAACGTGCTGAAACGGAATTTGGCGATTTTCTTCTTTATATGAAGCTAAAACATAAGGATCAGGAATGGAAGGTTGGTTATGCCTTTAATACAAGAGAGAGGCTGCTGGAGGTTCGGGCTTTGAATGAAGTGCAGAAGGTTATTGCCGAGCACCCGGCATCCGCTTTTAATAAAAAGCCGCTTGTTACCAGGCTTACTGATAGGGGAAATGTGACGTTGACGGAAGGGACGTTCACGGAATGGAACGATGGAAAGGTTCAGAAAAAGGAGATAACTGAAGAGCAATTTAAGGAACTGGCGAAGGACTATTTCGATTTATGAGCAATGAAAACGAGAAGGAAAACCCTGACATGATGTTGAATCTGTAAATACAAACAGATTTTTACTAAAGGGGATTCAAATTGGCCATAAAAAATGATGTGGGTTATCCTTCTCTGGAAACGGAAAGGCTTACCCTAAGAATTTTGACACTTGATGATTGCGGTGCGGTTTTTGAGCATTTTTCAGATAGGGATGTTACCAGATTCATGGACATTGAGCCTTGCAAGGACTTGAAGGAAGCCAAGGGAATTATCCAGTTTCATTTGGATGATGCGGGATGCAGGTGGGGAATTTTTGAAAAGGCCAGTAAAAGCTTAATTGGAACGGTTGGATTTCACTATTTGCGCGGTCAAGGCGGAGTTGCAAAACCGGAAGTTGTCTATTACTTATCGAAACGATATTGGGGAAATGGATTTATGGTTGAGGCTATGAAAAAGCTATTTCATTCGGCTTTCAGGGAATGAAACTCGATATTATTGATGCGACTGTGGATGAAAATAACCAGAAGTCCACTCAACTCCTTCAGAAGTTAGGCTTTGTAGTGGACGAGAAGTATAAAAAAGGAAATGAGTTGTACTTTTATTTAGAGCGCAACGAAGCATGAACCGTTTTCTGCATGGATCCAGGAAGGATTCATGCTTTTTTTCTAAAAATGAACGGGATTAAGGGGGGAGCTTAATGAAACGGTTGATTATAGCCTTATGTTTCATGCTAGTTGGCTGCAATAGTTCTGGTGATGGTTCAGATTCGGAGGAAGTGGGGGCATTTGATTTAAAAGGTCTGATTACTGAAATAGATCAGGCTGGGAATGCGGTGTTAATGGATGATGAAACCAATGGGCTGGTATGGGTTTCAGTGAAAAAACCAGATAGCATGGAAAGATTCCAAGTGGGGCAAGAAATCGTGGTTTGGACCGAGGGAGCGATACGGGAATCTTATCCAGCGCAAGCTACAGCCTTGAATATTGAGATTATCTCGACACCACAATCTGAACTTAATCATTTGATCGCCAGTGAAAAAACATTGCCTGACAGCTTTTCAGAACTTGCATTCAAGCGAAAAACCGCACCTTTTCATCAATATTTAGTGAAGAATGCAGATAACTCTTCTGAATTTAAAGATTTATGGCATCTTTATGGTCTAGAAACGGGCCTTCCTGAGATTAATTTTGATGAAGAAGTTGTACTTTTCATTGGGGTCCAAGAATCTGGAAGCTGTCCTTATACCAACGTGGAGAGTGGCATCTCAGCCGGTAAGAAATCATTCAATGTAACTCTTGTTGAACCAGGTGGTAATTGTACTGCTGATGCTACTCCTAGGACGTTTGTATTTAAGGTTGATAACGACCAATTCATGAAATTGGAGAGTGTTTCAATTACCCAAAGTGGGATCGATACACGGGTACCGCTGAAGTAAGATGGAACATATATTAAAAGCTGCCCAACATTGGGGGGCTTTTTTGCTATGACCATGTGGTTTTAAGAAATTTATAATATTTGGAAAATACTAGTGACAACAATCAAAACTTTGTGTAAAATTACACAGGAATAGGAAATTTTCTTTACACTATTTTTACAATGAAGACATCAAGAATTGGTTTACAATGGTAATAGGGTTACTATTTTTAGAAAGAGGGAGAGAGAATGGCGGGAAAAGCACTAGAAGTGCAATCGTTAACCAAAAAAATCAAGAATAAGCTGATAGTGGACGATGTTAGCTTCTCTGTTGAAAAAGGCGAAATCTTCGGGTTGCTCGGGCCAAATGGAGCGGGCAAGACGACGATTATTCGAATGATCGTTAGCCTGATTGGCCGCACGAAAGGTAATGTGATTATAAACGGATATAATCTCGATAGCCAATTTAAAGAATCAATGAGCGAAATGGGTGCGATTGTTGAAAACCCGGAATTCTATAAATATTTAAGTGGCTATAAGAACCTTAAGCACTATGCAAATATGGCGAAGGAAAAAATAACCGAAGACCAAATTAAAGAGGTAGTCCGTGTTGCTGGTCTTGAAGATGCTATCCATCAGAAGGTTAAAACTTATTCTCTTGGCATGCGGCAGCGTTTAGGAGTCGCCCAAGCTTTGCTGCATTCTCCAAGCCTATTGATTTTGGATGAGCCTACAAACGGGCTCGATCCTCAGGGAATCCGCGAATTCAGGGATTATTTGCGAACCCTTGCAAAAGAAGGCATTTCCGTACTCGTTTCTTCGCATTTATTGTCTGAAATGGAACTAATGTGTGATCGATTTGCGATTATTGAACGCGGCAAATTAATACATATTTCTGCAATCAATCAGTTGAATGATAAAGCTGACCAAAGCATGACGGTTTCATTTGAGGTGAGCGACCTTGAATTGGCTATGAAGGTGCTGAGGGAACAAAGCATTGGCAGCGAATTGAAGACAATCAGCACAGACCTATTCACGATAAACCTCGATAGGGAAGGCATTGCAACGGCAAATCAATTATTGGTAAAAAATCAAATCAGTGTATATGCGATTAGTCCTGTTGCCACTTCGCTAGAGGATCGGTTCCTGGAATTGACAGGCAAAGAAAAACAGGAGGTACAGTCACGTGTTGTTGCTAATTAAAAATGAATTAATGAAACTGTTCGGCAAAAAGTCTAGCTGGATTTATATGTTGATTATCCTGATCGCGGTGATAGCGGCTGGAATTCTTCAGAATAATTTTAGCGGGGAACCGAATGAAAATTGGCGCGAGGACACACAGGCGAGTGTTAACCAGATGCAAAAGGATTTAGAAGAAGCACCGGCGGAAGAGAAGGAATGGATCGTTCAAGCGATTGAACGAGAGCAGCTTTATCTTGATGAGAACATCAATCCGACCGCGATGAGCAATTGGCATTTTATGAATCAGACAGTTATTGGGGTAAGCATGCTGGTCACATTGTTCGCGGTTATTGTAAGCAGTGCCAGTGTATCAGCGGAATTCGCGGATGGTACGATCAAACAGCTGCTTATCCGGCCGCATGGACGCTGGGCGATTCTATTATCGAAATATATTTCGTTAATCATCTATTCAATTCTATTGTTGGCAACACTTATCGTTTCAGGTTTTCTGGTCGGCACGATTCTCTTTGGAAGCGGGGATTTCGGTGCTAAATTTGTTGAAATGACTCTTGAAGGACAAAAGATTGCCGAGCTAGGACCACAATTTTTCTTGAAGGTACTCTATTACTTACCAAGTCTTTTAATTGTCATCACCATCTCGTTCATGCTATCGACTTTATTTAGGAGCCAGGCATTAGCAGTTGGAATCGGGATCTTCGTTTTGTTTGTGTCTTCAACACTTGGCGGGCTGATTGTTATGCTGGCGGAAAAATATACATGGGCTAAATATTTGATTTTCCCACACCTGGATTTAACCGTCTATGCACTGCAGGACAAAATTTTGGAAGATGTCACACTTCCAGTATCAATCCTCACGCTGTCTGTGTACTATATTGTTTTCATGGTGCTAACCTTTACCATTTTCCAAAAAAGGGACGTTAGTATATAAGAAATGGAGTGCAGTGATCCCGCGGGATTGCTGCATTTTTTATTTAAGGCTTTCTCTATATAATTGGAAGTTTGAGGAACAATAGAAGAAACGAAAATAGGAGAGTTTTCATGAAAAAGGGTATCTTTCTTTTTTTGATAAGTTTTCTTTTCTTCATGGTTCCGGGACATACTTCTGCCCAGCAAAAGGTTCCAATATTAATTTATCATTCAATAGATGAGTATAAAGGGCATGGCTCAAAGGAGTTATATGTCACGCCGGAAAATTTTGAGAAGCAAATGATTTATTTAAAGAAAAATGGCTTTACCTTATTAACTTTTGAGCGGTGGCAGGATATTGGTAAAGTAAATAAACCAATTTTCCTCACCTTTGATGATGGTTATAAAAACAATTTGACTGTTTATTCAATTTTTCAGAAGCTGAGGGACAATAAATTTAAGCCAGCCGCCACTTTTTTTATCCCGGCAGACTTTATCGGTCGGTCAAATCGGTTATCAGCCGCAGAGTTAAAGATGCTGTCGGACTCAGGTATGATCTCCATCCAGTCTCATACGGTTACACATCCTGATTTGACGAAAATGAGTAATATCGATTATGAATTAAAGGCTTCCCGGGATAAACTCCAAAATATCACAAGAAAACCTGTCATTGCTTTGGCGTATCCATATGGAAATTTTAATAACAAAGTCGTGCAGGAGACGAAGAAGTACTACAAGTATGGATTGACGACCACTCCTGGTCCATTTTTACATAAGGGCGTGAAAGACGAGCTGTTCTTGCTGCCGAGAACATATGTAAAATACTCCACGACTCTTGAGGAGTTTGCAAAACTTGTGGAAACTGACCGATAAATGTATTAATCAACGTGCCCCAAACCCAAGAATGCCTTCTAGACACTGCTGCCTTATGACCACTTTTTTAACCGGGGACGCCAGTTATTGAAGTCCCCTTGACCATAAATCTCTCTATAATGAGTAAAGGGTTCAAGTATTAAAAATAGGCATTTATCAGATTTAGAAAAGAAAAACTTAACGTTGCCGGTGCAATGATCCATGAAGGATTAGGCACCTTTTTTGTTGAATTTCTTATTGTACAAACGGGGGAGCATTTCTGTAAAGGAAAACTAATTTTTATGTAGAATAATTTTCAGTAACAACTTTGTTGTAACCAAGATTAAATAGGAGTGGTTTTATGTACAGGTTATTTGGACTTTTAATAATTAGTTTATCATTACTTACTGCATCAATTTTATTGCAACTTGCTATGTCGGCAGATCAACATCTCCATCCTGGTTCTGTATTATTAATTGTATTAATCTTAATCTTGGGCATTTTAATGTTATTTCCTAAGAGTAAGAATGAAAGTAAGAATAAAAAAGCAGAAGAAGTATTTGTATCAAACGAAGAAATAGAAGCAGAATTACTATTACTTAATTATAATCATAAAAAAGAAAAATAGGAGTACACATCATTCAAGTATGGTAAGTGCATTTTTAGTACCTGTTTAAAGTGGTAGAATTCTCTTTTATAAGGAAATATTCGGAAAAGATCTCCGCACTTTTTTGTTGAATTCCGAATTGAACAAACGGGCAGGTGAATGGAAGAAGTTTGGAGTATACTCTTTATATAAGAAGTGTCAAAGTTGAGGGTTACAGTATTTTAAAAATCCATTTTAATGTATAGGAGGGGTTGTATGAATAAATAAAAGAACCAAGAGTACCTTTATTTGATAAGGTTTCCTTGGTTCAGATGATTAAACTTCCACTTCACTTATAAACGCATGGGTATTGCCCTCTGTATCTTTAAAGAAAGTCATCCAGGTTTCAACTCCGCCAATTTTGGCTACAACATGAGGTTCGCCAATAAAATCTACTCCATTATTAGTGAACTGTTCGAAGGTTTCTTTAATGTTCGCAACCTGAAAGTATATAACAGAGCTTGATTGTGAATACTCATCTTTCTCAGGCAAACTTAGAAGTATTCGGGTTCCATTACAATCAAAAAATGCCATTGTATCTGTTGAAAAAAGTAGTGGTAATCCAAGTTCTTTATAAAAAGTTATTGCCCTATCTATGTCTTTTACAGGCACCCCGATTTGATTTATCTTTTGTATGAAATTAGTGTTCATATTATCGCTCTCCTTAAATTAATTTTCTCCTCCAAAACGGTAAAATCTTTAAAATTCTATGTAAAAAGGTTGTTTGCTTTTATCCAAACAGTATTCGATTCTTTGTCTGAAATTCTTGTGAGTTACCATTTCCAGAGCTTGCTCAATAGGAAAAAACCCTACTTCCAAACTTTCTGGTGAAGTCGTCAATTGGCCGCCTATAGGTTTAGCCAAAAACAAGGTATTACAAATTGAGCGATCCACATTTTGGAATACTCCGCAAAAGTTCAGCACCTCAATATCAATACCAGATTCCTCTTTCGTTTCTCTTATTGCAGCATCTTTTAAAGACTCTCCTTCTTCTACTTGTCCGCCTGGCATTTCCCAACCCCTTCTAGGTCCCTTAATTAACAAGATTTCATTTTGTTCATTAATAACAATGGTAGCAGCGGAAACTATATGTTTGGGCGGCGAAAAAATATTCCGTGTGGTTTGAACCAATTAATTCCCTCATTTCTATTAAATTTATAGAGCGTTCTACCATAAAAGTTATTTATTGGAAAATTATGATAATATGAGTTTAACATAAACTAAATCTGCTGACTAGTATCACCAGGGCCGTATAATGTGACTATTCACCCAACGACTTTTGGCAGCATAAGAATTATTAGGCTAAAAAGAAGGAGTTCCATCTCTTGTAAAGAAATCTATAAGAAATAATAGGTGGAGAAGAGGACACATCATACAAAACGTTGATCCATGGCTGAAGAAACAATTTGTGGTATAGGTAAATTAATGGGCCAGGATTGAAGTATCCTATTTGGATAATCGTTCTCAAAGGAGATTAGGAATGATTATTAGGCAGGCAAAGCTTAAAGATGCTGAAGGTATCGCTAGAGTTCATGTGAATTGTTGGAGGACGACCTATAAAAATATTGTCCCTGACGAGTATTTGGATAGTCTTTCTTATGAAAAGCGGACAGAGTTATGGAAGAATAATATTTCCAGGTCTGATAACTATGTTTATGTGGCGGAAACAAAGGAAGGCCAGATTATTGGGTTTGCAGATGGCGGAAAAAGAGTGTCTAATGAAGTTGAACATTCCGGGGATGTAACCTCAATTTACATTCTGGAGCACTATCAGGGGCGGGGGATAGGAAGAAGCCTGCTTGATCCATTATTTAGAACCTTTGTTAAGCTCGGCTATCAGACAGTATTTGTGGAAGTACTTGAAGACAATAAATCCAAGTTTTTTTATGAAAAACTGGGTGCTTCCCTCTACACGACCACGACGATTGAAATTCACGGGAAATTGTTGCAATTGCTTACTTATCAATGGACAAATTTCGATCCGATTTTAAATCCATCTTAGCCATACAAAAATCCAATCAGGAAGGATTGCTGCACTTCCTGGTTGGACCTCTGTGTTTTTAGACGCTAAGCTATATTTCCTTAGATGATAGTGGCAAGAAAAGTTTAACCCCGCGTTTATTGAAGGGCAGTAGTTTCAAATCGGCTAACAGGTGACCAATATAGCCGCCTATACAGGTATAGAAAATACCTTTGATTCCGAGCGAAGCCTCTAAATGGTGAGCGATGATTCCGAAAAAAATTACTCCAAGGATTGAATGCGTATAGCTTCGGTGGGAGGAAAACGAAGCAATCACTATGTAAATCCCCAGCAATATCAGCCACAGTTCTTCTAAAGACAGTCCTCCTATGAGAACTGCAATTCCGGTAATGGTCAACATATGTTTTTGTTTAATGAGTGAGGCAATTAAGAGAATAAAAAGTCCAATTCCAACACCTTGCCATAGTTCGGCAGCTGTTTTTTCAAAGAAACTATAAAGTACCATGAGGACGCCAATAATCATCGCTGAAAAACGAATGACCTTATGGGACAAGGTGATTCTCCCTCGAAGCTTCCCGTCAATATCGAGATCAGGAATTAATCCCGAAACCGCACCCATGCCGACTAATATAAGCGTAGCAGACGGAGAGGCTTGAACTGTATTCGCAACGATAAACCCTGTTGTAGATCCAATTACTGCATGTGAAGTCCCATTCAATTTCATACAACTCCTAAAATCATGTAAGGTTAGAAAGCAATAGTCCTATTCTACAACAAAACATCTGTTCTGTTTAGGATTTTTTAAAACTTTACTAACATAACATTGGGTTTCCGCAGGAAAAAGGGACAGGATTGAGGATGATGGGTTCTAAATTAACGATTTCTTACGATGGGAGGTAAATATATGTTCAATATAACATTGCAAAAATTCGAATCAACTGATTTTAAAAAATACTTTTTACTTTTCTCGAATGAACAAGTAATGAGTAAGATTACGGAGCATTCACTCCCATTAGAAGAAGCACAAGAAAAATTTAAAAAGCTAATAAACCGAAATAAAAAGCACGAAACATTCGGCTCTTACAAGGTTTATAATTACTCAAAAGAGTTTATCGGACTTGGTAGTTTAATTTTTAATGAAGAAAAGAATGATGAAGCAGAATTAGGATACATGCTGCTCCCAAAGTATTGGGGTAAAGGATACGGTAGTGAGATTGCAGAGGTTCTAATAAATAAAGCCAAAAATACAAATGTAAATCGTTTAACAGCAATTATTGATCCTAATAATATTCCATCAAGAAAAATATTGATCAAAAGTGGATTTCATTCAGAAAAAGTATGTGAAATTGACGGCTTACCTGGGGAAATTTTAATAAGAACAATATAATACCTCATCAAGGAGGGGAATGTATGGGGAAAGAAATCCAGTTTAGAATAGCAACGGAACAAGATTTGGATAGAATTGTTGCAATGCTCGCTGATGATGAATTGGGAAGGATTCGAGAGCGTTATGAACAACCACTACCAAAAAGCTACTTAGAAGCATTTCAAGCTATTACATCTGATCCTAATAATGAGTTGGTAGTAGCTTATCAAGGTAATGACGTGATTGGTGTACAGCAAATTACATTTACTCCTTATATTACACACCAGGGGGGATGGAGAGCTACTATTGAAGGGGTCAGAACAGCCTCCACTGTACGTGGTATGGGAGTAGGAACCAAACTTATTAAATGGGCAATTCAACGAGCAAAAGAACGCGGTTGCCACATAATTCAACTCACAACAGATAAACAAAGAACCGATGCACTGCGTTTTTATGAACGTTTAGGTTTCAAATCAACTCACGAAGGGTTAAAACTGAAAATAAAATAGTTAGCTTTTCAACGGGTGCGTAGATCCAGGGAGGACTTACGCCTTTCTGATTAAGTGAGGCAGTTTAGTTAAATTACGATTTTTATGCTAATGCTCACATTTTATCCACAGACATATGAGTAGATTGGAAATAAAATGGGTTTAAAAGCGATGGATGTGATAGTATAATGGAAAACCTTCCAGTACTATATCAAGGAAAAGAATACTTATTAATCATTCAATATGCATCTGGATTTTGTGAAGTTATTGAAAAAGGGGATTTATCCAACAAAGTTGAACTGGTCCATTTCACCGAGCTTCGATTCAATAGTGAAGCCGTTAAGTAATTTACGTTGCTCCTATTATTTTTGTTAGCAAAAATACCGGTTAAAATGTACCGTAATTTGCAAACCCCATAAAAAATTTAAACGAGTATCATAAAAATAGACCATCAAATTTTGATCCGATTTGATGGTCTTTTTGTTTTACATAATTTAGTTTCGTGACAACTAACAAAACAGGTAACCCGGCGCCGGCTTTTTTTGTAGCAGATGGTTTTTATCCCCAAGGAAGGCCAATATCCATTTTCTTGGCAAGTTCTTTGCTGTTCTTGCGGCGCTTTTTCCTGTTTTCGGCACGTTCTGCTCCGCTTTCGAACAGCATGATTTCTTCCGGAGTCTGAGGTACTACCTTCGGAACGGAAACGGTCTTTCCATCCTTTGACAAGGCAACGAAGGTCAGGAAGGAGGTTGCAGCTAGTCTTCGTTCTCCGGTTTTTAAGTCCTCCGCAATGATCTTTACGAATACTTCCATGGAAGACGTTCCGACCCAGGAAACAAATGATTCGAGGCAAACTGAATCATCCTTCTGAATGGGTGTCAGAAAGTCGACGGAGTCAGTGGAGGCTGTGACGATGTCGCACCGTCCATGGCGGGAAGCCGAAATGGATGCACAGTCATCAATCATGCTCATCAATTTTCCACCGAACAAAGTTCCGTGATTATTGGTATCTGGAGGCAGCACCCTGCTGGTCTTTATTACTTTCGATGCGGAACATGGTTTTGCTTCTATTTTCATGAACAATCCTCACTTACTCTTTTTTTGTCTATTATACGTGTTTGATCCCTAGGCTTCCAAACCTGAATACTGAAATTACCATCTTTAGTTTATTCTGAAAATACATATTGCTAATACTTATTGCATATTGGATAATTATGTTAAATAAATAATAAAAATAAATAACGAAAGCAGGGGGATAATGAAGGGTTTATCTGCTTCAATTTTTGGACTTGGAGTCTGTATTTTGCTTGCTGCCTGGTTTTTGTCAGGTGCAATTGAAGATAAAACCGTTGATATACCTAACGAGCTCATTGTTAATCAGCCGGGCGGTGCTGGATCACTTCAATTAGTTGTAAACCAGGGCTGGCTGTATCTTTATGACTCTGCGAATGGGCAGATTTGGAAAAAACCAGACGATGAGGAATCACACTGGGTAGAGGTAAAGCATTATACTAATCAATAATAGCTAGCGGCTTATTTATGAAAGAGAGGTGCAATATGGTATATATTCTTGGATCTGTAGCTTTGCTAATAATTTCAGTTATCGTATTCAAGCATTCAGGAGTCGCAAATCCTTTCTCTAAAGGAGTTGGCATTGCGATCGCCATATCGCTAATTGCTGCAGTTTGCCTTGCCCAAAACTATTCCTACAGTCTAATTCCAGGGATAGAAGATGGAATTGCAATCTCAAATTTGGTCTCCTACTGGATTATCGGCGAGGATGGATGGTCACAGGGATTGTTTAGACAGTGGTTTGAGGGATTCACCATCATTTCATTACTATTTATCATTGCCTATCCAATTGTTTTAACCGTTGAGTCAAGAATCGGAAGGAAAATTGCATAGTTGTTTTTCGAGAACTTTACTCAAGTTATGCGGAGAAAGGAGGCAAAAAATTGAAATTCTCTAAATATATTCTCATAATTATAAGTCTAGCCTTCTCCGTGGCTATCTTTTATTTTGCTTATTCTACTTCCAATGTCTCATTAGCTGATAGTAGGCCTTGGGTGGAGTGGCGTTGCAATTTTCTTATTTAAGGAAAGAAAGGTCACCCGCAAACAGAAAGTTGAGAAATGGTTTTTAAAAGAAATGCCAAATGGTTTTCCGCGGTACTTAATACGAAAAGGGGCAATATGGTGGGGAATACCTATGGGATTTTCCACATGGGCTTTAACAGAGGAGATTGAACTCCTGATTCTTCCAACTGGTTATTTTTTTGTCCATATGGCATTGTATATGGTTTTTGGATTACTTATTGGCTTATATAATTGGCAAAAATATCTTGAAGATTCCGATTCAATGGGCTTAGTAACCAAAAATGGGCTTTAATATTTTTCATATAAAAAGGCCCAGAGGATATTCCCTAGGCCCACATATAGCGATATTAACCTTTACTGTATTTCAGTGATTGGCAGACAGATTTCAAATGAAGTCAAATCTTCATCCGACTGGCAATGGATTGAGCCCTTATGTTTTTCGATAATGTTTTTACACACAAAAAGACCGATTCCTGTACCTAATTTTTTCGTCGTATAAAAAGGTTCAAAAATGATTTTACGAATTTCCTCACGAATCGGTTCACCATTATTTGATATCATGATTTTCACTTCATTTTTTCCTAATAAAGTTTGTATGGTAATAATTCTTTGTTTGTCCTTTTCAAATACAGCATCGACCGCGTTGATAAGCAGGTTAAGGAAAACTTGTTTCAGCTCATTACGATCTCCATAGACGGTTGTGCTGGCATCAATGTGCGAGTTAACCTGGATATTACCGTCCACAATGCTTGGATATAGAAAGTCGATTACTTCAACCAACAAATCTCTAATTGGGATTTCTTCATTTTTATCGTCGCTGATAATATTTTTTTTCGAGGTGTGAAGGAACTGTGTGATCCGAAATTTCAATTGGTCAAGCTCTATACTAACAACATCCAAATAGGGGAGGTTAGGATAATCGCTTTTTAACAGCCGGATGAATCCCATAACGGAAGTAAGTGGATTGCGGAATTCATGTACAAAGCTTGAAGACATTTGACCGAGAATTGCCAGTCTTTCCTTATGGGTTTGCGAAATATAATGGTTTTGTTCCTGAAGCTTAATGTCCTTTAAGTCTGTATATCTTGTAACGGCATAATAGCAGAATAAATCAAACTGCCGGTTCACCAGGTCAATGACCTTCCTTACGTCTCCCGAGCAAATTCCCGAATTGTATACCTGCTTAATAATAATACTCCGGCCAAGATTTACATTGTAGACAAATTCTCCGATGTTGATATTTGCATCAAGGCGTTCTTCGGCGACTCTATACGCCATTGATTTTAATTCGCTATCCCGTACCTTATTTCCTATCGAACTAATGATCAGCCTATACATTAAATATCCGTTATTCCGAATAAGATCTCGATCATCTTCCGTCTCATTCACGACAATCTGTTCTTCCCAATCATCTAAAAATGTCTGTTCATTTTCTTGAAGAAAGTCGGCTAACATTTTGTAGCCCTTCAATTCTACGGTTGCTTCCATTAGAATCCTGCTTTCTATTAATTAATTCCCAGAAACCGTGCATCAACCAAAATAGTCACAAAGGAAATATAACACAAAATTTAGAATTAATATACTTTTCAGTATAGGTGGTAAGTTACCAAATGGAGGAAATGAGACAAAAGTATCGAATAAAAAATTAGTGAATTTTTTTAAGTAGGTTAAAGAAAATTACCTATCCCCATTATCTGATAAGAAAAAAGAGCAGTTTTCCTAAGAAACCAATAAATTTGAAAGAGTGAGAACATGGACTATCAAAAACATCTTCTAACAGGAGAAGAAATCTTAGACTTTGAATATGACAAAAGAGTTGGATTATTTATTTCAAATCGAAGAATTTTTAAGATGGAGGTTGTGCCACACAGGAGGGATAATATCATCTCAATTCCGTTGAGCAAAATAGTGAAGGTTTCTCTTACGGGCAATGGCGGTGACTTGAACATTTGGACTGCATCTGGCAACTTTCAGTACTTATTCAATCATAAACCTTACAAAGGAGATAAGATTATTAATAGGCTTTTGGAATTAATTTGTTGAACATAAGGAAGCAATTTGTAAGGAGAATATTTTATGAGAGTTGGGATGATTATTGGCATTTGCTTTATACTCTTCCTGCTTCCAAGCTGCTCCTCAGCGGAATTAAGTGAACAGCATAGAAATTATATTGAAGATTTCGAGTGGACAGTAAGTAAGGCTGAGAAAAAAACACCTTACACACTTACAACAAATGAGGAATTCCTTACTGAACTTAAAGAACAGGGTCTCAATGTTAATGAATTAATGGAATACCCTACAATCTTCCAGCAAATAGTTAGCTTAAAGGAATTATGCAAGGGAGAGGATTTGTCAGCGATTCTCTATAGCAATGGAAAAGGGGAACTACTCAGTGCCCAAATACAAATTTCGAATGCCAGTCCAGATGTTTCGAAACTAATTAAAAAAGATGAGTACTTGAAAAGCTGTAAATAAAAGATTTGTTCTTTGAGCAACATTAGCTCTATTAAGATGATACTAGGGTAGGAATGTACTACAAAAGGGGTTTCTTGATGAAAAAACTAATCTCCATGTGGCTACTGCGTTGCAACCGCGCCCCGGCATACCTCTATGGGAGATGGTAACGATAGATTAGCATGAGGAGTGACACCAATGCAACGATTTATTGAATAGAGGGGAGGGATATAAAATGGAACTGAAAAGTGAATATTATGTTCTGACTTTGCTTGTAATTTCGTTCGTATTTTTCTGGACTTTTGCGACGTTTTTGGAGGGTACCAATCAGGCATATAGAGATTTTTTACTTACAGTCGCAGTAGTCCATTTAGTGATGTCAAAACTAATAACAATAGAGAAGAACACAGGACAACAAAATAAATAAATTTTTGCGAGTGTGATGAATCAGAAGTTTGTTTAACAGGGAAGTGGGTGGTCGAATGAAGTTCTATCAGTGTAGTTTAAGAAATTTAATAACGGGGGAGTCAGATGAGGGAAAATAAAAGCATCGCCTTATATATAAATGTTTTATTAGGAGCTTTAGGAACAATCCTTATTGGACTTGCTGCAATGAGTACGCTATCTAACAGAAATCATTCTGTATATCTAATGCTTTTTGGAGGATTTATTTTGGTGATTACTTACATAAATTATTTAGAGAAAAAAGCGGGACTTCAAAATTCAATCACTTGGGTAAGGTCAATAGGTTCAATTGTACTCTTCTTAGCTTTAGGCTTGATGTTTTTTTTCTTGTAAATCCTAAAGATAAACCAAAACAGGATAACTTTTTAACTCTCTTATATTTGTACAATATTGTATTATTAAATGAGAAGAGTTAAATTTAATAAAAATATATTACTTGCATATGGTAAAATAAGGTTATAAGTATTTAAAGAACTTAAGGGAGGTTGAAAAATGGTAGAGAAGAAAAATGAAACGTATGAATGGACTAAAGCCATAATTGGGGCACTTGTATTAGCAGTCATAATTCGCTCTTTTTTCTTTACGCCGATTGTTGTTGATGGTGAATCAATGAACCCTACACTTCAGGATCAGGAACGCATGATAGTAACAAAAATCGGGGACCCAAAAAGATTTGATATTGTTGTGTTTCATGCCCCTGACGGTGAGGATTATATTAAACGTGTCATCGGCCTTCCAGGCGACAAAATTGAGTATAAAAATGATGTTTTGTATATAAATGAAAAAACATATGATGAACCTTATTTAAATAGTTACAAACAAAGAATCAGCCAAGGTACACTGACGGACTCTTTTACCTTAAAAGAAACGATAGGTAGTGAAACAGTTCCTGAAGGCCATCTGTTCGTCTTGGGTGATAACAGAAGGGCTAGCAGGGATAGTCGGGATATTGGAGCTATTCCGTTAGAGAAAGTAATTGGTACAACGAACGTTGTTTACTATCCACTAAAGGAAATAAAAATTATAAAATATTAATTTTTATTTACTATAAAGCAATTTAGCTTGGCTAATAGTAAATTACAGCAGGAATGCCTATTTTATAGAGTATTCCAGCCCTTTGGGTATTTGGAAATGATGATTAAAACATGGTATTCTTAAAAGAAGATGAAAGGAGTGTGGAAGAGATGACAGTTGGATCACCTTTAAAAGTTGGACGTAAAGCTCAAACAAAAAGATCTTCCCGACACGGTAGTGTTCCTCCTAGAAACCCAAACAAAAGGCCAACAACCATTAATTTAGACCGTTCGATTGGACGCATGAAAGCTAATGATAGGGATGCAATTAGGCGAGCAGCTGAATAATACAGGGAAAGAGAAGGTTGATTGTACCTTCTCTTTTTTTATGTTATTTTTCCGCAAAGTCGCATAATCTATAGAAACAAGCGGAGAAGGTAGTGTTAAATATTATGATATCCATTAAAAAAACATCACCGCCAAGGAATCCTAACAAGCGGCTTTGCGTAGCAAAAAACATCACTCATCCTGTGCAAAAGGAAAATGAGGAATTGCTTCGTTTACTCTCGAAGAGACCTCGCTTTATGAACATTGATCATCGCATCCATTAGTTATTACCACACATATTCTAATCCGAATTTATGCGCTTGGAGCATATGATGCTCCAAGCATTTCCTATGCTCATTCACTTATCAAATTACCCGCTGGCTATCCGTATTTTGCAGGTTAAAACTGAACCTTTTACCAAAAGTAGCGGAATTGGGTTTTCCCAAGGAAGTAAAGCTGCGATTAAAACTCAGTAAGTTGTGGACATGGGAAAAACGTGAAGGGTTACTCTTTGTTGTTAACTGAATCCTTCTTTTTTTGTGATTGCAGTACGGAAAAGGTGAGTGGCTGGTCTGAGCCGGTCATCAGTTTATAAACATAGGTAGAAGTTAGTGAATAGCCTTCTTCGATTTTTGTGGCCAGATAATTGGTTCTTTCATATAGGATAGATCGAATGTTATTTAGTTGATGAAACATTTTATCTGTTAAAGCTTCCTGCTTATCAATTCTTTCGAGTACCTCTGAATGGTTTTCCTCATGCTTCATTAACTGGGCTGCGATTTCCTTTTGTACCTGTACCTGATCATTTACTTGTTCTGCCAATTGCAGCTGAACAGTCTCGGTTCCAACTAGCCGTTCGGATATTTGCTGATTCGTTTCATGAATGGCAGACACTTGTACCGACACCGATTTAATAAGACGTTCATTTTCCAGAAGTGATTGGTGGTTTTGGCTGGTTGTTTGGTCAAGGAGATTCACTTGGTCTAGGATTCTCTTCTCAAAGACGTCCCGTTTCTGCCCCTGCAGTTCGAGCGTTTTCATTTTCCCCTTGACCTCATTCCACTGGGCGGTTTGTGTTTCCTGAAGTTGATCATACCGTGGCTTGATTTCGGAGATTGATTCGAGAAGCTGCTTGTTCGTTTGCTGCTGCTCTGCAATGAGCTCACCTAATCGGCTTGTCCTTGCCTCTTCTTGATTAGGACCGGTAACATTCTTCGTGGTTTTAAATATATTCCGGATGTGTTTATTAACGAATAGTCCCATTTACGACAATCCTCCTCAGTAATGGTCTATTATCCTATGCTTGAACTAGAACAGAGGCAACTTGTTACCTGCATTCTGGGCGAATAGGGTAGGGGTAAGGCGGATAACCTTTATCTTGACTAACTTTATAAATATCCTGTTCAAATTTAAAAATGGAGTGCAATGATTCTCGGTTAGGAAATCGATGATGAAACAAAAAAGAAGATGTGAATGTTTTAAAAAAAGAGAATTAATGGAATAATAGCGTTTTTAAAGAAAAAATTCGATTTTACTGGTATACTAGTATCCCGTAAGGAAATATGATTACTAAAATAAGCTAAAAGTAGAAAAGATAAGACAAGATAATCAATTTTCCACGAAATCACCATACGAGGAGACAGATAATGGAAGCAACTCAAACTGCCGCAAGTGGTACAAAAGAAAAAAGCAACTCAATTATGAACAAAATACTGGACGCCATTGGTGGTGCTTTTGCTCCCATCTTAGGAGTGCTAGCTGGGTCCGGCTTAATTTCAGCACTATTATCCATCTTAAAAACACTGGGCTGGATTTCTCCTGAAAGCGGTACATATGCAATTCTTTCTGCTGCAGGGCATGCAATTTTTTACTTTTTCCCAATCTTTCTTGGGATTACCATGGCCAATAAGCTTGGTGCCAATGGATATGTTGGCGGAGCTATCGGGGCTGCATTATTGGAGCCGAATTATACAAATTTAGTGGCTTCAGAAGCCCAGGATGTTTCATTCATGGGAATACCAGTCATCCTGGCCAGTTATTCATCAACTGTGTTCCCAATCCTGATTGCCGTTTCGATTTATGCAGTTTTGGATAAATTTTTGAAAAAGATTATTTATAAAGATCTGCAGATGTTTATCAATCCATTGATTTCCTTAATGGTGATTGTTCCTTTAACCGTCCTGCTCTTTGGACCTTTTGGTACGTATGTAGGAGAGGGACTTGCAATTATCATAGAATTCTTAAGCTCGACAAGCGGGGTTTTGACTGGGGCTGTTATGGGTGCGTCATGGTCGTTCCTTACAATCCTTGGCCTTCACTGGGCAGTTATCCCGATTTTTATTGCAAACCTTGCAAAATCAGGCCTTGATCCGTTAATGGCAATGATAGCTGCTGCCCCATTCGCGCAAATGGGTATGGCTATCGGGGTTTTCTTTAAAACAAAAGATAAAGATTTAAAAACTTTAGCTGGATCCGGACTGCTGCCTGGTGCTTTGGCAGGGACAACGGAAATCATAACGTACGGTCTTCTCGTACGATTTAAACGAACGATGCTTATTGTTGCCATTGCAGGGGCAATTGGCGGAGCGATTAATGGTGCTCTTGGTGTTAATGGAACGGCTTTTGCACTCCCAAGCTTTTTGTCCATCCCTGTTTTTACACCGATAGGTCAGTTCCTCCTTGGTGTATTAACTTCCCTGGCCATTGCGGCAATTCTTATACTGATATTTGGTTATGAAGGGAAAAATGGTACTGCTTCCGCTAAAACTGTAAAAGAATTTGGCTTGGCCGATGTTAAAAGCGAAACGATTTACAGTCCAATAATTGGTGAGGTCCTTCCTTTAAGTGCAATTTCCGACCCATTATTCTCAACCGAAACGGTAGGGAAAGGTGTTGCGATTGAACCGGCCAAAGGGGAGGTAAACTCACCGGCTGACGGAACAGTGACGACTTTATTCCCAACAGGGCATGCCATTGGGATAACTTCGGAGAATGGCGCAGAAATTCTTATCTATATCGGCGTAAACACCATCAAGCTTAAAGGGCAATATTTCAATGCTAAAATAAAACAAGGGGATCAAGTGAAAAAAGGCGATCTCCTGATTGAGTTCGACATTGAAAATATTAAAGCTCATGGCTACGATATAAAGACTCCAGTTGTCATAACTAATACCAACCAATATATTGATGTAGAGCCAGTACAAACTGGCAAAGTCAATGCAAATGAAGAATTGATTAAATTAAAAGCTTAATGATTAGAAAAGCGGAAGCGCCTTGCCCAGCGCCGTATGACCTGGAGTCTCTCCAACTGAGATAAAAGGAAACACGAAGAGCGTTAACGATTCTATCGTAGGGCGGAGAGCGAAGGACACTAGGCGCTAGGTGCTCCTCATTACGCTATCGCGTAATTTCGTGCGATGCAATCTCGGGGAAGCCTTCCTTGTGGAGCTAGACAGTTCTAAGACGAAAAGATAATTCTTCCTAATGAGATAAACAAAGCAGGCTAAATGATTTAGCCTGCTTTTATTTTAGTATTTTTTCAAAAGATTACCGAACACCACTTATTGCTTCAGTGAAAATTCTCCCTCTCTATTTCCTTCTTTTTCTTTTACCAACACATCACAAATCCTTGATAGGCCTTCAGTTAGCATTGATCTTGGACATGCAAGATTCAGGCGAATGTAGCCATCCGAATTTGACACAAACATATTGCCTCCTTCCAGAAGGACCCCGGCTTTGTTGGCAAAATATAATGGCAGGTTTTCTTCGTCAGGCAGATAAGCACTAATATCAACCCAAGCAAGATAAGTTGCTTCGGGAATACGATATACAGCTTGAGGTAAATTTTCTTCTAAATATTGTTTTGTAAAGGCAAAGTTGTCATCAAGATAATCCTTTAATTGGTTTAACCATTCATGGCCATGCTCATATGCAGCTTGTGTTGCTGCAATGCTCAACGGATTTTCAAAATCGTAATGGCGAGCCTTCCATACAGCTCTAAGATCATCATTTGGAATAATGATATTTGAGAACATTAATCCAGCCAAATTATATGTTTTGCTTGCGGACATGCACGTAATGATTTTATCTGTATCCGGAAAAACTTTTGCTAATGGAGTATGTACCATCCCATTTCTAAGCAAGTCGCAATGAATCTCATCAGAAATAATCGTGACATTGTTTTCAAGGCAAATGTCGCCGAATCTCTTTAATTCCTCTTGCGTCCAGACACGTCCAGATGGATTATGTGGATTACAGAAAATACTTAAAGTAACTTTTTCATCCTTCGCTTTTGCTTCCAGATCATCGAAATCCATTGTATAATAGCCATCCTGGTTCACTAGGTCAGATGTTACCAGTTCAATATCATTGAATTCTGCCGCATACTTAAAATATGCATAAGATGGTGTCACAATTAAAACTTTCTCGCCTGGTTTACATATATATTGAACCAATCCATACAATGCCGGTATAATCCCATTCGAAAACACCAAATGTTCCTGTTCAAAGTTCCAGTTATAATTTCGCTTTGTCCAATTCGAGAAGGAAAGATAATAATTTGGATCAAATACCTTTGTATAGCCAAAAATCTGTTTATCCGCTCGGTCTTTAATTGCCTGGATAATTTCTGGAGGAGCGGCAAACTCCATATCAGCAACCCACATACGAATAAATTCTTCATCTTTAAATGGAAAAACCATGTCTTTAGATGCTTTAAAAATATATTCCCTAAAGCCATCTGTATTCATTGCGTTGGTGCCCCTACGATCAATAATCTCGTCAAAATTATATTTCACGTTTTTTCACTCCTTCTAACTCTCGTAAAAGTAAACTTCAATTAAAACTACTTAATCGAAATATTCTAATAATTATAGCAAAAAAATAAAAACCCTTAAAGAATAATTGTCCTTAAGGGCTTGTTTATCGGGAAAATGGTTTCTTCTACTATTTATTAATTAAGATTTTTAGAATAAGACAGTTCTCTCTGTTCTGCTTTTTCTTTTTCGAGCCGTTCAACCAAGGACTGAACTGTTTTCATGATTGCTTCATGTGTCACATCACGCCCTAATACAGCGCTTGCTCTCTTAATTAATTCTTCTTTATTTATATTCATATAACATTCCTCATCTTTCTTGTTAACCAATCTAGGTGCCCGGCAATTAAGCCTGGCATCCCGCAAAACCAAAAATCAAACCGACAACTAGTTGATTGTGTGTACTAACTTTCGCAACCAATTCCCATTTAGTATATTGGCATAATATTTTTGTTAAATCAATAAGGCGAATAGACTAATTTACTGTATAGAGGATTATTTTCATTTATATAGAAGTAATACAATATTGGAACGAAAATATTTTTATAAAGGTGTATGGGTATAGGGTTCCATTACCCTGGTTTGTTGAATTTATAAGGTATCGAATAAAAGTTAATTAAAAAGGAGGTAACGAAAAACTTGGATTACCATGAAGGTTTTCAAATAAAAATTGCTTCAAAAGACGACAGTAGTGTGATTATTAAAATGTTAAAGCTGATAGCTCAATGGATGAAAGATAAAGATATTAACCAATGGAGGTTTCTATTAGAGGGCGGCGATGATGAAGAGATTGAACAAGCCATAATCAATCAAGAAACATACATTGTTTTAAAAGATAAGGATATTGTGGGTACGTTCACACTATTATCCCATCAGAGCGAATGGGATAGACATATTTGGGGAAGTGATCTATCTTCAAAATCGCTTTATCTACATAGACTAGCAATAATTCCTGCTGATATGAAGAAAGGTATAGGTAAATGTATATTGGCATGGATACAAGACAATGTGAGTGATAAAGAATACCTTAGATTAGATTGTGTTACAGATAATAGTAAATTAAATAACTTTTATATGAACAATGGCTTTGAACTTGTTGGTGTAAGCGATGGACATTCTAAATATCAAAAAGGTATAAAAAAGAATTAGAAATTCTTCAACAAAATGGGGCATTGTTTCAAGGCGGTAATTGCCTATTTTTATTGAGACTTTTTTAAAAAAACGGAACAGAATTGTAATATTGGGATTCTTACCGAGATTGTAAATTCATAAATTCTACAAACAAGGGGATGGGGAAATGATAAAGGGGCTATATGAAGCACATTTACCTGTAAAAAATTTAGAGAAATCGATTGAATTTTACGGGAAGTTAGGTTTGAAGTTTGCTTGGCGTGATGAAGACACCGCATTCTTTTGGATAGAGGAAGGAAAAAGCTGGTTAGGATTGTGGGAAGGAAAGGAGTACCAAACTCCATACCATCCATCTTTAAGACATATTGCTTTTCGAGTCACTTTTGAGGGTTTAAAAGAAGCTGTACAATGGCTTGAATCCATCCAAGTTGAACCTGTACCTTTTGGAAAAAGATCATCGATCGAGCCTTTTGTAAGACCAAATCAAGGAAATGCTTCAATTTACTTTAACGATCCAGATGGAAATAGCTTAGAATTAATGTGCTTTGTTAAAGTACCAAATGAATTAAAACATATTACTGAAAAGTTGTCTTTAGAAGACTTTGAGAATTTAGTTAGTAGTAAATTGACATAATCCTATCTATAAGATTGTAGCATATGTAGTTAAACTGAAAAGTGCGATGTTCCTGGAGGCTCAGCCGCATTTTTTGATATTATGTTCATTGGTTAAATAGAAACCTAAGCAAAAAGAGGGGGACCTCCAAAAATGGCGGTCCCTCTCTTTACAGTTAGAAAGTCTCTTTCTATTTCGATAATCCTAATATTAACTCTTTATAGATATTGAAGAATGCAAAGTAGTATTCTTTGTATACATATTCATCTGTTTTGTGTGCCATTTTTGTTTCGCCCGGACCAAACATCATAAAAGGAAAGTTGTCATCTTTATCTCGTAATAGGTTTGATGCATCCGTCACCCCAGGCGAACCTTTAACAGAAATTTCTAAACCTAAATGTTTTTTACCAAGTTCTTTTGCAAGATCAACCATTTCAGATTGTCCTGAAGTGAAAACACTGGGTAATGACATTGTCACTTCAACATCAATATCAGAGCCTTCTTTATTGTATTTTTCAGCTGTTGTGTTGAATAAATCAATCACTTCATCGTTATCAAATTCCGGAATAGTCCGCACGTTTATTTCAGCTACTGCTTTTTCTGGAACTGAGTTTACTTGGTTCCCTGCATTAAAAATAGTTGTACTCATAACCAATTTATCTAGAACTTCATTTTTACGCTCGTCGCCATTCAATTTTTTGTCTACCTCTAATAGATATTTCATCAAGGGATTAATCGCGTTATATCCTTGGTCAGGCATAGAACTGTGTGCTGCTTCACCAATTGACGTTACACGAAAGTTTAGTGATCCTTTGTGGGAATATATAATCGTGTCATGGGAAGGTTCAGCAACCCATAAATAATCTACATCATCCATATAGCCTTCTTCGTATAATTTTTTAGAACCTGCGCCACCGACTTCTTCACCAGTCGTCGCCATAAAACGGACAGTACCATTTTTCAGTTCATTATTTTCTTTAAGTTCAATCATCACTAAAGCAAGGTTTACTAAACCTGCTTTCATGTCATTTGTTCCACGTCCATATAATTTTCCGTCTCTTTCTGCCAATGTAAACGGATCTGATGTCCATTCGCTTTCATCACCAGGAGAAACGACATCCATATGACCAGAAACGCCAATGACAGGACTTCCGCTTCCAATTTCGGCCACTAAGTTAACACGGGTGTCGGTAACTGGAACAATTTTAGATTCAATGCCGTATTCAGCAAATAAATCTTTCAAGTAATTTGCCACTTCGATTTCGTTTTCATTAACAGAATTAATCGCAATAATGTCCGATAATATCTTTATCTTTTCTTCTTCAGTAAAACGTTTCAAACTAAATCCCTCCAACAAGTCAATTCTCTATGAGAATACAACTGTACATTACCCTAAAATCCATGAATATATTAGCACTTAAGGAATCACCGGATATACTTTACTGCTTTATATAGCTAATTGTGCGGCTGAGTTTAACAAAGGAATTCTGAAGGTCTTTCTAGAACTAAAGTAAATGATAAATAAAAAAAGGGGAGAGTATTTTGGGTTCAAGAATAATGCACTCGATTATTGGTAATAAAATTGCAGAGGCTTTATCGATGGAAGACAAAACATCATTTTTACTTGGAAGCATTGCCCCGGACGCTGTTTTTTCACACGAAGAAAAAAATTTATCACATTTCTTTATAGGTGATGCGCAAGATTATTCAAGAAGAGTTGATTATAAAGGTTTTTTATATAAGTATGGTTCACAAACTGAAAATCCTTATGTATTAGGGTACTATGCACATTTAATTGCTGATGAAATATGGTTAAGAGGATTTTACCTTTCTTGGTTAAAGAACAGAATGGATGCTGATGAAGGGTTATATAAGTTATACCATAATGATTTCCAATTACTAAATGGAAAGTTATTAGAACACTATGGTTTTACAGATGAATTGAGAAAATCATTTAGTCAATTTCCTACGATCTTAGATTTGGATGAGGTAACTTCCAAAGATGTTGAAAAATTTGTTCCTTTTGTCTTAGGCGATATGGATTACGGTAAGGAAGTTCTAAACGAAAAACTCAATGTTTTTACTTTTAATCAAATAGTCGGTTATATAGAGACATCAGTTGAACTTGGGTTACAGTTTCTTAAACCAATTCTTACAAAAAAAATCTTAAACTAATGGCTGCAATGTACAGGGAAGGATTTGTTGAATTCCATATTGAAAAAAAACAGGCCAATTTTGTTGAGTTGAACAGTGATTTCAAATTCGTGTGTGGAAGCCTCCGCAATTCTATAAACATATTAATTGAAATCTATTTAGCGTTTAAATTAAACTTAAGATGTCTTGTTTAGAATGATTATAGAGTTTAGTATTTTCTAAACAATTCGAACCCTTATTGCTGTATATATTTACTAAATTTATGTATGATGATAGGGGTTACCATTTTTTGAAGGAGGTTTTCATTTTGGCAAGGAACAAAGATAGAAACATTCCGCACGAAAACGATGTGAAGCGCGAGAAATTGACGACTCGCCAGGGCCATCCCGTTCCGGATAACCAAAATATCCGAACAGTTGGCAATCGTGGGCCAGCAACACTTGAGAACTATCATTTCATCGAGAAAATTTCACATTTTGATAGGGAAGAGGTGCCGGAGCGTGTTGTTCATGCACGCGGTACTGGAGCATTTGGCTATTTCGAAACATATGGCAAGGTTGGCGATGAGCCGGCAGAAAAGTATACCCGCGCTAAAGTGTTCCATGGTGCTGGAAAGCGTACTCCGCTTATGGTCCGCTTCTCAACAGTTGCAGGCGCTAAGGATTCACCGGAAACTGCACGTGACCCGCGCGGCTTTGCTGTAAAAATGTATACCGAAGAAGGAAACTGGGATCTGGTTGGTAACAACCTGAAAATTTTCTTTATTCGCGATGCAATGAAATTTCCTGATATGATTCATGCATTTAAGGCTGATCCGGCGTCAAACGTATCACATCCGCAAAGGATGTTTGACTTTGTTTCCCGCTCGCCTGAGGCGACACATATGATTACTTTCTTGTTCTCACCATGGGGAATTCCAGCTACATACCGCCACATGCAGGGATCTGGTGTTAACACGTATAAATGGGTTAATGACAAGGGCGAGGCTGTTCTTGTTAAATATCATTGGGAGCCGAAGCAGGGCATCCGCAATTTGACACAGGAAGAAGCGAACGCAATCCAGGCCAAGAATGTCGGACACGCGACCCAGGATCTTTATGAAGCAATTGAACGCGGCGAATATCCGGAATGGGAGCTGTTCGTTCAGATTATGTCTGATGACTACCATCCAGAGCTGGATTTCGATCCGCTTGATGACACAAAGCTTTGGCCAGAAGACAAGTTCCCTTGGCTACCGGTCGGCCGCATGGTTCTTGACCGCAATCCCGACGATTTCCACGCTGAAATCGAGCAGGCTGCCTTTGGAACTGGCGTCCTAGTCGATGGTATGGATTTCTCTGATGATAAAATGCTGCAAGGCCGTACGTTCTCCTATTCCGATACACAGCGTTATCGTGTAGGTGCAAACTATCTGAAACTCCCTGTGAACGCGCCAAAAGCACCTGTGCGTACGAACCAGCAGCGAGGACAAATGGATTTCCGTGATCCTAAAGAATCCGGGGAAAATCCACATATCAATTATGAGCCATCCATGATTGGCGGATATGAGGAAACAGGTTTTGAAGAGCGTCCGCAGCACCGTCCATCCTACAATGCAGCAGTTATGAGCGAGCCAATCGACCGCCCGAACAACTACGGTCAGGCTGGCGATACTTACCGTGCCTTCGAGGATTGGGAACGCGATGAGTTGATTAAGAACCTTTCCGAGGCACTTGCTGTTTGCGACAAGCGCATTCAGGAAGCAATGGTCTATCACTTCACACAAGCTGACGAAGATTACGGCCGCCGTGTGCAGGAAGGTATTGAAAAAGTATCAGCTCAGCTTAAAGAACAAGCTGCAGAAAACCAGGTTCCAGGCCGTGAATCCGGCAAGACGAAATATGGCCAGGGATCCATTGATGCAAACGAAGCTGTACAAGATGCTGAGAAGAAGGGCCACGAGGCTGACCCTTATTAATAGAATTAAAGAGACTGTCCAGGACACTAGCAAAATCTGGTTTCTGGCAGTCTTTTTTTTCGAAAAAATTCAAACTAGCAAAAGGAGTTCGGCTAAGGTTAGCGAATTGTATTTGATACATTCTAAAAAGGGGGGAGGGCTGGCTGCAACTAATAGAATTGGAATGGTGATTTCAGGAAATATAGGGAGCTTCTTAGAGAATTACCTTACATAATAGACTTCATTTGTTTATGAAGACGGGAACAGCCGTGAAAACGAGGCTTAACCGTCCTTCATTGGACTTATGAAGACGGGAACAGTTATCAAAATGAGGCTTACCCTTCCTTCATTTGGCTTATGAAGACGGGAACAGCTGTTAAATTAGGGGTTTCCCCGCCTGCATTGAAAGTTGCTATGACAAACTTAAACTTTTAAAAATGAAAGTGAGGTAAAAATAATGATTAGTAGAGTTGGTCAAATTATGTTATACGTCAATAACCAGGATGAGGCTGCACGTTTTTGGACAGATGTTATGGGGTTTACGGTTATTTCTGAAGAAAATGGACAAGGCATGAGATGGATTGAGGTGGCTCCATCATCTGATTCAGAAACAAGTTTTGTTCTCCACGATAAGGAATTCATTGCGAAAATGGAGCCGGACTTAAATTTAGGAACACCTTCGTTAATGCTTTTCACGGATGACCTCGAAAAGCTGCATAGCAGCCTGGTTGAGAAGGGAATAACAGTTGGAGAGATTGTTGCCCTGCCATCCGGGAAAGTTTTCAATTTTGCGGATCGGGAAGACAATTACTTTGCTGTTATGGAAAAAACGAAATAGGCTTGCTTTAAAGGCAATTTTAAAAACTTGGCTCTGTTATATCTGAATGTTGATTTCACTCTGTTTGAAAAATAAGGGGAGAAATACCGGTTAAATCGGGAAATACCCATATTTCCATTAAAATAAGGGGAGTTTTTCCGCTTATCATACCAGAATCATTGGTTTTTGACTTATTTTAAGAAGGTAAGGGGAATTTCTCCACTTATTTCTGTCTCTTAAGGTGCCCGTGGGTACAATAGACGGAAATTCTCCCCCTAATAAATTTTCATACCTCAACAAAAATCAACAATGAATACTAACAGAGCTAAAAACTTAAGGAGCACAAAAGTGGTGAATAAGAAAATCACGAAAATTACGACAAACCTTTGGTTTACTGCCGAAGCCGAGGAGGCAGCAAACCATTATACTTTGATTTTCAAGAATTCGAGCATTGGGAAGGTTACCCGTTATGGGAAAGAGCGGCATCCAATAGACGGAATAAGCGAAGGGACTGTCATGACCGTCCAATTTACTCTCGAAGGGCAGGAATTTGTGGCGTTGAACGGCGGACCCCAATTTAAATTTACTGAAGCGATTTCTTTTATCGTAAATTGCGAGTCTCAAGAGGAAATCGATTATTTTTGGGAAAAGCTTTCTGAAGGCGGGGATGAGAAGGCTCAGGTGTGTGGCTGGCTGAAAGATAAGTTTGGAGTATCATGGCAAATTGTTCCCGCCACCTTACCCGAGATGTTAACTGACCCAGATCTTCACAAATCTGAAAGGGTTATGAAAGCACTGCTTCAAATGAAAAAAATAAATATGGATGAGTTAAACGAAGTCTACCAAGGATAAACCTTATCCATGGAGTGCATGGAAACCAATTTCATGCACTCCATTTTTTATACAGGCAATTTTACATTTAAAATGCATATAAAAAAAGGGGGAGCGGCCGGAACTAGGAAAAATCACCTTTCAAGCCGATTAAAGGCTGCCGTCTGGGAACTTAAGCGGTAGTTTCCAGCCCCAAATTCCTTTAGGGAGTAATTAGGTACCCAGCACCCAATCCACGCATATGATAACCCAAACGTCTGTGGAGGGATTATCAATGTACCATGATCCTAATGGGGATCCATATCAGAATCATTATTACCATTATTTCCCCTATCATAACTATGGTTGGCAGCCTGATCCTCAAAATGGAATCAACTATCACACACCGTATAGAGAAACACAGAAAGATTTCGGTCCTGCACCGTTTGTGGTGAATATCAATGAGGCAGCGAAGCGGAACAATACATTCAGAACTGCGTTATGGACAGGAAGTCATTTGCAGGTTACATTAATGAGCATTAATGCCGGTGAAGATATCGGCCTTGAAAATCATCCGAACCTTGATCAATTCCTGCGGGTTGAACAGGGCAGAGGGACCGTCCGTATGGGCAAAAGCAGGGATAACCTGAATTTTGTTAGGGAGGTAGTCGATGATTCGGCGATTATGATTCCCGCGGGCACCTGGCATAATGTCACCAATACCGGGAACACTCCTTTAAAATTATATTCTATTTACGCTCCTCCGCAGCATCCAAAGGGAACCGTCCACCAAACGAAAGCGGATGCAATGGCTGCCGAAGAACACAGGCATTTTTCAATGCCGTCCGCAAATACGTATTTTTACTATTAATAAAGGGTGACTCATCCAAGTTTTATCTTGGAGAGTTACCCTTTTCTTTGGTATAAGGCAGAAGCCCATCCTTCATATCCAGAGTATTTTATCATTCGCTTACGTTTGCGTCATTGTTTTTACAAAGTCATTTACGAATTTCTGATAGTTCAATCTGACTGCAATCCTGGTTTTACCCCTTGGGCTTGTTGGCCTTGCATCGATGAAGGAGAGGCCTCTTGCATCTCCCGGAGCATCAACTACCTTAGCATCATAATAGATGTACTCTGCCAGAGATGGGTCATTGGCGACCATAACTGTGAGCAGGTCGTGGACGGGAGCTCCTTGAACATTCGGAAGGTTCTTTTTATACGCTTCCCGATAATACTCATAAATCGGTGTAATTAAAAATGAGAAGGGAGATGTTGAATAGCGGATTAAGTATTGAACGATCTCCCTTGTAATGATTGCATTCTGAGTCACGTTTAAAGGGGTTATGGTTAAATTATGCGCTCTTCTAACTACATAATTGCTTGAGGTGGGATCACCATAAAAATTTGCCTCCGCCAAAGCAGTCACATTACCGGGGACAAAAAATGCTCCCCCCATTACATAAAAAGATCCGACCTTCTTAATATCCTCATCGAACAGCGTAAAGGCCGTTGCCAACGCTGTTGACCGGCCTGTGTCGACAATGATCAATTCTTTTTCATATTGATTGATAATTTTTCTGACCTCATCGAAAGGATAGGTTTGAAACACTAGACTGCTTGGAGGCCTAATTGGGCCAAGTCCTTCCGCACCATGAATATCCGGATAATATACATCCTGGTCCGGTTCAACCGATGTTGCCGCTCCGGCAATAACAGGAATGTGAGTTTCATTGGCAATTTGAAGCAAGTAATACGCATTTGCAGTTGCCTGCCGTTTGGTTACATTGCCGTAGCTTGTCACAATGCCAACAAGCTCTATATTGGGATTAAGGAGTAAGTATATAATAGCGATTGAATCATCTATTCCGGGATCGCAGAACAGCAATATTTTTTTCCTCATAAAATATCCTCCTTTAAACCGACTACTAAACAAATATTCATGAATTGGAAATGTATGCTTTTACAGCCCATTAAAAACCTGTGTTAATTATGTTTTATGACAAAGTCGGATAGAGTTTTTATGATAAAATTTGTAATGGCCCTTTTTACCGAAGATGCCGCCATGTTATTTGCAGAAATGGAGATTTACATAAGACCAATGTGGACGGGGAGTCAAAGGTGGATTTCTGGTTTTGATGCTGGGTTTGGGTTATACTTTTTGTTCGTCCGTTGCATCGGAGATCAGGACTGCAAATATAAGCGCTAAGGTGATGGATATGCAAAATAACCAAATAAAAGAAGACAACTACAGAGTGTTTGCTATGCTGAGTAATTATTTGAATAAAGCACCTGAATATGTTGATAAAGAAGAAATTGAGGAAATTGTAAACGGCGGACTTTCATATGAGTATGCATTTGCCATCATTATGGCGGCTGCGTTTGGGCTTGATATCATTGACAATGAAGCTGATAAAAAAGTATTTAACCTTTACTTTAGAGAAATGTTTCATAAGCTTGATGAAAATGAGTTTTACTCAAACCCCTATTACAAAAACATTAAAATCCCAGCTATGAAAATCGGCAATAGTGAACTGAAGTATGACACCTATAAACCATTTGAAGGCTTTGTCTGTGACGATATCATCCAGACAAAAGAGGGAAGGCAGGTACCGCAAATCGGATTTTTCCAAAACGAATTCAAGTTCCCGGCAGTTCTTGAAAATGGACGAATCTGGATGACCATTACCCCTAATGAAATTGAGACGATGAAGGAGCCTGTCGGCCAGGCATATGGGAATGTCCTTACATACGGTTTGGGGCTTGGTTATTACGCCTACATGGTTTCCGAAAAAGAGAACGTTGAAAGCGTGACGATTGTTGACATGAATGAAGATGTAATCGACCTGTTTACAAAACACATATTACCTCAATTCAACCATGCCGATAAGATTAGGATTATACAATCGGATGCTTTTACCTATGCAAAAAGTGAGATGCCTAAAGAGAAGTATGATTTTGTGTTCACTGACTTGTGGCATGATGTTTCCGATGGACTGGACATGTATTTAAAAATGAAAGAATTTGAAAAACAAAATCCTGAAACTATTTTTACATATTGGATAGAAAAATCGATTTTGTGTTATTTATGAAGTTGAGGTGGCAAGATGAGCAGTACAATTAGTGAAAAAGATAGCAAACAATTAATGAATGCCTTTGCAAAAATGAGAGAGTTGACAGCCAAAACCGAGCAGAAGAGGGAGGAGAAAAGGTGGAGTGCAATCTCGGTGCCTTTTTTCACAAAAGATGCCCTTTCAAGGCTTTCAAAGGATGATTTGGTCAAAATCAGACAGCGGCTTGAGATTTCTGGTGTGAGCCAGCTGAAGAAGGGCGAGTTAATTGAGGTATTAGTAACTGAAATTCCAGTCTCGATAGGTAAGCTCTTTGAAAAATTGAACGAGCAGCGATTCAGACTTTTAATGAAGGTGGTTAAAGGGAATGGGCTATTGGCAGCACCCAAATTAACAGGTCGCCAGCTTGATTATTTTCAGGAGTACGGCATTCTTTTCACAGGAAGTGTTGAGGGGAAAAACATGCTGGCAATGCCTGAGGAGGTTGTTGCAAGTCCGCTTTGGCGGGAGAAAGAGCTTGAGTGGAGGGCGATTGCGCGCCGGAATACGGAGTGGATTTCACTCACTCACGGGCTGCTTTTCTATTATGGATCTTTAGGTATTTATGAACTTGTTGATTTGCTTGAAAAGTATTTGGATGAACCATTGAAGTTGCGTGACTACCTTCCAGTTATTGAGGAGGCAATTTCTTATTATGGCCAAATCCGGCACGACACGAATGGCTATTCCACTATGAGGGTCTTTGATTCGGAAAAGGTTCTGCAGGAACACGGTTTGAGGAAGGACCTCGAGTTTTATCCGTTCACGAAGGAACAAATTCTTAGTGCTGGACAGCCCGATTTCCTTGATCGAAATAAAGGCTTTGCTGATTTTGTCACCTTCCTTACTGATAACTATCTAATTACTAAAGAGGGTGCCGAGAGCATTGTCGAGGAATGTGTCTATGCAACACAGATTGGTGAGTCGCCGAATGATATTCTGCAGTATCTCCAAAGAAGGGTAGAGTTTGATAATCTTGAAACATTGAAGGCTTTCATGGTATACATTGGAAATTTAATGAACAATACGAGGCAATGGGTTCTAAAAGGATATACTCCAATAGAGTTGTCTCATCGGCAACAAAAAGTATCGCATACGGTATCCGACAACAATAAGATTAGAAGAAATGATCCTTGCCATTGCGGCAGCGGAAAAAAATATAAAAAGTGCTGCGGCAGATAAAGGAAAGGATAGAAAGACCTGTGCTTGAACAGCACTGGCGATTTTCCACTGTAAAATAACAATAGAGAGCCTAAAGTTTGTAAAGGGTTCAGTTTTGAAGTAAATATGTGCCGAATGAAAGTCGTTTTGGCATATTATTGATGATATTGTAAAAAGAAACTCGCCATTGGCGAGTTTCTTTTTTAGGGATACAAAGGCCGAATTTTTATAAAACCCCACATACGGTTCACCCTAATGCATCAAAATGAGTGGTTAAAACTCACTCTCTTTTATAAAAGATGTCTGTCCTTAATCGAGAAACCAGCGATAGTAAAATAAGCGGAATTTTTCCGGCTAGATAGAGAAGAGAGCTCGGTTCAATGTAAATAAGGTTTTCCGGTTAAACAGAGTAAAAGCCCCCATTTTCATATGTTTTTAGACAATAGGCGATCTCTCCGTCTATTGAAGCTATTTTTTATTTAATTAACTAATTAAGCGGAATCCCTCCGTCTATTTATCAACTCGGGAGTAATCTGATCCCCCAACCCTATAAGTAAGGACTTTCTTAAAGAGGGAATCAGCAGCTTATAAAGATAAATAAAATTGGTATTCAAAACGTACTGCCGATAACAGAAGTTTGACCCTCTTTACAATTAATTTGTAAAAAGACAGTTAATTTAGCATGGTCATTCACTGTCTTTTTTTACTTGTGTTCTCCTCTTTTTCGCATACTGGGACGGGGTTACCGAGGTCAGTTTCTTAAACACCTTGCTAAAGTAATTTAAGTCGTTGAAGCCTACGAGGAAGGCAATTTCAGTGATTGATAAGGTTCCTCGCTGCAAATAAAATTTTGCTTCATCAATCCTTTTTCGATTTATGAAATCTGTTATGGTTAATCCTGTGTCTTCCTTAAAGATCCGCGACAGGTGTGAAGGGTTGATATTCAGCTGTTTGGCAATATCGTCGAGTGTTATAGGGTGCCCTAAATTCAGCTGGATGAAATCTGCAGCCCGTTTTACGGTTGGGCTGTAGGAGCCTGTCGAGTACGTCTTCACCAGTTCGCAATATTCGTCACCCATCAGCACCATCAGCTTTTGAAGCTGCGGAATGTTCATGGTCCGTTCGATTAAAATTGCAAACCGTTCGGAAATGGTGTGAAGATAAACAGGATGAATACCGCTTCTTTCGGCTGCAATTCTAAACATTGTGTTTACCACAATAGCCATATTCTTCGAGGAACGGATGGGGCTGCCTGGCACCCGGTCGGAAAACTCCAAAAAGTACGTCTTTGAATTAAGTAACGCCTGGACCTCGGTTTTATCTCCTTTGGCCACTGCCTCCAGAAGTTTGCCTTGAAGTTCATATCTGGCTTCAATGATATCCTGATTTTCTTCAATACTTACTTTTAATTTATCCGGGTTAAAGGAAGAGGTTGGTGGGACGGAGGATATTTTGTGCGCGCTTTTGAAACCCTGTCCGCTCAAATTAACAATCAGTTCACCGAGATGGGTGTATTCCGCTTCACTCAAGACCGGCAGCGACTGATAATATTGTTCCAGCTGTTTCCGTTCGCTTATTGGAAGTTTGTTTTTGGCAATACTATCTTTTATGGTCTGGATAACCGACATGCTTGAAAGAAAAGGCCCGATTATCAGATAGCCTTGGAAAGCCCCATCACTCCAGACGCCAGTGGCGACATATTCAAGACCGTATGTATTTATATAGTGATAATAAAAGGTTGGTTGATTTTCTTTTAGAACGCTTTTTATTTGAAAAAAATCCTCTTTGCCTGACTGGTTCAGAGCGGCTGGAACAGTGGAATTGGCTGAATCAAATAGTGTTGTGCCGTGTTGGTCGACCAGCCGTGCATCTATTTTTGTGACAGAAAAGAGGATTTCGGCTATTTTTTTATAATCTTCATATTTCATTCTGTAACATCCTTTCAGGTTAACTTTACAAAGGATAGATAGAAAACGCAAATAATTACGATTTTAGCAAAAATAGTACGAATTCCACTAAGGAGTATACCCTATAATAAATTTAATCGCTTTCACAAATTATAGAGAAAGAATGGAGGCAAAAATTTATGTTATACCCAATTGCAACAGACAGCCGCGCTTTGATGGATTTAAGCGGCATTTGGAAATTTATGATTGATAAGGAAGTTGAAACAATTGATGTAGCCCGTCCCTTGCCAACAAAGGAATTAATAGCTGTTCCGGCATCCTTTAATGACCAATCAGTTATGAAGGAAATCCGCGAGCACAGTGGTTATGTATGGTATGAAAGGGAATTTTCCGTCCCGAAGGCACTGCGCAATGAGCGCTTGGTGCTGCGTTTTGGCTCCGCGACTCACGAAGCATGGGTGTATGTGAATGGCAAAGAAGCTGTCTACCACAAGGGAGGCTTCATGCCGTTTGAAGCGGAAATCAATGAATTTTTAACAGAAGGAACGAACCGACTGACGGTCCGTATCAGCAATTTGCTTGATTACACAACACTGCCAGTCGGAAATTACAGCGAGAAAAAGGACGAGAACGGCCGGACTATTCGGAAGGTAGACGAAAACTTCGACTTCTTCAATTACGCCGGTTTGCATCGCCCCGTTAAAATTTACTCCACGCCGCGTGATTATATTGAGGATATCACCATTGTACCCGCTGTTGATTTGGAAGCAAGCAGCGCGGATGTTCAGGTTTCTGTAAAAACAGGCGGCAGCTTTGAAGAAGTGAGAGTAACAATCCTCGATGAAGAAGGTCAGGAAGTCGCCAAGGCAACTGGTTCCGATCTTACTTTTTCAATCGAAAATGTCCGCCTCTGGCAGCCACTGAACGCCTATTTGTACAAGGCAAAAGTGGAAGGCGTGAACGGCGGGGAAGTTGTTGACGTTTACGAGGAATCGTTTGGTGTACGCAAGGTTGAAGTTAAGAGCGGTAAGTTCCTGATCAATGGCGAACCATTCTACTTCAAGGGCTTCGGTAAGCACGAAGATACGTATGTGAACGGGCGCGGCTTGAACGAGGCGTACAATGTCCTTGATATCAACTTAATGAAGGACATGGGTGCGAACTCTTTCCGTACGTCTCATTATCCGTATTCTGAGGAAATGATGCGACTTTGCGATAGAGAAGGAATCGTTGTCATCGACGAAACACCGGCGGTCGGCTTAATGCTATCATTCACGTTTGATGTATCGATTTTGGAAAAAGGCGGAGACTTTGATGACGATACGTGGAAGGAATTAAAGACTGCCGAGGCACATGAGCAGGTTATTCGGGAGTTAATTGCCCGTGACAAGAACCATGCCTGTGTTGTAATGTGGTCAATTTCTAACGAGTCTGCAACATATTCGAAAGGGGCACATGAATATTTCGAGCCACTGTTCAATTTGGCTCGCAAATTGGATCCACAGAAGCGTCCATGCACGAATGTATATATCATGATGGCGACTCCTTCAGCTGATAAGTGTACGGATTTGGTTGATGTCATTGCCTTGAACCGTTATTATGGCTGGTACATTCAGAATGGTGATTTGAAAGCCGCTGAGGAGGCAACCCGCAAAGAACTTCTCGAATGGCAGGAAAAATATCCGGACAAACCAATCATGTACACAGAATATGGCGCCGATACTGTTTCCGGTTTCCACAGTGCGTATGGCGAGCCATTCAGTGAAGAGTACCAGGAAGATTATTACCGCATGAACAGCAAGGTATTCGATGAGATTCCGAATTTCGTCGGCGAACAGCTTTGGAACTTCGCTGATTTCCAAACTAAATTTGGTATCATGCGTGTTCAAGGGAATAAGAAAGGTGTCTTCAACCGCGCGAGGGAACCAAAAATGGTTGTCCGCTACCTGAAAGACCGCTGGACCAACATCCCGGACCTGGGCTATAAGAAATAAGTTTATTGAAGGTGCAGACCTGCGAATGAGCAGGCTGCACTTTTTTTATTTTCTCTGACCATTTGCTGACTGTGTGCGCTTTTCAATTGGATTAATCGTAGGTGTGTGTAGTGAGATTAATTTATTAGAGCCTTCCAATCAGATTAATCGTGTGGGCGCGAAGGGAGATTAATCTAATTGAGCTATCCAATTGGATTAATCGTGTGGGCGCGAAAGGAGATTAATCTAATTGAGCCATCCAATTGGATTAATCGTAGGTGTGTGTAGTGGGATTAATCTATTAGAGCCTTCCAATCAGATTAATAGTATAGGTGTGAAGGGAGATTAATCTAATTGTGCCATCCAATTGGATTAATCGTGTGGGTGCGAAGGGAGATTAATCTAATTGAGCCATCCAATTGGATTAATCGTGTGGGTACGAAAGGAGATTAATCTAATTGAGCCATCCAATTGGATTAATCGTGTGGGTGCGAAAGGAGATTAATCTAATTGAGCCATCCAATTGGATTAATCGTGTGGGCGCGGAAGGAGATTAATCTAATTGAGCCATCCAATTGGATTAATCGTGTGGGGGCGGAGGGAGATTAATCTAATTAGTGCTTCCATTAAGATTTGTTATCAGCATAGAAGGAAATTAATCTAATTAAACTTCCAATATAACCCAATGTGGTAAAAGAAGGAAATATATGTTCAAATGAAGAATAAGGAAATCGAGAAGATCTGTTCTCTTTAATCAACAGCGACAATGAATTCTATATAGAAACGGGTAGCCAAATGTTTTGGTACGTGGTATGGATTTTGTTCATTCTCTTTGTCCTTTATAGCCTTTCGACAATCCAACATCAATTAAAGTTAATTTTGAAGCATCTTAACATTAAAGACGAAGAAACAAAAAGGGTTAGTAACGATGAGTATTGAAAGGGAACTTGAGAAATTAAATCAACAAAAATAGGTTCAAAATGTCAAATGAGTATTACAGTTCAGGGATGAAAAGGTGCGAAGTTAGCGTTCCTAGCAGCCGAGGAGGAATTTTATGAAAAGATTGAAGTTTGTGCAGCCTACGGAGCATTATGATGAGCGGCTACTCATAATAGATGACAATTTTTTTGCTGATTTTTCACCTCTCGGAACTTGCGATTATTGATAAAAAATTTTTACCAGAATTATGGAGAAAGAATGATATATCGGAAGAATTGTTCATAAGAAGAACCAAATTATTAAATCAATTAAAAGATAATATAAATGAGATTCAATAAAAGGAACCCGTACTTTGTTTCTGGAAGTATTAAGGCAGCTTTTGTTGAAATGCTTATTGAACATACGGTGCAGGTTAGCAAAAGGAAGTCAATGGAATATTTGAAGGGATGATAAACGGTGGCTAACCCTATAAAAGAGGAGTTTTTAGTAAGAGCCCTAAAAAAGTTTTATGATTTAAAAGTCCAAAAATTAGAGTTTTTAGGTCGAAACGATAACCTGGCATATAAAATAAATGCAACAGGTAAAAAGTATCTGCTTAAGCTTCATCTGGGTAATACAACTAAGGCGTTGATTTCTTCTGAATTAAAGTGGTTATTAGCCCTCAATAATGACACCGAGCTAACTGTACAGGTTCCCATTTATAATTCAAAAGGTGAACTGGTTAGTGTAATAAAAAATTTGGAACACGAAAGTTACTATTTTACATTACAGAGGTGGATTGATGGAAAACATATTCAAGGACAACCGACCGAGAAAGAAATTTATGGGTTAGCGAATTTAATGGCGACATTACATAATCATTCCTCTGAATGGATTGTTCCACGAAAATTCACTAGACCAATCTACGACGGTTCTAATGTTGACAATTCAATAAAACAACTCAAAGTTCTTTTAAAAGAGAAAGTTATCAATGCAGAGGATTATAACGCATTACTAAATGTTTCAGATAAACTAAAGGTTGTAATTAAGGAGCAACATATAAACAAGGATACTTGGGGAATTATCCATTCCGATTTGCACGAGAGTAATTACATTCTTCGTGATGGGGTAGCTTTTGCAATAGATTTCTCGTGTTGCGGTTTTGGCTTTTATTTATTTGACATTGCTGAAACATTTCTTCATCTTAGTCAGGAGAATCAAAAAATTTTTATTCGTTATTATAGTGAAAGACGGGATTTACAAGAAGATTATAAAATTGTTTTAGAATCTTTCTTCTTATGGCAAATCATTAGGAATCTATCATTCCTTTCTAAAAATAAAGACGAATATGGGTATCTTGAACAAGAAATACCCTATGTTGTTAAAAAATTTTGCTCGCATTTTTTAAGCAATAAACGTTTTTTATTCAACTAATCAGGGCTTTAGTTCAATAAACCTTTCGAAATTAATACGTTGTGTAGCCCGAGTTAATGAGAACCAGGGCTATTTTTTTCGCATACAAGAAGCACCGCAAATACGATGCAAATTGTACTACATTTTACTTTACATATTTAGCTGTAAATTCACATTTTGCGATTAGAAACGGAACCCATTATTCAAACGGTCCTTTCTTTTTTCATTTTCCGTTTGACATGAAACGCGTTTCATACATTAGAGTTGAATCAAGTAAAAGAAAGCGAGGCGATTTAGATGATTTCATTAATCATTCTTTGCTTTATTATCTTTGTTTCAGCTTATTTTTGTCTGGAAGCGTCCGGTCAAGCGGTAGAGGTAAAACCAATTCAAACGCTAAATGATTATTTCATTGAAACAGATGAACACTAGAAATGAGGTATTTAACAAATTACCTTTGCTTAATAAATCATTTTTTTATGTTACATTGAGATTTGTTGGTCATCGTCACCTAACTCGTTAAAGGATTGTCCATTCAGCATAACGGAGAATTAGTACTACTTAAACCGTGTATGAGTTCTTAAAAAAATATGAGTGTAAAAATATTAGAAGGAGTATTCGTTATGGGAGTAATAATCTCCTTTCATAGCTTAAGCAAACAACATTGATCGTCAAGGTAGATATGATTTCTTTATAATTCATTGAAATAGGTGTGCGTTATGGCAAATATTAAGGATTTGGCAAGAATGGCAGGAGTTTCGGTAACGACTGTTTCCCGTGTCTTAAACAACCATCCATATGTGAGCGAAGAAAAAAGAAATGCAGTTTTAGCGGCGATTAAGGCGAGCGATTATCACAAAAATATTAACGCGGTTAATTTAAGCAAAGGAAAAACACAGCTAATGGGCGTGGTCCTGCCATATTCAGATCATCCTTATTTCGCTTTACTGCTAAAAGGAATTGCGAAACTCGCCATGCAGCATAACTATAAATTGGTGTTGTTTCAGACAGATTACCAGGAAGACCGGGAGCTGGAGGCTCTAGAAATGCTGAAACTGAAACAAATTGATTCGCTGGTCATTTGTTCAAGAGCGTGTGATTTGGAAGTGATTGAGGAACATGTTCAATATGGGCCAATCGTGTTGTGTGAAAAAACCGGAAGTGAAAGGATATCGTCCACTTTTGTTGATCACTACAGCACATTTTATAAGGCGTTATCTTATCTTTATGAAAACAATCATAGGAAAATAGGCTACTGCATCAGTAGAACGTCCGGGGCAAGCAGCAAAGAGCGCGTGGCAGCCTACAGGGATTTTGCTAATCACTATAATTTGGAGTTTAATCCGGATTATATTATTGATGAGTGCATTTATTTTGAGGACGGAGAAAGGGTTGTCGCACGATTAAGAGAAATGGATTCTCCTCCGACTGCTTTGCTGGTGACGAACGACCAGGTTGCTGCGGGGATCGTGACCTGCTGCCAAAAGCTAAATATTCCCATTCCAGGTGAGCTTGCCATCCTCGGCTTTGATAACCAGCCTATTGCGAAAATGATGGATATAACAACGGTCGAAATCCCTCTTGAAAAAATGGGGATGAATCTATTCCTTCAAGCAATTAGTGAGGATATTTCCAAAAAAGAAATGCCCGTTAAGCTGATTGAAAGAGGAACGGTTTAAAGCTTTTGTTGAACAACTGACTATAAATAAACCCCGTAAATCATGCCGGCACAAGCCAGCATGATTTTTTTATTTAAATTTTCAATTTGTTCTATTCATTTTTTTGAAAAACTGTAAGATTAAGCAAGATGGTTCGTCTTATTTGTTGAAAGGGGAAGATAAAGAATGGATGCCGGCCGGCAAATAGAGCATTGGTTTAACCATTATGAAAAAGATGTGTTTAATTATCTTGTATATTATACAGGCACCAGGGATGTTGAGGATTTGGTCCAGGACACTTTCCTGAGGGCTATTTATGCGTTTGATTCGTTCAGAAGTGATGCAAATCCAAAAACCTGGCTAATATCAATCGCACGGAATACCGCGATTGATCATTACAGGAAACGCAATCTTTGGGAAAAAATAAAGGGAACACTTATAGCTTCCCAGGAAGAAACAAATTCAAATTTAACCGATCATCTGTATCTTCGTAAAGAAGAGCATGCCCATTTATATCAATCCATCTCCAGGCTAAAACAAAGCTATCGGGAAGTGGTCCTGTTGAAAGGCATAGCTGAACTTTCCGCTGCAGAAGCCGCAAACGTGTTGGGCTGGAGCGTCTCGAAGGTGAATGTGACCTTTCATAGGGCGGTTAAAAAGCTAAATGAGATGATGAAGGAGGAGATGCCCAATGGAACAGCTGACAGGCAAAGATCTTCTTGAAAAAATGGGCGAGTTACCAACGTTTGAAATGGATGAGCGGAAGAGACAGGAGACCGTTATGAAAATAAGACAAGCTCAACCGCCAAAGCAAAAATGGGGGATGTTTCCTCAGAAAGCTGGCATATGGGCAGCACTAGCCGCCATGTTTATTATTATTCCGATTTTATATATTACTGAATTCACAAGCCAAAAACAGCAAGGATCCACAGGAAATATAGATATTGAAGAAAAATTCGGACTTAGTTATTTTGGTCTCAGGGATGGGAAGAATGGTTTGGTTGGCATGGATACAAACTACGGCATTTCCGAAAAGGCAAGTATCATGGGACCAAAAGAGTGGGTTGCCAATGATTATAGGGGAAGTTCGAAGGTAATGGTGTTTATCTGGGGAAATTCCGATGAATTAATTGGAAAAAAGCTTACATTAACCGCGACTCATAAAGAAACTGGAGAGGATTTGACACTTGTAGATCAGCCATTGGCTGGAAAACATTTCGATGCGGACGCACACCTTCTGACAAGTTTCCCCGTTTTTCCAACTGATGGGCTATGGGAGCTGGAATACACAATAAATGGTGAGCAGTTCGCAAACTATCCAATTTATGTTTATGAGCCATATATCGAGTTTAAAAAGGCTACCTTGCTATTATCACAATCGAAAATCTTTGCAGGCGAGTATCAAGATGTACCGCTTGAGTTAGAAGGAGCTGACCTTCCTTCCCAAGTCACAGTTAAGATCCATAACCTTAAAGAAGATTTCAGTCAGGAGTTTAATTTTAAAAAAGAGGATGAATTTATCCGGGCCACAGACGGCAAAGTGTTTACCGGTTACTCCGGAACTGTCACTTTTCTTAAGAGCGGTAACTACGAAATTGAAGCCCTGGGCAATTCGGGTGAATTTGAAGTTAGAATCCCGGGAGAACAGGAATAATATCTAAATAAGTAAAGCTAATGAAGTGCAGGTGGCAAGCTCTTAGTTATTGGTTTACGCACCAAACTCGCCAGAAAGATATCCCATTTTCGTCTAGGGAATCAGCCAATTTACTTTGTGGAGAAGAAATATCGAAATGCAAATGGTTAAATAGTTAGAAACCTGGAGCCATTGTCTAAGTGGTTGCGTTTTGAACAAGATGGGTGACGCATTCCCCTTCCAAATCTCTGATTTGGTGGGGGTTAGTCACCCTTTCTTTATTTTTCTCGTTTGCCTTGTTCTTCAATATATTTTTTTATGACTCAACCGTTGCCCCACCCGTGGATACTACCATGTAACTAAGACCCCAAAAATACAGTTTCCAATAGTAGTGACACAAATGTTCTCCAAATTGCTTGCGGATTAATCGGGAGGTTACAGTCTTAAACTATTAATGATATTAGAAAGTTGGATTTGCAGTGGAGCGTCAAATAAAATGTGGATATGGTCGGGCTCTCCGTTCATTTCAATTAATTCGCAATCCCATTTCAAAAAGTTCAATGATGATTTCTTTTAACCTTCCATCATTGGTTTGGTGATACAAGGATGACGATATTTTGTGATGACAACTAAATGATAAGTAAGTTTGTTTTATGCCAATGCATGTCTATCCTGGTTGTGTTCCTTCATTTCATCTCTCCATCTTCTTTTACAACCAAACCTAAATAATGGTAAAATAGTACCATACATTACACCTTCAAGAAAGGAGGATTCTGTGATGATGCAGACGAAAACCTTGCGATATAAAATTACCAATCATTCTCGTCTCTTTGATACAACTGTCGAAATTTATAATCAGGCTCTTCATTTCTTGATTGATGTGATAGATAGGGAGATACCAAACTTTGATGGTATCTCTACAAAAAGTATGGTTACGCTTGTCGAAAAGCTCATTCATCGCACCTCGCAGAATCCTCAACCAAAATACCCTCAGTTCAACCAAACATTTTACAAGTTTCCGTCTTACTTCCGCCGTTCCGCTATCGCTACAGCTTATGGTAAAGTGAAAAGCTACCGTTCATTACTTCAAAATTGGCACCAGGAAAAAGAACTGGCTCATCAAGAAGGAAAGACCTTTAAAAAGAATCCGCCATCCTTAACTTTGGATCACCATGAATTTCCCGTCTTTTATAAAGGGAATATGTTCGAACGGACTGGTGATTGCACAGCCCGTATTAAGGTGTTCCATCAAAATGATTGGGTATGGATGGATATTCAATTCAAAAGAACAAGACCTTTACAAGCGGGATGTATGGGATTGGAAGGAATGTAATCCAAAACTGGTCAGTGTGGGTAAGAAATACTTCCTGAACATTTCTTATGAGAAGGATATTAAGCTGAATAAAACGAAAACCAAGGACCGAATTGTATGTTCTGTGGACTTGGGGCTAACCAACTCGGCTGTTTGTTCCATCATTGATGCAAACGGAACTGTCCTGGCTCGGAAGTTTATTAACCAAGCCAAAGAAAAAGACCGGTTGTATCGACTGACGAACAAACTGAAAAAGGCACAGCGGAAGTCAGGGAGGATAGGAGCACCAAACTTTTGGAGAAGAATCCGTGGATTGCAAACCCATATCATTTATGACACATGCCACAACATTGTTGGGTTTGCAAAACAACACGGGGCCGACGTGATCGTATTTGAGTACCTGAAGAAAATGAAGGTCCCGAAAGGATTCTACGGAGCCAGGCGGCTGCGCTTCAAACTCCACTACTGGCGGAAAACGGCCATTCAAAACAAGGTAACAGAGACGGCTCATTATAACGGGGTCCGTATATCCCGTATCAACGCCCGCAATACGAGTGCATTAGCCTTCGACGGAAGCGGATTTGTCTCCCGGAACCAAAAGAAAGACCTGGCCACATTCACCACTGGCAAAGTCTATCATGCAGACCTCTCTGCTTCCTACAATATCGGTGCAAGATACTTTATCCGGGAACTCACAAAACCCTTTTCAGAAATGGAAAGGTTGTCCATTCAGGCAAAAGTCCCTGAATTGGCAAAAAGGACATGGCAGACTTTGGCTTCATTAAGTAGTCTTCACTCGGCGCTCGAGACAAAAGCATTGTCTCACAGCTAAGCGTAGACTGTATTTAAGTCAAATGAAGCACCTTCCAAGTGCGGCGCATTTGGTGGGTGAGGTTCACGTAACAAAGAAGTTTGTTTAAGAAGGAAATCATTAAAGGATAGCAAAAATACTCAAAGAATACTATCTTAAAGAATATATACAGAATAGGAACCTGGATATTTACTTTCTGGTGAAGGGAGAAATTCATGAGCAACTTAGAAAATGACAATCTGCATGAAACGAGAATTAACTTAATAAAGGAGATTACTTCATTAGATAATACTCAACTTAATACTAGGATAGGTATGAATATGTGGAGTATAGCACAAGTTTGTCATCACTTAGTACTAGTGGAACAGGCAACAATAAAGGCTATTTCATGGGGATTAAAAAAGATTGATAATACACCAACCGAACGTAAAAACGTTGATCTAATATTGGACCGAACGAAAAAGTTTAAAGCTCCCGAAATCGTTGAACCAGATTTTGAACCATTTGAAGTTCAATCAATTATTGAACTGTTAAACGAGTCTAGAGAAAAATTTCTGACTTTCCTTAGTACAATAGAGGATAAATCGATTTTGGCGGAAAAGTCAATTAGGCATCCTGCCTTAGGTGAATTACCACTTGACCAATGGATTGAACAGGTATATTTGCATGAACAGCGACACACTGAACAAATAAAAGAAATAAAATTACTATTAGATGCCAGGCAATAAAGCTTTGATTATCAACAGAATCCTTGTTAAGAAAAGGGAAAAAGAAATTTTAACTATGGAACGATCGCGTTAATCCAGGAGAGGATGAATTGTAAAGTAAAGGAAGCAGCCCAACTTTCATATGGGGATGAACAGGAGGTTTTTTTCTGGCATTCACCTTAAGTTCAATTTTTTGATGACCATACACAATATAACAGAAATCCTTATTAAACAAACGGGGCAGTTTAAGAAGCGTCTTTAGCTTTTATTCAACAATCGTGACATTTAGTGGAACAACATCTGTAAAAAAATAGGGATATTCACGTTGAATTTTAGTGAGTTTATGAAGAAACCACTAAAAATACCAGTTTAGCTTAGTGAATAAATGGGTCTTTTTTAAAGGGGATCAAAGTAGTGAATATACGTATTTGAAATATCTGATTAACGGGTTGCTTTTCTTCAAGAAAGGGTATATCCTTTACTACAGTTTTGGTTAAATGAGAAATGAATTTTTTTGAAAATAGATAAAGTCTGTTAGAAAAGGAGTGATAGTAATGGAGATAGGGGTAAAAATAAAAAAAGAAATTAAACATCCTATGATTAATGTAAAAAGTGGGGATTTCTTTTGGTTTTTCTTTTTTGTTGTGCTACCCTTTATTTCTTTAATTTATTCAATCGGTGAATTTCTTTATAAGAATTGAATTGGATTCTGGTTATTCTCCAAACAATAATAAACAAACATTCTTCTTTAATTACCGGGAGCGTTAGTAAGTAATTTTAGGATTAAGAACTTATTATAGTTATTTCATTAAAGGGCGCACTTCTTTAATAAGAGGGCGTCTTTTTGTAATGCCCCAACATATTTAAAGAAAAGATTGGGAAGATTTATATTTTCATGCCTGGGTTGGGAGTCGAAGGAATCATGAATGTTTTTGTTGAATTACTTATTGAACATACGGGGATAGTTAAAGAAGTTTTTCTTTTCTGGATAGGTGCAAACTGTGTAGGAGGACCTTATGAATGAATGTATAAGTTGTTTAATAAAAAGAGAGATTTCCATTGGATACAATGGTTTTACCATCCTTGCAAATTCACAACTAGAGAATGAACAATCAGGTTACAGAGTTGATATTGAAGAGCAATCACTAGTTGGCTCTTATAACGGAGATTGGAAGGAAACTTGGTTCGTTATCGGGCAAGATGATATAGTTGGAGATCCTATTTTTATAGAAAGCTATCGGAAAGGAACAGTTGATGAGTTATACCAAAAATCGGAAATATATAATAGAAAATAAATTTCATATAGAGGTGGAATTATATGCCTAAAATTGACAATATGTTAGCAATTCTATGGATGCTTCGTTCAGGTGAAAAAATTACTGCAAAACAAATTTCAGAAAAGTTAGAGATGAATATAAGGACTGTGTATCGTTATATTGATACAATTTCAACAAGTGGCGTACCTATAATTTCAGAACCAGGACATAACGGTGGATACACTTTATTGAACAATTTTATTGAGGCTCCTCTTTTTTTTGATTTTGAGGAGCAAACTTCACTATTTCACGCTGCTGTTTTTGCAGAAGAAGCTGGATATTATGGAGGTGAAGCACTAAGTAGGGCCATTTCAAAACTAAGTAAATATTCAAATCAAGAGCAGGAAACAAAGATAAACCAACATTTAACTAGTCTTGAAGTAATAAGTCGATTAAGTTCACTCTCTATGGAACCTTTTTTGAAGGAGTTGGAGCAGGCCGTTGCTGACGGGTACTCAGTAAAAATTCTTTACCATAAAAGTGGCGAAAAGCAATTAAATTATAGATTGGTCGATCCGTACAGAATTATCTATTGGAATAATAAGTGGTATGTGATTGGATTTTGTCATCTTAGGAATGATATCCGTAGTTTTAGAGTAGATCGAATTGAAAGTCTAATGCTAACCGAAAATAAGTTTAACCGGCCAGAAAATTTTTCAGCACGTGACTTTTTTATAAAAAGTCTTCTTCCCACTATAGAAGATAAGGAAGGGATTATTTCTTTGGTTATTAATGGGGATAAAAGTGTATTGGCTGATATTTGCCAACATTGGTTTTTAGGACATTATTTACAAGAACGGACTTCAAATCAAGCAGTTTTTCTTCTTGAAAAAGATATGATACATACATATGTACCTTATTTACTTTTACCGTACAATAAATCTATTAAAGTTATTGAGCCAATAAGTCTTAAGAAAAGACTTATTGAAGTTCTGTCGGAATTAATAAAATTTCATCAAGTATGATAACTTCCCTGACGTTAACTGTCAGGGGAGTTTTATTATAATAGCTATATCAATTGTGATTGGAGTGTTATTGGATGCAAACAAAAAAAGTTTTTCTATATGTATTTAATACAATGTCGGACTGGGAATATGGATATTTAATTGCTGAACTAAACTCAGGAAGATATTTCAAAAAAGATTTAGCACCTTTAAAAGTAATTACAGTAGGAGCTAATAAAGAAATGATTACTACTATGGGAGGACTGAGCATAAAACCAGATATTTCCCTTGATGAATGTACTCTTGAGAGTAAAGATCTTTTAATTTTACCAGGAGGAACTACTTGGAGTGAAGAAATTCATCAACCTATCTTGGAAAGAATTGGCCAAGCTTTAAAGCTTGGCACTATTGTTGCTGCAATTTGTGGTGCAACTGAGGCCCTTGCGAATATGGGATACTTAGATACTAGAAAGCATACAAGTAATAATTTAGAATACACTAAAATGGTATGTCCTAACTATAAAGGAGAAAAGTTCTATGAGGTGGGATCTGCGGTATCTGATGCGAATTTAGTTACTGCATCAGGAATAGCTCCTCTGGAATTTGCGATGGAAGTACTGAAAAAATTAGATGTATTTGCACCAGATACATTACATTCATGGTATAACCTAAATAAGACTCATAAACCTGAATACTACTTCCAGTTAATGAATTCAATAAATAGCTGAGCTAAAAAATCAACTTAGCAGTTTTATATTAGTTCAAATAAAAATAATGAAGTAACTGAAAAGCTCACTTTCTCTATTTTGTTTTGCAGAGAAGTTAGGCTTTTTAATTTGGAATTTCCTTATCGTTGTAAATCCGCATTTTCCTGACGCTACCCCTTATTGAAGATACGTGCAACATTCCTGAAAGAAGTTTGTTAAGAATTGTACTTAAAGTAACGGGTGCTTATGAAAAAGAACAACTGATAAAGTATAAACACCATAAGAAAAGAGGCAATGAAATTGCTGCCTTTTTTCTTATACTATTTATATACTAAATACAACACTATTTTAATGTTCTCCTTAAAACGGAACTCGTTCGTCAATGTCCCAGGTTTCCTTTATTGCTAGCTATTTCTCAATGCACAAACCGTAGGACGACTTTCCCCTTTGTATGCCCATTTTCAACATGCCTATGGGCGTCTACAATTTGATCAAAAGGATAGCACTTCTCAATAACGGGTTTTAGTTTCTCTTCCTCCAAAAGCCCTCGCAAGAAGTCCAAATCAGAGTCATTTGGTTTCGCAAGATGAATCTTGGCTTTCTTACGGCCAATCATAGAACTTATTAGCAATTGAATGGGGTGATACATCGGATAGAGTGGGTTTTCCGTAATATAAACACCAGTATCTGTTAGAGAACGCAAACAGCTAAAGAAGCTCCGCTTACCAACTACATCTAGAATCACATCGTACTTTATCCCGTTATTCGAGAAATCTTCCTTTGTATAGTCGATTACGTGATCTGCTCCCAGGTCTTTAACCCACTGGAGATTCGAGGTACTGCAAACAGCGGTTACCTCCGCCTTAAAATATCGGGCCAGCTGAACAGCACAGTGTCCGACGCCGCCAGATGCACCGTATATCAAAACCCTTTGTCCTTGCTTTAACCCGGCTACATTTCTCAAGGCTTGAAGTGCTGTCTGGGCAGCACAGGGGACAGCTGCGGCTTCCTCAAAGGAAATGTTTTTCGGAATAAGACTGAGGACATTCTGACGGGGACAGACATATTCTGCATGCGATCCGAGACAGCTTCCAAATACATGATCGCCAACCTGAAATTTATGTACATTACTGCCTATTGCCTCAACTGTGCCTGAAACATCTATACCCAATAGATGATTTTTTGGCTTTGTTAGACCATTTTCTAACCTGGTAGGGAAATAACCTTTTCGAAAATGGTAATCATATGGATTGACCGAAGCGCAGTGTACTTTGACCAAAACTCGATCTTCATCCGATATGGATGGGGGTTCAACATTCTCTATCTTCAACACTTCAGGGGGACCATAGGATTTATAAATAGCTGCTCTCATAGCCTAACCTCCAATATCATGTTTGAACAGATTAGAAAGCCTCGACTTCGTACTTATAACCTTACTCCCTAGCAATCCTTTGAGAATGAAGCTCAGCAGTTAGAGAATAATTCCTGAATCAATATACCCTTTAAATTGATTATATTATAAAGATAGGGTTTTACCTCTAATATTTTAAAATATTCTGAATATATTTAGGTGCATAAAGAAACGCCCTGATTTCTGAGCGTTTTCAAGCACTTTAGAGTATTTTTAAATCACAATTCCTTTACTTTTAACCGTTTGAAAGCATAAGTGAGCCCAGCGTTAAGCGAACCATATGTCCGGATTTCGTTTAAATTAATCCCCAGCCCGATGATGGTTTGGGCAATTTCCGGTCTCATTCCGACAATGATGCTTTCAGAACCCAATAATCTTGCAGCCCTTGTCGTACTAATCAAGGTCTGGGCAACAAAGGTATCAATGGTCGGGACACCGCTAATGTCCAAAAAGACGATTTCGGCCTTGTGTTTTTCAATCCCCTCTAGGAGATTTTCCATAATTGTCATCGCACGGACTTCGTTTACGCTTCCCACCAGCGGGAGGACAACAATATTTTCAAAAAGCTGGATTACAGGTGCTGACAGCTCCTGAATTTCCGCTTGCTGCTTTGACAAAGCTTCCTCCCAATTATTCGAACAGTCATTCATGATCTGCAATAATATTGGGTCGAACCAGCGGTCGATTTCATTATAAACTTTAATAACATCGTCTTTCGTTAAGTCCTGATGCAGCAGGGTTTTCAAGGCTATTCTTCTAAATGCCTGACATCCATAAGTGATAAAATTCAGCGACCCGTTCGAATTTATTAGTTTTGAATAAAAGCGGCTAAGTTGGGAAGCAGATTCCGTATTAACTATTTTTAGACTTTCAAAAATAAAGTTAAATAATTCCGTTGCAAAGACTTCCTCGGAAAGCTCCGATTTCGGGATGCTGTCATGCAATTCATTTTTCCAATTAGAAAAAAGTTCATGGCGATTTTCATTTAATATCCTGATAATTTTATTCCGCATTTATTTACCTACCTCAAATACTAGTTGATGGTATGTCTTTACCCATGTCGGTTAAAAAGTAAGCAGGCTGATGAGAGATTATTCCATCAAATTAGAGTGATAGCTCCTTTTCTAAAAGATTTTTGTTTAACTATAATTTCTTGCATTATTATCGAACAAATGTTCTATAATAGAAGGGAGGCTGAGAGGAGGAGTGATCAGTATGGGAATTTGGGACCGTGGCAAAATGAAATGGCGATCCGCTTTCTTTATGCCTGAACAATCGAAACTGATGAGGGAAGCAAGGCTTGAAGATTCTAAGGTAGCGAAACCAATCCTTGATGAGCAGGAATGGGAGGAAATTGAGCAGAACATCCTGCTTGCGATGGAATACGCAAGTCCGGTGCGAATTAAAATTTGGAATGATGGATTTTTTAAAGAATACGAAGGAATGCTGCACAGAATTGATGAGTTGAAAAAAGTACTTTACCTTGAGACAGCGGATTTAAAAATGAAGCGAATCGGCTTTCTCGATTTAATTGAAGTAACAATAGTGGAATAAGTGCTGAAAATTGAAAATAATTTCCTCCTGATGGAAAATAGAGTTGTCTGAAAAATCTTTTAGGAGGGGTTAACATGCAAGAAAAGTATCCTGTTTTAAAAGAAGCCGAGGAATTTTTCTTTCGAGGCAATGAAGTTGGTGTGCTGAATAGCCATGGTTTTACCGGCTCGACACAGAGTATGCGGTTTTTGGGAGAAAAAATTGCCGAGCAGGGATTCACAGTTTACGGACCAAGGCTGACTGGCCACGGTACACATCCAGAAGATATGGAACAAGCGTCCTTTGAGGACTGGATCCGTGACGTGGAAGCTGGCCTTGAAAAGGTAAAGGAAAATTGTTCAACCGTATTTGTTGCCGGATTGTCCATGGGCGGTACATTAACGTTGTACCTTGCTGAAAATCATCCAGAGCTTGCAGGGGTGATGCCAATCAATGCGGCAACTGATATGCCGGAATTGGCTAAAAACTATAAACAGCTTAAAAGCAGTGGCGTCCGGTTCATCGAAGGGATTGGCTCAGACATCAAACAGGAAGGCATTAAAGAACTTGCATACCCGCAGACACCAGTGAAGTCAATGGGCGATATCATGGCACTCATGAATATCGTTAGAGGCAATTTACATAAGGTTACAATGCCAATCCTCGTCCTATCATCGACCGTTGATCACGTTGTTCCGCCTGAAAACTCGAAGGAAATTTATGAAAAGGTATCGTCCCAGGATAAAGAAATTACCTACCTGGAAAATAGTTACCACGTTGCAACACTCGATAACGACAAAGAGCTGATTGCTGAGGAATGCGTTAGGTTCATTAAGAGACAGTTAGAGAAAAAGTAATTGCGTTGCCTCTGATATAGGGCAGAGTCGTAAGAGAGCGTCTCCTCGACCAGGCTAATGATTGAAGCTAACCTTCATGGAGAGAAGAGCAGCAAGACTTTGTATAAAATAGGTGAGTTTTTTGAAAAAATTCATTACTGGGATTGCTGCTTTCATTATGTTCAGCATGTTCGCAGCAATTTTTGTGTACCAATTATCTTTTATGGATACAAAGCCGAACCTCAGCCAGGAGCAGCCAAAACCCCAGACCGAAGAGCAGCCAAAGGAAGAGGAACTGCGCCCGGTTCAAACAAACGAAGTAGTGAGTTACTCTCTTCAAAACAATGAACTGAACTTAACCTTTGACGGCGGGCAAACATGGGTAATCGTACCGGTTGAAAAGGAACAGCTTTTCGGAGGGGAATACAACGGTAATCAGCAGGAGCTTATCCCGAATAGCTATATCCTTACCGGGAATAGAGCGGTTTTTGTCCATACGAGTGGGGGCAATTGGGAAACCGAGGGCGTAATGGTTACCTACTCACTTAACAAAGGGACAACATGGCAGAATTCAATTGTGACCGAGTCCTATCCAGGTGTTCGCTACCGGAAAGTGGACTTCCTGACTGACACCTTTGGCTACATCATCGTTTCGGGTGACCGAACCATGTCCCAGGAAGGCTCCAGTGTTTTTTTGACGCACGATGGGGGTAAGACCTGGAGAAAGACGGCAGATTCCGGGCAGACGAGGCTTCTGTATGATGGTGGATTTACCGATGAAAAGACAGGATTCCTTTCCTACGGAACGATTAATCCTGTTGAGCCGGACCTCCATGTGACCCGGAATGGCGGGATTTCTTGGCAGAAGGCCGAGGTTCGTGTACCGGCAAAGTATAAGGAAATCTTTGTTTCGGCTGAAGTCCCCGTTAAAGAAGGCAAAGAGTTAGCAATGCTTGTCAATCAGGGACCGAATGGTGATTATCTTGGCGGTAAAGTAAAAGGTAAATTCACATCAAAGGACAATGGCTTGACTTGGGATTTTGTGGCGGAGGTCCGCCCTAATGAATAAGCGGAAAATTGCAGGCGAGGGAAAACAAGCTTGTAAAAAAGCAGCGATGGAGCTTCGAAACAAGCTGATAAAAGGGAAAGGATGAGGATCCTTTCCCTTTTACATTACTGCTGGTACGGTGTTTGGAACTGAGACGTGTTTTGGAACTGATTTTGGTTTTGCTGGTATGTTTGTCCCATTGTGTTCATGTTCTGTTGCATGTAGGAAACGTCTTGTTGCATCTGGTTAACGATATTAATTAGCTGTTGGCATTGCTGAATGGCAACGTCATGTTTTTGCAAGCTTTGCTGGATTACTTGGACTGCTTGTTTTTCACGCTGAAGCATTTGTTCAAGCATCTGAACATTTTGCTGTTCCTGCTGCAGCATCATCCTGTACTGATGATTGCTTTGTTGAGTCTCAGTGATAAGCTGCTGAGCAAGTTGGCGCGCCTGGAAAGCTTGCTGAACACCATGTTGTTGTGTATGCATTCGAATGCCCCCTTAAGAGTGTTGGTACGTGGTACCTCTGTTAGTTTGTACTGACGGCCTGAAGAATTTCGAGGTAAATTCCGCCTGAATTGGTGCCTGATATAAAGGGGGAAGCTAGGAAAATGAAAAGGATGGAACCATTTTAAAGTTCCACCCTTTAATGGTTATTCTATATTCGTCACACGGAAACCCAAATCATTGAGTTCATCTACAATCTTGTTGACTGTATCCCGTGGTGAATCTTTTGGAATCGAAAGGTGAATTTGGCGGACCGCTTTGTTGCTGCCGAGCGTGAACATCGACAGAATGCTTGTATGCTTGCCGACAATTGATGAAATTCGTTCAATTGCATGGCTTTGCTCAAACAGGCCGATGGTAAGTGAGATGCCATCGCTATACGTATCCTCCAGAAGATTCATAATTTGCGCATGGGTCAAGATACCAACAAACTCATCTGCTCTGTTGACAAGTGCCAGGTAAGGAAGCCTCTTAATACTGGAAAATATCTTTTTGAACGAATCTTCAGCATGTGCGAATCCATCAGATTCCTTAAGAATCTTCTCGATGCTGTCACTTTGGTCACCTGTGTATTCAAATATGTCTATTTTTTCAACATTGCCGAGGAATCGTTTCCCAGCATAATCCAAAACCGGAACACGGCGGAAACCCGTTTCATCAAGGAAAGCTAAAGCCTCTTTGATGGTCGCCTTTTCGGTCAGGTACTGCACTTCCTCTCTGTTAACAATAAACTGCTGAAGTTTCATTTCTATTTCTCCTCCATCCTAAATGTTCATACCCGATTATATATATTCTACATTTAGGCCTGAATACCCTTTATTTTTTAAAAACCAAAAAGCCGCCCTGTTGGACAGCTTTTTGTTTTGTTCCTGCCGGATGAAGTCGCCTTGTAAGCAAAGTGGGCCATCACTTCGATTTATTGTTGCGTCTGGGTTTGGTGGAAATATTCAGATGGACACCTAATTCCCTGGCGATTTCCTCCTTAAGGCGATTAATGCCCTTGGATCCAGGAATTGTTGGTTTTTTATCCGCCATTCACTTATCACTCCTTACGAAGGATTAAGCACTAATGGATTGCTCAGGCTTATTCTATCCTATTCAAAAAACCTGATTCAGTTATCGGAAAAATTAGGGAAAGAAACTATTTTTACATTAATAATGATGTATTATTATTAATAAAAAATATAGACAGCGGTGATGTTATGCTGCCGGGGGAATAGGGGGAATAAATATGATTATCCGTCCAATCGAAATTACTGATGCAGAAGAATTCCTTGAGCTTAGCAAGAGAATAGAGGAGTCTGGCTTTATGCTGTATGAACCGGGGGAGAAGCAAACGACCGCCGAACAGCAGAGGAAAATCCTTGAAAAAGTTATGGCGGAGGAGAAATCGATATTCTTCGTTGCCGAGTCAGAAGGCGCACTTGCCGGGTTTATTGCTGCACTTGGCGGTACCGTCAGACGGAAGAGCCATTCAGCTTATCTGGTTCTTGGAGTTGATGAAAAATTCCGCGGCCAAGGCGTAGCAAGCCAATTGTTCAATCAGGTTTTTGAGTGGGCAAATGAAAAGAACATCACGAGATTGGAGCTTACAGTTATTAAAAACAACGATCGCGCCTTTAATCTATACAGAAAAATGGGCTTCGTCATAGAAGGTGAAAAAGTCCACTCCTTAAAGATAAATGGGGAATATGTAAACGAGTACTATATGTACAAGCTTTTATAGGGATTTTTGCAGGAAGGCTGGGTATAGAATAAGGAAAACACTATAACTCAAACTGTGAGTGATTTAATTTGGACGACGCTAAACAAGAGACTAAGACACAGACAACTGAATCAAAATATATCCAGCAGCACCTGGCCAACGAGAGGACCTACCTTGCTTGGATTAGGACGGCTATTGCAATTATTGGGGTTGGCTTTCTTGTCACCAATCTGCATTTCACCATGAAGACTAGCCTGACGCCGGCCGGGGATTTATTTGCGAATCTGATTGGCATTTCTTCCGTCCTGCTTGGCATCATTGTGATTGTGATGGCAACTATGGCTTACATCAGAAAAATTGATGCCATCAATACTCAATCATTCCGGGCACCGAAGAGATCAATCATCGGCCTAGGAATATTTATTATCCTGATTGCGATATTTTTTGGCGTATATTTTACAATGGTTAACTTTTAAATTGTCACCCTATACACCACAACGGCACTTGCAAAGATTTTTGCAGGTGTTTTTTATTGGAAATAGTTACGCTGCTTCATAAAATTATGGGGATTTTGTTAACACTCTTAACTTGTCGGATATTTGCATGAAAACATGCAGGAGTTTAAAACGAATATGAAGAAGTGTATAGCTACGGGCTTTAGGAAGGAGCATGGTTCTATACATGATTAAAGGGTCAATACTCCTGTCAGAGGAACTCGGTTTATGGAATGCCGGTTAGCATACAAACAGACATACCTTTTTGCCCATAATCGAAGTGGGTGGCGGCGGTTGGACCGATAAAATTTCTGTTGGACCGATAAAAATTATACTAGACCGATAAACCGGAAAAACGTTCGATAAAAAGAAGAAACAGGAACTCAAGCGTGTAGATTTTGGTAAAAATTGTAACAAAAACTTTGATTGACCTATCTCCATCATGCTTGAAAAATGTTATAACGTTATCCGTTTGGCTGATAGCTTCAGAAAAACGTGTCGACTTTGCTTAAACTGGACTGCGAAAAACAGAAAATACATCTGCGAGGTGTTATAGGATGGAAGAGTTGAAAAGATTTTTAGACAAAGCCACCCATACTGTTGTTTTCACTGGGGCGGGAATGAGTACAGAAGCAGGACTTCCGGATTTCCGTGGGACCAACGGGATTTGGCACGGTGCTGATCCGATGCAGCTTGCAAGCACCCGGGCGATGAAAGAAAATACAAATGAATTCATAAAATTTTATAGGCACAGGGTTGAAAACCTTCGAGAGCACAAGCCGCACCAGGGCCATAGAATCCTTGCGAAATGGGAGCGCGAAGGCCGCATCCAATCGATTATCACCCAGAACGTGGATGGTTACCACCACCGCGCCGGCAATAACCAGGTATCTGAGCTGCATGGAACACTCAGAACATGTCACTGCAATGATTGTGGGAGAAGGTATCCAATCGATCTGTTCATGGAGGAAGGCAAGTCCTGTGAAGAATGCGGCGGTTTCCTTCGTCCTTCTGTCGTTTTGTTCGGGGAGATGCTGCCTGAAAAAGCAGTCCAGCAAGCTGAACTAGAAGCCCGTCGCGCAGATTTGTTCATTGTCATGGGTTCATCACTCAGTGTTTACCCGGCCAATGTTTTCCCGGAAATCGCGAAGATGGCAGGCGCGAAACTAGTCATCGTCAATTTGGAAGAAACAGAACTCGATAACCGAGCCGATTTGGTCATTCATGATGTGAAAATTGGTGAATTACTTCAGACGCTGGATCAATCATTCTAAAAGGAGATGGAGTGCGCATTAATAACAATCTTAATCAGCGTGCAATTGAACTTCTAGAAGAAAATCGGTTTGACGAATCACTCAAGCTTTTTCACGAAGCAGTAAAATCTTCTAGGGATGTGCAGTCATTAAACAACTTAGCCTGGATCTACTGTTATGAAGAAGATGATGATTCCAAGGCAATACCACTCTTGAAAGAAGCTATAAAGATGCAACCCCACTCACATTTTCCATACAATATGCTGGGCGAGGTATATGTACGGCGGGAGAAGTGGGAAGAAGCAAGGAATGTTCTCCAAAAGGTGGTTTCCATCCATCCAACTAAAACTGCCTTTTATAACCTGGCCACTGCCTATTACAAATTAGGAAAATTAGAAGCTGCCGCAGACTCCTTCCTGCGAGGTTCAGAGCCTTCAGATCTTTCGCTATATAGCCACATAAAATGCCTGGCGGAACTGGGGAGGAAGGAAGAAGCCTTTCAAAAGTTGAGCCAGTTTTCAGAAGAAGATGATCACTTTGTCGGAGAAATCGATGTTGCCGATCTATATGTGGAGCTTGGCGATTATAAAATGGCAATTTATTGGTTTTCAAAAGGATGGGAAACGTACGCTAAAGACCCAACCTGGCTTGGACGGTATATCTTTGCCTTATTGAAAGCCGATGACCTGCCTTCAGCATTGGATATCCAGCAAGAGGTTATCAAAGAAATAGAGGAAAGAATCGCTGAAACGAATGATGATTGTGATGAAGAATGGACCCCAGCAGAAAAAGAAGATTATATTCGAGAATTAACTAACCATCAACGCGAATACGCCCAAATAATTGATAAAATCCATTCCGGATATACCCCTCCAATGGATTTTTCCACTTCTGTACTTCATGAATGCTACCTGTTTGGATGTGATCAGCATAATAATCCAGAATATACCAAATAGGGGAATCGGCATGGTTCGGTTTATGGGACCAATATCGTAAAATACTCCTTTTTGTAAACTTAATCCGCCCTTGATGGATATACTGTATAAAATTAGTTTTTCTGCCCGTATCTTTTCCCTGCAGCGCATCGTTATAGAGGCAGAGAGGTTTCAAAGGAGTGAACGAGAATGCTAGCAAGCTCGAACTTGCCTGATAAAAGGGATTCCAGGGAAAAGAATAGTTTTACAGGACTGGGTAAATACTGCAGTTTTTTGACCAAAAATAAATGGGAATCTGACGACTTGTTCCAGAGTACGCTCTTAAAGGCTATCCAGACTTATGAGCCAGAGCAATTTACCGAACCGCTTCTGAAAAAGATTGCCTATCATCAATGGATTGATACAATCAGAAAGAGGAAATTTGAGGTGGTCGGCATACCTGATGAACAGGCTTACCCTGATTCCAGTACATCAACAGAAGGTACACTTGATGCAGTAAACCATCTTTTACAAAAATTAACTCTCAAGCAGGCCGTCATTTTCACATTAAAGGAAGGTTTTAATTATCAGGCAAAGGAGATAGCGGAAATCGTCGGTACCTCAGAAATGGCGATAAAGTCTTTGCTGCATCGCGCAAGAAAACGGTTGGAGTATGAGCATTTACGTCCTCTTACTGATCAGGTTGAAGCAACTGAAGTCGAGGTATTATCTGGACTTTTACACGAGTCTCTGAAGCGTGAAGACCCGGCTATTCTAATTAAACACCTACAGCAAATCCCTTCCCTTGCAGATGTTCGAAAGCTGGCCTCTCAAAAGCATTCCAGCAGCAAACCTCTCAAACCATATTGCATGGCAGCTTAATAGGGAGGCGAAATGTATGGGTGCGATACCATATGTGATTGAACACTCCAGCCGCGGGGAACGTTCGTATGATATTTACTCACGGCTGTTAAAGGACCGAATTGTCATTATCGGAGACGAAATTAACGACCAAGTTGCAAATAGTGTAATTGCGCAGCTTTTGTTTCTTGAAGCTGATAACCCCGAGAAGGACATCTCCATTTACATTAACAGCCCGGGCGGCTCAACCAGTGCGGGGTTTGCGATCTTTGATACAATGCAGTTGATTAAGCCGGAAATCAGCACCATTTGCATCGGGATGGCCGCTTCATTCGGGGCAATGCTTCTATTGGCAGGAGCAAAGGGTAAGCGTTATGCACTGCCAAACAGCGAAATTATGATTCACCAGCCACTGGGAGGAGCAAGGGGCCAGGCCACGGAAATTGAGATTTCAGCAAAAAGGATCCTTAAGCTCCGCGAACATATTAATGGAATCATATCTGAACGCACTGGCCAGCTAGTTGAAAAGGTGGCAAAAGACACTGACCGAGACTTCTTCATGAGTGCCCAGGAGGCTCTGGACTACGGGATAATAGACAAAATAATAAGTAAGAATTAAGGATAAAAGTTAAAGCCGGCTAGTCTCCCTGCAGGGACTAGCCGGCTTATTTAACTAAGAAAGCTAATTAGAGCTTAATGCGGACTTATCCCTAGATGAAGCAATGATCGATGTACTGCCTTTCGCATATAAAAATGGTGCAGTGCAAATCACACCAGCTAAATACAAAAGGAACGCAAAATAAGCAGGCAGCAGATGAAAGAAATCGGTGTACCCAATAATAAAATGGGTCGCAATCCCGGCAATGAATGCTGGAATAGCGCCAATTGTGAAGGTCCACCAAACCCAGCGCTCACCTTCGCGGATTCCCCATAACGCGAGCATTAACACGAGCAGGCCCACACTTAGCAATGCACTCCCAAAGCCTGCCCTGTCATGGGCAATAACTGGAATCAATTTATTGTTGAATTCGTCCAGCATTTCTGGAGATAAACAAAGAAATTGAAGATCGCTTGGAACAAAAACATTTGATACGCCAACGGTCGAGATGACCAATCCTCCAACTGCCAATGCAGCACCTAATACTACAAAGCAAAGCTGCCCTATCATGGCAAGTTTCCAGGCCTTGGTGTTGAAAAGGTTTGTACTGACCGGCGATTCTGCTGCGTCTTTCGTTTTTAAAAATGCCATAATGAACAAAGGCAATAGAATCAGCCAGAATAAACCGTGCAGCCAATCGAAATAGCCATATCCAATGAATAAAAGGATGCCTAGGAAACCGATTATTCCCGCGATATTGACTGCTTTTCTTGCCCAATGGAGACCGTATCTGATTCCATGTCTGGCAAGCTGGATATAGAGAATCCCCCCTGAAATCATCGTGCCGGCCAGCGTCATGCGATCATGCGCCATAAAGTAAAGAATCTCAGGGCTAAAGCTCAAAATGTCTTCACGGAAAATGCCGAGGAAAGATTCATCATATGGAAGAATCACATCTGTCATGCTAAAATACAGCGCAACGAACCCGCCAATCAGAATTGCCATCCCGAACAGCCAATACCAGATCCAGCCTTTATTTATTGTTGGTTTTGGGTTGGTCTTATAGCAGTATGCTTCATTAATCCGTTTTGGCAGGCCAGGGCCGGTAAATATGTATTCCTGACCAAGCATGATAAGCGACGCACCTTTTTCCAAAAGTAGCAGGGCATCAGCAGGTTCATTTACCCCTCCAGAAGTGATAACCGGAATATTATTGCCAAGGTGTTTCTTAATTCGTTCTATTGATTCGCCAATTTGTTCGCAAGAATCTCCTTCTATAAGCAGCCCATCAGGTTTATAGCTTTCTAGATTAGTAAGGTTTCTTTCCTTAAAGGTGAGAATGAATGGTTTTCCTATCCTGTCTCTCAATTGGCTGAATTTGGCTGGTGAACCTGCATACTCGCTTTCCAGTATAAAAGCATCACCATAGGGCAGAAGCGATTCGCATAGTTGGTTTAATTCGTTCAAATTTCCACGTACCCTAATGAAGAAGGGTACTTTTTTCATTTTTAGCGAATGTAACTGGGCTATCGCAGTTTCGAGTGAAATTGAATTTCCTGTGAGGCCTGTAATTCTGGCATTTTTTTCGTCAAAATGAAGAGTGTTATCCATTGGCGTTCCTTCCATAGAAACTGGACCAACTTCTATAAAACCAAAACCGAGGTTTTGAAAAGCTTTTAACCCTGATAACTCTGGATCGATTGCGCCAGCTAAGCCCACCGGAGTCGAAAACTCAGTGTCAAAAAAATGCTTTTGCAATGTGCGGGAAGGGGACATATGGCCAAGAAATTCTATGAGTCTTTCTCCAAGAGGATTAGATGAAAGCAGGCTCATCCCACGATGAATAAACTCCCGGCCAACAGCAGGGGGAAGCTTCGTTAGTAATGGTTTAAAAAGGGGATGGTACGACCAATCTGGCAACGAAATCACCTCTCAACACTATCTCCGCCTATTTTACCATATGGTGGGATAGGTTGGATGATGATGTGGAGTGTATGGAACAAGATTTTGGTTAGAATTTGTTCCAAGTTGTCCGTCTTTCATGGAGTAAGAGCCAGGTGGTCGTGTCTGAAATGTGAATAAGATGGCCACAGAAAACCCATTAGATACTTTCGGCTTCCTGTGGCGCAGGAGTTGGATGGTCCTCGTTAATTTCTCTGATTAACACCCATGTTTGTTTGAGAAGTTCCTGAAAGTCGTCAATCAGCGCAAAGGCCGCGTCCATTACTTCAGGGTTGTTCCTGAGCGAATTGAGTTCAGTCTGGACCCGTTCAATTGCTTTATCTGGATTGTCCAGCTGCTCCTCGATTGCCGGCCATGATATAAAGAGGAAAACGATAAATGAAATAGTCAAAAATAATCGGATCATTGGATACCCTCCGTTCTCTGTACAGTTTTTTCCATATTTATATAGTTGTATACAAAGCTTTGAAGGAAAAATTAACCTCCTGGCGAATACTTAACTGATGCAAAAGGGGGGTAATCTCATTGAACGAACAAAGTATACAGAACAAAAGAGCCTGGGAGTACCGGGCATATGAATTTTGGGTGAAACAATATGGTATGCCTAAAGAGCTGGCAGCCAAAATAGCAACAAACCCAAGAGGACATTTGAAGAAGCATTCTGGTTATTTTGGCGAGGTTGCCGGAAAAAAGATTGCTAATCTTTGTGGGTCCAACGGAAGAAAAGCAGTCCCGCTGGCACTTTTAGGCGCTGAAGTTACAGTGTTTGATATTTCACAAGAAAACAAGCGGTATGCACTTGAACTGGCGGAAGGCGCACAAACAAAGATTACCTATATCGTTACAGATATTCATGACATTGACCTCAACCGATATGGAGGGCGATTTGACGTGCTATATTTAGAAGGGGGCATTCTTCACTATTTTCATAATCTCAACCGTTTTATGTATATTCTTTACTCCTTGTTAAAAGAGGGCGGGGAAATGATACTTAGTGATTTTCATCCTTTAAGAAAATGTTTTTCCAAAAACGGGGAAAGGTTCGACATCCAGCCTACATATTTTGATGAAGGAATCCGTGATGGTGAGGTTTCCTTTAAAAGGTTTTTCGAAAAGGCCGAGCAAGAGGATTTCCCCGACGTTTCAGTTAGGTACTTTACATTGAGTGAAATTATCAATTCTGTTGTTCAATCTGGTTTTATATTAACCAGGTTTGACGAACATCCCGGTTGGAAGGGAGAAAATATCCCCTGGGAATTCACAATTCTGGCTCAAAAATAATGGCTGGAGCTGTATAGAATCAGTTGATTATTTTTTTCAAACTTTAATCCGTTAGGTTTCTAATAATGTCAGATAATAGATGCCTTTTTAAAATTAAAACAGTGTAGAGGAGTGATAAATACGGAGACCAATCTTATTATTTCAAAGAAGATTTTGACCGAAACAAAGGGTTATTTAGATGTAGGATTTACACATTCATTAAATCCTTATAGCGGGTGTGGGTTTGCATGCAGATATTGTTATGTAAGGGAGATGCCAATTCAAAAATTCAAGGAAATTCCTTGGGGTGAATGGGTGGACATAAAAACAAACGCGGCGGAAAACTATCAAAAAGAGTTAAAAAAATTGCGAGACAAGGGCAAAAAGGCAAATATTTTTATATCTTCCGCTACAGATCCGTATCAACCTGTGGAACGGAAGGCCAGAATTACCCGTGCGGTGCTTGAGAAAATGATTGAGTTCCCACCAGATTTCCTCCAAATACAGACACGCAGTCCACTAATTACGAGAGATATTGACCTGTTGGTACAATTAAAAGATGAATGCGAAGTGCTTGTATCAATGACCATTGAAACAGATCGAGAGGATATCAAGCAAATATTTGCCTCGTACGCACCCAGCATTCATTTGCGGTTGAAGGCACTAAAAGAGGTCCATGATGCAGGAATTACAACTCAGGCATCGATTTCTCCTGTTTTGCCATTTACACCTGACTTTCCGAAAATACTCCTCGGGACAGCAGAGCACGTCTGGATTGACACATTAACAATCGGCGATGGCTCAATGGGCAAACGGTCGGAACAGTTGGGGATGCCGAATCTTTTTGAGGAATATGGGGTATCAAAATGGTATGAAAAAGATATCCATGTGCGGACCGAAAAATATTTTAAAAAGTTTTTTCCAGCTGAAAGGGTGCGAGTATCGAAACAAGGAGCCTTCCCAACGAAGTTATAAAACAGGAATTTTGTTGCCGGCGGAAACTAATAAGGGGGCGTTCCAGCAAAGCTGAAACATCCCCGATAAGGTTCCTTATAAAAAGTTCATCCTCATAATATACGTTAATTTACCCTTAGAATAATCTTTCCAATATTTTTGTTGTCCTCCATATGTTCATGTGCTTGTTGGACTTGATCAAGTGGGAATACATGGTCAACAACTGGACGAAGCTTGTTATTGCTAAAGAGCTCCATGGTTTTAGAGGCAAGTTCTGATGTTACAGCTGCCTTGTATTCATCGCTTCTCGGTGTTAACAGCGTTCCGGTCAATTGAATCCGTTTGGCCATCAAGTCCATTAAATTTACTTTTTCTATTTCCGCGCCACCTAATATCCCAATTAACACCCATCGGCCATCTACTTTTATACATGAAAGGTTTTTCTTCCAATAAGATGCGCCTATAAAATCGAGAATCAAATCTACGCCTTTATTATTGGTCGCATTCATGACTTCCTCGTCAAAATTCTGTTCTTTATAGTTTATACATACATCAGCACCCACTGACCGGCAAAAATCCAGTTTCTCATTGGAACCTGCGGTTGTAATGACATTCGCATGTCCAATTTGTTTCGCAAGTTGAATCGCCGCTGTTCCAACTCCACTACCTCCAGCATGAATCAAAACGGTTTCACCAGCACGCAATTGACCGATCCAAAATAGCGTTTGATATGCGGTCAAAAAAACTTCAGGAATCGCTGCAGCTTCCTCGAATGTTAGGTTTTCCGGAATCACCATCGCTCTTTCAGCCGGCATAACGGCATATTCTGCATAGCCGCCCCCATTCACAAGCCCCATGACGGGCGTGCCGACAGCTATACTTGCTCCTGTGCCCGCTTGTTCTACAATTCCGGCAACTTCAACACCTAAAATCGGATTAGTCATATATCCCGATTTGCCTTGTCTGGTTACGATATCTGTTCGATTTACAGCGGCAGCTTTTACCTTGATTAAAACCTCTCCGTCTTTAGGGATTGGTTTATCATGCTCAACAATTTGTAATTGTTCTGGACCGCCTGGTTGTTTTACACTGATTGCTTTCATTAAAGAGCCTCCTTTCATAGTAATTCTAGCTATTCTCTAGCCTTTCAGCAAAAGGTTTGATTATTCCTCTCCCACATATTCAATCTACACCTTAGCGTTTTCAGATACGTTATCTCTTAGCGATAAACGGAACTCGTTACTTTTGAAAGCAAGCGTAAGGGAGACGAAAAGCGCCAGAGCATCAGCGCTCTGGCGTTTATTTTTTCATCAATAAATAAATGAAGTACGGTGCCCCGATTAGAGAGGCCATGATTCCTGCTGGTATGCCTTCAGGTTCGGCTAAGTTACGACCGATCGTGTCCGCAAATAGGAGCAGCCAGCCTCCGATTAGCATGGCAAGCGGCAGAAACAGCTGATAACGCGGACCAATCAAGGCTTTGGCAAGATGCGGAGCCATTAGTCCAATGAAGGCAATTCCGCCAGTAACGGAAACAGACGCTGCTGCAAGTGCGACTGCAGTAAGAAGGAGAGTAAACCGTTCCCGCTCCAGGGAGATTCCGACTCCGATGGCAGCTGGTTCGTTCAGTGTAAGAATGTTTAATCGATTTGCCTTGAACAAAGCAAATGGAATCAGGATGGCGAACCATGGAAGTAGAGCGAGGACGAATGGCCAGTCGCCTCCCCAGATATTGCCGGCAAGCCAGCGCGAAATGAAATCGACCTTTTGGCGTTCAGCTGACGATATCACGACGATCATCGCACCTGACAGAGCCATAGAAAACCCAATCCCAACAAGGATCAGCTTGGCAGGATCAAATCCAGTACCGCGATTGTATGAAAAAAGATAAATGAGCATTGCTGTTACGACTGCCCCGATAAATCCAATAATCGGAATTAGATAGGCAAACGAATCTGCTTCAATCGGCATGAACAAGAAAAACACTGCAATCCCGATGCCGGCACCTGAATTTATTCCAATGATACCTGGGTCGGCAAGGTCATTTCTGGTCAGACCCTGCAGGATTGATCCGGCAACAGCGAGTCCAACACCTGCTAAAAATGTGACAAAAATGCGGGGCAGGCGGAGCTCCATCAGGACGAACTCTTCTTTAAACGTCCCGTTCCCAAAAAGAGTAGGGAGGATACGGTCATAAGAGACTGACGAATAACCAAGTCCCAGGCTGACAACGATGGTTGTAATGGTCAAAACAATAAGTCCAAGTAGAAGAATTCGTTGTTTTTTTAGAATTGAAGGATGGATCATAGCGCGACTTTTCCCCCTTTCTTTACAATGAACAGGAAGAAGGGAAGTCCCAATACCGATACGATTGCATAGAGTGGTGTCTCATATGGGGCATTGATGACTCGCGCCGCTGTATCGGCCAGCAGCATGAATGCCGCACCCGCAATTGCGGACATTGGCAAAACATAACGATAATCCGTTCCGACCACGAGCCTGACCATATGCGGAATCATCAACCCGACAAATGCCATGTTTCCTACCAGTGCGACAGAAGCACCTGCCAACAGGACAATCGCAATAACAAGAACGGTTTTAACCAGTGCGGTTTTTTGGCCAAGGCCGACAGCCACTTCCTCACTAAGGCTGAGGATGGTAAGCTGCCTTGACAGAACCAGTGCGAGGACAATGCCGACTAGAATAAATGGAATGATTATTTTCAATTGGCTCCATGTCGTACCCATCAGCCCCCCGGATGTCCAAAGTGAAACATCTTTCGAAATTTTAAAATAAAGGCCAATTCCGTCTGCGACCCCATAAAGAAATGCTGAGACTGCTGCCCCTGCAAGAACTATCCGGAGAGGGGAGAAGCCTCCTTTTTTAACAGTTCCCATACCCAAAACTAACAGGACTCCAATAGCGGCGCCGATAAAGCAGGCAATTGTGATTCCGAAGTAACCAACAGTTGGCAGGAGAGCAATTGTTACAGCAAGCGCTGTATTAGCACCCGCCGTCAGCCCAAGCAGCCCGGGGTCAGCGAGCGGATTACGAGTCAAACCTTGCATGATTGCTCCGGCAACAGAAAATGCTGCACCAACGAAAACCGCGCCGACTTCACGAGGAAAGCGGATTTCACGAAGCATAGTCAGAGTGTCCGATTTCTGAGAGGTAAACAATGCCTGACCGACATCCTTCAGACTCGTCTCAGCGGCACCGAATAAAAGGGCAATAGTGAATGAAACAATAAACAAAATTAGACCGCCAACAAATTTAATAGGTAATAATAATGATTTTTTATCAGTCGCCATCTTATCAACTTCATTTCTTATAATTATATTTCTACTTTGAAGGAATCTACTTAACAGGTTAGCACTATGTCATATTAGGAACAATGCTTAGGGGCACTTTAGTGGTTTGTTGTTTGCTCGTGGACATTTTAATCATTCAACTAAGGTAAATTGTACCCGAAAATGTGTTTCAAGGACATTTTGGACTTCTGCCTAAGGCTAATTGTACTTGAAAGTATATTTCGAGGACATTTTAGCTAAATGGCTATGACATTTTGTCCTCGACAGACTTCGGCCATTTATCCTCTGCGCTTTTTCACAATACGTTTTGCTTATGTACTATTGTTCAAACATTTATATAAAAGAAGAGGAATTCCGGTTGCAGAATTCCTCTTTTTTAGTCTTATTACCCAAATTACTTGCCCAGGAACGCTTTCTTGAAGAATTCGAGCTGATATTCAAGTGTGAGGGGATCATTAAAGTAAAACTCTTTTGCATCAACTTCAAACACACGGTTATTTTTCACTGCTGGAATGTTCTTGTACGTTTCAGTCTGCTGGAAGGATGTGTCGCCATCGGCATTTTTACTGAAGATGACGTAGTCGCCGGCATAGTCTGAAAGGACTTCAGGGCTGATTGCAAAGAAGCCCGGTTTAAGTGCATCTTGTTTAACTTTTTCAGGCATGTTGAGCTTCATTTCCTGGTAGAGAATTTCTGTACCGCGAGCGAAGTTGTTGCCGAATACGTAAAGCTGCTTTTCTTGGTTTTCGATAACGGAAACTGTCGCATCCGCACCGATTTTTGCTTTAATTTCTTCTCCGGCAGCCTGAGCTTCTTTCTTGAAGTTATTAACCCAATCTGTTGCTTCTTTTTCTTTGTTCAAAAGTTTCCCAATTTCGATATGTTGGGTAAGGTAGTCATTTTTGCCATACGTGTAAGTAATCGTTGGCGCGATTTCTTTTAGTCTGTCAATATCTTTGATGGAAGACAAACCTATAATTAGATCTGGCTCTAGCTCAATAATTTTCTCCAAGTTATCTTCCGTTACCACTTCTGCATTCTTCAAACCTTGCTCAAATCGGGGATTGGCTTTTGACCAAGCATCAATTCCTACTATATTACCGCCAAGTGCAAGCACATTACCGGAAAAAGAGAAAGAGAGTACTACAATTCGTTTTGGATTTGCTGGTACTTCAACCGGCCCATTCTCTGATTGATACGTAATTGTTGTTGATTCATCTTTCTTCTCAGACTCTTTGGAAGAGCCATTGTTGTTAGAGTTGCTGCCGCATGCACTAAGCACCAGTACCAGTGCGAACAGGGATGGTAGAAGTTTTTTTAGCATGTTTGTTTTCTCCTTTTAGTAGATTGTAAGTTAAAATCATAGGTTTTTTTGTATAAGGATCAACGCCGATTTCACAATCGATGTTGAATACTTCTCTAAGTACTTTTTTATTGATTACAAATTCGCAAGTTCCAGATTTAACGATTTGCCCGTCTTTCATCGCGATGATATGGTCAGCAAAGCGTGCAGCCTGGCTAAGGTCGTGGAGGACCATAACGATTGTCCGGCCTTGTTCGCGGTTCAAGACCTGAAGCAATTCAAGGACTTCGAGCTGATGGGCCATGTCAAGGTATGTTGTCGGTTCATCGAGGAAAATAATATCGGTTTCCTGGGCTAATGCCATTGCAATCCAGACTCGCTGGCGCTGACCACCGGAAAGGGCATCAATTGATTGGTATTTGAAATCGATTGTTCCGGTTACTTCCAATGCCCAGTCAATGACTTCAATGTCTTTTTTCGACAACCGGCCAAACCCTTTTTGATATGGGAAGCGGCCATATGAAACAAGTTCACCAACTGTCAAACCAGAAGAGCTTTCAGGTGTTTGCGGAAGGATCGCCATTTTCTTGGCAAGTGTTTTCGTGTCTTCGCGCTGGATGCTAACACCATCGAGAAGGATGGAGCCGGACTGGTGCGAGATAATTCTCGACATTGCTTTTAAAAGAGTCGATTTTCCGCAGCCGTTCGGGCCGATGATCACGGTAATTTGGTTATCAGGAATCTCAACAGACAAATCTTTCACGATTGAGCGTTCTCCGTATCCAACTTGCAAGTTTTCAGTATAAAGGCGATTCATGATCATTCCTCCAAAACATTTACTAATTTTTCAATTGATAATGATTATCAGTTTCGCTTACAATTAACACTATAAAGGGATTCGGAATTTCAGTCAATGACGAACCTGTGACAAAAAACACATTATTGATTAAATATGGCAAAACAGAGGAGAAACCTATGAATAAAGCGGACATTTACGATTGCATTATTATCGGAGGAGGGCCAGGCGGATTATATTCTGCTTTTTACGCCGGCCTTCGCAATATGAAAGTGAAGCTGATTGAGGCCCAGCCATTACTTGGCGGAAAAATTAATTTGTATCAGGAAAAGCTGATCTGGGATGTTGGAGGATTTGCACCGGTAACCGGAAGGGATTTAATTGGTCATTTGGTCAAGCAGGCAATGACGTTTGAACCAGAGGTGGTTTTAAATGAGAAAATCACTTCATTTTCAAAAAATGAAGAGGGGATTTTCGTGCTTGAGGGCGCCTCAGGTGAGATTCATTTTTCAAAAACTGTCATTGTTGCTATTGGGGCAGGCATCATCACTCCGAAGAAACTTGAGCTGAAAGAGGCATCCCGGTTTGAAGCTACCAACTTGCACTATTCGGTGGATTCAATCAAACGATTTAAAGACAAGGTTGTCCTGATCTCCGGTGGAGGAAATTCCGCAATCGATTGGGCAAATTTACTCGAGCCTGTTGCCAGGAAGGTGTATTTGACCTATCGGAAGGGTGCTTTTGCTGGCCACGAGGCACAAGTCTCACAGCTGGAGAACAGCGGTGTAGAATGTCTGATGAATACAACCATTAGCCGCCTTGTACCTGTAGGCGGGGAGGCGAGAATTGGCGAAGTAGAGCTAGTATCGAGCGAAAATGGCAGCGAAATGAGCATTGGAGTCGATGAAGTGCTGGTGACACACGGTTTTGACCAGGACGCCTCCCTTTTTGCCAATAGCACGTTAGACATTAAGACGCTTGATAATTTTTACTTAGAAAGTACGCCAACCGGGGAAACATCAATACCAGGACTATATGGCGCGGGGGATATAGTGAAATACAATGGCAAAGTATTCCTGATTGCGGGTGCTTTTCAGGACGCTGCAAACGCCGTGAACAGGGCAAAAAAATTCATTGAGCCGGAAGCAGGAGAGGTGGCAATGGTCTCGTCCAATCATGAAGCCTTCAAACAGCGGAATAGGGAGTTGGTTTTGAAGATGGTGAAATAGGTTTAATGTAATGCAATATTGTGGTCGGGTGCATTCTTGATGAAATACATAAAAATGACGTGGGGAATTGGAACACGTTATTTTTATTATTTATTGGGTCCTTAAGCAAGTTATCATGTAGAAAATAGAAGTAATCAGTTATAAATAGTACGGGTTCATTAAACAGGACGTTATTCTAGAAGGATAACGTCCTGTTTTGTCGAATCTTATATTCAACACGTCTGGTTTAATATGGATTTTTTTATTCAAAATCAATTTATGAGGTGGAAGATTTGCCTAAAATAGGCCTCTTAACAGTTACTCATGATCCGGATGGAAAAAACATAAGGGTATTCAATGAACTTCAAAGAGAACTAGAAGATATTTATGGAGAATTGTTTTTAACCATCAGTGAAGAATCTTCAATTGAGTTCATCAAGGAAATGGAAAACAGCAAGTTTACTTTAAAAATTATTCCTAAAAAAGGCGCGGCCGAGGCAAGAAGAGAAGTGGTGGATTTTGGACTAAACGGAGAAAGTGACTATTACCATTACTGTGATTTTGACAGGCTTTTAACCTGGGGTGCAAATCATTTACAAGAACTAAGAACGATTGTTTCTGCCATCCCTAATCACGATTATCTCATTTTGGGCCGAACTGAAAGAGCTATGAATACGCATCCGCCCGAATGGGTGGAGACTGAGAAAATAACAAATAAAATTTGTTCCCTCGAACTAGGTATGGACTTAGACATTACTGCTGGCTCCTGTTCATTTTCAAGAAAAGCCGCTGAATATATTAATAAATATTCGTGCGAAAAAATGACTGATTCTGAATGGGCAATGATTGCTCACAGGATTGCAAAATTGAAGGTGGTTTATGCTGCGGTTGAGGGTTTAGAATATCACGAAGATATTAATGGATTAAACAGGGTTCTGAGTAATTCTGAAAAATGGCTAGGGAGATTGAGACTAGCTTTGATCATAAGTGAAGCAGCAATTAAGACAGGAAAATAACTTGTTTTTTTGGTCCATATGGTTGGAAAAAATCATACGTTTGTTTAAAAGGGGAGAGGAGGATTTTGTTGTTAGTAATAATTGCGGCTTTATTTTTTCTTGCGATTGTTTCTATTTCTTACGTACAAGTAGTATTATCCTTATTTGTATTTCTCGGATTAATGATTTTGTTATTTGCTAATAAAGAAAAACGTTTCGTTACATCCGTACTGTTATCGTTTCTAATTGGTTTTGTCTTGTTTTCGTTATCAAATGAGTTCATTGGAACGATGAACATTTCAAAGGAATTTAAAATTATTTTTAATCGTCTTTCTCTTGTTTTTATTATTTTAGGAATTGTTTTTAACCATCTTTATTTCAATAAGAAGATGTCTTGGTACAATCAAAAGGCTGATTGGAAAAATCCTATCGTCTTACCATTTCATAAAGTTGATATGTTTTGGTTTTGGCTGATTGGAATTGTTGTCAACGTAGTTATATATGCGATTTTTATCGTTCAAAAGGATATAGAGTTTACTCATTCTCTAGTTTTGTTTGGTCTATTTTTTTCTCTTATTAATGCTGCTTTTGAGGAAGTTATTTGGAGGGGGACGCTGCTTTCGAGTCTTAAAGAATATACATCCACAGGGTATGCTATTGCCGTTACCAGTATTGGTTTTGGACTTCTCCATCTCTCAATTGGTTTTTCACTACCTCTCAGTCTACTAATTTCAATTGCAGGGGTCATTTATGCGTTAATCACACTTAAAACAAACAGTATTTATCCAAGTATTATTTTTCATTTCGTAATTAATATTGGAATGGTGTATAGCGGATTTATCATCTAATTTCTGATTCCTATTTTAATAAAGCTTATCGCGTGCTGAATCAAATGCACTCGATTGTTCCCCTTAATGATTTCTGAAATTTACATATTTTCAAACAGGACATTTGAAGTTAAAAATTTGTTAGAGTAGAATAACTTTGTTTAGAAAATATATACATAACGGGGGATGACCATGAAAATTGCAGCACTTGTAGGCAGTGTTAGAAAAGAATCTTTGAATTTGCAGCTGGTTGAAACACTTCGCGAGCGATATAGCGATAAACTAGACATTTCTGTCGTGGAAATCGCCGGGCTGCCATTTTATGATCAGGATCAGGAGCTTGATCCAAGTGAAGAAGTTAAACGCTTTAAGCAGGAGATACTTAATGCTGATGCTGTCTTGATTGTTACTCCGGAATACAACTGGTCTGTGCCGGGTGTTCTGAAAAATGCTCTCGACTGGCTATCACGTGTCGATTTTGTATTGAAAAATAAGCCTGTGCTAATTGCCGGTGCTACACCTGGTGTGATGGGGACTATCCGCGCCCAGCAGCATTTACGGCAAATCCTTTCTAGCCCTGGTCTTCAGGCGCGAGTACTGCAGCCTGCAGGCAACGAGATCTTAATAACACAAGCATTTGCGAAGTTTAAGGATGGCAGGCTGGTTGACGAAGCTACGCTAGGATTCATTGATGAAGTCGTTGAGCGTTTTATTGATTTTGCAAAAGCATAGAATGGAAATAATCCTTCAGGACTTCGAACCTGAAGGATTATTATTTTTCTGAAAGAATCTTAGGCGCAATTGCATGGCCCCCAAAAAGGGCCGCAGCCTGCAATAATCCGAATGGCAAGGAGAAGAGCAAGTCGGAGAACACTAAGATGTCCTCTGAAAATAATCGATAAAACAAGTAAATGAAATATGGGAGTACAAGTAGCGAAGTTCCAGTCCCGAGCGCATACATGTTTAAAAATACCGACTGGCCGATATGCATAAATAAGTGCAAGAAAAACAGGACGGTGAAACCGATGAACATCCCATACATGTTTTGTTCAGCGGCGAGATAACAGCCAGGTATATAGATGACAAGTTGAAATAGAACCGGGATGGAAAATCTAGCCGAGGTGACTGTGGACATTTTCTCAAAGGTTTTTAGCATAGATGCGGGAACCCGGGGTCGGACCTTATAGTAATTTTTCTTGAACCACGACTCTACAAAAATGATTTCCTCGAAATCATGTAGCATGAAGATAACCGGAAAAAGCCAAATAAGCGTTATCATACTAATATTATCATTTATAAAATATAGCATGTTCATCCTACCCCACAATTGGCTTTTGAGTTTTTCGAGGGAACGGGGAAATAAGGAAATCGATCGCCAAGACAATACCCCAAAGCGACATCACAAACGCTTTACTATACCATAATCCAAAACAACACTTCACAAACAATTATCAAAAATCCAACCATTTTTTTCCTCCGTTTTAAAAAATAATATAACATAACCTGAAGGAAAGTGGACCTATGCAAAAATTCTCTACCAAAAAACAACGGGAAATTGATCAATTGGTCGAGTTGTTTTCTGAATATTCCGCACTTGAAGATATAATTTTAAAACCGCTGAATTATTATAAAAACTGTTCGAATTACTAAAAAAACCGCTGAATTAATTTTCTGGACAGGCAGTCACCCGCTGATTCGAATTGGTTTTTTGTATAAAAACCATTTAATTTTAAATTCCTATCGGATTAATATAATATAAAACTACTACATAGTTTTTAACCTAGGGGGATGTTGGAATGGAAAAGTCGGCTGAAATTAGCAAGGACGGCTCATTTAAGAGACAGGGAAATAGATTTACGACTCCATTTGGCCATGGGGAGGGCGAGCTGCCAGTTGAAGCGGGGCGGTATCGGTTGCTTTGGTCTGCGGTCTGCCCATGGGCGCACCGGTCCGTCATTGTCAGAAGTGTGCTCGGGCTCGAAAATGTGATCAGTCTCGGGACTGCAAGCCCGATGAGGCCAAGGCTTCCGCATGTCGATTGGGAGTTTTCACTGGATAAAGGCGGAGTTGACCCGGTTCTAGGCATCAAATATATGAGTGAGATCTATTTGGAAACCGACCAGGATTATTCCGGAAGGCCGACTGTTCCGGTCGTTATAGATGTCAAAGAACGGAAGGTAGTCAATAATGATTATTTCCGGTTAACGAACTATTTTGAAACGGCTTGGGTACCTTTCCATAAGGAAAATGCTCCGGATTTGTATCCAAAGCACCTGCGGGAAGATATTGATACCTTGAACGATGTTATTTTTCATGAAGTGAACAATGGGGTTTACAAGTGCGGCTTTGCCAAGTCCCAGGAGGCATATGAGCAGGCTTTTGATACGTTATTTGCCCGGCTGGACGAGCTTGAGGAACGGTTAAGTTCGCGCCGGTTCCTATTTGGCGACTTCATAACCGATTCCGATGTCCGCCTCTATTCAACGCTGGTGCGCTTTGATGCTGCCTATTATGCCGCTTTTAAAACAAACCGCAACCGCATAGTTGATTTCCCAAACCTTTGGGGATACTTGCGCGACTTGTATCAAACTCCGGGATTTGGCGATACGACCGATTTCCATGCTATCAAGGTGCATTACCATCTTTCTAACCATATTGCGGCTGATGACCAAAAATCGAAAGGCATTTTGCCAAAAGGGCCAGATTTGAGCGGCCTGGTTACGAAGCATGGCCGTGAAGCAATCAGCGGAAAGCGTCAAAAATTCCTGGTACCGGGGAGCGAGGACTAATGAACATTCGTGATGCGAAAAAAGAGGAATTGCCATTGATTCGTGCACAGCGGCTAGCTTCTTATGAGGAGCATTCCGATAAAATTCCTGCCGACCATTGGAAAGCACTGAAGAAGGCGATCTCATCTGAAGCGGATCAGCAGCAGGGAGTCGAGCTGATTGTCGCTGAGCTTGGTGGAGAAATTGCCGGAAGTGTCGCCTTGTTTCCTGCAAAAAGCGATGCATATGAAGGGCATCTGGATGAACTGGCGCACCCCGAAATTCGTGTGCTTGCTGTTGAAAAGGCTTTTCGTGGCAAAGGAGTTGGGAAAGCTCTTGTACTTGAATGCATCAAGCGTGCCAGAGCGAAAGGGCACGTTGCAATCGGTCTGCATACCGGCTCATTTATGAGTGATGCCATGAAACTGTACGAAGGACTAGGCTTTGAGCGGCAACCCGAATTCGATTTCGAGCCCGCCGAAGACGGGATTATCGTTAAAGCGTATCAATTAAAGTTGTAAGGGGAAGCCGGGCATGGAATTCATGTCCGGTTTGCTAGTTGCTGTCGGGAAACGGATCAATAACGGTTACTATTTCCTCCTTAAAACGCTGCCCTGAGTTACTTTATACCTTTGACACAATTTTATCGGACGGTTTTGGAATTTTATCGGACGGTTTCTGAAATTTATCACCCTCTTCAAAGATTATATCGGACGTTTTCACAATCCAGAAACATTTACACCCAAGCCAAAACCACAAAAAAGCTGCCCAGCCACAATGGCCAGGCAGCTTTCCCTGCAAAAATCGTCAACCAGACTATTGTCCCTGCCGATTTCGCATTGCTTGTTCGCCAAGGGCGACGAGACGCTTCGTCATTTCGCCCCCAACCGAACCGTTCGCTCGTGCGGTCGTATCTGCACCAAGTTGTACTCCAAACTCATTGGCGATTTCCTCTTTCATCCCATTCAGCGCGTTCTCCGAACCAGGAACCACTAGTTTGTTTCTAGCCATGATGATCACTCCCCACGAAGGAATTGGGCAAGCCGCAAAGCTCGCCCAACCTTAGTCTGCCCGGACCCGAAGCAACTGATTCCGAAACTTAATCCGCATAATAATTCTGCGTGAAATACGGCTGCGATTTCTCGTTAAATGCGACACCTACCCCAAGGAACTCGTACTGGCTTTTTAAAATATTCTCACGGTGCCCTTTGGAATTCATCAGCCCCTCGTGAGCAAAAATACTGCTGAACTGGCCGTACGCCAGGTTTTCACCGGCAAGCATAAAACGTAAATTATCTTCTTCCATCCTGTCGAAAGGGGATTCTCCATCAAGGTTCGTATGGCTGAAATAATTGTTCTTTGCCATGTCGGCACTATGCTTCCTCGCCGTTTCACGTACATGGTCATCCCACTCCAAGATTGGCAGTCTGTGATTGACGCGGGTTGCATTCGTCAAGTCAAACAGCTGATATTCAAAGCCTTCCTTCAATGCACCGCTTGCATCGCCGTATAAATCTGTCTTCTTTTCCTCAACATCCTGTCTGACAAGCTGCAGGGCGGTGACTGTATTGCCCTCGTGCTTATCGTAAAAAACAGTCACATACGCGCCGTCTTCAAAATAGATATCATAATCTTCTTGTTGCTGCAGGCGGTAGTGGATTCCGCCTTTTTGGATCGTCCGAAGCGGAGTCCCGAGCTTTTCACGGACAGCATCCTTCGCTGTGCCACGCTCGATCCCGTTTGTTGAAGCAATTAAATCCTGGCCGGAATACAATCCAGCAACCCGATCTTCCTTATCATACATGACCATCACAAACTGCTGATAATCCTTATGGTACACATTCCAATTTAAACCGTATTCGTTAAGAGTTGAACGCTTTTCGCTGCCCAACCGCTTCTCAACATCCGCCTTCGCGTCGCCCAGCTCAATATTGTAAACCGAAAACAATTGCTCAGGCTGCTGCAGGTCAACCTTTTCAGGAGGGGCTGACTGTGTCTCGTCACGAACATCGTCTGTTATTTTTCCAAAAAGAATGCCGGCCTGCTCGATAAACTGCCTGAACGCCTCGGCAAATCTGTCTGCTGCATCACGGATTTCAGGATTTTCCGCAAGAGTTGTTACTTCTGCTTGAACCCGATTCAATGAATCTCCAGGGTTCTTAAAGTGGCCTTCAATTGTCGGCCACGAGAAATTTATTAAAAACACAAGCCCAATCAGCATAATCAATCGGCCCATACGCATCAGCCTCCATATCTTTAAAATTCTAACCAGTCCAGGAAGAATCTATAATCATTACAGTCAGTATTCTTTACCCTGTTTTATTCCATGTTACTAACTTATTTAACTAAAAAACCCGATGTAACGCGAATGAAACAGTTTGTAAATTATCATCCAATTTTTAGCTAGGAAGTCTAAATCAGGGGGATTTACCGGCTCCGGAAAGATTTGGCTGGTTTTTGCAGAATTCCCGCCACAACAGAGCTTAGATACGCCATCAGCACTTTGGGTAAAATTGGGGCATGAAACGGAATGTTACAGCTGGTAGCCTAGCCTTTAGAGAGCGAAACTGAAACTACTAGGAGGAAAATGAAAATGAACAAGTTTATCAAACTAGTACTTGCAGCCGGGCTCATCCTTTCGATGTCGGCTTTCACAAACGCTGCGCCAGTTGATGCAGCAGCAAACCACAAAGTACAAAAAGGCGAAACCTACTGGAAAATCGCCGTAAAATACGGTATTCCAATTAAAGAGTTAATGAAAATCAATAACGCTAAAAACGCACAGCTTCCGATCGGCAAAAATCTCACAATCCCGAACTCTAGCATTACAGCAGCTGAAAAAGACCTGCTTGCCCGCCTTGTCCATGCCGAAGCAAAAGGCGAGCCTTATGCAGGTAAAGTTGCAGTCGCAACCGTTGTCTTGAACCGTGTCGCAAGTGAAGATTTCCCTGACACGATAAAAGGTGTCATCAATGAAGTTGCCAACGGATATTACGCATTCTCGCCAGTACAAGATGGCGCAATTAACGAGCCGGCAGATGCTGAAGCAAAGCGCGCCGTCAACGAAGCTCTCGCATTCCAGGGCCAGGGCAATGGCAGCCTGTTCTTCTTCAACCCGGAAACAGCCGTTTCAAAATGGGGCTTCTCCCGCGAAACGACCATTACAATCGGCAACCACCGTTTTGCAAAATAGGAGCCTTTAAGCCTATGCCATCATGAAACTATCACATTAGCTACACCCGAGCGCCATCCTTTTTGGATGGCGCTTTTCATTTGCTGGTTTATTTTCCATTTTGAGGATGATTCGCAGGAAATTTGAATGAATATGGCGAATAGAGGTAGTAATTGAACCGAGGTGATGAGGATATATGGAGCTTGTAGACGGGACGATCATTGGAAAAGTACCAGAACATATCATGGATGAATTTTTAGCCAAATCATATTCTATTGAAATCAAGCTTAGGATCTGGACTAAGATCCTGCCTCTTTTCCCAAGTTATTTCGTGTATATCCATGGCCAGATTGAACGATATCAGAAGCATGCACTGGAAACGTGGGACATTGTCCGTCCATATATTTCTGTAAAAGTACCAACAGAATATCGGTATAACATATCAAATGATGGAGTTCTTTTTCTAACGGATATGAATGAGTATGGTGAAAAAAAAGAAGGGGAGAGAAAAAACATGGCAAACATTTATGACCGCAAACCGAGGGATGGCGAGATTATAGGTAAGGCCACTGAGGAAGAAATTAAAGCTCTCAAGGAGATCAGTATAAAAGAAGATGCCTTGGAACGGTTATCTGGCCTTGTCACAGTTCAAGCATCTTTCGAGGAGTTTATGAAAATATATGAGATGGCTGAGGAACTTGAACGGAAAAAGATAGAGTTCTGGGTACCGATCACCAAGAGGCTGAATGGGCATTGGGAATGGAAATTGTTTATCGATTTTGCAGATGGAAGTATCCACGTCCAAAACTATGAACTGCCTTTTTATCAAGAAACAGAAGAAGAGTAATATAATTTTATGAAAAAATACATCCTGCCAGCAGTCATACTGTTAATCTCGATTTTATTCATCAATCAAGTCACGGAGCCGCCCAAAAAAGAAACGCCGGCTGCTTCAGCTACGAAACCAGATAACCTCCCAAGCATTATGAGCAATAGCGGGTCAGAGGAAGTTTTTTTATTGGAAAAAGAAGGGGCCGATCTCCGAAGCATTTCCAAAGAAAAGCTAGCCAGCGCCATGGAACAGGCTGAAACTATTTCTGTCATGCCATGGGAACGGCTTGCGATTACCTATCCTATTTATCCGAGTAAAGTGACGTTTACTGAATATGCCCCTGAAGAAGGGATGATGATTGATTACGAGCAAGAAGATGACTTGTACATTATTCCTGCAGCACCGGGAATTAGAGGGTTAATTATCACAGCCGAATGGGCCCAGGGAGGCAAAGCGACTTACTTTGCAAAAATTGATGTTCAAAGTATCTATTCTTATCAAGAAATGATTTCACCTAATCCCGAGATTTTTTCAGTCATCGCTTTTTCAGAAACAGAAAACCACCCGGAAATTCCGCCCAGCATTGATGGGATCTACAGCGTCCAGATGGTCACAGGATCACAGGAGGAATTGCAAAGGGATTTTCCCGACCTCGGACTGGCTGCTTTACCAGCTTTTTTCGTATTCCAAACCTCTGATATGATTTTTGAAACACATAAGTATGATCAGTTGATTTCATTTTTGACCAAGAAGGAAGTATTGGTCTATGAAGGCGAATCGGAAAATTGGAAGATAACATTAACAGTTGAACAAAAACTTGGCAATGGAAGCTTTGAAACGCAGCTATCCTACAAAGGAAAGAGCGGGGATAAATTCGGTCAATTTGAAACGACTGTCAATGGTCAATCATGGTCGGCAGGGGAAGGCGGCCACCAGTTGGATGAGAATAATCATGTGACCTCAATTAACACGATTAACTGGGCAATATCCAAAACAGAAAAGGTGAACTACATAGTAAAATGGGACGGAAAAGAAGAAACAATCCCATTGAGTTTGAAAGAAGATCACAAATAATAATCGATTTACTCATAATGTAAACTGAGACACTCTGGCCAATTGGGGGAAACAAGATTGAAGAAATACATAGTACCGGCCATTTTCATGATTATTTCCATCTTTTTTTTGAATATCGTAATTGACGAGCCGAAAGAAAAGGAAACCGTGCCGAAAGAAACTGAAGAAGAGGAGGTTAGTACACAACCACACATATTTCTGTCGTCATCTTCTGATTCGCGGCCAATGGTATTGTTGGGCGAGGGGCAAACAGACCCTTCCGCCATCTCGGCAAAAAAAGTCAAGAAGGCCATCAAAAAAGCCGAAGCTGTTGAGACTATTCCGTTTGACCAGTTGGTGCCGACTTTTCCTGTTACACCAAGCAGTGTTATTTTTTCTGAATGGCAAGTTGAGTCGGAGGTACTTAGTACGCAAGTGGGATCCGAATCCATTCAGGCCCCGCTCTCTCCGGGGGAAAAGGTTTTTATTCTAAGTGCTGAATGGGATGACGGCACAAAAAGGGTATATCTATCAAAAATTAATGTAAAGCGGACTTCATCCTACCAGCAGCTGCTCGCTCCTGAGATGGAAAAATATACGGTGATGGGTTTTTTTGAACCTGACTATAACTATGTAATACCAAGTACCAATGCAGGGTATGTTAAACGGGAGGTTATAGGCACTGCAGAGGAGCTGCGGTCTACCTATCCGGATTTGCCGCTCGACGTGCTGCCTGTATTCTATGTATTTCAACGAGATATGATTATGTATCAGACCTTTGAATTTGAGGAGCTAAATACCTTTTTAACAAAAGAAACGACAAGCATATTTGAAGGTGAATCAGAAAATTGGGAAGTAACATTGACAATAAAGGATCGTATCGGTTACTCAACGACAGACGTATTTCTCAAGTATAAAGGAAAGAACGAAAGGCCTAAAGGGGAATTTGAGTTTGATGTCATTACCGATACGTTGTCCATGGGAGTTGCCGGACTCACACTTAATGAACAAAACGAAGCTTCGACCTCGATGGGCGGGCAGCTTTGGGATCTTAAGAACATTGAAACTGCCGTAATTTTGGACGGGAAAGAAGAAAAAGTTAAAGTTCAATTAATGGACCAAAATTAAATTGCAGAATAGATGCAAGAAAAGACGTATGCAAATTCATTCGTCTTTTCTTAATTTATGAAATTCCATTTTTGTAAGTTAAGTCCCTAGCTGCTAAATAGACGGATAAATTCCGTTAAATTAGTTTATAGCATTAAAATTAGTATAAATAAACGGAAAGATTCCGCCTATTGACTCAAAACCGATGAAAATACCGGCTTTCGCTTGGCATAACTGGAAAGTCTCCGCTTATTTATACCGATACAAGCTCCATTTTGCATATAACGGGAAAATCTCCGTTTATTTTAATTTTGCTGGTTACTAGGATATGGACTATACCTTTATTTATAAGAGAATCTCCAACAGAACCCCATTTTGATGCATACAATGAACCCTAGCATCTGTAACAGATATTTTTGAATATCGCCTCAATACGGAACCTTTTCTCCTTAAACAGTAGGCTGTTGTATGGTATGATGGAAAAAGAATTTTTTAAGTGAGGCGTATATAATGAAACATTACCATACATTGCTTTTTGACGTGGATAATACACTGCTTGACTTTTCTGCAACAGAACAAGAAGCGCTTCGTTCGCTTTTCCAATCTGAGGGCCTGTCATTTACACCTGAAATGTTTTTTGCCTACCAGCAGCTTAACCAAAGCCTTTGGGCAGCATTTGAGCACGGAACCATTACTAGGGATGAACTTTTCTATACTCGATTCTCGCGCTTTTTCAGTGAATTGGGCAAAGAAGTTGATGGCGTCTTGCTAGAACATAAATACCGCAGCCTCCTTGATGAAGGCCACCACTTAATCCCTGGGGCAATGGATCTTATCATGCGTCTCCATGAAAATCACAATCTTTATATCATCACCAACGGCATCTCGCAAACACAACACCGCCGCTTGACCGATTCCAGACTGCTCCCGTTTTTCAAGGACGTTTTCGTATCAGAAGATACAGGCTACCAAAAGCCTATGAAGGAATATTTTGATTATGTGATTGAGCGGATTCCCGGTTTCAAATTCGAAAACACTCTCATCATCGGCGATTCCTTAACCGCTGACATTAAGGGCGGCAACCTGGCTGGTATTGACACGTGCTGGTTTAATCCCGGAATCGAAGTCAATGAAACTGACATACTGCCAAACTATGAAATTAGGAGCCTTGATGAACTGCATCAGATTCTTGCCCCTGATTTGACTGCTGTCCGCTAAAGAACAAAGGCGTAACCCGCCAGTTTCCCTGGCAAAATAAAAAGGCCGGCAATAGCCAGCCTGTCCTTCGATTCATCTTTTTACCGACTTGTTTTCAATCGAGACAATCGTGTGGTCTTTTTCAATTTCGAATACCTGCTTGAAGATATCGGAAACTCGATCTCCAAGGATTTGCTTCGATCTTGGCTTGCTTTCATCATGTTTAATAAACGTAATCACATACTGCGGCATAAGCTGTCCTCCTGGTGTTGTCTGGCTTTCTACCCTTATACCCGCATAAACTAGAGATATAACAGACTTTTGTCGAAAAAACTCACATATCAAAAATATGAAAGGAGGCTGTGCGATGCGGATTCGGGGCCTGTCCATGGTTATCATCGGAGCTGCATTCTGGGGAATGACCGGCCCGCTGATGGAGTGGCTTTTAAAAGATACTGGCGTAACTGTTGCCTTTCTGCTATCAATCCGGCTCCTGATTTCGGGTGTGCTGTTGTTATCAATTGTTGCGTTTTCCAACAACAAGATTTTTGGTATCTGGAAAAGCAAGTTCTGGTGGTCCCGTCTCATCCTTTTCAGCATGGTCGGAATGCTTGGGCTTCAGTACTCGTTCGTCGCAGCCATTCATGCAAGTAACGCAATAATGGCAACACTCCTGCAATTCTCGGCGCCAATTTTTATCATCATCTTTGTTTCGGTAACAGCGAGGAAACTGCCTGGCAAGCAGCAGTTGATTGGTGTGGCCGGAACGCTTATCGGATTGTTTTTCCTTTTAACAAATGGCTCTCTTGATACACTTGTTGTTAGCCGGGAGGCACTCATTTGGGGGCTATTGCTGGGTTTAGCCTTCGCATTCTATGCCCTGTATCCACTGCGCCTGATGAATGAATGGGGAGTCCTGACCATTGTAGGCTGGGCGATGTTTATATCCGGCTGCACACTTTCTCTGGGAACCAGGGTCTGGACCTCGCCTGGCTGGACCGCAATCGCCAACTGGGAAACGATTGGATTGTTTTTGATCCTGATCTTGTTCGGGACAATGGCCTTCGTCCTGACACTCGGCAGCCTGAAATACATAACACCAGTCGAAAACAGCATCCTGGGAAGTGTCGAGCCGCTAACCGCCATGGTCATTTCGGTCATCTGGTTCGGAACCATCCTCCACGGCCTGCAGCTATTCGGAGCACTCTGTATGCTCACTTTTATCATTTGGCTGTCAGTCTTGAAGGACAAACCTGCTGCAACCGCTGAACTAACATAAAAAATTTCATGCCGCCTACGAGGCGGTTTTTTGGTGGGTAGAATTTATACCCAACTTGATTGGTACAAGTTACCGCCTTATAAAATCGGATCTCACCAAGGTTTTCCAACGAAGGCCTTGTTGAGCGGAAGAGAGGATTAATCAAGATTAAGAAACGGGACGGGCTTGAGGCTTATGCAAGCCGAAGTATATATGAACCATAATTAAGATAGCAGGCGATAGAAGGGAGATATCATTCTGCTAGCAGGCCTTATAATAGCCATTATTGGCGGTGCATTTGTTGGTATTCAAAACAATTTTAACAGCAGAGTTAATGAAAAAGCCGGAACCATCTCTGCGACAACATTGGTATTGGGCCTTGGTTGCTTAGCTTCATTTATCATCGGCATTTTTGTTGAAGGAACTGCAATGTTGAACTTGGAGAATATGAAGACATGGTATTGGTTTGGGGGACTAACAGGCATTGGCATAGTAGTCTGTATAGTTCAAAGTTTTAAATACTTGCGGCCAACATACGCCATGTCCATCGTCCTTGTCTCACAACTTGCAATAGCCATATTGTTTGACACTCAGGGCTGGCTAGGCCTGGAAAAGCTGGACCTGACACCTAATAAGCTGATAGGAGCACTTGTCATTGTTGCAGGAATCCTGGTTTTCAAGTTTGCAGGGAAAAGCAAGGAATTAGCCAAAGAGTGAAGTTTCTGATGAAGAAAAGTGTTAGTCATATTGACGGCACGGTGAGGCCAAATGTCATTCATAAAGCCAATGAATGACAATTCGGGCAGTCAGAGGAAGACAGATGTCATTCATAAAGATTATGAATGACAACTCTGGCAGCCCATTGAAGCCAAATGTCATTCATTAAGCCGATGAATGACAACTCGGACAGCCCGCTAAAGCCAAATGTCATTCATAAACCTGATGAATGACAACTCAGGGACTGCAGAGACAGCGAATTGTCATTCATTAACCTCATGGGTGAAAAATCGGTAGCAGGTTGGACCAATGTGAAAAGCCGCTCATATAGACGTGGTATGAGCGGCTTGCAAGGAACACTTTTCCCATGCTTTTATCGAAGGTTTTACATATAATTGGGATAGCAGTCAAATTGGGCCTCCTCAAGGAAGGTCCTTTTTTTTCAGAGCAGCATTATTAAAAGGGACTCAGCCTATTTTCACCTTTAAACTGCCTCTGTTAGCCCTTGACGCTTTGCCGAGTGCATTTTCAAAGTCACTCAGGATATCGTCACAGTCCTCAAGTCCAACCGAGAAGCGGAGCAGTCCGTCGGTGATGCCGCGTTTCTCCCTTTCGTCAGTTGGCATTGTAGCATGTGACATTGTTGCTGGATAGGAGAGGATTGATTCGACGGCTCCAAGGCTGACTGCAAATACAGGTATTTGCAGGTTTTCCACGACCGATTTGGCAATGTCCCGATTTGGAAGGCGGAAGGAAAGGACCGCCCCTGCACCTGTTGCCTGGCTGAAGTGGACAGAATGGCCGGGATGATCAGAGAGCCCTGGATAAAATACTTCCTCAACCAAAGGGTGGTGCTTCAAATATTTCGCAATCCGCTCAGCTGACCGAGTGGAAGACCCAAGCCGTACACTTAAGGTCTTCATTCCCTTTAGTAGCTCGTAGCAATCCGGCACACCCAAAATAGCTCCAAACGAATTTTGGATAAAATAAAGCTCAGTCGTAAGTTCTTCATCCTTCGCAACTGCAAGGCCTGCAACAACATCGCTATGACCGGACAGAAACTTTGTTGCACTATGGAGAACGAGGTCTGCTCCAAGTTCCAACGGCTTTTGATAAAGAGGTGTCAAAAACGTATTATCTACGTAAAGACGACATCGGTGCAGCTTCGAAAGCTCTGCCACTTTTTTAATATTGGTAATCTGAAGAAGCGGGTTGGACGGTGTTTCTACATAAACAACTTTTGTATTCGGTTTGAATGAGCTGGACACCTCAGTTAAATTTGTCATATCGACAACCGTATGTTCAATCCGGAATTTTGCTAAAACTTGGGTCACCATCCTGAAGGTTCCGCCATACACGTCCTTAGAAATCAGCACATGGTCGCCGGCAGATAATAGCATAAAGGCCGATGAAATGGCCGCCATCCCGGAGGCGAACGCGAAGCCTTTCACTCCGCCTTCAAGAGCTGCAATTGTTTTTTCAAGCACTTGACGGGTTGGATTTCCGGACCTGCTGTAATCGTAATCTCCAAACGAATCGAACTCGTTTTGGTGAAAGGTTGATGAATAGTAAAGAGGTGGATTGACCGCTCCGTTTTTCTCTTCCTTGAATGCGTGCTGATTCACGACTTTCGTGTTAAATGAGTACGTTTGCTCTGTCATGTCCTTTTTCCTCCTCAGCTATCTTTGTAAAAGCCTCATCCAAGTCCGCTTTCAAGTCATCAATATATTCAACTCCGACTGAAAAGCGGAGCAGGCAATTATCAATACCGTTTTTAAAACGAATCTCTTCGGGGATGTCTGCGTGTGTTTGCGTTGCTGGATAGGTAATAAAACTTTCAACGCCTCCAAGGCTTTCAGCAAATGAGATGAGTTTTAAATTCCGCAGAAGGAGGGCAACCCATTCCTCCTTTTGGACACGGAACGACACCATGCCGCCTTTGCCAGGATAAAGGACATCCCTTACTTCGGGACGCTCCTTAAAGTAGTTCACAATGTCGGATGCATTTTGCTGATGGCGTTCCATTCTTAAACCAAGCGTTTTGAGACCGCGAATTAAAAGCCAGCTATCGAATGGAGATAAAACAGCCCCAATACTGTTGTGATTTGTTGCAAGCCTTTCACAAAGTTCAGCACCCTTGGCAATCACCAATCCCGCAAGCACATCATTATGGCCGCCAATGTATTTTGTGGCACTATGAATGACAATGTCTGCTCCAAGTCCAATTGGTTTTTGCAAAAAAGGAGTGAGGAAGGTGTTATCTACGATCAGCAAAAGCCCATATTTCCTTGCAACTTTCGATACCTTTTCAATATCAATTTCCTGCATAAGAGGATTGGTTGGTGTTTCGATAAAGATGGCTTTCGTGTTTTCATTTATCACTTTTTCAATTTCCGAGGTTTCATTACAGTTAACATAATGGGGTTTGACCTTGTATAATTCCGAATAGTTAGCGAAGAGACGGAAGGTGCCACCATAAAGATCAGTCGAGGCAATCAATTCGTCACCTGTTTTAAAGAGGGAGAGGACGAGCTGGACTGCGGCCATTCCGGAACTGCAGGCAAATCCCTGGTCGCCTTGTTCAAGGCGGGCAACATTCTCTTCGAGCAGGGCACGGGTAGGGTTTTTTGTTCTTGTATAATCGTAGCCTGTCGATAAGCCAAGTCCATCATGGCGGTAAGCAGTGGAGAGGTAGATTGGCGGATTAACAGCTCCGGTAGTGTTTTCACTACGGTTACCGATTTGCACTAAATCAGTCTGGATATGGTGGTTTTTCACAGTATTTCCTCCTTAATGGGTACTAAGAGGAGAAAGGTTAGAGGACAAAAATAAAAGGACTTCCATAAGAGAAGTCCCGAAATGTCATCCGTTTCCTCTTATCTGTCAGGCTTTTAACCTGCTGGAGTTAGCACCATCGCTGATAAAAATCAGCCGGTTGCTGAGGCTTCATAGGGCCAGTCCCTCTGCCTCTCTGGATAAGAACAGTTATGAAATTATTTGAAATATTAAAACTACATTAACTTATAAAAAAAGATTTAGCAAGCGAAAACATAATTAAAATGCTTAACACTTATAGATTTAACTCGGTAAAAGACTACGCTTAAAAATCATTGTTTAAATTTTTGCATGGAAACTCATTTAAAATACTGAATGACCGTTCCGCTCCCATTGTCATAACGAACCTCGCCAAAGGCACCATTAATAAACGTTACTGCGGCGGCATATGTCCACAGTCAATATCATATACGATTGGCACGCTTAATTCTTCGGCTAAATCGTTGTATACATCCTCGACAGTATATCCTTCTACCTGGTGGTTGGCGTCGCTTCTTCCAAACAAAAGCCCGCTACAATTTTCGAACCAACCGGCAAGCTTCAACTGCACAAGTGACCTGCGTAGGTCGGTTGCAGACAAGTCACAGTTCTCAAAATACCAAAGGACCGGTTCACCCGGAATGTAGGTTTCCCTAAAGGCTTTGACGTCCCCGAACGGAGTGCCTGCAGCATGGCGAATAATATCAATACAGCCTCCCAACAGACGTCCTGTCATTCGCTCACTGCGGCCTGAAACTGATTTCCATTCCGTTTGCTCTGTTAAATGAAACAAGCAAGGAGTAGGAGTGTCATGGGACCATTTTAGCTGGAATTTTTCCGATGATGTCTGTGTGACGCTGCCACCGTTTGTGGTTTTTAGGACTGTTTCCCACATTGCTGTCGTTGGATCCGAAAATTCGCCGCGCAAATCGACGAGATTTGTACCGTGCGCTGTTGCAATGCCTGTTTTCAAGGTGATTGCAAATAGGAGTAGGCTAGTATCTGAATAACCAAGTATCCACTTGGCTGGGACATTTTTATAATCAATCAAATCCAGTATTTCTATTAGAAGCTCGCCACCCCAAGGGGGGATGATGATGTCTACTTCCGGGTCGGCCAACATGCTATTTAATTCATCGGCACGCTGCTTTACCGGTGCTGATTTGGCCTTATAATCGGTCCAAACAGTTTCTCCAGTATAAATCTTATATCCTTTTTCCTCCAGCCGCTTCCTTGCCTGCTTCACAATTCCATGCAATTCTTCCTGGACACCCGATGAAGGTGCAGTCACCCCGATTGCAGCTCCATCTTTCAAAAACGGATACCTAATCATCAGCATCATTCCCATCTAACTTTTTACCGATATACTTTTCGCTATAAAAAATAATAATCCTTCTTTTTGCAGACACTAAAGAAAGCAGAAACGTAAAAGGGGGGTGCCGAAATGCCAAAGAACAAAAACAAGGAAAGCAAGCGTGCCATGCCAAAGACCGATGTCGAGTTTGCCAACAATGGGCTGGAACGAATTGCACTAAAAGCGCAGAAAACAAAACAGGACAAGTAAATGTACTAGGCTTCGTGGAAAAATCTTGTCTCGGATCACTACGATTAATCCACTAAATGTGGTTTCGTGGAAATTCCCTTATCATGCCTCCAGGATTAATCCACTAAGAATGGAAAGAAGAAGACTGCAGCATTGCAGCCTTCTTTTTTTCTTTCACCCTCTTTAAAGAGCGAACTTCTTGTTATATTCTGTAAATAACTGAAACCTGAAGGGGTGTTATGAATGGGTTCTATTGTACGGGTGATTTGGATTATTCTTCTACTTGTTTTCGGCGCCTTGTTTTTTGTAAAGGGAATACAACTTTGGAAGAGTATAGCGACAATCGATGGGAATGGAATTGGACTAACTTTTCTTGGTTTTGAGGTATCCGATTCTGTGAAATTTGATGAGATTCGCTTTTATGCAGGAATTTTTATTTCAGGAGGAATTGCTTCCTTTATTCTTGCTGTTTCTCAATGTGGGAGGGCCTATATTGCCTACTATAGATAAGGATTCAAACATAGTAGAAACGAATCGTTTACTGTTGAGAAAAATGACAAGGGAGGATACCGACCATCTCATGTCTATTTTTTCCGATCCCATTGCCTTGCAATTTTACCCATCAACTAAAACGACAGAGGATGCTGAGAAGTGGATTTCCTGGAACTTAGATATTTATCAAAAATACAATACGGGGCTTTGAATTTGTGAGCGGAAGGAAGACGGGGCTTTTGTAGGGCAATGCGGAATCGTACCACAAGTTGTAGATGGTGTAAATGAGATGGAAATTGGCTATCTATTTGCAAGAAAGTATTGGGGCAAAGGCTATGCCACCGAGGCAGCACTTGCTGTGAAGGAGTTTGGATTCTATAATTTAGGATTAAACAGGGTTATATCGATGATTTTTTATAAAAATCTGCCCTCGATACGTGTTGCCGAACGGATTGGCATGGTGCTTGAGAAACGAACGATCGTAAAAGGCCGGGAAACGCTGATATATTTTACTACTAGGAGGAATTAAATTTTGGAATTATTGCTTATTCGCCACGGCGAATCAGAGGCTGATCTATTAGGCGTACATGAAGGGCGAGCGGATTTTCCACTGACAGAGCTTGGCCATAATCAGGCTGCCAAACTAGCAGGCTATCTTTCTGCAACCCTTAAACCGGACATCATTCTGGCAAGTCCGCTTAAACGTGCGCTGCAAACGGCCCAAATTCTCCAAGATGCGGCTGGCTGCGAACTACTAACGGATGAACTGCTAATGGAGTGGAATAATGGGGTCCTTGCAGGTATTCCTTTTGAAGTTGCCGCCACAAGGTATCCGCTGCCGGAGGGCGGCCGGCCACCTTATGTGGCGATTGAATGCGGGGAATCTGACCTCGAGTTTCGGTTCCGAGCTGAGGTTTTTCTGCAAAAAGTAATTCATGAATTTGGCGATTTAGACAGGGTTGCTGTCGTTTCACATGGAGGGATGATATCGAACCTTATTCAGGCTTACTTGAAACTTCCGACGGTTAATGAATTTATTTTTCCAACAGGAGATACAGGCTTTCACAGGCTTGAAGACAGGAACGGGAACAAAGTCGTCAGACTCCTTAATAGCCAGGTGCATTTGCTCTGAAAATGGATATAGCACATCCGCTACATGGGATAGATACATTGTGACCACAGGTAATTAGGGCATTGCTCATTTTGAGATATCCATCAGGTCCAATTACCTTTGGTAGATCTTGAGATTTTTTTTCAAACCAAATAAAAGGCCCGGTGCAGAACTGCAACCGGGCATCTTGCTAATTCTTGTGCAGTATTGCTTTAACTGCCAGGAAAATCAGATATAGTGAGACTATTAGGATGGCGATAATTGCGATAAAGTCAATGATTGGATTAATAGGATTGAATATAGGCCCTGTTAAAGGCAGGCGAAGTAATGAGAAACCGGCTACTATAGTAGCAAGCATCAATAGGATAAGACGATCCATTGAGTTATCCCTCCTCTCATTAACACTATATGTATGATGAAAATAGATGTATAGGTGAATGTCTATATGCTATGCAAGAATAGTGATTTGCCACCTGGGGATACTAAACGACGACAAATATGCAAAAGGAGGATTTTAATGGCTGCTAAACGAACTGATCGAAATATTGGCACCGATAAAATGAGCGGCGGGCCAGTCGGGAATGAATTTACAAGCGACAATGCATTCAGCGACCACGGACTTGATAACGAGGAACGTCTAAACAAAGCACTTCAAAAGGACAGGAAAACAAAATAGTCATTAAGAATACCCTTGGACGGTACGCACTTTGTACCGTCCTTTTTTTATTTTAATTGGAAGAAAGAAGGAGACTATGAAGCCAGTACGAAATAATTAATGTATCGTTTTATTAGGAGGGGAATTTATGAGGCAATGGGAGAAAGCCCTTGTAAGGATTCAAGAGCTAGTTACGGATGCTGGGTCTGATTTGGAATGGATCCTTGTCGGTTCAGTCGGTTCGGTCCTTCAGGGAGCGGAGATGGAGCCTGGAGATATTGACGTATATGTCAGGCACCAGGAGGACGTAAGCCGTTTTGCCGAGTTGTTTAAGTCGTACTCACTGGAAACAAGTACGCAAGGTGAACCAGGATCCGACTGGTACTCGTCCAGGGAAGTTCCAATTTTCACACAAACGTTTCCGTCTGGTTTCTCTTGGACAAAAGGCCGCTGGAAAATTGAGGAATTTGAGGTTGAAGCCGTACATATTGGTGATTCAGCAGGGATTCCAGATAATCTCAAAGGGGATGGGATATGGGAAGGTGGAAGATACATTTGGGACATGTACAAGGAAGTCGCGTTTCAAGAATATAAGTTCCTGGTTGTGCCGCTAGAAATCCAGCTGGAATCGAATTTGCGGCGCGGCAGGCAAGACAGGGCGGAAGCAATCTTGGATGCCCTGCGAACGAATGGTTACGATTCTGAGTTGCTAAGTAAAGCACTCTCCTCAAAACATCTGGAATCAATTGATTTAATGAAGGAAAGTAATTTTAATTAATAGCTAGAATTCGTGTTTAGGTACATTTTGGGGTGTCTGCATATCGGAAATGTACTCGAAACCATTTTTCAAGGACATTTTTAGGTGCCTCGGCAGCGGAAATGGACTCGAAATCGTTTTTTAGGTACATTTTACAATCGACGGTTACTAAAAATGTCCTTTATTAACTATAGATAGTTAAAAATTCCTTCAGGTGAGGGGGAAGTTTGCTCCCGTTAAATAATTCGGCGATTTTGAAATTAATTCGGCGATTTTAAAATTAATTCAGCGGTTTTCAAATTAATTCTAAAATAACATACTATTCAGAGAATTAACCATACAATATGCATGAAGCCTTTCCTTTTTAAAAAAGTATGATAAGATACTTTTTAAAGAAAAGGGGGCTGTGTTAAGGTGTCACTGCAAAGCGTTAAAGAACATTTGAAACAATATAATCGCGACAATGATATTTTGGAGTTCATACATCGAGTGCAACCGTCGATTTGGCTGCAGAAGCAATCGGGGTTATCCCGGCGCGTATTGCCAAGACGCTCTCCTTCAGAGGGGAAGGGGATACAGCAATCCTGATTGTGGCGGCTGGCGATGCAAAAATCGATAACAAAAAGTTTCGACATTCATTCGGATTCAAGGCGCGCATGCTCTCTGCAGAAGAGGTGCTAGAGCAAACCGGACATGCGGTTGGTGGTGTCTGTCCGTTTGGCCTTAAACATGACCTTGATGTTTTTCTTGATGAATCAATGAAGCGTTTCACAACTTTATTTCCGGCATGCGGAAGCTCGAACTCCGCTATTGAGGTTTCCCTCGATGAGCTCCAGCAGTATTCATCAGCGAAAGGCTGGGTAAATGTTTGTAAAGGATGGCAAGAGGAGCCACAGCAGCAGTTTCAGGAAGCAGGAATAAAATAGGAATTTCCAAACCACCATTGATACGATCAGTCCACAATAAAAATTGAACTGGACTGATCGTAATTGTTTGCATCCCGGGGAAAGATTTCACAAGCTTTATTCTCTTCAGGTAACAAAAGATGGTATTATAAAACGTGAATTGCCGGAATCTCTTTTTTTAATCTGTCAAACAGTATTCATGCAGGAGCAGACTTAATGAAAATATATAAACTAACGAAACATTTTAAAGGTATTGAGAAGGGAACACACTTCTATTTAATCGCAGAATCAGAATTTATTGGCGTTAAAGAATTTGTTTTACGATCGGAAGATTTATCATTAAGATTATCTTTGAACGAACAGGAATTTCAAAAAAACTTCCGTTTAATCTATAAGTAAAATTCAATCCTGTCATAATCATTTTTTACAGTACGGCAGGAACACTCCCTCTGTTTTTTTCACCATCAACCTTCTTCGCAATACTCCAAAACTCCTAAATACTCAACTATTCCCCCCGAAAACCATACATAAAAGGTAAATTGTGGCGCAAACTATATACCGGCAGTTGACCGCCATTTTCTTTGTAAAAGTTGTTGGGTCTAACTCATAATTCGGGATAGTGGAATAAAGGGGAAGGGATTTGACTGTATGCATATTGGCATTGCCCTTTTTACGGTATTAGCCTCGATAAAATGGGCTGATTGGAAGCGCTGGAGGCAATTCCATGCAAGCATGATTTTCATAGCAGCAGGCGGTTTCCTTTACGAATATATTGTGGCTGATCATACTCTATGGAAGTTCTACCCCAGTATCCTTTTAAGTGAAAGGATGACTGTTATTCTCTATGCAGTTTTGACAATGCCCCTAAGTGTACTTCTTTTCCTGCAGCACTTTCCCGAAACGATTTGGAGGCAGCTCCGGTATATCCTTATGTGGTCTATGATTTATATTAGCGGGGAGGCTATTCTTCTTTTTACTAACAGTATAGCTTATGAACACGGATGGCATTTTTGGTATTCACTCATGTTTGATATTGTATTGTTCACCGTTATTGCCATTCATCATACACATCCGGCCAGGGCTTACCTGCTGTCAATCCCAATCATTATCTTCCTGATCCACTACTTTAATGTTCCTTTTCATGCATTCTAATAATAGCGGGGGGCTACCATGATGGATTTTACAAAAGAAATGGTTTTGGAACTTGAGAATATGATACGCAACGATGAGGTGGAGGCAGGGCTTGTCAATGAAATTATTGATGGCCTTCGCAACGGGACAAAGTCACTGGAGGATTTCTATACTGCCAGCGCCCCTCACAGGTTACTCGAAGTTTTGGACGAAGTAAGCGAGAGAATTAAGCGTTAGCACTTTAACCATTTGCAAGGCCACGTTGTATCTTGATAGAGGCCTTTACTCATTTAGATATGATATGGTAAGGGAAAAGCTCAACGCCGGGAGTGAAGAAAATGCAGAAAAACTTCAGCAAAGTTGCCGAGATCATACAAACTTCAACCAACATCGTCGTATTGACAGGCGCTGGAATAAGTACTGAGTCAGGCATTAAGGATTTCCGGTCGCGCACCGGCCTTTATCAGGAAGCACCGGAATACATCCTTTCATTGAACTACTTTTTTGACCAGCCCCGCAAATTTTATCAATTTGCACTCGAAAACCTTTATCATCCTGATGCAAGACCAAATCAGGGACATGAGATCCTTGCAAAGTGGGAGAGTGAGGGACGGGTAGCCCATATCATTACACAAAATATCGATGGCCTTCACCAAAAAGCCGGGAGTCACAATGTAATCGAATTTCACGGAACAATGAATACGGCAGCGTGCGTAAACTGCGGGGCAACTTATTCTGCTGAAGAAATGTTTCACCGATATAATACTATAGAAAATTTTTATGTGTGCTGTCAATGTGAAACGAGAAAAGAACGGGACAGATACATCAAGCCTGACGTTGTTCTGTTCGGAGATGCAGGCGAATGGTTCACACCGGATGGCTACCAGACTATCCTCGGTCATATCGGGACAGCGGATTGCATACTCGTACTTGGTTCCAGCCTAAAGGTTGTTCCATTTGCGTCATTTCCTCAATACCGGGGAAGGGATGTCCCGCTCGTCATCATCAACCTGGACCAAACCCCATACGACCGGGAGAAGGACACATTTCCCATCCATGATTCAATCGGCAAGACTTTAATGAAAATTGATCAAATGCTTTAGTTTTTTTAAAAAAGAACTAATTTTTTTTAAAAAAACCGTCTATTTATGACATTTGTCATATTCGTCACATGACAGGTGCTACTGCACAACACTTTTCATTTCTAATATAATCAAAGTACTAAGATTGGAATGAAAGGGGCCTTTTACAAACATGTCTGTTAAAATCCAGCAAAAAGAGCTCAAGAAACAAGTTGCTCCTTATGAAAAATCAGAGACAACCAAGAGTATTATCCAACTTGCAAATACCATCATCCCTTATTTCGTGACATGGTATCTTGCCTACAAGGCACTATCATTTAGTTATCTGCTTACTCTCGTTTTATGTATTATTACAGCAGGGTTCATGATTCGTACGTTCATCATTTTCCATGACTGTACCCATCACTCCTTTTTCAAGAGCAGGAAGTGGAACAAGATTGTTGGTACTTTCACCGGTATCCTGACGATGTTCCCTTATGCACAATGGGGACGCGACCACAATATCCACCATGCTTCCAGCGGTAACTTGGACAAGCGTGGAACAGGTGATATTTGGGTGATGACTGTTGAAGAGTATGCAAAAGCTTCATCTTTAGATAAGTTTAAATACAGAATGTATCGTAACCCGCTCGTTATGTTCGGTTTAGGGCCAATCTGGCTTGTTATTATTAAAAGCCGTTTCAATCGCAAAGGGGCAAGGATGCCAGAAAAAATGAACACTTGGATCACAAATGCAGGAATCGTTGCGATTAGTGCTTTGTTGATTTGGGCCATTGGCTGGAAGGCGTTCATGATGATCGAATTCCCAATTTTGTTCATTGCAGGCTCACTTGGAATCTGGCTATTTTATATCCAGCATACATTCGAGGATTCATATTTCGAGCATGATAAAGAATGGGAATACGTACAAGCTGCTGTTGAGGGAAGCTCGTTTTATAAGCTGCCAAAAGTCCTCCAGTGGGTTACTGGCAATATTGGTTTCCACCACGTTCACCATTTGGCGCCAAGGGTGCCGAACTACAAGCTTGAAGAAGTGCATAAAAACACAAAACCGCTTCAGCATGTACCAACCGTCACACTATCTACGAGCCTTGAGTCCTTGAAGTTCCGCCTTTGGGACGAAGAGAAGAAGCGTTTTGTTGGCTATTCAGAAGCTAAGACATTTCTTAAAGAACGTTCTGGTGTCTCAATGAACCCGAAAACAGAGTAGCAAACAAGCTCCCCTTCAATAAAGAAGGGGAGTCTTCTATTTCTATATGGTAAACTGTGGGTAGGACAACAGGCAGAATGGGGTCGGTATATGTTTAAACGTTATTGGTCTTTATTGGGAAGGACGGGCATATCTCCATATATATGGACGATTCTTGGGATATTGCCATTTTATTTTATTTCTTTATCTCCTTCAACAGTGAGAATTGTTGAAGGTGTCATCTTGATTCTTTCCTTTTTTGCGATTTATCGCCTCGCTTTCCTGTCAAAAGGGTGGACAGTTTATTTATGGGCATTGTTGCTCATCGGCATCTCGATAGCCTTGACAAGTCTTTTTAGCTACGTATATTTTGCCTTTTTTATCGCCTACTTTATTGGAAATATAAAAACAAAGATACCTTTTTTAACATTATATATAATTCATCTGGTTGGAATGGTTATAGCTGTTACGACAAAAATTATTCTCCAGGATGCGTTTTTGCTGAAGCAGCTGCCGCTTGTTGCAATTGTAATCATAAGTCTTATTCTCCTGCCATTCAGTCTCAGGCACCGGAACGAGAAAGAGAAGTTGGAAGAAAAGCTTGAGGTGGCAAACCAGCGGATTGCGGAATTGATCAAGATTGAAGAACGGCAGCGAATTGCCCGCGACCTTCATGATACACTAGGCCAAAAGCTATCATTAATTGGCCTGAAAAGTGACCTGGCAAGAAGGCTGATCCTTAAGGATAGTGATCGGGCAATCGCGGAAATGAGAGATGTTCAGCAAACTGCTCGGACCGCCCTGAAAGAGGTCAGAAATATGGTAACTCAGATGCGCGGGATTCGGTTGAACGAAGAAATTGTCCGAGTAAAAGAAATGCTGAAGGCAGCCGAAATTGAATTTACAGGCAGCAGCAACTGGTCGCTGCCGAATGTACCGCTCCTTGTCGAGAATATCTTAAGTATGTGCCTGAAGGAAGCAGTCACTAATGTTGTCCGGCATAGCAAGGCAACCCACTGTGACATTAGACTGGCATACACGGCAAAGGATATTACCCTCATTGTCAGTGATAACGGGACAGGAAACGTTAGCGAGAACAATTTTTCAAAAGGGAGCGGCCTTGCTGGTATGAAGGAACGCCTGGATTTCCTGAACGGGACACTCGAAATTCTGAATGGGGAAGGAACGAAACTGGTTATGAAAGTGCCAAAAGTTGAGATTGTAAAGGAGGAAGGGTTGCGATGATTCGCATCGTTATTGCTGAAGACCAGCGGATGCTTTTAGGTGCATTCGGGTCGCTCTTGAATCTTGAGGACGATATGGAAGTGGTCGGTATGGCAGCAAATGGGGAGGAAGCTGTACAGCTCGTCCGGAAATATACGCCGGACGTGTGCATTATGGATATTGAAATGCCTGGAAAAACCGGTCTGGAAGCTGCTGAAGAATTAAAGGATTCCGGCTGCAAAATGATGATCCTGACAACCTTTGCCCGTCCTGGATATTTCAAGCGAGCCCTTAAAGCCGGGGTAAGTGCGTATTTATTGAAGGATAGCCCAAGCGAAGAGCTCGCAAGCTCAATTCGGAGTGTTGTGTCCGGCAAAAGAATTTACGCACCTGAACTTATGGATGATTTGTATAGCGAGGACAATCCTCTTACAGAACGGGAAATGGACGTATTGGGCTTGATCGCCGACGGCAAGAACACGAAGGAAATTGCCAGCGAGCTGACTCTGTCCCATGGCACGGTAAGAAACTACATCTCAGCAATCCTTGACAAGCTGCACGTCACTAACCGGATTGAAGCTATTACCCAGTCGAAGGAGAAGGGCTGGTTTAAATAATAACAAAGCTGCCCTGTATTTTAATGGGCAGCTTTTTTTCGGGAAATAGCAGGTTTTAATCGAGGGGGTCTAAAGAAATGGTCTGTCTTTCTACAAAACATTTTATTCTTCGCGGTTTAGGTAAGAATAACACGATGCCTCGTATAGTAGGTAGCATACCGATAATAAATACTGCATCTAATTGTATAATTATGATGCTTGGCTATATAAACTGTTTCATGTGGGGTGCATTGTTTTTCAAAAGAAACGGAATGCTGATTTGCCGCGCGCTCGAGGTAAGGTTCCAGTTCCCCTTTTTTTAAGGGTGTTGGGGTGGGAGATTGACTGTGCGGATTTAATTGTTTTTGCTTAATTAACATGTTTAGACATTCAATAATTTCTTCTTCTTTATTCCCATCATTATTCATCTAGTAGGGATCCCAGCCTTTCTTCAATAGAATGTACCAAAAATAAAAAGCCAGAAAAAGAGAAGCCTAAAAGCATCCCTCTTTCTGACTTATGTTTGGCGCTAGTCCATTCATTGCTATCAGAATTATATAAATGTATTCGAATCGTCATAGTTTATAAGGTGGTTATGATTTTTGTCACAACCTTCGTTCATTATACCATTGGAAAGGACAAAAATTCAATAAAAATTCACAAATACCGTTTAACCAAGGTAAAAAAGGGTATATCCTATATCGTTTTGATAATCCCAATCCACAAAACAGTCTTTTATAGGGGCTTCCAACAAGTATTCAATTTTTGGCATATGCTTTTCCAAAGCCTTTTTTTCCAAGCTCCTCTTCGATATACGCAGCGTTTCCTCAAAGTCAAAGAGAATCAATTCTTTTTCAATCGGTACCAAAATACCTGCCCTTGCTATGAGAAGGGTACTAGGGGATAGCATTTGGGAATAAACCTTATCGGGTTTTTTTTGAACTTCAGCGCTAAAAAGACTTATTTCGGTATGAAGTTTTTCTTTATTCCTATATTCCTTGGAAAGCAAGGTATGATTAAAAGGGGAAAGCAGGAAGAGAAATGCTCCTGATTGTGCTTCTAAGTTCCAGTCATAATAAAAATCATGAACAGGTGTTGCAAAGTACTGTTCAATATATAAATTCATATCAATCATTAACTTCTCCATTAGCAAATCACGTGTTTTTTGAACATAAACAGCATGATCCCTTTCCATCAATGATTTTTCCATTGGCGACATGAAATTAGTAATATGAACAACGATTAAAGTGTCAGCGATAACGCACTGAACCGAGCCAGGGCCACGGCCAAAATTTTCCCGAAGCAAACGTCCGATAAAGCCGCCCATCTCTTTTTCCATTGACAAAGTTTCCATTAATATCCACTCCAAACAGTATTTACCCAGTTATTTTTCCGTTAAAGTGATTTTTTAAACCCTTAAGAAATTCCGGTAAACAAGGATCCCCACTTTCTTGTAAGATAGATACCCTTTTTCCGGTAAAAATCAACACCTGCACACCTCCGCCTGAACACCACTTCCAGACGAATGGAAACCAAATACCGCCGCACCTCTTATAAGGGTGCAGCGGCAATTTGTTATTTTTTTCACTAACTATAGTACTAAGACGCACATTGTATAGCCACCGAAAAGCATTTCTGCACAATTTAGCCAGGGTATCTTATAGTTTAATTGTATTATAGCTTCCTAGCACTTCGACTTCATGGCCAAACGCACGCAGGATTGTCAGTGCTTTGGATGTACGCGATTCATCAAAACCAGTTTCAGCCTCAACAAAAAAGTGATAGGTTCCCAATTTCTTTTTGGTCGGGCGGGATTCAATCCACGTAAGGTTGATTGAGAGAGCAGAAAAAACGTTCAATATTGCCGATAGGACACCAGATTGTTCAAGTGATGGTTCAATAAGAAGCATCATTTTTGACTTCAGATGGCAATCCGGAGCGGGAAGTTCATCCTTTTTCCGGACAACTATAAACCTGGTGTGGTTTTCAAGGTGATCTTGAACCGTGTCCATACTAGCATTCAACCCAAATAAGTTCGCTGCGGATCTGGATGCTATGGCTGCGACATCAGTCCTTCCACTTTCGCTAACCGCTTTGGCAGCTGAAGACGTGCTGTCAAAATCCCTTGTTTTAACTTTTGTTTCCCTTATGTATTTTTTACATTGGGCAAGCGCAGGGGGGATGGACCAAACTTCACGTATATCGGAGGATAACGTGCCCTTATTGGTTAGTAAATGCAAGGAAACCGGAAAAATTATTTCCGATTCTATAAACAAACCGTTTGAAAGAAGTCCGTCTGCTGTAATATTAATCGTTCCTTCTATCGAATTTTCAATGGGGACAAAGCCCCTGTCTACTTCCTTGTCCCCGACTGCTTCAAGCACTTCTAAAATTGAACTGCATAAATGCCAATCTACATCACTTTGGCCAAAGGTTTGCAATGCTGCTTCTTCTGAAAAACTGCCATGTGGCCCTAAATACGCTGCTTTCATCTTGCACACTCCTTTTCAATGCTACTAGTATACACGTTTAACCCATAAGGTGTAATATATTTTGATTTTTCAGAAGTGTAAGTTGTTAAAAGCCCGTAAAACTGAACTTCAAAAATAAAAAAGCATGGCCTGAACCATGCGGTAAAATCTTAGAAACCTCGGTTATTCGAGTATAACTCCGTGCTGGTAGCCTGCCATAAAACTGCCGAGCGCTTCTTCAAGCCCATCATTCGCTTCCGGAACCTGGACAATTAATTCATTCCGCCTGTCGACAGCAGTAATTTGGACATCACGGTACCGGTTGACATCAAGTTGAAGACGTAAGGCTTCAGCAATTTCTTCTGCTTTGAATTCATCATTTATTAAGTAACGCACATTTCTCACTGTTTATCACCCTCCAAAAAACTTATATTCGACATTAGTCTCTGCGGGTACTTACTAATTTAACCCTCTAAGCTGTGCAATTTCTTCCTCATGTGAAATGCCAAATTCATGTGGTGTCTCTAACACGAAAGGCACATCCTTAAAGGCATCCATCAAATCTTCAAGGTCATTGGATTTGATATAGCCACCCTTGTAAATATTGGCATGGCGATCCTTTCGGGAACCATATGGGTGCATGGAATTATTCAGATGTATGGCAACAAGGTGTTCCCGATAACCTAGTTCATTCGCCTTTTCCACCAAAATCTCGGTATCATTGCCGTTCCATAACCCGCTTGCAAATGCATGGCAGGTGTCGAGGCAAAAACCGATTTTTTCCGGGTGGTCAGATAGATTACGTATTTGTACAAGTTCCTCAAGGGTTGTTCCTAATGCAGCCTGTTTACCCGCATTATTTTCGAGCAAAATTTTACAGGCACCATTCCATTGGGACAAAACCCTGTTAAGCATTTCAAGCATCAGGTGGTAGCTTGCGAGTGGGTCCGTCTCGCTTATTTTATTCCCGAAATGGACGACGACTCCCGCCGAACCGCATGTATCAGCTATAAGAAGGTCATTAAGAAGGGAAGAGATGGTCACATCCTTTTTATCATCGTGAGGTGTAATGCTTGTTGGATAAGGAGTATGCGCGATAGTAAAAAGCCCATTTTCCTTGCAAAAGTGTTTGCATTGTTCGGCATCATCCCTGTCAAACTCTTTGACCGATAGGCTGCGCGGATTTTTAGGAAAAAATTGAAATGCATCGGCGCCAATAGCCAAGGCGTGTTTTGCCGCTGCTAAATAGCCTCCCCTGATACTGACATGACAGCCGAATTTCTTCATAAAAAAACCCCTCGATGTTTTCATTTAGGGTTCGTATCCGTGGGATTTCCTATTCGTCCTGGGAATAACGCTTATGATGAACGGACAAAATACGATGGGACTCAAACTGATAAAGGAGTGGATAGCATGAAGGAAGTTCTGCAACAGGTAAAAGAAGAATTAGAAAAGGCATTTGATCATCCGGAGCGCCATAACTTGGATGAAAGCATTGCGAAACTCCACGCTGCACTTGAGCAATATGGCGACAAAGGTACGATGGTTAAGGATTGCATCACTGCTCTTGAACAGGCAAGGAATTCGGTACCAGAGCTTGAGCACGCGGGTACAATCTCCTCAGCAGGTGCTTTCGGGGAAGCATTTAATGCGCTTGATCAGGCAATCGAATCCTACGTGGACCCTAATAATGACCCCTATCAGTAAAAAGAGGCAAGCGCATTATTAATCACTTCATGTACAGGGATAATTTGAACTGTCCTCAACAGTTTTAACGATAAACGGTTCGGATACCTATTGCTAAAAGATAGAATGCAGAATGCAAACGTTATTTGATTTAAAAATGCAATTAATTTTCTGGGCCAAATTGCTAAGAAAGCGATTTGGCCTTTTAATTTCCGACCTTCTTTGTGGAATTTCCTTATTAACAGTTGGGGAGTTGAAGAAAATAAATAACAGGGGGAAAATCTTTTCTGAAAAGCAAGACCGCTAACAGTTTCCTACATAAGGTATTTTGCGAACCCATAAAATGTGTAGCCGAATATTTTTAAGGTGCAGAAGAAAGCTAATTGTTAAAAAGGAGCCTTCTATAATGATTGGACTAATTATTGCAATTGTCCTTTTTAACCTGATTGCATTTATAACGAATAAGCGACTGACAAAAAATCAAATAGTTCATATCTGGACGTTTACAATTGCTTTTCAGGCAGTTGCGGAGACTTTTATAGACTTTAAATATCATGGTTACTGGTACTTTTATAAAGAAATTAACTGGGGAGTACTACCCGCTCTAACAATATTGATTCCTCCCGTTAATATCATGTTTCTAAATTGGTACCCGTTTGAACAACGGTTTTATAAACGATTATTGTATATTGCTATATGGGTTTTAGCCATTACTTTATATGAAGTAGTCACCTTATTACCCGAACCTTGGGGGTATTTCAATCATGGATGGTGGGAGCTGTGGTATTCAGCAATCGTTAACCCATTCTTACTCAGCATTGTATTATTTTATTATAAATGGATTTGCGAAATTGAGAAGGTATCTCACAAGTAGGCTTGGGTGATGTAACAATCTTCTTGTAAATGCATTTTTCTATAAACATGGGTGAGTTGATCCAGGAAGGATTAGCCGCCTTTTTTGTTGAATACTTAATTGAACAAACCTGGATAGTTGAAGAGAAGAAGTTTCAGAAATCTAATTGATTAAAATTATAAACATATGTAGAAGGTGAATCCATGCAGCCGATCGTTTATTTAGTAAAGCCAACAATTGAATTGAGATCTGAATATCTATCCTTTTATCAAGAATGGAAGGATAGTGGGGAGGATATGATACCATGGATTATTAGTAAAGACCCAAAGGATTTCAAAGGGATGATTAATTTCTTGCTTGATTCTGAAATAGAAGAAAATATACCCAAAAATTGGGTACCTTGCTCTACATATTGGTTAGTAAATGATAATAAAAAAGTTATTGGGGCTGGAAATATCCGCCATCGATTAAATGATAGTTTATTTAATAGCGGTGGCATATCGGCTACGGTATCCGACCTTCTGAAAGGCGAAAAGGATTTGCAACACAACTTTTATCTTTATCATTAGTAAAGGCAAAAGAATTGGGGTTACACGAAGTTCTTGTTGTTTGTGACAGTAACAACATCGGTTCGGCTAAACAATTTTAAATAATGGTGGAGTACCAGATAGTAACTTCATTGAAAAGAATGGGAATATTATTAAAAGGTTCTGGATTCAAGTTTAATTGTTTTTTCACCAAAAAAACCTGGTGTGTTGATCCGAGAAGGATTAACTCTATTTTGTGGAATTTCGTATTAAAGCTAATGGGGGAGTTAGTACTAAGTCATTAAGCAGATAATGAACTAAAACAAAGGAGAATTTTATGTACAATGTATTATATTTATATCCAGTCTTGATACAGAAAAAGGATAGGTTCATAGAAATTAATAAAAAGGCATCTGTTATTTACAAGGAATATGGTGCGATTGAAGATAATACTTACCAAAGCACTTTTATTGATGCCATGTATGGCTGTAAAGGGATGGAGTCATCGGTTGAACTACAGGAAAATGAAACTTTGATGTGCTCAGTTTCTACGTTCACTAATAAACATCATCACGATATCATTATGGGGAAAGTTGACTCTGATCATCGAATTGAAGAATTATATACTGAGATGATTAAAGTTATTGATATGAGTCGTGTAGTTCGAGGTGAATTTGAAAAGGTTTAATTAGTAAATAGATACTTCTCTTACTTCATTTACGGGGCTTTAATCCGAGAAGGGATTGATGCCCCTTTTGTTGAACTTGTCTAACTAAATGGGCAGCTTGGTGGAAGAAGCAAATTTTATAAAATGGGGGGGTTAATATAGCAAAGCGATGGGGATTTACATATATATTTTGTAACGATTTGGAAAAAATGAAGTGGTTTTACTCAGATATACTTCAGTTAAAACTTATTTGGGATGATAAAGGTTCCATAGCTTTTAAGATTGGTGAACACCAATTAAGTATTAAGTACAATGAAGAATTTATCCCACCATCAAACAAGTTTTCCATTCAACCAGGGTGGAAAGGTGGAACAGAACCAAGAATAGGTTGGTCTATAGAATGTGATGAAGAAGATTTCAATAAAGTTGTAAATTCCGTATTAACAAATGATATAACAAAATATAATAATAAGCCCATATGGAAAGGGTATTGGAGTTTTCCTATTCTAGACCCTATGAATAATACAATAGAAATTACATGTACTGAATTTATTAAAAATCATGACGCGAATTAAGTAGTATAAGTAATTGTAACCGTCAGATAACTTTGAACACTTTTTGCTAAATTGAAGTGAACACTTTGCTGGAAATTAGAACATGCACCTTGTCACTTTACACGGAGCCTCTGCGGGCAGGATCATGAGCCACAAAGCCAGATATATTAGTGAATCTTGCTCAGCCGAAGTAGGCTATCATGCACGTCTCTACTGGAAAATAGTGATCAGTCTTAATCAGCATTTTGTGGTAAGAAAGTGTTCATTTCTACTCAGCGGTTACAGTAATATACTATTTTCACTTACTGGGTGCGAACGTTTATCAGGAAAATCAGAAGGCGAAGATTCTCTAAATAACGGAGTGTTTAAAATAGGTGGACATTCTTGTAGTGGTTGTGTAATAACCCAAGAAAACGAAGAAATAAAGGCAACTATAACTTGGTATGATAAGTCAGACACCATAATTTTAAAAAATCATTAGTGGGAACTGGAATTTATTATTGGAAGTATGCTTACTGGTTTAAAGTTTTTAGACACTTTCATTATTCAGCTAACGGATGCTTTAGGAAAATAAGACGATATAACAAAAACAGAAATTACTTAATGATAAGGTTAAGGATTTTTTATCCCTTTATTTTGCTGGCTAAACTGCCTGGTTAAAATGTACCTTAATTTGCAGTCTATAGAAATTTGTGTCAGTTTACAAATGCTTTGAATAACAAGGTTTTAGTAAAGTCAGTACCTGTATATCAATAAAAATTGACCACTACAATAATATCTCTTCACCTAATTTTAACGTGGACAGATAACAAAACGGCAATTCGCGAGACTAAACTTGAATTAGTGTAATTGCAGAAACCAGTCTCTAAAAATTAGGCAGACTTTTTGCAGGCTAAATTGACCTAATAATATGGTTTCTCCTAAACATAAAATTCGCTATGTTTATTTGTTGTCAGCGGTCTATTTTAATAATAATGCGAATGAAAGGGGCTGCCGAATGACAACAATTCAATTACTAAATCCTGATCCTTTGAAAAAAGGGGCAGTCGTAGATGAACAAAAATATAAAATTGTAAAGGAAGCCATCCTGTCAATTGTTGAGGAACAGGGGACTATTGGTTTCAAGGATTTAATGTCCGAGGTTGTCGGAAGGCTAAAAGAAAGTATTGATGGTTCCCCATCTTGGTATTGTACTGCAGTAAAGCTGGATCTTGAATCGAGAGGAATTCTAGAGCGGATTGAAGGCAAGGGGCCGCAGCAAATCCGTTTAAAAAGGTGAGCAGCATATGAGAACTAACCTTTATTTTACTATTCCTACGATAACAGATGAATATTCGACCTCCACAATGCCTTATACTCTAAAGTACGATTACTGGCAGCCACTAGTTAATTATTTTATACCAAAAGCAGATACCATTGAAATTCATTGCTGGACTGAAGAGGAACAAATCTTGACTGAACTGAATAATTTTTTCCATGGTGATGGGAAAATAGAGGAGAATTTAGCAATATTTAAGGGGAATCTTAACCTCATACTGGAAGAATTAGTTGCCAACCATTTTTCAGGAACGGATTCTACTTTTAAATGGTTCACTCTGAATCTATTACAAAGTGAGATTTTAGTCTTCCATTCTGGCCATTGGGCGACGGAATTTTTTGTACCAGAGGCAAACGATAAAGAGTGGGAACAGCTTGTTCGAATTATGCCAAAAGGAAAAGATTGGCTTCGGTACTAATCAAACGCTTGCCCCATAAATAAAGATAACTAAAGAAAAGGACTCCAGTACAACTGGGGTCCTTTTTCAGGGTTTGTTAAAAATAAAGCATATAAATGAGCCCCGCCAAAACAATTCGGTAAATAGCGAACGGGACGAGTTTGATTCGATTGATCAGTTTCAGGAAAAACCGAATCGAAATCAACGCAACAATGAAAGCCGCGATGAAACCGGTAGCCATAAACGGAAGAACATCAATGCTGAAGTATTCCCAGTTCTTTAAGAGAGAGAGGCCGCTAGCTCCGGCCATTATCGGAATAGCCATAATAAACGTAAAGTCGGAAGCAGCACGGTGGCTCATCCCAAGCAGGACACCGCCGGCAATCGTCGACCCAGACCGGGAGAATCCTGGCCATAAACCAAGGCACTGAAAAGATCCGATTGCTAAAGCCTGAAGGTATGTGATTTCATCAACTGTATTAACTTTTGGCGTTTTAGGCCGCATATAGTCAGCCACAATCATCAGAATAGCTCCAAGTACAAGGCCAATGACAACCGTATTGACTGAGAAAAGATATTCATCAATATAATCCTCAAACAGCACGCCGAGCAATCCCGCAGGTAAAATACCAACAAATAGCTTTTTTAAGCCAAGCTGGTCTTTTGCCTCAGTGGTGCCAATATCTTTCTTGGTTAGCCCAAGCAAGTTGAGAATCCGGTCCTTAAACACAATGACGACAGCAAGGATGGAACCAAGCTGGATGACAACCTTGAATGTGTTGGCAACAGGTTCATTGAAAAGTTCCTTGGACTGCAGAAGCAAATCATCGACTATAATCATGTGCCCGGTCGACGAAACAGGGGCAAACTCGGTCAAACCTTCAACAATCCCAAGTATTAGCGCGACAAAAAATTCCCATAAACTCATTTTAAAACTCCAATTCTAGCTGTTTTTGTTCAAATGTATATGATATATGAAAATAGTGAATGTAACAAGTATAACTATTGTTTACATAACATAACTACCGTAAACAAATCAAATTTCTGAAAATAAAGGTTAATTTTCCCACATGCTTATGGTACATTTTATTTAAAGAGAGAGTTAATTTTTAGGAGGATAGTTTTATGCTTCTTTGGTATGTGGCTTTGTTATTTATTGCATTTATTCTAGGTTATTTTGATGTTTCTGTACTGGTGTCGTTTCTGGTAGTGGCAGCTTATATTGTACTTACATTTCCATTGGTTATGCCTCTTTTTTGGAGCAAGAATACAAACAGGATGATGAATTACCTGAAGAAATCCCATAACGCTTATTATAGGTTCCTTTATAGATTTTTAAATGGAGAACAGGAAGAAGCCGAAAAGATTGTTGGGGATATGCGAAAGGGGAAAATCAAGACTCTTGCAAAGGTCATGCTGTTAATCAAACAGGAGCATTACAGCGAAGCACGCAAACTACTCGAGACGATACGAAATGGTTCATTCAAGGACTATTATCTCGCAGCGGCAGCACATGGCGAAGGCAAGATTGAAGACTATCATACATATAAAGATAAAGTGAAGGATGCTGATTTTAAAAAATGGCTGGAAATTGAAGAATTGGTTCGTACGGGTAATAAGGAAGAGGCCCAAGAATTGCTGGATGAGCAAATAAGCACGCTACGGGGCATGAAGCTTCTTTCGGCAATCCATTATCGACAAGAAATGGAAAATCGTTAAGGGGGGAATAACACATGGGTGGCTTTGAACAGGAAATGGGCGGCTTTGAACAGGAATTTGTCATGTTCGATATGTTGTCAGTTATCGTTCCACTATTCTTTGTATTAGTTTTCGGTATTATCATATTTTCATTTGTTAAAGGTGCCAAAGAATGGTCGGATAATAACAAACAGCCGCGGCTAACTGTGCCGGCAAGGGTTGTATCAAAACGGACTCAGGTGCGCGGCGGCCACAATGATACCTCTGCCCACACGTCTTATTTTGTAACTTTTGAAGTGGAAAGTGGCGACCGAATGGAAATGCACATCAACGGTAATGAATTCGGATTGCTGGCGGAGGGGGATTACGGCGAGCTGAGCTTCCAGGGCACTCGTTATCTTGGATTTTCTAGGAATACATCTTCTACTCAAACAATATGAAAAGAACCAAGCCCCGGACTTTTACAGGCTTGGTTTTTACTTTTGTTCAGGCAGATCGATTAGCATGTTGGTAATGTAAATTTAGCAAGGATTATCGTTTTGAGCGGGTAGAGCACGATTTTGTCAGCATGTAAATTGCCTGTACATATTCCCATCCCCATATTGAAAAATTATCCACACTACCCAATCATATCAAATACAGGAAATTAGGCCGAGTTTTAACAGGAAAGCCGGTTTATTAATTTTAGCTGGACTATAGATAAAAGACCGTTTTTATAGTATGCTGAATAGTAAGAATATTGGAAAATGCAGTGGTTTATTCAAGGTGAATTAAAACTTTGTCATGATGGAAAGATAGGAAAGCGAGAGCACCCGATCCCGCAATATCCAGCAGGATTTCTAGGGTGTAATAGTATCCTAAATAGGAGGAACTCACCATGGAACAGCAAAGACCTTTACACTTTGACGGGAGCGCCCACCCGGAAGCTGCATCTGATGACATACTACTTTCTCAGCCTATTTTGACTGAGGATGCCAGGCTAAACATTGGCAAAAACCCTTATGCTCTTGAACAAGGGGAGTAAATTGAATTTTTGACAAAGTGAGAAGAGAGCGACCAAATTATAATGGTGGTTTTGCGGGAGGTAGATGTGGATGGAGAAGCATGAAGTAACAAGAATTCTCGTGCTGATTGAATCTGTTTATCCTGATTTTAAGATTAGGAATGAGACAGTCGACAACTGGTTTGCCGTTTGCCGTGAGCTTGATTATCACTTGGTCATGAAAAATCTGACCGATCATATCAGGAGAAGCCCATACCCGCCGCTCATGGCCGAACTTGCCGCTTATTCCATGAAAGAAGAGCCGAATTACCGGTATGGCATCCAGGCTGATGAGGAGGGCTGGGTACAAATCCAGCATGACAGTCTGCTTCCAAAGCGCTCGCATTCCTTGCCGTGGCAAACGGAGTATTTGGCATAAACCGATATATGTGTTTTTTAGCTTTTTAAAAGAATATTATTACAAAAAAGCTCCTTTTACGATTGAGGAGCTTTTTCATATGGGAAGGCGGTGGCAGCATGCACCGAGTAGTCGTGACGGATGATTATCGAAACTGGGGAAGGGTTGAGGCGCTATATAAAGAGGCTTTTGGATCGTCAGCAAAGCCTGCTTGGGTCATTGAGAACATGTTTAAGAAACAGATGTGCAGCCTTTACATTCTTGAAGAAAACACTGAAGTTCTGGCATTCGCACTTGCAGGAAGGTTGGGGGAGAATAAGCTTTTGCTGATTGATTACCTGGCCGTCGATCCCCTATCGCAAGGGAAGGGATTGGGATATAAGTTGACTCAGTTTATTATGGAGGAAGCCAAAAAGGATAATGAACTTGAAGGGGTAGTACTCGAAGCAGCCGCCGATGATCAAGGGGCCATTTCCTTTTGGCAAAAATGCAGTTTCACGAGGACAAGCTATGCTCATCAATATAAATGGGTTCCAGAACCATACATTGCTTTAGTTCACGAATTCAAATCCGGTACCTTATCTGAGGTAAGTCCACAGTTCCTATTCGAATTGATAAGCAAATTCCATGCCAATTCGTTCAAAAGACAGAAAAAGTGACAGTATATCGTTTCCTTTTACAGCATTTTTTCGATAAAATAAAATGAATCTTCCATCAGTGGGGTGTTCTTCCCCAACTTATGGTTAGCGGAATAAGACCGATTAAGAGCTAAAGCCAAAGAAAAATGTTGGTTCACAATCGGACTTATTATGGGCAGTAGATTCCCACTTACCTTCCTCGTACCTCTAAATATTGAGGTGGGGTCTTACTGCCCGGTAAAGTGGGATAAAACGAAATGGAAACAAGTGGGGGAACGCACATGAATTTGAACCAGGAATTGTACGATTTTTTTATGAAACAGACATGGCAGCTCTCCGAGGATTGGTACTCCCTCGTAAACGATCAAGACCCTTCATCTGTCTACTCAACCAAAAATCCAGAAATAATCGCCGAACTAAAAAGGCAAAACCAGGATTACTTCCTTCATTTCTACAAGGCATTTATCGAAGACGATACATATATTCAAGGGGAGTTCAAAAGATGGTCTGTGGAAATCGCCAAGGATTCGAAGCATCTTGATACACCTATGCATTATGTAGTTAGGGAATTCATGAATTCCCAGAAGGTTGCGTTGAAATACATAGGTAAATTCATCACTGAGAACGAAGGCAGGGTTAGCCTTGAGCAGGCTGGTGCATGGTATGAGAAGACCATCGAAATTTTCAACCTGTCGATTTCTTCTTTTGTTGAAGCTTATCATACTAACACAATGATCCGGCTCCGTTCGCAAAATGAATTAATCAATGAGCTTAGCTCACCAGTCATCAAGCTTCAGGGAGATTCCGCGCTGCTGCCGCTTATTGGTGACATTGACACGGCTCGCGCCAAAATCATTCTTGAAAATACACTTGCGCAATGTGCGGAACAGGGAGTCTCGACGCTATGTATCGACCTCTCCGGTGTAGCCATCATCGATACGATGGTCGCGAATGAACTATTCGGTCTGATTAAGGCGTTACGCCTGATTGGAGTTAAATCGACATTGTCCGGAATCCGTCCGGAAATCGCCCAGACAGCCGTGCAGCTTGGCTTAAATTTTTATGGAGTCGCCATTCTGCCGTCACTTTCCCAGGCTTTGGATACGATTAAAACATATTAAGCGGAAATTCTGTTTAACAACTGGCTGAGGCATCATTTTAAATCGTCCTAGATAGAATGAAGGACTCAGGCGAGCGCAGGGGCCGGCACATGATCAATTGTAAATGAGGAACCGAACCGGCATTTTCAATTCTAATATCCGTTCGCTTACGCAAAAGCAGCCACTTTACATTTTGGTAAAAGTGGCTGCTTTTTCGCATTATTAGTCTCCTAAAGTTCTAGATTCGCCAGTTAATAATCAACCGGCTCGACTTCATCAAATCCCTTGGTTTTCTTAAATTTCATATGGTGGGGGAAGTTAACGAGCGCTTCAGAAGGATCTAGCATTTCAAAGTTCAGCTTATCAACCATGCCCCGGTCATAGCGGACAGACAAAATCAACAGTCTTTCCTTGTGGCCGGTTGCTGGATTTAGCTGCTCTTCATATGCATGCACATATACATACTTGACAGGCAGCAGGGCGAACATGTCACGGGCGATTCTCAGTGCGCAGCTGCACACATAATCCTGACAGAGATCAAAAAACATTGTTTTCGTCATTTGTTTTTGAGAAAGTTTTCCAGTCTTTGTTAGTGAAAGCTGCTTGTCAGGGATGACTTTTTCGGCATTCACATCAAATGAAACATGAATTTCCTCAGGGCTGTCTGTCCCAAATTCAAATCCGCTGCCAAATTCAACAAGATCATCAAGCGGCGCAAAGTCATCAATTACCTCAAAATACGCATCAATGTCACCCTGCAGCATCCGCTTTGCGACCTTATTCATCCTTGCCCAGTCATGGTATAGTTCCTCATCCTGTGCCCGGGCAGAATCGACGTTTATAGCAAGTGCCGCCCGTTTCTTTTCAGCACGGCCAAACAGCCTATCGAAAAAGCCAGGCTGGAAATTGCTGAGAATCCTGGCAGCTTCAAACTCATTCGGGCCAACCGCGCCTTTTTGAAATGGAGGCTCTCTCCTGGACACTTCCTCCCAATCAATATGATCATCACTTTCATGGTGAATTGATTTCAACAGCAACAGCTCGTTTTCATAAAGGTCAACCTGATAACGGGCAAAATCCAGTTCTTCCAGTTTACGCTGCTGGCGTTCCATTTTAGCGAGCTCACTCCGCCTTCGGTAAGCATCCGATTTATACTGCTTTCCTCCACTGGTCGTTGAATATGAAAGTCCGCTTCCCGGAATTCCAATTGTCGACGTCTGGCGGCCGCTGCTATGCACCGAATAGCGAAGGCCTTTCCCGCCGACACTGACCCCAACCCCTTTTTTACCAACCGTCATCCGTACACCAGGCGCAATCTTAAAGCTCTTCCGAAACCGTAAAGCCATGATTCCCATCCTTTCAAAAAGTGGTATCCTATGAAACTGAATATGTACGTTTAAACCTGCGTTCCGCTACCGGAAAGAATATAAAAGCAGTTATTTTAACATTTGAGAATAGGTTCCTACTAAATAGCGTTTTCCATTGAATACGTTTCAGCCTGGATTGGTGCTTAAAATGTTTCCAATAGCAATCATTGGACACGTTTCACCCCCGGCTGAGGCTCAAAATGTTTCCAATAACGTTTATTGGACACGTTTCAACGAAAAATACACCTCAAAATGTAACCAATAACCTTTATTGGACACGTTTCATCCCAGAGTGCTGGGTGAAATGTTACCAATAGACTGAATTCCTTTTTTCTTGATTGAACTCAAAAAACTCTAAAGCGATAAAACCATTAAAACTATTATCACATTCACCCAAATCATTTACAATGAACAAAGGGGGCAGAGCATGAAGACATTCTATCGGAAACTCATTTACATAGCATTTTTAGCATACCTAGCTGTATTATTTTATTTGCTGTTTTTCTCCTCTTACCGGAATGGAGTCAGGGGCATAATCGACTATAACCTTATTCCATTTACAACAATCGGGAGATACTTCAGCAACTATCATGGCATGTCCGCCACCGACCAGTTAGCCGGAAACATCCTAGCATTTGTCCCTTTTGGGATTTTTACCACACTTCTTTTTGGAAAATGGGTCGACCCGCTTCGGGTTGCAGCTCTATCATTCAGCCTGTCCATGCTCGCAGAGCTCGCGCAATTCACCTTCCGCGTAGGAGCCTTCGACGTCGACGACCTTATCCTCAACACCCTTGGCGGCATCCTCGGCTGCCTGATCGCAAAAATGGTTTCGCATCGAAAAAGGGGTCAGACCCTTACCCCCAGGGGGTAAGGGTCTGACCCCTAAAAACCAAACGCTAAAAATCTAATTAAATGCTTTACTTTTGTTCTCATTAGTTGTAGAGTATCTATATACCTAATAAACCTAGGTAGGTGATGAGGATGTTTAATCGTGAGCTTGTAAAGGGAAGTACGTCTTTGCTTTTGCTTCAGCTGCTGGATGACCGGGATATGTACGGGTATGAACTTGTTAAGGAGCTTGAGGCACGGAGCGGGAATGGTTTTACAGTTAAGGAAGGCACTCTTTATCCGGCTCTCCATAAGCTTGAAAAGCAGGAATATATCGAGTTCTATTGGCAGGAGCAGGAAAAGGGGCCAGCCCGTAAATATTACCGGATTACTGAAGCCGGCCGCGAATTGCTACTAGAAAAGACCCGTGAATGGCAAAGCTTTGTCAAAGTCATGAACAAGATGATTGGAACTGCGGAAGAATAAAGCAAACTTTCTTCCAAAGCGGTCTTCAGCCGAAGGTTAGGCGCGCATTGCACAGGTGTGATTTATCCAGGCTGAAACCAAAGAAATTATTATTTTACATTTCATACCTTTAGGGGGACAATTGCTGCAGTATTGGCTTATTTCCCCTTTAGGTAAGATAAAATGACTTATTTTCAGGAGACGGACGAATGGAACGGTTAAAGGATGACAGAAGTGTCCGCGAACAAAATGATACATATTTGGCGCGTCTTAAGAAGGATTTTTTGTCTGAACTGTCGCACAAACTTGGTACCATACCAGAAAAGGATGCTATCCTCGCCGACTATGACAGCCACCTTGATGACATGCTTATTGAGATGATGGACACTGCTGAGGCTGAAGTGAAAGAAGCCATTTATTCGAGACTGGGATCACCAGAGGAAATTGCGGAGATGTGGAGAGACGAGGTAACCGTCACTCCAAGCAATATGAAATGGCTGTTTGTGCTCCTGAATGTACTCTTATTCACCGGAGGCGCAATGTTAACAGCAGCCCACAACCTGTTTGAATGGGGCTGGCTTCGAACGATCTGGGGGTATCTCACTTCAATCCCAGTTGTTATTTCATTCGTGTACATGTTTTTTTGGGCACTGCTTGGTTATGAAATCGGCCGCAGCTTCGGTCATAAAGGGAAGAGACTTGTCCGGAAAACCTTTCTGCTGGCATTGATTCCGAACCTGACGATGATGGTGCTGACAGTGTTTGGAATTATCCCGCATGAATGGTTTGACCCGCTTTTAACGAATCAATTCATTGTCGCATGCATTGCCTTTACAGCCCTGCTTTACCCGGTTTCAATACTTGGCTACTACTGGGGTAAGCGCGCCTCTGTATAAGCTTTTTTTTGCACAGCTACATAGAAATTCTATATACATAGAAAAGGGAGGATGATAAACATGCAACTACGAATGAGGAAAGAGGATTGGCTGTTTTTGTTGCTTTGCCTGGGACTGGGAATCCTGGCAGAGGAAGCGTTCTTATGGTCCCAGCTTGGGATATCTCATTTCATTTTTATTGCCGCATTTTACAGTTTGTTTTTCTGGAGATTCAGAGGCTTCCCATTCCGGAATCAACGCCTCGGCTGGCTCGTGCTCGGGGCAATCTGGATTCTTTCGGCCAGCTATTTCCTATACGACATAGACGTATTTTACGCCCTGAACCTGCTGGCCATTCCGGCATTGGTGGTCTTCCACATTTCGCTCATCACCGGACCGAAGCAGGCAGACTGGGCAAAACCCGCATTCCTAATCCATATCATAAAGCGGATGTTCGACAGCATTGCCTATAATCTTGGATTTACCCGGCTGCTTGCCCGAATGGCCCAGCGCAGGACAAAGGGGAAGAATACCGCTGTTGCAACAAAGGTACTGATTGGTATTGGGATATCGATTCCCGTATTGTTTGTGGTCCTTAACCTGCTCATATCCGCCGACAGCCAGTTCGAACGCATCATCACAACCGTTCCCGACTGGTTCAGCTTTGATGGCGAAATACTCTTCCGCATCATCGCCATCCTGATCTTTACGTTCTCATTCTTTGGATTTATGCAAGTTCATTTGAAAAAAAGAGCGGAAATCAAAACAATCCTAATTAGTAATCATACCTGGGGTTTTGACCCGGTCATTATACTCACGGTCTTGTTGCTGTTGGACGCGGTCTATATGCTGTTTGTCGGCGTTCAATTCACTTACTTTTTCAGCGGAACGCTTGGAGAAGGCTACACATACGCAGAATATGCGCGACGGGGCTTCTTTGAATTAGTTTTCGTATCGCTAATCAATTTAACGGCAACAGTAACCTTCCTTTCTTTTTTGAAAAAAAGAGAAGGGGGGCTGTGGAAGGCAATTCAGTTGGGCCTATCTGTACTTGTTCTTTCTTCCGGCGTCATTCTCGCATCAGCATTTATGAGGATGATGATGTACGAGGAGGCGTACGGTTTTACGATTTTAAGGGTGCTCGTGCATTCCTTCATGGTGTTCCTGCTTATCATTTTCGCCTACACGCTTTTGAAAGTTTGGCTTAACCGTCTGTCGCTGATTCATTTTTATTTCATCGCGGCACTAGTGTATTATACTGTCCTGAATGTTATCGGCATTGACAGGATTGTAGCTGATCGGAACCTTGAACGATATGAACAAACTGGGAGAATTGATGTTGCCTACCTTGGTTATATGTCGGATACCGGGCTGCTGACGCTAATCGATTTGTATAAGATTCATCCTAATGTCCCAGGATTAAAGGAAGAATTGAGGAATCACTTTGCTGAAGCCGAAACGAGAGAAGAGCACTGGCAGGCGTATAACCTTACCCGTGAACGCGCCAGGGAAAAACTCATGGAGCTCGATTTAAAGTGATAAATAAACGGCCTCCCGAATAGGAGGCCGTTTTGTTCTATATACTCATAGTTTCAGCATGCCGATGTTCGATAAGTTTCTGATAAAAAGACGCCATTGTTGCAGTAAAATATGGAACAAGCCAGATAAAACCAATTCCGAGCGTCAAAACTGCCAGGAATGCCCAGCCGATGAAGCTTAGCATCATCAAAAAATACTTGCCTTTGTATCCGTCCATCAATTTACGGCTTTCCGTAATCGCATCGTTAACGACCATATCCGGGTTGTCCTTGAGAATGAAATAGGCCTGGGAATATGCGATTCCTTTTATGATTCCCGGCACAATCAAAAGAAGCATCCAAAGAAAAGTATAGATAAGAGTCAGTAAGTACAATCCCATTGTTTTAAAATAGATGCGTGCCTTTGAAACTGTACTGAACAAATTTCCAATACTGACAGAGTGGCCTCTCCGCATGTCAAGAAATAACCAGTAGTAGCTATAAAGAATCGGGCTAAGTGCTATTGTTGCAATCCATGATAAAGTAGATGCTTCTGCGGACGGCACATCTGCATTGTACCACGCTTCAAAACCGCCGCTTCCCAAAATTTCAATAAACATAGGAATAAAGGTAAACAGTCCAAAAGCAATGAGGGACAGCACAATTGCAGTTCCCCATTTGCCTCTCAAGGCCGCAAGCGCATCCCCTTTAATGTCTTTAATTTTCAATCTCCATTTCCCCCTTAAAATTTCTCTTTGTAAAGTATATATTAAAAGTCACCAGTATACCTCTATAAATTTTATGGAAAAAACAGGATGTTGGATGTGAACCAAATTGTAAACTGATATACAGCCCAGCTCATCCTACGGGTTTTGCAAATTTCAATCATACAAATAAGCCTCCCAAGAAGTTTGGGAGGCTGCTAGTGTTAAAGCTCGTTCAATTCCTTCATGATTTGTGCAGCATACTCAAACGATTTAAGGCGCTCCTCGTGGTCAAAGATTTGTGCGTTGATGATGACCTCATCCGCTGAGGTTTCTTCAAGGAATTCCTGTAGACGGGTTTTAACGATTTCCTTCGTTCCTGTAAAGGTAGAATTGGTGCGGCCCTCAAGCAGCAGCAGTTCGTAATCACTCGCCAGGTGTTTCAAACTTTCCACAGGCGGCTGAAGCTTGCCAGGGCGATTTCTTATCAGCTGAAGGAATTGCTGCTGCATCGACGTAGCCAGCCAGTTTGCCTTTTCCTCTGTATCAGAGGCGATGATATTTACACCCACCATTGCGTATGGCTCATCCAGTACGTCTGATGGCTGGAAAGATTGCCGGTAAATATTCAAAGCAGCAAGAGTATTTTCCGGTGCAAAATGGCTTGCAAATGCAAAAGGCAGGCCGAGCTTTCCCGCAAGTTCGGCACTGAAGCCGCTTGAACCGAGCAGCCAGACCGGTACATTCAGCCCTTCACCCGGAATGGCACGAACATGGATGACGCCTTCACGCCTCGAAGGATCAAAATAAGCCCGCAGTTCCTCTACCTGATTCGGGAAATCTTCAGCACCTGTCCGCCAGTCACGTCTCAGTGCCGAAGCGGTTAGCTGGTCGGTACCGGGAGCCCGTCCAAGACCTAAGTCAATTCTGCCTGGAAAAAGGGATTCTAATGTCCCGAATTGCTCAGCGATAACAAGCGGGGAGTGGTTCGGCAACATAATCCCGCCGGACCCAACACGGATAGAAGCCGTATGGGCGGCCACTTGCCCGATAACGACTGCAGTCGCTGAACTCGCAATCCCCGGCATATTGTGGTGCTCGGCAAGCCAAAAGCGATGATAGCCCCACTTCTCGGCATGCTGGGCAAGGTCAACTGTGTTTTTCAGCGACTCAGCCGGTGTGCTCCCTTGTATAACCGGAGACAGATCCAGAACCGAATAACGGACGCTTTTTTTATATATAGACATATCAATCACTTCTTTCTAAAGACTTCTTCACTCGGATTGTATCAATTTAATACGTGTTCTCAAAACAGATTGCATTAATTATACCTGGTTTTATGGGGACCGGAATGGATCTTAGAGGATTATTTAATAGGTACTACGATACGGTGCAATTCTTTATAACTATTCGGTGGGGTTTCATGGTTATTTTTCTCTAGTGATACTCGAAAAAATCACTAGTCCAGTAGACCTGAAATATAGTAATACTCTGAGTAGTACTAGAAATCACTATATTCAGCAGGCATCCTTTATGACTAGATGGACGTTTTTGTCTGGTTGTTTTTAACTAGTACTACTCGGACACTCACTAGTCAAATTGACATGAAAATCTAGTAATACTCTGAGTAGTACTAGAAATCACTATATTCCTATGACTATTTAGATGTTGATATATGGTTACTTTTATCTAGTACTACTCAGAAAATCACTAGTCAAGTATATAACCGAATTCTGAACTGCATTTAGAATTAACATATTTAGAAGTTCCCCTTTGAAAATAAATTGTTCAACGAGTAATCCGATACCAGTTTCTTGCAACATCGTCCTTGAATCAATAATATGGAGAAAAAGGCAGAGGAAGGATGAGCAACATGACCAACGTATTGCCACCCGGTCAATTTGAAACAGAAAAATGGCCGATCCTCCATCAAGGCGAAGTATACAAATTTAATGAAGAAACATGGCGGTTCCGCCTTTTTGGAGAGGTTGAACAACAACAGACTCTTACCTACAAACAGGTGATGGAGCTGCCAAAAACCACCTCGACGATTGATATGCATTGTGTAACAACCTGGTCTAAGTTCGCAACCACATTTGAGGGAGTTGCCCTTAGGGATTTCTTGAAGCTAGTGAATGTAAAGGGCGATGCAAAGTACATAAAAATATATGGTTATTTAGACGGCGACCCTGAAGGCTATTCAGCGAATTTGCCGCTAGCCCCACTGATGGGTGATGATTCACTGTTTGTTTATCGCTGGAAAGACGAGCAACATGGCTGGCAGGATATCGATCCCAAACACGGCTATCCCCTGAGATTTATTCCACCTGCATCCTTTTATCTATGGAAAGGGACAAAGTGGGCAACAGGAATTGAATTTTTAAAAGAAGACGAAGCTGGATTCTGGGAAGAGCTCGGTTACTCCATGTCTGCCAATCCATTCAAAGAGGAACGTTATCGCTGATATTAAGAGCTCCGGACAGCGATGAAACCGGGTTACGCGGCTAAATTGTTGGTTCCGAATCTCTTGAAACCAGATTATGACAAGCTAGCAATGATTCCGAATTCCTCGGAACCTAGTTACGAGACCAAATTTTTGGTTCAGAATTTCTCGGAACCAGGTTATGACAACCAACCAAATGATTCTGAATTCCTCGGAACCAAGTTGCGGGGCCAATTGTTGATTCCGAATTGCTCGAAACCCAGTTATGCCAAGCTAGATATGATTCCGAAATCTTCGAAACCGAGTTGTTTGGCCAATTGTTGGCTCCGAATTCCTCGAAATCAGGGTTAGGGCAATCTAGAATATGGTAAAGAATCACAACTGGCATCCGGTTACCTGCAATGAAAAGCTTGCCCTTGGCAGGTTCCGAACGATTCGGAACGAGCCTGCGAACTAGACCACTTACTGAATAGGGGAAAACTATGGACACTTATGAAGCACTTGTACAAAAACAAAGAGCTTTTTTTTCAACGGGAAAAACGAAGGATGTCGGCTTCCGAAAGCAGGCATTGGCAAAGCTGAGACAAATTATCCAGGAAAATGAAAAAAGGTTTCTAGAGGCACTCAAACAGGATTTAAATAAGAGTGAGTTTGAATCGTATTTAACAGAAGTGGGAATTGTCCTGAGTGAGCTTAAATTTACTGAAAAAAATGTAGGGAAATGGGCCAAGCCTCGGAAAGTGAAAGGAACCATGGTTCTAGCAGGCTCGAAAAGCTATATCTATCCCGAGCCCTATGGGGTTTCCTTGATCATCTCTCCATGGAATTATCCGTTTCAGTTAGCATTCGCACCGTTAATCGGATCAATAGCAGCAGGAAATTGTGCCATTTTAAAACCTTCAGAGCTTACTCCAGCCACATCGACGCTTTTGGGAGAAGTGGTAAGAAATGCTTTCCCTGAAGAATATATAGCGGTTGTAGAAGGAGGCGTCGAGGCAAGCCAGGGTTTATTGAAAGCAAAGGTCGACTACATCTTTTTTACCGGAAGCGTTCCAGTTGGCCGAATCATTATGGAAGCAGCTGCAAAAAATCTTACACCAGTCACTTTGGAGCTTGGTGGAAAAAGTCCATGTATCGTGCACAGAGATGCGAATCTGAAGCTTGCCGCCAAGCGGATTGCCTGGGGGAAATTCATTAATGCCGGCCAAACATGCGTAGCTCCTGATTATTTGTATATCCATAAGTCAGTAAAAGGCGAGTTCTTAAATCTATTAAAAGACGCTGTCACCGAAATATATGGAGTATCTCCGCATGAAAGCGATACTTTTACAAGAGTTGTAAGCAAACGGCATTTTGACAGGCTTGCTGCGTTTTTACAAGATGGGGAAATTGTATTCGGAGGACAGACAAATTCGGATAAACTGTCAGTTGAACCGACTGTACTTGAAGGCGTGAACTGGGAGTCACCGGTTATGCAGGATGAAATATTCGGGCCCATTCTGCCGGTTTTGGAGTACGATGATGTAGCAGAGGTTGTAGATCAAGTAACCGCCCGACCTAAACCGCTTGCTCTGTATGTTTTTTCCGAAAGTGAAGACTTCCAGGAAGACATTCTTGGTAACATCTCTTTCGGCGGCGGCTGTGTCAATGATACTGTCATGCATTTGGCATCTCCATACCTTCCATTTGGCGGAGTAGGGGAGAGTGGGATTGGCGCCTATCACGGGAAAGGAAGCTTTGATGTATTTTCACATGAAAAGAGTATCATGAAGCAGTCCACCAAATTCGATTTGCCCTTCCGTTACCAGAATACAAAGGACGGCCTAAAGAAAATTAAACTGTTCTTAAAATAGACAGCCTGGGTGCAAGTGCACCCAGGTGTTTTATACTATTCTCGCCTCGTCACGAAGGTGTATTACACTTTTGTACTGTTAAGAAAATTTTATATTTAGTTACTTTTTATTAAGCGTTTCTACGCCCTAGCTACAGCGCTGGGCACTAGGGAAAGCTCCTGAGAATAATCATCGCAGGGACAGGCGCCCTTTGCCTGTCACGAAGGCGCTTTTGCTTTTGCTTCTAAAACCCAAAAAACAGTGTAAAGAAATTGCGCTTCTTTTTTCTTTTAACCGGCACCGCTGCATCAAATACGAGAGGTGCATCTTTTATTAAAGAATCCTTTTTAATCTGTGCTTGGCCTTGAAGAGTGGTAATGGTTGCGGCAAGCTCTGCAACTGTTTTTTGTAATTCCTCAATTTCCCGGCGGTGCTGGAGAAGCTGATAGGATGTTACCGAGTCCGCTTTTCCATCTAGGCGGCGTTCCATGTCATTAAATTTCATTAGCAATTCCTCAACATCCGGGTGAATCTCTACGGCTTTTACAGTTCCTTTGCGCGGGCTTGGGTCTTTAAATGGCGCAATATCCTGGAGTAATGCACCACTCTGGATTTTGTCCCGGATTTCCTCCAGGAGAGGGAGATCGGCTTCCTTGAAAGTGTAATGGCCGCGCTCATTTCGTTCCATAGGCAAATTCAGCTGTTTAACCCAGCGCTGTACTGTGCTTGTTGACACTCCTAGATGTTTGGCAACTTCGCTTGAATTCATTTCAATTCCCCCTAAATAATTTTTCCATAGCGGGCAATGCTCTGGTCTTACTACCTTTATTCAAGAAATAGAGGCTGCTAGACGATCACCCCCAAAATTTCCACCATTTTTTCTCTCTGGCTGCGGCTGTATCGCGGAAGCTTGTGACGATTTCCTGCAGCAGCTCTTCACGGCGGTCCATTTCCTGGCTATGAATCATTCGCTCCATATGCAGAGTTTCCATGTAAAATTCGCGGTCCTTAATAAGCGTATCGTTAAAGCTTTCAACCACATTCTCAGTCACTACATTTGAATCGGACATCGATTTTATCAGGGCTTTCAATTCCTTTGATGAACGTTCGGAAGCCTGGGCCATCCTCTTGTTCAATGAAGAAATTTGTTCGGAGGTGCTTTTCGTAACGTTCGATATGCTGCTTGAAAGGAAGCGTGCAGTTTCGGAGGCTTGTTCCGAAGACTTCGAAACTACCTCGGTGAGTTCGGCTACTTCAGCTAGAGTTCGTTCTCCGGACTTATAAATTGAATCGGACAGGGATTTTACAGTATGGAACGAACCTTTCGAAACTTCCTTTTTAACCTCTTCAATCACTTCCTTTTTCATAGTTGTCCGGATTTCCTCTCGGACGCCAGCAAGAAAATCCTGTTTATAGGCTTCCATAGCGGCGAAAAAGGCTTCGGAATCAAAAGCAGGCACAATAGGGGCTTCAGAAGGTACAGCCACTTCCTGTTTAACTGGCACTGGCTTCATTTCCTTGACTACTTTCACAGTGGTTCCGATAGTCTCGGAAGCAGCCTCCGAGCTTTGCCGGAAGTGTTGCTGGATTAGCTCTCTAATCATTTCTTTCCCTAAATTCTTTTCTCTCATTTGCTTGATCTTCACTAGGAGGGCAATTTCCGTATCCGTATAAAAACGGGATCCCTGCCTGGTCCGCGGTATTACCACAAGGCCGCTAAAATCACGTTCCCACTGACGAATTGTCCCCTGGGGAACACTAATCATTTTTGATACTTCCTGAATCGTATAAGCTTTCATTACTTGTCCGTCTTTCATTTGGATGCATCCTTTCTGGTCAGAAAATTTCTGCATTGGAGTTTTTTTCTAACGGTACTATCTATGTTTTTGCCGCGGAGGGAGCGTTTTCCTGCACCATGACAAAAGCTATCAAAACTAGTGGTTTTACGTTGAATAAAAACAATTTACGAAGGTTTACAGGCTGAATTTCCCAGGCAAAGGGGCGAATGGGGGAGAATGATTAGCCGGCTTTAGGAGAATAGGGAGGACGTGTCGATATCTGTTTAGTATCCTGGGAAAAATCCGCTAAAAAGAGAGAAAGCTAGCATCCAATTAAAGATTCGAGGGAAGGAGGAAGAGGGCTGCAGTTTGAATCCTTTGATGAAACAAAGCTTTTAACAATTGCCGTTGAGATTTGAAGGGATGCTTTGACCCTAAGTTTTGGAACAGAAGATTTCAGAGCAGAAAAAAATAAATGGTACGAATCCTAGTGAACCCATTGGAAAGAATCAAGCATTTAAATTACCAGGCAACAGGCCAGCCTTTCGAGAATATGCTGTGAAAAAGGCGTGAGTCCAATGATTCATATAGTTAAAAAAGGCGAAACGCTTGCCATCATCGCAGTGAATTACAGGGTAAGCCTCTCACGGTTAATGAGGGCAAACCCGGGTATCGGGGAGAGGATTCAAGTTGGGCAAAGGATTACAATTCCTGGACTGCCTAATCCGACCACGATTCCGTACCGAATAGATGTGTCTGTCAAAGGCAAGAAGCTTACGTTATTTAGAAACGGCCGGGTAGAAAAAACATATCCGATTGCAGTGGGAAAGATGCTTACAGCTACCCCGCTCGGAGAATATGTCATAGTTAATCGGGAGCCGAATCCAGGTGGCCCGTATGGTGTAATGTGGCTTTCCTTATCCAGGGCGGGGTATGGCATACATGGCACGAATAATCCCTCCTCGATAGGCAAGGCAGTTTCCAGGGGATGTATCCGAATGTATAATAGCGATGTGCTTGAGCTTGCCGCCAAGGTTCCTAATGGAACACGCGTCGTAATTCATAATTGACTACAAAACAGGCAGCCGCGGCTGCCTGTTTTCTACTGAGAATACTTTTTAGCAAGCTTTCCGGAACACTGCAAAGGATTTCTGGTGACACCACTCAAAACCAATTTAATCAACAATTTTCACTAATTTTATTTAAATATGAAGAAAGATATCAAAGTTTGCAGGAATAAAGCCGGAAATGTCGAAATACAGACAATATACTTCAAAAAGACGGGGTGTCCTATGAAAATAACAGGTCAAGTGACACTTTTGGCTTTATCTTTAATTTATTTAATTATTGAATTTATATATTACGGAGAAAAGGCTCTTACATTTGAAACAGTACTGCCAGTCCTATTGGCTTTGGTCGTTGGCTGGCAATATGACAGCTACCGTTATTACATAAAAATATCCCGTGAAAATGAACAGAGCTACCGTTCCTTAATTGATTCACTGCCTGAGTCAGTCTTTATTCACCATAATAATGAAATTCTTTATGTAAATGATGCGGCAGTTACAATGATGCACGCAAAGGATAGGGATGAACTTTTAGGTCACGACATCTTTGAATTTATTGATCCTGAATATTATGAGCGAACAATTGAAAGAATGCGTATCGCAAAGTCAAAAGGGAAAGCGCTTCCAAATATGGAGCATAAAATTTTCCGAATGGATGGCGTTCCTATTTTTTTTGAGGTCTCGACAATGTCCATTTCTTATGGAGGTAAAAAGTGCCTTCTGACAATTGGCAAGGATATTACGAACCGCAGGGTAGAAACAGAAAGGCTGCTTCAAAAATCGGATAAGCTTGCATTACTAGGCCAAATGGCTGCAGGAATTGCCCACGAGATACGAAATCCACTAACCTCTATTAAAGGCTTCGTTCAACTATTCAAGGCTGATAATGATAAAAAAGAATACTATGACATTGTTTTATCGGAGCTCGAACGAATCAATACTATTGTCAGCGAGTTCCTGGTCTTGGCAAAGCCTTCTGCGGCTGTTTTCAGGGAAAAAGAAATTACTGGAGTCCTCAATGATGTCGTAACACTGATTAACACCCAGTCAATCCTAAACAATGTTGAGATTGTCACCGACTTCGAACCTAAGATGCCCACTATTATTTGTGAAGAAAATCAGTTGAAACAGGTCTTTATTAACCTGCTTAAAAATTCCATTGAGGCCATGCCCGATGGAGGAAAAATCCATATTAGTTCACGTAATGTCAAAGACGGTGAAATCATGGTAAAAATAACTGATGAAGGAGTAGGCATACCCGAGGAACGCATGGAAACCCTTGGTGAACCTTTTTATACAACAAAGGAAAAAGGAACGGGACTTGGCCTGATGACCTGTTTCAAAATCATTGAAGGCCATAACGGCAAACTCATTATTTCGAGTCATGTAGGAGAAGGGACTTCCATTGTCATTTTATTGCCATCGCTGCAGTAGGTACTTTAAAAATAGGAGATTACTAAATTTTTGTCCAAAAGGCTGTCCGAAAAGTCATTGAGAATGGCTTCCTGGGACAACTATTTTTTATTAGAAAGAGCCACTATTTAGTTACCTTATGCTAGCCTTGGTCGGACACAAAGTCACTTAGAGCTTTATTTTAGCGCAATAAAACCCCGTCTTAAAGAAAGTCCGGGGGAGTTGGGCTTTGCATTTTAAGACGGGGTTTTTAAAAGTATTGCCAAAGTGTTTTTCGTTTATGCAACATGTTCAGCATTGATTTTATTTTTTGAAAAGATTTTACGTATCCACGGAATTATCCAGCGGTCAATCCCATATCACCCTGCATTGTATCCTGCGAACAGTATGAGTGTTCCAAAGAAAATATCTGTCGGGTTATAAGAGTCAGTTCCTGCCATGAAGAAAGCAAAGTTCATGAGGAGCGCAAAGAATATCGCCGCTGTGGTCAGGCACCCGAGGATTAAGCCAAGACCGATCAAGAATTCTCCCTATGCAACCAGCACATTAAATATCCCGACATTTGGTAAAGCAATGTTTTCAAGGAAGTTTACGTACCAGCCGTAAACCAGGTTTCCATCCGGACCTTTAACTGAATTCGCAATTGCATTTTTTAAAAATCCCGAAGCATCAAATCCGTCCGCGATTTTATGGTAGCCTGCTGTCAGCCATGCTTACCCCAGACAGAGGCGAATGATGGTCAGGATTCCCGCAGCAATTTTACTTGTTCTTAACCAGTGGACCATGGTAGAGCACTCCTTTATGCCTTTTTAAGAACAAAAGTCATCCCTTTGCTGGCTCGACACTCAATAGGTGCTATTGTATTATTCGATACCTATACTCACCTAACGAAACCTCTTTTTGACAAAAAGAGGTTTCGTTGCCGAATAGGACACATTCCTATTCGTTTGTTAAAATAAGTGAAGATAGTAGAAATGTGGTGATACAACCAATGCTTTCAAATTGGATGAAGAATTTCGTACTTATCTTTTCTATAACTTTTTTATTAACAGGCTGTACAGCATTAACTGACTCTGATCAAAACAAGAATGGCATGCTGCCCGCGGAAGTTTTCAAAAACATTGACGGGGATACAGTTACAGTTAAGGTGAGAGGGAAAGAAGAAACAATCCGGCTTTTACTGGTTGATACACCTGAAACCCAGCATCCTCGGCTGGGAGTCCAGCCATTTGGACCGGAAGCTTCAGATTTCGCCAAAGAAATCCTATACCCGGGAAGAAAAGTAGAGATTGAGCCAGGTATCAACTATGGAAGGGATAAATACGGAAGGCTTCTCGCTTATATTTATGTTGATGGAAAAATGTTTAATGAACGCCTGCTTGAAGAAGGATTGGCAAGGGTTGCGTACGTATACCCGCCCAACACTAAATATGTTGACGTTTTTTATGACATTCAGGACGAAGCGAAGAAAAAGGAAAAGGGCATTTGGTCCATAGAGAATTACTCAACTGACGAAGGCTTTCAAGCTGACAAAGCTGCTCAGTCAGGGTATAAAACGGGTATAGAAGGCGGGGAAGCAGCCTGTAGAGGAAAAATAAAGGGCAACATGAATTCCATGATTTATCACGTTCCCGAAGGTTCCTATTATAACAGTGATATAAAAGAGATAGAATGGTTCTGTACGGAAAAAGAAGCAAAGGAAGCAGGCTACCGAAAAGCAAAGCGTTAGTCTTATTTCTTTTTGAAAAAAGTAAGCTGTCCTTTAGCAGCTTACTTTTTCTCATTCATCATCGGTTTTTTCTTGTAATTCTCGCAGCCTTTTAACAATGGAGATGTCGTCCTGAAGGAGTTGGACAAGGTCTCCAATTCGGTCAATGGCGTTCCAGCTGAGGTGGTGCTCTATTCCTTCAACATCCTTATAGATGTTGTCGTTTTCCACCCCGATCAAAGCAAGAAATTGTTCGAGAAGGTCGTGCCTTTCAACAAGGCGTTTTCCTATTTTTTTACCTTTAGATGTAAGGACAAGTCCTCTGTATTTTTCATAAACAAGATAGTTATCCTTATCAAGCTTTTGAACCATTTTTGTAACAGAAGAAGGCTGGACAGACAGGTTGTCTGCAATGTCCGAGACCCGTGCATAGCCTTTTTGCTCTATAAGCAGATAAATTTGTTCTATGTAATCTTCCATACTAGGTGTTGGCATCTTTTTCCCACTTTCCCCGGCATTCTCGCTTCTAATTATATAAAACAAGCCCAATTGTTACAAGGAAAGGGCAGGGGGCTTTTTCTCTATGATAAAAAATAAACCGGGATTCCCTAGCAGGGTTACCCGGTTCTGTTAGCTTCCTATTTTTGTGAACTGTCAGAGTTATAGAAGAACTTTGCAGTAATTGAACCGTCTGCGTTCTCTTTAATATCTGTTACATGAATTCCAGAGTCTGCTGGAGTAGCGCTTTGGCCTTTCCAGAAATAGTAGGAACCGGTATGAACATTGCCTGAAACTGGAGTCAGTTTGGAACCTGTCTTAAAGAAGTCACCAGCATCACCGCGGTTTACATACTTTTCAAGGTCGTACTTGCCATCAGCCTGGACAACGGAAAGGCCGTAGTGAGTAATTTTGGTGTTTCCGACCATTCTGAATTGATTGTATTGGAATCTTTTATTCATCCAGTTGGCTACATTGTTTGGAGTCCGATAGGTTTTAAGGACATTTTCATCAACATGCCATGCAACAAGGCCATGAGCATCCTCGCCTTGACGGATAAGCCCTTTGTTAAAGCCATCCTGCTGAACATTCTCAAAAAGGAAGTATTCAGATCCCTTTGAACCTGGGACTTCCATCTTAACGAATGCTTTGTCCCCATCAGCTTTGTTTACAGGCTGGAGCGTAATTTCTTTAACCCCATCCTCAGGCTTAACTACAATCGGAGAAGCCCAGCCCATTAACATTTTTGAATAAGGGTCAAAATGGGTTGGTGAGTTTCCGGCATACTGTGCTGCATTAGGGTAGCGCATCCAAGAACCGCCAGACATCATCGAATAGTTTCCTACACCTTCAGAATTATAAGCAGTATCATAGTAGTCAGGCAAACCTATCGCATGGCCAAATTCATGGGCAAATACTCCTGCTGTTCCAGGGAAAGGACCAGTTTTGGATGTTTCATCATAACCGCCAGTCGCCAAGTTGAATCCTGCTACGTTACCGCCGATTTCAGGCTGAACGTTATAGTTGTTTACCAAAACACCATCAAGAGTGTGTTCTTTAATAAAATTTGCATACCAGGTGTTCCATTCTTCTTCCGTTTCAACGCCATCACGGTTGACATCGGAGGAAGGGAAGCCTGTTTCATAATACTTGCCGTAATAATTAGCACTTAAGGCATTCCATTTATGAGACCAAATCTGTGCCGGGTCGCGGCTGTACTCAGCGCCAGTTCCTTCATGGACGATAAACACGTTATCTACTGCGCCTTTAACTGCATACTTGGAAAAATCTACCACACTATCAGCGGCTTTAAAAACGTCTGAAACAAATTCACCCATATGAGCATCGCCGTTGACGTTACCATTTACATATTTATCGTTTTCAGCATATTTACCTTCCTGGTCAAGGTAATAGGAAGCACCTTTAGGAAGTTCAACCCATACCAAATCTGTATTCTCTTTTTTAACTAGGTTTACTTTGCCGTAACTGGACTCTTTATAGATATTTTGCATGGTGCTGTCAGTAGGAGCCTTGACACCGTTATATTCGGCATACTTTTTGAAATCCTCGATTTCATATGGATTATACGTATCTCCAAAAATAAGATCCTCGTAATACTTCGCAGGGACTTGTCCAGGACGGTCACCTTTAGGTTCGTCACCTTCTTTGAACTTTGCCAGGATAACAAGAACTGGCACATCGCCAACTGCCGGCTTTGGAGTAACCCGGAGGCCAGCAGGTTCTTCAAATTTCGTGCCATTCTGATTGGCAATTTTCTCTGCCGGATCTGCTTTTGATACATTAACACCCAATTCCTTTGCTTGGGCAGCTAGTTCTGGAGTAGCACTTACATAATTGGCCAATGGTAAGTTATATGTAGTTTTCATTGTTGCTGTAGGGGCTTCCTGAGACTGAACTCCCGTAAAACCTATACTGCCGGCTAAAACAATGGCCAGTCCCGCTTTTGATAATACATTTAACAAGAGCAACACTCCTTATTTTTGATATTTCGAATATATCAGAATAATTCGCAAACGGACAACAGGGCAATATTCCTGTATCAAAACTACTATATTTTGTTTTTTTAAGAATTTTTATGTTATTTTCGGTACATTTATCCCTCTTAAAGAGTAATTTTGGAAATTACTTGGTTAACTGATAGGTCAATAAACCTAACCCACAAACAGCGTTTGTCGAAATAAGTCGAAAAGTTTATTAGCCTCCCGAAACATTAATATCAACCTATCGCTTCTATTCGTTAAACGAAACATAATGATACCAATCTGAGACTGCTTTCAAAATAAGCGCACATGAACCGCTACAGGATGGGAAGGGGTTTTCTTCAAGTACATTCAATAATGACCATGCACATTTATGTTGTTTTTGAAAGATTAAGAGATTGTTCTTTTCCTAATGGGGTAAACTAACTTGATGATTGTTATTTACCTTTAATAAGAAAAAAACAAATTGATGTTCATATACTAAACCATGCCAAAAGTCGTAAGAAATCAGTTGGTTGAGTGGGTTTCCTATGGTAATATGGAAATCCGGAATAGAACGGTGAATATTTACACGTCGAATGAGCAAATGGAGTGAGTCGGATGGATAAGGAACTACAAACAGAGCAAAGGCGAGTTAATGATGTTATCCAGGAAATTGATAGCCAGGCCAAAAAGCTCATCAAAGAAAGCGGCTATGTGGGTGAGGAAGTACTTAACCTCAGGCAAACCTTCTGGGAGGATGTAACGGTAAACCTCGATGAACCCGATGATGTTATTGAAACGGCGGCAAGCTTAAGACAGCAGGCGGAACTTCTTGGTGAACGCGAGCGGACCAGAGGACAAATGACCCGCCAAATGAAAATTCTTGACCGGCTTCGCTATTCGCCGTATTTCGGCAGAATTGATTTTCATGAAAAAGGGGAAAGCACCACTGATAAAATTTACATAGGAATAGCCTCTTTAATGGACGAAAACAAGGAAAATTTTCTTATATATGACTGGCGGGCACCAATTTCCAGTGTGTATTATGATTATTCGCCAGGCCCAGCGGCATACGAGACACCAGAAGGGGAAATCAATGGGGAGCTCGAGCTCAAACGGCAGTATTTAATCAGGGGCGGGAAAATCTCTGGCATGTTTGACACAGGTGTAACCATTGGTGACGATATGCTGAAGGAAGTACTCGGAAGCCAGGCAAGCACCCAGATGAAAAGTATTGTAGCAACAATCCAAAGTGACCAAAATAAAATAATCCGCAATGAAAAGAGCCAGTATTTAATTGTCCAGGGGGTTGCTGGCAGCGGCAAGACTTCAGCAGCGCTTCAGCGTGTCGCTTACCTTCTATATCGTTATAGAGGAACTATTTCATCCGAGAATATAATGCTGTTCTCGCCAAATCCGCTTTTTAACAGCTATGTCGCTACGGTCCTTCCTGAGTTAGGAGAGGAGAATATGCGCCAGGTGACCTTTATGGAATACCTTAATAACCGGATTGGAACAGCTTACAGCCTGGAGGATAATTTTGACCAGATGGAATATTTGCTGTCCAATGAGGACAGCCCTGCGTACAAAGCAAGGATTGCCGGGATTCGCTATAAATCGTCACTCTCCTTTAAACACCAAATCGATAAATTTACTGATCAGCTTTCAGAAAACGGGATTGCTTTTAAAGATATTCGTTTTAGGAAAAGAGTTCTTGTGTCCAAAGATGAAATTAGCCGTTACTTTTATTCGCTTGCGCGGGATATTTCTATCCCAAATCGAATGCAGGAAGTAAAGAATTGGCTTTTTAAACAATTGCGGAAAGAGATGAAAGCCGAGCAAATGAAGCCATGGGTAGAAGAGCAAATTCAATTCCTTGATAAGGAAGATTATATCCTGGCATTCAAGAATCTTGAGGAAAAAGACCAATTCCGGGAAAGTACGTTTGATGATTTTGATAGGGAACAAAAATTTCTTGCGGAAATGGTTGTAAAAGACAAATTCAAGCCTTTGTTCAATGGGATTAAAAATCTCAGATTTATCGACAGAATGAAAAACTATAAGCAATTGTTCCAGACCCAAAAATCCGATGCGACACTTCCGCCGGAATGGGATCAAATATGCAAACAAACATTGAAGAAGCTTGAGAATAACAGCATTCAATGGGAAGATGCAGCGCCGTTTGTTTACCTCCAGGATCTAATTGAAGGCCGGGCTTCGGGGACAGGCGTAAAACATATTTTCATTGATGAGGCCCAGGATTATACACCTTTTCAATTCGAATTTTTAAACATGCTGTTCCCATATAGTAAAATGACTTTGCTGGGTGATTTCAACCAGGCAATTTTTTCAGGAGCGACCGGTTCGTTGACGGTTTTGACAGGAGACCTTGAAGAAGAAGGAATCGAGCGGATTACGCTGAACCGGACATATAGATCGACAAAAGAGATTGTTGAATTTACCAGGGAACTGCTGGAGGACGGCCAGGACATTGAACCTTTTGCCAGGCAGGGGGAGAAGCCTTCTGTTACACTTCTTGATGGAACGGGACAGCTGCGGGTAAATATTCTTTCTGCTATTGATGAGCTTCAGAAGGATGGTCACCGAACCATCGCAGTTATTTGCCGGACAGCCAAGGAAAGCATGGAAGCCTATTCGCTGCTGAAATCAATACAAGTTAGACTCATTGAAAAAGGAAGTGTATCGTTTGAACCAGGCATCCTCGTCATTCCTGCCTATTTGGCAAAAGGAATTGAATTTGATGCGGTTATTATGTTTGATGCTTCCCAATACAAGCATGAACGTGAACGGAAGCTTTTTTACACGGCCTGTACACGAGCGATGCACAAACTGCTGCTCTTTTGTACGGAAGGAATTAGCCCGTTAATGGAAAAAGTACCTGAAAACGTCTATACTAAGGTGGAAGGCTTTAATAAGCCGTAATAAAAAACTGAAACCTTTTTTAAATCAAAACGTACAACATGACACAAAACAAATATGACCCTGACTGGCAGGTGAACCCACCTTAAATCTAGTGGGCTAGCTGCCTTTAAGGAAGTAATAAAAATGGGGGATACACATGAAGAAAACCTCAAAGCTGATGACAGCCGTTTCCTCAACTGCTCTGGCCCTTGGCCTCGTTGGCTGCAGTACGTCTGGATCCGATGATTGGGAGTCTTCAGCAGGGCAAACGGGTGACATTCCGCCGATGCCTGAAAACACGGACTGCGGACAATGGGATTGGGATGAAGATGATGGTGTCTGGGAGTGCGACGACCGCAATTCTAGCTATTTCGGACATTTGTTTTTCGCCGGAATGTTCTTTTCAAACAGGTCGGCCCTTTATAAAAACAGAGACTTTGTTAATTACCGGAACAGTCCCAGCTTCAAAGGAAAAACCGGTACCGGAGATTCTATCCGCAACGGAGGTTCTGGTTTTGGAAGGGGTTCAACTAGTACTGGCGGTTAATAGTATTTAGGGGGTAAGTTGATGGAATTATATGCAAATTTCTTTGCATATCTTGGTGTTGGGCTGGCGCTCCTCACCACGGGTATCATATTGTTCGTTTGGAGCACGCCGAAAATTAAGGAATTTAGCCTGATTGGCCAGAAAAACCTGACAGCGGCCATGTCGCTCGGAGGGAAAATCATCGGACTTGCGCTCGTCCTCGGGGCTGCAGCGGAATTTTCCGTATCACTTTTAGATATGGCCATTTGGGGAACAATTGGAATTCTTGCACAGATAGCCGCATTCAATCTCGCTGAAATCATTACAATCCGCTATTCGATTAGCAAAGCGATAGAAGAGGACAACAGGGCTGTAGGAGCGATGCTGTTTTCTCTATCTATTTCGATAGGCTGGATTGTATCAAAATGTCTCTCTTATTAAGAGGTGAACCATGTTAAAAAAACTAACATATTATATTGACCAGGGAAATGGAACGTACAAACCTTTCTACGAATACAAGGCTCCGGATGTCGGGATAGACGAGTTTTATGCCCGCCAGCTTTGTACATATTTCATCATGAGAGGGACGCAATACGAACTTCTCGCGAATGAAATGGAAGGAGACGAGGACGTTCTTGTTTTAAAAGAAGTCGGCAGGAACTATCCCGCCCTGGATGAAGAGAACTTTCACGGAAAAGGCTTGTATATCGAGTTCCGAAGCCATGATGAACGTGAAAATTACAAAAAGCTTGTTTTACTTGCAGTCAATACACATTTTGAGATTATCAGGTATTTACTGAAAGATATTGTCGATGTTCCAGGCCAAGGGTTGATGGAAACAACCTCAACCGAAATAGATGAAGACCGTTCAGTATACGTCATTTATGTGAAACCATTGGAGGAGGATGTGGCATGACATCCTCTTTTTCTAATGAAAAAAGAAACTCCTTCTACAGCGGGGTAGAAAGCTTTTGGCCAGACCTTTACGGGGAGGAATATGCACTCTACGATATTGCGCTTGAGGATAAGGCAGAATTCGAGGAGATAAGGGAAGCGAGCAGCAAAATTGGCGAAATTCTTTTTAAGACGAATGAATTGCTGCGTAACCTCGATGATGAAAGCCTTGCGGAAATGGGATACCCAAAGGAAACAATCCCATTCCTCCGGATAAAATCAAATCACCGCGAAACAACCATCGCCCGCCTGGATCTCGCGAGGACTGCTTCGGGGTATAAATGCCTTGAAATTAATGCAGACACGCCGACTTTTATAAAGGAATGCTTCTTCGTCAATGGAAGGGTATGTACTGAATTTGGAGTGGAGGACCCGAATTCCGGGTTGGAGGCAAAGCTCGCGAATGCTGTCAGAAAAAGCGTTCAAGCTGCGGCAGCCTCTGTTTCCGCTATTAACCCATTTGTCATTTTTACAGCCCACGGAGACAATATTGAGGACCGGGAAACGAGCATTTATTTAAAGGAAATTTCGGGACTTCCTTCTAAATTTGTCCCGCTGGATCAATTGTCAATTCAGCAGGGAGTAGGCTTGTTTGATGATCAAGGCGTAAAAATAGATGTACTTTACCGACAGACGTATCCTATTGAAAATTTGGTTAAAGAGCAAGATGATCAAGGCAATCCGATTGGTGTTTGGCTTCTCGAACTTGTCCTTGAAGGCAAACTGGCAATTATTAACCCAATGTCGGCTTTTCTTTTACAAAATAAAGCGGTGCTGGCAATCGTCTGGAACCTTCATGAAGGAGGAAGCCCGTTCTATACAGAACTCGAACATGCCTGGATAAACAAGTATTTTCTCCCGTCATACCTCGAACCCGATACATTTCTTCAGCAGGGAAAAAAATTCGTCAAGAAGCCCGTGTTCGGCAGGGAAGGAGATACGGTAGAAATCTTTTCAAGCGAAGGCAGCCTGGAACTTGCCGATGAGCAAACCTCCTATACCGAATACGTTTCTCTTTACCAGGAGTTTGCGGAACTGCCGGTTAAGCACATTCAAACAGAAAAAGGCGAGCAGAAAGGCCATATCCTGACTGGATGTTTCCTGTTGGGGGGGAAGCCTGCCGCGGTCGGTTTCAGAGCTGGCGGGCTGATCACTAATAACTTATCTTATTACTTGCCAGTTGGGCTAAAGTAATACGGTTATTATTTGGAGTCACCCAGCTGAAATGACGCGATGTTTGTGTAACAGGAAAAATCGGGGGTGCCTGGCACTGTTCGCTATTTATTTAGCCGATGAATGACAATTGGCATACGTTTTTCGGTTCAAATGTCATTCATACAGACTATGAATGACATTTGGAATTGCTTTTTCGATTGAAGTGTCATTCATACAGACGATGAATAACATTTGGCATTCCTTTTTCTATTGAAGTGTCACTCATACAGACTGAATGACACTTCGTATTCGTTTTTCAATCAAAATGTCATTCATAATGAAAAAAGGTGCAAACCGATTGGTCTGCACCTTTTCTCTGTCCCGTATAAACAGGACCATTCCCTTTGCCCTAAAAAGTTTAGGACGTAGACTTACTAAAAGCAGCTAGGGTAACGATTTGCACGGGGTCGTATCGATATTAAATATATCGATTATAGACGAGCGTGCCTTTCGACAGCTCTGCAAATGTCCCTTCACCACTTGCAAGCCCAAACACTAACCTTTGAGTCGCTGTTTCTCGTGCGTATTGCATTTTGAACCAGTCCCTCCTGTTTTGTTTTGGTCTTGCCTTATCTATATACCTCGCATTGTCCATCCCTAAACAAATAGACTAGGTTTTTATACTGGTAAAATGCACCTCCGCAACCAACCGTATCCACATAAGATTATATCAGTTATTAGTACCTGGTGATAAATATCACTTATTTATTCTCCATATAGGTATACAATAAACGTATCAAGCTAAAGAAAAGAGGAACCCAAAGTGAAGCTTCCACAATTAAAGATTGGCCATATGGAATCCGAGTATCCGATTATCCAGGGAGGCATGGGTGTAGGAATCTCCCTGAGCGGCCTTGCTTCCGCCGTTGCACGAGCGGGCGGAATAGGCATTATATCCGGGACAGGCATTACAACTGATGAATTACGCTATCATATCCGCAAGGCACGTGAACTTTCAGAGGGTAAAGGATATATCGGGGTTAACGTTTTATTCGCCGTGAAAGATTTTGCTGAAAAAATGAAGACAGCTATAGAAGAAAAAGTTGATTTCATCATTTCTGGAGCTGGGATTTCCAGGGATATGTATGCCTGGGGCAGAGAAGCAGGAGTACCTGTTCTATCGATTGTCTCAACACCGAAACTGGCAAAGCTCTCCGAACGACTAGGGGCATCAGCGGTAGTTGTTGAGGGCTTTGAAGCAGGCGGGCACCTTGGTACCGACCGGCCGATGTTTGATATCTTGCCGGAAGTAATCGAGGCTGTTAAAATCCCGGTTATCGCTGCGGGAGGAATATTAACCGGAGCTGATATTGCCAAAGCAATTCAAATGGGGGCCTCAGGCGTACAAATGGGGACCAGGTTCGTTGCAAGCGAAGAATGCGACGCTCCGCTATCTTTTAAACAAAAGTATGTTGAAGCTAAAGAGGAAGATTTAATGCTTGTTAAGACGACTGTGGGCTTACATGGCAGAGCAATCCGGAATACATTTGCTGATATTATCAAGGATAACGGCAAATACAAAGTGGCGAAATGCAATGACTGCCTAAAAAGCTGTACTTATCGATTCTGCACGATGGATTCACTACTTAGATCGTTGAATGGTGATGTCGACATGGGCCTAGTTTTCGCTGGAGCAAGGGTTGGCGAAATCGACAAAATCCTGCCGGTCAAAACAATCATTGAAACGATTGCTGCAGAATATGATTTTGTAACCCAACAGGCGGTTTAACTCTTCATGGACTCGGTCAATTATTTCTAGTCAGGCAGCACTTCAAATTGCACTCGAAAAACTTCACAAAATTTCAGGAATCAAACTTCTTTTACCGGGCTTAAAAGGCTCGGTTTTTTTTTACAAAAATGTGCCAGTCCTCATTCTGCTACCTTTGAGCATACTATTCGAGACTACAAAAGAAGGGAAGATTGCAAATGTCAATGGAATGGTTTGACCGAGTCAGTGCTGAACTGCAGGACCACTTGGAATCAATTTGCGAAAAATATGATCAGGCCGGCCAGATGGCAGTTGAACGCGGCTCCAGGCATCCAAGAATCGAGTTTTTTGTTGATACCGAGCAGGATTGTGATACCGATGGCCGCGATTATTTCTGTACGTTATTCTTTGACCCCCACAACGAGGAATTCTATATTGAAACGATCGATGCAGATCTTGAGCAGCCAGCCAGGACAATTTTGCCTGACATTGACAATATTATCGATGCCGTCCATGAAAGCTTCCACGAATACATGGATGGAGACGACGAACTGGATGAATATGTTGATATCTTGGACGAAGACACCGTTGATTTTGTTGATGATGACGTAACTGTTATTGCATATTCCGATGATGAAATTTATGAGGAAATCGATGTGGAGTGGGAAACTCCTGAAGTAACTGCTTTCCTTAAAGAAGATGAAGTAGAGGTGACATATCAATTTGGAGTTGTACCAGAAACCGGTGACGGCGTCCTGCGGCGTGTCAACCGACTTTGGACAGAAGATGATGAACTAGTGAAAGATGAAACCAACTTCATTTTTACAAAAGAAGAGGCAAGCACAATTATCGCCATGATAGCAAGCAATATGGATTCAATGACCGGATATGAACTTGAATAAATAAACTTAATTAAATAAAATAGACGGAATCATTTCCGTTATCTGCTTTTAAAGCGGAAATGCTCCGTCTATCGTAAATTTACTTCCCCAAGGGTTAGTGTCATTCTATAATCCCCACTGTTTCTTGACTTGCTCAAGTGCGAGCTGCATAATTTCTTCTTCACTTGCATGAGGATTTGCAATTACATTCGTCAAGTAGTTGCGGCCAAGGTACTCAACTTTTACATTTACCTGTACCATATTTACCATCCTTCCATTATTATATTGGTATAACAATACTTTAGTTTCCCGCATTTTCGCTGACTAAACCTGCCGATATAAAAATCGTATTCACAGCAGGAACAATGCATGCTTTTTTTAAAAAATAAAAGCCGCTGAAGTCAAGGCAAAGGAGACCAAGCAAAAGTTACCAGTCCTTAATTATACCACAAATTGGGCATGAAGAAACACTATTAAAAACCGGTTATATCTTTAGTCGTCAGTTTTACTGTAAAGGTTACAGCAGGAAATAAAAAAACTCCCAGATTCGGGAGTTATAGTTATGCTTCAACCAGCAGATATTCCTCAACGAAACGCTGAATATCATCTTTATTGGCTTTTTGCCTTTTCACGATTGCTTCGGCCGCCTCCAAGAGATGGAGCATCCCGGCCTCTTTCCGCATTTCATGCAAAGACGTTTCTCCATTTAATAAATCAAGTGCTTTCGACCGTACGTCAGGATCCTCTGATGAGTGGTAAAGAATAAATGAAATATGCGTAACCTTATCCATTCCTTTATCCCCCTAACATTGTCTTTTTCTCTCTACCCTTACCTTTCGTCAAAATACCGTAAAATCCTGCTCTTTTTTACAAAATTCCTGAATAAAATTATTATTTAAACTCGAGTACGATTTGATATCGGGGATGCCTGAAATGTCCTTGAAAGTGGATTTCGGGTACAATTTGATGCGGAGAAGTTAATAACCGTTCATTAATGGAAGAATAATTTTCCAGGGATTAAATCCTTCTGCAGTTGGGTACAAAATATCGAATGTATCTCAAGTCATCTGTTGGAGGATTATATGGAAAGTGTATATATTGGCAGTCTTATCTCGGCATTGGCGACGGGTGTCGGAGCTTTGCCGATTCTATTTGTAAAAGGAATCTCAAACAAATTCAGGTACAATTTGCTGGCACTTGCTTCAGGCATTATGCTGGCCGCTTCAGCCTTCAGTTTGATCCCGGAAGCACTGAAAGCCTCTAACCTATGGATTTTGGGGTTCGGCCTGCTTGCAGGAACCTTCTTATTGAACTTGCTTGACCAATTTTTCTGTAAGCTGGACTTCGACAACTCTCGTTTGAATATCACCATTTCAAAAAGCACATTCGTGGTGCTCTGTGCAATGACAGTCCATAACATTCCAGAAGGCCTATCTGTTGGTGTAAGTTACGGTTCCGATAATGCTTCACTCGGAGGTTTGATTGCTTTTGCAATAGGGCTTCAAAACGCCCCTGAAGGATTTCTCGTCGCACTTTATTTAATAAAAGAAAAAATATCTAAGTGGTGGGCATTATTAATCGCTACAGGCACAGGTCTCGTCGAATTTCTATCCTCGCTGATTGGATACGGCCTCGCTTCAAAGATTGATGGTATTGTCCCGTTTGGCCTCAGTATAGCGGCAGGCGCAATGCTGTTCATTATTTACAAAGAGCTTATCCCTGAAAGCCAGGAAGGGGAGAGTGTGCGTTTTCCAACATACTCATTTATTATCGGTCTAATTCTTATGCTATTTATGGTTGAAAACCTCGGATAAACACAGCTGCAAAATTCGGCTGTGTTTTGTTTTTTATTCCAACTAATTAGTAAAAATCCGATTGATTCGGGTAAAAGTTATCCGCGAAAAGAGGGAGTTAACTTCTAGCAGCTCAAATCGTTTAGTGGTGGCATGTTTAACGCGGAGAACACACCTCAGTTGTTTCAATTGTAGAAATAAACTATCAAATTTACTTCGATACCCCCAAGCTGTTATTGTAGAAAAAGAATGTTTTCGGTTAGGGGGAGTTCTTAATGCAGCTACTTGCTATCGCAATCGGATCCATAATCATTGCAGCTGCGTTTAATTTGTTTTTGATCCCTCATGAAGTGCTATCAAGCGGCTTGAGTGGAATTTCGATGATTTTTGGGATGCTTACCCCGATCGACACAGGGCTTGCCAATTTTCTGCTGAATTTTCCCCTGCTTGTTCTTGGCTATAAGAAATTGGGCAGAAAGTTCATTACTAACACAATGGTTTCGGTTGTAATCATTTCTTTAGGACTATCTGTTATACCTGTATATGAATTTGCCCACAATACCATTTTGTCCTCGATATTTGGCGGTGCTTTGGCTGGACTCGGAATTGGACTGATCTTGCGAGAATCTGCCTCTTCCGGCGGCCTCGATATCATTGCCATGCTTGTTTCCCGAAAAAAGGACTTCCCAATTGGGACACTTTTATCAGCAATGAATGGTGTTATCATCGCTTTTAGCGGTTTTTTATTCAACTGGGACACAGCTCTAAATACGCTTGTTTCGATTTTCGTAACTGGGAAAGTCATTGATGGTGTCTACACTCACCATGTGAAGCTTACCTTAATGATCATAACCACAAAGGGAGACGAAATGAGGGAGCAGCTCGTGGAGAATGTATACAGAGGCCTCACTGTCCTCGATGCTATGGGAGGGTATTCAAGTCAGCAGCGGAATATCCTGATGACGGTCATTACCCGATATGAATTAGCCGAAGTAAAATCACTGATAAAACAAGTTGACCCGCATGCCTTCGTGAATATTACAAAAACAGTCGAAGTTGTTGGGCTATTCCATAGACCCACCACGTGAACCAAAGCCGGTACCCCCATAAAGGTACCGGCTTTATTTTTATAAAAAAAGGGTTTTAATCATCCGTGGAGAATAAACTGAAATACATAATGTGAAATTTGTTAGCTGATAGTGGAAACTGTTTGCCGGCTCGTACTGGCCGTGGGTAAGCACACTTGTTTGAGGCTGTTCCCACTTCATAAACCGAATGAAGGACGGTACGCACTCTTTTTTCAGGCTGTTCCCACCTTCATAAGCCAAAAGAAGGACGGCAAGCCTCTTTTACCGGCTGTTCCCACCTTCAAAACTCAATTAAAGATATAAAGGAGAAATAACTATGCTAGTGAAATTTTCAAAGGATCAGAAGGACCAGCTTATTTATGAAATTCAGCGCTTCTTTACAAAAGAGCGAGAAGAGGAGATAGGCAACTTAGAGGCCGAGCAGCTTCTGGAGTTTTTCAAGGAGAAATTGGGACCTCACTACTTCAATGAGGGAGTAAACCAATCGCGAAAAACCGCAATGGAAAGAATGCTGCAGCTGGAAGAGGATTTATATTCGCTAGAGAGACCTGTTAAGTAGGTGGGACAAGAATGAAACCTATTGTACTTGGAATTGCCTCAGCATTCTTTTTTGCGTTTACCTTCATTTTGAACCGTTCAATGGACTTGTCGGGAGGCCACTGGATTTGGAGTGCCTCGCTTCGTTATTTCTTTATGGTCCCGTTTTTAGTGGTGCTCGTAGCGGCCAGGAAAAATCTCCGGCCTCTTTTAAATGAAATGCGCAGACATCCGTTTTCCTGGCTCGTATGGAGCACGGTAGGTTTTGGGCTTTTTTATGCTCCGATTTGCCTTGCTGCCGCTTATTCGCCTGGATGGCTGATTGCGGGGACATGGTCGGTAACAATCATTTCTGGCTCTTTGCTGGCGCCGCTTTTTTTTGAAACAATAGAAGGGAAGACTATGAGAGGAAAGATTCCCTTTAAAGGACTGTCCATGTCTGTCATTATTCTAATCGGAATTGCCCTAATGCAGTTTGAGCACGCCGAGGGGCTCTCACGCACTGATATGTTGATGGGGATCATTCCCGTTATCATTGCCTCATTTGCCTATCCGCTTGGGAACAGGAAGATGATGGAGAAGACCGGAGGCAGGATTGATACCTACCAGCGCGTACTCGGTATGACACTGGCAAGTCTGCCGTTTTGGTTTATTCTTTCAATCTTTGGAATGCTTACACAAGAGCTTCCTTCAAGAGGGCAGATTGCTCAATCGGCTGCAGTTGCGATAACTTCTGGTGTAATTGCGACCATCCTTTTCTTTATGGCTACAGACCTGGTCAGGGGAAATATGAAGAAACTGGCCGCGGTAGAAGCCACACAGTCAGTTGAAATTCTGTTCGCATTGGCGGGGGAAATCATGTTCCTTGCAGCGCCGTTCCCGTCAACACTGTCCACTGCAGGAATTTTCCTTGTAATTATTGGAATGACCCTGCATAGCCTGGCTTCAGCAAAAGTCTTACCCAAAAGAAAAATTGCTTCAACTCATCGTCATGGCAAAAACGTTTCAAATAATTCTTAAATATTCATTAAATTTCCACCATAATACTGTTGATAATAGTGCTCATATGATAGGATAGGGACAATTCTAGTTAAAGTGAGGACGGTTTCATGCTTAAAACCCACATCGGCCGCTTTCGTGTCATAGCATTCCTGGAAGGACTTTCATACTTGTTTCTCTTATTTATTGCCATGCCCCTAAAATATATCGCGGATCTCCCACTTTACGTCCGTATTTCAGGTTCGGTTCACGGGGCATTATTCGTTCTGTTCATCTTCCTCCTATTCCTAGCCTGGATGGACCGCAAATGGAGCATCAAATTTGCTGCCGCTGCGTTCATTTCTTCATTCATTCCATTCGGTATGTTTTGGCTTGAAGGAAAACTTAAAAGGGAAGACCCAGGTAAAACAACAGAACTTCAATCAAATTTCAAGCTCCTGTAAAGGGGCTTTTCTTATTTTTAAAAATGAAGCCACTTGCTGTGCTATCAGCAAGTGATTCTTTATACTAAAAGAAAAAGAATAAGGAAGTGGGCGCCATGAATTGGACCAAAAAAAACATCCCTGACCAATCAGGAAAAACCGTGATTATTACAGGCGGGAACAGCGGAATCGGTTTTGAAGCAGCCAAAGGACTTGCGGAAAAAGGTGCTGAAGTCATCCTAGCAGTCCGAAACCTTGAAAAAGGCGAAGCAGCTATCAAAAAAATCAAGTCTGTACATCCTGCCGCAACAATCCGGCAAATGAAATTAGATTTAAGCGACCTTGCTTCCGTCAGACAGTTCGCTGAGGAATTTAAAGCCGCCTATCCAAAGCTCGACATCCTGATTAATAATGCCGGGATTATGATGCCACCGCTATCCAAAACGAAGGACGGATTTGAAGCACAGTTTGGAAGCAATCATTTAGGCCACTTTGCACTGACTGGACTGCTTTTGGACAAGCTGAAAACCACGTCTGGTTCGAGGGTCGTCACTATCAGCAGCCTCGCTGCCCACAAAGCTTCAATCGACTTTGACAACCTTGACGGTTCGAAAGGTTACAAGCCCTACAAGTTTTATGGCCAGAGCAAGCTTTCGAATATGCTGTTTGGAAGGGAACTGAACAACCGCTTTTTGGAAAATGGGGTCGATGCGAAAAGCTTTGTCTGCCATCCTGGTATATCAAACACGAATCTTTCTTCACGCAACTCCGGAAAGCCGGCGAATAAGCTAGTAGTATTTATCTCCAACTACCTCCTGCAAACAGCCGAGATGGGAGCACTCCCAACACTTTATGCCGCGACTGAACCATCTTTGGACGGCGGCGAGTACATTGGGCCGGATGGGAAGAAGGGCCGTAAAGGCTATCCGAAAAAGGAAGATATCATTGATTCTCTTTTTCAAAAAGAGACTACCCGAAAATTATGGGATTTGTCTGAAGGAGTGACCGGTGTTACCTACAATTTCAAATAACTTCGGACTCTTGTCGACACGGTTTGACTTTTAGCGGCAAAATTGAAATACTTGAACCTGAATTCATCTTTTTTAGAAAGCCGGTGCAAGTGCCATGAAAGTAAAAGAATTTATGATTCAGAATGTGATTTCCGTAACTCCCGAGATGACTCTGGCGGAGGTCATGACATTATTTGTTGAAAAGAAGATCGGTGGTGTCCCGGTATGCGGCGAAGACAAAAAGCTGTTGGGCATGGTAACCGATGGCGATATTTTAAGGGCTATCCAGCCAATTGACCGCCAAATATACAATTTTATCATGTATTTGGATTTTGTTGATGAAGTGAATGTTAAAAAAAGGATTGAAGATACAGCAAGCGCCAATATCATATCAATTTCGAAAACGAAACATCTGTTAACAGTTTCACCTGATGATGAAATGGATATTGCAGTCAAGCTGCTGGCCAAGCACCATTTCAAGAAGCTTCCCGTTGTCGACAGTGAAAACAAAGTTGTCGGTGTTATAAGCCGCGGAGACGTTATCCGCAAAATCCAGGCAACTATTCTTAAGGCACAATGACAGCAAAGAAAGATATCATTTCCGAAAAAGACAGGCTGATCGGTGACTTTCCGTACCTTCCAAAACAGGAAAGAGCCCGTGCCAAACGGGATGCGTTACTGGCGAGCGGCCGTAAGCTTTTTTACGAAAACGGCTATGAGCAGACTTCGATCAAGGAAATTGCTTCAGTAGCCGGTGTTGCTACAGGGACCTTCTATCGCTATTTTCACGACAAGCGCCAGCTTCTGCTTTCGCTGCTCGAAGATAGAATTGACAAATTTCTTCCGCCTGAGCCAGACTGGAGCAAAGTGGATCCTGTGGACTATTTGGCAAAAAACTTATCTACCCATTTTGAGCAAATGGAAAAGGTCGGCGTTTACCACGTGCTGCCTGAATTGCTCCTCCATGATGAGGAACTTGCCGAATTAGTAAAAAAAGCCCGTAAACAACTTTACTTTCGGATACTTGACGGGATTTTACTTGCCAGACAGAACGGGGGTTCATGGAGTGACCTGGATCCCGAAATAGTTGCTTCATCAATTTTATTGTTGGTTGAACATGCCGATACAGTGAATGGCGGCAATAGGGATTACAGGGCTTTTGCACAGGTGATTTACCGGCTTGTTGCACCACCTTCAAGCGGGTGCAGCAAACTATAGTATGAATGACATTCGATTGACGTATTAATCTTAATTTTGAAAGACATCCATTCTATGTTGTCATTCACTACAAATCTGACATTTGAAAAGGAAATAGACTTACATGAATTTCACTACAGTTCTTGCAATTCTGGCCGCCATACTTGTATACGGCCTGATTTGCTTCTATATAGGTTATAACGGCTGGGCCTGGTTAAGGAGATTCCCGCGCCTTGCCAAGTTTAAGTATGTTTATTTTGCATTGATTACGTTCCTCTCGATTTCAATGTTAGCTGGCAGATTCATTCCGATTCCGCTTCTGAATATGATTGGCGGATATTGGATGGTTATTATAGGGTACAGCCTTTTGCTATTGCCAATCCTCAACCTTATTCATTTTATAAATAAGAAAAGAGGCCTTAAGTGGATTGGGAGTGGTGTGCTGATTTTTTATGTTGTAATATTCACATACGGAACTTTCAATGCCTGGAACCCAGTTATCCGAAATTATCATGTTGATATAAATAAACAATCTGAAAGCGACCACGTAAAAATATTGATGGCTTCAGATTTTCATCTCGGCTCAATTGTAGGGGTGAACCACCTTGAGCGGTTTATCTCCATTTCTGAAAAAGTAAAACCGGATATCATTATGATTCCAGGTGATTTGATTGATGACTACATCGAACCTTTTATGGAAGAAGATATGGGTAAAAGTTTAAAAAAATTAAACGCTCCTCTCGGTGTGTATGCAGTTCTCGGTAATCATGATTATTATGGCGGGGATAAGGAGGAGATCGTCAAGGAAATGGAGAAGGCCGGGATAAGGGTCCTGGAGGATGAAGTGCTGACAGTTCAGAATCAATTGACGATTGCTGGACGGAAGGATCCAACAGACCCTACAAGAGCTTCACTTACTGAATTCTTTGGCGGGACAGACTTGTCACTTCCAGTTATTCTAATGGACCATCAGCCGATCGCACTTGATGAAGCAGAACAAGCAGGGATTGATTTGCTGCTTTCCGGGCATACTCACCGCGGACAGGTTGCACCCGCACAATTCATAACAGACCGCATTTACGAAAACGACTATGGCTTTTTGAAAAAAGGAAACCTTTCCTCGATTGTTTCTTCCGGGTTTGGTACATGGGGACCACCGCTTAGAATTGGAACCCGTTCGGAGGCAGTTGTTATTGATGTGAATTTTAAATGATACGAGAAAGGAGCTGACCACTGGGGCAGCTCCTTTTTTTAGATTAAACATTTTCTATTTCTCTTTCAGTTTGATATACTTTTACCAACATAATAAATTGAGATTAGGGGTACATACGTTGTCCAAATCAAAACTTCAGTATTGGCTTGTTCAAATTTTACTTATTTTAACTATCATCTTTGTATCGACAAAACTTTCATTCCTATTCCAACCTGTAGGGATCTTTTTTTCAACCATTTTCTTTCCAATCTTGATAACGGGTTTCCTTTATTTCCTTTTAAACCCCGTTGTGAACTTCCTTGAACGGCATAAAGTGAAACGAGTTTTGGCAATCCTGATCATTTACTTGGCGTTTGCCGGCTTGATGGTACTGGCAATAGGCAACCTTGTACCAGCAGTTTCAAAGCAGGTTTCAGACCTTGCCAATGAGGTGCCTCGATATGCGAATATGACGATGGACTTCTTTGACGATGTGGTGAAATCATCGGAGTTCAAGAATTTCAGGGAAGAACAGTCTGATATGATCGAAAAAGTCAAGAACGGCTTAATGGATTATGCTAACACCTTGCCGAATAAACTTACTGGCGGAATTATAGGATTTCTCGGCGTCATAACAAATGTGGCTGTTATTTTTGTTACTGTCCCATTCTTATTATTCTACATGTTAAAGGATGGCAAGAAATTCCCTGTAGCTGTCTCCAAATTTATTCCTGCAGATTACCGGGATGAAGGCTTAAAGATGCTCAAGGAAACGGGCGAAACTTTATCAGCCTATATACAAGGCCAGGTAATGGTCGCCTTGGCTGTCGGCACCCTGACATTCATCGGTTATCTGATTATCGACTTGCCATTTGCACTAGTAATGGCACTGATTGTTGCGTTTACAAACATCATTCCATATGTGGGCCCAATAATAGGAGGGGCGCCAGCAGTCCTGGTTGCATTGTTCCAATCTCCTATGCTAGCCTTGCTCACAGTAGTTGTCATTCTAGTTGCCCAACAGATCGAAGGGAACTTACTATCGCCAATGATTCTCGGACGGAGTCTTGATACACACCCGGCAACGATCATTATCATTTTACTGGCAGCCGGAAACCTTGCAGGGGTGCTTGGAATGGTACTCGCAGTTCCAACGTACGCTGTTACAAAAACAATTGTTTTAAATTTGGTTAAATTCCTCAAAGCAAGAAAGAGGACCAATATAACCGTGGACGGGGCCTAAGCGCCCCGATCCACATTAAAATTTTTTCTAAAAAACTTTCCAAATTCGTTTGACCTTTTCGCCGTAACCCGTTATAATTATTTTTGTGCCATAACAATGGTGATTAAGTTGAATATCTTTTTCCGGGCATGTTTTTCAAAATAAAGTGCGTATTATGATTGCCTTATCCCGACTCAAGAAGCGGTTCGGCCAAAACGCTGAAAAATAGTTTCACTTTATACTTGTCCCGATAGCTCAGCACGCTCGAATATGCTTCCTTGATGAGGCTTCAGCGTACTGGCCGAATTACATCTTGTTTAACTTCCTGAGGCCAGGACGGGATAACGCAAACAAGATATGTGTCATACAACCTAATAATTTTATATACTTGTCCCGATAGCTCAGCAGGATAGAGCAACAGTTTCCTAAACTGTAGGTCGGAGGTTCGAATCCTCTTCGGGACGCTAACCAATAGCACTGATATCAACTTACCAAACGGTAGGCTGATATCAGTGTTTTTTCGTATATGAATAATGATTGTTAATTAATCATCCAGAAACTTTGCCTATCTTGATTGCATAGGATATACAGTATGATTCAAGAATGGGAGGAGGAGGTTCTTTGTTTTATTATCCCAACAATTGCAGCCATGGATATTATCAATCACATGGCCCATCACCTGTCGACTTTACTTATTATAATTATCCATGGCATGCACCACCACAAAGGCAATTTCCGGATGTGAATATATCTCAACTTAATGTATCACTGCGCAAATTTCAGGAACTTATGAATCAGGCAAATATCCTTATAAATAAGATGGCCACTGATTCAAACTTTACAAAAATGCTTATGACAGCTGCCCAGAAATCTGATAAAAATAGAGTAAATCAGTTAATTCGTTCAACAGGTATAACTATTAAAGCTGAAACTACTTATACACCAACGGGAATCAGGATTGTCTTAGATAATTCTGGTCCCGAAGGCGGTTGTTGCGATTTGCTTATTGCTTTAGGATGGTAATCTTTCCTGTCGTGTGAAATTTTTGCGAAGCTTTCCTTAAGTATCTTGTCGGAGACATGCGGGATATAAAAGTGTCCTCAGCAGGCAAAAGAATTATAATTTCTAAACATCAGCAATTGGAAAACTATCTGTAATCGCAAAAAACGCTGCCAACCATAAGGTTAGCAGCGTTTTTCATTTCAAATCTTCATTCATTTTGTTTAGAAATAGTTTTTATATACTTCAGTGTTCTGGCCACAAACGGCGCAGTGGTATTCAATTTCAAGTGCGTCTTCGAGGGCAAGATGCTCTGTTTCCTGCTGGCAGTTCTCGCAGTACCTAACTTGCTTTTGGGTCTCCATGCTCCCGCCTCCTTTAATGAAATACCTACACTTATTGTTATGACCCATTTACTTAATTCTAAACCTTTAATTTACGCTGAAAGGATTCTGCAAAAGAGACGGGAACTTACGTAAATTTGTTTCTCCACTTGGCAAAAAAAATTAAGAAAATAGCAATTTTTCAAGGAATTGGGTAGATTTCTACGGTATAATGGGTATAGAGACATAAAATAGGAGGTACATGGATGGCAGAATTGGTACAAACAAAATTCGAGCACAAACGCCTCCCAAAGACGCAAATTCTCAAGCGGGCTGTAGCGATCTTTGTGGGGGCAGTCCTTATGGCAGTGGGGCTGGAAATTTTTCTCGTCCCAAATAATGTAATAGATGGTGGGATAGTCGGCATTTCCATCATGCTGTCTCATTTAACAGGCATCGGCCTCGGAATTTTTATATTTATCCTCAATATTCCATTCTTTTATTTAGGGTACAAACAGATAGGAAAAACCTTCGCCATATCCACGCTATTTGGCATCGCGGTCCTTTCCATATTTACATCCCTCTTTCACCCCGTACCAGCATTTACGGATGATATTCTGCTTGCCACAGTATTTGGCGGCATGGTATTGGGAATTGGTGTCGGCCTTGTAATAAGGTACGGCGGAGCATTGGATGGAACTGAAATCCTTGCAATCCTCATTACCAAGAAGACTCCTTTTTCTGTTGGGGAAATCATTATGCTTTTCAATGTTTTTATCCTGGGCGCAGCCGGCTTCGTCTTTAGCTGGGACCGTGCCATGTATTCAATCCTTGCTTATGTTATTGCATTCAAATCAATAGATGTAGTCGTTGAAGGACTGGAAGAATCCCGTTCTGCGTGGATCATAAGTGATAGTTATCAGGAAATTGGAGATGCGATCCTAAGCCGCCTTGGACGTGGAGTAACGTATATAGAAGGGGAAGGGGCTTTCTCCGGCAACAGCAAGAAGGTTATTTTTTGTGTCATTACACGGCTTGAAGAAGCGAAGTTAAAAGATATTGTTGCGGGTTATGACGAGAAAGCGTTCCTTGCACTTGCCGACATTTCGGAAGTCAGAGGCGGGCGCTTTAAGAAAAAGGATATTCATTAATGCAAAGCTCGCCAAATCCGGCGAGCTTTTTTGTTTTTTACGTGGCATGAGGCTGGGGAAAAATGGGTAGAGGGAAGAACAAAACTCACTTAAAAAGGTGTGCTGCAATGAATTTACCCCTGGCAATTGGCTTATTTCTGCTCATTTTGTTCAGTGTTGGCATTATTGGTTTAAAAATGTTCAAAATTCCCGATATCTTATTGTTTATTCTATTAGGAATCGGGCTTTCCCCTTTTTTTGGAGATGAACAGGTCATTAAAATAGCTGGGGAAATCGGCCTTGTCCTTTTATTCTTTTTACTTGGAATGAAGTTTTCGATTGGAAGGCTGGCGGCTAATAGCAAGAAGGTGTGGAAAGCTGGTTTACTCGATGTGTTTCTTGGCATTTTGGTTACCATGGGAATTTCGATAATGTTCGGCCTTAGCTGGGTAGATAGTTTGCTGGTTGGGGGAATCGTTTATGCTACGTCATCTTCAATAACGGCTAAGTTGATTGAAGACAAGAACCGATCCGACCATAATGAATCTGAATTTATTCTTTTGGTTCTTATTTTTGAAGATTTAATTGCACCTATTCTTCTGACGGTCTTGATTGGCCTCCAGGGAGAAGGCTTTACGGCAATGGATTTTGTGATGATTTTTATAAAAATTGTCCTGTTGGCTAGCGTGGCTATTTTCTTTAGCAAAGTATTTTTCAAAAAAATTGAGCATCTTCTCGAATCTATTAAACACGATGATTCGTTTATCGTTCTTGTCGTCGGCATCGCTTTGACATACGGAGGGATCGCAATCACGCTCGGACTTTCTGAGGTAATTGGTGCATTTCTGGCAGGAATGATGATGTCGGATGTTGGAATGAAAGAAAAGATAACAAGACTTGCATTGCCAGTCAGGAATATCTTCCTCCCATTTTTCTTTCTGAACTTCGGAATGCATATCGAATTAACCCCAGATATCCCATTCCTTGGTTTACTCATTGTGCTCATTTTCTGGTCGTTGATTCACAAAATAGCAGTAGGATATTTTGGCGGACGGTGGTATGGCCTGACGAAGCGGGAGGCAATGAAAGCTGGGCTTTCGCTCACACAGAGAGGTGAGTTCTCTGTCATTATGGCCGGTATCGCAACCGGATCGCTAAAGATTTTTGCAGGAATTTATATTCTCCTTATCGCTCTAATCGGAACTCTTCTTTTCCAGGTGGCACCGAAACTGAATACGTTTATTTTTTCAAAATTCAGGGGCGGGAGGGGGGCCTAATTTCTAATCCAGATGACTCTATTTTCGCTTAGGTCTCTCATGATATGATCTATCCCTAATTCAAAAGCCATTCCTTAACGCTTAAGGAATGGCTTACTTTAGTTATATAGTGACTGCACCTGCAGCCATTTTCTTCGCGGCAATACGGGCGCGGTTTTGGGCGTCTTCAATCATTTCCGGCCATTTTTTCGGGAATACATCAAAGCCTTCAGTGATTACAGAATCCATTAAATCAATGCCCAGGAAGCGGAGTGCGATTTTTAAATATCGATCTCCCGATTCAAGCTCTTCCATTGGAGTTCCTGTGTAAATTCCGCCTCTTGTTTGTATGTGGATTGCCGTTTTTCCATTTAATAAACCCTTTGGCCCATTTGGAGTATGCATAAAAGTTTTTCCGGAGATGAACAGGTTATCAATGAAATTTTTTAAAACAGCAGGAGAGCTCAAGTTCCATAAAGGTGTAACAAAGACATAGTAATCATATTGTACAAACTCATTAGCAAGTGCATGCATTTTTTGAATTTTAGCACGCTCGCCGTCTTCGAGTTCTTCCATTTTATAGCCATAGCCAGCTAGCTTCCCGCGCGCGGATACTAATTCAGCATCCATCCAGGCCATATCAAAGTCAAAAAGATCAATTCTCCGGACTTTCGTATCAGGGCTTTCCACAGAAAATGTTTCGAGGAATGCCTCGCCGATCTTTAAACCTTTTGATTTTTCAATGCCCTTGGGATTTGCAGTAATATATAATAATTTCGCCATACTCATCCATCCAATCTAAAATTGTTATCCTCCTTCTCATTATAAAGAAATAAACTATGTTCAGGAGTGAACAAATGGTGAATAATAGTACACTTTAAAACTTGTTTACTACCTAAAATGAGGGGAAAAGGAAAATAGGAGGGATGTTAAAATGGATAAAAAAACACCTGACAAAAAAAGTTTGATTGAAACAGAAAGAGAATTTCAAAAGGGATCAATTAACCCAGAGGCTAAGAACTCGAATGGAAGAATCCCTGATCAGCAGCACCATATGAAAGACCAGGAAAATTTGAGGAAATAATACTTTAGCCCCTCGGGAAAAACCGGGGGGCTAACTTTATCTTTTTAATGCTTTTATCCATTCTGGTTCCCAAAAATTTATATTTAAAGTTTTAACTCAAGGAGAACTATGTTCATAAAACGTATACTTTGCACATACTGGAACATTTACTGAACGGGCGTTGACCAGCTGCTGTTCTTAGGCTAAACAGTCGAAGACGGTTTGTGTTAATATGGTAAGAAAAAGAGCGGAGAATCGTCATAGCCAGCATGTGCCTAAAGGTTGTTAACAATCGGTGTGAAGGAATGAACCCCTTTACAACGGCCAAGTAGAGGTGTAAAGCGAGCTTATAGGACAACTGGCAATTTAAAAGGATGACTGGATTCTGGCAAATACATAGAGGTGACTGTAGATGGCTGAGAAGCTATATTATCAAGATCAATATTTGCAAACCTTCAACACAGAGCTCGTGGAAGAGAAGCAGGACGAGACCGGTCAATGGTATGCGATTTTAAAAGAAACCGCGTTTTATCCAGAAGGTGGCGGACAGCCCTTTGACACAGGAACACTAAATGGGGTAAAAGTTGTAAATGTAGTGGAAATGGATGGGGAAATCCGCCATTATCTTGAAAGACCTCTTTCTTTAAGTGACGCAAACGTTGAAGGGAAAATTGACTGGGAAAGGCGATTTGACCACATGCAGCAACACGCAGCCCAGCATATCTTATCGGCGGCATTTGATAACTTGTTTCGATTTAAAACAGTCAGCTTCCATCTAGGACGGGAAGAGTCGACAATTGATCTGGATACCAATGTCCTCCAAGAAACCCACATCCATGACGCTGAGGAACTTTCGAACAGGATTGTCATGGAAAATCGCCAAATTGAGACTAGATGGGTAACACCTGAGGAAGCTGCTGCACTTCCACTCAGGAAGGCACTTTCAGTAGAAGACAATATCCGGCTCGTAATCATCCCTGATTATGACTACAATGGCTGTGGCGGAACTCATCCTGCTACCACGAATGAGGTAGGCATGATAAAAGTTTTGGGAATCGAGAAGGAGAAGAAAAAAGTCCGCGTCAGTTTTGCTGCCGGAAAAAGGGCATACAGCCATTTTGATAAGAAACAAAAGGTCTTGGAAAGGCTTTCGCCACTTTTGAATGCTCCGCAGGAAAATATGGAATCCGCTGTATTGAAGCTCCTTCAGACAAAGACACAGCTTGAAAAAGAGCTAACTGATACAAAGGATATGCTTATTGGGTTTGAAGCCCGTGAGTTATTATCCAAGCATACGGATACCGAAAAACCTCTAACTGCGTTGTATACCGGCAGGACCATTCAGGAACTGCAAAGATTAGGACGGGCTATTGTATCGGAAAAGGAAGATAGCGTAGCGGTGCTTATTTCCGAAACTGATGGAAAGATTCAGATCGTTTGCGCGAAGGGGGTAATTGCTGCAGGTAATATAAAGGAGCTTTTATCAGGGGTACTTCCGCTAGTAAACGGCAAGGGTGGCGGAAATGAGCTGTTTGCCCAGGGCGGCGGCCAGGCAGTTATTAGTGCAGAAGATCTTCAAGAAAAGGTTCTGGAAATATGGCTTTCCAGGTAGCTTTTAAAAGAAAGGCTCTGTTATAGTTGAATGATGATTTCACTCTGTTTGAAAAAAAAGGGGAGAGTTTCCGGTTAAATCGGGAAATACCCATATTTCCCTTAAAATAAGGGGAGTTTTTCCACTTATCAAACCAGAATCATTGGTTTTTGACTTATTTTAAGAAGTTAAGGGGAATTTATACGCTTATTTCTGTCTCTTAAGGTGCCCGTGGGTACAATAGCCGGAAATTCTCCCCCTAATAAATTCTCATACCTTAACAAAAATCAACAATGAATACTAACAGAGCCAAAAGTAAAAAAAGAAAGGCGCCTATCCGAGGATAGGCGCCTTTCTGCGTATTGAGGCGGGTAACCATGCGCCACATCGCATGTTCCCAAAAGGGAGTGTTCCCGACTTACACAATTCAGCTCATCGCTAAATCATCTTAACATGGATCAGCAGGGAAAACAATACCCAATTTCAGGATTAATCCCCATCAAACATATTGAAAAGTCCGCGCGCAATGCTTCCTTCATCTTTCGTACCGCCGCCAGCCGGCATCGCAGCAAACACTCTGCTGGCAAGCCTGCTGAACGGAAGCGACTGAATCCAGACTGTGCCTGGTCCCCTTAATGTAGCAAAGAAGAGACCCTCCCCGCCGAACAATGCAGTCTTGACTCCCTTAACCATTTCAATGTTATAATCGACACTGCTCGTCATTGCGACAAGGCAGCCAGTGTCAACTCTCAAAACTTCCCCAGCCTGGAGTTCTTTTTTATGTATGGTTCCGCCTGCATGGACAAACGCCATTCCGTCACCTTCAAGCTTTTGCATGATAAAGCCCTCGCCACCGAAGAAGCCGGCCCCGATTTTACGCTGGAATTCAATGCCGACCGTTACACCTTTAGCTGCAGCAAGAAACGAATCCTTTTGGCAAATGATTCTGCCACCCAGCTCGCTTAGGTCCATAGGGATGATCTTTCCTGGATAGGGTGATGCGAACGATACGTGGCGCTTGCCTGTACCTGAATTAGTGAAGGTAGTCATGAACAGGCTTTCTCCGGTAAGAACTCGTTTGCCTGCAGAGAAGAGTTTGCCCATAAAGCCACCGCCGCCCCCCGAGCCATCGCCAAAAATGGTTTCCATCGAGATGCCTTCTTCCATCATCATCAAGCCGCCAGCTTCAGCAATTACCGTTTCATTTGGATCTAGCTCAACTTCAACAAACTGCATGTCATCCCCATAAATTTTGTAGTCAATTTCATGATTATTCATCGTTTTTCCTCCTCAAACAAAATTTCCCTCCAATCAAGTATACTTCAAAATAAACGGATTTTCCTTATTTTGTCCACCTTTTGGGGAGTAAAATCCCAACCTTTATAAATCTCAAAGAGTGTGCATAAAACCCAAAAATTCTTGATAAAACGAAGAAAGTGTATCATAAAAGTCAGAAATTCTTCATAAAACGCAAAAAGTGTGCCAAAAAACTCAGAATTCCTGCTAAACACCTAGCATCTTGCTAGGTTCTCTATTCCAGGTCCGAATCTTCAACTGAGTACACTTCTGGCTTTCCACTTTCCGTGTTCATTAGCCTGAACTGCTCGGGGGTAATTTTTAAAATGACGTAGTCTGGATCATCAGGACCCTTAAACCAGCCTTCAAAATCAGAATTCCAAAGCTTTTGTTTCATTTCTTCCGAATCATGAATGATTACCTTACCTTCAATTTCAACGAAACTATCCTTCAGGCCCTTTCCCTGATATCCAAGCAGGATATGAACATACGGATTTTCCTCAAGGTCTCCTACCTTATGGGTATCCCGGTTTGATGCACAGTAGAGTGTAAGCCCTTCGTGGTAAAAATCCATATAACGAGAATAAGGTTTCCCGTTCCTAACAGTCGCAAGTGTTCCGGTTTTTTGGCTATCCAAAATGGACATAATCCTTTGCTTCAATGTTTCACTCAAAAAAATCCGCCTCCTTTATTGGTTCTCATATAGTATCCCTATATCATTAAAAACAAAACCGAATATATGTGATATAAAGCTGTTGAAAGGGTATTATGGTAGGATAGTTGTATAAAGAATCTTACGAATGAACATAGAGGAGAAGCGCTATGAATAGAAAAATCAGAACTGGATTGCTTGCTGATACTGAAACAACAGGTCTGAAGCCGGGAAGCGATGAAATTATTGAACTTGGTATGATTTTGTTTTCCTATGACGACGAAACTGGGGAAATTGTCGATATCCTAGAAGAAGCTGAATTCCTTCGGGAGCCTCTGTCACAATCAGCGATTAGGAATTATCCCGGCGCATTCAGGGTACATGGCATACCGTTTGCCGATGTTAAGGGAAAGGTTTTTGATGATGAAAAGGTTATGAAGCTGTTAGGGCATTCCGATACAATTTTAGCTCATAATGCAACATTTGACCGAAGCTTTTTGTATCATATGTACCCTGAAGTTAACGAGCTGAAATGGTACTGCACGATGCGGAATATCCCGTGGAAGAAGTATGGCTTCCAGAGCGGCAGCCTTCTGTCACTTTTAAAAGCCCATGGAATCTCAGGGTCTCAGTCTCACAGAGCCATGGATGATATTGTTCAGCTAATGGCATTGTTGAAGGAGCCAAATCTGGATGGTTATCCTTACTTAAAGGAAGTTTTATCGAAAAAACCTATGCGAAAATATGAACCCGCAGCATCAAAGTCAGGTTATCGGAATTGGCGTTCAACTAACAGGAGGACATCCTCTACCAACACCTGGGGTAATTAGAATGGTTGGAGTATTTACATATCGTCATTATTTTTCAAAGTAATTGGAGTGACTCTGATGGACTTTCGAACAACCAACTCACCTGAAGGAAGGCGAGTGCTTGCGGAACAACTTGCAAGACTATTTCATGAGCGTGCAGATGAAGTCGACAAACAAGGAAAATTTCCTTTTGAGAATTTTAATATTCTCATGGAAACTGGATATACAACCCTAACTGTTCCTAAGGAATATGGCGGAATGGATATCTCTTTATTGGAACTGATTCAGCTTCAGGAAATTCTTGCTGAAGGCGATGGCTCGACAGCTTTAGCCGTTGGCTGGCATATGGGTATCATTAAGAATCTTTCTGAAAAAAGGCCATGGAAGGAAGAAGTTTTCCGCAAGGTATGTGAACACACCTTAAAACACGGTTCACTTATAAATAGTGCTGCATCCGAGAAATCAACAGGAAGCCCGACCCGCGGCGGCAAACCACAGACGGTGGCAGTAAAAACCGGCGAGGTGTGGCGGCTGACCGGAAGAAAAATCTTTACCACCCTGTCACCTGTACTGGATTTTGTACTTGTTTCCGCAAGCCTGGAGGGAAGAGATGAGGCCGGAACATTTCTTGTTCCAATGAATACTCCAGGTGTTTCGATTGAAGAAACATGGGACAGCATTTCAATGAGAGGCACAGGCAGCCATGACCTTGTGCTTCAGGATGTAGAAGTGAATGATGAACAACTAGTAGAAACAGCTTCGGGCAATAAAGCTCCCAACGGCTGGCTTCTTCATATCCCTGCTTGCTATTTAGGAATTGCTTCAGCAGCCCAGACATATGCTATTTCGTTTGCAAAGAGTTATTCACCGAATAGCATCAATGGAACGATAAGTGAAATTCCAACAGTAAGGCAGCGAATTGGCGAAATGGAACTTCTGCTTATGCAGTCAAGGCATTTCCTATATAGTGTGGCAAGGAAATGGGATGAGTCTAATGAAGAGACTAGGAGTGGCATGCTCCCTGAACTGAATGCAGCCAAGATGTCCGTCGTTAATACAGCACAGAAAATTGTCGATCTCGCTATGCGTGTTGTCGGGGCGAGCAGCTTGTCACAATCTAACCCGCTGCAAAGATACTACCGGGATGTCAGGGCTGGGCTGCACAACCCACCGATGGATGATATGACGATACAGGTGCTTGCTGCATCTGCATTGAACTCAAAAGGCAGCTAGTCTCTCGGATAAATGCTCCTATCTTTGACAAGCTAAAGTGGAAAGGAGTGTTGAACTTGCCGAGAGGAAAAGAACTTCAACAGCTGCCGATGAGCAATATTGCTCCTGGTGCAGGCCAGGATCGGGGCCCATTTGAACGCAGTTCCCTTAAAAGTATTACCAGGGACACCCAGCCACAGCCATCTTCAATTCGGAATGAACAGCTGGAAAAAAGCTGAGACACGTTATATAAAAATATACAAGCCCGCTGAGTGCGGGCTTGTATATTTTTATTCCTCTTTAAGTTCCTTTATTTCAATGACTGTTCTTTCTTCAAGCGGCCCCCTTAAATGGACAGTTGCTGTTTCCCCGTCATCATGTAATTCGTCTATCCAAACTTCTGCTCCATTGTAAGTAACGTTAATGTCAGCAGAAGAAGATAGAATTTGCTTTACCCGATTTACATCCACCATAAATCATCCTTTCAAAATTAGATACCTATAGCTTTTGGCATCAAAACTGAAATTATCCAACAGAATAGGCAGAAACACATTTCTGTACAAGAGAGTTCTTGTCCAATCGCGTTCAAGTCCTTTTCATATACTGTTATAAACATGCTGAAAGGGGGAATTTACATGGGCAGACGGAGAAAAAATAATAGAAATAACAATAGAAACAACATTAGAAACAATAATAAAACAAGAGATGTTGAAGTACTGGCAGATCGAGTCGTTATTCGGGCAGATCAATTAGTGGTCCTTGGGTCAGAAGATAATCGGAACGTTAACGATGATAGGGTCCGAGGAATTTTTGATCGAAATGATCGGAATGATCGAAATAGAAGGAACGCTAATGTGGCAGGCGCATTTAACAGAAATCGCAGGAACAACCGGGACGCGGCTGGTGATAGGGATAGAAAAAACCGCAGATGTAATATTGGCTGTGGTTATTCAGATGACCGATATGAAACGAATTATGGCAATGTAGCAGGCGCTGAGAACGGGAAACACTGTGGACGTTGTACTGGCAGAGGAAATAACCGGGATTCCTATGATGTAGGCGGCAGTCAAGACTCTTATAATAACAACTGCAGAAGACGCAGTTGGGAAAATTTCTGGTTCTAAATTTCCAGTTCGAAAATAAATATAATTACTCAGGAAATGGCGAAACCATTTCCTTTTTTTATTACCTAGTTTCTTCTATATAATATACATTTTGATTGCGCTTTCATTTTTTCGCAAAATGCCGGCTTGTGTCTTATATCTTATAACGCTAATGTGAATAAAGAGGTTTTTGCGACTTAGGGTCAAACCTGTATTGGTGATTTCTTATATTTTGAAAGAAGACGACGAGTAGTAGATGCTGCAACATGTTCTTTTTCACATGATCTCGAGAGTCAGTATTACTGATAATAATCAAAAAAATTTTCAAAAATCATTATTGCCTAAAAAGGATGCCGGGTTTATGATATCTAAGGAAGTCAGCAAAAGAAATTTTCCCAATAAGGAAGTCTTAAAGTGAACCCCAATCATAAGCCGGAAATTGTTAAACTAAATGAAACCTATAGTAAAAAGAATGGAATCGCTTCAACAATCGCCTTAAATCTTACGAATAACTATTTCTCCCTGTTTGCCCTTGGAGTATTAGGGGCTTCAAATTATCAAATCGGACTTATTAGTTCATTGCCTCAATTCGTCGGAATGTTTGCCATGTTTATCGGGTCGATTGCAATGGGCAGAATGTCTGAAAAGAAATTCTTTACAGCTTATTCAACCTTTTTAACAAGGCTGTTCCTGCTTGGCATGTTCTTTGTGGTCTATGTGCCAGCTGAATACAGGAGCTGGATATTCGTCCTGTTGGTAGGGCTAATGAATCTGCCAGGTTCTTTTGCAACACTTAGCTGGCAATCGCTTATTGGCGACCTTGTACCTGATCACCGCCGAAACGGTTTTTTCAGTGAACGGAACAGGGTGTTGACGATTGTTGGAATGATCACGACTTTTACGATTGGAATCATTCTTCAGCAATTTGATAAGAACAATCCTGTTCCTTACCAGGCACTCTTCATAACTGCGTTTTTCGTAAGTCTTATTGAAGTGTATTACTTAATCAAACATAAGGAAGAAAAAACAGGAAAAGGCAAGAAATCCATATCGCTTAAGCCTGACTTTTCCATTTTTACATATAAGCCCTATTTATATTTCCTCATTTGCGGGTTGTATTTCAATTTTGGCTGGCAGATGGCATGGCCCTTGTTCAGTATTTATCAAATTTCCTATGCACATGCAGATGGTTTTTGGATTAGTATATTAACTGTAACAAATCAGCTTGCTCAAATCATAAGCTTTAATTGGTGGGGCAGGATGGCAGACAAGCACGGAAATGCAAAAATGCTTATACTTGTAGCATTGGGCATGTCAATTGCACCGGTTTCATTTATCGTTTCAACGAATCTCGTCTACATCACCATTGCCAATGGCCTCTCGGGTTTCTTTGTATCCGGGACCGTCCTAATACTCTTCAACCAGCTACTGGAAGTGACCAAGGATGATAATCGGCACGCTTATATCGCAAACTATAATGTATTACTTGCAATAATTGGTTTCATTGCTCCACAGTTCGGGGTATTTCTTTTAGAAACATTAACTATTCATTTATCAATGTACATTTCCACTGCTATCCGTGCTTCGAGTGCGATTTTCTTCTTATTGTTTTTCCTATATATAAAAAAGAGCAAGGCAGGGCAGTTAAAACAGGCTGGTTAACAAACAAAAGAGAAAGCGGGTTCGCGCGTGACTTAAGGGCAGGGAGTTAGCGCATTCGTCGCGATTATTGTTACCTGTCGCGTAATTTCGTGCGATGTATTTTCGAGGAAGCTTTCCTTGGGGATATGGACATACAAACTAACGTAAAAGGAATGAGATTTTAATGGGGATTTGCAAGCTTGACCACACTTCAGAGGATGTCCAAAAAAAATATGAAACCCAAAGCCACCTACTTCCGTCTAATATACGTGAAACCTTTATGGACTGGCTGGGCAGAAATCCAACTCAGTTGGAGTTAAATGAAGTCTTTCATCTTTTAAAAAAATATGACCTTATCACCGATGAAGAACGTGGTAAGCGAGACCTCGAACTAGCACAAATCCTGTTGAAAAAAGAGGAAACGGGCCGATAAATATTGGCTGCACCAGGAAGAAACAAGCAGTATTATTAATTCCACTTTTTCCTATAATGTGTTATAGTAATTGAGGTTTGTTTACCTGTGTTGCTTTCGGTAAGTGAGAGGAGAATTAACATGCCACAAAAATATTTAAGACAAATAGGGGATTGGAAAAACAGGCAATATTCCTTTTTCATTCTTGCCGTCGTCCTCTTTTGGCTAAAAACCTACAGTGCGTATCTTATTGAATTTAATCTTGGAATTGATAATGGACTCCAAAAATTCCTGCTGTTTCTAAACCCGCTTAGCTCAGCCCTATTTTTCTTTGGAATAGCTTTGCTCTTTCGCAAGAAAGTCCAATTCTGGGTGATAACAGTAACCAACTTGATTTTATCTTTTCTGCTCTACGCAAACATTGTGTATTACAGGTTCTTCGATGACTTCATCACCTTGCCCGTGCTCATGCAAGCAAAGGTCAATGCCGGCCAGCTCGGTGATAGTGCTGCATCGCTGATGGGCCCATTGGATATTTTTTATTTTACGGATACAATTATCCTGGCAGTTCTTGCCTATAAGGCAATTGGACGGTTCAGGGAACCAGGCAAGCGCGCGTTCCGGATTGCAATGCTGTTTGCTGTGACTACATTTCTTTTCAATTTGGGTCTCGCTGAAAAGGATCGTCCGCAGCTATTGACAAGGTCCTTTGACCGCGCATACCTCGTAAAATATCTCGGTACGTATAACTTTACCATTTACGATGCGATTCAAAACATACGCTCTTCCAGTGAGCGCGCACTCGCTGACAGTAATGATATTACCGAAATCGAGAACTACAGGAAAGCGAACTATTCAGAACCAGACCCGAAGCTTTTTGGTAAAGCTGAAGGAATGAATGTTGTTTATATCGCTCTTGAATCAATGCAAAGCTTCATTATTGATTACAAGCTAGAAGGCCAGGAAGTAACGCCATTCCTGAATTCCCTTGCTAAGGATGATAACACGTTCTACTTCTCGAATGTGTACCACCAGACCAGCCAGGGGAAAACGTCCGATGCGGAATTTCTAATGGAAAACTCGCTTTATCCTATGACTCAGGGTGCCGTTTTCATTAACAAAGCCCAAAACACATTCCATGCCATGCCGGCTATCCTTAAGAACCAGGGTTATACATCAGCGGTTTTCCATGGAAACTATAAAACATTCTGGAACCGGAATGTCATGTACAAGGCCTTGGGCTATGATGAGTTTTACGATGCCGAATATTACACCATGAAAGACGAAGAAGTGAAGAACTATGGATTGAAAGATAAGCCGTTCTTCAAGGAATCGATCCCGATGCTGGCAGGGATGAAGCAGCCTTTCTATACTAAATTCATAACATTGTCCAACCATTTCCCATTTGAAATGGATCCGGGTGATACGGACTTCCCGTTGGGTACCACAGGGGATGATGTTGTTGACAATTATTTCACTTCGGCAAACTATATGGACCAGGCAATCGAACAATTCTTCAATGATTTGAAGATAAATGGACTGTATGAAAATACAATGTTTGTGTTATACGGGGACCATTACGGTATTTCCGAAAACCATAATGATGCAATGGCACAGGTGATTGGTGAAGAAGTCACTCCATTAAAGAATATGGAATTGCAAAAGGTTCCTGTTATGATTCATATTCCTGGAGTTAAAGGCAAGCAGATAGAGAAGTTTGGCGGCCAAATCGATGTGCGTCCAACTGTCCTGCATTTGCTCGGCATTGACTCGAAAGATTACATGGAGCTTGGCTCAGACCTTTTATCACCTGACCATCATGAAGTTGTTGGCTTCAGGAATGGTGATTTCACCTCACCTGAAATCACTCAAATTAGTGACAAGTGCTATAACACTTCAACAGGTGAACTGATCGAAGAAGAAACAGAACTGTGTCTGGAGTATTCCGAAAAGGTTAAAACAGAGCTTCAAATGTCAGACGAATTGGTCTTGAAAGACTTGCTAAGATTCTATACGCCTAATGGATTCAAGCCAATAAATCCTGAGGATTATGAGTATATCAAGGAAGACGGACCAGTTAGTGATACGGAAGAATAATATTATGAGCGAAGGGGATATCCCTTTCGCTCTTTTTTATTGGTTTAGCTCTGTTTAACTGAATGTTGATGTCAATCTGTTTGAAAAATAAGGGGAGAAATTCCGGTTAAATCGGGAAATAACCATATTTCTCTTAAAATAAGGGGAGTTTTTCCGCTTATCAAACCAGAATCATTGGTTTTTGACTTATTTTAAGAAGTTTAGGGGAATTTATACGCTTATTTCTGTCTCTTAAGGTGCCCGTGGGTACAATAGCCGGAAATTCTCCCCCTAATAAATTCTTATACCTCAACAAAAATCAACAATGAATACTAACAGAGCCATTGGTTTAGCTTCTTCACTGTTACCTGCTTTTCCCAGGCGATTTCTACCACATATTTTGCTTTTTCTAAAACATCTTTAACTTTTCTACCTGAGTCTCCGAATAATTCAACGTTATTCATATCCGAAACAAATTCCACTTTCCAGCCTGTACTGTAACAAAGGCACTTGCTCCCTGGCTGTCTGGTTCGTTATTTTCCCGGTGTAAAATTTATGGTACGATAAAAGAACATATATTCCCCAGAAAGGGGTGAACGTAATGGAGGCTATCAATATATCTGCAAGGGCACTTGCTGAGTATGTTTATAGTAGTGGCAGCATTGAATTTGGGATTCGCCCGCAGACGGCAATGATAGAAGGGACAAGAGCTCACCAACTGATCCAGAAAGGCTATCATGAGGAAGATCGGAAAGAGGTGCCGCTTCGATTTGAAATTTCGGCTGAAGGGCTGTTATTTTTAGTTGAAGGACGCTGTGACGGATTGCTTGTCAGGGATGGCCATCTGGTTATCGATGAAATTAAATCAACGGCAGGCAGCCTTGAATGGATTGAAGCTGACTCATATCCTGTCCATTGGGCACAGGCGAAGTGCTATGCCTATGCTATTGCCTTGGAACACGCCCTTGAGGAAATTGACATCCAATTGACCTATGTACAAAGGGGTACAAACGATACAAAGATTTTCATCTCTACTTTTTCAATAGTGGAGCTTGAAGAGTTCCTTCATTTTGCGTTAAAGGTTTACGCTCCTTTTGCAAAAATGAAGCTTTCACATTTTGAGAAAAAGATAGAGTCCGCTAAACGTCTCGAATTTCCGCACTCAGCCTACAGGCAAGGCCAGCGTCTTCTCGCAGGTACCGTTTACCGAAGCATTAAGGAAGGGAATACTTTATTCGCCAACGCTCCTACTGGTATCGGAAAAACGATATCTACGCTTTTCCCAAGTATAAAAGCAATCGGCGAAGGGGTTATAGACCATATCTTTTACATAACTGCGCGCACAACAACCAGGCATGCCGCCGAAGACGCTCTATCGTTAATGGCTGCCAATGGACTGCATTTAACTTCGGTCACAATTACTGCAAAGGATAAAATCTGTTTCAAGGAAGATGAAGGATGCCCGGGAGAAGGCTGTCCATTTACGGAAGGGTACTATGATCGAATAAACGAAGCCATTCTTGATATCTATGAACATGAAACTAGGATAAATCGTACGGTCCTGGAACACTACGCGAGAAAACACCAGCTATGCCCGTTTGAGTTTTCGCTGGATGTGGCTTATCATGCAGATGCGGTTATTTGCGATTATAACTATGTTTATGACCCGCGTGTTTCCTTAAAAAGGCTTTTTGATGAAAAGAAAAAACGTACAGCACTTCTTGTTGATGAGGCACATAACCTTGCGGACAGAGCTCGGGAAATGTACTCTGCCACTCTCGATAAGCAAGGCTATCTCGCCGTCAAGAGAGACTATAAAAAATCAAACCCGGGATTGTCAAAGGCTGCTGGCAAAATCAATCAGTATTTTGTGGATAGAAAAAAAGAACTCGAAGGCAGGCATGCGTTTTTGCTGGAAGGTGTTCCTGAGGATTTGCTTGAAGCCATAAAGGAGTTCGCTGATAAAGCCGAAGCAGAGTTGGTAAAAGGCCAGGAAGTTTCCGAGGAATTACTTGATGCGTTCTTTTCAGCACAAAATTTTATCCGGACTGCTGGATTTTTTAATGAGAAGTATTGTGCATATTTTTCACACGAACGAAATGAAACGTCAGTAAAGCTATTTTGCCTTGATCCCTCAGAGCTGTTAAGGAAGGCCGGCAAAGCCTTCCGAAGTAAAATATTCTTTTCGGCCACCCTCGTACCAGGAGACTATTTTAAGGAAATGCTCGGAGCGGAAGAGGAAGATGCAGTTATTTCAATACCATCGCCGTTTAGCAGAGAGCAGGTTGACGTATTTATTAGCCCGTTGTCAACGCGCTACAAAGTTAGAGATGCATCTTATTCGCCGATTGCAGAAATGGTTGAGATGCTGGTTAAAGAAAGGCCGGGTAACTATTTTTGCTTTTTTCCTTCATATCTCTATCTGAAGGAAGTGTCTGAACGGTTTAATTCAGGGGAAGAAATAGATGTTCTCATCCAGCAATCACAGATGACCGAGGAGGAACGCGATCAGTTTCTAAGCAACTTTGAAGCAGGCCGCCCAAGGAGCCTCGTCGTTTTTGCAGTAATGGGAGGCATTTTTTCAGAAGGTGTCGATCTTCCTGGTGACAAACTGAATGGGGTCATTATTACTGGTGTAGGGCTTCCTCAGCTGTCCTTTGAGCGGGATATTTTGAAACACTATTATACCTCCAATGGGAAAAATGGCTATGATTATTCATATACCTTTCCGGGGCTCGTAAAGGTTCTCCAGGCAGGGGGCCGCTTGATTCGGTCCGAGGAGGATACCGGCACAATTGTACTAATTGATGACCGCTTTTTGCAAAAAAAGTATCTTAATTTTTTTCCAAATGAATGGAAAGAGTTCACGATATTAGATTAGTATTCATAGTAAAGGTGTCCCATTCATAAAGTTGGGACACCCTTTTTGATATTATCTTTTACTAAAACCTTCCTCAGCCATATACTCCAGTACTTCACGATAATCGCCGAAGCTTTCTTCGAGATTGGCACCAAAATACACATTCCATAGCTCATCTTCGTTGATAACGATCAGTTTTTGATTTTCTTTATTTACCCATGATTCTTCCAAGGACCCATTCGGTTGTTCAGGGGTTTCTTCTTCCTCCCCGGACATGATGGTAATCGTTTTGGAAAGCAGTTCCCGGAGCTCAATTTCTGTGAAATCCCTGATATTGACTAATCCCTTTTGTTCAATCTGATAGCCAGGCAGTCCTGCTGCATAAACGTAGCCATTCCCATTTGGATGCAGATGATAGACTACATTCTTTTTTTCGGTGACACTTTCTTCAAATTGGAAATTGACACGGCCTAACGAAACATCTTTGCGTGTTAATTCCGGAAAAGATTCTATGATTGCAAGTTTTTGTTCAAACGTTAACATATAGCCTCCAGCAAGTTGAATTTTCCTTCAGTATAACAATCATTGAGGGATGCCGCAAATGCATGCTCTTTGAATGAAAATAAGGAAAGCAGGGAATAAGTCAAAAGAGCGAATCAAAAGGAGGCAGTATTATGAAGAACGAATACGAGAAAAAAATTATCCCTATGACAAGTATTAGTTCTGGCATTGGCGAACAAGTGACGGATGACTTATACTATTTTCCGATCCAGATTGTTAACGTTGTGTTTTATGGCCTGCCTGGTAAAGGCAATGATTGGGTCCTGATTGATGCAGGAATGCCGAGATCAGCAGATACTATTATAAACGAAGCAGAGGAGCGGTTTGGGAAAGACAATCCTCCGAAGGCGCTCATTTTGACACATGGCCACTTTGACCATGTCGGGGCAATTGTAGAACTCATTGAAAAATGGAATATGCCTGTGTTCGCCCATCCTCTTGAGCAGCCTTTTTTGACTGGCCAACAGGACTACCCGGAACCAGATCCAACTGTTGAGGGAGGCATGCTGGCAAAAATATCGCCTTACTATCCAAATGAAGCAATCGTGTTGGATCGTAATCTCGAACTGCTTCCTGGCGATGGGATAGTCCCATTTATGGAAGGCTGGAAATGGATTCATACTCCGGGTCATACTCAGGGACATGTGTCATTGTTCAGAGAATCGGATCGTTCACTGATTGCCGGGGATGCATTCGTTACCGTCAGGCAGGACTCTCTCTATAAAGTTTTCACTCAAGAAATGGAAATCACTGGGCCGCCTCGCTATCTGACAACCGATTGGGCTGCCGCCAAAGCCTCTGTTCAGGCATTGGAGGCTTTGAAGCCGAAAGTAGCGATTACAGGGCACGGCCGTCCGGTGAAAGGGGAGGAGCTTCTAGTCGGACTCCGGAATCTTGCGGACCAATTCGATTCAATAGCTGTTCCCGATTACGGTAAGTATGTGGATGGGGAGAAATAGAATAGGTCTTACGAGGACATTTTGACTAAGCGGGGCATCCTTTTGTCCTTGAAATTGACTTTCGAGGACATTTTCCTTGATGAAGGACCCATATTGTCCTTGAACCAGTACTTCAAGGACATTTCCACTTGGTCAAGTATTTATTTTGTCCTTGATATATGGAAAAACAAAGCAAGCCATATGAACCTAATTCAGATAAAACAGGGCATCCGCTCCAAATCGCGGATGCCCTAATCTTATCGTTTACAAAACATCAGGCAATTTAAACAGATAGCTTCCTATGACCTCTAGTCCTTTGTCGAAGTTTTCCAGATTGAAATGCTCATTCGGTGCGTGGAAGTTCTCATCAGCCAGCCCGAAGCCCATTAAAACAACCGGAATCTGAAGAATTCCACTGAAATCGGCAACGATTGGGATGGAGCCGCCTCCACGGATATAAGCTGTTGGAACACCGTAAACTTCTTCGTATGCCTGGCCGGCTGCCTGGATTACAGGATGATCAAAAGGAGTGATGAATGCAGCTCCCTTGTCAAATTGGGAAACTGAAACTGTTACACCCTTTGGAGCGACTTTTTTCACATGAGCTTCAAGCAGGTCGGCAATTTCTTGTGGGTCCTGGTCGGGAACAAGCCGGCAAGTTATTTTTGCATGGGCTTCTGAAGGAATGACTGTTTTGATCCCGTCGCCCTGGAATCCTCCGTAAATTCCATTTACCTCAAGAGTCGGCCGTGCATAAATACGCTCTAGCGCTGTAAAGCCTTCTTCGCCGAAAAGTTCGGGGACACCGAGCTGGCTGCGCAAAGCTTCTTCACTCTGGTTCAAGCTTGCGAATTCAGCACGCTCTTCATCCGAAAGATGTCGAACCTTATCATAAAATCCATCCACACTAATTACACCATTTGAACCTCGAAGCGAGGAAAGGATTTCTACAAGTGCATGGAGCGGGTTTTGGACGGCGCCGCCATACAGCCCCGAATGAAGATCCCCCGCAGCACCTTTAACGTCAATCTGTATTCCAGCCAGCCCGCGCAAACCATACACAATCGCAGGTTTCCCGCGTTCAAGCATAGTGGTATCTGAAATGACCAATACATCCGCAGCAAGAAGCTCTTTATTTTCTTCGACAAAAGAAGGGAGATTCGGGCTTCCGATTTCTTCTTCACCTTCGATTAGGAACTTAATATTTACAGGCAGCTTGCCAACTGTTTGAAATATTGCCTCCACAGCCTTCATATGCATGAAAATCTGGCCTTTGTCATCACTGGAACCACGTGCATATAACTTGCCTTCGCGTATCGTCGCCTCGAAAGGAGGGCTATCCCAAAGTTCCACCGGGTCAACCGGCTGTACATCATAATGCCCATACACTAGTACGGTCGGTGCGCCCTCAGCCTGGATCCATTCCCCATAAACAATTGGATGGCCTTTACCAATAAACACCTCTGCCCGGCTGAGCCCCACTTCCTTTAGCATCGCACCCGTCCAATTAGCCGCGTTCAGCATTTCCTCACGGTAAGAGGGGAGAGCTGAGATACTTGGGATGGCTAGGTACTCGGTAAGCTCTGCTAAATGCTTGTCACGATTATGTAGAAAATAGTCCTTTAGTTTTTGGTTCAATTGAATTCCTCCTTTGCTATCATTTTAAACTTCTATACCCGAAAGAAAAACACCTTTTAATTATACATTTTTTAAAAAAAGATTGAAAATTGAGTTTAGATGTGTAAAATTACACTTAAGGAGTAAATTTTAGGTAAACTACATAGTTTTTCAGGGGGATGCATTATGGAGCCTAATAAGAGAGAAGAAGAGAGACAGCTTTTTAGAAAAGTACTATTTGATATGAGAAACAAAGGATATATCGAGCCTGAAACTGCCAATGACGTTGGCAAAGCACATCTGCAGTATCATCTCGACCTTTTGGAGCAGGATGCATTGCAAGAGACTGACCAGATCAGTTCTCAACCCAAGACTCCTGTTCAGCTGTATCCAAAACCTACGGTCAAGAAAACAGCAGAGCCTTCTGCTGGAAAAGTCGAACTCCCTGCAACGCCCAAATACGTGCCAAAACCTAAAAAGGTACTTACATCTGAACAAATCCGTGAGCGCAATATTAGCTGGCTGTTAAACATCGGCGTTATATTCCTTTTAATTGGCGGCTTGTTTGTTGCAACAAGCAATTGGGAGTCAATGAGCTCACTTATGAAGAGCAGTTCCATCGCTCTTGTCTCTCTGGTATTCTTTGGGTTTGCTTATCTTTCGGAAAAAGTGCTGAAAATTCAAAGGACAGCGTTCGCATTTATCATCCTCGGCAGTTTGTTTTTACCAATTTTTGTCCTGTCCCTCGGATGGTTTGGTCTGCTAGGTTCTTATTTATCAGTTGATGGGGAAGGAAAGTTCTTTCTTGGTTTTTTAGGCAGCTTTTTCCCAGCACTTGTTTATATTGCTTTTGCGAAAAAGAGATCATCCAGGCTTTTCGTCTGGTTCTCATTCGTTGCGTTTTCTTTCGCTGCGGGTTTCCTGCTGGCAGCATTAAAGCTGGGGATCGACTATTTTTATCTGGGAATCATGCTTTATAATGCATTGTTCATTTTTGTATATTTCACATACCGTAATCGCGAGTTGCTTAAGATTTTTGCAAATGAATTCCCGGTCTACATTCAGGCCAATTTGATTCTTTCAACTTTGTTAATGCTGTTCTTTTATGATAATGAACTTTTCTATAGCTTCAATTTGATTCTGACAGCTCTTGTCTATCTGTCGATGATGTTTGTCAGTGGCAAAAAGGAATATCATTTCATATTCAGCGCGATGATTGTTTATGGTGCGTACCAGCTAATAGAACATTCGGTTTTTGAAGCAGTTGATGCGATTTTTTATGCGCTGCTTGCATTTGGATTTGTTTTTGTACCAAAAGCATTAAAAGGAGCCTTCTTGCTAGAACGTGCGTTCAGATATACAAGTGCCGCAGTTTCCATTCTCGCCTTTTTGTATATTACAATTGAAGGCTTCCTGGTAAGGGGGGGAGAAGCATCAATCGTCCTCCTAATTGCCTATTTGATTATTGCGGGAAATTTCTTATTCCTATTCTCTATTGAAAAGAAACGATTGTTTCCATATTTAAGTGCCGCCTTCCTTGGTTCTGCTTTTTTTGAAGCTGCGGGGCTGTTCGATACCTATGTGCTTGAAATAAGCTTTCAGTCAGCTATTTTTACAGCTGGGTTACTGCTGTTTGGGCTAATTGGCTGGCTTGGTACGAAAAAGCCTATTAATATTCTAAGGCAACCAGCGAGGGAACTTGGCTCAACAGCAATGCTGTTTTCTATAATTCTCGCCCAGGGGTTTCAGGAATGGCTGGAACTTGGGATTATGCTATTGTTTTTTGGTGCTGCCGTGCTTGTGCTGAGGAAACTGGATGACAGAGCGGTTGTTAAGTACGTGGCAGCCTGGGCAGCACCTCTTTCGTTCGGATTGTCGGTTATAGCCTTTTGGCAAAGGGCAGGGATTCAAAATGCATTTATAGATATAGACCTTGGATTCCCTGTATATTTTGGAATCTCAGGTGCAATCCTGCTCCTAGTATCCATTATTGTTTTGAAAACACGTGACAGTGAACTTGAAAAGACCTTCTTTTATATAGGGCAGGGGATGTATACATTAGGGATTTTGTTGCTGAGCAGCGGTGGCAGCGATCCTGATTGGGTCCGTCCCGGACTTATGCTTGGAGGAATTCTTTGTTATTGGATTCTGTTTAAACGGCATACGCAACAGTGGTCTTCAATTTTGCTGGGTGTTGTTGTCCTAGGTTTTTATTTTTCGGCAGCAGCATCGGCTAATGGTCAGCTTCAGCTTTCAAATTCAATAAACTCGATTATCATACCTGGCGGGGCAGTGTTCTTGCTGCTGCTTTCACTTGGTTTTAGGAATAGGAATCGACTTCTTTATTGGGGATTTGGATGGCTTGGCCATCTAGTATTGCCCTTCACTTTGGCGCTGTCCTGGGCGGTCGATTCTGATTGGTCTTTACTCAGTTTCCTTATGGCAATCGCAATTTACACAATCAGCAGCCTTCTGACCGAAGACTTAAGGAAAAAGATTATTTTCTTGTATGCCGCTTATACCACAGTATTTATATCCGTATACAAGGTCCTCGATTTTTCTATTGACGGCTATTACGGGAACTATGAATTCCCGATTGCCAGCATGATATTTATATTTAGCTGGATGTTGTTAAAAGGAAAAGTAAAGGAATGGGCAGCCTTTTATATTTCCGGGTTCTCAATGTTAGGTATTGGGTTTATGTGCTTTACCTACCCATTTACACAGCTAGTGTTCACCGTAACAGTTCTTTACGGAATTGTAACTCTGCTATTCCTTCACAAAAACAAACTGGATGTACTTGGATTTGTTCCACTGCTGCTAATATTTTTTGCCTCAATAGAATTTGCCGCTGGTTCGTCTTTTTCAGACACATTAATCTTCATTGCGGCAGGTGCCGCAGGCCTGGTCCATGTGGCAGCAGGTAAGTATGTCTATTCAAAACTTTATCAGGGAATTGGGGATTTTAAAAAGCTTGAAATTGACTCGTATACAATCGTTTCATTCCTTTACTTCACCTATATGTATCAGTTTGCAGATAAGGCACTCTGGATGGCTCCGTTGCCTGGATTGTTCATCGCTATTACCGTATGGCTGCAAAAGAGCCGTGTTGACAGAGCTATTGGCTTCTTCGTACCTGCCGCAACAGGAGTGATCCTGCTTCAGCCATATTATGAGTTCATTGGACGCTTTGATATACCAGCCCTTTTCGAAAGAGAAGCTTGGGTACTGCCACTCGTTGCATTGGCAATCTTCCTTCGAAGGGCAATGAAGGGAAGATACCTCAATGTGACCAGCAACCTTCAGTGGGCAGCGCTGCTGATTACGGCGATTTTGCTTATCCAGGATGGGCTTGCGAGTTCCACTGTTTATGATGCGCTTATTTTAGGAACGCTTTCACTAGTATCATTGCTTACCGGAATGTTCCTCAGGATAAAATCCTACTTCTTTATAGGAGCCGGTGTACTGTTGTTGAATGTTTTCCTTCAAACCCGTCCGTTCTGGGGGAATCTGCCTTGGTGGGGTTATTTGTTAGTAGCAGGCACTTTGTTAATCGGAATTGCCTCCTTCAATGAGTGGAATAAACAAAGGGGAGAAAGTGGCGGAGAACCCATTGGCGAGAAATTGAAACAAAAGGTTACAAATGCGCTTAAAGGCTGGAACTAATTTGAACAAACATATGGGAAATTTAAGTAATTTCTCTTGACGGAAAAAGCTTCGGAATCTAAAATAAATAACATAGTCCTTAAAGGGGAGTAGCTAAGACAGCAAAGTCGTCACGACGGGTGTACCCCGGCTTTGCTGGCAACCGTCAGTTGTAAGCGAGACCTTTACCGCATACCGGTAAGGGTCTTTTTGTTTGCATAACAGTACATCTTCTTCTTTGTAATTTAGCCAGTTTCAATGCCAAGCTTGTATTCATTCTCCTTTTTAATAAGCTAAGCCCGAGTTAACATAGGTGGGTGCATTGGAAAAATATGCAGTTTTATCTATTTTCGATAAAGGGAAATAGTACATAGGATTGCTTATCATTGAGGTGTTTAAATGAGAAAGGTTTGGAAAAGAATCAGATTAGTTTTCAAAGTAAGGAAGTTTGGTCCCTTTTTAATGGACTTCTTCAAATCCGGCCATGTTTCCTTTAAAAAGAAGCTGCTGTCGGCAGGGCTGATCATTGGCTACTTTTTATTGCCTATCGATTTGATTCCTGACTTTTTAACAATGTTCGGATTGATTGATGATGTTGGAATTCTATTATTTGTCTTTCAGCAAATCATCAAGCTGGCACCAGATTCATTAAGGCAAAAGCATGGGATGGAAATTGAATGAGTTTCAGTTTCAATGTAAACATTAAGATCATGGAGTGATTTGAGTATGGAATTATTTTCACCGGAGTTTTGGGCAGCATTGGGTTCACTAATTATTATTGACCTTGTACTTGCAGGGGATAATGCAATTGTAATTGGTCTTGCCGCACGAAACCTTCCAAAAAACCAGCAAAAACAAGCAATTATATGGGGAACAGTTGGTGCGATTGTCATACGGGCTACCGCAACCATTCTTGTCGTTTATCTGTTAATGATACCAGGGCTTCGCCTTGTTGGCGGGATATTATTGCTCGGAATAGCCTATAAACTGCTGACCGAGGAAAGTGGCCACGAGGTTAAAGCCCAAACTACTTTTTGGGGAGCCATTTGGACAATTATTGTTGCTGATGCTTTAATGGGCCTCGATAACGTCCTCGCAGTAGCCGGTGCTGCGGAAGGGGAACCACTCCTTGTCATCCTGGGACTGTTGATTTCAATTCCAATTGTTGTATGGGGAAGTACAATTATCTTGAAATGGATGGAGCGTTTTCCAATCATCATTACGATTGGTTCAGCCGTCCTCGCATACACAGCAGCAAAAATGATAACTGAAGAGCCGTTTATGAAACCTTTCTTTGATTCTAACCCAGCCTTAACATACGGTCTCGAACTTCTCGCCGTTGTCGCCGTAGTCTTCTTTGGCAAAATGAAACAGAAAAAGCTTCAGCAACAGCATCAAAATTAAAGAATAAAAGCGGAAGTGCCGTTTATCGTTTATGGCCATACTGTAATAAATAAGTGGAATCTAAAAAGATTCCGCTTTTTTTATTTTCTGCCCCCCAAAAAGCCAGATTACCTTCGAAGAATATGGCAAAAGAAGCGAATGGAGGTGCAGCATGGAAATCGCCAAGATTGATATTGACGCATTGCTTGAAGAAAGTTCAGAACTCGAAGATGAGGCCGGGAATTTCGAGATTGTCCATGTTGAACTCGATTTATTTCTTGAAACCAATTAAGTTAACCTTAGTTTCTCACCCTCTTTCTATAGATAAACTTTTGCCCTTCACAAATTAGTGAAGGGTCTTTTTTATGCAAATTGCATGTGCTTAATCGTGTAATCTTTCATTTATCCTCCAAAGCTTCTCATGTTATTAAAGCACTATTTTTCCCCGTAGAAAAACCTCGTTAAAAATTTAAATAAATTTTCTGAATTATTATTTGACTTTTCACTATCAAGACGTTATTTTTGTAATAAATATATAACACAATTATTTATATCCGATAAATTAACGTCATATAAATCATTCGGGAGGGATGGAATTGACAGCTTCGGAGCAGGTGTTGATGGCTAATTTCATGATGCGGATTGAAGCCGGGGAAAAGATTGAAGCCGATGATTGGATGCCGGACGAATACAGAAAAACACTTATCAAACTCATCTCCATGCATGGAATTAGCGAGATCATGGGTGCGCTGCCTGAAAAGGAATGGGTTCCCAAGGCACCTTCAATAAAGAGAAAGCTGGGAATTATGGCAAAGGTTCAGGATGAAATGGGCCATGGCCAGCTTTTGCTGAGAGTGGCGGAGGATTTGATGAAGCCTTACGGAAAAAATCGTGAATCTATCATGCAAGATCTTTTTAACGGCGACCTTAAATTTCATAATGTCTTTCATATGGAAGCTCCGACCTGGGCTGATGCAGGTCTCATTGGCTGGCTTGTGGACGGGGCGGCTATCATCACTCAAACGAATATGCTCGATGCGTCTTATGGGCCGTATGCCCGCGCATTGAAACGGATCTGTGCGGAAGAGGTATTTCATGCACAGCACGGAGAATCTATTATAATTGCTCTCGCTGAAGGAACCCCCGAACAGCGCGCGATGATTCAAGAATCAATTGACCGGTGGTGGGAATCGCTACTCATGTTTTTCGGCCCCGGGGATGCGTCAACGACCGGGACATCGAAGCAGGATATCACAATCAAATATAAAATCCGTTCAAAAACGAATGAGCAGCTGCGCCAGGATTTCTTCACAAAATATATCCCGCGCCTGCTATCACTAGGCCTTACAGTACCAGACCCAACCATGAGATTTGACAAGGAAACAGGACAGTGGATTTATCGACAGCCAGATTGGAGCAGGTTCAAGGACATCATTAAAAACAAAGGACCAAAATCGGAAGCCCGGCTCCGGCTGAGAAAAATCTCTTATGAAACGAACGCATGGGTAAGAGCAGCTTTAGGCGCACCAGTTTCCTGATCTAAGCATGAATGGGGAAGGAGGGACAATTTATTGGCAAATGAACAGTTTTACCAGGAGTTCGAGGTGTTCAGCAAGCGGTCGGATACCGCGCCAATGCAATATCAGTTTTCGCTGCTAGCACCAAACAAGGAATTAGCACTTGTTATGGCGCAGGAAAACTTCATGCGACGGGAACCGGTTGCCGATATCTGGGTGGTCAAGAGGAGCGACATCCGCAAAATGACACCCGAAGAGAAGGACTCCTTAAAGCGTCTCGATAATAAGGAATACCGGAATACAAAGGGCTACGGCTATCTGAAAAAGAAATGGCGCAAGTATGAACAGGAAATGCTTGATGAGAAAGAAATCATGTCATGGGGAGGTGTTGAAAAAGGTGCAAATCCAAACACCGGAGCAGGCAGCTGAAAAACAAGAGTATAAAGAAGCGCTGATTGACTTGCTTTTTCAGCTGGCCGACGATGATTTTATTGCGGCCTACCGCGGTTCGGAATGGCTTGGTCTCTCCCCGCATATTGAGGCCGATATTGCCTTTGCTTCAATTAGCCAAGATACGATGGGGCACGCAGCGATATTTTACCAGCTGCTTGAAGACGTTGGAGCAGGTTCTGTTGACGAGCTTGCTCACGGAAGGGCTGCTTCTGAACGAAAAAATTCAATATTGCTGGAACGAGTGAACGGACCAGGGACCTACTTGACTGAACCCGAATACGATTGGGCCTTCGCTGTTGTCCGCTCCTATTTTTATACTGTTGCAAAAAGGATTAAAATGTCCTCGCTGATGAACTCATCGTATGTACCTCTGGCAGATGCGGCAAGAAGGGTGAATGTGGAACTTTATTATCACCATTTGCACTGGAAAACATGGTTTATTCAACTAATGTCAGCAGGCGGCGAAGCGAGGGGGAGGATGGAAGCAGCTATAAAGAAGGTTTGCACCGATTTTGCTGATATCTTTTCCTATGGAACACTGGCCGACCAAATAACAAAACTCAGCTTGATTGAGTCCAGCATCGTGCTTGAAAATCAATGGAATTCTGTTATGAAGGATGTCTTTGAATCTCTTCATACTACATTGCCTGACGTTTTTGGAAAAAATGGCTCTTGCGGCCGCAATGGGGAGCATACACAAGAATTAGAAGATGCCCTTGAGGTACTCTCAGAGGTATACAGATTTGATCCAGCGGCAGGCTGGTAGGTTGATTAATTTAAAAAAGGAATGACTGCTTTGGGCATAAACAAAACGCAAGGAGAAGAAGCAGTTTTGAAAGCGCTTCATTCTGTAAAGGATCCTGAAATACCCTCCATCTCTATTGTCGAACTCGGCATGCTAGAAGAGGTTGTGGTTTCCGGTTCAATGGCAAAAGTTGAACTTATCCCGACTTTTCTCGGCTGTCCTGCATTGGACATTATTAAAGGAAATGTAAAAACAGCTATAGAAGCACTAGGACTGTTTGAAGAGATAACTGTCCTCTTCAACTATTCCGTTCCATGGACGACCGACCGGATTTCAATGGAAGGCAGGACGAAATTAAAGGAATTCGGGATTGCCCCTCCGCCAAGGCAGCTGCCGGACGGCCTTGGCTGGGAAGCAGATTGTCCGTTTTGCGGATCCACATATACAACAGTTGACAATATTTTTGGCCCTACAGCCTGTCGCAGCATTCTTTACTGCCGAGCATGCAAAAATCCGTTTGAAGCAATGAAGCCTGTTTCGATGGATATGTCCTGATACCGTTCATCGTATTGGAATTGTTTTGAGGTTGGGAGACCGTGGAAATGGTGCCAATAAGCTGAATTAGATTCGTTTTGAGCGGCTGAGACCCTTAAAATGACGCCAATAAGCTCGATTGGATTCGTTTTGAACGGCTGAGACCCTTGAAATGGTGCCAATAAGCTGGATTGAAATATTTAGAGTTTATAAGACTATTGGAATGGAACCATATATATTAGTTCAAACTTAATCGAGCAAACCTGGGCAGCACTTGTTGTTGCCCCAATAATTTATAAGGGAGAGAGAGCTATGATTAAAATGATCGCGCTTTACAAGCATCCGGAGAACAAGGAGGCATTTGACGAGTACTACTTTAACACGCATATTCCGCTTACTGAAAAAATTCCAGGCCTTCAGAAATGTGTTGCGACTAGAATTACCGGCAGCCCTATGGGTGGAGAAACTCCTTATTACATGATGGCCGAAATGTACTATGAGGATATGGCAGCTTTCAAAGCTGCAATGAAAACTGATGAAGCAAAGGCATCTGGAAAGGACGCAATGAAATTTGCCGGTGATATTCTGACTCTGATGATTGGCGAGGAAGTCAATGAATAATAGTTTTGAGTACATTGAAACAAGGACAGATGGTGCAGTTGCCTTCATTGGGCTGAACCGCCCCGAGGTTCTCAATGCATTGAACAGGGGAATGGTCGCTGAAATCCTTCAGGGTATGGAGCAATTTGACCGAGACGAGACTATTCGGGCAATTGTTCTAAGCGGCAAGGGACGCTGTTTTGCGGCGGGGGCTGACATTGATGAAATGGCAGACGCCAATACCATTCAGATGGAACTATTGAATCAATTTACAGATTGGGACCGGCTCGCCTGGATTAAAAAGCCGATCATTGGCGCAGTGCATGGTTTTGCATTAGGCGGAGCATTCGAGCTGGCACTTTGCTGCGACATTCTTTTTTCTGCAGAAGATGCTGAGTTCGGCTTTCCAGAGGTTTTGCTCGGAGTCATGCCGGGAGCAGGTGGAACTGTCAGGCTTACAAAGCTTGCCGGAAAAACTAAAGCGATGGAATGGCTATTCACCGGAAAGAGGATTACCGCAAAAGAAGCCCGGGAATTCGGCCTGGTTAATCAGGTGTTTGCCCGTGAGGCGTTAATGGAGGAGGCAGCTCGCTACGCAAATCAAATTGCGAAAATGCCGCCGCTATCGGTCAGGTTTATTAAAGAGTCTGTCCTGCATGCTATTGATGCATCGATCTATGAAGGAATGAAATATGAACGAAAGAATTTTACCATGCTGTTTTCTTCCGAGGATCAAAAGGAAGGAATGAAAGCATTCCTGGATAAGAGGAAGGCCGATTTTCAAGGGCGATAAGGGGGCTACATACAAATGTTTGAAACAGTAGAATACGATATTCGCGGCAAGACAGCTTGGATTACCCTAAACCGCCCGGATAAGCTTAACGCATTTACAGCCAAACTCAACAAGGAAGTTGGCGAAGCCGTCCGGAAAGCATCCAGGGACAACTCGGTTCGTGCGGTTGTGATAACAGGTGCCGGGAGAGCTTTTTGTTCCGGCCAGGATTTAAGCGAGGTAACTAAAGAAACCAATTACGCTGACGTACTCCGCAACAATTATAACCCGATGGTGCTCGAGATTGAGAAATGTGAAAAGCCGGTGATTGCGGCAGTTAATGGAGTAGCGGCTGGAGCAGGCATGAGCCTTGCCCTGGCATGTGATTTCCGGATCGTCTCGGAAAAGGCCAGCTTTCTTCAAGCCTTCATCCATATTGGCCTGGTTCCGGACGCTGGAAATCTATATTATCTTCCACGGATTATTGGCCATGCAAAGGCTCTCGAGCTTGCAGTACTGGGTGAAAAGGTCAACGCGGAGGAGGCCAATCGACTCGGTCTGGTAACAAAGCTGGTTCCTGCTGAATCGTTTTTAGATGAGGCCGCCGCCTTCGCTAATAGGCTTGCTGACATGCCAACTAAAGCAATTGGCCTGATTAAACGAAACCTGAAGGCAAGCTGGGCGACAAGTATTGACGGTTTCCTGGAACGGGATGCACAGAGCCAGCGCATCGCCGGCCTGACCGAAGACCATCTGGAAGGGGTAGCTGCTTTTTCAGAAAAAAGAAAGCCGGAATTCAAAGGGAAGTAGAGTCACCTCATCTTTAGTAAGACCGGCATTTTTGCTTATAGAAGTCATAAATATGCCTATAGAATTGGGGAAGTACTCATAGAAACGTGAAATGTGCTCATAGAATTTCGAAAAGTGCCTATAGAATCATGAAAAGTGCCCATAGAAATTCGAAATGTGCCCATAGAAATGAATTAAGGGCTAAAGGAAAGACACTCAAAACCAACTCCACAAAATCTATTTGAAGAAGGAGCTGAACCCATGTCGACAGTAAAAGAACAAAAGCTTGAACCAATGGAAATGAAACGGGACCGTTATCAGCTGATTATAAACGGTGAAAGGGCTGATAGCCAGTCCGGCCAAACCTATGAAACAATCAATCCTGCAACAGGACAGGTAATCGCCACGATAGCCAAGGCGGGAATCGAGGATGCCGAGCTAGCTGTCAAAGCTGCAAGGAATGCATTTGATTTTGGCAAGTGGCGCCACTTCCCTGTTAACAAAAGATCAAGGACACTTAACAAGATTGCATCAATCATGAGGGCGAGATTTAACGAATTAGTAGAATTGGAGATTTTGGATACAGGTAAATCACTTGCTGCAGCCCAGGGCCAGGTTATGCAGGCAATTGAAGATTTCGAGTTTTATGCGGGAGCGATTGTCAGCCATCGCGGTGCTGTTAACAGCATGCCAGGTGCGTTCCAGAACATTACCGAGAAAGAACCAGTCGGTGTGTGCGCGCAAATTATTCCTTGGAATTATCCGCTAATGATGGCTGCCTGGAAAATAGCGCCGGCAATTGCCGTTGGCTGCTCGGTTGTCGTAAAGCCAGCATCTCTGACCCCTCTGACAGCGATTGTTTTAGGAGAAATTTGCATTGAAGCGGGAGTCCCGGCCGGGGTCGTCAATATTATTCCTGGAGCAGGATCCGAGGTGGGCAATTACCTTGTCGAACACCCACAGGTCGATAAGGTTGCCTTCACTGGTTCCACACCTATCGGCAAAGATATAATGGCAAAGGCTTCCCAGACTCTAAAGCGGGTTACCCTTGAGCTTGGCGGTAAATCCCCGAATATCGTATTTGAAGACGCTGACATTGATGCTGCAGTCGACGGCTCGCTATTTGGGATTTTTTATAACAGTGGCCAGTCGTGTGAAGCAAGGTCCCGGCTTTATATTCACGAAAGTATCTATGATCAATTCATGGAAAAATTTATTGCTAAAACAAAGAGCCTTAAGCTTGGAAATCCTTTTGAAAAAGAAACTCATGTGGGCGCGATTATTAGCCGTTCCCAGCTGGAGGTAATTGATGGGTACGTCCAATCTGCACTCAAGGATGGTGCAACACTTGAGGCAGGAGGCACGGAAGGCAATATCGAAGGCTATGAAAATGGCTTTTGGTATGAACCTACGATACTTACAAATGTTAACCACGAAATGAAGGCCGTTCGTGAGGAGATTTTTGGCCCTGTCGTCGTAGCAATGAAATTTACTGATGAAAAACAAGCAATAAAACTTGCGAATGACAGCGAATACGGCCTTGGTTCTGCTATCTGGACAAAGGATTATGGCCGGGCAACCCGTGTCTCCAAGCAAATCCAGGCCGGAATCGTGATGGTCAATTGCCCATTCTCCGCTTTTCCAGGAACACCGTTCGGCGGTTATAAGCAATCCGGCTTCGGACGCGAATTGTCAATCGAGACATTGGATTTGTATACAGAAACAAAGAGCATTATTTCCTATTACGGGCCTAAGCCATTAAATCCGCTTGGTGTTTAATCAGAGTAAGAATTGACAAGCACCTTGGCGAGGGGTGCTTGTCTTTTTGAAAAGTGAATACGATATGAAACCAGGTATGGACGGGGTTATCTGGTTGGTAGAATGCTGTATGGGCTATACGGTGGATAGTCATGCTCATGTACCAGGACTAGTGATTTTCATGAATGCTTAGCTATTTTTGACTAACAGCCTTAACTAATTTTTACTATTTATCATGTTCGAAGGTAGTGAGGGCCTGACCCGGGCCATAAGGTAAATAGCCATGCTCATGTACCACCACTAGTAATTTTCCTGATTGACTAATTATTTTTGACTAACAGCCATAACTATTTCTTACTATTTATTTATTTGCAAGGTAGTGAGGGCCTGACCCTGACTATACGGTGCATAGCCATGCTCATGTACCAGGACTAGTGATTTGTATGCGTAGTTTATAGTAGTAACCAGGTGTATGAATCCATTTAAACTTTCAAATAAGGCAATATCTGTGAAACAAAATCTATGGGACAAGAAAATCCGGGGAGTGACAGGTATTGTTCGGTTTTTCGGTCCGGGGTGACAGGCACCATCGGTTTTTATAGGAAGAAGGTGATGCTTATGGAAAAAGTCGTTGTTATCGGTTCGGGGGTTATGGGCAGGGGAATAGCCTATGTGAGTGCGGCGGGTGGCTTCACGGTGAGCCTGATAGATACCAGCCAGGAACAGCTGCAGACTGCCAAAGCAGAAATTAACTCCATTTTTGAAGGAGCAAAAGCAAGGGGAAAGTTAACAGAGGCCGACGTCCACGAAGGAATCTCAAACCTTTCTTATTCTACTAGTATTGAAGAGTCTGTAAAGGATGCTGATCTTGTCATAGAAGCTGTCCCGGAAATACTCTCAATCAAGAAGGATATTTTTGAAAAAATTGACCGACATGCTCCGGAAACTTGTCTGTTTGCGACAAATACCTCGACGATGAGCCCCACTGAAATCGGTTCCTTTACAACTAGGCCGGAAAAAGTGATTGCGATGCACTTTTTTAATCCTGTCCACAAAATGAAGCTCGTTGAAATTATTCGTGGTCTGGAAACCAGTGATGAAACATCTGGGAAAATTCGCGCGGCAGCTGAAAAAATGGGGAAGGAAACTGTAGTTGTTAATGAGTTTCCCGGCTTTGTCACTAGCAGGATCAGTGCGTTGGTTGGAAATGAAGCTTTTTACATGCTTCAGGAAGGCGTAGGGACACCGGAGGAGATTGATAAAGCAATTAAGCTTGGCCTAAATTATCCGATGGGGCCATTTGAACTTGGTGATTTAGTCGGCTTAGATACCCGGCTGAACAATTTAAAGTATCTCCATGAAAAGCTTGGCGATAAATACAGGCCTTCGCCACTCCTCGAGCAGTATGTGAAAGCGGGAAGGCTCGGCAGGAAAAGCGGACGCGGAGTATACGATTATCGTGAAAAGCTAACCTCATCAGTACTGGAGGGAAAACTCAAGTGACGCAGCGGGAAGCGGTAATAGTAGACGCAGTACGAACACCTATCGGACGGTATAATGGAGTATTGAAAACAGTCAGGCCGGATGACCTTGGCGCTATAGTAATAAAAGCCCTTATGGAGCGGAACTCTTTAATCCATCCCGAGGAAATCGAAGAGGTTGTTTTTGGCTGCGCCAATCAGGCTGGCGAAGATAACCGCAATGTTGCCAGAATGTCTGCACTACTGGCCGGCCTTCCGGTTGCGGTAGCCGGCACGACGATTAATCGGCTGTGCGGATCCGGGCTCGACGCTGTCAATTATGCGGCACGGGCAATTTTAGCCGGCGAAGGGGATATTTTCATCGCTGGCGGGACCGAAAGCATGACACGGGCACCACTGGTGATGGCAAAACCAGCAGATAGTTTTCCACGGGGAAACATGGAGCTTTTTGATACAACAATAGGCTGGCGGTTTATTAATAAAAACCTGCAGGAACTATACGGTACTGAGAGCATGCCGGAAACAGCCGAAAATGTAGCGAAGGAATACGGGATATCCAGGCAGCAACAGGATCAGTATGCTTTTGAAAGCCAAATGAAAGCCAGAGCCGCAATAGACAGTGAACGATTCAAGGATGAAATTATCCCGGTTATCTATCATGATAAAAAAGGAAATGAGATAGTAATTTCCGATGATGAGCATCCGCGCCCTGAAACAACTATCGAAAAGCTCGGACGGTTGAAACCGCTGTTTTCCGGAGGAACGGTTACAGCGGGCAACGCTTCAGGAGTCAATGATGGGGCATCGGCTCTATTGATTATGAGTGCAGAAAAAGCACGTTCATTGGGCATCAAGCCTCTTGCCAAATATGTTACATCAGCTGTTGCCGGCCTCGAGCCAAGAATCATGGGTGTTGGCCCTATTTTTGCTGCCAAAAAGGCTCTGCACAGGGCTGGACTATCAATAGACGATATTGGGCTTTGCGAGCTGAACGAAGCTTTTTCATCACAGGCAATAGCCTGCATAAGAGAGCTTGGCCTGAACCCCGAGCGCACAAATGTTAACGGAGGAGCAATCGCATTCGGCCATCCGCTTGGAGCAAGTGGCGCAAGAATCCTAACGACACTCCTTCATGAAATGAAACGCCAGGATACACGCTATGGCCTTGCATCGATGTGTGTGGGTGTCGGCCAGGGAATCGCAACGATTGTTGAGAAAATCGACCTTGATAATTGACGGCTAGCTTAAAAAGCCGGAAAATTGCAACAAGAGACAAAGCAGAAAAGGTGACATTAAATGAACACTCGATCAATGATATTTACACTTTATGGCGACTACATTTCACATTACGGCAATAAAATCTGGGTTGGAAGCCTGATTCGGCTCCTGGAGGAGTTCGGGCATAATAGCCAATCTGTCAGGGCTGCCATATCACGAATGAATAAACAGGGCTGGGTACAGGCAGAGAAGGTTGGCAATAAAAGCTATTATTCGTTGACTGCGCGTGGAGTACGCCGGATTGAAGAAGCCGCAAAGAGAATTTTCAAGCTAATGCCTGAGGCATGGGATGGAAAATGGCGGATTTTAATGTACAACATACCAGAAGATATCCGAAACATCCGTGACGAATTAAGAAAAGAGCTTGTATGGAGCGGCTTTGGTTCGCTTTCCAACAGCTCATGGATTTCTGCAAATCCGCTTGAGAATGAAGTTTATGACCTTATTGATAAATATGGTATTTCAGAATATGTTGATTTTTTTATCGCCGATTACAATGGTCCTAAGGAAAACGCCCGGCTTGTTGAGAAATGCTGGGATATTGATGAAATAAACGGCCGCTACCAGGAATTTATCCAAACCTATAGCCAAAGTTATATCATCGGTAAAAATAAAATTCAGAAAGGCCAAATGACGGATGCAGAATGCTTTGTGGAAAGAACAAAGCTAGTCCATGAATATAGGAAATTTTTATTTGTGGATCCAGGGCTGCCTGAAGAGCTTCTTCCAGAAAAATGGCTCGGAGGCCATGCTGCATCCTTGTTTGCCGAGTATTATAAAGAGCTGGCTGAACCTTCTTCACGTTTTTTCGAGGACGTTTTTAAAGAGGGAAATGGCTTAAATGAACGTGATCAAAACTATGATGCTACTTTCCATCCATTCATTGTCGATTAAGAATTTGACTTAAAGCGAACCTTTTATATGACGATTTTTATACGGTGGTGCTGAATTTGTGAATAGACTGACAAAACTCTTGAATATCCGTTATCCAATCATCCAGGGCGGGATGGGCAACATAAGCAATGCCCCGTTGGCTGCAGCAATTTCCGAGGCTGGAGGTTTGGGGACAATCGGCGCGGGGACGATGGATTCTAAAGAGGTCGAACAGTTGATCCTTGAGACAAAATCAAAAACCAACAGGCCCTTTGCTATAAATGTCCCAATCGGCGTTTCTCTTTTTACAAATGAAATCCTTTCGCTAGCGATTAAACATAAAGTCCAGGTTGTCTCTTTATCTGCCGGAAATCCAGCTCCATTTATTCCTAAGCTTCATGAGGCGGGCATTAAAGTAATCGCAGTAACGGCTTCTGTCAAACATGCGAGGAAGGCTGAGGAGGCTGGGGTGGATGCCATTGTTGGCGAAGGGTATGAGGCTGCAGGAATCAATTCTCCGTCCGAGACAACGACCATGGCGCTGATTCCCCAGCTAGCCGAGGCTGTCCGGGTCCCTGTAATCGCGGCGGGGGGAATTGCTGATGGCCGTGGCCTTGCAGCCGCGCTTGTTCTGGGGGCATCCGCGATTCAAATGGGAACCCGGTTTATCACTGTTAAGGAAGCTCCTTTCAATGCTATTTATAAAAAAATGATTCTCGACGCCGATGATACTTCAACTCTTATACTTGGAAGGCAGCATGGAAGAATCAGAAGAGTGCTGGATGCTCCATACGCTAGAAAGCTTCTTGATCAGGAACCTGCATTGACCATAGCTGAATTCATGGAAAAAACCTCGGAATATTATCATAAAACAGGAGCAATTGACGGAAATGTCCAGGAAGGATTCTTAAATGCCGGGCAGATAGCCGGTCAAATTAAAGACATTCCATCCGTTTCCGACCTATTTAAAAAAATGCTCGAGGACTCAAATAAAGCGCTTAAATACTCAGCAAAACAGCTGAACTTTTAGGAAGCTCCCAGCCAAACACTTTAACACTTAAACGCGTATAAGCGTTAATTTTGCAAGAGAGTAAAACTTACTATTGCATTCTTGTTTTTATTGCACTATAATTTTTAAAAAATTACTAAATTTTTTGAATATTGTTTGACTGTAAAATAAGGTGGATGATAGTATAACGATATATACACGGTACCTATAGTGAATATCATATGTTTTCATCCACCAAGAACTTACATAGGTTGAACAGTACAGCATTCAAGCTGGGCCATTAAAAGTTTTAGGGGGAAATAGGATGAGGAAGTATGTAAAAACGATGGGAATTTCACTGGCGGCAATGCTGATGCTGGCAGGCTGCGGAAGCAACGAATCAGCAGGTGGGACTTCTAGTGGGGGGAAAGATAAAACCTACAAAGTAGGCATTTCGCAATTTGCTCCACATCCATCGCTTGATGCGGCAACAGAAGGATTTAAGAAGGCACTTGAAGAAAAGGGTCTTAAGGTTGAATTCGATGACCAGAATGCCCAGGGCGAACAGCCCAATGCACAGGTGATAGCCCAGAATTTCGCAGGTGATGATGTTGACCTTATTTTTGCAAATGCAACACCGAGTGCGATCGCGGCACTGAATGTGACAAAGGAAATTCCGATTTTGTTCACTTCTGTTACGGATCCAGTCGGGGCCGGACTTGTTAAAGCCTTTGACCAGCCAGGAGACAATATTACTGGTACAACCGATAACCACCCGGATGCAACTAAGAAGACGATTGATTTCATGACCAAAGAAGTTGGAGCAAAGAAAATCGGGGTAGTCTACAATGCAGGCGAACAAAACTCTGTTGTACAGGTAAAAGCTGTCGAGGAACTCGCAAAGGCAAATGGAGCTTCCATCGTAGAAGTTTCTGTTTCAACAACGGCTGAGGTTAAACAGGCTGCCGAGTCGCTTGTCGGCAGGGTAGATGCCATTTATGTCCCTACAGATAATACCGTCGTTTCAGCACTGGATTCCGTCATCTCTGTTGCGAACGAGAAGAAAATCCCGCTTTTTGTTGGGGAGCTTGATTCGATGAAAAAAGGTGCTGTGGCTGCGAGCGGCTTCAGCTATAATGACTTAGGATACGAAACCGGCCTAATGGCGGTGGATATTTTGACTGGCAAGAAAAAGCCTTCCGATATTCAGGTGGCCCTGCCACAAAGCCTGGCGCTCATGATAAACAAAAAGGCTGCAGAGGCTCAAGGATTGACTGTAAAAGATGAATGGAAGAACGTTGGCGAGTTCTACGAAGGTGAATAATATCTAACCATTCATGAAAAGCAGCAGTAAATGCGAAAAGGAGTGATTCACTCCTTTTCGCATGGTTACAGGAAGGATGATAGACGTGTTTACAGCAATATTCAATTCGTTTGAGTCAGGCATCATCTATGCAATCATGGCACTCGGTGTCTACCTGTCATTCAGGATCCTTGACTTTCCAGACTTGACAGTTGACGGCAGTTTCGTGATTGGAGCGGCAGTTGCGGCGACAATGATTTTCAATGGGCAGGATCCTTTTATTGCCACAATCGCGGCCTTGGCAGCGGGGTTTTTAGCAGGCTGTATGACAGGGCTGCTTCATACTGTAGGCAAAATCAATGAATTGCTCTCGGGAATTTTGATGATGATTGCTCTATACTCGATCAACCTGAGGATCATGGGCCGGCCAAATGTTTCGCTACTAAACCAGGAAACTTCCTTGACCACCGTTAAAGAAGTTTCGGCAAGCTCAGGAATTGACTCGTTTTTTAACAACTTGTTAGCAGCAGTGGGGCTTGGCGGGAAACTGCCGGCAACCTGGGGCATCCTGTTGTTCATGATTGTCGTTACGTTTCTTATAAAACTATTTACAGACTGGTTCTTGAAAACAGAGGTAGGGCTGGCGGTAAGGGCGACAGGCGACAATAAAAAAATGATAAGAAGCTTCTCGGCGAATACAAATATCCTCATCATCCTCGGACTCGGAATTTCAAATGCAATGGTCGCTTTCTCCGGTGCATTGATTGCACAGCAGGGCGGTTTTGCTGACGTGGGCATGGGGATCGGGATGATTGTTATCGGCCTTGCTTCCGTTATCATTGGCGAAGCTCTATTCGGAACAAAGACGATTGCTCGTACAACTCTGGCGGTAATTGGAGGGGCAATCATTTACAGGCTGGTTGTCACTCTAGCATTGAGGGTTGATTTCCTTGACCCGGGTGACATGAAGCTTATAACAGCTTTGATTGTTATTTCGGCGCTTATTGGGCCGAATGTAGTCCGCGGATTTAAGGAAAAAAACAGGAAGGCAAAGAAGCGTGCAGAACGGCTAACCCTTCTGAAGACACACGCAGCCGGGAAGGGGGAGAGCCATGCTGCGCTTAAATCAGATTCATAAGGTATTCAATGAGGGCACTCCCGATGAGAAAATTGCGATCGACCATGTTGATTTGGAATTGAAAAGGGGCGATTTCGTTACAGTCATCGGAAGTAACGGTGCCGGCAAATCAACTTTGATGAATATCATCTCCGGTGCTCTTCATCCAGATGTTGGTGAAATCTTCCTAGATGGAAAAAATGTTACCGGGATGTCGGAGCACAATCGATCAAAGCTGATTGGCCGAGTATTTCAGGATCCGATGGCCGGAACCGCCCCTAGCATGACAATAGAAGAAAATCTGGCAATGGCCTATTCCCGGAATAAGACCCGGACACTTCGTATTGGAGTGACAAAGAAGCGCCGTGAATTGTTTAAAAATGTTCTCGAAACGCTTCACCTTGGTCTTGAAGACAGGCTGAATGCAAAAGTAGGGCTTTTATCAGGCGGTGAGCGCCAGGCCCTCTCGCTGCTAATGGCTACCTTCACAGAGCCATGCGTCCTGCTCCTTGATGAGCATACAGCCGCTCTTGATCCTTCAAGGGCAGAGCTAATTACAAGCCTGACAAAACAGGTGATTCAGCAGTATGGGTTGACGACCTTGATGGTCACCCATAACATGCAGCAGGCGATCGACCTTGGTAACCGCCTTATCATGATGGATAAAGGCCAGATTATTTTTGAAGTAAATGAAGAGGAAAAGAAGAAGCTGACAATTGAAGGTTTACTTGAAGAATTCCAGCGAATCCGCGGTAAGCAAATGGCTAATGACAGGGCATTGCTGTCCTAGGAAGTGATTTTCAAGATAAAGGCGGTGGGCACCTAATGAAGCCAGGCATAGCCATTGGCCAAACTGAAATCCTGAAGGTTACAGTCACTCCTGAAATGTTTGCTGAATTTGGCGGCCAGGTTGTCCACCCTGCCTATTCAACCGCATGGATGGTCTATCATATGGAGTGGGCTTCCCGATTGATCATTCTTCCGTATCTTGAGGATGATGAGGAAGGAATGGGATCAGCTGTTTCTGTTAAACATATTTCTCCGGCGAAAGAACAGGAGCAAATTGTGGTTACTGCCACGCTGACTTCGATTGAAGGCAATGCCATTTGGACAGACATCCATGCAAAAAGCGAATCCAGATTAATAGGTACCGGGACGGTAAAGCAAATTATTTTGCCTAAAGTGAAAATTAATAGCCTTTTAAAAACATAGAATACTAACGCAAAAGCGAAAGCGCCTCGATCATCTCCGTACAAAATGGAGGAACTTCGACTGAGATAAAGGAATCACGAAGAGCGATAGCGATTCGATGATGACTTATCGTAGGGAGAAGGCCTGAAGTTTGCTAGGAGATTGGCGCTGTAGCTAGACGTAGACACGCAAAGAAACAGCCTGTACAGGTTTGTTTCTTTGTTGCTGTATGGGGTTCCTATTTGCTTTAAAGCGGTGAAGCAGCCTGAATTCCACCTAAGATAAGCGACTATTATAATCAAAAGAACAGCCAGGAATCTTCCTTTACGGTTCAGGCTTTGAAAGGGGCGTTAAAATGAAAGCGTTATCATACACAGGGGGAGTCGGCACCATGGATATATTCATGCAAATTAGCGGACATGAGCAGGTAGTATTTTGTAATGACGAACAGACAGGCTTAAGGGCGATCATTGCCATTCATAGCACAAAGCTAGGCCCGGCGCTTGGCGGCTGCAGAATGCGGCCGTACCAAAGTACAGAAGAAGCTCTTGAAGATGTTTTGCGGCTTTCAAAAGGAATGACCTATAAATGTGCTGCGTCGGATGTTGATTTCGGTGGAGGCAAGGCAGTGATTATCGGAGACCCGATGAAGGAAAAAACACCTGAATTGTTCCGGGCATTCGGCCAGTTTGTCGATTCACTGCATGGCCGCTTTTATACAGGGACGGATATGGGTACGACCCCTCAGGATTTTGTGCATGCGATGAAGGAAACCAGTTGCATCGTAGGTGTCGATGAGGCGTATGGAGGAAGCGGTGACTCCTCGATTCCAACCGCTCAGGGAGTCTTGTACGGCATTCAGGCAACGAATAAAGTCATTTGGGGATCTGGAGAGCTATCGGGGAGGAGCTATGCTATCCAGGGTTTGGGAAAAGTCGGTTATAAGGTCGCAGAACGGCTGCTCAATGAAGGGGCTGACCTTTATGTGACCGATATTAATATCGAAGCAATCAATCGGTTATCGGCTCAGGCAAAGGCAATGGGAGCAACCATCAAGGTTGTTGCGGCTGACGAGATTTATTCTGTTCCAGCGGATGTGTTCGTCCCATGCGCGCTCGGAGGCATTATTAATGACGAAACCATTCCAATGCTCAAATGCCTTGCTGTCGCCGGTTCAGCAAATAACCAGCTTGCTGAAATAAGACATGGCAAGCTGCTGCAGGCAAAAGGCATCCTTTACGCACCTGATTATATCGTGAATGCCGGTGGCCTCATACAGGTTGCGGATGAACTGTATACCCCGAATCCGGAAAGAGTCATCCAGAAAACGAAAGCTATTTATGATTGCCTCCTTGATGTCTACAAACGCTCAGAACAGGATGGACTCACGACAGTGGAGGCAGCCAACCATTTCTGTGAGGCGAGGATTGAGGCCCGTACAAGAAGGAACAGCTTCTTTTCACATAACAGGCGCCCTAAATGGGCAGTAAGATTATGAGAATACAGGATGAAGGAAATTAGCGAACAAGGGGGAGACGGCCGTGGAGGTTTCATTTCCACTACTTCAAATTATGGATGAACAAGGCAATGTGGCAGACCCTTCATGGAAGAAAACAATTACCAGGGAGCTTGCACTCAATTTTTACAAACAAATGGTCAGGATACGAACCTTTGACAGGAAGGCGGTCAGCTTGCAGCGTCAGGGACGGATTGGGACGTATGCTCCGTTTGAAGGACAGGAGGCAGCACAGGTCGGCAGCGCGCTCGCACTGCGGCCGGATGATTGGCTTTTTCCAACTTACCGGGACCATGGCGCTGCCCTAGTATTCGGACACTCATTAAGAAATGTATTATTGTTTTGGAATGGAAGGAATGAGGGCTGTGTACCACCTGACGGGAAAAAGATTTTCCCGCCTGGCATCCCGATTGCCACCCAAATTCCGCATGCTGCCGGCGCGGCACTGGCAGAAAAAATGAAAGGAACCACTTGTGCGGCGCTTGTCTTTTTCGGCGATGGGGCAACCTCCGAAGGGGATTTTCATGAAGGGCTGAATTTTGCAAGTGTCACAAATGCTCCGGTTGTATTTTTTAATCAAAATAACGGTTATGCGATATCAGTTCCTATAGAAAAGCAAATGAATTCCAAAACCATTGCCCAGAAGGCTGTTGCATATGGTATTCCTGGTGTACGTATTGATGGCAACGATGTATTCGCGGTTTATTTTGAAACATTGAATGCTCTTGAGCGGGCCAGAAGCGGAAAGGGGCCGACACTTATTGAAGCTGTAACTTGGCGATATGGGGCCCATACGACTGCCGATGATCCTTCCAAGTACAGAGATCAATCAGAAAGCCATGAACGAAGGAAAAGAATTGATCCCCTCATAAGGCTTGAGCGTTTTTTGAAAAATGAAGGCTTTTATGACCAAGACGAGTTAACAGGTTATGAAGAGGAGGCCATCGCAGAAATCGACCGTGGAGTCATGGAAATGGAGCAATTCCCTCCGGCGGATCCGTCCGATATATTTGATTATGTTTTTGAAAAAACGGTCTGGCCGCTAGAAAAACAAAAGAGAGAGTACCTTCAACTCCTAAAAGGAGGCCAATGATGGACACTGTAACGAAAACAAGGACCATGACGATGGTACAGGCGATAAACGATGCGCTTGCCGAGATGCTGACGATGCGCAGTGACGTAATCCTCCTTGGTGAGGACATCGGGAAAAATGGCGGGGTGTTCCGGGCTACTGACGGATTGCAGGAACAGTTTGGGGAAATGAGGGTCATGGATACGCCATTATCCGAAGCCGGCTTCATTGGGGCGGCGATAGGCATGGCGGCAAACGGTTTTCGCCCAGTGGCGGAAATCCAATTTCTTGGTTTCATTTACCCGGCCTACGAACAACTCATGACACATGCTTCCAGGCTTAGGATGAGAACCTATGGCCATTTTACAGTGCCAATGGTTGTCCGGGCTCCATATGGTGCAGGAGTGCGCGCACCTGAAATCCACTGTGACAGCACTGAAGCATTGTTTACTCATATGCCTGGGATAAAAGTGGTTTGCCCTTCGTCCGCCTACGATGCGAAGGGGTTGTTGATCGCTTCAATTCTGGACCCTGACCCTGTGCTGTTCCTTGAACCAATGAAGCTTTACCGATCAGTCAAGGAAGAAGTGCCTGAAGGTGTTTACGAAGTTGAAATTGGAAAAGGTAAGAAGCTGCATGACGGTGAAGATGTAACCGTCATTTGCTGGGGAGCGATGGTGCCGATTGCGATTGAAGCTGCGAAGAACGCCGAAAGGAAGGGGATAAGATGTGATGTCATAGACATGAGAACACTTTACCCTTTGGATCAAGACATAATAGCTGAATCGGTACAGAAAACAGGGAGGACTGTAATCGTCCATGAAGCTCAATCGACTGGCGGAGTCGGCAATGACATTCTAACAATTATTAATGACACGTCATTCCTTTATCAAAAAGCTCCCGCCGAACGAGTGACCGGGTTCGACAGCCCCGTCCCATACTTTGGCTTCGAGGACCATTATCTGCCCAATGCGAAAAGGGTTTTAGCAGCCATTGAAAAAGTCATGCGTTTTTAGGAGGTGAAAGAATGGAGGTTAAGCTCCATGACATTGGAGAAGGCATGGCAGAAGCCGGAATCAATTGCTTTCTCGTCAAACCTGGTGATGTAGTAAAAGCCGATGACCCATTGCTTGAAGTACAGACCGATAAAATGACCGCGGAAATCCCTTCGCCCGCTGCTGGTATTGTGAAGGAATTCAGGGTAAGTCCCGGAGAAACGGTACCAGTCGGAACAACACTGCTCATTTTGGAAGCAGATGGAGCCATTAACAGGGGAATTGCTGAACAAGTTACAGTTCCTGCTCATAACCTGGCAAACCGATATGAACAGAATTCCTTTACCAGCTCTGAACAAATAAAACCTTTATTTCCAAGAGTTTTAGCATCCCCCTACACACGGAAAATTGCCAGGGAGAACGGCATCCGAATTGAGGATGTTAAAGGCAGCGGTCCAGCAGGTAGAATAACAGACCAAGATGTTTACAATTTTTTAAGCGGCCGCAATAGAATCCACACACAACAGTCAGCAATTTTAACAGAAGCGGCAATAGTCCGTACTGCGCACAACCAGGAAGCAGGTTTCATTCCGTTCAGGGGCAGACGCAAACAAATTGCAAAGAACTTGCTGCATTCCATCCAGACAATCCCACATTGTACACACTTCGAAGAAATTGATGTTACTAACCTCATAGAATTTAGAAAGGAATTAAAGCTCGAGGGCAGGCAGGTATCAGCCACTGCTTTATTCATTAAAACTTTATCGGTTTGTTTAAAAGAGTTTCCTATTTTCAATTCAATACTTGATGAAGAAAATGAGCGGATTCAATTTATTGACCAACACCATATCGGAACCGCCGTGGACACTGAAGACGGGCTGGTTGTTCCTGTGATCCGTGATGTGCAAACCAAATCCTTGCCAGAAATCCACGCTGAAATGAAGGCGCTTACAGACAAAGCGTTGGCCAATCAGTTAACTTTGGAGGATATCAAGGGGGGAACTTTTACTATAAGCAATGTCGGCCCATTGGGAGGCAGCATCGGGGCTACCCCAATAATCCAGCACCCTCAGGCTGCGCTTGTTTCGTTCCATAAAACTAAAAAAATGCCTGTCGTTAACGAGCGGGATGAAATTGAAATTCGCTCAATCATGAACCTGTCAATGTCGTTTGACCACAGAGTTGCAGATGGTGCGACAGCGGTGAAGTTTACTAACAAATTTGCAGCATATATCGCTAACCCAAGGCTGCTATTACTGGAGTTGGTATAGATGGTTGTCGGAGAAATGGCAAATGGGGCAGACCTTATCATCATCGGGGGCGGCCCTGGCGGCTATCATGCAGCAATTCGGGCGGCACAGCTAGGACGACAGGTGCTTTTAATTGAAAAAGCTGATTTAGGAGGGATTTGCCTGAATAAAGGCTGCATTCCTTCAAAGGTGATCACAACAGCTTCTGCAAAATTGGAAGATTCCAAGAAAAATGCAGTATTTGGAATTGAAACTGAAAGTCTAGCATTTAATTTTGAAAAACTAAAACAATATCAAAAGAGGACGGTAGAGGGACTAAGAACAGGGGTGGAAGCTCTCTGCAAAGCCAATAAAGTTCAAATCCTAAAGGGAACAGCATTTTTTATTTCCGATACGCGGATTGGTGTTGAGCAAGGAGACAACTATGAGCTTTATGACTTTAACCAGGCAATCATCGCCGCAGGAGTTCGCCCAGACAATGGCGGTACATTCAAGACAGGTAAGAGGATTGTCAATTCATGGTCAATTTCATTCCTTGAGGATATTCCTGAGCATCTCGGCATTTATGGAGTGGATACGATTCACTTGGAAATGGCAATGGCGTACAGGGCACTAGGGTCTGAGGTCACCTTGCTGCTGCCAGAAGGAGTTAACGAATTTCCGTATGATTCTGCTATTTCAAGGGAACTGTCCCGGATTTTTAAAAAAGAAAAAATTCCTGTACTGAAGGATTGTTCGATTAAGGAGGTGATTGAACAGACAGATGGTGTAACCATTGTCTTCGCTTCGCAATCAGGAGAGACAACTGTTTCCGCAACTCATTTCTTTTATTGTGAAAAGAAAGTTCCTAACAGTGATGAGCTAGGACTCAAGCGAATAGGAATCAATCTCGATGATAACGGTTATGTAAAGGTTAATGAAAAGTGCAGAACGAATTTTGAGCGAATCTATGCGATTGGTGATATTACTGGCGGACCCTTTCTCGCCTCAAAAGCCCTTAAACAAGGGAAGGCAGCGGCCGAAGTGGCATGCGGAATCGAGTCTTCATTGGTGGATTTACGGTTTCTGCCTCAAATCGCCTTTACTCGTCCGCCGATTGCAGCTGTGGGCCTTAGTGAAGAAAAGGCGATTGATCAAGGACTTGTGGTTAAGGCGAGTCAGTTCCCTCTCGCTTCCAATGGGATTAGCGGGCTAGCTGGCAAAAAGGACGGTTTTGTAAAGATTGTTTCTGAACATCGTACAGATGTCATTCTTGGTGTTCATATCATCGGTGAGGGTGCGCATGAATTAATAGCAGGAGGGATTATCGGGCTTGAGATGGGCGCCCGTGAAGAGGATTTTACGTTTCCCTCATTCCCGCATCCAGGTCTGGCAGAAGCGATGCTGGAAGCAGCAGAAGGCCTTAAAGAAAAAGCAGTCCATTTAAAACCGCAAAAAAAGCGGGTGGAAGAACAAATCACCGAAAAAAATTAATCCATTCCAAATTAAAAATCCAAAGGAGGCTACATAAATGCAAGAGCAAAAATTAACCTTGAACGAAGTAACAGAGGATTTCTTTCCGGTCCGGGACGTAGATTATATGGAAATTTATACAGGTAATGCCAAACAGGCTGCATATTATTTCTGTAAGGCATTTGGCTTTAGGACTGTGGCCTATTCAGGACTTGAAACTGGAAATCGCCAGACTGTTTCCTACGTACTCCAGCAAAGAAAAATCCGCCTGGTGATTACTGGCTCATATGATGAAAATAGTGATGTTGCTTCTTTTGTTAAAAAACATGGAGATGGCGTAAAAGATATAGCCTTGCTGGTTGATGATGTTGAAAAAGCTTTTGGAGCAGCGGTCGACCGCGGTGCCATCGCTTTAGAGGCGCCGACTGTACTTAATGACGAATTTGGAACAGTTAAAAAGGCTGTCATTGGTACGTATGGAGATACAATTCATTCACTAATCGAGCGCCAGGATTATAAAGGTGCATTCCTGCCTGGTTTTGATAGATTCACAGACACTGTCCAGGTACCTGACGCCGGCTTGATTGCCGTAGATCATGTTGTCGGTAATGTCGAGGTGATGGAGGAGTGGGTAGAGTATTACGAAAAAGTAATGGGCTTCAAGGAGATGAAACACTTCTCCGACGAGGATATCTCTACCGAATATTCCGCGCTTATGTCAAAAGTGATGCACAATGGCGGCCGGATCAAGTTCCCTATCAATGAGCCTGCCGAGGGAAAACGAAAATCCCAAATCCAGGAATACCTTGAGTTCTATAACGGACCAGGCGTCCAGCACCTTGCCATCCTGACAGAAGACATTGTTTCTACCGTTGCTGCACTCAAGGACAACGGAGTTGAATTCCTGTCGACACCGGATTCCTATTACGACGATCTTGCCGGACGGGTTGGAAAAATTGATGAGGAAATTTCGAAGCTGCGCGAGCTTAGCATCCTGGTAGACCGCGATGATGAAGGTTACCTGCTGCAAATTTTCACGAAGCCAATCGTTGACCGCCCAACACTATTTATTGAGATTATCCAGCGTAAAGGTGCAAGAGGCTTCGGCGAGGGCAACTTCAAGGCGCTTTTTGAATCAATTGAACGCGAACAGGCGAAACGGGGGAACTTGTAACTTACGTGGTTTCTAATTGACCGAAAAAATAGAGCAGGCTTGATGAAGGACGGTAAGGCACATTTTTATAGGCTGTTCCCGTCTTCATTGACCGGATGAAGGACGGTACGGCCACTTTTTTCCGGTTGTTCCCGTCTTCATTGAACCGATGAAGGACGGTAAGGCCACTTTTTTCCGGTTGTTCCCGTCTTCATTGAACCGATGAAGGACGGTAAGCCAACTTTTTCATGGTTTTTCCCGTCTTCATCCACGGATTGAAGATGGATACAAATTAACTCGGTTTCATTTATTGAGCTGCCAATGCAGGAAGGAAATAAAATTTAGTTTTATAAAAAAACGGGAGTGGGAGATGGGAATGTCTTTGATTAAACCAAGGGATGAGCTTGCTGGAGTTATCCCGTACCCGATCGGCGCTTTACCCGAAGACTGCCAAAAAACGCTGGGCTATGAACGGATTATCCGGATGGCTGATAATGAAAATCCGTACGGACCTTCTCCGCTTGCCTTTGAAGCAGCAAAACAGGAACTGGCAAGAACAGCGATTTATCCCGATGGGGCGTATGCAAATCTCCTTCGTACCTTAAGCAGCCATCATGGGTTGACGGAAGGGAATTTTTCAATTGGAAATGGATCAGACGAAATCATCAGGCAGTTAACAAGAGCCTACATCAGTATAGGTGATGAAGCGATCATGGCTGACTGTACCTTTCCACGTTACAGGACAAATGTGCTGATTGAAGGCGGAGTTCCCGTGCCTGTTCCTCTAAAGAATGGTGTTCACGATCTCGAAGCGATGCTGTCACATATAACACCGAAAACAAAAATGATCTTTGTTTGCAATCCAAATAACCCGACCGGGACGATTGTTGAAAAAGAAACGCTTCTGGGCTTTATCAACGATATCCCTGCCCATATCATGGTTGTGATTGACGAGGCTTATGCAGAGTATGTAACGCCCGGACACTTGATTGATGCAGAAGCAATCCTTTCTAAGTATAAGAACTGTGTGTTCCTGAGGACCTTTTCAAAAATGCACGGCCTTGCCGGGCTAAGAGTTGGCTACGGGATGATGGACGAATCGATTTCCGGGGAACTGAAAAAAGTGAAGGATGTTTACAATGTCAACCGGATCGGATCTGCGGCTGCGGCTGCTTCTCTAACGGATTTAAAGCATGTTGCCGAATCAGCTGAAAAGAACCGGGTTGAACGGAAGTACCTAACGGAAAGGCTTTCTGCACTCGGGCTTCAACCGCTTCCTTCTGAAGCAAACTTTCTTTTTATCCCGGTTAGTTTCCCAGCCTTTCAGCTTGAGAAGAAGCTAGCGGAAAAAGGGATATTCGTAAAGGCGTTGTCTTCTTCGTCATATCCGGAGGGGCTCCGAATCGCTATGGGAACGAGGGAAGAGAATGATTCCCTCCTTGCTGAAGTTTACGCCTTTACCACAGAAGGGGTAGTTTAACTATGGAATTTACACCGACAACTATGCCTTGGCGGGACTGCTACAAGCTTTTGACGGGAGCAATCATCCCGAGGCCAATCGCGTTTGTATCAACGTTAAGTAAGAATGGCGTCGCCAATGCTGCACCATTCAGCTTTTTCACGGCTATCAGTGCCGACCCAATGCTAGTCTGTTTTTCACCCATGAGGCGTGGAACGGACGGAGCCAAAAAGGATACATTAACAAATATTGAAGAAACAGGGCAGTTTGTCATCAACATCGTTAGTGAAGAAATTGCTGAAAAAATGAATATTTGTGCTATGGAATTTACTCCCGATATTGATGAGTTTGAAGCATCAGGCCTGACGAAGGCTCCTTCTGAAAAAATTGGTGTCCCCAGAATTAGAGAATCGAAAATAAACTTTGAATGTGAGTTAGAGCAGGTTCTTCATTTCGGAGAACACTCAGGTGCAGGGAGCCTAGTAATTGGAAGAGTCGTCCATGTCCATATGGACGATGAACTCCATGATCAGGGCAGGATTCTAGCTGAACCCCTTCATCCGATTGGAAGGCTTGCCGGCAATTTTTATACAAGACCGCTAGCCTCCACATTTGAGCTAGCGCGCATTGTGAATTCCGGTGATAAAAAATGAGATTTATAACATTTATAAAGAAAAATGGAGAGCAGGCTGCAGGCTGGCTGTTGGATGACCGATATGCCGTTGATATGAGCGAAGTGTCCGAGGGCCAACTGCCTCAGTCAATGCTTGAGTTTCTCGACAAGTCAGAAGAGTATTTCATCTTGGCAAAAAAAATTAACGCTGGGTTGGATGGGAAGTCGCAAGGGGTTTATTCCCTTCAGGAAGTAAGGCTCGTGGCCCCGCTGCCTAACCCAAGAAGCTTCAGGGACTTCTATGCATTTGAGGCTCATGTAAAAACAGCACGTGAAAACAGGGGACTCGGTATGATTGATGAATGGTATGAAATCCCGGTCTTTTATTTTTCAAATCATCTTGCTATAAAAGGCCCAGAAGAGAAAATTGAGAAACCAGGGGGCTGCCGAAAGCTTGACTACGAGCTCGAAATTGGCTGTGTGATTGGCAAGACCGGCAAGAATATCCGAGTGGATGAAGCTGACGATTATATATTCGGTTATTGCATCCTCAATGACTGGAGTGCGCGGGATTTTCAGCAAAAAGAAATGAAGGTTGGGCTTGGCCCTGCAAAAGGAAAGGATTTCGCCACCTCAATCGGGCCGTGGATAGTCACGCCTGATGAATTAAGCAGCCTTTTCGACGAAAAAGGGTTTGATTTAGAAATGAAGGCGTCCATTAATGGCCAGCTCCTTTCAAAAGGAAACATGAAGGAAATCCACTATTCATTTGCTGAAATGCTGCAACGTGCTTCGGCAGAGGTAACGCTTCATCCAGGAGAACTGATTGGATCGGGTACAGTTGGATCCGGCTGCATCCTTGAGCTCGGGGAAGATGTACATCGCTGGCTGCAGCCAGGCGATATAGTAGAGCTCCAGATTGATAAACTGGGAACCTTAAGAAATGTAATTTCAAGGGAAAAGGGGTGATTCTATGTATTATAGGCAGTTGGGGAAAATCCCCCGGAAACGGCACACGATTTTCAGAAAGGAAGACGGCACGCTATACAGGGAGCAGGTAATGGGAACAAAAGGGTTTTCCGGAACACAATCAATACTGTACCATGTGCATATGCCGACAGAGGTCGTCAAAGCAGATAAAATAATTCCTTTTTTACCAGAGTACGAGGCAGAAGGGGCGCTGCGGCACAGGCATTTTTATACACCCGAACTCAAGTCAACCGGAAATGCGCTTGAAGCAAGGGAATATTTGATGGGCAACAGCGATTTATTGATTGGTACCGCCCATGTCACTGCCGCAATGGAATCCTTTTACCGCAATGGCGACGGCGATGAAATACTTTTTATCCACCATGGTTCGGGAAAACTGGAGACGATGTTCGGGACACTCACTTATAGACCCGGAGACTATTTAGTAATTCCAATCGGAACAATATACCAGCTACGTCCTGTTTCTGAAACTAAAATCCTGTTTGTTGAGTCATATTCGCAAATCACTACACCACGGCGATATCGGAACGAGTATGGACAGCTCCTTGAACATAGTCCTTTTTGTGAAAGGGATATAAGGGGACCTGAAACTCTCGAAACCTTTGATGAGAAAGGCGAATTTGAAGTTCTAACAAAAACCAGGGGATATTTGCACCAGCATATCCTCGGCCATCATCCTTTTGATGTGGTTGGCTGGGACGGTTATCTTTATCCATGGGCATTCAATATAGACGATTTTGAGCCAATTACCGGGAGGGTTCATCAGCCGCCGCCGGTCCATCAAACATTCGAAGGCCATAATTTTGTTGTTTGCTCGTTTGTGCCGAGAATGTATGATTATCATCCGGAGGCTATTCCAGCGCCATATTTCCACAGCAACGTTAACAGTGACGAAATGCTGTATTATGTGGAAGGCAACTTCATGAGCAGGAAGGGAATCAAGCAGGGGTCGATAAGCCTGCATCCAAGCGGCATCCCGCACGGACCGCATCCAGGAAAGGCCGAGGCAAGCATCGGCAAAAAAGAAACACTCGAACTAGCGGTCATGATTGACACATTCCGCACGTTGAAGGTATTCAAAAAGGCAAAAGAAGTTGAGGATCAGGATTACATGTATTCATGGCTTTAAGAAGATTAATAGGGTTACTCGAGCTAAGATCGGGAAACCCTATATTTATATTACAGTATCCAGATTGGCATTTATAGTAAAAGCGCCGCCTAAATCTCACTTTTGCCGGAATGCCTTATTAAAAAAGAGCCCGCCAACCGGCGGCCTCATTCAGTAACTTTATTTTGGTTCATTGTGCCAAATGATTGCGAGCGTTCCTTCGCCGGCATGAGCAGCAATAGTTGAGGAAATTTCGCCGATGAACGTTTTTAGCCTTGGAAAGGCTGATTTAATAGCTGCTTCCATTTCTTTTGCCTTATCCGGAACATTTCCGTGCATTACCCAAACTTCTTCTATATGATTCTTGCTGTGGGCTTCACCAAAAAGCTCCACAAGCCTTGCACCAGCCTTTTTCTCAGATCGAACTTTCTCAAACAGTTCAAATTCCCCGTTGGTATTAATTCGGATAATCGGCTTTATTTTTAGGATGCTTCCAAGAAGGTATTGAGTACCTGTCATCCGCCCGCCTTTATAAAATTGATCCAGATTTCCGAGTAACATATAATTCTGGCCGTTGTCTGCTTCTTCGCGGAGGATCGTGGCTATATCGCTAACCCCCAGGCCATCCCCAGCAAGTTCAATTCCTTTTTCAATCAGGACAGTAATCGCATAGGACAACGACTTTGAATCAACCGCTTCCACGGGGAATCCAGCCATTTCCGCACCGGCAATGCAGCTTGACATCGTTCCGCTTAGTTTAGAGGAGATATGGACAGCTATTGCACTATCGTAATTCTCTTTGAGTTTTTCAAAAAGTGCAGCAAACTTCCCGGAAGAAGGCTGCGACGTTTTCGGAACCGTTTTATCGCTGTTAATTCTTTGATAAAGTGTTTCTGTATCAAGATCGACACCATCTTCAAAAGCATCATTTCCAAAGATGATTTCAAGCGGCACCACGAAAACATCGGGGTTAGCCTTTAGCTTTTCTGTTAGGAAAACAGTACTATCAGTAATCCAGGCAATTTTCTTTTTGGTCATATTCTAAATGTTCCTTTGCGGGGTTATTTTTGTAAGCTTTTCTGCTATTTTACCATTTATATAGGTCGTAAGATATATAACTTACTGTTCTATCTTTATTTTTCCTAAATACCAGGCAACTTAAACATTTCATTGCTGATATGTATGTAAAAAGGTAAAATAAGCTAGCAATTGAAGTTCCTGAAAAAAGGAAGGAAGGGAGGGATACGGATGCTGTCAGCCTTCAGGAATTTGCACCCGCTCGTAATAAATATACTTATAGGGACCATGTTCGGCCGGATGGCAACATCCATGAGTATTCCGTTCCTCGCAATTTACCTGACCCAAGTAAAGCACGTTTCTCCCGGGCAGACCGGATTAATCATTGCTGTAAGCTCGCTAGTCGGGATATGCACGAGCTTTGCAGGCGGTTATTTGTCCGATCGGTTAGGAAGAAAGGTCGTTTTATTTGTTTCAATTTTTCTTTGGGCTGGAGTATTCATCCTTTTTGGAATGGCCGAGACTGTTTCGGGATTTTTTGCAGCAAATGCATTAAATGGTTTTTGCAAATCAATATTTGAACCAGCTTCACGGGCGCTGCTGGCTGACCTTACTGAACCAAAGAACCGCCTGGCGATTTTCAATTTGCGCTATACTGCTATAAATGTCGGGGTTATTTTCGGACCGCTTTTAGGTTTTTATTTCGGTTCATCCGAAAGCACATCTGCTTTCTTCATTGCGGCAAGCGTTTATGTTCTCTATGGAATATCGCTGATAGTAACCTACAAGAAAACAGGCTATAGCGGAGCTAACCTCAAGGTTGCGGCCAACCAGAAACCAGTAAGATTCACGGATGCGGCTCGGATTGCGATTAATGACAGGATTCTATTGCTTGCATTGATTGGCAACATCCTTGCGGTTCTTGCCTATGCGCAATTCAATTCTACACTCCCGCAATTTCTATCTGGTTCACTTGGCGGAGAGAAAGGTGCGGGCTTGTTTTCCGGCCTGCTCATATTGAATGCGGTGACAGTGATTACCATTCAATACCCCTTATTGGCCTTTGTTAAAAAATATCCGCCCATCCTTTCCATACTGGCCGGTAATCTCGTATCAAGTATTTCTGTATTGCTTTTTGCATTTGCCGATTCTGTTCCATTATGGGGAGCAGTGATTTTCCTTTTTACCATTGGCGAAGTCCTAATGTTTTCAATGACTGATGCATTTCTAGATTCGATTGCAAAACCAAACTTAAGGGGTACATATTTTGGCGCAATGGGTTTTACCCAGATAGGAAACATAGCCGGACCTTCACTTGGAGGCTTTCTGCTCAGTTGGTTCGGCTTCAGTGATCCATTGCCTGTTTTCGGCATATTGGCGGCAATTTCTCTGCTTGGAGTCCCAGTTATGTTTACTGTCAGAGTTCATATGAAAAGGGAGCTTATTCACGGAGGCGCTTCAAAAACAGCCATTTAACCGAAACTTAATGAGGGGGAGGAATTGGAGAACGGATAAATTCCTCCTTCAAAGGGTATATTGATTTTGGTATGGACGAGAAAATAAAGGAGGATTTATAGATGCAATCATTCGTAGTCAGTTTCCATCAGGAAGATAAAGTCGATGCTATGCAAATCCAGAAACTCAATGAAGGGGACTATAATAAAGCTACCGAAGGCGGTACACGGCATTTGTTTGAACTTGATACCAACATTGGATTTTTTGTGTTTTTTGATGCGGAAGATGCTGATGGTGTTGTTTCACACTTGTTGCTCCAATATGAGGAGGATAATGAGGAGCCAACTGCTTGTTATTCATTCGCAATGAAGGATTTTTATGAATTCATGGCTTTATATTTGAATGACCTTGAATTTAATGAAGAAACAAGCGAGGAAGAAGAGGAATACGGGCCGATTCACCACCTTGCCCATCTCCTCTACCACATTGTTGAAGAAGGCGGCTCACTCGACGTTTAAAGAATATTTGGAGGAAACAGCATCCTGTTAAACAGGGTGCTGTTTTTTTAGGCTGCTTTTTAGGATTGATATTAAGATGTAGAAAAGTATGGTTTCAGAATTCTTAACTTAGCTTTTTTTAAAACGAACAAATAACCAACATTAAGCATACTTTGATATGGGCGGATTAACTATTAATGTCAGGAAAAAATTCATAAAAAAGTGGAAAATTACAACAATTGTGGATAATTTATGTTATACTAACTTTGGTTCTGTTCATACAAAAATAGGGTAAACAAGCATTAAATATCAAAAGTGGAGGGAGCAGACAGAATTTTTATGAATACAGTGTTGAAAAAAACTCCATATTTGCTATTTTTGCTCGTCATACCTGTATTAGGTCTAATTTATCAGTTTCTAAATACTCATCCAACCGATGCGGTGCAAATATCAACCGCACTAGATGGGTATATACCGTTTTTGCCTATATTCATCATCCCATATATTCTTTGGTATGCCTATGTATTTCTTTATCTCGTATACTTTTGTTTTAAAGATACAAAAGTATACTTAAAGACTATAATCCTTATAGTTGTTGGTGAACTTATTTGCTTTGCAATCTATTTCTTTTTTCAAACAACCGTCCCAAGGCCGCAAGTGCAGGGGGATGGCATACTCATTGACCTGGTAAAGCTGATTTATTTAAATGATCGGCCGTTCAATTGCTTCCCAAGCATCCACGTCCTGACAACATTTGCAATAATGCTTGGTTCGCTTCATATAAAAGAGAAGCATCCAGTTACCATTCTGTTTATTCATATACTAGGCTCGCTTATTATTATTTCCACCTTGTTTGTGAAACAGCATGTAATTCCGGATATGATTGGCTCTATGTTTCTTGTTACTTTCTTATATGGCATTCTATTTGAATTCTATCAGGTGCGTGTCGAAGAAAAGAAAACTATTTTTGTTAAAAATAAATAACAATCTCGGAGGCTGTTTATATGCAGCCTCCGTTTTATTTTCCTATTGCATTTTCTGTCCCAGAGTTAGCGCAGTCTCCGAAGTGCTCAAGTCCAACTGGAATTGTTTGCTTAAATCAGTAGGATAGTAATACCCTTTAGCTGTCATGAACTCACTTATTGCAGTATGTGTCTGAATGGCATCATGGAGCTGTTCCTTTAGGGCTGCACGAACTTCTGGCGTGCCGGTTTCGGTTATTACTGCGGCAAGGTTTCTGATGCCCGATTTTGAGGTTATCAGAAAGTCCATGGCAATGACCTGGTCTGTCATACCACCCATGCCAATCAGATTTTGAAGGAGTTGATTCATTCTTCACTCCCCCTGTCAGTAAAAAACTCCTGGAGAGTTTGAATATGGCGTACTCCAGTTTCCGCATCCGCTTCAAGGATTGCTTTTAGTTCTTCGTCAACAGCGAGCTTGCTCATCAAGGCCGATTTTGTCAAACAGACATTTTTAAAAGCAAGATATTCGTGTAATTCAAGTGCTTCATGGATTCCGAGATGTTTTGTCATAGCATTCACTCCCATATTAAGTCGCATTTATAATGCGCCCTTTTTTTGCATTTATTCAACTTCTGTCCATGCATAATCCGTGAGGGCATTTGAGAAATTAAGTTTGTATGAACGTTGGGAGGTTGGTTGAATGAAGCATGAAAGTCTGGCTTTTCATGAAACGTTTGAAACGCATGAATTAATCAATTGTAAAACGGTTTCCCTAGTTCGGGCAAAATTGATGCAGGGAATTTGTTTTGACAATGATCTAAAAGCACTAATGGAAAAGGAAGTGCAGCAGTCAATTGCAGCGCTAAACGAACTAAAGGGCCTTTATAGAAAGGCAAGGACGGATAGTATTGAGGTGGCGCATTAATGAACCAGGATTATTTGGATCCCAAGTATGCTGAAGGAATGCCGAAAATGGCGGATGCATCCTTCGCGATGGATTTTTTGTTGTCTGTGAAAAACGGAATCCGGAATTATGGGTTTGCAATTACTGAGGCAGCAACTCCTGAGCTGAAGGCAGCGATGGAACGGCAGATGATGGAAGCCATTGATTTGCATGAGGAGCTTTCAAACCTGATGATAAAAAAGGGCTGGCTTTACCCTCATGATCCCGGCAAACAGATTGAGCTTGATATTAAATCAATGGATATGGCACTTGCTATTGCCGACATGAAGCTTTTTCCGAATGATACAGACAGGCTCGGAACGTTTGCCACACCAGATTATTAGAGAGCAGGAGGGATATGCCCAATGAAGGCTGTTACATATCAAGGAATTAAGGATGTTGCGGTAAAAGAAGTCGCGGACCCACGGATCGAAAAGAATGATGATATTATTATAAAAGTTACGATGTCCGCGATTTGCGGGTCAGATTTACATTTAATACATGGAATGATTCCAAATATGCCTGCTGATTTTATCATTGGCCATGAACCGCTTGGTATTGTCGAGGAGGTTGGCCCTGATGTAACGAAAGTAAAGAAGGGGGATAGGGTGATTATCCCTTTCAACGTTGCATGCGGGCATTGCTGGTTTTGTGAACATGACCTGACAAGCCAATGTGACAATTCAAATCCACATGGAGAAAACGGAGGATTCTTTGGCTATTCAGAAACCTTTGGAGGCCATCCAGGCGGGCAGGCTCAATACATGAAGGTACCATATGGAAATTTCACCCCTTTTAGGATTCCTGATGATAGCGAGGTTGAGGATGAAAAGCTTGTCCTGATCGCTGATGCGATGTCGACTGCTTACTGGTCAGTCGACAATGCCGGGGTAAAAAACGGAGATACAGTTATCATCTTTGGCTGCGGTCCGGTCGGGCTTCTTGCCCAAAAGTTTGCCTGGCTGAAAGGGGCAAAGCGGGTCATTGCTGTTGACTATATTGATTACAGGCTTCAGCATGCAAAAAGAACGAACAATGTTGAAATCGTGAATTTTGAACAACACGAACACACGGGGATGTATTTAAAGGAATTGACTAAGGGCGGAGCTGACGTAGTCATAGATGCGGTTGGAATGGATGGCAAAATGACACCCATGGAATTCCTTGCCACCGGCCTTAAGTTACAAGGCGGTGCTCTGGGTCCAGTAGTTATGTCGGCTCAGGCAGTTCGGAAAGGGGGGACCGTCCAAATAACCGGTGCATATGGGGCAAGATACAATGCCTTTCCATTGGGGGATTTTTTTAATAGAAATGTTGAAATCAAGATGGGGCAGGCGCCAGTTATTCCTTACATGCCCTATTTATATGATTTGGTTTCTAAAGGGAAAGTAGACCCGAGTGATATAGTAACACATGTTATTCCACTCTCAGAAGCTAAACGCGGCTATGAAATCTTTGATACGAAAACCGAAGATTGTATAAAGGTAGTCATGAAGCCACATTAATATGTATAGGCGGCCAATGCACTAATCACAAGGGACACAAAAGTATGCTCAACTGAATAATCATTGCAGAGAAAGCATTTTCACGTCCCGAATTCGCGCTTCCGCTTTTGTTAAAGGAGTATATATATGCCTGAACTTCCGGAAATGGAACGCTACAAGAACATCCTTGGGACAAATTTAAAGGGGAAAACCATAACAGAGGTTGAGATAAACAGGGAAAAGTCCATCAATCTTCCTGTACAGGAGTTTATCCATGAAGTGAAAAACAGGAAAATTGTTGCTGTAAAAAGAAGGGCAAAGCATCTGATCTTTGAACTCGACTCAGGCAAAAGCCTGCTGCTTCATTTAATGCTGGGGGGCTGGATGTTTCTTGGAAAGGAAGAAGAAAGCCCCGACAGGACAAAACAGGTCATCCTTTCATTCGGGGATTTGAACCTGAATTTTATCGGCTTGCGGCTTGGGTACCTTCATCTCTTGAATCCAGGAGAACTGCAGGAGAAACTGTCAGGCTTTGGTCCAGAGCCATTGACACTCGGTTATGACGAATTCAAGGAAAGGATCGGAAAGAAGAAAGGAACATTGAAATCGATTTTGGTTGACCAAAGCATCATCGCCGGAATAGGAAACTGTTATTCAGATGAAATTTGTTTTACAGCAGGCTTAAGCCCGGCAGCAAAAGCTGCCGGCTTAACCGAAGCACAACTTTCCGCGCTTTTTTCTGCAATGAAACCTGTTTTGCTGAGCGCATTGGAAATTGGCGGTTACATGGATGACCCGCTCTTTCCAGGTGACACGAAAACAGGCCAGTACAATCACCACTTCCTCGTTTATGAAAGGGAGAATCAGCCTTGCAAGAGGTGCGGAGCTACTATAATCAAAATTAAGGTTTCCTCGAAAAAGTCTTTTATCTGTCCCTCTTGCCAGGATTCTTAAAAACAAAGCTATGTTTACCATGATGATATCTCAGGTATAGTCCTGTATTAAGGATTATGGGTGATCATCTTGGAGAAAACGCTATCTATTTTCAATGAGTTTAGTGCCGGGCGTGTAGTCACATACATCGCCTTTTCTTTGTTGATTTTACTACTAAACTGGATTTTAAGAAAAATTGCTTCAAGTTATGCGAAAAAACGTAGCAGCCACGAAAAACCTTTTTTTGCGTCGGCTGTATCATTGATTAACTGGTTTACCTTCTATGGGATTATTTTATTGTTCCTCTTTTATTTTTCTGAGACGAAGTGGCTGTTCAAGGCTTTATATTCTCAGGGCGGAGTCGACGTGACCCCTTTTCTGATTATTGTCGCGTTCATGATTGTGTCGTTGGCACACCGACTCGTAAAACTTTTCACGAAATATGTCCTGTCGAATGTGTACGAGCATTATGGAGTCGATAAAGGCCTCGGATTCACTATCAATCAAATCGTTTACTATACGGTCATGTTTGCAGCTCTTGCCGTTAGTTTTACGAGTGTCGGCCTTGACCTGACTGCCTTTGGAGCAGTGTTGGGTGTTCTTGGAATCGGAATTGGTTTTGGGATGAGGAACGTGGCAGGGAACTTTGTATCTGGTATCATTATCCTGTTTGAAAGGCCTATAGAGGTCGGAGAGGTTATACAGGTTGATGGGAAGGTAGGAAGGGTAGAAAAGATTCGCCTTCGTTCAACGCTGGTTCGGACAGCGAAAGAAGGAACACTAATCGTACCCAATCAGTATTTCATTGAACAAATTATAAAAAATCGAACAGGCGCCGAAATGATAGCACAGGTACGTACCAATGTTCTTTATGGAACAGATTCGAGATTGGTTCATCGACTGCTTGAGGAAGCAGTAACCAAAGTTAAAGAAGAAACAGATGGAATTCTTGAAAAGCCGCCTGTTGAAATTCGTTTTATCGAATTTAAGGACAATGCAATGGAGTTTCTTATCGAGCTCCCCGTTCTTAACTTCGAAATTAAGGAGAGAGTTGAGAGCGACCTTAGACATTCTATCTCGAAGCTATTTGCGGACAACCACATTAAATTGCCTGGCAAAGAGTTTTCATTGCGCGAGTATTAATGCACTTAAACGCCCAAGAAGAATCTTCCTGTTTTTAGCGTTGTTGGAATTGGGTAAATGTTCAATAAGCTTTAAAGAAGGAGGAATAGCACATGAACGACAACCATGGCCGTATCAAAACTGATGAACAAAAGCAATACTTTAAGGATCGCGCAGGTACTGACGAGGCTCGATTCCATGTGGTACCTCATGATGATGAAGGATGGGCCATTAAAATGGAAGGCAAAGATGAACCTGAACTGACAACAAGTTCTCAGTCAGAAGCTGTTGAGGAAGCAAAACGGATGGCTGAGGAAGCCGGAACTTTTGTCTATATTCATAATGATGAAGGCCGAATTGAAGAACAGCATAATTATCAGGATAAGAAATAATCATAATTTTACCGCCCGCCGAACTAAACTCGCGGGTGGTTTTTTATTGTCCGAGTCAATTTTCCCAACCTCAATTATAGATTTTTTTGTATTAACCTTATTGTCCACAGGGTACTATTTACTGGGTTAAATAGGAGATTGCTGTTTAACCTAAAAATAACCCAGGAGGAACTACATGAACAGAAATCTAAAATTCACCTTAACGCTGGTCTGGCTGCTCATTGCCCTTGTGGTAATCGAGCCTCTGCATGTTTCAATTACAAAAGCAGCCACAGGAACCGGGACTTGGTCATCGCCATTTTCAGTTTCACAGGCGATCAGCAATCAATCTGGTACTGTTAAAACCGTCCAGGGCTATATTGTCGGCCAGCCAACCGCGACCAATACAGTAGTCAAAAGTAATTTTCCCAATGATTATGCACTTGCTTTAGCTGACAGCCCTTCTGAGAGTAATACCGCGAAAATGGTGTATGTACAAATCCCAACATCCTACCGTTCTTCTTACGGGTTATATTCCAATCCATCACTTTTGGGCAAAAGCATAAAAGTAACTGGTACTCTTACTGCTTATTTTTCACATCCCGGCCTGAAAGATGCCACCGCGTTCGAGCTTCAGGGAAGCGCGGCACCTGCCGAACCAAGCGAACCTCCGACATCTCCTGCAGGTTATTATGATTCTGCGGCGGGAAAAACGGGGGAGGCTTTGAAAACAGCTTTACATAACATCATTGATGATCATACTAAAATCTCCTATGATGCAGTCTGGGATGCTCTTAGAAAAACCGATGAAGATCCAAATAATACAAATAATGTCATTCTTCTTTACACAGGGCGTTCCCAGGGCAAATTTACAAATGGAGGAGGTGTGAACGATTGGAATCGCGAGCATGTCTGGGCTAAATCGCATGGCGACTTCGGCACAACGATGGGCGCGGGTACCGATCTCCATCACCTCCGCCCTACCGATGTTAGTGTCAATAGTTCACGCGGCAATAAGGATTTTGATAATGGAGGCACACAACATACAGAGGCGCTGGGGAATTACACTGATTCAGACTCTTGGGAGCCTAGGGATAGTGTTAAAGGCGATGTAGCAAGGATGTTGTTCTACATGGCAGTCCGGTATGAGGGAGACAGCGGGGAACTCGATCTTGAGCTAAATAACTTGGTTAACAATGGTACTGCCCCATATCATGGAAAGCAATCAGTTTTACTGCAGTGGCACATGGAGGACCCTGTTGATGCGTTTGAACGGAAACGGAATGACATCATCTACGCTCAGTATCAGCATAATCGTAATCCATTTATTGATCATCCTGAATGGGTTTCATTAATTTGGCAATAACGATGGATATCGGCGGTAGCGGAGGGGCATTCAGTCTTCTAGTGCCTATTCTTGCCGGATTTATCGCGATGAGCATTGCTGACAGGCCAGGATTTGCTCCTGCTCGGCTTGTTGAAAAAGAGGATAAAAAACTAAAGAAATAAGGCGGCAGGATTAATCCTGTCGTCTATTTTATTCTCGTAAAATAATAGTTATGGTTATAGTGAATATAGAAGAACAGAGGAGGTAGGGGACGTACAAAATTGGAGCGGCTTCGAAAAGCGTTTCTAGCAGGAATTAACCTGTAAAATCACATCTTGCAGCTACAACACCGAAATGCTTCGGGAAACCGCTCAATACGATATGACCACGAATACCAGCAGTGCGGAATAAATACTGTTGTTGCGGCCATTACAAATCGAGGGAAATCAATTTGCAAAAAGGCGCATTATATGTAGCGCGGATTTTCAGGTTGATGCTTCATATTTGTTTCAAAAGGTCCTCTGTGTTCATCTAAATAAAAGGATAGGTGCATGTTATTAAATGTTATCAGGCCAAGGACAATTCCATTAATTAAAACGCCAATTGACTGGGTTATTTCGTTATTGGCTATAATGATCCACCATAGGCACGAAGAACCAAGAATAAAGAACGCAATGAAAAAAGACTGGAGCACTATTTCGCCTGGCCTTTTATCCGCCATTATCTGAATAACTACGTGAACAAGTGAGCAAATCAAAGCTAAAAAGAGTAAACCCACGTAAATCGCTGAATTCATATCATTTATCACCTCCTTGCTTCCTTATTATACAGGAATAATCATCCAGAATCCCGCTATTTTATTCCAAATCTATGAAAATTTGAATATTTAAAGCAACCTTTTATGGAAAAAAGGTTGCTTTAAGGGTGGGATTGATAAGAGTAGTCTTTATATTTTATTTCATTAAAATTACCGGTTGGCTTACTTTCGATGATGTTCCCGATTGAATCCTTCCTAACTTCATATTCCTCATACATTTCAATTGTATAACCACCGATATTTTGTTTATCAACAAACCTGTATTCGTACTCTGTTACCTGGATAGAAGAGGTCACTGCTGAAGCACGTCTGACTGGAGGAGTATCTTTTTCCACATAATAATTCCTATTCAAAAGTGAATAAGGTGATTCCAAGTATGCCATACCTGCCAATGCTATCGCCAACCCAATTAAACTAAGTTTTTTACCTGCCGCCATTTTTACACCTCTTCCATGGGATACCTTGTACACTATATGCAAAGAATTTAATTTTATGGCTTTTGCCAGGTATTTGATTTTTTGGGGAGTGAGATTTGAAGGATAGCCGAGACTAGAAAGGATTCCTAGAATAGTCTATTGCAAAATGAAAGCCCAGATTCCTATAAAAGGTCTGAGCTTTAGTGTCAAGACTATATTTTTGTATTTTGAACTAGTTTACTTTAGAAACTACAGATTTTTTTACACTATAAAGAAAGTTTCTCTTGTTTCGAACGGTAAAACTGGTAAAGAATCAGCGCAATTATTGAAAGAATCGCTCCCGAAATATATGGAAGGCCAATTGAAATGGAATATAGCAGACCGCCAAGCGGAGGTCCAAGTATTCTTCCAAGAGAATCAAACGATGACAAGAAACCTGTTACACTTCCATGTCCTGAAGTGACTGTTTTTGTTAATATGGATGAAACACTAGGCCTGATTACTCCGTTACCAATACCAAAAATGCTCAAAAATATAGCAGCAGTAATGAAATTATCGACAAGCAGAATTAGTGCAAAACCAATAGCCGATACAAGGATGCCTCCCTGGATGACCTTTCCTTCACCATATTTCTTAGTCAACGGTCCAATCATACCGCCCTGGACCACTGCTCCCGCCAATCCCATAATCATAAAAATATATCCAAGACTTACAGTATCCAAACCTGCTTTTGTAGCCGCAAAATAGGCAAATGTAGCCTCCAACCCAGCGAGCGACAATGAAATAAAGAACTGCAGAAAATATAGGTTCCCGGAAGAACCTTTTAGTGCAGAATAAAACGACGCATTTTTTTGAGTTTGGGATGCCCTTGAATCTTTCGAAGAGGATTCCTTAAGAAGCAGGGCAACTAATATAAATGTGAGAATGGATAAACTACCAGCGATGGTAAAAGGAAGGCTAAGGCTAGTTTTTGAAAATATACCGCCAATTGCAGGGCCGAACACAAAACCAAGTCCTACCGCCGCACCAATTATGCCCATGCCTTTACTGCGGTTTTCAGGTGTTGTAATGTCAGCCACATAGGCCATGGTTGTCGGCATATTAGCCGAAGAAAGAAGCCCGCCAATAATTCTTGCAGCAAACAGCGTCCACATTGAATTCGCTCCAGCCATCAGGAAAAAAGAAATAGCGAGGCCGGCAATCCCTACAAGCATGACAGGCTTCCTGCCAATTTTGTCTGAAATCCTTCCCCATACCGGTGAAAAGATAAGCTGCATCAATGAATAGACAGCCATTAGAAGCCCAAGTTCCGTCGGACTTCCCCCAAGCTCTTCCGCGTAAAACGGAAGAACAGGAATGATAATTCCAAATCCAACCATCACCAAAAACATAATAAGAAACAAAATCGGCAGTGCGCGTTTTGTTTCAACCACAAAATCACCCCTAAACCAGCAGGAACTATCGATGTCAAATGGAGCCTGCCATTAAAAATTCACCCGTTAAATACAGATAAGTTAATCTTATATTCTCTAGGGCAAAAGTCAACTTTTTTAAGAAGGGCCGCTAAAAATCCTTCTATTCGATGGGCTTACTATTTTCCTGATATCGCAAAATATGCTTCTAATTTTCTCACTTGAAAAAGGCATTACAAGATGCTATCAATCCGCTACAAAAGGGATAGCAATTGGTAGCACTTTGCTAAGAATGCATTCCCATGCGGATTATAATTATGCATTACAGGATTACCTTTTCAGATGATACGCAGGAGAAAATAGATCGTTTTTGACAATCTTCAAATTTGTACCAAGCAGGATATTTTATTATGATTGTTGCAAGAGGTAAGGAAATAGAACTAGTAATATATATACGTGGTATAACAGGGTCTTTAGGATCTGTTATATGAAGAGACGGTACCATCACCGGAAGCAGGAAGTAAGTAGGCACAGAGATTATCATTGAATGACTTGCTCTTGTGTTTTTTCGCGAAAAACAACCTGAACTGAACAGGAATGGGATGAAAAGATGAAAATAGGACAGAAAGTTACCATTAAGCCAATTACACCAGAAGAGTTGCCACTCCTCTGGGAGATGATTTATGGCGAGGAAGAACCCGAATGGAAAAAATGGGATGCCCCATATTTTCCGCTAAAGAGAATAGAAAAGGAAGAGTATATCATTAGTTTGAACATCCTGATTGAAGAAGGCCTTAATACAAGATGGTCAATATGGGCCGATGGGAAATTAATTGGGACTGTTTCTTATTATTGGGAACACAAGCCATCACTGTGGCTCGAAGCTGGTATTGTCATTTACGATCCTGCTTATTGGAATGGCGGTTACGGAACCGAAGCTTTTAAGCTCTGGATCGACCAGCTTTTTGCGACAATGGCTATTCATCGAATAGGTTGCACAACCTGGTCCGGTAACAAGCGGATGATAAAAGTAGGCGAGAAGCTTGGAATGACCATGGAAGCCAGGATCCGAAAAGCTCGAATCTATAATGGGGAGTTTTTTGACTCTATTAAGATGGGCATTTTGAAAGAAGAATGGGAAGAAATCCATAACATGAAAAAAACGCTGTAGGCCCCAGCCTACAGCGTTTACTAATTACTTCACCGATTTCCGTGCAGTTTCGGAAGCGAAGTCGGCAATTATGACGAGAATCATATAGCATATCAAGATCAGCGTCAGTTCAGAGTAATGGAAGAAGCTCATGCTAAGCTTGAATTGCATACCGAGGCCTCCTGCGCCAACGAAGCCAACGACAATCGTTGTCCTCATAATTACTTCCCAGCGATATAAAATATACGTCAGGAACTTTGGCATGACTGCAGGTATGACTCCGTAAAATAAGCTCTGCCATTTGGAGGCCCCGGCACTTGCCAGGTTTCTAACCGGTCGAGCGTCCATATCTTCAATGACTTCGGCCCACAGTTTTCCCAGGATTCCGAAATTATGAAGAGCGAGGGCAATAGCACCAGGGAGGATTCCCGGTTTAAAAATAAACACTATCATCATAGCCCAAACAAGTTCAGGCACAGCCCTGGAAAAAATATAGGATATACGCACAAGTCCGAATAATATCCAATTGTACCAGTTCTTTGTTGTCGTCAGGCTTCCATCTGCAATATTCCGGGCAGCCGGTATGACTGTCACGAAAGCTGCAATGGTTGCAAAGCCGATAGCCATGATGCTCATTACGAGGGTTTCCCAGGTAAGCCTTAAAGCATTTTCCCAGCTTCCGGCATTAGTGAATGCTGGTGTCTCTTCGCCGGCACCAAGCATTCCTCCAAAGAAAGTCGATGCATATTCAGCATTTTCTTTCGTAAGAAGGGCTGACAAGCTTGCATTTTCTGAAATATATATATAAGTCCAGGAAATTCCGATAAGGATTAAAGCTATAAGTGCCGAAGACCTTCCAGTCACAAAAATCTTCTTTTTCCCTTTTTCCAAAAGCGCCCTGCGGACAATACTGCTCCATAGGTCAACCATAATGACCAATAAAATTAGAAAGTATACGTATGTCCAGACTTGATCATATTTTAAATCGGCAAGCGATAATTGTATCTGGTAACCAAGCCCTCCTAGTCCGATAAAGCTCATAATTGCGGAGGAGCGAATCGCACACTCAAACCGATACATCGTATAGCTGGTAATATCAGCACGTACAAGCGGTAAGTATCCATAAAAAAGCAATTGAAGGCGTGAGGCTCCGGCAGTTTTCAAGGCCTCAATCGGCTGGGACGATACGTCAGTAAGCATATCAGCAAAAATTCTTCCGAGGATTCCCCCGTACGGAATTGCAATGGCAAGGATTGCTGCGTAAGGGGAAAGTCCAATAGCAGCTACAAAAAGCCAAGCCCAGACGAGCTCATGGATGGCACGAGTAAAGCCAAGGATTCCTCTGAAAAACAGCTTGGTAAAGAAGCGTGAGCCCTTTCCATTTGTAAGCACCCCTGAAGCAAGAACGCCGGCAATAAAAGCATAAACAATTGCCAGAGACATACCTGCCGTTGCATACGCCAGTGTGAGCCAAGATGCCTCGAGCCCTTGCTTCAGTATTTCGGGCGATAGGGCAGGCGAGACCAATCCCTCTAGGATTTGGACAATCATTGCCCCCCCTCCGCCGTGAATCAGCTCAGGGCTCCACTCTACTGAACTGAGACTCAAGATGAAAATGAATACTAGAATAACCGTTAATGTCAGCCGTTTATGGCGAATTTTCGGAAAGGCAGCTTCCTTATTCATTTTCGGGCAACTCCTTTAATTTGTACAGAACCTGGAGGAGGGAATCCGTCACCTCGCCAGCAGGCAAATCGAACAGTATTTCACCATTTTTCAGGCCGATAATCCTCGTAAAATACTTCTTTGCATACTCGACTGAATGGAGGCTTGCAATGAGTGTCTGATTTTGATCAGCAACAATTTCTGTCATAATCGCAAGCACATCCTCTGCGCGGGCAGGGTCGAGAGATGCAACCGGCTCATCAGCCAGGACAATCTCCGGCTTTTGAACGAGAAGGCGGGCAAGAGCAACTCGCTGCTGTTCTCCTCCTGAAAGAGTAGATGTTTCCTCATATGCTTTATCTTCAAGTCCGACACGCCTCAGTGCTTCCAGGGCAAGTTCTTTTTCCTGAGGAAACAGAAGAGAAAGGAGGGACTTCGCTAATCCCCACTGCGAAAGTTTGCCGGCCAGTACATTGTGAATGACAGGCAGCTGGCCAACCAGGTCAAATTGCTGTCGGATGACGCCGACCTTCCTTGCAAATTCCTTCCCGCTTTTAAACATGGATCTTGGCTTGCCATCAATCATCCATTCTCCCAAATCAGGCTCATCCGTACCTGCAATTGTATTGAGGAGGGTTGTTTTACCGGCGCCACTAGGACCTATAAGTGCTACTCGCTCACCTTTCCCCACAATAAAAGAAAGGGAAGATAATGCTATCTTCCGCCCAAATGTCTTCTTTATTTTATTAGCTTCCAATATAGTGGTTTTCACCATTCTCTATCACACCATTTATTTTATAATCTTAAGTTCCTTTGCTACTTGTTCAATAGCCTGGTAATTTTCATTTTTCGTTTCAACGAACTTGTCCGTTGCAAACATATCCAAACCTTCAAGGTCTTCTGCACTCATAGAAAGGAGGGCATCTTTAAGGGCTTTTTTAGTTTCATCGTCGATTTTGTTGACTGTCCAGTGATAATCATAGTACGCAGGAGTCGTATAGAAGACGCTTACCTTGCTTGTATCAACCTTTTTTTCAGCAACTGCCGTTTCCCATACGGATATATTAAGGGCTCCTGCTTTGAAAGCACCCGATTCTACCAATTTGTAGGTTGTATCGTGTGAGCCTGAGAAATTAGGCTGTCCGTCAAAATCCTTTGTAGGGTCAATGCCTTCCTCTATTAAATAGTAACGAGGCATCAAATGTCCAGAAGTTGAACTTTCACTACCAAAAGTGAACGTCTTGCCCTTTAAATCAGCAAGTGATTTGATGCTAGGGTCATTTGTAATAAACACGGAGTGGAATTCTGCATCCTTAGGTCTTTGTGCAATTGCTTCAGCTTCAGGCACAAGGTTTCGGGCTTGTACACCTGTAAGGCCGCCAAACCAGGCAAGTTGAATTTCACCGCGCTGAAATGCCGTTACAAGAGCGGCATAATCGACAGATGGAACAAACTCTACTTTCATTCCCGTTTTTTCAGATAGAGTCTTTGCGACGGATTCCATATTGCTGTTCAGCTCTGTTGCGCTCTGGTCAGGTATCGCTCCGATTTTAATTACTTGATCCTTTTTGGGTTTATCGTTATTTTTCCCTGCATTGTCTTTTTCTTCATTTCCACCGCATGCTGCCAATGCCAGAACAAGAAGGGAAGCAAGGAGTAGTGTAAGCCATTTTTTCATGTTGAAGCCTCCATAAGATTTAGTTTTAACCTAGATTATTGTACCTGATAAATCTTCTCAAAAAGCCGAATTAACACTATTGGCACAATTCAAATTTACGATAACTAATTTAATGATGTATCGATTATTTCGATGGCAATCAATTGACTTAGTCTCTTTTGAAGCCGAGCAAACAATTAAAATCATACTTAAAGGGTTATGAATTCTTTCGTTGGAATGAGTAGAGACCGAGAAAATAACAAATCAAATTTGTTCCTTTGATTTGAGTATGGACGTAGACATCACTGCAGGCTCCTGTTCATTTTCAAGGAAAGGAGCTGAATATATCAATAGATATTCAACTCAAAGATTTACTGATTCTGAATGGGCAATTATCTCTTATAGAATTCAAAATTGAAGGTGGATTTTGCTGCGCTTGAGGTTAGAACATCACGAAGAAATGAATGGATTAAACCAAGTTCTTAGCGATTCTGAAAATGGTTAGGGAGACTGAGACTAGCTTTGGTAATAGTGAAACTGCCATAAAGACGGGAAGATAATTGTAAACTGATTCTTCTTAACCACGTGGCAGGGTTAGTATGGAATAGTCCTATATATGGCCATTAAATTTTGTAGTTTAGAGCATAATTATTTCATTAAAGCTAATTATATAAGGGCTGTCTAAAATCAAATGCGAGGGTGATTTAATAATGGACGTTTTAAATTTATTTGGTGATGATAAATCACAAAATTCAGGTGGTCAGGAAAATGAGACCAGTTCAAATCAGCAGGATAGCCAAAGCAGCGGTAGTCTCAAGCTTCATAAAGAAGAACTGGACATAACCAAAAATAATATCGACGCTGGTGAAGTAGTATTAAGTAAAGAAGTTGTTGAGGAGCAAAAGACTGTCAATGTTCCAGTTATGCATGAAGAAGTTGTCATTAAGAGAACACCGATGAATAACGAACGGAGCAATGAATCCATTAACTCAGGCGAGACTATCCGTATTCCCGTCAGCCAGGAAGAAGTGGAAGTTAACAAATATACAGTCACTACCGAGGAGGTATCTGCTTCAAAACGTGAGGTTGAGGACACTCAGCAAATCCAGGAAACACTCCAGCATGAAGAAGCCCATGTGAATACAACTGGAAGCGTCGATATCGTTTCTGGTGAATCAGGATTTGAAGATATTAATAAATAAAGGTTAAATCACTGAACACCTTTTCATTTCAATTTAATGGAAAGGTGTTTTAACTATCCCTGGAAGGTGACTCTTTTGTCAGAAAAACAGGAAAAACGCGAACTCCAATTACATAAGGAACAAATGCAGGTAAGCAAGAAATGGAGTGAAACAGCTAATGTTAGGGTCTATAAAAGAACATATACCGAGGAGAAGCAAATTAATGTGCCCATAACTCGCGAAGAATTGATCATAGAAAAAAAGACAGTATCTTCAGTTGACAACCAAGATTCCGGGATCGAAACAATCACCATTCCCCTAATGGAAGAACGAATAGAAATCATCCTCCATCCAACAGTATTGGAGGATGTGGAAATTTATAATCACCAATATAAGGAAAGTATTCAGATTCAGGAAATATTGAAGGAGGAAAGAGTACGAATAGAAACAACGGGAGCCGCAAAGGTAGTTTTAGACGAGTTTAATGGAGAAAATTGAGTTTTTTCTAGATGAGAATCCGTTATTAACTTCCATGAGAATAGATACTGAAAAAGGGCATACAAAAATAGACAAAGAAAAGCCTGTTTAGCCTCAAAATGTTGAGATTAGGGTTGGCAAATAATAATTAAGACTCATCTTTGTATATAGTATGAAATTCAGCAAACCTCGGGCAACAATACACCAATTAAAGGAAGCTCAAGGCTTTTGTGCCCTGAGCTTTTTTGTGTGCTAATTTTACTGCTAAATTACAAGCTAATTGTATGTTGATTTTCTACTAATTGCTTTGTTAATAGCATTGTTAATTTGAATTTTGCACTTCATTACCGAACCCATAAATTAAAGAGGTACGTGTTTATATTTAGGATTAGTTCGCCTTTTGTGACCACTCTTCAACATCCCAGACCCTCGATACCCAGCCTTCATAAAAATCAGGCTCGTGGCAGACAAGGACAACGGTTCCCTTGTAATTTTTCAAGGCACGCTGAAGTTCTTCCTTTGCTGTTACATCTAGATGGTTCGTTGGCTCGTCAAATAAAATCCAGTTGCTTTCATGCATCATCAACTTGCAAAGGCGTACCTTTGCTTGTTCACCACCGCTAAGCTGGCTTAAGGGGCGGGAAATATGTTCGTTTTTTAGGCCACATCGGGCAAGAGCTGCTCGCACCTGATGCTGATCAAGAGACGGGAATTCATTCCAGACATCATCGATGGGGGTAATATCCATCGCTTTAACCTCCTGCTCAAAATAGGAAGGGAAGAGGAAGTCACCGTGTTCAATTTTTCCGCCAAGCGGCTGGATTTTCCCAAGCATCGTCTTCAACAAGGTTGATTTGCCGACACCGTTACAACCAACAATGGCAATTTTTTCGCCTTTTTCAATGACCATATCCATTTTAGGCAAGAGGGGATGCGAATAGCCGATTTCCAAATCCTTCGCCTCAAATACAAAGCGGCTGCTGCTTCTAGCTTCTTTGAATTCAAAGGTTGGCTTCATGGCTGTTTCAGGGCGGTCAATCCGCTCCATCCGGTCCAGCTGCTTTTGGCGGCTTTTTGCACGTCCGGTTGTTGAGTAGCGAGCTTTGTTCTTAGCAATAAAGTCTTCTTGCTTTTTGATGAATTCCTTCTGCTTTTCGTACGCATTAATATGCTGGTTCTTGTTGATTTCAGCCAGCTCGAGGAACTTTTCGTAAGACGCAGTGTAACGAGTCAGCTTTGAAAACTCAAGATGGAAGATTGTATTTGAAACTGAATTCATGAACTCCGTATCATGAGAGATTAATAGGAATGCATAAGGATATTCTTTTAAATAACCGCTTAACCAGCGAATATGTTCAACATCAAGATAGTTGGTTGGCTCATCGAGCAGCAGGACTCTTGGCTGTTCGAGCAGCAGCTTTGCAAGCAGTACCTTGGTCCGCTGTCCGCCGCTAAGCGCCGCAACATCCCGGTCCAGGCCGATTGCGTCAAGCCCTAGTCCGCGTGCCGCTTCTTCTATTTTAATATCGAGTGTATAGAAGCCGCCTGCTTCCAGTGCATCCTGGATTTCTCCCATCTGCTCAAGAAGTTCTTCCAGCTCCTCTGGTGTTGAATCACCCATTTTTGCTGTTACTTCGTTCAATTCCTTTTCTTTTTCAAAAAGAGGAAGGAAGGCATCACGCAAAACATCCCTCATCGTTCTGCCTGGTGTTAAGATCGTATGCTGATCCAGATATCCGTACTGAACACCCGGGGTCCATTCTACACGGCCGCTATCATGGATGAGCTGATTCGTAATTATATTCATCAACGTCGATTTGCCGACTCCGTTCGCGCCTACCAGGCCAACATGGTCTTCAGCGAGTAATCGGAAGGAAACATCCTTAAAAAGGACTCTATCCCCAAATGTATGACTTAAGTTATCTACTGTTAAAAGTGCCATTTTCTTTCGTAATCCTCACTTCATTCGAAAATTTTACCCATTTTTCTATCATACAAGATTTTCTGCAAAACTTCTATAGGTTCTGTGGCAATGAGGTTTGCGATTGTTTCCATTTAAGGAAAACGGAAAAATAGCGCTATGTTAAAAAGGGATAGTTTGGCAATATAGAGAATTACTTTTAAAAAAGGAGGAGTTTGATGAAAAAATTATTCGAATACAATTGGCAGGTACGCAAAGAATGGCTTGAGTGGTGCAAGACAATCCCTAAGGAAGAACTTTTCAAAAAAAGGACTGGCGGTCTTGGTACCATTTACAGAACATTGATCCATATTATTGAGGTAGAGGGAGACTGGATGAAGGATATCAAGGGGGAAGAGATAACCGAATTAAACTACAATCTATTCCGGACTATTGATGATTTGGACCGTTACTCGGAGGACACAATTGCAAAAACAGCTATCGTCCTTTCCAGCTATAAATATGAAATGGATAATCAGCCAATCAAATGTTTTAACTCAGACGGCAGCTATAGCACATTCGCTTTAGGAGAAATACTCAGGCATGTTATCGCACATGAAATTCACCACATGGGTCAGCTTTCAATATGGGCGAGGGAGCTTGGCAAAACACCTGTTAATGCTAATTTAGTAAACAGAGGGCTATATAATTCTCAGAGTGAGGGAAGTAGGTCATGAGCGTGATATTATCTCCTCTAACAAGGATAACTGGAGGAGTGTGGAAACTTAACAGTCGGCGAGGAACAAAAGCAATTCATGGCTTCTAATCTTTATCCTATTGCAGAAGTTTAGTTTTTGCCAAACTTTAAGGGTTATGGAATCCAGGATGGAGAAAGAATGATCGGCTTTGCAATGGCAGGGCTCGATCCGGATGACAACAATTATTGGATATATCGATTTATGATTGATTCTTCATTCCAGGGAAGGGGATATGGAAAAAAGGGCTTGGCGGCTTTACTTGAGGGGCTAAAAGAAAAAGAAGGCTGCCAAAAAATCATGGTCGGTTTCCACCCCAGAAATACAGTTGCACAAAAGCTATACAACTCTGCAGGATTTGTCGATGAGGGTGTTGCGCCATGGGGTGAAAGCTGGCTTGTTTAAAGGTGAATATTAATTTGAATTAAATTACTTTGAATATTGAACAAAATTTCATGGTTAAAACATAATTTCAAAGAGCTTGAATTGTATTTCATAAGAAAACAAAAAGGTGGGCGCCCTCTAAACGGACGCCCACCTTTTTCTTATGCTGCCTTAGCTACTTCAGCTTGCTTTTGGCTTGGCTTAAATTCATTGAAAACCAGATTTAGAATGATAGCGGTGAAGCTTCCTGCAACAATTCCATTGTTGGTCAGGATTTTTACACCTTCAGGAAGTTGACTGAACAAGTCAGGAACAACTGTAACTCCAAGTCCAATACCTACAGAACAAGCAATAATCAAGAGGTTTTCCTGTGAAGCAAACTCAACCTTACTTAACATCTTGATTCCGTAGGCGATTACCATCCCAAACATCGCTACCATCGCTCCGCCAAGGACTGCAGTAGGGATGACTGTAGTTAAAGCGGCTATTTTCGGAACCAGCCCGAGGACTACAAGCATACCGCCTACTGTATAAATAACTTTTTTGCTTTTGACACCGGAAAGCTGAACTAGGCCAACATTCTGTGAATAGGTTGTATACGGGAAGGCATTGAAAAGCCCACCCAGGACAATCGCAAGGCCTTCAGCACGATAACCCTTTGCCATATCTTTTTCAGTAAGCTTTCTTTCACAAATATCTCCAAGAGCAAAATAGACGCCTGTAGCTTCAACAATTCCAACCATTGCGACAAGTATCATAGTCAGGATTGGAATAGCATGGAATTCTGGTGTTGCAAAATAAAACAGCTCGGGCAACTTTACCCAGGAAGCTTCACGGACAGCGGAGAAATCCACCATTCCTAAAATCGAAGCTGCGATTGTACCAGCAACGAGGCCGATTAAAATCGAGATTGATCTAATAAATCCTTTAGCAAAGCGATACATGATGAGAATAAAGAGAAGAGTCCCGAAAGAAAGAGCAATATTTGTTAAGGATCCAAAATCGGCGCTGCCCTGGCCGCCTGCCATATCGTTCATAGCCACTGGTATAAGGGTAATCCCAATAATGGTAACCACTGATCCTGTAACGACTGGCGGGAAAAATTTTAATAGCTTGCTATAAAATCCTGCTGTCAGAAATACGAATAAACCCGCCGTGATAATCGCACCGTAAATTGAACCGAGACCGTATTGATTGCCAATTGAAATCATTGGTCCAACCGCAGTAAATGTACAGCCAAGGACGATAGGCAAGCCAATACCAAAGAACTTGTTTTGCCAGACTTGCAAAATCGTAGCAATTCCACACATGATGATATCAATCGATACAAGGTAAGTCAGCTGGGCACTAGTCATGCCCAATGCACCTCCAACAATAAGCGGTACGATAACAGCCCCTGCGTACATTGCAAGCACATGCTGAATACCCAATGATGTAGTTTTTACAATCCCTGTTTTCATATTATTGCTTCCTCCCTTTCATCAAGTTCAAAGGTAACTTTTCCTTTTTCCATAGATTGAATCCTGGCAAGGGATTCGACACGGATACCCTTTTCTCTAAGCAGTGCCCCGCCACCCTGGAATGCTTTTTCAATTACAATGCCAATGCCACATACTGTCGCGGAAGCCTCTTCGGCGATATTCAAAAGCGCAAGGGCCGCCTGGCCGTTTGCAAGAAAGTCATCGATGATAAGCAATCTATCATCAGGGCTAAAATACTTTGAAGCTACCGATATTTCAGTTTCTTCTTTTTTTGTAAAAGAATAAACACGCGCAGTCAGAAGGCCGTCTAAAAGAGTTAGTGACTTACGTTTTCTTGCAAATACGACTGGTATCCCCATTTCCAACCCGGCCATTACGGCAGGGGCGATGCCAGAGGATTCGATGGTTAAAATCTTTGTAATCCCCAAAGACTTGAATCGGTTGGCAAATTCTTTGCCTATTGCACTCATCAGGACTGGATCAATCTGATGATTCAAGAAGGAATCAACCTTTAAAACATCCTTTGAAAGGACAATTCCCTCCGAGATGATTTTTTTCTTTAAAATATCCATATCTTCCTCCTGTGTTCAGCCTGTATAACGCAAAAAGCCCAAAAGCATGTCCCCCGGAAAACCAGGGGGCAGTGCTTTTGGGCCTAAAAACCAAAAGGAAAATAAGGATATGCGTATACCGCAATCCACACATGCCACCCATAGTCGAATAATTTAAGGTTATCCGGTAGAAACTTGCAGGCCATATCCCTGCGATTATACGAGTGTAGTTTTATAAAATTAATGGTGTAAGTATAACATGATAGAAAAAGTATTCAATCAATTTCTGAGATTTTCCATCATTTTTTTCTTGCAAACGCTGTCAAAACACAAACAGAATTTGTCCTCGCATTATGAACACTAACAAAATTATGATATAGTTAGAGGTGAAGAAAACACAGTAAAACCGTGGGATTCCCACGCCTCAGGGGTGTCCGCCCCAAACGGACAATTGTTTACATACCGGCTACAATAGCCGTTAATTTTTTTCAAAAGGGGAGATGTTCATGTCCAGCGTTACACTCGAGAAATTTCTGAATGATAACCTTGAAGATTTGAAGGGAAAGGGTCTTTATAATGTGATTGATCCTTTGGAGAGTCCAAATGGCCCCATTATAAAAATCAAGGGCAGGGAGCTAATTAATCTTTCCTCAAACAACTATCTCGGCCTTGCTACTGATAGCCGCCTAAAGAATTCAGCCGAAAAGGCAATTGAGAAGTATGGTGTAGGCGCAGGAGCGGTTCGTACTATTAACGGCACACTTGACATCCATCTTGAACTCGAGCAAAAGCTTGCAGAGTTCAAGCATACCGAAGCGGCGATTGCTTACCAATCCGGCTTCAATTGCAATATGGCAGCTATATCAGCTGTAATGGATAAAAATGATGCGATCCTTTCTGATGAACTGAACCATGCATCCATTATTGATGGCTGCCGCCTTTCAAGGGCAACGATTATCCGCTTCAATCACTCAGATATGGAAGACCTCCGTACAAAAGCGAAGGAAGCACGCGAGTCTGGTAAATATAATAAATTAATGGTCATTACTGATGGTGTTTTTTCAATGGATGGCGATATCGCATTGCTTCCTGAGATCGTAAAGATTGCAGAGGAATTCGATCTGATTACTTATGTTGATGATGCACACGGATCGGGAGTACTTGGCAAAGGGGCTGGAACTGTCAAACACTTCGGGTTGCAGGACAAGATTGATTTCCAAATTGGAACATTGTCCAAAGCGATTGGCGTTGTAGGCGGTTATGTTGCAGGTAAAAAGAATCTGATCGACTGGCTGAAAGTGCGAAGCCGTCCATTCCTTTTCTCGACAGCCTTAACTCCGGCAGATGTTGCTGCATGCATTAAATCGATTGAAATCCTGAGCGAAAGCACTGAATTGAATGAAAAGCTTTGGGAAAACGGCGATTACCTGAAAAAGGGCCTGAAGGAGCTTGGCTTCAATATTGGAAATAGCGAAACACCTATTACACCTTGCATTATAGGCGAAGAAAAGTTGACCCAGGAATTTAGCAAACGGTTGAACGAGGAGGGCGTATATGCCAAATCAATTGTTTTCCCTACTGTTCCTCAAGGTACAGGTAGGGTAAGAAATATGCCAACCGCGGCGCATACAAAAGAAATGCTGGATAAGGCTATTGCTATCTATGAAAAGGTCGGCAAGGAAATGGGCGTCATTCGTTAACAATAAATAATAAGGTAAGGGGAGCCGGGCTGCGTCCTGGCTGCAGCATGGGGAGGAAAACCATCAATGAAAAAGATTTTGGTCACCGGTGCACTTGGACAGATTGGTTCTGAACTGACAGTTAAGTTGAGAGAAATCTACGGCAGCGATCATGTAATAGCCACAGATATAAAAGTGAATGATACGAGCGAGGCTGCAACGAGTGGCCCTTATGAAGTTCTTGATGTTAATGATGGCGTAGCGATGGTTAACATCGCCAATAAATATCAAGTCGATACTATCATGCATCTAGCAGCTTTGCTTTCTGCGACCGCCGAATCAAAGCCTGTGTTTGCCTGGAACCTGAATATGGGCGGCTTGATGAACGCACTCGAAACAGCACGTGAAATAGGCGCTCAATTCTTCACACCAAGTTCAATAGGAGCATTCGGCCCATCCACTCCTAAGGATAATACCCCACAGGACACCATCATGCGGCCAACTACGATGTATGGAGTCAACAAGGTAGCCGGGGAGCTGCTGGCAGATTATTATTTTCATAAATTTGGTGTTGACACAAGGGGCGTTCGCTTCCCGGGCCTGATTTCATATGTTACACCTCCAGGCGGCGGCACGACTGATTATGCTGTTGAAATTTATTACGAGGCAATAAGAAACAAGAAATACGCTTCGTATATAGATAAGGGTACGTATATGGACATGATGTACATGCCAGATGCACTAAATGCCATAATCACTTTAATGGAAGCGGATCCATCCAAGCTTGTACACCGAAATGCTTTCAATGTGACGGCAATGAGCTTTGATCCTGAGGAAATTGCCGCAGAGATTAAAAAGCACATCCCTGAATTTGCAATGTCATATGCTGTGGATCCGGTTCGCCAAGCAATTGCTGACAGCTGGCCGAATTCAATTGATGCCACTGCAGCTCAGGAAGAGTGGGGCTTTAAAGCTGAGTATGACCTTGCTTCCATGACAAATGACATGCTTGAAAAACTTTCTATTAAACTATAAATAACTTATAAAGCCCGCCCCCGATGCAGAAATAGCTTCGGGGGTTTTTCATTAGTATGCGCATATCATTCAATTGAGTATTCTTATGTTTTTTTACCGTATAACGGTTCAAGTACATTTTTCTATTGTACAGCATTAATTTGTCCTTGAAACCACGTTTCAAGGACATTTCGTAGTCCCAAGACTTAAATTTGTACTTGAAAGACAAGTTCAAGGACATTTCACTATAGTTACAATTCCAATTTGTCCTTGAAAACTTTCTCGCTTAGGGGAATTAAATATGAGAGGGTACAAAAAAACTACTCATAGCATGAAATACTTTGCCAAGAGTAGTTTTTCCATTTAGCCATCCGAATTATTTGCTGATATAAATCAACTTTTCTTTCCGCTCGGTCACTTTACCGATGATGGCCGCATCCTTTACGCCCAATGCATGCAGGTCGGCCACGAACTTTTCTGCTTCATCTGGTGAAATGGAAGCCAGAAGGCCTCCGGATGTAATCGCATCACAGACAACAAGCTGTTCTGCAAGCTCTAAGCCGCTGTATTCAACATCATTCTTAAGCCAGGAATGGTTTGATTTCGAACCTCCAGGGACAACTCCATCGCGTGCGAGTTCGATCGTTCCTTCCAGGCAAGGAATTGAGTTGAAATCCAATTCAAAGCTTACGTCACTTCCTCTGGCCATTTCACTGCCATGGCCTGCCAAACCGAAACCAGTGACATCGGTAACCGCATGCGGGGAATAGTTTTGCAGCGCTTCTGCAGCCGTTTTATTTAGCGTCGCCATCGTTGCAGTCACTTTTTCTTCCTGGGCCGCTGTAACAGCTCCACGCTTGATTCCAGTAGTCAGAATACCTACTCCAATTGGCTTTGTCAGGACGAGCACATCACCAGGGCGGGCGCCAACATTCTTCCAGAACTTTTCCGGATGGACGAATCCTGTTACAGAAAGGCCGAATTTCGGCTCCTGGTCATCCACGGAATGTCCGCCAATCGTGATAGCTCCTGCTTCCTTTACCTTATCGGCCGCTCCACGCAATATTTCAGAAAGCATATCAGCGCCAAGCTTCTTGATAGGATAGCCAACAATGTTCATGACTGTTTTCGGCTCGCCGCCCATAGCATAAACGTCACTCAGCGAATTAGCGGCGGCAATTTGCCCAAACATATACGGATCATCAACTACTGGTGTGAAATAATCGACCGTTTGAATAAGGGCAAGTGAATCAGAGATTTTATACACACCTGCATCATCCGATGTTTCATTGCCGACAAGCAATTCCGGAATAGGGTCTTGTTTTGGTAAATTACGCAAAACTTGCGCAAGGTCCTCAGGACCAATTTTGCAGCCTCAACCAGCTTTAGTCGATAAAGAGGTCAGGCGGATTTTATCCTGTTCGCTCAACTTGTCCACCTCCAATCATTAGTATACCTTTTGAGGAAGATTTCCGCACGTGTACAGAATTCACAAAAGGGAAAACGCACTCCTTTTTAGGAGGCATGGGAATGAAGCGGAAAACTGGGGCTTTTTCGCCGCCTCGAGTATCATAGGCATATCATTTGCTGCTTTTTTACGGGCATACTAAAATATCCGTAGCTATATTATTTTCAACATGGGGGTTATTTAATGGGAAAGTTTGAAGTTAAAGTCGAATTTTGCATGATGTGAAACTACGCTCCAAAAGCCGCGAGTTTCGCGGAGGAACTGATTACACATTTCCGCCAGAACATATCCACGTTCGAACTGGTTCCTGCTTCAGGGGGGATCTTCGAAGTGACTGTGAATGGCGAAAAAATTTATTCAAAAGATGAAACAGGCGTTTTCCCTAAGGCTGCTGAAGTCATCTCCAAAATGGAGTCTCTATAATCTGCATCTCCCGCAAGTGACACGTACTTGCGGGAGTTTTGTTTTTTCTTCACATCACTGAGTCTCAATCAAAATGTTTAAGTGCTATAATGGGAAAAAGCTACTATTTCGTGAAGGGGTTTTCCATTTTGAAACAATTGCTTCGTTCCATACCGCCTGTCCATGAACTTCAGCAAGACAGCCGGTTCCTTCATCTAATTGAAGAAACATCGATTGAATTCACACAGCTAAGCCAGCAGTTGAAAGCAGTGGTGGATGAGATACGGACAAGTATCCTAAAAGGGCAATGGCAGGGACCTGAGCCTGGGACAGCTGCTTTTATAGACGCTTTGTTTGAACATCTACAAAAAAAGGTCAGTGAGAACTATTCCTACACCATCAAAAGGGTTATTAATGCCACGGGTACAATTCTTCATACGAATCTTGGCAGGGCAAGGCTTAGCGAAGAGGCAATCCGGCATGCAGCCGAAGTGGCAGGGAATTACTCTAATCTTGAATACAAGCTTCAGGAAGGCGAGCGCGGTTCACGCCACAGCCACATTGAAAAACTGCTGCAAGAGATTACCGGGGCGGAAGCAGCAATGGTCGTAAACAACAACGCAGCGGCCGTTTACCTTATCTTAACTGCTTTAGCAAAAAATAAAGAGGTTGTGGTATCACGAGGACAGCTCGTAGAAATTGGCGGCTCATTCAGGATTTCTTCTATCATGGAAGAAAGCGGGGCACAACTCGTTGAAATTGGAACAACCAATAAAACACACCTTGCTGATTATGAGCGGGCCATTAATGAAAATACAGCCATGGTAATGAAGGTACATACGAGTAACTTCAAAGTGATAGGATTCACCAAGAGTGTTGAGGCCCAGGAATTGATTAGTCTTGTCTCTAAGAATAACCACGTAGTTTTCTATGAGGATCTAGGGAGCGGAGCATTATACAATTTCAGTAAGCATGGAATTGGGGAAGAGCCACATGTAAAAGAAGTGATTGAAGCGGGAACCGACATTGTTTCTTTTAGCGGCGACAAGCTGCTCGGAGGGCCTCAAGCCGGCATTATCGCTGGAAAAAAAGAATTAATTGATAGGCTTAAAAAGCATCAGCTTGCCCGTGTGGTCCGGGTTGATAAAATGACTCTGGCAGCACTTGAAGCTACTCTGCTAGCTTATTTAAAGGGTGAACAAGGAATTAGATCGATCCCAACAGTGGGAGCTCTCTTAACAAGCCAGGACAAACTTAAAGAGCGATCAGCCAATTTTGCAAACGAACTTGCAAGCAAAACCCAAAGCTATCTTACAACCATTTTGCCGACTAAGGGGCAGGTAGGGGGAGGAACTATGCCTGATGTACTGCTGCCTTCTTATTCAGTTGCATTGACTCATACCACACTTACTGCTGATCAATTGGAAAGGAAGTTAAGGCTTGAGTCCAAACTTCCAATTATCAGCAGAATCCAAAATGAGGCAGTATTGTTGGATTTACGGACTGTTACTTCAGAAGAAGCATCAATCATTATCGAGTCACTTAGCCAGTGGTAAACCCTATATGGAAACAGGCGTCCGATAGATTACGTATCGGACGCTTCTTTTATGCTACATATCATGATGGGTGTTGTGTTTCGCCCTCGAATGCTGGCGGTTTTTTACTTTATGGGATCCGCTAAGCGGTTTAGGCTGGCTGCTATTCTGGACAAGCTCACGGTTGCTACGATTACTTTTCGCCATTTTTCATCCCTCCTACTCATTAGGATGGACCCGGCAAGTTGTTTTATCCCTTCCGAAAACATCCATGCCAAGCATTTTAAGCCCCTTGAATAATTTAATGCAAAGTGCACACTTTAACGGTACGCGGTACATGCTTAACCTATTTAAGGAGTGGACAACACGATGCCTTACCACAAGAATAAACAGCAAGCATTTCAGGCGGCTCAGCAAGGATACGAAGAAGCTCACGAACTTTATACGGAAATCATCAGAGACAGTGCAAGCTACGGCCACCAACTAAAGCATTTGAAAAATGAAGTAAATGAAGCATATTCACAAATAGAAAATGCCCTCGAAGTCGCATCTGAACATCAGCGTGCCCAGCTGGAACAATTCCGGCAGGATTTACGGTCTATTGTTGATGAAGTGAATAATTTCCAATAACACTAAAGGAACAAGCACTCGCTTGTTCCTTTAACTGTTATTGCTGCCTATTGATTCTTTTTCCTCTTTTTATTGTTTTGCCTTTCCATCTCCGTTAATTGCTCAGTTCCAGCTTCTTCGTTATATCCAGCACCCATACCCTGCGCCTTGGCCGCGTTCATACCAGGACGCACATGATTCGCTCTTTTTTTCGCCACGATTAATCACCCCCTATTTATATATTTTCCTTATTCACAAAAAGCATGATTTGCTTTTTTACCATAACTTTATTTGTTTTTTACCTCCTGACGATTTAGCGGACCCATTTTGAGATTAAAACCACAATAAAGAGTTGTGGCAGTAACTGATTGTGAAAAATACTCCAAAAACAAAAATACAGATCTATTTTTGTTTTTGGTATAAGAAAAACTTATTGAAATCAATAACATTCTAATTATTTACATAGCAATCTCGTTATATTACGATATAATTGTGCGAAAAGTCGTGGAGGATGGGAGAAGTTCAAACTTTTCGACTTTTAGAATTTTTTACTATATTATTGTGTTGAAGAAAGAAGGGGGTTTACATATGACAAATCATGATGTATTTAATGCCCGCTCTTCATTTGAGGCTAACGGTAAACGCTACCATTACTACCGTCTGGCTGCTCTTGAGGAAGCAGGCGCTGGCAAAGTCGCAAACTTGCCTTATTCCATTAAAGTTCTTTTAGAATCGGTGCTTCGCCAGAATGATGGCCGTGTCATCACAAAGGAGCATGTTGAAAACCTGGCAAAATGGGGCACAAGCGAAGTCCGTGATGTGGATGTTCCATTCAAACCATCACGCGTCATCCTTCAGGACTTCACTGGCGTTCCGGTCGTTGTTGACCTTGCCTCGCTTCGTAAGGCAGTAGCAGACCTGGGCGGTGATCCTGATAAGATCAATCCTGAAAAGACTGTCGATCTTGTCATTGACCACTCTGTACAGGTTGATCAATACGGCGGCCCTGGATCACTTGAAGCCAACATGGTTCTTGAATTCGAGCGTAACGCAGAGCGTTACCAGTTCTTGAACTGGGCACAAAAGGCATTCAATAACTATCGCGCTGTACCGCCTGCAACCGGTATAGTCCACCAGGTAAACCTGGAGTATCTGGCAGATGTTGTCCATGTTGCCGAGACAGCAGATGGAGAATTGGAAGCATATCCTGATACTCTAGTCGGGACAGACTCGCATACAACGATGATCAATGGCCTTGGCGTTCTAGGATGGGGTGTAGGCGGTATTGAAGCTGAAGCAGGAATGCTTGGCCAGCCGTCTTATTTCCCTGTTCCTGAAGTAATCGGTGTCAAGCTTGTAGGCACCCTTCCAAATGGCGCTACTGCGACTGACCTTGCATTGAAGGTTACACAAGTGCTAAGAAGCCACGGCGTAGTCGGCAAATTCGTTGAATTCTTCGGACCTGGAGTATCGCAGCTGCCACTTGCAGACCGTGCGACAATCGCCAACATGGCGCCGGAATACGGCGCAACTTGCGGTTTCTTCCCGATCGATAACGAATCTCTTGACTATATGCGCCTAACTGGACGTGATGATGAACAAGTAAACGTCGTTGAAGCATACTGCAAAGCGAATGGGCTGTTCTTTGATCCAGCGATTGAACCAGTTTACACCGATGTAGTTGAAATTGACCTTAGCGTTATTGAAGCCAACCTGTCCGGTCCTAAGCGCCCGCAGGATTTGATTCCTCTTTCAAAAATGAAAGAAGAATTCGTCAAAGCCGTCAGCGCCCCTCAAGGAAATCAGGGATTCGGGTTGAAGGAGAAGGAGCTTGACAGGGAAGTTACCGTAAACTTCAACAACGGCGACCAGACAGCAATGAAGACAGGCGCAGTCGCTATTGCGGCGATTACTTCCTGTACAAATACATCCAATCCATATGTACTCGTTGGAGCGGGACTTGTAGCGAAAAAAGCTGTCGAGCTTGGAATGGAAGTACCAAAGTTCGTTAAAACATCACTGGCACCTGGTTCTAAGGTAGTTACAGGATATCTCCGTGATTCCGGCTTGCTTCCATACCTTGAAACACTTGGATTCAACCTGGTTGGTTACGGTTGTACAACTTGTATCGGAAACTCCGGACCGCTTCGCGAGGAAATCGAAAAAGCGGTTGCGGATAACGATCTTCTTGTTACGTCTGTCCTTTCAGGCAACAGGAACTTTGAAGGACGTATCCATCCATTAGTAAAAGCTAACTATCTTGCTTCTCCGCCACTTGTTGTTGCGTATGCACTTGCAGGTAATGTGAACGTTGACTTCCAGGTTGAGCCAATCGGCAAGGACCGCGATGGAAACGATATTTACTTCAAGGACATCTGGCCAACAACTGAAGAAGTAAATGAAGTAGTTAGAAAAACCGTTACTCCTGAATTGTTCAGAAGAGAATATGAAAATGTTTTCAGTGACAACGAGCGCTGGAATGAAATCCAGACGAGCAATGAGCCGCTTTACAGCTGGGATGCGGATTCTACCTACATCCAAAACCCGCCTTATTTTGAAGGCTTGTCTCCAGAGCCAGGCAAGGTTGAGCCTCTTGCAAACCTACGTGTTGTTGCCAAGTTTGGCGATTCCGTCACAACCGACCATATTTCACCGGCTGGGGCAATCGGCAAAAACACTCCTGCAGGTAAATATTTGCTTGAAAAAGGTGTTCAGCCACGCGACTTTAACTCATATGGCTCACGCCGTGGTAACCACGAAGTCATGATGCGCGGTACTTTCGCCAATATCCGAATCCGTAACCAGGTTGCTCCTGGCACAGAAGGCGGATTTACAACCTACTGGCCAACGGGTGAAGTGACTACAATTTTCGATGCCTGCATGAAGTACAAAGAAGAAGGCACAGGCCTTGTTGTTCTCGCCGGCAAAGATTACGGAATGGGCTCTTCCCGTGACTGGGCTGCAAAAGGAACAAACCTGCTTGGAATTAAGACTGTCATCGCAGAAAGCTTTGAGCGTATCCACCGTTCAAACCTTGTTATGATGGGCGTTCTGCCGCTTCAATTCAAGGAAGGCGAAAGTGCAGAAACACTTGGGCTAACAGGAAAAGAAACCATCACTGTACAAGTAGATGAGAACGTTCGCCCTCGTGATCTTCTGAAAGTGACAGCAGTCGATGAAGACGGTAACGTAACAGAATTTGAAGTGCTTGTCCGCTTCGATTCTGAAGTTGAAATTGACTACTATCGTCATGGCGGTATCCTTCCAATGGTTCTTCGTGAAAAATTGAAGGCATAAACTTTTGATACTTTAGGGCACCATACAATCGTATGGTGTCTTTATTTGTTGGAGGCTTCGCATTTGTCAATATACAATGTTCAAAGGTTTTCTAGCTGAATATTATGCAACATACGAGGAATGCCCGCTACATGGTGGTGAATAAGGCCTAAGTGTCCATTGTCACAGTATCGGCACGATTTCTTATGCAATTACCTTTATTTCCTCTCTTTAGATAGTGTAAAATCGGGATAGTAGTTAAAAAGGAGGGGCGCTACAATGGCAAAAAAGTGGATAGCCAGCGTTCTAATACTCGCATTGATGGCCATTGCCATGTTTGTATCACTTGATAATAAAAAAGAAGAGCCATCAAAAGATGCTTCGGCTCAAATACTTGAAGCAGGTGTAAAAGCCCCGGATTTTGAACTTAAAACATTAAAAGGTGATACCGTCAAACTTTCCGAGTTGAAAGGCAAAAAGGTCATGCTGAACTTCTGGGCAACCTGGTGTGCACCTTGTAAAAAAGAAATGCCCGACATGCAGAAGCTACATGAAGAAGCTTCTGAAGATCTTGTCATCCTTGCAGTAAATATCGACCCCCAGCTTGATGTACAGGGATTCATTGATGAAAATGGAATAACCTTTCCGATTCTTCTTGATGAAGAAGATAAGGTGAACCAACAATATCAAGTTGTTTCAATCCCTACTTCATTTTTCATTGATAGCAATGGGGTTATCCAGGAAAAATTCATAGGGGCAATGCCTCATGATGCTATGGTCCAGTATGTGGAAGACCTCCAATAAACAAACAAGCCGTCAGGTTCACTCCTGGCGGTTTTTTGGTTCCATGAATAATCAAAAGATATATGGTATTTACCTTCCAGTTATTCCCTCGATTAAATTTTCAAAAAGTTGTAATAATTGAAAGCGATTGCGGGCATACTTACTGTTAGAATAGTAGTAAGGAAGGTGATACCATGCGAAAGCCACGAAAACGGACATTTGCTGAGCTTGTTTCCGAAAATAAAAGCCAGCTTCTGAAAGATCATGAAGCCATGGAAAAAATCGAGCTTCGATTAGAAGCCAAGCGCCTCGGCAAGGCTGAATAACACATTGTTTACCACTCATCTTTTTTACCTCAAAGGCAAAAATAATTGCAGGAGGGATGAAGATGGGAAATCCAAAACGCGATAGCAAACACCATGTACCTAGCCATCTTGGGACTCAGCCAAGAGGTTTTAGCGGAAATAAAGGGAAAAAAATGAACGATACTTCAGGTAAACACGCCCAAGTAATCCAAACTAAAGGCGAATAAATTTCCGCAAGAAGCGGCACAAATAAGGTATAGGGGAGAAGCCATGGCTAATTGCCAGGGCTTTTTCTTGTTTGCTCCACAAGGAAAGCTTCGGCGGCATTAACATTGCACGAAGAAAAAGCGATAGCACAAGGAAAGCTTCCCGAAAATGCATCGCACGAAATTACGCGATAGCGTAATGAGGATTTTCTAGGAGCGCCTAACGCCTAGTGTACTTCGGTCCATACGGCGCTGACCACTAAGAAAAGCTTCTAAGAATAATCATCGCAGGGACACAAAGGAAAGCATCCGTGAATTAACATCGCAGAGACAGGCGGCTCTTTGCCTGGCTCGAGGCCCATCTTTGCCTATCACGAAGGCGCTTGCACTTTACTTATTCCCAAAAAAACTGTTGATATTTTTCGTCAAACCGTAAAAAATAAGCTTGATTCCAAAGAACAGAAGGAGGAAATAGCATGCCATTTGGAAACAAGCCAAAGCCAGATGACCGCAGTGATAACGTCGAAAAGCTTCAGCAAATGATCCATAACACAATTGAAAATATGGAAGCAGCCGAAGAAACCGCTGCCGTTTCTGACAGTTCCGAAACAAGAAGGCAAGTAGAAGAAAAAAATGCACGTAGGCGTGAAAGCCTGGATGCATTAAGGGCCGAAGTTAAAGATGAAGCCCGCGCGAACGGCCAAAACCTGGAATAATTGGTTTAGGCACTATATTTATTTAATCGTTTCCTCAGCTAAATAAAAGAGCAGGGAACCCGTCAGAAGACGTAATCAACAGGAAAGAAGACCTTTAAATGGGGTCTTTTTTCCTTTTAAGCGCACTTTTCGCAGCATTGTACACAATATGGTACGATAGTAAAAAACATTTAATAGAAGTGAGGCACTATGCAGCAGCAAACGATATGGAAAAGTGAATTGGAACAAAAAGGTTACATCAATGACGAGGCTGAGATACTCGCTTACATAATGGAGCATGATCGAGAACTTGAGACTAAAGAGATTTCACAATTGCTGGCAATGGCTGGAAAATCCCGCCTCCATAAAGACAAAAAGGATCGGCTCGGAATTGTCTGGATGAAACGCGCTGCAGAACTGGATCCATCCAATCTCGAAGCACAAGGTTTTTTAAGCAAAACTACTTGGCGCACTGCGGCACCATTTTTAGATTCTCTGGATTTTCCCCCTATCAGGGAAACGGATAATCGGACGACCAAAAAGAAAATCGCCGAAGAATATATAATAATTTGCCGAAATTTCCTTGAACAGGCTGATGATCAGCTTGATCAATTGGACCACTCTCTACAAGGCGCACTGGACCCTATACAGGCAAAGCTCTATAACTTGATGTTAGATGCAATCAAATCAGCGAGCGAACTTTTAAAAGCTGCCGAGGAATACGAACAATCGATTACAGGAGTTTTCCACACAGCGGCTTATATTGATGAATTGTCAATTAGACTTGAACAGGTAAAGGCAATTAAAAAAGAATGGGCCACCCAATTTACAGAATCCACTGAGGCAGAAAATGAAGCAACAGTGAATGCGATTGATGAATTAAATCAGATGATCGGTCTTGAAACTGTTAAAGATCGGGTCAAAGATTATTATCAGTACCTTAAGTTTCAAAAAAAGCGTAAAGACCTTGGCTTCCAAATGAAAGATGAGCTTAGTCTTAATTTTGTCCTTACCGGCAACCCGGGCACTGGAAAAACAACACTGTCCAGACTTTTGGCAAGGATCTTTCACGAGCTTGGCTTTTTACCAAGGGAAGAAGTCATAGAAACAAATAGATCTCAGTTAGTAGGGTCTTTCGTCGGCCAGACTGAAGAAAATGTCCGTTCGATTGTGAGTAACGCTATTGGTGGAGTCTTGTTCATAGATGAGGCCTATAGCCTAAAACGGGAAGGCCAGACCGGGAACGATTATGGACAGGCTGCCATCGACACCCTCGTTTCATTGATGACCGGAGAGGAATTTGGAGGGAAGTTCGCTGTGATCCTGGCGGGTTATCCTGAAGAAATGAGGAGTTTTCTCGATGCGAACCCGGGCCTGCGCAGCCGTTTTCCTCAATCGAATCAAATTTTCCTTCGAGACTATACGAATAAGGAATTAGTTACAATCGCCGGAAAAATTGCCGAGGATAATGACTATTTGTTAACAAGAGGGGCAAAAATCGCACTAGAGGAACGTCTTGAACGTGAAAGGGTAGACGAAACGTTCGGTAACGCAAGAACTGTTCATAATCTTGTTCTTGAGGCCATTTTCAGGAAGGGAGCAGCACGAGAAGACAACATGTTGGACATTCTCCGCTTCTCCATATTAGACGGAAATGACTTTAAACTGCCAGTCAAGGAAAACCGCAACCGTCCCCTTGAAAAACTTGACCGCCTGATTGGCTTGCATTCCTTGAAAGCAGAGATGAAAACCCAGGCTGCCTTCGTCAAACTCCAGCAAATGAGAAGAGACAGCGGCTTGCCATCGGTCCCAATCCAGCTGCATTCAGTATTTACTGGAAACCCCGGGACAGGGAAGACAACCGTCGCAAAAATTTATGCTGAGCTTTTAAAAGAAAACGGCTTTTTAAAACGTGGCCATTTGGTGATTGCCAGCAGGGCGGACCTAGTCGCCAGTTATGTCGGCCAAACAGCCGAGAAGACGAGAAAGAAAGTCCGAGATGCACTGGGAGGAGTTCTGTTCATTGATGAAGCATATTCACTGCTTAGTACGTCAAGTGGTGATTTCGGCAAGGAAGCCATTGATACACTTGTTGATGAAATGACAAGACATAATGAAAATTTGGTTATTGTTCTTGCAGGTTATCCGAAACAGATGGAGGCTTTGCTGGAATTCAACCCCGGGTTACGGTCTCGCTTTAAAAAGTTCTTCCATTTTCCCGATTACAATACAGAGGAACTTCTCGAAATTATGATAAACTATGCAGAAACTTATCAATACAGGCTTTCCAAAGATGCGCAGGGCTATATTCTTGAATCTCTCAAGGATTCGTTGGTTTCAGGAAATGGAAGGTTTGCCGCGAATCTTATTGAGGAGGCGGTCCAGGCCCAGTCCTTGAGGCTCTCGTTAATGGATGACATTGATTCAGCCGATGCCGAGAAGCTCTCACAGCTCGGCCTGGCAGATGTACAGAAAGCCTTAGAGAAAATACGAAAAGGGGAAAAAGAATGATGATCAGTGAAACGAGCGTTGAGGTCCGCTATGCAGAAACAGATCAGATGGGCGTTGTTTACCATGCCAACTACTTTGTATGGATGGAGATTGGCCGGACGAGTTTCATACGGGATTTAGGATTCAGCTATGCCCAGATGGAGGAGGACGGGATTATTTCGCCTGTAATCGATATACAGGCCTCATATAAGAAACCGTTACGATACGGACAAACTGCAAAGATTAAGACATGGGTTGAGGAATATAACGGCTTTAGAGTGAAATACGGCTATGAGATATTAACAACAGATGGAGAATTGGCTGTTACAGGCAGCTCTGTCCATATATGCGCCAATAGGGAAACATTCAAGCCGATTTCTTTAAAAAAGAAATACCCTGATTGGCACAAAGCATATGAGGAAGCAGCAAAAAAACCCGTTCTTGCTGAAGAGTGAAGGGGGAAGGCCATTGGCATTCGGATTGAAACGGAAAGATGTTACTGAATGGAAAAGAAAAATCGATAGCGGAGAAATTGCGTTTTTGACTCATTACTGGCTTGATGACCGGTTCCCGGGATGCAAGACCGTTACAAAAGCCGGCTGCCATAATATCGAGAAGCTAGCGGAATGGGGAAAGAAATATGGTTTAAAAAAGGAATGGATCCATCACCGTCCCGATGGCTATTCCCATTTTGACCTGATTGGTTATAGAGAAAAAGAAATACTAGAAGCAGAAGGCTTGGAAGCACAACTTTTGGATTGATTGGCAGGCGGACTGAATTGGTCCGCCTATTTTATTTTAATGCTTGATAAAACGATTCCCATCAACCTAATTTAAAGACCAAACTATAAAAGCAATAAATCCTAAATTAAAAGAAAAAACAAAACTTTGCATTTTAAAAAAACCTATAATCGCTGTATACAAAGTATAGTACCTATTCCATCACACAGCTCCGCCCCTGCACAAAAAGCCCCGATTTCAACGGAGCCATTGTGTCATATGGGCCATAGTTTCAGCTGTCATTTCTTCAGGATTGGCAATACCGTATGCACCCGTTTTTTCCATAGGGACAACCCGGAAGTTTCGGCCATTTTTCCGGTAGACAAAGGTAGGTGAAAAGTCTGGCTTTGCTAACGCAATGTGTGAGCCGTTTTCATCAATCTTTTTTGTTATTTCTAGAGTCACCATGCCGCCTATATCTTTATAATCGCGGAGTTGGGCGGAAATAAAATTACCAAGCGAGTATATGACAAAGGTTTTTTTGCCATTTGGGCCATCAATCCATTCCATTGGCTGTAATACATGCGGATGTGAACCGAAGATGATATCCGCACCGGAGTCGGCCAGGAATTGAGCGAGATTCTTTTGTTCATCCACTGGATAGCGCTGGTATTCGTTACCCCAGTGAATGCTGACTACAACTGCATCACTGACTTTTTTAGCCCTGGAAATATCATCCTTCATCAAATCGCGGTCGATAAGATTTACAGAGAACTCCTTACCCTCAGGAATCGGGATACCATTGGTTCCGTATGTGTATGATAAAAAGGCAAGCGTGATGCCGTTCTTTTCCATCGTGACAATTTTGTCTCTAGCTTCCTGGCTAGTGGCTGTCCCGACAAAAGGAAGGCCAATTTTTTTAAAATAGGCGATCTGCGCTTCAACACCCCGGTAACCCTTATCAAGAGAATGATTATTGGCTGTCGAAACGATGTCGACTCCTGCGTCCATAACTGCCTCTGAAAGCTCAAAAGGGCTATTGAAGCTAGGATAACTGGTAATCCCAAGCGCCTCACCTCCAACCAGGCTCTCTTGATTGGCAGTCAGGATGTCGGGGGTACTCAGCATTTCTTTAACAGGTTTAAACATTGGTTTAAAATCATAACCCTCTGCTTTTTTTGCATCTTCATATACCAGGTCATGTATTAAAATATCTCCAATTGCCCCAAGTGTTATTTTTGATTCAAATGTCTTGGCCTGGACTTCATAAGAACGTTCTTGATGAGGTTGAGGCTCTGGCCTAGCTTGTTCGTTTGCACAGCCGCTAAAAAGGGAAACAGAAAGCAGGACAGTTCCCATCGCGGCTATTCGCTTAAAAATCGGTGATTTCTTCATAGGGATCCTCCTAGTCAGGCAAATCATTTTCACAGATTTGCGAAGTACTTTATCATTAATAGAAGATTTCCCTATCTCACATGCATCTAACGTTTAGGGTGAAATAGGAGTCATTTTCCAAAGGGTGGTTTTAATGTTTACTATTACAGAAATCGCGTATCAAACCTTATCCAATGCGGTCCAAAAGGAAGCAAAAGGAGATGAACAGCTATTTCTCCGCTTGGCCATGGGAATAGGCTGAGGCGGGCCAAAGCTTAATCTGTCTCTGGAAGAGCAGAAATTATCGAATGACCTGGAATTTGAATACAAGGACTTGAAAATGATCATCCACGAACAGGATTTCGCGTACTTCTCCAGCACAAAACTGGATTACGTTAAGGATGTGCTTGGTAAAGGCAGGTTCCAGCTCCTAAAAGTATAAAACGGTGTCCCAAATGAAGGGACACCATTTTTTATGTGCTAAAGAAAAGGATAAACCTATAGCCCATACATGCAATCCTCGCCGTTGGCCCGCCAACTGGCGAGTTTTATTAAATAATTATACCTCTTCAAGTTCCTCAAAAAAGCAAATTAATTCATCAAAATTCGTCGTCACCTTTACCGGTGCCACGGAGTTTTCCCAGGTAGGTGTATATGAAAAAAATTCAACTATAAACTCATCTTTAGGACCGGTGGGCAGGACCACCGTCGAGAACGCCATCTCTTCTCTAATCGCGCGAATCCCTTGCATATTCTAATCTCCTTTCAATTAAGGATGCATATACCACTATTGTAAAGGATGATTCTAAGCAATACCGGGAAGGTTTTGAACGATTCATGAAAATTAACTTGCAAGGGGAAGAGCCATACAGAATGTTGTTCCGTTGCCAGGAGTACTATCTACCGTAATGTTTCCGCCAGCATCTTCAATTATTTTTAAACAGACATTTAACCCAATACCCGTCCCATGTTCTTTTGTAGAAAAAAACGGAGAAAACAGGCTGGATAAGGTTTCCTTATCCATTCCGCTGCCATTGTCACTTATTTGAATAATGAAATTAGCCCCGGCGATTCTTGATTGAACCATGATTTGTTTTTTCTTTTCAGTCTCAAATCCGTCCAGGGCTTCCATTGAATTTTTAATCATATTGACCAGCACTTGTTTAAGACGGCCAGGCTCAAGGACTGGAACAGCATCTTCGTTGGAAAGAGAAGAGGCAAGCTCAATATTTCTAAGGAGTGATTCACTTTCGAATAGGAGAATAATCTCCCTAATCAATGTGTTGTAGGTTGTATCTCTAGCCTGGTTAGAAGCGGGCTTGGCTGCATTTAAAAATTCATAGATGATTTCATTGGCCCTGTTTAATTCATCAAGAGCAATATTCGCATATTGTTCCTTGCCCAATTCCTTCAGCTGAGGTTTAAGCAGCTGGATAAATCCTTTAACAGTGGTTAGTGGATTCCTGATTTCATGGGCAATACCGGCAGCAAGCTTGCCAATATTTTCCCGGTATCCTGCCCCTATCTCAGCCTGGCGGATTTCCTGGATCTTTTCTTCTATGTTCTTCTTTCTATGAAGGAGTTCCATATTAAAATCAGACATTTTCTTTTCCATCTTGTCCATTGCAACCCGTAACTGGGCCGCCTCCTCGGATATAAGAAGACAAAAAATATGAATATTACCTAATGCATCCCTTGTTTTATAGATTTGATAATATACATGATCCCACTTATCAAGTAACGGGATTTCAATAAAGCTATTATCTTCAGAGGACTCCAGGAATGATAATGCCTTTTGGTGATAGGGAGGAGCAATCATGTCGAAAAAAGAATCTGCAATATCAACAGAAAAAATTGGCCGTGCCCCTTTAGATATAACTAGAATTTGATAGTCGGGATCTAGGACGAAACAAGGAAAAGGAATGTTGCTCACAAAATTTTTATGCATTACTACCGCCATCCTTTATTTAGGATAGAAAAAAATATATAAAAAATTGGTTTATCTTTTATATAAAAGGGGAATAATAAATAGTTTATTAGCTATTCAGTTTAATAATACAGAATTATCCATATGCCTACAATCGTACGAATATACAAATCTTCCGTTAAATTTCGATATTTTTCTCTAATATCAGACATTTTTTTCAACTTTATCCCTATTAATAACTTCTTAACACCATAAAAAAAGCTGTGAGATATTCTCACAGCCACTTAACTTTAGGTTCCGTCTTATTGATGATTCTGCCGATGTTAGCCCGATGGCGGTAAAAAACAAAAGTAGTTAATAAAAGGACAATGATAATAAGGGGGACATCCCGTGGCGGAACAACTAAAGAATAGGCGACCGCCGCTACCCCGCCCATCATGGAAGCCAGGGAAACATACTTACTGATATAAAGAGTGATGAAAAAAATTGCAAGCATGATGGCAAACATAAGCGGTGCATAGAAAAGAAGAACACCACCTGAAGTAGCAACAGCTTTTCCTCCTTTAAATCCTGCGAATACGGGATACATATGCCCGACGACAGCCAGCATGCCCGTTAAGAGAGGGTGGATATTATCAATATCTAAAAGTATAGGCAATGCAGCTGCCAATGTGCCTTTTAAAATATCTGCAAAGGTAACGACAAAGCCTGCCTTTTTCCCTAGAGTCCTGAACGTGTTCGTCCCCCCGAGGTTGCCGCTGCCATGCTGGCGGATATCAGTTTTATAGAACACTTTGCCGATAATAAGGCCAGAAGGAATTGAGCCAAGTAAATAAGCAAGTAAACAAAGTAAAATTAATTCAACCATTCATTTTTCTCCTTTTGCCCAACAAATTATGTAATCTTAAGCCTCACGCGTTACCCAAAATAGATAAATGCATACTGCGGAAAGAAGTTATTTCTATTGTACCATTTTCTTATGAAATACCATTTTTCGCAATATGTATCTATTTTAAACTTAAAATTAATAGGGGAAAAGCCATTCTGTCTACTTCTCACAAAGAACCTATTTTTGGTAGGATGACAATAAGGAGTGATAAAGAATGGGCAAACACTTAATTGAACTTTTTCTCGTAACTTTTAAACTCGGCTGTACGTCGTTTGGAGGACCGACCGCCCATATTGGTTATTTTCACAAAGAGTATGTCAAGAAGCAAAAATGGCTGTCGGAAACAGAGTTTACTGAGCTTGTAGCTTTATGCCAAGCCTTGCCGGGACCAGCAAGCAGCCAGGTTGGCTTCGGTGTCGGAATGTTACGGGCAGGCATTCTGGGTGGTGTTATTTCTTTTTTGGGTTTTACATTGCCATCATTCCTTATAATGGCACTGTTTGTCCATTTAATCGAATTCTTCTCTCCTGTTGAAGCTGGATGGATTCATGGGTTGAAAATTGTTGCAGCTGCGGTTGTCTATTTAGCAATATCTTCAATGGCCAAGAATTTTGCTTCAAGCAAACTGACAGGTACAATTGCGTTAGTAGCTGCTATTATAATGTTGCTCTATCCATCATCGTTCACTCAGCTTACCCTTATAGTCGGCGCAGCAGTGGCAGGATATGCATTTATTAAGATACAGGGCTCAGCCACTCCTGCTACCGGTTTTATACACGTAACGCGGAGAACCGGTTGGATATCAGCCGCTCTGTTCCTTAGCATCCTGCTCTTTTTGCCTGGCTTAAGCAAGGGGGTTCCAGGCTTGGAATTATTCTCTGATTTTTATAGGACTGGGTCACTGGTTTTCGGCGGCGGGCACGTTGTTTTGCCACTGCTGGATCAGGAGGTTGTCGCAGGAGGTCTGGTTTCAAGAGAAGCGTTTCTTGCCGGATATGGTGTTGCCCAAGCAATCCCAGGACCATTATTCACGTTTGCATCTTACCTTGGCGCAGCTATATCGGGCTGGAGCGGCGCAGTTATTACTACATTAGCAATCTTTCTGCCAGGATTTCTCTTATTAGTTGCCATCATACCATTTTGGGGTCTGATTCGGACAAAAGCAGGGGTGCAATCTGCTATTATGGGTATGAATGCTGCTGTTGTAGGCTTGCTTGGTGCTGCTTTTTACGATCCTGTATTAACAAGCTCAATTTCATCTTCAACAGATGCAGCGTTTTTGGCTGGTGCCTTTTGCCTGCTTTCCTTTTGGAAGCTTCCACCATGGCTGGTCGTTGCCGCAGGAGCCGGTATAGGACAAATTATTTTTAGCGAATGTGTTAGTCTAGCCAGTGCCTGCAAGCAAAATAATGGTATTTTTTTCTGAAAAATGTACACTATAGCTAAAAGGAAAAGGAGTGAATGTATTGGTTCAAAACCCTAGTACAGAAGAGATTAAGGATATCCTTTTAAAAGCAAAACGAATCGCAGTTGTAGGCTTAAGCAATAATCCTGAAAAAACTTCCTACATGGTTTCTGAAGCCATGCAAAACGCTGGGTATGAAATCATTCCAGTCAATCCGACAATTGATGAAGCACTAGGCGTTAAAGCAGTTCCATCTTTGAAGGACATTGAAGGACATATTGATATAGTCAATGTTTTCCGCCGTTCCGAACAATTGCCTGATGTAGCTAGGGAAGCGGTCGATGTTGACTTCGATGTTTTTTGGGCACAACTTGGGCTTGCGCATGATGATGTCTATGAAATACTTAAAGACAAAGGTTCTACCGTTGTGATGGACCGCTGCATTAAGGTTGACCATGCGCTGTTTGTCCGAAAAAGATAATTGAGTCTGCTGCCGATAAGGCGGCTTTTTTTTATGCATACTGGGTATATATAGGGAGTGGAAACCCTTTCAATGCTTAAAAATAAACGTTTTTTTAAATAACACATTTGCCAAATCCAAATTAATCGATACAATAAAGCATAGACGGCAGGACGAGTTATGGTAAAATTAAGTACAGAGACACGAACATTCGTTCCACTGCTGAATTATTTGATATTTTTATAAAGGGATTGTATTTCGTTCATGATGATATTCCTTTTTGACATGTAAGAAAGGGGAATTTTAGTGGCAAGAAACCAAGAGGCTTATAGCTACAATGATGATGCCATTCAAGTCCTTGAGGGGCTTGAAGCTGTCAGAAAACGGCCGGGAATGTATATCGGCAGTACGGACACAAGAGGGCTGCATCATCTTGTATATGAAATCGTCGATAACTCTGTCGATGAAGCATTAGGTGGATTCGGGAATCAAATAATAGTCAGAATCCATAAAGACAATTCAATCAGTGTCGTTGATAAAGGACGCGGAATGCCAACAGGAATGCATAAGACGGGAAAACCAACCCCGGAAGTCATCCTTACTGTCCTTCATGCAGGCGGAAAATTCGGCCAGGGCGGTTACAAAACAAGCGGAGGTCTTCATGGTGTAGGTGCATCAGTTGTCAATGCTTTATCCGAATGGCTGACGGTTACGATAAAACGTGATGGTTTTGTATATGAACAGCGCTTCCAGAATGGCGGAAAACCCGTAACAACACTTGAAAAGATAGGGAAAACAAACCAAACAGGGACTACAATCCACTTCAAGCCGGATCCCTCGATATTTTCCACATTAACCTATAACTTCGATACTCTATGCGAGAGGCTCAGGGAATCCGCATTCCTGCTAAAAGGCCTTCGAATCGATATTCATGATGATAGGAACGGTGTATCTGAGACTTTCCATTACGAAAGCGGGATTGAAGCATTTGTTGAGTATTTGAATGAAGGCAAGGAAGTCCTGCACCAGGTTGTCAGCCTGGATGGGACACAGAACGGAATTGAAGTCGAGTTCTCCTTCCAGTTCAACGACGGTTACTCGGAAAATGTCCTTTCCTTCGTCAACAACGTCCGCACAAAGGACGGCGGTACACACGAGGTTGGCGCCAAGACGGCAATGACGAGGGTTTTTAATGAATATGCAAGAAAGACAGGCCTCTTAAAGGAAAAGGATAAGAATCTTGAAGGCAATGATATAAGAGAAGGCCTTTCAGCGATTGTTTCTGTTCGGATTCCGGAAGATATGCTTCAATTCGAAGGACAGACGAAAGGAAAACTCGGGACCAGCGAGGCCCGCTCAGCAGTGGATTCGGTTGTTTCAAACTCGCTCTCTTACATACTTGAAGAGAATCCGGAAACAAGCACGCTGCTTATAAAAAAATCAATAAAGGCATACCAAGCCCGGGAAGCTGCAAGGAAGGCAAGAGAAGACGCCCGTACAGGCAAGAAAAGGAGCAAGAAGGAAACCCTTCTTTCAGGTAAACTCACTCCTGCCCAATCCCGCAACCCACAGAAAAACGAGCTTTATCTAGTCGAGGGGGACTCCGCAGGGGGATCCGCCAAACAAGGGCGGGACCGCCGTTTCCAGGCAGTTCTTCCTTTACGGGGAAAGGTCATAAACACTGAGAAGGCCAAGCTCGAGGATATTTTTAAAAACGAAGAAATTAATACCATTATTCACACAATCGGCGGCGGTGTTGGAACAGATTTTACCGTTGAAGACATCAATTATGACAAAATCATTATCATGACCGATGCCGATACTGATGGAGCTCATATTCAGGTGCTTCTGCTGACTTTCTTTTACAGGTATATGAAACCGCTCGTTGAAGCAGGGAAAGTATTCATCGCGTTGCCGCCTCTGTTTAAAGTTAGCAAGGGGGCTGGCAAAAAGGAAGTTATAGAATACGCCTGGAATGAAGACGAACTGCAAGGGGCAATCAAGAAGGTTGGAAAAGGTTATATGATTCAGCGTTATAAAGGCCTTGGTGAAATGAATGCAGACCAGCTATGGGAAACTACAATGGATCCTGAAACCCGAACGCTAATCAGGGTAAACGTCGATGACACAGCACGTGCAGAACGGCGAATCACAACACTTATGGGTGATAAGGTAGAGCCCCGCCGTAAATGGATTGAATCCAACGTTGCTTTTGGTATGGACGACGAAGATGATATGGATACGATTCTAGAAAATGAAAATGTCAGTGTCGCAGAGGGGGAAGCAAGCAATGAGTAGTAATGCAGAAGAAAAGTTCCGCGACCTTCCCCTTGAAGACATCCTTGGCGACCGTTTCGGAAGATATAGCAAATACATCATTCAGGAGCGGGCGCTTCCTGATGCCAGGGATGGGCTAAAGCCATCACAGCGGCGCATCCTGTACGCTATGCATGCAGAAGGGAATACGCACGAAAAAGGCTTCAGGAAGTCCGCCAAAACGGTTGGTAATGTTATCGGTAACTACCATCCGCACGGTGATACTTCCGTTTATGATGCTATGGTAAGGATGAGCCAGGAATGGAAGGTCCGTAATGTTTTAATTGAAATGCACGGGAACAACGGCAGCATTGATGGCGACCCTCCAGCGGCAATGCGTTATACAGAAGCCCGACTTTCTGCGATTTCAACTGAATTGTTAAGGGATATCGACAAGCAGACAGTTGATTTTATCCCGAATTTTGATGATACATCCAGTGAGCCTACCGTACTTCCAGCAATGTTTCCGAATTTGCTCGTGAATGGATCTACGGGTATTTCGGCCGGTTATGCAACAGATATTCCCCCACATCACCTTGGGGAGGTCATTGATGCTGTAATCATGAGGATGGATAATCCAGAGGTTTCAATTGATGAATTGATGACTGTTATTAAGGGACCTGATTTTCCGACAGGCGGTATTATTCAAGGTGTTGATGGTATCAGGAAGGCCTATGAAACAGGCCGTGGAAAAATCATTGTCCGTTCAAAGACTGAAATTGAGGAACTCCGTGGAGGCAGGCAGCAGATTGTTATCACGGAAGTCCCCTATGAGGTTAATAAAGCCAATCTTGTTAAGAAGATGGACGAGTTCAGGTTTGACCGGAAAGTAGAAGGAATTTCTGAAATACGCGATGAAACCGACCGTACTGGCTTAAGGATTGTTATTGAATTGAAAAAGGATGCCGATGCAAATGGCGTCCTCGCATATATGCTCAAGAATACTGACCTTCAGGTTACATACAACTTCAACATGGTTGCGATTCATAACAAACGTCCTGTCCTCATGGGTATTAGGGAAATGCTCGATGCTTATATTGGCCACCAAAAGGATGTTATTACGAGAAGGTCAAAGTTTGAATTGAAAAAAGCTAGGGAACGGGAGCATATTGTCGAAGGCCTCATTAAGGCTCTTTCTATCCTGGACCAGGTCATTGCGGCTATCCGTGCATCAAAGGATAAGCGAAATGCCAAGGATAATCTTATTGCCAAGTTTGCCTTTACAGAAGCCCAGGCAGAGGCTATCGTTTCCTTGCAGCTTTATCGTTTGACCAATACAGATGTCACTGCGCTTATGAAGGAAGCTGAAGAACTCGAGAAAAAAATTGCAGAGTTGACTGCGATTCTTGAGAGCGAAAAGAAGCTAATGTCAGTCATCAAAAAGGACCTCAAGGAAGTTAAAAAGCGATATGCCGATAATCGACGCTCAAAGATTGAAGCAGAAATTGAGGAAATTAAGATTAATCTGGATGTATTGATTCCGAGCGAGGATGTTATTGTAACAGTTACAAAAGAAGGTTATGTTAAACGGACAAGCCTTCGCTCATTTACGGCATCAAATGGCCAGGATCCCGCCATGAAGGATTCGGACCGCCTGTTTGCCCAACTGGACATGAATACAAAAGATGTCCTGCTGCTGTTTACCAGCAAAGGCAACTACCTGTATATTCCTGTCCACGTACTTCCTGATATCAGGTGGAAGGACATGGGACAACATGTTGCCAACCTCATACCAATAGACCGCGATGAAGAGATTATTAAAGCTATACCGGTTAATAGCTTTGAAAATAACTTATACCTTCTGTTTGTTACGAAGAATGGCATGGTCAAGAAAACTGAGATGAAACTATATCAGGCAACCCGGCATACCAAAGCATTGACAGCCATCAACTTGAAGGGTGACGATAAACTCATCGATATTCATATAACAGATGGTACCAAGGAACTGTTCCTTATATCGCATTACGGGTATGCATTATGGTTTGATGAAGCAGAGGTAGGTCCAATCGGTATCAGGGCTGCCGGGGTTAAAGGAATGAATCTCAAGGACGGAGACTATTTGGTCGGTGGAAAGCTGCTCGATCCATCTAGCAAAGAATATATTGTTCTCGCCACACAGCGTGGGGCATTAAAGAAAATGAAACTAAAGGAATTTGAAAAAGCAACCCGCGCAAAACGAGGAGTAGTCGTCCTGCGGGAATTGAAGTCAAACCCTCACCGGATTACAGGCTTTGAATCAACAGAAGGTGGCGATGTTATAAACATCCTGACTGAAAAAGGCCAAACCTTTGCCATAAACACGAATGATTTGAAATTCAGTGACCGTTACTCAAATGGTTCCTTCATTGTCGATGAAACGGAAAGCGGTAAAGTAACAACACTCTGGAAGGAAGCCCGTAAAAAAGACGAAGCAAAACCAGAGGCATAAAGAATTCCGAACAGGCTGCCAGATTTACAGGCAGCCTGTTTTTTTGAATAGGAAATTATATGTTAAACATAGTTCGAAGTATCTGCCCATTTTTCTAGAATAAAATCTTTCCTGATACTATACTTATCTATATACATATATATCTTTGAGGGGGATTTTTTTGCATTGTCCTAATTGCCATACGAAAAACGATGAATTTGAACGCTTCTGCAGCAATTGTGGTGAATACTTGGAAGGGAATATTAGGGAAGTATGCCCAGATTGCGAGACCGAGAGGAAAGAAGGAGAATCCTATTGCCAGACGTGCGGCTATCACTTTAAAGCGCATTCTGTGGTACGTCCTTATCCAAACCATACGGAGGGAAGAGAGGGTTTTACTTACATGTCTGAACCGAACTATGGGAATCAGGGTTATACTCTTTTTGCACCGGAACATGTGCGTTTTGCTAACTTCGGCGAGCGTGTTGTCGCATCGCTTATAGATTATGTGGTTACCTATATCGTTGGCTATTTAATTGGCTATTTAGTTGGCTTACTATTTGTTTCCGTCCTAAGCCAGAACTTCTACACCTTGCTGGGTCTAATCATCGGCCTTGCTTATAAAGCCGGAATGGAGAGTTCAGCAAAACAAGCTACTCTTGGAAAAATAGCAATGGGTCTGAAGGTTATTAACAAAGGTGGCGAAAGAATTAGCTTTGCCCGTGCGACTGGACGGTACTTTGCAAATTACTTGAACGTTTTCCCGACATTCTTTGTCGGCTTCCTGATGGTCCTATGGACAAAGGAAAAGAGAGCACTACATGACTTTGTAGCAGGCACTCTTGTAGTTAAAACAAAATAGTTGTTAAACCCTTTTCTGTTTTACAGCAAAGGGTTTCTTCATTACGTTACGGTAAAAAGTTCATGTTATTGTTTCGGTCCCTGAGGAAGGGAGGAGGGAGTAGGCAAATATCACGTTTTATCAAAAGCTGCATAATGTATTAACAAGTATAGTTTTGAAAGGAGGATGCTGAATTTGGACAGATTTGATCCTGCAAAACTGGCGGTTACCTATATCGCGCCTATAACTCCTTTTAGGCCTTTTGAAGGAAGAAAATATACGCTAACTCACTCAGATTCGACAGGACAACTTTTCCTAACAATAGGTCCCAAATACCTGTATACAAATAGTCAATATAAAGATGAAGTTTACGCTGAATGGCTGCAAACTATGGGGGAATTTACACTTTGCGGCAAAGTACATGTAACCAAAGGGGATTTTGACGAGCAGCATTCAAAAGTAAGGTTCATGATTTTCAGGAAAGAGATGGAAACAGCCCTAAAAGCCCTCGTTTTTGGTGACCAGGCTTTCTATAGCTGTTTTCCATGGCTGCTGGATGCTCCTATATATATTAAATTTGAGTCTGTTTATCCCGAATTTAATAAAATGATCTATTATGGAACCCCAAGGCAGTATATGCTTGGCGTCACCGAAAAGACTCATAAAAAATAACAGCACACCCATATTGCGCTGTTATTTTTTATGGCATGGGAGGGTGAGGAAAAGATTTGTTTACATAATAAGATTATGCAAACAATATATAAATAAGTGATTTAAAATAAATCAATTAACCAGAAACAAAGTTAATCTGCCAGATTACTGTAATTAAGAACGAATTAAGAGATAGTTATGTTTTTATAGATAAAACTTCAACGCCTGAAACGGAAATAACGGATTTGTTTAATATAGCCCAGTATTTAAACCGAAAATTAATTAAACAACAGCAAATGCAATAAGTTGAATAACAAAGGAAATTCGTGGCCAATTGCTAAATTTGATTACAAACCATAATTTTAACAAGAATTTAAAGGCGTTAATTTACTAGCAAGAAATCCATGGATTAGAATGAATGACGAGCTTAAAGTTCGTGAGTGTAAGTTTAAGGTCAAATAATAATCCAGGGTGAAATGGATCTATATAAATTAAAAAAAATTTATATAAATAATAATTTGTATTGATTTTTCGATTTTGTCTCACTATCAGGAGTATACTTAGCTAATGAGATGTGAAACCTCTCTTTTTCATTAACTTCCTATAATATATATTACGACGGGGGCAGTGAAATAAAAACTAATTACTATAAAAGTCTAAGTCTATGTCTCTCCCCTTCACTTGCTGCTTTGCACAATATCAATCTGGTTTGCTGCATACTCAATTAAATCATTTAAATATATACCGTGGCTCTTTGCAAAAGCCTTTGCATGATCTAAAAGTTCTCGGTCATAAGTGGTTTTAAACTGAATACGGTCAGTTTGATTTTTCTTGACAAGATTGGTTTCATTATCGGAAATTACTTTTCTAATGCCGGTTTCTAATAAATAATTAATATAAGTGTTATGTTCTTTTGCTTTGAACTGGAGCTTTTCTAAAATAGACTTACTAATATTAGTTCTAAAATTAACTCGTTTTAATGGAGCCAAATTATCTTTACTTAGTATTTGCATCATTTTTTCCTTTTTTATTAATACACAATATTCCCTGGAGTCCTTATAAACAATGTCTGATAATCTTTTCACGCTTTCTTTTCCAGTAACATTAATTCTGTAAATCGGATTCGAGCTTTTGCAAAACACTGTATTAATTTTTGACCTTAAATTCCACTTCTTGAAAACAGACAGTAAACCTTGGGCAAAGGCCAAACTGCCACTAGTAACTGTCACTGTGTAACCATCCGGGTGTACATACCCGTCGCCATCAATCACTCCGCGGACAAAATGAGATAAATACTCTTTAGGGCATTCAGGAAAAACAATTGTTAAGGATTTTCTTCTTGTAACTCCCAAATTGAATAAATCTGTTATTATTTCCTTGGAACAAATATTTAGTTCATATATGTTTTTATTATCGTATTTCACCACTTTACCATTAAATTGAAGGAGTTCTTTGATTTTTTGTAATGGATATGGGTCCTTTTGGCCAATAGTAAGGGATTGATTTTGATTAATACATCCGTCCGTTACTATAAAGCCTAGTACCCAAGCCATTTCATTTGACCAAGTTTTAAAAAAATCCTCATTCATACTGTATTTCTTATAGCCGGTTGGCCGCATTTTTGCACCGCATTTATTAAGTATGAGGGTGATTCCTCTAACCGAAAGGCCAAATCTCTCTGCTATAACAGTAGTTTTTTCACCAGATTCATAAAGTTCCACAATTTTTTTGTTTCTGGCTTCCTTATCCATGTCCACTCCCTCCTTCATGCTCTAATTCATTACATTCTAAATGAAGTTTTACTCAATTCTGTATCTGTATGCTTCATTTTTGGCATTTTCAAAGTTAATATAACTAGCACTATATTCAATTACGTCATTTATATATAACTCGTGATCCTTCGCAAATTGTTTAACACGTTGTAATAATTCTTTATCGTATGTAGTTTTATAAAGAATTCGGTCCTTGGGCCGGTTATCTTTATTATAGAGAATGACACCTTGTTGCAAGACAGATTCAAGACCAGTTTCTAACAAATAATTCACATGGGTTTCATGTTCTTTTGCTAGGTTTGACAAATTATCCAAAATTGCTTTGCTGACTGTTGTCCTAAATTTAACCCTTGAATCATCTGTCGTTTGAACAATTCTGCCATTTACTTTTTTCCACACAATAACGACTCCTTTCTTGGGTTTATACAGATGATTTCTCATATTCAACCATCTGCGAACATTTGTTCCTCCCGCTATTATTATTATAATTCTTTGGACACAAAAGGACAAGAATTAGCCAAGCTTTTTACTAGTTTAGTTTGGTTGCAAAGAAACACAAAACCATGTCCTTGACGCATTTCAAATCCAACCACCGGCATATATGGTATCCGAAAATGAAAAAAGACCTCCTAAAAATCAGGAGGTCTCTCCATTTCTTATTCAGGACGTTCAATCGGAAATATCTCACCAATCTTCGCATAATTAGCCCCTGCCAGCCTGCTGACCGCTGCAAGTCCACGGGGATCAATTCTGCCTTTTTCATAAATCTCTTCATCAATATGGAATTGGACTACCCTGCCTATAAGCAAATCGCACCCAGGAACCTCCCCGCCGCCAAGCTCCAACGAAGTTTCCAGTACACATTCCATCCGAACTTTCGCTTCCTGAACACCCGGAACAGACACATTCATGCTGGCAACTGACGTTAGACCAGCCAATTCCACCTCGCTCTCGTCTGGCGGAAGGCTTGCAGCCGTTTCATTGATTTTGGCAACATTGTCTTCATCAACGATATGCACCACAAATTCCTTATTCTCAATAATATTCCTTGCCGTATCCTTTATCCTGCTGCCGTTCCGCTGAATCGAAAGCGAAATCATCGGCGGATTGGATGTGACGATATTAAAATAGCTGAACGGCGCACCGTTCACAACCCCATCCTTTGATTGTGTCGTAACGAACGCAATTGGCCGCGGTACGATGCTGCCAATCATAAATTTATAATTTTCCCTCTCCGTGTTCGAGGCTGGATCAATAGAAATCATCCGCTTACTCCTCCTCTTAAAGTTTATTCAATTCACGGACCTCAAAAGGCAGCAACCCTTGTTCAATTTTGCCTCGAATCGACTCGTAACGCTCCGGAAGCATCAATTTCGTTCCCATTGTCTCGTGAGATTCATCATGTGCAAAGCCTGGTGGGTCTGTTGCAATTTCAAAAAGAATTTCCCCATGCTCACGGAAGTAAATTGCATTGAAATAATTCCTATCCTGAACTGGTGTTACACGATACCCATTCGACTGTACATACTTTTGCCAGTCCTGCTGATCTTCATCATCTGCTGCCCGCCATGCGATATGGTGCACTGTTCCGACACCCATGACACCTCGGACACCGGGAGTAAGCTTAATATCAATTATATTTCCTATATCTAAAGACGATTTATAGCGGGCAAAATCTCCTTCGGTTCCAACATAGTCAAGGCCCATTACCTTTTCAACTAATTCTTTCGTTTTATCAGGTTGGGAAGTAAATAAAACAGCACCGCCAAACCCTTTAATCGCTACATCTGGCGTTACGCCGCTAAAGGACCAATTGTTTAACTCCCCTTCCTCCCTTTCCACAAGCTCAAGGTGAAGGCCATGCGGGTCATCAAAAGTTAGGTACTCTTCGCCAAACCTCTTTTCTTTTGTAAAAGAGATAGCAAAACGCTGAAGCCTTTCTTCCCAAAATGGAAATGAACCTTTAGGAACAGCATAGGAAGTGATCCCTACTTGTCCATCGCCAATCCTGCCAGAATATGCTCCGGCCCATGGGAAGAACGTAATTATAGTCCCAGGGTTCCCGCCCTCGTTGCCGAAATAAAAATGATACGTACCCGGATCGTCAAAGTTTACCGTTTGTTTTACAAGCCTCAGCCCCAGTACACCTGCGTAAAAATCAACATTCTCCTGGGGATGTCCCACTATCGCAGTTATGTGATGAATACCTGCAGTTCTTTTCATCTCTGTTCCACTCCTAATTTAAATTCATTTTAATTAAAATATCTCGATTTAAAGATTATTTTACAGTTAGAATGTTTTTTAGTCAATCAATTTAGCCATAGTTATTTTTTTCTAAAACACATGCTGATACTCTCCCGAGTGCAAATGGATTACAAGACTGTAAATTTTGGTATACTATATGAATAGCGTGCCTTCTTATTAAAAGAATGCTCAAGTATTATGGTTGGAAAGGAAGTATACAAACATGAGTAAGCATCAAATCGGCGTAATCGGCCTGGCAGTTATGGGCAAGAATCTTGCCTGGAATATGGAAAGCAAAGGTTATAGCGTTGCCGTGTATAACCGTTCCTCTTCAAAAACAGAGGAAATGGTTAAGGAATCGGAAGGCAAAAATATCTTTCCTGCCTATTCGCTTGAAGAATTCGTCAATTCCCTTGAAACCCCACGTAAAATCATGCTGATGGTCAAGGCTGGCGGACCTACTGACGCAACAATTGACCAATTGAAGCCTCTCCTTGATAAGGGTGATATTATTATTGATGGCGGGAACACCTTCTTTGCTGATACACAAAGACGCAACAAAGAACTCAGCGAACTTGGATTCCATTTTATCGGAACTGGCGTTTCTGGTGGTGAGGAAGGCGCATTAAAAGGCCCTTCAATCATGCCTGGCGGCCAAAAAGAAGCATACGAGCTCGTTGCTCCAATTTTCAAGGACATATCCGCCAAAGTAAATGGCGAGCCTTGTACGACCTATATTGGCCCGGATGGTGCCGGCCATTATGTCAAGATGGTACACAATGGCATTGAATACGGTGATATGCAGCTGATTTGCGAAGCATATTTCCTGCTGAAGAATGTACTAGGACTTAGCGCTCAGGAATTTCACCAGGTCTTCTCTGAATGGAACAAAGGTGAGCTTGACAGCTACCTGATTGAAATTACTGCAGATATCTTTACTAAAATCGACGAAGAAACTGGCAAGCCTCTTGTCGACTTGATTCTTGATACCGCCGGGCAAAAAGGTACTGGAAAATGGACAAGCCAGAGCGCGCTTGACCTAGGTGTGCCACTGCCTCTTATTACTGAATCAGTTTTCGCACGCTTTATTTCCGCAATGAAGTCTGAACGGGTGGCGGCAAGCAAAATCCTTAGCGGCCCTGAAGCGAAGCCTTTCACAGGCGACCGTGAAGCATTTATCGAATCTGTGCGTAAAGCTCTTTATATGAGCAAAATCTGTTCCTATGCACAGGGATTTGCCCAGATGAGGGCTGCATCCGAAGAATATGGCTGGGATCTCCGCTATGGGGACATCGCGATGATTTTCCGCGGCGGCTGTATCATCCGCGCGCAATTCCTTCAAAAAATCAAGGATGCCTATGACCGCGACCCAGGCTTGAAAAACCTCCTGCTTGATCCTTACTTTAAGGAAATCGTTGAAGGCTACCAGGGTGCGCTTAGGGAAACAATTGCAACCGCAGTTGTGAATGGTATCCCAGTGCCTTGCTTCGCATCTGGTCTTGCATACTATGACAGCTACCGTACTGAATCACTTCCTGCCAACCTGCTTCAGGCACAGCGTGACTATTTCGGTGCTCATACGTATGAACGAATCGACAAGGACGGCATCTTCCATACTGAATGGACGAAATAAAAACAAAAGCTCCACGCGCCTAGATTAGCGTAAACAAAAGCGCAAGCGCCTTTTGTCAGCCCTGGAGCTAGACATCAACAAAGGGGAACTGCATTTGCAGCTCCCCTTTTATATTTATTGCTTTTGTTTTATCAAATATTCCTGAACCGTAGGATTGTCCAGCTCGAAGTATGGGCTTGAAACATATTGGACATTTCCATCCTTCCCCTTGATATAAGCCGGTTCATCAAAGGATATCAATTCCTTGATTGCAAGGTGTGACATACTGGACAGAATGAATATCTTGTTATAATCTGACTCATCCTTGAATAAACCGCGGACCATTACAGCAAACTTCTCTAATAAGTCAATCGGCTCATAGTCGGGAAAGTCAATAATTTCAGAAAAAAACTGTTGCGTCTTTCCATTATGAAGCCCAATTAGTATATAAGGCTTTATTGTAAAAAAGGGCTTGATAATCATTTCGAAGTCACAAGGCTCTCCAGTTTGGTTTACTTCGTTGTCTGGGAAATTGCCTCGCTCAAAGGAAATGGCGAAATTCAGAATGTCATTGCCTTCATCCGTTTCCTCACCAAAATCCTCAAGGTCCACATCATCAAAAAATTCCTCACTGTATTCCTCGTCAAAATCGGCCTCGTATTCAACTTCATCCTCATAATAATTGCCCGACAAGTCATTTAAAATCATTGGCAAGTGAGGCGTTATCAGCCCAAGTATCTGGTCATAAAATGGGAACCTGGTGTTTATAGTCAATTGATCTCCTCCCCACCTGGTCTTGTAGATATAATCTACCCATTCTCAAGAAAATCACACCTGTTTTAGACCTTTGATTTTCCGATTCACGGACATACTGATGGATAACAAGGGACTAACAGGAAGAAGATGATTAATGCTGATCCGCTGTCCTCAACCCAAATACTCTGCTGCCGGCAAAATCAATTCGTAATTGTTTTATTTCATAAGCTGGCAATTCCCGCTTTAATTCATTTGCAAGTTGCTTACTCATTCCTTTGGCTGTAAAGCATAACACAGTAGGACCCGCTCCGCTTAGAGCAACTCCAAAAGCGCCTCCTTGTTTTGCTGCCTTTTCTAACATACTGTAGTTGGGAATCAGCTCTTTTCTGTATGGCTGATGAAAAATATCTTTTTCCATCATCCTTCCTGCCATATCCCAATTGCCTGTCAATAAAGAGGCAATTAGCAAATTAGCAGTCGATGAGGCCTGAACTGCTTGCTTATATGAGAAAAACTCAGGAAGAACTTGTCTCGAAACTGTTGTGGACAACGTTTCATTAGGAATTACCGCTACAAGTTCAAAATCGATATCATTATAATGGAGCATATCAACTTCGTCTTCTTCAAGGCGGCCTATCGCAAGCCCGCCATACAGGGAGGCACCAACGTTATCAGGATGACCTTCAAACTCGGTAGCAAGCATGAGCTTTTCATTATGGGATAAATTTAGTTTCCCTACTGAGTCAGCGAGCTCAATTCCCGCAACAATCGCAGCAGCACTCGACCCTAGGCCCCTGGCGAGTGGGATGTCACTGGATAGTCTCAATTTGCATGGATGCAATGTTGATTCATATTTAGCAGCAGTTTGAATCGCGATTTGAACGATGAAATGGGATTCATCTTTTGGAAAGGCTGTTAATTCCTCAGAGTCGGTCAAAACCACCCAGGTATGAGATAACTCAACCTCAACATTTAAGTATAAATTTAAGGCAAGGCCCAGGGAGTCAAACCCTGGGCCAATATTGGCTGTGCTAGCAGGGACCTGTATGATAAAGCTCATTTAAGGGCAGCTCCCCGTATGAAATCTTCCACAGCGTCCTTGCCATTAAGAAGAGGTATCTCCTTAACCTTGCTAGCCATAACAGCTGTATCGGGATCTTTCAAACCGTTGCCAGTCAGAACTGATACTACCCTTGATCCTTTTGGAATCGTGCCATTTTTTACACTTTTCATAACGCCTGCCAATGAAGCGCACGACGCCGGCTCTGCAAAAAGCCCTTCAGATCTAGCCAATTTCACATATGCCTCAAGAATTTCTTCATCGGTTACTTCGAAAAAGCCGCCATTTGATTCTGCAACAGCAGCTTTTGCCAGTTCACTGCTTGCAGGATTTCCGATTCGAATAGCAGTTGCAATTGTTTCCGGATTTTGAAAAATATGATTTTTAACCAATGGAGCTGCACCCTCTGCTTGAAAGCCGAGCATCCTTGGCAATTTTGTGTCTTTTGATTTGTTGTACTCGTTAAACCCTTTCCAATATGCACTAATATTGCCGGCATTACCGACAGGAATTGCTAAGATGTCAGGAGCATCCCCTAGCTGGTCGCATATTTCAAAGGCTGCAGTCTTTTGCCCTTCAAGGCGGAATGGGTTGACCGAATTCACAAGAGTAATCGGTTCTACTTCGCTAATATGGCGCACCATTTCAAGAGCTTCATCAAAATTTCCTTTTATAGAAATAATCTCTGCACCGTACATCATGGCCTGTGCAAGTTTTCCTGCAGCCACTTTTCCGTCTGGAATGACAATAATACACCGAAGGTTGCTTCGTGCCGCGTAAGCTGCTGCTGAAGCGGAGGTATTGCCTGTAGATGCACAAATGATGGTTTTACTTCCCTCTTCCAGTGCTTTTGCAACGGCCATGACCATTCCTCTGTCCTTAAAAGATCCTGTGGGGTTTGCTCCCTCCAATTTAACAAATAGTTCGATGCCGAGTTGGTCGGAAAGTTTTTCAAGCCGAATTAAGGGTGTATTTCCTTCTTGTAACGTAAGAAGTGGAGTATCGTTATTTATCGGTAAATATTCCTTGTACGTTTTCAATAGTCCTGGCCACATCATATAGACACACCTTCCACTCTATAAAAGCTCTTTATTTCTTCCACTTCAGGAACAGATAGCAAAGCATCCTTAAGATCTGAGATGCTTTTACTCGATGCCAAATGCGTTACTACAACCAAATCCACCTTTTCCTTTTGGGTAGTTGGCATCTGGAGGATTTTTTGGAAGCTGACTTCGTGTTTTGAAAAAATCGAGGCGATTTCTGCGAATACCCCTACCTTATCTCTTGTTTTTAGACGAAGGAAATATTTAGAGAACTTTTCGTCATCTGTTTTAAGCTTCTTTGTAAACTGGGGAATGACAGCGCTGCGCCCATTAACACCCAGACGCAGATTTTTGATTACTTCCACCAGGTCGGACACAATGGAAGTTGCTGTCGGTAAGCTTCCTGCACCAGGACCGTAGAACATTGTTTCACCAACTGCTTCCCCACAAACAAACACTGCATTGTTTTCGTTCTGGACAGATGCCAGTGGATGACTGTCAGTTATGAAGGTAGGCTGAACACTTACTTCGACTTTATCTCCTTGCCTATGTGCGTATCCAATCAATTTCATCGTATAACCTAGCTGCTTCCCGTATTTAATATCCTCCTGGGTAACGGATGTGATTCCGGAAACATTCACATCTTCTAAGTCAATTTTCATTGAAAACCCAAGAGTGGCCAGGATTACCATTTTCCTTGCCGCATCCAATCCTTCAACATCTGCCGCAGGATTTGATTCAGCATAGCCTTTCTCTTGTGCTTCTTTTAATACAAGATCAAATGGAAGGCCTTCCTTACTCATTTTTGTAAGAATGAAATTTGTCGTTCCATTAACAATCCCCATCATTTTAGTGATTCTATCGGATGCAAGGCCATCAACAAGACTTCTTAGTATCGGAATGCCGCCTGCAACACTTGCTTCATAAAATAAATCGCAGTTGTTTTTATGGGCTGCCGTCAGCAATTCTGCACCGTAAACAGCCATTAGATCTTTATTTGCCGTTACTACATGCTTTTTTCTGTTAAGAGCATCCAGAAGCATTGCCTTTGTCTCTTCCATTCCTCCCATTACTTCTATAACTATATCAATCTCTGGATTATGAATGATTTCACTCGCATCCGTTGTAAATAAACTCTGATCAATTGGATCCTGGCTATGCTTTTGTAAATCTTTAACCAGGATTTTGTTTATTATCACTGGGCATCCTACTTGGTGCCTCAGTTTATCCTGATGGTCTTCAATTATTTTTTTTACACCCGTACCAACTGTCCCATATCCTAATAGACCGACTAAAATCTTATCCATATTCCTTCACCTCTCAAATTGTCCTCTGTATGTAAACAAATGTCCATCCGTTGTAGACATTATAGAGACTTAGAAATTTTTATGCAAGTGGTCATGTTGGCGGTTTTTCCTTTGATACCGCTTACAATCCGATTAAATAGGGCTTAAATTTTTTTTAAAAAAAGCTGACCCTGTATGGATCAGCCAGTACTTATGCTTTATTCCAAACCATCTTCTTCATTATGATGGAGGCTAAAGCGATTGTGACAACAAATCCGATGCTTACAAAAAATCCAAAGCGTATATGGCTTTCAAGAAGCGTGCCGCTAACAGCAGCAAGGATCAAAGCCAGACCAATGAATCCCAGAAATTTTCCTCCGGCTTTCATATCAAGCAATTTATAACCGGAAAGGATTATAAAAGCCCAATTAAACAAAATGAGGATGCCTGCAGCTGTGGTAATATACTCATAAATCGTTCCCGGCAGCAATAATGCAGTTATGATAGATGCTAAAAGCCCAACTGTTGCTAGGCCGAGCGATGGCAGAGGCACCTTTTTCCACTTAATCTTCTTTGCAAAAATAGCGGGTGCATCTTTGCTTTCTGAGAGTGTTACTAGCAATGTTGTTACACCAAACAAAGAAGCGGTCATGGTGGAGAAACCGGCCATTATGATTGCCGCATTGAAAACATGCGGGAAAAATGGCATATTAATATGTTCCAATGCTGTTACAAACGGACTTTCCTTGTCACTGAATTCTTCATGTCCTGACATGATGACGGCAAGTCCCAGGGAGAGTACATAGATGACCACAAGCAGTATCAGCATGATTACTCCGGCCTTAGGAGCATCCTCCATTTTCTTTAGCCTTGTTGCCATCAACCCAATAACTTCTATACCTCCATAAGCATAATAAGCATAGATCAAAGATGACCAAAATCCTGTGAATCCATCAGGAAATAGCTCCTTCATAGACCCGGGCAACCCTGGATACGTAACATCAGCATGAAATACCCCGAAAAAAGCAAGGCCTGCAAGGATGATAAACATAACAATAGCTGCGGTTTTTATGACAGCCAGCACGTTTTCAACCTTATCGAATCCCTTGTTGCCTGTGATGACAACGAGGATGGACAAGATAGCATAGCCTGCTGCAAATAGCCATAGCGGTATATTCGGAAACCAAAATTGGGACAAAATAGATAAAGCGGTTAATTGGCTTCCCATGATGAGTATGTTTGAACACCAGTAATTCCAGCCGCAGCTGAAGCCCGCCCATTGTCCGTACGCCTTTCCCGCGTAATAACAAAAGGAACCATCCTGGGGATCCTGTGCAGTCATTTTTGCCAGCAAGTTATAAACGGTATACGTGCCGAAAGCAGCAAGAATGAACGAAATAACAATTGAAGGTCCTGTTGTTTTTATTCCGATTGCCGAACCAAGAAAAAATCCGGTGCCAATTGTGCACCCAACTCCTATCATCGACAATTGCCACCATTTTAGATTCCCACTGCTTGATCCACTGCTCTTTTTCCCTTGTTTGTCCGTGGGGACATAAAAATCCATGGCTCAGCCTCCTATAGGTTTATGTTTTCTTTAGGCGCAGTCATGTTTAATGGTTAGGATAGTTTTATTCTTTTTCTTTATCTTCCTTGTCATTGCCATCCTGTGAAACCGGTTTTGGGACATGCTGTACTGTACGGTACATAAATGTCGCCATGGTCCCCTGGGCAACATCTTCCAGGAAGAAAGGAGAAAATATCTTTTTATACTCCTCATCATCGAACATTTTCTTATTCTGGAGTTCCATCTCAGCCAGGCCTTCATATTTGGATAAAAGCACATATTCATAATCTGGCCCTGTTATCGGCGACAATAGCTCGATATGGTGGGAATAATGCTCATTGCGATAGTTGACGATCTCTTCCAGGGTCTTAAACGCTTCTGTAAACTTTTCCTGCTTTATTTCAAAAGTTTGATAAACATATACAGTCATGGCGGCCTCCTGTGAATGTAATGGGTAAATGGAATCTTGCAATGATTCCACATTACCTTCCCCATTTTTAGGGTTTCCAATTCAGCCAAAGCCGGAAGAAAAAAATGCAAAAAAAAGAGGCCTTCAAGGCCTGTATACTTTCTAGTCGCTAAAGAGCTCCTTTTTCCGCCATTTTCCGTACTTAAAATATAGGAAGGCAATGACACTGCTAATTGCAAAGCTTGTTCCCATTCCAAGTGCTACGCCTTTTTCGCCAAAATTAGCTGTAAACAAGGCGGTTAGCGGGTACCTGAGTACCCAGAAAGAGATGATATTTAAAACAAGGACCTGCATCATCGCACCAGCACCACGAACGACTCCATTTAAAATAAAGTTAATGCCGAGAAACGGATAAGTAAATGCAATTAATTTAAGATACAATGTACCGAAATCAACGGCTTCACGATTATTAATAAATAGCTGAATTCCTTTTCTCGCAAAAAGAAATGTAGCGCCTGCAATTAGGAACATGACAGCGAGATTATATAAAGTTCCGTATAAAGCGATTTTTTGAACCCTGTCCCACCTGCCGGCTCCAATATTCTGTCCAGCCATGCTGTTTACCGCTGTCCCTAGTGCCTGTGCGGGTATCATAATGATGCTGTCTAGCCTTTGTGCGGCGCCAAAACCTGCTGTCGCGGCGGCGCCCAATGAATTAACGACACTCATAATAGCCATTACCCCAGCAGAAATAACCACCATCTGAAGCCCTGCTGGGATACCCAATTTCAGAATCACGCTCACTTCTTTTCGATCTGGCAAGAATGGTACTGAAAACGGAGCAAGTCCCTTTATTAGTATATACGCCAGCCCTCCAAGGAAAGCCAACCCCTGCGATAATATTGTGGCATAAGCGGCACCTGCCATCCCCAAATCCAAACCTTCAATAAAAAGAGGGTCGAGGAGAGCATTCAAGGCAACCGAAACCATCACAATATAGAGGGGTGTCCTGCTATCGCCCAATGAACGCAAAATCGTACTGATAAAATTGTATCCGACAACGAATCCAATCCAGAGAAAGTTGATTTTGAGGTACACTGCCGCTTCCGGAACCATTTCAGCCGGTGTGTCCAGCATGATTAAAATCGGCTCCGCCAAAAAGTACCCGCCTATACCAAGAATGATTGATAACAATATCTGCAGCACCGTAAATGCATTTAAGTATCTTTTCAACCCATCATTGCTTTCCATTCCCTTTTGCTGTGAAAGAATCGTCAAAGACGCATTGTTTATCCCGATAATAAAGGATAATACAGTAAAGATGACTGTACCTGCGACAGCGATTGCCCCAAGCGCATTTGCACCAAGCAGATTCCCTACCCACAGACTGTCAATGAACTGATAAGATACTTGAAGAATATTCGTAACCATGATAGGAGTCGAAAAACGTATTAGCTGGCTATAAATATTCCCTTTTGTGAAATCCTGTTGTACCAACTGTCTCACCTGTTTCTCAAAATGTACATTAACCTCTTCCCTCTTTCATGTTACCTAACCACCGGTTTTAAACCAAAGAAAAAACCTCTCCGATTGGAAAGGTATTAGTAACGGGGATTATTATATCCCTTTCTTATCACAATAGTCATCGACAATGCGCTCGATATCGTTGAGGACGGGGTATTTGCCATCAAACGAGAATTTGATTTCTTCGAGAAACTCGCCATTTTTATAAACATGAATCGCGCCATCTTGGCTTATAACACTAAATTCGGGTTCAAAGCGGTAGCCATTCCTGTCAATTGCTCCCATTCAAGCATCCACTCCTGTGTGTTACAACTTTGTATTTTTATTTTTACTTTTGTCTTTTTTATCTGCCGGAGCAAATCCATAACCTGTTGTACTTTGTTCAATTGGTGCCGGCCCGGTTTGCGAAGATCTTTTTTTATTCGTCATTTTCCCATGCATCTCCGTTACTTTTTAGTATTTCCACGAACTCCATTCTTTTTGGTTTGCGGGGAGTGATGATTTACACTTCCTCCATTTGGCGGCCCAAATTGGTGTGCATCATCTGTAATTTTTGCCCCTTTTGAAAAATCGTCCTTTGTTTTCATTGTGGTTCCTCCTTTAAATTAAATTAACGGCTTACCAGCATCAGGAGAAAGATTGGCGTCGCCTTTTCCTTTAATCATAACTTGATTCTCTTGACGTTTTTTCGTCACTTGTTTCCTTTTATTCCTTTTGTCCGCCATTATTTTCACCTCAATACGGATTTACTTCTAGGGTCTCTCAAATTTTCATTAATATAAGGAAATTAGTTAGCAGTATCTCCCAAGGGATAATGGATAAAAATGAGCCAGAGGCAGATACTGTTTCTGAAGAATATTATGGCGAGGTGTTTATTTTGATGAAAGAAAAAGGCAGACGTAATGAGGCTACCATTGCCCCTGGCATGGAAGATAATAAAGGCCTTGGAATCGAGGCATCCCAACAGGACATTAAAGAAGGAAATACAACCAACGTAACGATTGTTTCCCTGGATGAAGCGGATCCCAGCTAATGAAACCCTGCAAGGCAGGGTTTTTTGGTTTGTTTTATATTAAAAGCCGCCACTGAAGTTTCCAGTGGCAGCTATAATTTCGGATATAAATAAGTTATAATGCTCTAACTAACCTATACTCATAAAATTTTATCAATTAATACTTTTAATTAATTGATTCATCATATCTTTATCCATCGGCCCGACTATTTTCTTTCGGACAATTCCTTTTGTATCTATCAGATAACTGGTTGGAATTGTTATCGCTTGATATTGGTCGCTTATGTCTCCATCCTCGTCGAGTAAAACAGGAAAAGTTACGTTTTTATCTGTTACGAATTCCTTTACACTTCCCGTATTTTTCTCTGTTGTGGTCAAGTTAATCGCGAGAATCTCTACTTTGGTTTTATCTACTGAGTCATAAAAATCCTGCATATGGGGTATTTCAGCTTTACATGGAGGACACCAGGTTGCCCAGAAATTCACGATAATCTTTTTACCTCGCAACTCAGACAGTTTAACGTCAGCACCATCTAAGGTTTTTATCTGAAAATCAGGTGCTATATTTCCTTCCCGCAGCCCTACTTCTGTTTTGGTTGAAGCTGTTTGTACGTCCGTTGTATCGTCATTTAAAATGAAATTCAATAAAAAAGACCCACTCATAGCTGCAATGGCAAATACAAGTGTTGACTGCAAAATCATACGGTTAGGTAATTTTAGTTTCCTGGCTTTGAACAAGTAATAAATGAACGCACCTAACGTTCCGAAAATGATTCCCTTTGTTCCTCCGTGGAAATACAATAACGACATTGGACTCTCAATTATTAATTTCGGCTCAAACAGCAGCAAACTGCCTTTCCAAATCAGAAGACCTAAAAATACACTGTTAAACGCCAAATCAAATAATCGTTTTCCAGTTTCGTTTTTTTGGGTACGCAGCAGCCATAGCTTCAGTAAAATTAGACCGAGTATAATGGAAATACCTAGAACAACCCATTTCGTCATAAAGGTAAAAGAACCAATTTGGATAACCTCTATTGCTGGCTCCCCCCTTCTCTTAATAAAGTTTAAAATCAACTAAAGGTACTATAAATCATGTAAATGACTCCTGCCAGGAGCCATACAAACATTCCTGGTCATATTGGAAACGGTTGTTTCACCTGTTTTCCATGTTCAGAAACCTTTGTTTGGTTGATACTTCAATTACCAGTTGCGGCACAATCCTTCACTTGTTTTTCTTCAGCGGACATCTTATAACCCCCTGATTTTAATTGACTTATAATCTACATACCCCTTGGAAAAGGTTAACATTGATTATCTAAATAATATACCTATAGGGGTATATTGTCAATCAAATCATCTCAGCAGCTATAGGCACCTTTATATAATCAGGTCCATGTACTTGTACAAGTAATATAAAGTTTTAATTTTGCACTAAAGGCAGCGATAGCCGCTGCCCAAACTTCCCACTATTCATCAAATACTCTTCTAATTATCAATATCATGCAATTTCATTTTCCTATTATTACTTAAGTAACCTTAAGATAAGCCCTCATCCGTGTCGGTTAAATACTTGTTTTCATTTGTAGCAAACTGGACGGACAACAGGCTTTCGTCTTTTTTAAGCCCATACAAATCCCTCTTATTATCCGAATTCATTTCATTCTGTTCAACTTGTTCTTCTTTCTTATCCATAAGAGCACTCCCTCACACTTTTTGACTTACATACTCCGCATGATACGAATTTTCACCGGCATGAACTGACAATAACGTATCAGCATACCCGACAAGCCTGTTTACAAGTTCATCTGCAACTGCATATACAAGCTGATGCTGCGATGGATCATATAGTCGGGGGTCATCAAAAATAATAGTTGTATTAATGAAAACATCGCGGTTTCCATAAAGGTTATAATGAATAATCGCTTTCCCCGCCGCCCCGCCAGTTTGAACATCCCTATAACCTGGAAGGAATATATACCATTCTTCAGCTGTCGCAGACCGGAAGTTCTTTGTAACCTTTAATCCATCAATCAGCCTTTCAATTTCTCTAGCCAACTCATCACTCAGCGCAGAGTGGATTTTACTATTATTCTCCCTGGGCATTGACATCACCTCATTCATAGATTTTCCTTTTGAGTCGCTTTCTATGAATGTAAAGGCAGGAATACATCGCTCACACTATCCAAACTAGGCTCATATCCTATTTGTAGGTCTTTTAATGAGGGGGTACCCGATGATTATCCATGTTGTCGAGCGTGGTGAGGCGTTATGGCAGATAGCTCGCCGTTATCAAACATCTATACAAAGCATCGCCGAAACAAACGGCCTTGAAGATCCTTCTCGGCTTGCAGTCGGCCAGGCGCTTATTATACCTATACCGGACGTGCTTCATACCGTCCGGCGCGGAGAGGCACTTTGGTCGATTTCCCAGCGCTATGGAGTTAGCATCAATGCAATTATTCAAGCAAATGCCATTGCGGATCCCAACGTACTTTACCCTGGGATGGTTTTAAGAATACCGCCAATCCGTCATACGGTAAGGGTTGGGGAAACTCTCTGGCAAATTGCCCAGGGCTACGGAACTACAGTGCCGCAAATTATCCGTTCAAATAATCTTGCCAATCCTAACGTTATTCAGATTGGGATGGTGCTTGTAATTCCGCGGCAAAAGAAAGTGATTGAAACAAACGCTTTTACGTACCATTCGAACGAAAAAGCCGTCCAGCTTGTAAGCGAAGTTGCCCAGGATATGACGTATATTGCCCCTTTTGCATATGTCATACAGCCGGATGGGTCACTAGTCCTTTATATGCAGGATGATACTGATGCGATTCAGGCCGGTCTTTCTGAAGGTGCGCTGCCAATGATGTCGATTACTAATTTCACAGCAACTGAAGCCGGGGAGAATATCGCCCATGAAGTCCTTGCAAGCTCCGCCAACCGGGAGAAGCTTCTTGCAAATATTCTCGATATTATGAAAAATAAGGGCTACCGGGGATTGAATATTGACTTTGAAAATGTCCTGCCAGCAGACAGGGAACTGTATAATCAGTTCCTGCAGCGAACAGTTGATTTGCTGCATCGTGAAGGATATTTTGTTTCCACTTCATTGGCTCCAAAAATAAGCGGCGAACAAAAGGGGCTGCTTTATGAAGCACATGATTATCCTGCCCATGGCAGGATTGCTGACTTTTCAGTGCTGATGACGTATGAATGGGGCTACAGGCTCGGGCCACCAATGGCCGTTTCGCCTCTGAACGAAATCCGGAGAGTACTCGATTACGCAGTCTCGGTTATGCCTAGGGATAAAATAATGATGGGATTCCAATTATACGCAAGGGATTGGATTCTTCCACATGAACAGGGGCAGGAAGCGGAAACATACAGCCCGCAGGAAGCGGTTAATAGGGCGATTCGCTACGGCGCAGCCATACAATATGACCAGACAGCAGCTTCCCCTTATTTTTATTACAAAGATGAGCAGGGGCGCCAGCATGTGGTCTGGTTCGAGGATGCTAGAAGCGCGCAGGCGAAATTTGATCTTGTTAAGGAATACAATTTACGCGGGATCAGTTATTGGGTACTTGGATATCCATATCCCCAGAACTGGCTGCTGCTCCAAGATAACTTTACAATACGAAAACTGAGATAAGGCCAGTAGATGAATACTGGCTTTTTTCATTGTAAAGTAAACTTTAAATTTCGCGACTGTGGATTACTTTTTTATCTAGCTAGTTTACGTCTAGCTCCATTAGGGAAGCTTCGGCAGCATAAACATCGCACGAAGAAAAGGCGATAGCACAAGGAAAGCTTCCCGAAAATGCATCGCACGAAATTACGCGATAGCGTAATGAGGATTTTCGAGCAGCGCCTGATATTTACCACTGCGACAATCTTCCTTTTCTGATAGAATGATAGAGCATTAATTGGGAGGGGCGTCATGAAACTTTCACGCAAACTTGCATTTATTTTAATCACTCTCTTTATCTTTATAGGCGGATTCCTTGTTGGCTCATTGGTTACTTCATATAAGGCTTCACCGGAACCGAGTTATACCAATAATCCTGCTTCTGGCTCCTTAAAGGCTCTTCCAGGTAAAGTGGTGCCAGAACCTGAAGCTGAAAAGGCTGTTATAGGGTATGTACAGGATTTCCGTGACCCGAAAAACACAAATTACAAAGAGTATACGCATATCATCTTCTCATTTGCCCATCCCGCTGCAGATGGACAAGTTGCGATGAACGGTGACATGGCCTGGGACAACTTAAGACAGACCGTTAAGCTTGCCAGGGAGGAAAACACAAAAGTCATGCTTGCTGTTGGCGGCTGGTACCACTTATCTGGCGGTGCTTCGTATCCATACTTTAAACAGGCAATCAGCCAGGAACCGTCGCGAACAAGGCTTGTGAATGAATTGCTTGCAATCGTCAATAAAGAACAGCTTGATGGTATCGATATTGATTTTGAGCATCCGCGATCTGAGGAAGACGCACAAAACCTTACTGAATTTGCAAAGGAATTAAAGTTAAGGCTAGACCCGCTAAACAAAGAACTTTCAGTTGCTGTTTATTCGAAAATTAATGCCGTGACAGGTAAAGAAGTCAATTCTGTCGTCTTTAAGCCGGAGCTTTTCCAATACACGGACCGTATACATATTATGGCCTACGACGGGCAATGGGATGACGGGTATCACGCTGCGAACCTCGCTCCGTATGACTATGTTGAGACTATTGTTCATTATTGGTCCAGCTATTTTGATCGTCTCCAGCTTTCAAAGGAAAAGCTTGTCCTTGGTATCCCGGCTTATGCACAGCCTGAAGACCAAAATGCTAAACAGCTATCGTATGCCGCAATTGTAAAAAAAGATCCTCGTAATGCACAGAAAGATTATATTACTGTAAACGGGACAACTTATTTTTATAATGGGGAGCCAACTGTGGCAAAAAAAGCCGAACTTGCGTTTAAAAACGGGTTTGGCGGAATGATGCTTTGGGAGGCCGGACATGATAGCAGCGGTGACACCAGCCTTGCCGGGACAATAAACGATGTAATCAAACAAGATAGGCTAGTGACTAAGAATTAGGCACAAAAATAGGGAGAGCTTGGTTTTATAAGCTCTCCCTTGTTTTTTACTCGTTATCTTCTTCCTCGTCCATTACTCTCTCGAATTCTGCCGCCACTTTATCAAACTCTTCATCTGTTTGAATCGCATCGAGGTCGCCTTCCTCATCAACTTTCAAGAAGAAAATGTCGATATCGTCCTCAGTATCTTCCTCCAGATCCTCGATAAAGCTTACTGCAACGTATTCAGTACCATCAAGTTCCATGACAGCAAGTACTTCAACCTGCTGTTCTTCATCATTTTCATCAGCAATGGTAAAAATCTCACCAACTTCAATCTTTTCCATAAAACGTCTCCTCTCTGCAGATGGTTAGGACATTCGTTCATTATTTTCCCAAAAAGAGAAGAATTCATGCCCTGCTCACACATCAAATTCTTTAACTTTTTCTAACTTCTCGACAAGCACCATGCAGCGTTTTTCGCCAAGCTCATAAATGTACATCGAGTTTTCATTTTCGACAAGCAGTTTTTTAAACTGGATGTCGCCTTCAATATTATACTGATTGAGCAACTCAATCAACTTATTATAGATTTGTTCCTTCTTCGGCTCAATGGTTGAAGCAATCTTAATCGGCATCGGCAGGCCGGGAATTTTATAGGTTGTTAAAATCACTGTCTCCAATTGGCTTCACTCCTTACTCTTGCAATTCGACATTTCCCCGGATTTCCCTGCATGAACGTGAAAACTTTTTAACAATCGCGTATACTTAAGCTAACATGGCAGAAGGAGAACAAAAGATGAATAACAAAGAACTTCAGGATAGAATCATCGAGAATTACCAGGCCGATGAGAAAATGATGATCCTAGTTTTCGCGCAGTGGTGCATCAACAATGACCTTGACCCGGAGGAAATCTATTTAAAAGCCTATCCCCATCAAGGCTCCAACCACGCCTTGCGTGAAGCGCTTGAATTGACTGTAGCAAAAGACGAAGCCGGCGAAGTGCCTGATCAGACCCTGCTTGGTGTATTATCACTTTTTGGTAATGACGATCTAGCATTTATCGTAACAGAAGAAATCTCGAAAAGAAAAAGATAGGGAAATTTGCATAATTTTCCTTGATTGTCCCTATACTTATTATGAAAGCTTGTAGCTCAACGGCAGAGCAGCCACCAGCCTATTCGAAGGCTGATGTGCATCTTGCGGGTTCAAGTCCCGCCAGGCTTTCTTTTATTTTGTCCTAAAAAAGGTTGAAATGGCATCTCCGAAATAGGAGACACCATTCCTCTATTACCCTGTTTCCTTACTCCTCATGCTCTATCACAATATCCCCATGCCGCTTTGACATGATTTTGCTCTTTTTTCGATAATCCTTGGACTTAAACACAATATCAAAATCATAGTCCTCGGGATAGAGTTCAGCAGCTGCGATTTTCAGCGTTAACCGTTTGTGGTTGACTGTTCGTTTCTCACCCTTAATTTGAACAATGTAATTTCCTTGCTCGTCCGGACCCTTATAAACGATGCCAAATTCTATTGTCAGGTGATATCGTGACATTATCACCCATGGAATAGTGCTGGACATGTCCTGTGGCCTTTTGCACCTGTTTTTTTCGCTGCTGGTGCCGATTGACGATTATTTGCCTATCCATATCTTTCTTTTTACTATCCTCAATTCGGATATCTCCGTATAACTTTTCTTCCTTGTACGTTATTTGATGTGCCCTTTCAATCAGCTTCGGGTGGACCCCAAGCTTCAATGCGATGGCAAATGCCTGGCTTTCCCCGCCCTCGCCGATAGTGAGCCGGTATGTTGGCTTCAGCGTATTGATATCAAACTCCATAGATCCGTTGATGAATCCATCATGGCGGTCCGCAAAATCCTTGATTTCACTATAGTGGGTCGTCGCCAGCAGGGTTGCCCCTTTAGCGTAAAGCTGTTCGAGTATAGCTGTGGCAAGCCCCATTCCTTCACCAGGGTCCGTTCCGGATCCCAGCTCATCCAGCAAGACGAGGGACCTGTCATTTGTTTCTTTTAAAATCTCTATGATGTTGACGATTCTTGAACTGAATGTACTTAAATTTTCAGTAATACTCTGGCCATCACCGATATCGACGAGAATATTCTGGTAGACAGCAATTTCACTTCCTTCTTCCACCGGTAAAAATAGACCCGATTGAGCCATGAGCGTCAAAAGTCCGACAGTTTTAATGGAAACTGTTTTTCCTCCGGTATTGGGCCCGGTTATGACCAGTGCATTTTGCGGATCACCAAGCTGGATGGTAAGCGCTACTGCTTGATCACCGAGCAATGGATGTTTCGCGCCCTTAAGTCTGATGATATGAGATTCGTTTACTGAAACCTTCTTCCCATCAATTGCCCGGCTGTATTTTGCTTTTGCAAACAAAAAGTCGTAATGGACCATAGTTTCAACAGCGAAGCGCAATTGCTGCTCATTTGCCTCCACAAGCCCAGTCAAGTAACTTAGGATTTTTTCTACCTCCGATTCTTCATCGGACTTTAGCCAAAATAATTCATCATGGTAAGAAGATATTTCCTCGGGCTCAATATAAATGGTCGAACCGGAAGCCGACGTATCTAGAACTGCACCTTTTATCTTCGTCCTGTATTCTTTTTTAACAGAAATAACATAGCGGCCGTCCCTTAAGCTTACTGTATTCTCCTGCAAATACGTTTTGTATTTAGCAGAGCGGACAAGCTGCTGAACCTTCTCCTTTAGACGTTCTTCCTGGACAGCAATTTGCTTTCGTATTTTCAAAAGCTCCTTGCTGGCATAATCATCCACACCGCCATGGCGGATGCAGCGGATAATTTCGGCAGCGAGTGCGGGCAATTCATCAATAGCATAAATATAGCTGGCTACCCTCGGTGCAACAAAGTCCTTATCCTTCATAAACCGCTTCATTTTTACGCAGCAATCCAAAAAGTCATACAGGCGGCTATATTGCTCCGGCTTCAAGGCTGAACCTTTATTGATCCCCTGAAGAATTGAATTAATCCCTTCAAGCCCATGAACAGGGACGCTCGTACTGATCCTCATAATTTCAACCGCTTCGGAAAGTTCGTCCAGTAAAGCTTCTATTTGGTTTATATTCGTTGATGGCATCAAGTTAACAAGTTTTTCTTTTCCCGCAGTCGTTAATGCATATGCCGCAAGTTCTTCCCTGATTTTATTAAAATCAAGAACCTTAAACGTGTGAATATTCATATTTCCCATCTCCTAAAATAAAAATAGCCGCGCTGAACAGATCAGCGCGGCTCAAAAAGGGCGGTTATTATTCGCCACTTCTCCTTAAAAAAAACAAAAATAAATAGCATATGCACATTACACAGCTACAGTCGGTTTAAGGAATGCATGCTTGTATGTCCATTTGTTCTTAACTACCATTCCTGGCCATAACGAAATAAACCTGCTAGATGAGGCTTTCTGGCCTGAAACGAGTTATCCAATTGTGTTGGATTAGTTAAGAACGGCTCCTGACATAAAACATACTCCCTTGGTAAAGTAATCATTTTCCAATGAAAGCGTACCACATAAGTAAAATGAATAAAGCGGCAGCTGCCTAAACTTTCAGACAGCTGCAAAATTTCCTAATCTGCCCGGTTCATTTTTCTCGTTAATAATATTACCTCTAAAAAATCACCACTTCTTCAAACTGTCTGAAATACTGAACTCCGCGCCAGTTTTTTTCCTGAGCTCTTCAATAGAGATGCCATCAGCTATCTCAATCAGCTGCATCTCCTCATCATTGACGATAAACACACCTAGTTCGGTAACGATCATCTGCGCACACTTTGACCCTGTAACAGGATAATCAAGTTCTTTCACAAGCTTTGGTGTGCCACCTTTGGAAAGATGCGTCATCGCAACAATGATTCTTTTCGCCCCTGGCACAAGATCCATTGCTCCGCCGACTCCAAGGATATCAGACCCTGGCACAGCCCAATTGGCAACCTGACCTTTTTCGCTCACCTGTAGCGCTCCGAGGACGACAACATCAATATGCCCGCCGCGTATCATCCCAAATGAATCGACACTTGAGAAAATCGAAGCACCCGGATCGAGTGTGACTGGATGCTTGCTGGCGCTTATGCAATCCATATCCTTCTCGTCAGGAACCGGAGGCGGGCCCATACCGAGGATACCGTTCTCCGAGTGAAGATAAACTCCCTGGTCCTCCATTAAATAGTTTGGGATAAGCGTTGGAATCCCAACACCAAGATTGACTATCTCCCCCTTTTTTAACTCCATTGCGACTCTCTTAGCAATTCGTTCTTTAGAACCTAACTGTATTTCCATCCACACCGCCCTCCTTGGCAGTAAAAATGAATTAATTAGCGATTGTTCCTAGAAAAGGTGACCCCGCTCTGAGGACACCTGAAAAATCATTAAAATTTCCGTGGACCTTTCTCGCTGATGTCATTCCCTATAGCCATAAAGCTGGCCCATCCTTTCGGCAAAGGTTCCCGCCAGGAAAACACAATTTTCCGGTCTGTTCTACTCTGCTGTCAGCCAGGAAAAACCTCCCCCGACACCTATAACATCGTAGTCCTGGTATCCTGCCTGCGTGCGCCTCCCCCTCTTGCCGCAATCTGCATTACTATAAATATTTATGAAATAAATTAGGAGATAAGTAGCTTAAGCCAGAAAAAGTGGCTTTTTTACTTTAAAAACAGGCAAAATGACCAGACAGCACTTAGTGTTCACAGGGGCGGCTAGGAGTCATATTTACTGCCGGTGAACACTTTTGGCTAATTGAGCAAAGCTCAAAAAGCAAGCCAAAACAAGTCAATACAAAATGGTTACGCACGAACTGATTTATTAACTAAAAAAATTGGGAGGCATCCTCCTTGAGGACCCTCTCCTATTAATCTTGTTTAGTTCGCACTATGAATTTTAAATTAAACCCACTAGCACAAGTTATATACATTTCATTTTTTCCAAATCCTCTTTGGAAAAATGATAGATCCAGCCATCACATGTTCCATTTGGTCCAACAAGGGCAGGAAGGGGCGTGCCGCTACTTCCAAAGGCTATCGCATATAGCGCGCAGATAGCTGCATCGTATGCATCTGTACCCGGCACTAAACCTGTAGGGAGAAGCTGTTTTATTCCTGGGAAAGCTTCCGTTGACTTCCGTTCTTTTACAAGAGCAGGATAAACCTCCAGAATAACCTTATTGTTCTCAGCATTCGAAGGATGAAAAGGGTATGTCACAAAATCCCCCTCTTTTTCCCACATTTTAATATGTGCCATTGCAACGGTAGCATTATTGCCAATCCTGTCGAACGTGGCGGAAAGAGGCTTTTTTCCAAACACCGCATGAATATGGCGATCTGTATCCCGGTAAGCAAAGATATTATCGATTTCCCTAGCTGGCTTCCGGATATCCACATCAGCCCCACCGAGTAACTGCGCGAAGGCAGACGGAAATGAGAGCGGTGCATCCACGCCAATCACAATCATCGTTTCATCGTCCTCAATTAGCGCGTACTCTTTTGAAATAGCTTTTACCAATTCGGGAATTCTGAGCAGCCTGTCTTCCGGGAGTGCAATGGAGGACGGTGAGCCAATCCACTCAACCGACCCCATGCCCTCTTCCCAAACGCATGCTGCAACGCCATGGTTATTACCCAGCCAGCCCCCGACGTCCCAGCCAATTCCTATTACCCTAGAATACTTCATGTCATTCGAGATCCAGAGGCCGCAGATTCGCTTCGATTTCAGCGCGTTTAGGTTCTAGGTAAGGAGGCAGCGCCAATTTTTCACCAAGGGTATCGACCGGTTCATCGGCAGCAAACCCAGGTGTATCCGTAGAAAGCTCAAATAGAATATGATTTGGCTCCCTGAAGTACAACGCTTTAAAATAGTATCGCTCTACCTCCCCAGAATTTATCAGCCCGCTTGCCTTTATTTTTTCAATCCACTGAGCAAACTCCTGTTCATTAGGAATCCGGAATGCAACATGGTGAACACCGCCCCGGCCAAGCCGTTCTCGCGGCAGATCCGGCCTCGACTCGATATGTACTTCCGCACCAGCTCCGCCCTCACCTGTAGCAAATACCTGAATATCAGGGAAATCACCTGCCGGGGAAGGAAAGGAACCAACAGGCCGAAAGCCCATAATATTCGTAAGTACATTAACGGTTGGCTCTGGATCACCCACTGTCAATGTCACAGGGCCCAATCCAAGGATTGCATGCTCAACAGGAATACCAGAGCCATACCATGGTTTGCCAGGAGCCACGCCTTCCTCGCCATTATCAGCAACAAGAAGAAGTTTAGTACCCTCATAATCCTGAAACTCCAGTACATTACGTCCCGCGCGCTCCGAAATGTCTTGATGATAAACACCCAGCTCATCGAATCGGTTTTTCCAAAACGTGAGTGATTCTGTATTCCGCACCCGCAGCGATGTGGACGAAATGCTCGATTTACCCGGATGTGTCCTTCCAAGCGAAGGGATATCGAAGAATGTAATTTCCGTCCCCGGGCTGCCTACCGCATCACCATAAAAAAGGTGGTACGACTCCGTATTATCTTGATTCACCGTCTTCTTGACGAGCCGCATCCCGAGCACCTTTGTATAAAACGCATAATTTTTTTCAGCTTTTGCTGTTAACAGCGAAACATGATGGAGCCCTAGAAGATTCAATTCTTTCACCCTTCCCGTTAAAACATATTTTTATAGTAGCAGTTTGCCATGGAATATGGAAAACATCCACTTTTTCCGGTGGATACTTGCAAGATTCCTAGTTACTAGAAATGCCCTCATTACCATTACAGGTAAACCTGAGGGTTCCCTTCATTTCGTTTATGAAGACGGGAACAGACCTATAAATCATGGCTTGCCATCCTTCATAAGGCCCGGGAATATCTAAACAAAATCCCTGCGTTGTAAATACAAAACAACATAAACGGCCACATACTGATTTTCCCCCTGACAGGCACTTTTTCATTTCCAATATGCCCCTAAAAATCAAAGACCCCGCCAACCAAGGGCGGGGTTCCTTACCTATCTGTTTAAATCACTTGTCCCTGGAGCATGCTCATTTGGAATCTCAGGCATCATCGGTACCGGGAAGCCCTCAGGTGGCGGGCCAACCTGAAGCTCGCCGTCATTACGGCTTGGAGACTTGCCGCTAAAAATCTCAGCAACCAGCGTATCATCAAGCCTGAAGTTAAAGAACGCATTATGAAAGCCCATTTCCACATACTTCTTGCATTCAGGATACTTGTTAATATCATAATTCGGAACCGGGAACACTTTCCCCCAATCAACCCCCAGCGTCTCAAGCGCCTTCGCAAACGCATTCTGGTGCGCACTATCCCGCACAATCAAAAACGCAAGAGTCTCACGGAACGTCTTATTCGTGCTCATCTCATAAATCCTCGATTTCTGAAGCACTCCTGTCGACTCCAGAGTTAAGTTGGATAACAAATTCCCAACCAAGTTGCCATGATCATACACCCAAGAACCATTCCATGGATTTCCGGCAGCATCCTCAGGAACCGAAGCCTGCGCCCCAATGATATAATGGTGTGGGTTCGCATGCATAATTGGGTCCTGAAGTGGAGCACCGCTTTGACTAGCCGAACCAACACCAGGCTCGCCCGACTCATTCAATAAATGATTAATTGTCGTCTGCACAAGCTCAACATGCGCAATCTCCTCCAGGAAAATTCCGCGCAGCAAATCCCTGAACTTCTTGTCTTTACCACGGAAATTCGAGCTTTGGAAAAAGAACTGCATCATTGTCCTCATCTCGCCAAAATGGCCGCCGAGAATTTCCTGCATCACCTTCGCAGCAGCCGGATCAGGCTTATCCGGCGTAATGATATTAATCAAATCTTCCCTGTAAAAATACATACCTCTAACCCCACTTTCAGATTACAGCCAATACCTGGCCGTTTCTGTTAGCTTGCACAATCGAACATCAAACATGCGCAAAAATGGGGTTTAAAGGATTTTTTGGAAAAAAGGGTCGACACCTTAATGGACCCCGTAACACTTTCTATGCCATTAATCTACTATTAAGCCAACCTTGCCGAGCTGTTCAGCCTTATCAAGCAAATCAAATGCCTTCTTATAATCTTCCAGGGAAAACATCGCTTCAATTACAGGACGTACATTATGATTTTCGATAAAACCAAGCATGTCCCTGTATTCTTCCGCACTTCCCATTGTCGAACCTAGCAGATTGTATTGCCCGTAAAAGAAACTGCGCAAATCGAAATCTACCACATCACCTGCAGATGCGCCGAACGTAACCATTGTCCCGCCAGGCCTTAGCTGGGATAGTGACTTATTAAAGGTTGCTGCACCAATCGATTCAATGACAACATCCATCTTTTCCCCGCCAAGAGCTTCAGTCCAGTCGCTCCCGCTGTCAAACGCCTTATCAGCTCCAAGCTCGAGCGCTCTGCTGCACTTGACCTCGGAACGTGAGCTGACGTAGACGGTTGCCCCAGCCGCTTTTGCCATTTGCAGCATGAAAGTGGCAACCCCGCCGCCAATCCCCGGGATAAGGATATTCATTCCTTCACGGATCTTGGCTCTGGTAAACAGAACCCGGTATGCAGTTAGTGCAGCAAGAGAAAGGACACCTGCCTCCTCCCAGGTCAGGTACGCCGGCTTTGGAAATGCATTTTCCGCTGGAATGACAACATAGTGGGCGAACGTACCGTTGGATGGATGGCCAAGGATTTCAAATCCTGCAGGAGGTGCCTCTGTATTATGCCTCCAGCCCAAGCCCGGATTAATTATTACCTCATCACCAACAGCTACATTCTTTACTCCTTCGCCAACTTCATCGACTACGCCTGCTCCGTCAGAACCGAGCACTAGGGGCGGTTCTGTTTCTTTGTGCCGCTCCAGGGTTATCAAGTCGCGATGGTTCATGCCCGCAGCCTTGAGGCGGATCCGAACCTGGCCAGGGCCCGGTACAGGTGTATCAAATTCTCTGTAAATCAATCCTTCCATTCCTGATTTACTTTCGTGTACTAGCGCCTTCATTACCTCACCCCGTTATCTTATTTTATATGTCTCTATTTTGGCTTAATTTACCTGAAAAAGCACTTATTTTATCTAATGGCTCTGTTACAGCTGAATGTTGATTTCACTCTATTTGAAAAATAAGGGGAGAAATTCCAGTTAAATCGGGAAATACCCATATTTCCCTTAAAATAAGGGGAGTTTTTCCACTTATCATACCAGAATCATTGGTTTTTGACTTATTTTAAGAAGGTAAGGGGAATTTCTCCGCTTATCTCTGTCTCTTAAGGTGTCAGTGGGTACAATAGACGGAAACTCTCCCCCTAATAAATTCTCATACCTCAACAAAAATCGACAATGAATACTAACAGAGCCTATCTAAAAAAAAAAGCGCCCGAATAATTTATTCAGGCGCTCTATCTATTAATTCCCCAGCTCTTTGATTTGGTCAAGCAAGCTTTTGATATCAGCGATTGGCTGAGCAAGTTCTTCACTATTTAAAACCTTTTCATCAAGAGTTCCATTCTCAATATAGCCAAGGTATTCATCAATTTTCCCTTCAAGCTGCTGATTCTTTTCAAGGATGTTGTTATGCAAATCCTCAGCTACTCCGGGTGCTTTAAGCTCTGCAAACTGGTCAATTTCCGTTTTCATCGTTTCCAGCTCTTTTTTCAGGTCTTCAACAGCCTGTTCATCCTGCATGGCTTTTTCAACCTTTGTAGGTACTTCCTTTGCGAAATCTGCAGCTTTGTTTACGTACTCAGTAGCATCATTTGCGTATGAAAGGGTGTTATTCGCCTCTTCAAGGAATGAACAACCCGATAGGAAAAGTGATAGACTTAAAATTAGTACTCCAGCAAGTTTACTTTTCATCCCGTCACCTCCTTTGTTTAATCATAAAGCAAAATGAGCTATTTTGCACACCACTCCTCTTTAAGCGCTTTCAAAATATCTTTTTCAAATAATATTTCGTGATGGCCAAATACTCACGTGCATACGATTTTACTAGAGCCTGAGCAGGCGTTTCCCCGGGCAGCCCTTCTGCATCAAGCCCATAATCCCCAGCAATCATCTTCGCGCGATAAACATGGAAGTCATTTGTCACGACAAGTCCCTTGGCTGCATTTTCCGGTATCAGCTTTTTGGAAAAAGCGATATTCTCGTATGTACTTGTTGATTTGTCCTCAAGGATAATCCGCTCTTCCTCAATCCCCCTTTTTATCAGCTCGCTCTTGATTGACACTGCTTCCGATATATTTTCCCCTTTGCCCTGACCGCCTGAAGCAATCGCAACAGTTTGCGGATTTTTCTGCAGATAGTCAGCGGCCGCCTCAATCCTTGCCTTTAAAGCCAAAGATGGAATATCCCCTTTTACCCTTGCACCAAGGATAATCATGTAATCCGCCCCAGCTTTTGGTGTTTCGTTTCCATTCCTTGTAATAAAATAATGCAGGACTGCAACATAAATAAGTCCGGCCACGAATAAAAACAGCACTAGTTTTTTAATTAGCATGCGCTTCCTCATCCTTTTTCTCCCTGTCCCCAAATCGTTATAACACTTAATGGGAGGCCAGTTATCTGCGGCCTCCCTATTCTCTATTTTTATTTAATGATGACCGGCTCGGTATGCCAGATGTCGTCTGCATATTCACGGATGGTTCTGTCACTGGAGAAGAAACCGGATTTCGCAATGTTGACAAGACTTTTCTTTTGCCAATTCTCCTTGTCACTGAATTCGCGGCCAATTTGTTCCTGGATGTCTGCATATGATGCAAAATCCCTGAACACGAAATATTGGTCATTATAGGCAAGAAGCGAATCATAGATTTCTGTGAATTCCCCATATGTATCTGGGAAGAATCCGTTCACAAGCTGATCGACAACCATTCTGATCCGCCTGTCATAGTGATAATACTCATGGGCATGATAACCGCCGTTCCTCTGGAATTCCAGGACTTCAGCAGCGCTCAGGCCGAACAGGAAGATATTGTCCCTGCCAACAAGTTCAGTGATTTCGACGTTTGCACCATCAAGCGTCCCGACGGTCAGCGCCCCGTTCATCATGAACTTCATGTTCCCCGTGCCGGACGCCTCCTTGCTAGCGGTTGAAATCTGTTCGCTCACATCCGCAGCAGGGAAGATTTCCTCACCTAGTGACACCCGGTAATTTTCAAGGAAAATCACTTTGATTCGCCCATTTATCGCCGGGTCGTTATTTACCTTTTCAGCAACTGAATTAATCAGCTTGATAACCTTCTTGGCAAAATAATAGCCAGGTGAAGCCTTCGCACCAAAAATGAACGTTCTTGGATGCATCTCATAATTCGGGTTTTCCTTTATTCTGTTATATAGATACATGATATGAAGGACATTCAAGAGCTGGCGTTTGTAGGCATGCAGCCGTTTGACCTGGATATCGAAAATCGAATGCGGATCGACAGTAATACCTGTTTGCGTATGAATCCTTTCAGCGAGCCTTTGCTTATTGCCAAGCTTGATATCAGCAAGTTTTTCAAGGAATGCGCTGCTGTTCTTGAATTCCATCAGCCGTTCGAGTTGCTCGGTATCCTTAATCCACGTATCACCAATTGACTCAGTTATAAGATTGGTCAGGCGAGGATTCGCTTTCATGAGCCAGCGCCTGTGCGTGATGCCGTTTGTCTTATTATTGAACCGGTCGGGGAATACCTGATAGTACAAGTTCATCTCACGTTCCTTCAGAATATCCGTATGAAGCTTCGCAACACCGTTGATGCTATGGCTGCCTACAATAGAAAGAGGAGCCATCCGCACCTGGTCATGGGCGATGATTGCCATCTCCTCGATTCGTTTCCAGTCACCGGGATATTTTTCCCAAAGGCTGCGGCAGAAGCGTTCGTTGATTTCCTCGACAATCATATAAATCCTTGGCAGCAGCGGCTGGAAAATCCGAACCGGCCAGCGTTCAAGCGCTTCAGAAAGTGTCGTATGATTTGTGTATGATAGCGTATTGACTGTTAAATGCCATGCCTCATCCCAGCCAAGGCCTTCATCATCCATGAGAATCCTCATAAGCTCGGGGACAGCGAGGGCGGGATGTGTATCGTTAATATGGATACTCGTATGCTCATGCAATTCAAAGATACTTTTGTTTTTCTTTTTAAAAGATTTAATGATTGCCCTTAGTGAAGATGCAACAAGAAGATACTGTTGTTTCAGGCGGAGGATTTTCCCATCATCGTGCGTATCATCCGGGTAAAGGAATTCACAGATCGCTTCTGTATCCTTCTTATACTTCAGAATGTCAGTACCCGCATTGAATTTGGAAGGCTCGGCACTCCAAAGCCGAAGTGTGTTAACGGTTTTTGTGTTATGGCCCAGGACTGGCATATCATAAGGGACGGCCATGACCACTTCCGCGTTGACATGGCGAAATACCAGACGGCCATTTTCCATCACGCTTTCCACTTTGCCCCAGAACGGTATATCCTCTGCTTCATCGCCTTTTCGAACCTCCCAGACGTGGCCATGCTTCAGCCATTGTTCAGGAAGTTCGACCTGATAGCCATCGACTATCTTTTGCTCAAACAAACCGTGCCTATATCGGATCCCGCAACCATGGCCAGGAAGACTCAGGGAAGCTAGCGAATCAAGGAAGCAGGCAGCAAGCCGGCCAAGGCCTCCGTTGCCAAGCCCCGCATCAGCCTCATATTCCTCAAGGTCATCGAGGTCGACGCCGAGCTCATGTAAGCCTTTGCTGACAACTTCCTCTATGCCAAGATTCATAAGATTATGGCGGAGAAGCCGGCCAAGCAAGAATTCTATTGACAGGTAATATACTTGCTTTTTCCCTGATGACCGGTATGCTTCATTCGTTTTAATCCAGTTCGTGCTCACATGCTCCCTAATCATTGTCCCGAGTGTCTGGAACTGTTCCCTTCTTGTACTCTCTTCAAAAGTAGTACCATAGGACATTTCCAGCTTTCTTAAATATGCTGATTTGAATTCAGGGACATTAGAAAACATGAGAATCACTCCTTTTTACAAGACTGCTGTACAACTTCCCGTATTCACGAGCAGACTGAGTCCAGCTGAAGTCGAGTTCCATCATTTTTTTCACAATATTTTCCCACTCATTTTTATGGTGATAGAAAGATATTGCGCGTTCAATTGTATAGAGCATATCATGCGCATTAAAGTTGGTGAACGTAAAGCCATTCCCTTTACCGGTAAATTCGTTATACGGTTTGACCGTATCATTAAGGCCGCCGGTTTCCCTAACGATCGGGACAGCCCCATACCGCATTGCGATAAGTTGGCTAAGGCCGCATGGCTCAAATTTTGACGGCATCAAAAACAGGTCAGCGCCGGCATAAATCCGGTGGGCAAACGATTCATCAAACCCAATGAATGCTTTGCATTGTTCAGGATACTGGCTGCTCATCTGACTGAAAAAGGTTTCGAATTCCCTGTCGCCTGTTCCAAGTACAATCAGCTGTGCGCCAGTAGCCATAATTTCATGAAAAACACCCCGTACAAGATCCAGCCCTTTCTGCTTCGTAAGCCTTGTGACCATTGCAATCAGAGGCGTCCCGTCCTCCCGCGGCAGTCCGAAATGTTCCTGAATGGCCCGCTTGTTCTTAATCCTGTCTTCCAGATCCCCGGAAGAAAAAGGTGCGGCCAAAAACGGATCATCCTCGGGATTATATAAATCATTATCGATGCCATTCACAATTCCTTCGAGATCCCAGCTTCTCATTCTAAGGACACCATCCAGCCGTTCCCCAAAATAAGCTGTTTTAATTTCTTCCCTATAGGTAGGGCTGACTGTGGTAATCTTATCAGCGGAAATCAGTGCGGCTTTCATAAAGTTGATGTTTCCGTGAAATTCAAGCTGTTGAGAATTGAAATACCTGTCATCAAGGCCAAGCAGATCATTCATGACTTCCTTTGGAAAGATTCCTTGAAACTGCAGGTTATGAATCGTAAAAACAGTCTTGATGGTTTCATAGCCTTCCCTTTGGCGATATTGCTCCTGCAAAAGGAAAGGAATCATCCCTGTATGCCAATCGTGGCAATGGATAATATCAGGGTAAAAACCAAGTTGTTCAATGCTTTCAAGAACGGCGCGGTTAAAGAAAGAGAATTTCTCGCCTTCATCATAATCACCGTACATTTGGCTTCGATAAAAATAATATTGGTTATCAATAAAATAGTATGTGATTCCTTCATGCTCAAGCTGTTCAATCCCGCAATACTGGTTTCGCCAGCCGAGCTGGACAGTGAAATCGGTCACCTTCCGCATTTTTTTCCTGAATTCATCAGGAATCAGTGTATATTTAGGGAGCATAACCCTGACATCATAGCCCAGTTTTGTTAATTCTTTCGGGAGGGAACCAGCAACATCTGCAAGACCGCCAGATTTTATGAATGGTACACACTCCGATACTGCAAAAAGAAGTTTCACTAGTTTTTCCACACTCCCTGTACTCTGCCCTTGCGGATAACATTCGGATTCCCTTCTTCGCCTCTCAGCTCCGTGCCATCCGCTATCTTTACATCTTTATCCAATATAACATGGTCGAGGACGCAATTTTCACCAATCTTTGTCTTTTGCATAATGATGCTATTTTTTACAATCGAGCCTTTGCCAATAGTTACACCTCTAGCAATAATGCTGTTTTCAACAACACCTTCTATATAGCTGCCGTTTGCAATCATCGCATTATGGACAGAAGAGGTAGATGTGTACCTTGCAGGCGGTTCATCCTTAACCTTCGTAAGAATTGGTCTTCCTTTTACGAAAAGGCGCTGCCATATTTCAGGCTGAAGCAGGCTTTTGCTAGCTTCAAAATAGCTGCTGATTGAATCAACCATGATAGCGAAGCCTTCATATGAAAAATAGTCGATTTTAAACGGAGCATTTAAATCCGTTACAGCATCGCGCATGCTTAAATAGCCTGTTTCATTCCTTTTTTCGATCAAGTCTATCAACAGGTCCTTTTTCAACAAATAAATGCCAAGCGAAGCGCCATCTTTCCGAACTTCAGTTATATCACTTCCATTTTGGATATGGTTATCAAGGGCCTCCCTGAAATCCATACTGAATACGGTATAGGAGTTGGCGACGAGGGCATACTTTTGATTGCTTCGTTTAAAAAAGTCAATATTTGCAGCAAAATCCTCAAACGGCCCTATGCCCGTCACCGGCTTATCAAGGCTTGTGGACGGGAAGAAAAACAGACCATCCCTCTTTCTGTTTAAATCCCAGTTTCTGCCTGAGCCAAGATGGTCCATCAATGACCTGTATTGGTATTTCGAAAATATCCCGACACTTTGAACGCCAGAATTCACCATGTTGGAGAGTATAAAGTCAATCAGGCGATACCTGCCCCCAAACGGAATAGCGGCGACAGAACGGTGAATTGTCAGTTCTTCAAGACCTTTATGAACGGTCGTTGCATCTATAATACCTAGCATATCCTTGTTCAAGAATGGCCCCTCCTTTTTTAATTGCTAGTTTATCGAACATATCTACGTCTAGCTCCAGCGTCTACGCGTGCGCAAACTTCAGGCCTCCTCCCTACGATAAGTCATCATCGATTCGCTTACGCTCTTCGTGATTCCTTTATCCCACTCTTAAGGCTCAGTAAGCCTCCTTCGTCGGCAACTGATCCTAAAGGTCCGATTCGTTCAACTAACCATCAGCAAAAATAGCTGATGGAAGTTTCACCTTATCTCAGTCGAAGTCCCTCCATTTTGTACGGCGATGACCACTAAGGAAAGCTCCTTAGATTAATCATCGCAGGGACACAAAGGAAAGCTTCCTTGAATTAACATCGCAGAGACAGGCAGTTCTTTGCCTGTCGCGAGGCGTTCTTTGCCTGTCACGAAGACGCTTCCGCTTTTGTTACTGTTTAGATAATAGTTCTTCCAGTGTGTCTTCAGAGATTAGTACTACTTCCCCATCGCTGCCTTTAATAACAGCTCCCTCAGGAATGGAAATGCCAGGTGAAACAATAGCCTTCTCAATTACGCTGCCAGAGCCAATCACTGCATCCGGCATAATAACAGATTCTTTTACCAACGCTCCTTCTTTAATGGAAACGCCCTGGAATACAACCGTCTTCACAACTTCTCCTTCAATAACACAGCCTTCATTGACAAGAGATTCCGTCAATCGGGCTTCCGGACAAATATATTGCGGCGGCTGATTCGGGTTAACCGAATAAATCCTCCACGAATGATCAAACAGATTCAATTCCGATGTTTCATCGAGTAAATCCATGTTAGCTTCCCAAAGGCTTTGAACAGTACCAACGTCCTTCCAGTAGCCCTTGAAAGGATAAGCCACAAGTTTCTTTTCATCCCTTAGCAGCAGCGGAATAATATCCTTCCCAAAGTCATGGGACGATTCCGGGTTTTCATCATCGCGGTTTAAATACTCCTCAAGAACCTTCCAATTAAAGATATATATCCCCATAGATGCAAGGTTGCTCTTCGGATTTTTAGGCTTTTCATCAAATTCCACAATCGACAAGTCCTCATTGGTATTCATAATGCCAAATCGGCTGGCTTCGTCCCAAGGGACCTCGATAACTGATATTGTGACATCAGCGTTATTTTCAATATGATGGTCTAGCATAAGTTCATAATTCATTTTATAAATATGGTCTCCTGATAAAATCAGTACATATTCAGGGTCATATTGCCTAAGATAATTTAGATTCTGGAAGATGGCACTTGCTGTTCCGTCATACCATTTCACTTCCGATGAGACACTGTATGGCGGAAGTACGGTTACTCCCCCATCCATCCTATCGAGGTCCCAGGCGCTTCCAATCCCGATATAACTGTTCAGGACAAGTGGCTGATACTGGGTCAGTACCCCAACCGTATAAACTCCTGAATTCGTGCAGTTGCTAAGCGGAAAATCAATGATTCTGTATTTGCCCCCGAACGGGACTCCCGGCTTAGCCAATTCTTTTGTTAGTGAGTTTAGCCTGCTGCCCTGGCCTCCCGCCAGAAGCATGGCTACCATCCTCTTCTTTGACATTGGCATTTATCCCCTTTCTCTTTTTAACAGGCCTTAAAATCGATATTCCGTACGGCGGTACATTCATTACAACCGAAAATGGCTTCCCATGATACGGAATCTCCTCTGCCTTAATTACTTTTTTATTGATTACACCTGAACCGCCAAATTCCACATCATCGCTGTTGAGGATTTCCCGATACCTTTCTGGAGCGGGAACTCCTATCCTGTAATTGGAATAAGCCTGCCAGGTGAAATTGCAAACCACAATTAAGAATTCATCGTCTCTGTTGCCGATCCGCAAGAACGAGAAAACAGATTGATGATGGTTGTTTGGGTCAATCCATTCGAAGCCATCGGGTGAGGAGTCTAATTCATATAGCGGTTTTGAACGCTTATATAATTTGTTAAGCTCTTTCACATAATGGTTCAATTCCGTATGCTTCTCATAATCGAGAAGATGCCAATCGAGCTGCTCCTTATCTTTCCATTCGGAAAATTGGCCCAGCTCTGTACCCATGAAAGTCAGTTTTTTCCCTGGATGGGTTGTTTGATATCCGAGAAGCAGTCGGAGTTGGGCAAATTTCTGCCAATAATCTCCCGGCATTTTATCGAGAAGTGACTTCTTACCGTGAACCACTTCATCATGAGAGAAAGGCAGAACAAAATTTTCGGAAAAAGCATACATAAGTGAGAAGGTCACCTTATTATGATGTTGCCTGCGCTGGTTTGGGTCTGTTTCCATATACTTGAGCATGTCATTCATCCAGCCCATATTCCACTTAAAGGTAAATCCAAGGCCGCCATTGTCCGGGGACTCAGTTACTTTTGGCCAATCCGTGGAATCCTCGGCAATCATGAGGATATTAGGTGAAAATTTAGTTATAGCGGAGTTGAGTTTTTTAAGGAATTCAATCCCAAATGAGTTGACCGCCCTTTCAGAATTCGGCCAATAGATAATATTGGCAACGGCATCGACTCTGAAGCCATCAATATGGTAGTGTTCAATCCAAAAAATCGCGCTCGAGATCAGGAAACTGATTACTTCAGTCCTCCCAAGATCAAAATTGGCTGTTCCCCATACATGATTTTCCCTATCGATTTCTTTCTTATATTCATAGGCAAATCCGCCGTCGAACCGGTATAAGCCATGGGCATCCTTACAGAAGTGTCCAGGAACCCAATCAAGAATGACCCCAATGCCATTCTGATGACATTTATCCACGAAATACATGAAATCATGCGGAGAGCCGTATCTGCTTGTAACCGAGAAATAGCCTGTGGTCTGGTAGCCCCATGAAATATCCAGGGGGTGCTCGGTAACAGGCATCACTTCAATATGAGAATAACCATGTTCAAGAACATAAGGTATCAGTTCATCAGCAATTTCCCGGTATGTGAGGAATTCCCCATCTTCTTTCTTTTTCCACGACCCAAGATGCACTTCATATATCGCTGTTGGTTCACCGATAGGTTCCTTTTTCGCCCTTTTCTTCAGCCAGGACTGGTCATTCCATTTATACCCTGCAAGCGGTTGGACGACAGAAGCGGTATTTGGCCGCAGTTCTGAAAAGAATGCGTACGGATCAGCCTTTAAAAGCTTTTCTCCTGTCTTTGAGGTTATTTCATATTTGTAGATGGCACCGGTCATATCCTCTTTTGCGTAATAGACCCATACACCTTCTTTATTCACTCTTTCAAATGAGTAGCCCTCGGAATTCCAGTTATTAAAATCCCCTGCAAGTCGGACTTCAACAGCGTTTGGAGCCCAAACGCAGAATCGGGTGTATGGCTGGTCCCCATCATTCAGGACATGCGCCCCAAATAGTTCGTGGCTTTTGAAAAGCGCTCCTTCATGAAATAAATGAAGCTGGTATTCTGTTGGACGAAATACCATCCCGTTCACCTGCCATTTTTAATAGTATTCTAGTTTCCTTATAATTACCTGTATAAACCTAATAATTATTTCCTGCATAACCATCCTACAGGTCATACATTACTTTTCGACATATCGAACGTAAAAACCTCTTATATATTATCCGAAAAGTTATTATTTTTTAATAATATTTTTAGAAAGCGGTTCCATACAGCTTATACCCAAGCTTTTCTATACCCCACTTTCTAAAAAAGAAAACCTGTGCTCGAAAAAATAATATTATCTGAAAATAATTTCTCGTCAGATTTTCGAACACTCAAAAGACCTCTAATCAGAGAGAGTTTAAGAGAATGCTGTCGTAAAGTACATCGAAACACTCTGCCACGAAAGATTTACTAGCATTTCGTTTATATTTCTGTACCTTCGTTTCCAGTAAAATAAAACTATTTAGTTCAACTGAGACAGTAAAAAATAAAAGTGCTAAATACTGGATTCAAACATACTATTTATGTTGGCAGGATGAATAGGGAGGGATGGTAGTGCGAACAGATGCAATTCATTACATTAACGAACTTAAGAATTGGGCTTTGGGAATGAAAGTACATTCAACGGCTTTACTGCAGGATAGGTCCGCACCTGGTACATTGCCTGATTTTACTCGTTCACTGGACCTTTTTTTGGAAGAATTAGAGAGCAGCCTTGAACAGAGAAGTGAACAATCACCTGAATATGCACTGGATGCCGAAAATAAGGCAAATGTTCTTTATGAAAAATGGCTGCAGGTTGAAGAACAACATACAGGAGGAGGTCTTGCCCGGCAAATACCGATAGGCAGACATGTGCTTCCACCGCTTCCATACGAATACGGGGCACTCGAACCGTATATTAACAGGCGGATCATGCTGCTCCATCATACTCAGCACCATCAAGCTTACGTAGACGGCTTAAATAAGGCTGAATCTGAAATGGCGAGAGCGAGGGAAACCAACGATTTTACTTTATTGAAGCACTGGGAAAGGGAAGCAGCTTTCAATGGAGCGGGACATTATTTGCATACACTCTTTTGGGAAACGATGGCACCAAATGCTGGAGGGAGGCCCCAGGGTGAGCTTTTAAATGAAATAAACCGTGCATTTGGCAGTTTCGATAAGTTTAAAGCACATTTTAGTGAAGCAGCAAAAAAAGTGGAAGGCTCAGGCTGGGCAATCCTTGTTTGGTCGCCAAGGGCAAGGCGCTTCGAAATCCTTCAGGCAGAAAAGCATCAAAACCTCAGCCAATGGGATGTCATTCCACTTCTGCCACTTGATGTTTGGGAACATGCTTATTACCTTCAATACGAAAACAATCGCGGTAAATACGTGGATAATTGGTGGAATGTCGTCAATTGGCCTGCTGTCACTAGGAGATACAATGAGGTAAAACGATAATATTCAAATTACATTATTAACATACTTCCTTTTTGGTTTCCTAAAGGCAACGATATTTTCTTTTTTAAGAATTTCAGGTATAATGAACTAAAGAAGAAATAAAAATAAGAAGGCCATGCATGGTTACAGCATGCACAGCCCCATCGATGGTTCCCGGTTGTGGAATCGGATTTAAAGTCAATTAACCCGCCTTTATCGCTTGCCGGCTGAAGGGTGGGTTATTTTTTATGGGCAGCTGCAATTACAGCAACAATCAGGCTTGCAAAAGAAATGGCTAGCATCAAACCTTGAAAGACCGTCATATAAGCATCACCCCCTTTCACCGGGAGTGCTTGTCCCACCCTTTTTGAACCACCGATTATGTTAATTATACCATATAACCCACTAAATTACGAACATAAGTTCGCATTTATTGAGGTTTTCTCCTTGTACTTCTTCGCATTTTCCCAAACTTTCTTCCCCCGTATTTCCTGTTCTTTTGATGTGAGTGGCATTCATTGCATATTCCATATGGGAAATCCGCTGGAAGAGGCTTGCCGCAGATCTTACATTTTTTTTGAATACTTTTTCCTACATCATTCAGTTCTTCATGGACTCCATCGCTAACTTGCTCACGCATTCTTTCCCAATAAATAGCTTCTGTCCTCATTCCAAGCTTATATAAAAATAACAAATGAAGGCCGATTGCCTTATATGTCAGCTCCATATCCTCCAGATTGCGTCGTTTTATCGGAGGTTCAGGAAGCTCCCTTCCAGTAGCAATTGCTTCCATAGTCTGAAGCCATTGTTCGGTAAGCTGCGGTTCCTTTGCCGAGAAAGGCAAATGGAGAAAGCCATAAAGCTCCATCATAGGAAACTTTGATTCAAGAAAGGTTCCTTCAATTAGCTCATAGCGGCTGCGCTCTTCGGCCAGTTCTGCCTTTTTCGTCCCAGGCGGGCTCTGGTATTTTTCCCAAAGCTCAAAGAAATCGCCAAGGTTACGGCTGTATCGTTGAAATCGCTCAAAGACTGCGTTTGTTGGTGCAATTGCGAAAACATTGACTGGCTTATCCTCAGCTTCCAGCAGCCTTTTCATCCTTTGTATATCTGACACGAATGCGACTTTGCCGGTATTATAGATCCCTTTTCTCCCTGCCCGCCCGGCAATCTGTTTAATTTCCTGTGAAGTAAGCCTGCGTCTGGATGTGCCATCAAATTTTTCATTTTCCAAAAATACAATCCTGCGAATCGGCAAGTTAAGGCCCATGCCAATTGCATCCGTAGCGACAATTACCGCAGTTTCCCCGTCGATGAATCTTTGCATTTGTTTCTTTCTAGTCTCTGGAGGCATACTGCCATATATCATACTAACCTTATGGCCATTACCTTGAAGGGCGGCAGCAGTTGAAAGGACTTGTTTTCTGGAAAAACAAACAAGCGCATCTCCCTTCCTTGTGTTCCTCAGGGAAAATTCTTTATCCTCAACTTGAAGCGGAATGTCCCTGGTATATTCAATCATCTCGTAGTCCGCATTCCCAAGCAGATGAAGCACCATTTCTTTAATATTCCTGCTGCCAATGATGTGGACCTCACGTGCATTCGCCTTTGTGATAGCCTTATACCAGGAAAATCCCCTGTCCCGGTCTGCTACCATTTGTGCCTCATCGATAACCACCACTTCATAAAAATCTTTTTCATGGAACATCTCAACCGTACAGGCAATATGATTGGCATTCGGTTCAAGTTTCTCTTCCTCACCTGTTTTGAGTGAACACGGTACCCCCTGTGAATTCAGCCTGTCATAAACCTCGAGAGCTAGCAGACGGAGCGGTGCCAAATATAGGCCGCTCGATGCCGCCATCATGCTTGTTAGCGCATGATGGGTCTTGCCGGTATTGGTTTCTCCAATATGAAGAACATAGTTTACATTTCGGACACTTGATATACGGTATTCAACACCAAATACCTCATCAAGCATCCTCTGTTCCTCTGCAGCCTGTCTCTCAGCCTTAGCTTCTTCTTCTGCCTGCCTTTTCTTGGCTTCCTCCAAGTTCTGTTCATAGATAGCCAGGTGTTTTTCCGGATCAAATGGAATGTCAGACAGGTTTATCAAATCGTCCATGTATTCATCCGCAATCCGTTCTAAGAAATCCCTAGAAAGATCCTCTGCCATTTCGGCAATGAGGAATGAAGCATAATTTCCATTTTGAGGTCTTTCATCTCCGCCAACAAAAAATCCGGCCAATTCGCCAGGGAGACTTTCCGAAATTAATTTAGCTGATTCCCTCAGCAAAAAACTGCCTATTAGCCTCTCGTACGGATAATAGTAGGTTTCGTATTCAAAATAATACCTGCCGCGGTCGTTTGTTTTATGAATATCACCAGTAAATTCATCAAAAAATTCATACACATGTAAATAATCATATACAGAGAACGGACCAATTTCGGTTAACTTTTCCTCAAGCCTAAAACTATCAATTCTTTTATATTTTTTCCCCTGAGCCATATCTTTCTTAAGCTCTTGCGATACCATATGTCTTGTTAGCAGGTAAAGCAGCATCTCATGGTCATGAAAAACTGCTTCAGCGTGTTCGACGATACTTCGTGTATTTTTTTCACGCTGCTGTTGCACTTTTTCAGCTTCTAGCCTTTCCTTATAATTCTTCCTGGCCCGGTCATACATTTTTTGCCACTTCTCTGGTGCTTTTCCAATTTCAGAGTCCACCCACCCATTGACATCAAAGGGTGAAAATTCACGTATTTCTGTTCTGAAAAGGCGATTAATTAGCTTCCTGTCCACTCCCTCGGTGTCAAACCCTTTTTCAGCGAGGAATTCCTTCTTGGCTTTTTTGGAAACGCTATTTGTCGCCTTGTTCAGCCAGACATTCACCCAGAGCTGTTCTAAATAATGCATACGATCTTCAGCATATTGATTAAAAGGCGGCAGAGCTTCCTTCGTTTCAAGGTATTTGCTTATATCTTCTTTAATTTTCTTTTTAGTTTGTTCGACTGCCAATTTATAAGCATCGACGATTTCCTGCATGAGGGTAACTCCTTTTTAAATTTTGCTTTTTACTTAGTTTACCCCAGTTAGGGAATAATGAGCGAATGAGCGTCATTTCGTTCAAACGATTTCGGGGAATCTTCTTTGTGGTAGCCTCCTCGTCGCTTTGCTTCTGTCCCGTCTCCCACCGGTTGGACCGATAAAATTTATCCTGGACCCATAAAATTCTAATTAGACCGATAAATTTTTTCCTAAACCGATAAATTTTTTACTGGACCGATAATTCTTTTAGACCCTTACTCCCTTTAGGACGCTGAATAACCTTCCTCGAAAAGACATCGTAGGAGAAATGCGGTTTTTGCATTTCGAACAAGTCTTCGTGCCTTCCGCTTCAATCAATAAATGCATGCGCTTCCGGAATCTAGTTAAACTCTTATAGACGCAGACAAGCTCAATAACAATCGTAAATCTTATAATTCCTATAACGACGAAAAAGGACTGGATTAAAATCCAGTCCCCGCCAACACACCTATTAGGATGCCTCGTGCACCTTCTCGTTTTTGTTCTTTTTCATCGTTCCAGCAGCTACAACAGCTACGACAACAAGCAGCTCAAATCCATATTTAATAACAGGATTTACAAAGAAGTCTGCAAGGAAAGGTTCGTCAACAATCATCTTTGAAGCTGTCCATGCAAGAATCGCAGCACCAATCGTAATAATGATTGGGAATCTGTCAACCCATTTTAGGATAAGCGTGCTTCCGTAAACGACAATCGGAACTGAAATAAGCAATCCGAGAATGACGAGCAGGTAATTTCCATGCGCCGCACCCGCGACTGCAAGGACGTTATCCAGACCCATCAATGCGTCCGCAATGATGATAGTTCGAATTGCCGCCCAGAAGCTTTCGCCAGCCTGAACGTCATGGCCTTTTTCTTCAACGAGCAGCTTGTAGGCGATCCAGATTAGAAGGACGCCGCCAATAACAAGAAGGCCCGGGATTTGCAGAAGCCATACCACGATTACAGTTGCTAGGGCTCGGATAGCAATTGCACCGACAGTACCCCAGATAATAACTTTCTTTTGCTGATGCTTAGGCAAATTCCTTGCCGCAAGCCCGATGACAATTGCATTGTCACCTGCAAGCACCAAGTCAATCATGATGATTGACAACAGTGCTGTCAAAAATTCCATTGATAAAATTTCCACTCAAGTTCCTCCTTTAGTGCCTTGCAGCCATTAAAAAAATCAATTGTACCGCATAATGAGAGATGAACATGGTATTAATGTTCCCTTAGGTTCCCCCGCTAAACCGGTACTTTTTTTGCCCAAAAGAAAAGGGCCCCGCCAGTGGCTCGGGCCCTTTTTTTCCACAAAAAAGACCCTTACCCTTTGACAGGTAAAGGTCTTGCTAACAACATTACTGTTGCCAACAAAGCCGGAGGCATATACCTCGAACTGACGACTTTGCTGTAAAAGCTACTCCCCTTTATGCTCATCCTAAGATAGAAAAATAGTATACTATCTTTCCGAAAAATTCAAGCAAAAAGATTTTGTCACATTTTATACATTGACAACGGCAGCTTTGTTGGTTTTACCATGGCGAATGGTAGCCTGGGCAGCTGCCAGCCTAGCCAAAGGCACTCGGAATGGAGAGCAGCTCACATAGTCCAGGCCCGTTCTATAACAGAAATCAATTGAATTCTTTTCGCCGCCATGTTCGCCGCAAATCCCGGTTTTAAGCGTTGGCTTTGCAGTACGGCCAAGCTTTACACCCATCTCAACAAGCTTGCCGACACCATCCTGGTCCAGCACAGCGAAAGGATTTTCCGGAAGCACTTTCTGCTCAATATATGCCTGGAGGAACTTACCTTCTGCATCATCACGGCTGTAACCAAATGTCGTTTGGGTAAGGTCATTCGTACCAAACGAGAAGAAGTCGGCTTCCTGAGCAATTTCATCGGCGGTAAGGGCAGCCCTTGGGATCTCAATCATTGTTCCGATGGTGTAATCAAAATCCCTGCCTGTTTCCTGCTGGATTTGTTCTGCCGCTTCGATGACAAGTTTCCGCATTTCTTTAAGCTCATTTATATGCCCCACTAGCGGGATCATGATTTCCGGCTTAACTTCAATGCCCTTTTCAGCAACCTGTGCTGCAGCATAAAAGATTGCTTTTGCCTGCATTGAGTAAATTTCAGGATGGATCATACCAAGACGGCAGCCCCTGTGGCCAAGCATTGGATTAAATTCATCGAGCTGGCGTACCTTTTTCAATAGAAGTTCCTTTTCCTTTAGTTCAGGCGCTTCTGGATTGAGGATTTGAAGTTTGGTTATCTCCACTAATAATTCTTCCTTATCAGGAAGGAATTCATGAAGTGGAGGGTCAAGCAGCCTAATTGTTACTGGGAGATCTTTCATCACTTCAAAAATCCCCTCAAAATCACTCTGCTGCATTGGAAGAAGCTTCTCAAGGGCAGAGATGCGATCCTCGTAATCATCGGCAAGAATCATTTCCCGAACAATCGGATGCCTTTCCGGATCCATAAACATATGCTCAGTCCGGCATAATCCAATTCCGCCCGCTCCAAATTCAAGTGCTTTTCTCGCATCTACAGGATTATCTGCATTTGCCCTGACTCCAATTTCCCTTTCCTGGTCAGCCCATGCAAGCAGCAGCTGAAACTCATCTGAGAGCTCTGGTTCGATCATCGGGATTTCCCCAAGCATAATTTCACCAGTTCCGCCGTCAATTGTAATGATATCCCTATGATTGACAACCGTATCGCCGACATAGAACTTCTTTTCCCTTAGGTCAATTTTCATAGCTTCGCACCCACATATACAAGCCTTGCCCATACCACGGGCAACAACGGCGGCATGGCTCGTCATGCCTCCACGGCTCGTTACTACAGCTTCGGCTGCAATGATGCCGTGGATATCGTCCGGAGTTGTTTCAGGCCGGACCAGGATCGGTTTCTTTCCTTCCTTCGCATAGCTTTCTGCCTCATCAGCATCAAAAACAACTATACCAGTCGCTGCCCCCGGAGAAGCAGGCAATCCCTTGGCCAGACGGATACGTTCGAATTTATCATCAATCCTTCTGTGCAAAAGCTGGTTCAATTGGTCAGGGTCTACACGAAGAATGGCTTCCTGCTTTGTAATAAGGCCTTCTTCAACCATCTCGACCGCAGTTCGGATGGCTGCCTGGGCTGTCCTTTTTCCAGTCCTCGTCTGAAGAATATACAGCTTGCCGCGTTCTACAGTGAATTCAATATCCTGCATATCCTGGTAATGCTTTTCAAGCTTTTCACATGTGTCGGCAAACTGCCTGTATACATCAGGCATTTCCTCTTTTAAGGTAGAGATTGGCAAAGGCGTACGAATTCCCGCCACCACATCTTCACCCTGGGCATTAATAAGATATTCGCCATAAAGGGTCGCTTCACCTGTGGAAGGGTTTCTGGTAAATGCCACCCCAGTTCCGGAGTCATCGCCCATATTGCCGAAAACCATACTTTGAATATTTACAGCTGTCCCCAAATGGTCAGGGATTTTATTCAGGCGCCTGTATACAATTGCCCTCTGGTTGTTCCATGAATTGAAAACAGCGTTGATTGAAAGGAATAGCTGCTCCCTTGGATCTTCAGGGAAAGGCTTCCTCGTATGTTTTTGGACAATTGCCTTATAGCCCTCGATGACTTCGAGCCAATCTTCCGCCTTCATCTCGGGATCTGAAGAATAGCCTTTGCTCTCCCTTACTTCCTCAAGAAATTGTTCAAAGAAAAACACATCTACTTCAAGGACTACATCGCTGAACATTTGAATGAATCTTCTATATGAATCATATACAAATCGTGGATTATTGGTAAGCCTCGCCATACCTTCAGCTGTTTCAGCATTCAGGCCCAGGTTAAGGATTGTATCCATCATGCCTGGCATGGAAAAGACCGACCCGGAACGGACCGAGACAAGCAGCGGATTAGCAGGGTCGCCAAGTTTTTTCCCCATTTTAGATTCAAGACTTTGGAGTGCTTCCAGTACCTGCGAGGTTACTTCTGCTGGAATAGCCTCACCCGCTTTGTAATAGGCATTACACGCTTCTGTGGAGATAGTAAAACCAAATGGTACCGGAAGGCTAATGTTGGTCATTTCAGCCAGGTTTGCACCCTTTCCGCCCAGCAGGTCCTTCATCTGGCTATTTCCTTCATCGAACTGAAAAACATACTTTGTCATCGTCTCGTGCTCCTCTCTTTTTTCAAGACATCAATAATCAGGCTTGCAGTTTCCTCTATCGCTTTATTGGAAACATTGATGATTGGGCAGCCTACCCGCTTCATGATCCGTTCAGCGTAATCAAGCTCCTCCAGAATTCTCTCAAAGCTTGCATAATTGGCCGAGGAAGTCAGCCCAAGTGCCTTCAGGCGTTCTTTCCTTATCGAATTCAGCTTGTCGGGGGTAATGATTAACCCAACACACTTCCCCTTTGGCAAGCTGTAAATTTCATCTGGCGGTGGTACTTCCGGGACTAGCGGTACATTTGCGACTTTGTATCTATGATGAGCCAGATACATCGATAACGGTGTTTTGGATGTTCTTGAAACACCAATTAATACAATATCAGCCTTTGATATTCCCCTTGAGTCACGGCCATCATCGTATTTAACAGCGAATTCGATTGCTTCCACCTTGCGGAAGTAATCATCATCAAGCTTTCTCATTAGCCTTGGCTGATGCTGGGGCTCCTTGTTAAACTTTTTAGTAAAAGCCTCCATGAGTGGGTTCAACAAATCAATTGCCATGATACCTTCTTCTGCGGCTCTCTTGTCGAGATAATCTTTCATGTTCTCGATGACAAGTGTGTAGGCTATGATTGAATTCCCCTTTTTGGCAAGCATGATGACGTCCTCCAGGTCCTCGAAGTCTTCAACATAAGAATGTCTTCGAATGTCGACGTATCCGCCATTGAATTGGGTTGCTACCGCCTTTACAACGAACTCAGCTGTTTCACCTACCGAGTCGGAAATGACATATACCGCTTCCTTTTCTGCCAAATTTGCGCTCACTCCTTGCGTTTTTATTGCCCGGACAGTTCCAGGAATGCTTTTGTTATGGTGGTTTTTGTAATCCTTCCAATTACCGTATATGTAGCTATATCAACATCAGATACTTTTACAACAGGAAGGGAGTCAATTTGATAGGTAATCATTTTTCTTGCGGCTTCAATTAAGGTTTCGTCCGGTTGTATGGTGACAACATTGGGCATCCTCGTCATGATAATGCTTACAGGCAATTCTTCCGGGCTCCGATTTCCAATTGAAGCTCTCAGCAAGTCCTTTCTGGAAATGACACCCGTTAAATGATTATCTTCATCCACAACGTATAAAGTCCCCACATCCTCCAGGAACAGCTGGACGATTGCGTCATAGACCGAGGCCGATTTTTGAATCACAATTGGATGTGCCTTATAATCCGATACCTTTTGGGAAATTTGTTTTCGAATTACCCCACTGTCTGGTGTTTCACTGTTAAGAAAATAGCCAACCCTCGGGCGTGCTTCCAGGTTTCCTGCCATTGTAAGAATAGCAAGGTCCGGCCTTAGAGCTGCACGGGACAATGAAAGCTTGTCAGCAATTTGCTTGCCAGTGATAGGCCCTGAATTCTTAACAATTTCGATGATATCCTTCTGCCGTTTGGACAGTTTAATAAAAACTCCCTCCTTTGGCGCTGAAATAAATGTGTTTTTTTTAAAACAAAGTTAAATGTGTTACAACAATTCTTGATTAGTATATTACATTAAACGAAAAAAGGGAATAATAAAACACACTTATTTGTGTCTAATTAGTAAAAAAGTAGACTTATAGGTTTTTTCACATGATTAATTTACTGTTTTTGGGGATTTCCGGAGAAGAAATGTAGGGTATTGAGGCAATTCTTTAGTGTATGCTTTGTTAAATAACTACTACTTCTAACACAGCCAATATAAAAACAAGGCCTACTCTGTAAAGGCCTTGTTTTGCAGAAAACATATATGCTGAAATTAAATATCCAATGTGAGTTGCTCTGAATCATTTACCATTTTATTCGGTTTTACCACACCTGCAGCTTTTTCGATTTCGAAAATCAAAGATTTCATTTTCCTGGAAGCCTTATTGCAATCTACGATTGGCACATTATAACCAATAGTATAAAAGCCGGGATACTGCCACGGTTCATGAATGTAACGTGTAGGCAGGTTTCCAAGCTGAGGAACATACCTCGCGATAAACTGGCCCTCTGGGTCAATTTTTTTCCCTTCCCTTACAGGATCGAGGATTTTTGCCTTTACCTTTCCTGGCAAGGCAAGACAATCCTGAAATAGAGAATCGTATATGGCAGGCTCATAATCCAGCATAAGTCCTGCCAGCTTCTCTTTAACTATTTGTGGCTCAAGCAGCAGCGTATTGCATAGGAACGATACCAATAGCCTCCTCAAACCTTCAGGGAGCCATCCGGATTTCATCAGGCAAAGCATAGAAGCGTCAATAATCGGGATTCCCGCCTTGCCGTCAAAGATTTTATTCAAAGTGGCTTGGTCCAACTTCCTTCTCTCTTTTAAAAGTGTATCCTCGAATTGAACTACAGATGTTTCCTTTTCAACCAGAAGGAACCGCTTGTACAGCTTGTCCAAGAAGAATTGATATTCTTTAACCTCCGATTCTGTAGCTGCGGGCAATGCCTCAAGTGTTCTTAGAACTACTGTTTTCAAAGAAACATTACCCCAGGATAAGTATGCGGATAAACCACTTGAGTAGAGAGATGCTTTTAAGGGATTACTTTTGCCTTCACTATACTTTCTTATTCTTTCATCAATAAACGAATTTAGTGTCTCAAATGCATTCGTTTCTCCTCCCGATTGTCCAAATCGGAGAGGTTCCCCTTTGATGGGAAAAGACCGAAACCTGGCAGTGCTTTCTAGCAGCCAATCTGGAATTTCCTGAGGCAAGTATAATTTTTCCGGCGGGGCATGCTCAGTTAGCGTACCGATAATAGATATCCACCCTTTTTTAGAGGTCGCTTTGTAGAGTTCACCCGGGACTGAAATCGGAATTTTGATGTCGATTTGTTTTTCCTTAAACCATTCAAAGAGGTGATGCAGCTTTGAGTCGTTATACAGCCACACGGTGTAAGATCCATAAGTATCCAAGAGGAGCTGGAAAACCTCTTCTGCTTCACCTATTGCAACGAACATTCGCCCGCCGATTTCTTCCAGCTTCAGTGAAAGGTCATCAAGGCTCTCTATGAGAAAAGAACAGTGCCTTGCAGACAGGGGTCCGCTACCCCAGACAGACGGCTCAATAATATAAAGGGGGAGTGTTTCTCCTCTTTTTGACGCCATGGCAAACAAAAGATTGTCCGTGAGCCGTAAATCCTTTCTAAGCCAGACTATATTCATCATTCTCCCCTCCCTAAAGGTTTTTTACCTTCATGCCTACTGAGTATCAATCAATTTTTCTAAGATCTATAAACACAGCCTACTAATCCGCTAAGTTAACTCTAATATAATCGGACAATGGTCGCTTCCCATTATATAGCAATCGATTTTCGCATCCTTCAGCCTATGCTCAAAATCTTTGGAGACTAGGAAGTAGTCAATACGCCACCCAATATTTCTTTCTCTGACCTTGCTCATATACGACCACCAGGTGTAAGCTCCTTCTTCTTCAGGATAAAAATAACGGAAGCTGTCAATAAAGCCCGCCTCAAGCAGGCTGGACATCTTCCCACGTTCTTCAGGCGTAAAGCCGGAATTCCCGATATTTGTTTTTGGATTCCTAAGGTCAATTTCGGAATGGGCAACATTTAAATCTCCGCACTTGACTACAGGTTTTATAGCATTAAGTGCAAGGAGATGGGCTTTTATGCGATCCTCCCATTCGAGGCGGAACGGCAGCCTGGCCAGGTCACGCTGGGAGTTCGGGGTGTACACGTTAACGAGAAAGAAATCTTCAAATTCTAAAGTGATGATTCGTCCTTCAGGCTCACTCTCATCATCACCAAGTCCATAACGGACATTTAAAGGCTTTTGTTTTGTAAAAACGGCAGTCCCGGAATAGCCTTTCTTCTCGGCATAGTTCCAGTATTGATGATATCCCTCAAGCTCCAGCGCAATTTGGCCCTCCTGGCATTTTGTTTCCTGGAGGCAAAAAATATCAGCATCCACCTCCCTGAAATATTCCAGAAATCCTTTATTAACACAAGCTCTAATACCATTTACATTCCATGAAACCAATTTCAACTTTGACTCCCCCTTTTAGAAAAGCGCAAACGACTTTGTAACATTTCTGCTATGACAAAAAGGGGCCTGCCGATATAGCGGCAAGCCCGGTCATTGTATAGTACCTTATGCTTCGAAAACTTCTACTTTTTCCATAACATCGCCATTCTTCATGGCTTTTACTGTTTCAAGACCGGAAGTCACTTGTCCGAAAACTGTATGTACTCCGTCAAGATGCGGCTGTGGTTCATGGACGATAAAGAATTGGCTGCCGCCTGTATCCCGGCCTGCGTGAGCCATAGAGAACGATCCTGCAACGTGGCGGTGTGGATTTCCTTCGGTTTCACATTTAATCGTATAACCTGGTCCCCCAGTACCATTTCCATTAGGGTCGCCACCTTGGCTAACGAAACCAGGGATCACCCGGTGAAAAGTCAAGCCATTATAAAAACCTTTATTTGCAAGTGTTTCAAAGTTTTCGACTGTCCCAGGTGCTTCATTCGGGAAAAGATCAAACTCAATCTTTTCACCGTTTTGCATAGTAATTACGCCTTTTTTTGACATTTTTACAACTCCTTATTATTCGGATACACCATACTATATCATTTCTTTTAAAAAGAATGAAATGATACGAACCTAAAATTTGTTAATCCACTTTGAAAAAATGCATAGAGATGCTACAATGAAATTGCCCATTCCGAACATCGCTTGTTGCGGGACACTTAACCAGTTCGGACGGAAGGGGCTGGCGCTCACTAGCTGGGCGCCATTTTTATTTTTTATATTGCTCTCTCAAAGCAGGCAATTCTTTATAAATCTCAACGATCTCACTCATTTTCATCCTGACCAGGCCGCTTGATGACGGAGCTACAAAATCAATTGTTCCTGGGACAACACTTTCTTCTTGCACTCCCCATGGCAGACTCTTCTTCCTGCTGAATTCCTGATAAACGCCCTTCCCTACATAACACACAATCCGAGGATGATTAACCCGGATTTTTTCCCTCAGAATTTCCCTGCCTTCTATATATTCCTCCCTGGTAATTTCATCAGCTGCCTTAGTCGGCCTAGCGACAATATTTGTTATGCCGAGTCCTAATTCAGGCAAAAGAACATCTTCTTTGGGACTGTATTTTCTTGGGGTAATTCCAGCTTCAAAGAGGATTTTCCAAAACCGGTTATTCGGACTTGCAAAATGATGCCCCGTTTCTCCAGAAAGAAGGCTCGGATTAAAGCCAACGAATAAGATGTCGAGATTTTTTCTAATATGATCCTGTACCAACTTCCCACCACACTTTTAAAATTCATTCACAAACTGTATGTATAATTTTACCCTATCTGTAGATCAGTAAGCATCCTCCGAGATCAGATCGGGCATTTAGACACTGAGGTTTTAGCTTTTATACTAGTCATACCTGGCAGGATTAATCAACAGTAGAAAAATCTTTACGATAGAAGATCTATTAAATAAAAGTTGCATTGGCGACATTTCATCCATTTTCTATACTCTAAATGTTACCAATAAGAAGTATTGGTAATGTTTTAGTGTTTCTCACAAGGCAAAATGTAACCAATAAGCCTTATTGGCAACGTTTCAGTCTTTTTCAACAGCTGAAATGTAATCAACAAGCGGTACTGTTGGTGTTTCAGTGTTTCGGCAAAGGGAATTTTACCAATTAGACACAACTTTTAGGGTTTTTTACCTTTCATGAGACCACAACTGGGTAAAGTAAGAAGCCAAATCAGCCTCCGGGTCCGGGTCAAAAGATTGACTAGGCTTTAACCGGGCTTCCTGAATTAGTATAGCAAATACTATTGATTGGTTTACATAAGCTTTTTTGAATTCAGGCAAAAAGCCGCAATAAATGCGGCCTTGATGCTTAATGCTTCCGGTTTTTCTGTTGGCTGGAAGTATTGCCTTCAAATAGCTCCGATGAAAATTCGGCCATTGCGATATTGCCCCTTGAAGCTGGAAGGTACCGTTGGGCCGTATGCTGGATTTTAGGGAGTACGTTACGGAAACGAGTCCTTCTTAATCCCATGGCGGCAGTACTCATTCCCAGGCCAATAAGGGAAGCCCAGAACACCTTTTTGTTCTGTCTTCCGCTTGCAATGTTGCTTAAGAGCGAACCGATCATACGGAAATTCATTCGCTACACTTCCTTCCGGCGATTTGGAATCAGAAAAGATTCCTTTTTTATTATCCTGCCGTAGGAATCAAATCATACTGCTTCATAATTGCCATTTAAGGTTCTATTTTTAATTAATGGGGCCAAAACACGAGGAATAATTTGTTCTATCGCTGTCTGCTTTTTTGCTTATTCATTACCTCAAAGGACTTTTCAATAATATCAGTCAAAACATCACCTTTATAAATTCGGCCAAGTTTAAGGTTTTCTTGATAATATTCAACGATTTCGTCAAGCTTGTCCGAAGTTTCCTTTGTAATTCTTACATTGAGTTGAATCCGCTCTCCCGCCATATGTTTTTCTCCTTTATCACTTTGCTAGCACTTGATAGCAATTAGTTATCTTCATTCTATCATCTCCCTTAGTATAAACTTCCTTGATTTTAAGAACAAGAAAAAAACAAAGACGGTACAATGTACCGCCAAACGTTTCCCCTATTTGCTAACAAGTTTTAGTTCACCTTCGTTGGCTGGTTCCAGGATTCTTCTAAGTATGTCTTCAACATGTGTTTGGAAGGCTTTTTGTGTACGCTGCCTTGGCCGGGGAAGATCAATTAATCTGTTCATGACAATTTTTCCTGACTCGATTAGAATAACTCTGTCAGAAATAGCTACAGCTTCCTCCACATCATGTGTTACGAGAATTGAAGTGAAATTCTTTTCCTTCCACAGCCCCTCAATTAAATCCTGCATTTCCAGCCTGGTTAGCGCATCTAAAGCTCCCAATGGCTCATCCAGGAGAAGAATATCGGGTTCATGAACAAGCGCCCTCGCAAGAGCAACCCGCTGCTTTTGTCCTCCTGATAATCTCGATGGCCAGTCGCTTTGTCTTTCCTCAAGTCCGACATTTCGCAATGCATCAATAGCTTTCATTTTCCAATTGCCAGATAACCCTATTCCTATATTATCGAGCACATTTTTCCAAGGAAGCAGCCTTCCATCCTGGAACATGATTCTTGCTTGATGATTCAGACCCTCCAGCCTCTTTCCTTTGATAATAATAGATCCTTTATCTGCATTTTCAAGTCCAGCGACAAGCCTGAGTAAGGTACTTTTTCCACAGCCGCTTTTTCCTACTATTGAAATAAACTCACCCTGTTGCGCATCAAGGCTTATTCCATCCAGGACAATCCTATTTCCATACGATTTCTGGACAGCCTGTATGCTGACATAAGGTATTTTTCCATATATCACTTCCTAACACCCCTTTAACGGTAAGCCTAAGCATTCCACTTTAGCCATTTTTCCTCAAGTGTTCGTGCTATTACATCAGACAATTTCCCAAACAGGGCATAGATTACAATACTTAAAACAATTACATCCATTTGATAAAACTCCCTGGCATTCATAGCCATATATCCAATCCCCGAATGGGCGGAAATAGTTTCAGCGACGATAAGGGTCAGCCACATAACGCCCAGTGAAAACCTGATTCCTACGAGGATGGAGGAGAGGGCGCCTGGAAAGATAATGGCTGAAAATAAGGATATCCCCTTAAGCCCGTAAGCCTTTCCCATTTCAATCAGACCTTTATCGACTGATTTTATTCCATGATAAGTATTGATGTACACTGGGAAAAGGACACCAAGTGAAACTAAAAATATTTTTGAGGATTCATCTATCCCAAACCATAAAATTACGAGCGGTATCATCGCAAGGTGAGGGATCGTCCTTAGCATTTGTATGGATGTATCAAACAGAAGTTCGGACATCCTAAAAATACCGTTGAAAAGTCCTAGGAAAAAACCAATGGTTCCTCCGATTAAAAAACCTATCACTGCCCTGCCAAGGCTTACAGAAATGTGATTTGTCAGTTCTCCAGATTCAAAAAGCTCTATACCCGCTTTAAAAACAGAAGTAGGGGCAGGGAGTATCCGTGATGGAATCAAGCCTTTCGATGATAATACCTGCCAGACAATTAGCAGGAGCAACGGGAATACCCAGGGGACGGTTTGATTAATAAATCGTTTAGACACATTCCTCATAGGAATGCCCCCTTTCTTTACTTTTGCAACGCCTCGGTTACATCAATTTCTTTAGGGATGATTTTAAGATCGTAAAATGTGTCGGCTATTGCCTGCTGCTCACCCACAATAAGATCCGTCATTTTGTCTACCCCGTAAACCCTTCTTTTAACAGCCATATCAAGTGATGGTTTATCGATTTTCAAAATGGGCGCGAGCATATCAACCAGCTCCTGATGATGAGTGTTTGCCCATTCAGATGATTTCTCAATTTCATCAACAATCTCGGCTACAATATCCTTGTGTTTCGCAAATTCTGTGCTAGCAAGAAGGAAGTCTCTATCTGTTGTCAGTCCTTCACCATCTGTTAATGTTCTTGCTTTTGAATTCACTTCCGCAGATGAAGTGAATGGATCCCAAACAACCCAGGCATCAATATTTCCTTTTTCAAAAGCAACCCTTCCGTCTCCCGGTGCAAGAAATGCCGGAGTTATATCAGAATATTCCAGACCGGCTTTTTCCAGCGCTTTTATTAATAAGTAGTGGGAACTGGAGCCTTTAGCGAATCCGACCGTTTTTCCTTTTAAATCCGCGATGGTTTTAATTGGTGAGTTTTCTTGGACGAGGATTTTGCTTCCCTTGAATTTCGGCTTCCCCGCTGCAATATAAACAAAAGGGGCATCGGCAGCCTGTGCAAATATAGGAGGGGAATCACCCGTCCGGCCAAAATCAATGCTGCCTGCATTTAGAGCCTCTACCAAAGCGGGGCCCGCCTGGAATTCCTTCCATTCAACTGTAATTCCTTTTTTAGAGAGTCGTTTTTCTAAAGTACCTAGGGATTTAAGGATAACAAGTGGGCCGTTTTTCTGGTAGCCAATTTTAACTGTAGTAAGTTCTCGCTTGGAGCTTTCTTTCTTCTCTTCTGAGGAGCAGCCAGATAACAAAGTAAAAACAGCAAATAGGGAAATCACCATAATATACCATGGTTTTGCAACGTTTAGTTTCATATGGGCTATCCGTCCTTTTCTGTAGGTTTTAGGCAATTGTCGACCTGTTTTAACCTATGAAAAAATGACAGATAGGTTCCTGTCCCTAATTAAATTGCCTATTCCAAATTTAAAGTTTCTTTTCCAAAAGCGTGTTAGTTGATAATCATGTTTTTATACTGTGTTTATTGGAGTTGAAGGTGAAGACTCGTTCAAAGATCCTCTTTAAATAAGCTTCCTCTGTGTCTCGGCGAGGATTATTCCTGGGATTTTTCCCTTGGTGTAGTAGAAATGACAGACTTGTTGAAAAGAAACCTCAAAAAAAATAGCCTGCAATCGCAGGCCTTCTTACATTTTGTTTTCTGTTGGCTTCCATTTCCTAATGGCTTGTCTCTTTATTAAAAGGAACAGTAAAATTAAAAACAATTCTAGGGCAAGCCCCAGTGTTGGCCAGGTAAAAAAGGAGAAATTCAAATGCTCAACATTGTTACTAAAAAGGAGAATGGTTAAAATGCCCATTATCAAGGATAGAGGAACCAAAAATATATTTGTGCTCTTGCCGATTATTACTCTTAGACATCTATTAACCAAATAAAGTGACAAGGCTACTTTTGCCAGAATTGTCGGCATCCACAAAGTCACCAAAAATAAATCAAGCCTATCGAGAAAATCAGTAATATTGATTTGTTGAATAAGTGTAATAGTCGGGTACGTGGAAATTGACACGAGCTTGACCCCTAGTACCGCCACTTCAGTAAATAGCAGGATAACCATTAGGGCAATACCTAATGCTACCCCTGAAATAAGGCCTTTCCTTGCCTCTTTTACCGGATGGATAAACAGGAAAACAAACAGTATGAACACGAATTCAGCTGTCCAGCCGAATTGAATATATATTGATTTAGCCATTGGCGGCAGCATTTCCATTGCCAGGATGGGCTGTAGATTCCCTAGCTCAATTTCATTTAATAGCATAAACGGGATACTCAGGACTACTGCAACCAAAAAAACAAAACTAACCGAAGAAACGCGTACAATAACTTCAAAACCAGATGCGACAATATAAATCAACGTCAGGATAGTCAGAAAAGTCAAGATTTCAAGTGGAGTGGTTGGCAGCAGCTTTGTTGCCATATAATCGATCAGTGCTCGTAAGTCCTTAATAAATACGAACACGATAAATATCAGGAACACAACGGCAAATAATTTTTCCGGCCATTTTGTTTTCCTTTCTGAAACGGTGGCAAAGACTTTGCAATATTTTTCCCAATTCGCCTTTTTGCCGATGATGACCCATATGAGCATAACTTGGACCGGAAAAATGATAAACGGGACAATCCACGTATTTTGCCCTCCTATATCAACTGCCATTTGATACATATTGATTAAGGTTGAAGTAAAGACAAAATTAGCGGTGATTAATGAAAGCTGAAGAACAGATATAGATAATTTCATTTATTCACCACCATCCTTGTAAAATCACCCACTGTTCCATTAAGTAACACGGAGAATCTATCAAATGAGATGTCCATGAATATGAACACCGAAAGACCTCCTGCTAGCACAGCTGCAAGTATAGCCCACTTTTTAAGCTTCTTATCTACCGTATTTGTCCTGGCAACCACAATACAATACACGATTAGGACAATTCCTAATAAAGCTAACCCTTTACCCATACAGTCATTCCTTTACTTGAAGGCCTGAATTGCTCATTCTCTGAATATCGCCGTTGACCTGAACGGTAAAGTCCAGTTCTGGAAGCTTTTCATACCAATTTTCTTTCCATTCAGAATCCCATCTAGAATGGTGTGATTTATAAAGATACCATCCCAGCCCTGCAACATCCGCTTTCTCCTTATGTGCACGATTAAGAATTGCCTCGACCTGCCCTTTTATTTCTTTTTCCAGCATTTTTTTTATATGTCGGTACGTTTTAGCATCATCCAATTCAATATTTGAATCATTGTCCATTAATATACTTTCAGTGTCTATTCGGATGGTAAAGCTTGGCTTTCCATTCTTTAAAGCATAGATTGGCCTGAATCTGCTTTCAATTATTTGAAGGCTCATATGTCGGCCAGGCTGGACAGGGAAGGTGATTGCTTTTCTATCCATCCTTTCAAAGAGCCAAAGGACTCCTAAAGATTCCTTCCTATTCGTTATAAATTTCATCCTATCCTTCGAAAAAACTGCAAAATCCTGCATGATAATTTCTTTGCCCTTTTTGGCCGCACCCTTTTCATCGGCAGTACTAATAACTGGTACAACGGCAACCTTGCCAGGGCGTTCGATATCAAGAATTGCATCTTTTATTGTCATTCCGAGACTGCTTTTTGCCATTTCACGGATTGCCTCTCCAGGCAGTTTTTCCATTTTAGGCTGGGTTGATAACATGTCCGATGCTCTGCCTTTTGCTATCACTAAAAAGGTTGAAAGCCTTGATTGCGGCTGGAGAAGGATTGTTTCAATTGGCTGGCGAATCCCTTCACGGGCCATGTCTTCACCAATGACGATTACTCTGCGATGGGCGAGGTAAAGCTCTCTCGACATCCTGATTTGCATATCATCATAGCTTTCTTTAATGCTTCTTCCCTTACCCATAATTACATAGTAAGGTCCACCTGAAGTTCCGCCGCCGCCGCCGCTAGACCCTGCTCCCCCCAATGCGCTTGGCAGGGGAATCTGCGCAGAAACACTGTAATTATCCTTTTCTCCCTTATCTACACCTGTAGCAATAACAAACGCCATATCATTGATTTCAGTACGGTCCCAGCAGCCAGTAAGAAGTGCTGTACTTATGATTAAATTAAGGAGTTTCAACCTGCTCATGAAGTTCCTCCTTCCTCACCCAAATTGCCTGGCCCCGGTTTCAAGTTTGAGGATTCCCGAACGCGATTTTCCTTAACCAATTGTTTTGGCCTTAGATCGTTTGCCCACCACGGTGCCCTTAGAAAAACATCCTTTAATTCTCTGAAGGACAATGGCGCTAACGGAGAAAAGTATGGTACACCAAACGACCTCAGTTTACAGAGGTGAGTAAAAATAATCATTGAACCGAGAACGATACCAAACAAACCAAACATGGCAGCAAGAATCATTAAGGGAAAACGCAGCAACCGAATAGATATTGCTAAGTTAAAACGTGGAATCGTAAAAGATGCAATCCCTGTTATAGAAACAATGATGACCATAGGGGCAGAGACAATCCCTGCTTCAACTGCAGACTGGCCGATGACGAGTGCCCCAAGGATACTAACTGCCTGTCCAACTATTTTTGGGAGCCGAATCCCTGCCTCTCGCAATGCCTCAAAAGAAAGCTCCATGATCATAGCCTCAATAAAAGCCGGAAATGGGATAGCCTCCCTGCTGGCAGCAAAACTAAATAACAAATTAGTAGGTATCATTTCCTGATGGAAAGTTGTAACCGCAATATATAAAGCTGGTAATTCAAGAGCAATTACAATAAAAATAACCCTGATGAGCCGAAGAAAAACGGAAATATGGAAGCGATTGTAATAATCCTCGCTTGCCTGCAGAAATTGCCAGAACACTACTGGCAGAATTAAAACAAACGGTGTCCCATCAACAATAATTGCAACTCTGCCTTCCAATAGGTTTGCCGCAACCGTGTCCGGTCTTTCAGTATTTTGAATTTGTGGAAATGGGCTCCATGGATTATCTTCAATAAACTCTTCTATATAGCCGCTTTCGAGAATCCCGTCAATTTTGATCCGATCAAGCCTTGATTCCACTTCTTTAACAAGCTCGGGATCAGCCAGTCCTTCAATATACAACACAGCAACCCCTGTGGCAGTTTCTTCTCCAATTTCCTTCGAAATGATTTTAAGCCGATTAGAACGGATTTTATGCCTGACAAGCGACGTGTTCACCCTTAAGCTTTCTGTAAAACCTTCACGCGGCCCACGGACAGCTGTTTCACTTTCAGGCTCGGCAACACTTCTCCTGGCCCCACCCTTCGAATCAAATGACAGTGCTTTTTCCAATCCTTCAATAATTAGGATTGTATTTCCGGCGAGTACTTTCTTTACAGAGTCATCCAATGAATCCGTTTCTTTTACAGAGTTAATCGAAACAATTTCGTTCATTATAAATTTCGCTGTCAGGTTATTTAGATCGCTGCTATCCAAAAGCTGTTTAATGGCATGAAGCTGTATGCTTGGAGAATCAATGAGGCCATCCACAAAGATTAAACACGATTGCCTATCCCCTGTTCGAAATTCCCTAAACACTATGTCAGAACAATCTTTAAAGAGACGCTTTAGGGTGTCTATATTTTCTTGATACTCCTTGCTAATTGGCTTTGCCGTTTCCTCATTCAATATTTCCTTTTTACTTATCGGCTTGTTTCTTCTAAGTTTCATTTCTTAACCCCACGTATGCAAGATAGTCATTTTATCGTTCCTAATGTATCCTTAATATGTTTTTTTATCCAAGGACGGGTGCTTGTCTCAAAGGATTGTGCATATAGTGTAGAGACAATAAAGATGGAGGGCGTTATGTTTACAGTAATTGAGAAAACAGTTCTTGCAATGGCGTTGCTGCGACTCGTATCCGGGGGGATTGAAATATTCGCCGCCCTTCTTATGATTAAATTCAATGCAATCGAGAAGGCACTTTTGATTAATAGTTCCCTTGCCTTAATAGGTCCAATTATTCTTTTGTCTACAACTACCATTGGATTAATAGGTATAGTAGAAAAGGTATCACTAATAAAAATGTTTTGGGTATTTGCTGGAGTTGGCTGTATTTTATACGGAGTTAAAGGATAACTTTCTAAAGGAGGCAGTAATGCCTTCTTTTTATTGATTATAAAGAAAACTTTAGGCTTCGCGACTAGTTGCGGGGATGAGTCCAGCTCAACAGGAATGCCGGGAGCATAAACATCCCATGCGGTACATCAGCTTTTAAAAATCCCAAAATATGGTTTGTAAGTTATTAGTCACTAAAACGAAGACTAATCACATGTTTTATGAATGGAGTGAATGATATGGGTATAATGAACGGCAATCCTCAGGATGAACCGATCCATGCTGGGGAGGTATTTCATCTCTGGTCTCACCTTCTCGGGACAAAGGCATATTTAGTTGCCCTGCAGGTGTTCTCGAATCATTCAGGAGACCATGATTTGAAGGTTTTGATTGAGGACTTAATGGAGAATTGCGTAAAACAAGAGGAACAACAAGTTGAAGCTGTATTAAAAGAAAATGGCATTAGGCTTCCGCCCGCACCCCCTGACCGCCCGAATGTTTCCACTGAGGATATTCCCGCGGGCGCCCGATTCAATGACCCTGAAATCGCGGCTTTACTTGCTCGAGATATAAGTGGCAGCAATGTGCTCGCAAGTTATATTATGGGTATTGCAATCCGGGAAGATATTCGCTCCATGTTTGGGGATTTCCTGACACAAAAGGCTGAGTACGCCGATAAGCTAGCAACAATTATGAAACAAAAAGGCTGGCTTATCCTGCCTCCATTAAACCTAAAATAAAGATTTAATACATGTTTAAAGGAAGTGATTCCCGGTGGCAAAAAAGAATAACGGCATGACGGTTGCTGCCATTGGCTCAATCCCATTAATAATGACACTGGGAAATTCGATGCTAATCCCGATATTGCCACAAATGAAGACAGAGCTGGGACTTTCCCAGCTGCAGGCAAGCTTAACCATCACCGTCTTTTCTATAGCAGCCGCTATTTTTATTCCGATTCTGGGATATTTATCAGACAGGTTTTCAAGGAAGATCATTATCTTGCCAGCGCTGCTCCTATACGGCGCAGGCGGGCTCTTAGCAGGCTTCGCCTCATCAGCTATAAACGATCCCTACTGGTTGATTCTAACCGGCAGGGTATTACAGGGAATTGGAGCGGCAGGCACTGCACCAATTGCGATGGCATTGACCGGAGATCTTTTTAAGGGTGGAGAGCAAAGCAGGGTACTGGGGATTGTTGAAGCTTCAAATGGTCTCGGAAAGGTCCTGTCTCCTATTTTGGGTTCACTCTTCGGCCTAATCACATGGTTTGCAGTATTTTTCGCTTTCCCAGCAATTTGTTCCATTTCCATTTTGCTTACGTTATTTTTTATAAAAGAAAAGAGCCACAAGCAGGCACCACCTCCCTTTGGAAAATACATGAGAGGGCTAGTCAGTGTATTCAAGTTTGAGGGCCGCTGGCTTCTTACCACCTATTTGGCTGGAGCTACATGCCTATTTACACTATTCGGTATCCTGTTTTATTTATCGGATGTTCTCGAACAACAATACAAAATTGATGGGGTAATTAAAGGGCTAATTCTTGCTATCCCATTATTAGTTATGGGGATAACATCTTACATTACCGGCAGCAAGATAGGGAAAAACACCGCAGCTATGAAAAAGCTTATTGTGTTAGGGTTAACGTTCATGACTATTTCTTATGCTCTACTAGTTTTCTTTGAACGGTTAATTCCTTTCCTAATAGTTCTGGTTTTAAGCAGCGTTGGAACCGGTCTGGTACTGCCATGCTTAAATAGTTTAATCACTGGATCCGTAGGAAAAGAACGGCGGGGCTTTGTCACTTCCTTGTATGGGTCGGTCCGCTTTATCGGGGTTGCAGTCGGCCCGCCTATTTTTACCAGGCTAATTGAATGGTCGAGAACAGGTATGTTTCTGACGATAGCTTCCTTAACACTAGTAGTAGCGCTTTTATGTTTACTGCTAATCCATGTTAAGTCCAATAATAAAGACAAAAACGATAAAAGCAGGGATTCGTTCCGCTACAATTATGTATAGGCCCATTTTACTTTTTTCGAAAAGCCAGGGAGTATGCGCTATAAAGCCTTATTTTAAAGACAACATCGACAATCCTGGCGGAAATCCACTGGCTGATTAAAGCCTGAATGATGATCTCCCACGCAATAATTGACGCAGTCAGGATAAAAATACAGCCATTGATCCAAAACAATGGCTTTCCTGGCAAAATCCCTTTTACATTTGAAATAATTAGGGCCAGGACACCGACTCCGCCATTCGATACACCCTGCCTTAATAGTAGGCCGACTCCTGCTCCTAGGAAAAGTGATCCGATAACTAAATCAATCCAGACATTCCGAAATGGGATGTCTATTGTTTTTTGGCTAACATAAATGGATGCAGATGTAATCGTAATGGCAAACATTGTCCAAAGAGTACTCTCGTTTCCAAGGTATTTAATCGCAAGAACCAGCATGGAAAAGTTTACTGCCCATAGTGCCAAGCCCATGTCGAGATGAAGGAAATAATGCAGCAAAACGGCTAGTCCCCCTGCCCCCCCTGATGGAATGCTATGTGGAAACAAGAAAAGGCCCATACCCATTCCCTGGATAACGCCTCCCGCTATAACCAATCCACCCTTCCTAGCAAATCTGCGCATCGTCATTTTGCTTCTCCCCGAATCTATAAGATGTTCCATTTTATTCAATAAAGCTAAAAAGTAGTACAGGCTGGTGTTAAGAGTCTGGATGATGAAGAAAAAATTTATCTCTTCATGGAATTTCGAAAAAGCCTTCTTCTAAGCATTTACAGATTTAAAAAAACTGCTGGCAAGAATTACAATTTGCCAAAATCTGCACGCAGCCATTTCTCAATTACTAAATGGTTGCCAGGCTGGAATCGAAAATACTGACCATATATTCCTGGCAGCTGAGAGGAATTTTTCTAACTCTGTTTAGACATATTCAAAAAAAGGAACAGACTTTATAAGTTCCATGGCCCGATATTTATTGGCGCTTCAGGGCATTTTAAAATATATGAAAGTGTATTTTTTCGATTACTGTTTAGCTCCACAAAGAGTGCCTCGGCGGCATAAGCATCGTACGAAGAAAAAGCGGTAGCACAAGGAAAGCTTCTGAGAATAATCATGCAGAGACAAAAGGAAATCATCCGTGAATTTACATCGCAGAGACAGGAGGCTTTTTTCCTGTCGCGAGGCGCATTTTGCCTGAAGCGAGGCGCTTGCGCTTTTCTTGAAAGGTGCGGAGGTGAACTAGTTGAAAAGTGCAGTATTCCTGGACAGAGATGGTGTTTTAAACGAAGTCCTGACAAAACGAGTGAAATTTGTTAATACCCCAAAGCAATTATTCTTGCTCGAGGGTGCCGCGGCGGCTGTAGCTGAACTTACAAAAGCAGGCTATCCAGTCTTTATCGTAACTAATCAAGGAGGAATAGGCCTAGGGTTTATGACTGAGCAAAAATTGCAAAAGGTGCACAATCATTTAATTAAATTGATTAAAGAAAAGGGCGGAACTATTTCAGATATCGCTTATTGTCCTCATAAACCACACGAGGGTTGTATTTGCCGAAAACCAAACCCTGGGATGCTGGAAGATTTGGCGAAAAAACATAATATCGATCTGCAAGCTTCTGTTATGGTGGGAGATCACGAGCGGGACATCGAAGCCGGGAAGGCTGCTGGCTGTAAAACTGTATTCATTGGAGACGGTGATACTTCCGCGGACAACAGTGCACCCACACTCCTTTCCGCAGTCAAACCAATATTGGAGCTCATAGGAAAAGAGTAATTAAAGGAGGAAAAAACATGGATCAATCACTGCAATACTTAAGGGAAATTGTTTCGAACTATACTGAAGGACATGGTCAAGGAAAGCGTATTTACGACTTGCTCGAAAAAAATTATTCATCGGAGGAAGAATTCGTAAGTTCTTTATCAGAAAAGGACATTCAATTCCTGAATACGATCCTGCCAGAGGAAATTAATTATGCCCGTGACGAACAGGATGATACCAGAGCTGAACACTTGAATAATGTTTTCGAACAGCTCATTTAGAAATTTAATTTACTCTCTTAATACTGATGGAAAAATAATCGAGAAAACAGGAAATATTACTACATCTATTTCCCAGGCAAGCGCAAGTACTGACAAATTGCGATGATAAAAATAAGGAACTTTCGGCAGACAAAGACAAACTATGCTGATTTTCAACAAGTATTAACACAGATTTATACCAAAAGAGGTGTATATATGAAAATACCCTTAAAGGAATCAATCGAGAAGTGGGCCCACCCTTTTGAAAATATAGAAGGCCTGAATTCTCTTATTGATAAAATGGGAGAGGCCCGGATTGTGCTCCTTGGCGAAGCTTCACACGGAACGTCAGAATTTTATACACTTCGGGCGGAAATCACAAAGAGGCTGATACAGGAGAAAGGATTTTCATTTATTGCTGTTGAAGGAGACTGGCCATCTTGCCACACCGTAAATTCCTATATAAAATCTCAAACCGACAATAGAAGCCCTGAAGAAGTTTTAAAAGCATTTCACAGATGGCCGACCTGGATGTGGGCCAACAAAGAAATCGTATCGTTGCTCGAATGGTTGAAACAGCATAATATGAATCTGGAGGAAGGAAAGAAAGCAGGATTTTACGGGCTAGATGTATACAGTTTGTGGGAATCAATGGATGAAGTAGTCTCGTACCTTAAAAAAATTAACTCTCCAGAGCTGCCGGCTGCCATAAAGGCATTCTCCTGCTTCGAACCTTTTAACCGGAACAATGAAACGTACGCAATCTCCGCTGGTTATCTGTCGGAAGGATGCTCAAATGAAGTTGTTGACTTATTGTCGAGAATCCGTAAGTCAGTTGAAACAGACCCAAATGATTCGGAAGCAGCTCTAAGCCTTGAAGTTAACGCGCTTGTCGCTGCCAATGCCGAACAATATTATCGATTAATGGTTTTAAGCGATTCTGAATCCTGGAATACACGAGATATGCATATGGTCGAAGCTTTGAATGCGATTTTGAAATTTCATGGTCCCGACGCCCGCGCGATAATATGGGAGCATAATACTCATGTTGGGGATGCAAGGGCCACCGATATGAGGGAAGCCGGTATGATCAATGTGGGCCAGATCGTCAGGGAACAAAATCGACAGAAGGATGTATTCATCACCGGATTTGGCACCCACCGCGGGACCGTCATCGCAGGGGAAGCCTGGGGCTCATCTTATGAAGAAATGGACGTGCCACCCGCACAGGCTTTCAGTTGGGAAGATGCCTTGCACCAGGCTGGCGACTATAATAAATGGCTTTTATTTACCGAGGAGAACCGTAACCTGTTTTCCGAGCGTATGGGCCATCGCGCAATTGGAGTTGTCTACAATCCCGAGTACGAGCATTATGGTAATTATGTTCCTTCGGTTATTTCCGAAAGATATGATGCTTTTATATATGTTGATCAATCCTTTGCCCTAAAACCGTTGGACATATTTAAAGGTCCTGAGACCCTTTCTTAACAGAAAAAAGCGCACTTCATTTTGAAGGCGCTTCTTTTGATTATTGTTTTTCCATAATCGGATTATGGAAGTTGTCTGAAACCTTTAATCCCTGTCCTTCAATAATTTCGTCAATCCGCGGCTTGGCATCATAAAATTTATTGGAATTTCTCAGTACAACCTTTTCCCCGCTCTCAGTTGTAAAGGTATAATTATCAAGGCTCACCTGGCCCTGATTGCTTTTAACATAAACCTTCTTTACCGCCGTAAATTTAGTCCATTCATATTCCTTTGTACCAACTCCGGCAGCCTCATTTAAATAAACACCTTTTTCATTCGCGTAGTAATAATGATCAATCCCAGCGGCAAGCAAAGGAATACATAAAACAAGCCCTCCAGCTAAAATCCAAGGCAATCGTTTATGTTCCCACTTCCAATTCAAAATCAAATAAGCGGACATTACAATTGCAGCTAGAAACATCCCTGCCATAAAGATCAAATAAGCTGATGCGGGAGTTTCAAAAAACCAATATTCCCTTTCATAGAAGAACATGCTTTGTATTGAAGCAACAATTACAAATGGAGCAAATAAGCTGCTAATAAACAGGATAATAGTATAAGCAACCATTTTAACATTTTTATCTTCGGCAGCACCGGTATTCGCAAACACTCGACATCCCCCTATAATCTATTGTTTTTATTTTGCTCGAACAACTGCTTGGATTGCGGTCAATGCTGACTGGATATCGTCCTTGCTCACATCATAATTCGTAACAATCCTGATTAGTCCTGTGCCTACCGACCCAGTAAGGATCCCTTGTTCTTTAAGTTTCTCTACAAACGCCTTTTCGCCCAAACCTGTTTGGCTGACATCGGTCACAACAATATTGGTTTTAACATTATTGGCAATGCGCAGCCCGGCAATATTCATTATCCCCTCAGCAAGAACTTTGGCATTTTCATGGTCCTCCGCCAGTCGATCGACCATTTGTGTTAGGGCAATCAACCCAGGCGCCGCAATGACTCCCGCCTGGCGCATACCTCCCCCAAGGCGTTTACGCCACTTCCTGGCCTTTCTAATAAACTCGCTGCTTCCAGCCAGCAAAGACCCTACCGGCGCGCCGAGGCCTTTGGACAAGCACACTTGTAATGTATCGGAATGGCGGGCAAGATCCGAAATAGGAACGCCAAGTGCCACTGCCGCATTAAAGAGCCTTGCTCCATCAATATGTACCGGTACCAGGTTTGTTTTTCCAACAGTATGTATGGCTTCCATATGTTCTAAAGAAAGGACTGATCCTCCTGCTCTGTTGTGCGTATTCTCGAGGCAAATCAAGCCTGTCTCTGGAAAGTGAATATCGTCCTCCCTGATGGCTGCATCGACAAGAGCCGGATCCATTGCGCCAAAGCTCCCCTTAATCGTTCTAGTTTGCACTCCAGCAAGTGCGGATGCAGTAGCCGCCTCATAATAAAAAATATGTGAATCCTCCTCAAGGAGGATTTCTTGCCCTGGTTTGCAATGGACTAAAATTGCCAGCTGATTTCCTTGCGTCCCGCTTGTCACAAACAGGGCTTCTTCCTTGCCAAGCATTTCCGCCGCTGTTTCCTCAAGTTTTTTAACAGTCGGGTCTTCACCGTACACATCATCCCCTACCTCTGCCCTATAGGAAGCAAGCCTCATTTCTTCTGTCGGTTTTGTTACAGTATCGCTTCTTAAATCAATCACCCTGCAAATCCCCTTTTTTAAAAATATATATTTCTTTCCTATATTTTACCTTACAGGAAGTGGAAATGGGAAGACAAAAGGTGTTAAACACACGCTTGGCGGTGTATGGCTTGAGAGCCTCTCAACTTGGGCTAATTAAGCAAGGCTTTCTATATTAATATGGCTTTTTAAACAAAAAGAGAAACGGATCAACTTGCATCCGTTCCTCTTTTTAAGTTAGATTTCCAAATCGTTCAAGATCCTTTTTTTCACCGATTACGACAAGGACATCACCTTCCAGGATGGCTTCATCAGGAGAAGGTGATATATTTATTTTCTTTCCATGTCTGATTGCAATGACACTTAGATTAAATCTTGCGCGGAGGTCCAGGTCCCTCAATGTTTTATGGGTCATTGAACCAGGGATTTTCATTTCCTCGACACTATAATCCTTGGATAATTCGATAAAGTTCAACACATTAGGGGAAAGCAGCATATGGGCTACCCGTTCCCCCATATCACGTTCAGGGAATATCACCCAGTCCGCCCCAACCTTTTCCAGCACCTGCCCGTGTGGCTTATTGATCGCCTTAGCAATAACCTTTTTTACTCCTTCTTCTTTTAAAAGAAGAACACTAAGGATACTCGCCTGAATATCATTTCCGATTGCTACAACAACAGTATCGAAGTTCCGGATCCCAATTGATTTAAGTGCGTCCGGGTCAGTGGAATCAGCAATAACCGCATGAGTGAGTAAAACCTGGGCGTCCTCAACCCGTTCTGCATTTGTATCAACACCCATCACTTCTTGTCCTGCTTCAACTAAACTTTCCGCAAGCCCCATGCCAAACCTGCCTAAGCCAATTACAGCGTACTGATTAATCACTTTTATCACTCCTTTGGTGGCCAAACAATTAATAATCTTTTCTCTTTCGGTTTTCATAGGCTTGATTGATACCTAATCGTATACCACCTTCAATTTCTTTATAATCATAAATCCAGCTTTTAAAAAAACCAAGAGAAACTATTCCTTTGTGTTTTGTTAAGGCATCCTAATCTGCTTGCAACTGGATATTTCTATTTACTTAATGGTTTTTTGGACACCGATTTAATATACTTATATTATTGTTAGCTTATAAAAAGTAAATACAGTCTTTCCCAAGTGCTGTATGTTAAAAAAAGGGGATTTTTATGAATCAGGGAGTAAGGCAATTAGTTTTGCAAACAGCTAGCCTCATCGGCGGATTTATGGTGTGGGTGATTATTGCCTCATTAATGCCCTTTATTGAGGTTGATTTAAACATAACTACAACTCAAACAGCTTGGGTTATCGCCCTCCCTGTTTTTCTTGGGTCTCTATTCAGGTTGCCAGCCGGATATTTAACAGGGAGATTTGGGGCAAGAATATTGTTTAGTGTCAGTTTCTTCATATTGATTGTTCCTATATTGCTCGTCCAATATTCCAATTCAGTGCTTCCCCTGCTCGCCGCTGGCTTGTTTCTAGGTTTCGGAGGAGCGGTTTTCTCAGTGGGAACAACATCCTTGCCAAAGTATTTTCCGGATACAAAGCATGGAATGGTCAATGGAATTTATGCAGTCGGCACCATCGGTACTGCTTTGACTGCCTTTATCGCACCAGTTCTTGCTTCGAAAATTGGCTGGAGAGATACGGTAGAAATTTATCTTTATTTAGTACTATTTTTAGCATTGCTAAACTTCCTCTTGGGTGACAAATATGAAAAGACTGAAGAGGAACCTTTAAGAGACCAATTTTTTAAAGTATACAAGAATAAAAGGCTCTGGCTGCTTAGCTTTTTTTACTTCATCACCTTTGGCGTATTTCTAACCTTCACTATGTACTTGCCAATCTTCATGGTTAGGAACTTTAGCTTGCTTGAGATAGATGCAGGTTTTAGGACTGCTTTGTTTATATTCACCAGTATTGTATCCCGTGTTGTCGGAGGCTGGCTCGCTGATAAGTTCAATCCCTGGCATATCCTAATGATTAGTTTCTTAGGTCTAATGCTTTCAGGCGTCCTTTTATCCTTAACTCCATCCCTGCCGATTTTTTCTTTTGGCTGTTTAGTCGTAGCGATTTGTTCAGGATTGGGAAGTGGAGCAATATTCAAGCTGGTGCCGCATCATTTTTATAAACAGCCAGGTATTGTAAATGGCGTTGTTACAGCAATTGGCGGTCTTGGAGCTACATTTCCTCCAATTGTTGTTGGTGCGATGTATCAGTATACACACCAATATACGTTCGGTTTTATGGTATTGTCACAGTTTGCACTTGCTGCACTAATATTTGTTTTGTGGACAATCAGTCATGAAAAGCAGCGCGTTTCTGAAGAGATTATTTCCCTTACGAATGAAGGGATTACATTAACAGATCCGCATGGAATCATCCTAAAAATCAATCCCGCTTTCACAAGGATTACCGGATACACTATTGAGGAGGTACATGGAAAAACCCCAAGCGTCCTTCAGTCTGGTGAACATGATATTGAATTTTACAAAAGAATGTGGGAAGACCTCAAAATTAAAGGTCATTGGGAAGGGCTTATTTGGAACAAGCGAAAATATGGTGACATTTATCAGGAATATTTGATCATTAGGGCAATTAAGGATGAAAACGGAAAAACAAAAAATTATGTAGGTATGTTTAGGGAGACAGATTAAACAAAAAGGGCTGCATCCAAATTAAAATGGATGCAGCCCTTTTATTTTACTAACAGTCACCGGTTTGCCCTGTTTTTAAACATATTGAATAAAAACACAACAACAGCTGCTACAAGTAGTAAATGAATTAAACCGCCAGCGATGTCGAATAGTAATCCGACGATCCAGAAGAGTACTAGCAGCCCTACAATGGTCCAGAGCATATTAATCTTCCTTTCATCTGTTATAATAGTAGTTTACCCACTACTCATGTATTAAAAACAAATTCAGGTGAGATGTTTATGCTTCAAGAACAAAAGCGGAAGCGCCTTCGTGACAGGAAAGAACCGCCTGTCCCTGCGATGATTATTCTCAGGAGCTTCCCTTAGTGGTCATGCCGTACAAAATGGAGGGACTTCGACTGAGATAAAGGAATCACGAAGAGCGATAGCGCATTCGTGCATGACTTATCGTAGGGAGGAGGCCTGAAGTTTGCGCACGCGTAGGCGCTGGAGCTAGACGTAGATACACTCAGTAAAAAAAGTTATCCACATTCGCGAAATTTATAATTTCCAAAAAAAACCGCCCTGAGGCGGCATTTGATTATTCTACTATTGTGACCTTCACCGTTTTGACTCCCCATTTAAGAGCAGCATCCCTGGAAGGTATAAATACATCAATTTTATTTCCTTTAATAGCGCCGCCTGTGTCGCCGGCAACTGCATAGCCATAACCCTCAACGTAGACCTTGCTGCCTAGTGGAATCACGGATGGATCTACAGCAATCACTTTTGCACCTGGATTATTTTTTAAGTTGATTCCGGTAGCAGTTGTTCCGGAACAGCCTTCACAGTAGGCTGTATAAGCGGTCGCTGTGGCAACAAGCTGTTTTCCTGCTACTTCACTCGCTGCTGCTTCCTTTTTGACTTGTTTAACTTGCTTAACAGCTGGTTTGGATACAGCTTTAACATTATTCACTTTCTTTTCCTGCTTCGCTGCTATCGCATTTGTCCCTGTCGTTGGACCTGTAATTGATAGTTTCATTCCGGGTACAATTAAGTCCCCTTTCAGATCATTCCAATCTACTAATTTCTGCAGGGATATAGAATGCTCCTCTGCAATATTCCAAAGAGTGTCACCTTTTTTCACAACGTACATTGTTTCTGGATGAATGTTTAACCTTTCACCTGCATAAATCATATCTGATGTAAGCCCGTTCCAAGCTATGATATCATCAACTGTTGCATTATGTACTTGTGCAAGTCCCGATAAGGTATCGCCTTTTTGTACTGTAATTTCTTCAGCCTGTACATTGACGCCAATCGTTCCAGAGAGTGCAGCCGCCGCTAGTAAACTTCCAAGCTTCTTTTTCATAATCAATCATTCCTCCCAAAGTTCTTTTGGCTAACAAAACTAATAGTAGCACGAAAAAATAAAATCCAAAGAACAGGGACATGATAATTGAGTAACAAGAATGACCGGAACTTTACATTCCGGTGACTAATTAACAGAATATTCTTATTTAATTCAACTGATTTTGTGCGAAAAAAGGATGTGTATTCCTCCCGGTGGGTATAAGATACGAAGAACGAAAAGGAGGTATATAGAGAGATGAAAAAAAGAATTTCAGCTGCATGTATAGGACTTGTTATAGTACTGACTCCCATTTTGGTTTTCGGCCATGTTAAATGGTTTACTGATGTTGAACCTAAAAAGGTGCCTATTGAGGAAATATTATCACCTTTATTTATTTCCATTTCTTTAATCATCGCTCTTGGTTTAGCAGCACTTCCCCAGTTGCTTCCCTGGATTATGAAATGGGAACCGCTCGCAAGGATTGACAGATATCTTGAAGGTTTCAGGAAGTATTCACGGAAAATACTGAAATATGGTACAGCCGTAGCGCTAATAATCCAAGTATCTTTTGGAACAATTTTTGCTCCAGAAGTTATCATTCCATCAACGGCAATTGCCATTATTTCCTGGATCGCAATCGCCTTGCTTCTCACTCCACACCATTACGCAACTAAAGCAGGTGCTCTATTTTTACTTGGTTTATTTATATACTTGACCCCTCATTACGGCTTTTTCCATATGCTTGATTATGGGTTTTATCTTGCTATCATCTTCGTTTTATTAATAGGAAATACTAAATGGGAAGAGTGGGGATTTCCATTCTTGTATCTTGGTACAGGTCTTTCCCTCTGCTGGGTAGCCGTTGAAAAATGGGTGTTCCCGGGAATGTCTCTTGATATTATTTCTGGGCACAAAGTCCCTACTTTTGGTTTTCCACCAGAATTGTTTATCATCCTAAGCGCATTTATTGAATTTGTTGTAGGGTATCTCCTTGTTGTGGGAGTATTGAACAGGCTGCTGGCTTTTGTTTTGACTATCATTTTTGTTTTAACAACCACCTTGTTCGGTTGGCTTGAATTGGTGGGACATTTTATGATTCATGTTATTTTGATTATCTTCATTATTGAAGGTGTATCTTTTTACAAGCCGCCAATTGCAATTCATAAAACTGTTATGGACCGGGTTGTATTTGTATTTCTGAACTTTATATTCGTCCTTTCGACATTTCTGCTTATTTACTATAGGTTTGCATAATTTACGGGAAGAATATTAGGAAGCAAGATGTATTCATAAAAAGCAGATTAATGACAAGTCAGGATTACCGAGGCTGCGAGATGTCATTCATAAGACGATGAATGACAGTAATCGAGTATATTGAAAAAGGAGCAGGCCCAATAGCCTGCTCCTTCCTCATTTCTAAGCCGGGCGGATGGCAACTGCACATGCCTTGAATTCCGCTGTTCCGGATATTGGGTCATATTCATTTAATGTCAGCACATTGGTCGGTGTTTCATGCCAGTGGAAACTCATGAACACAAGACCAGGAACTACCTGTTCGGTTACTTTGCACTTAACTGTCAACTCACCCCGCCGTGAACTAACATGGACCAGGTCACCATTTTCAATGCCGAGTTTCTCGGCATCTGACGGGTGGATATCAACCGTTTCCTCGGTCTGTTTGATTTTAACTCCCGGAGCATAGTGGCGGGTTTGGGTATGAGTGTTATAGGATTCGTACCTCCTGCCGGTTGTCAGTGTAAATGGATACTCCTCATCCGGCAATTCAAGCGGTTCAGTATAATCAACAGGAACAAACGGCGACTTACGTACATTCTCTGCTTCCGTGTGGAAACGTTCATGCATCACGAACGTTCCAGGATGGCTTTCGTCCGGGCATGGATAATGCAAAGAGTAATTCTCGTCAAGCCTCTGATAAGATATCCCGCCATACATTTCCCATGCCAGTTTTCTTACCTCATTCCAGATTTCTTCACTGCTTTCATAACTCATTGGGTAGCCCATCAGTGTGGACAATTCACAAAGGATTTGCCAATCTTCCTTCGTATTCGGATGTGCTTCAACAGCTGTACGGACACGCTGAATCCTTCTGTCTGTATTCGTAAATGTTCCATCCACCTCTCCCCAGGAACGAGCGGGAAGGACTACATCTGCCATCTGTGCTGTTTCGGTTAGGAAAATATCCTGAACAATCAACAACTCCAAGTTTTCCAGCAGTTTTCGAGTATGATTCATATGAACATCCGCCAGCAGCGGATTTTCTCCGATAACATAAAGTGCCTTCAAGCTTCCATTCTCAATCCGATCGAAGGTTCGTGTTTGTGTATCTCCTGCTATTGGATTGATCGCCATGCCCCATTCACGCTCATAGCGCGCCCGGTATTCTTCATTGGCAAGGCTAATTGCTCCTGTAAGCTGGTTAGGAAGGCAGCCCATATCTCCGGCACCCTGAACATTATTCTGGCCGCGCAAAGGCATAATCCCCGTGCCTTCTTTTCCGATATTGCCTGTTAAAAGAGCAAGGTTGGCAATGTCAAATACATTATTTACTCCGCAATGATGCTCAGTAATCCCAAGAGTATATGCAATCATTGAGCCATTAGAACCCGCATATTCACGAGCTGTTTCCCTGATATCTTCAGCCGGTACACCGGTGATTTCAGAAGCAAATTCAGGCGTATACAATTTCACACGTTCCTTCAATGCCTCAAACTCATCGGTATGCCTTAAAATAAAACCAGTGTCATAAAGACCTTCATTAATAATCACATTCATGAGGGCGTTAATTAATGCAATATCAGAACCGACATTAAGCTGAAGATGACGGTGAGATTGTTTGACCATATCTATTTTTCTTGGGTCGATTATAATCATCTTTAAACCTGATTTAACCGCTTTCTTGATGCGATTTGCAATAATCGGATGCGCTTCTGACGTATTTGAGCCCATCAGGAGAAGCACTTCCGCCTTATCAAAATCCTCAAGCGTATTTGTTGGAAATCCGCTTCCGAACACAGTTGCCAGACCGGCAACACTAGGAGCGTGTCACGTTCGGTTGCAGCCGTCGATATTATTGCTGCCAATTGCCGTTCTCATAAATTTTTGAGTAACATAATTTGATTCGTTTGTTGTCCTAGCACAGGCAAACATGGAAATTGCTTCGGGGCCAAATACAGATTTTATTGACCCAAGCTTTTCAGCAATGAATTTCAAAGCTTCATTCCAGGAAACCTCAACAAGCTCTCCAGCCTTGCGAATCATCGGAGCCTTTAGCCTGTTTGGTGCATGAACATACTCATATGCGAAGGAGCCTTTTACACATGTCTGGCCTTTATTGACAGGTGCGTCTTTATCACCGCGAATTTTCACAATTTTATTATTTACCACTTCAAGAACAAGGCCGCATCCTGTTCCGCAATAGCCACAGACTGTTTTGACAAAATTCGATTCTCCCATTTTCCGCCCTCCAATTTACTAATATTTCCCCTGTATAAATATAATAATCCAAAGGAGTTGTGAATGACTCATATTTTCCAGGAGTTTGTGACGTTTTAATGAAAACTTTCCTTCCTCAAAAGTATGGCAAAGAATCTTTAAATATGCAGTGATTCGTGTCACTTTGCATAGTGGCAAACTGGGTAATACCTAATAAAAAGTCTGTTGATTTCAGCTGCAAATGATTGTTGAAAGTTTTCGAACGAGTCATGCGCCTTCCTCTGTATTCAACTCTAACTAAACATCAACCTGGCTTAATTACAATCTATAAAAAAACAGGAAATGGTTTTTTCCCACTCCCTGTTGTTTAGTCTTATGCAGTCTTTGCCGGAAGGACAATATTGAAGGTTGTTCCTTTATTTGGCTCACTTTCGACAAATACCTTTCCATTATGGCTCTCAATAATTTTAAAGCTGACCATAAGGCCAAGGCCATTTCCGTTCTTCTTCGTTGTATAAAAAGGTTCACCTAGCTTCTTTAACTTTTCTACCGGTATCCCTACCCCTGTATCCTGGATGGAAATCTGTACATTTCCTTGTGCAATTATAGTTTTAACGTGAAGGTCTCCCCCATTTGGCATAGCTTCAATACCGTTTTTAATGAAGTTAAGAAAAACCTGCTTTAGCCTGTTTTCATCACATTCAATCTGGATAATTTCATTGTTGCAGTCAAAATGCAATTTAACATTTTTCTTGCGGGCTTCAAACTCCAGCAAGGAAACTACATTGCGTAATACCGGAACGACATTCTTTTCTTCAAGTTCGACCGCTTTTGGTTTTGCAAGAACCATAAAGTCCTCAACAATACCATTTACCCGGTCAATTTCATCAAGGATAATATTTAGGAACTCCAAACGCTCTGGATCTTTCTCATCAAGCTGGAGGAATTCGGCATATCCTTTCATTGAAGTAAGCGGGTTTCGGATTTCATGGGCCACACCTGCAGCAAGCTGACCTACAGCAGCAAGCTTATCCTGACGGTGCAGCATTTCTTCCGTCTTCTTCCTCTCCGTAATATCATTGCGGATTGCAAGATACTGGTACGTTTTCCCCTTATCGTTCAGGAACGGGACAATGGTTGTATCCACCCAATAAGAGGTTCCATCTTTGGCAGAGTTTTTAATTTCACCTTTCCAAACATTCCCCTGGCCAATCGTCCGCCACAAATCCTTAAAGAATTCCTTTGAATGATAGCCCGAGTTCAGGATGCTATGATCCTGGCCAATTAATTCTTCCCTGCTATAGCCTGATATTTCACAAAAATTATCATTAACGCTTTGAATGATGCCCTGAGCATTTGTAATCGCTACAATAGACGATTGATCAAGCGCGAATTTAAAGTCACTGATTTCCTTCATGGATTCCTTTAAGTTTTGCTGGGCTATTTTCCTATTGGTAATATCAGATCTAATCGCTACATATTGATATGGCTTCCCTTTGTAATTCAGGAATGGCACAATGGTCGTATCCACCCAATATAAAGATCCATCCTTTGCCCGGTTACAGATTTCCCCTTTCCAGACATCGCCCTGGCCAATGGTTCTCCATAATTTCTTAAAGAATTCTTTATCATGGATTCCGGAGTTGAGAATCCGGTGGTCCTGGCCGATCAATTCCTCGCGGGTATATTTCGATATTTCACAGAATTTGTCATTTACACTGGTAATATTACCTTTTGCGTCAGTTATCGCAACAATCGAGGACTGATCGAGAGCAAACGTGATATCGCTGATTTCCTTATGCCTCTCAAGCAGTTCAGCTTCGGCTCTCTTCCTATTAGTAATATCAGCACGGATTGAAACATACTGATACGGCATACCTTTCGAATCAAGGAATGGAACAATGGTTGTGTCGACCCAATAAAGCGATCCATCTTTCGCCCGATTGCAAATCTCACCTTTCCATATTCTCCCTGATTGAACAGTTTCCCATAAATTTTTAAAAAATTCACGGGAATGATAGCCTGAATTCATTAGACGATGATTCTTTCCAATAATTTCTTCCCTCAAATATTTAGTTACTTCAAGGAACCTATCATTTACCTCAATCAAATTACCTTCCCTGTCTGTAATCCCAACAATGGCAGCAGCATCCAAAGCTGCAAGAATATCCTTTAGGTGATTATCTGTAGATGCAAGTTTTTTACTTATTAAAGTACTTGAAATGATTAGGCCGCCGAATATTAGAAACGCAATAAACAATACGAGATATATAATGAAGGAATCCTCTGGTATTAGACCGTTTCCGGCTGATGCCTCTATTCCAAAATTAGAGGCTCGTTTCAACAGAAAATGGCCTTGAGCAACAGCTATCGTAATGATAGCAGCGCTGACAGGCTTCAACCAGGCTGTATTTCTATTAAAACTTTTGGAGTAAAAAAGCATCCAAAGTGCGAATAAAAAGGAACAGTAAATTAGTAAACCGGAAACGATAAAAATTGGCGCATGGAATTCGATGCTGACATTCATTGAGTACATTCCAATAATATGAATTGAAAACACCGCAACTGTAAGGAATAAACTGCTTAAACCAAGGCCTGTCAGTCTGACCCTCTGCCCAGTCAAAGGAATGAATGCCATACCAGTCAGTGAAATTCCAATAATGATTGACAACAATGTTAGCGGAATCTGGTAAGTTGCGAATCTGCCAAAATCCTCCGACAAAAGCCCAAGGAAATTCAAGATCCAGATGCCAATGCCCATAGCCAAAGTACCGCCTAGGAACAATAAGCCTTTATTTTTTTTAGAGGAGTGAATTAATGTGAACATGTCCAATGCTGTATATGAAGCCATCACAGACAATGCGAAGGCGATAATAAGCAAAACGGGACTGAATGAATCTGTCATATCAATCATTGTCAAGTATCAACCCCTGTATTTTTAATGGATATATTACAATTGTAATAGAAAGTTCACATTTTAGATAGTAGGAATACCAGGGATATAGTTGAAAATCACTACTTTTTTTACAAAACTATACTTTATTACTATGAAAAGGTTGGAAATACTTTTTTATAAAAAAATAAAAGACTTAATTCAAAAAATGTTCTGGCTTACTTCTATTATAGGATTGAATCAACCCTCGAGAGGAATCATTCTTCCTGTTTAGCAAGCCCAAAAATACATGATTTCGAAAATCTAATTTAAACACTTGTTTCTCACCTTTTGATGATTATTTCTGTACTATTTCCTGTGTTAATGTATTAGCGTTATATGTATGCTCACTAACGAGGCAACTATGGCGGCAGTTCCATCTCTCCCCTCCACCCGAAATTCTTTAGATTTAAAAAACCTTCTCTCCCGGGAAGTCACCCCATGTATGCGGGTTAATACAGATATCTTGTGGTAGCTTCCCGGTTAAATGTTTATTCCACTACTCTATTTCTCCTTTTAAAAAAATTTAAGAATTTTTCAAAAAACTATTCACTTTTTTAAAAAATGTGTTTATACTGTACTATAATAGGATAAACAAATTAAAACTGTTATACAAAAGGAGAGGGTAGTAATGATGATGAGTCCAGTTGAATTTTTCCGTAGCCTGCCAAAAAAGGTGTGCCCTGAATGTGGAGAGCAAGTACATGAAATGGCAGAATCTTATTTGCACGAATGCGATCGCTGCCTTTCAAAACGTGAGGAATAGAAACTTAAAAACCGGAACCTTATAGGGGTTCCGGTTTTTACTTTTATTTGATTGTTTGAAACGCTCCTGGGTTGTATAAATACTTATATATACAATTGGCTTGCCTAACACCGTAATAACAGGCTACATTGGATGTAGCACAGCGTTAAGCTGACATATCTCTGTTCCCTTTACACAAAGAAGGATGTGCTGCTGATGAAACTTCTGCATTGGAGTTATACCAAGAGATATAACCTAAAAGGGATTTTTGATACCCATCCGAATTCGACGGTGCTTTTCAGGCAAATCAAGGATTACTATTTCATTTACACAGTAAAATGGGACCTGCTGGATCCTCCTGTTAAAAGGGACGACCTTGATATGATGGAGATCCTTATGAATACTGAAATGGGCACCTTTGAGCATTATCGCAAGAGAAAAGCGTATCGTTATGCACACGAGATTTACCAGCCTGACGAATAAAGTCATCGCTGATAGCACAAGCTTCTTTTGAAGGAGCTGAAAATTAATGGCTAAAAAATTAAACTATACTACCCCTGCAATAAAGAATCCTGTTATGACTGTTGAAACTGGCGACACCTTTCCGAATCCCGAAAGTATACCAGGAGATTCAGTTGAAGAACACAAGCATCTTGAGGAAGCGAATATCATGCTGACAGGCGATGAAATTAAACAGCAAAACGAAAACTTATAGCTTACTGTCAAGCCGGTTGAACCCGGCTTTTATATTTTAGGGAGATCACGGACGCCCATTTCCATTGAACTGCCACACATTGGACAGAGAAGATCCTCGGAAACAAAAGCCTTTCTCATCCAGCCATTGCATGCATCCCCTATACACGAATAGACTTCTGTCGCAACAAATGGTTCCACTTCTTTTTCGAGCGGAAGCTTTTTCCCAAAAAACATACATATCCTCCCTTTCCAAGTTCAGAACTAGCCTGTTAGCTAGTATGCTCTTTTTACCAGGAATTATTGAGAAATTTACCCTTTCCCTAAAATGTTTCTTATAATTGTAAAAAAAGCTGCAAAATTGCTGTTCATTTTTCCTGTAAAATGAAAGGTGAACCCAAAATGGAGAAAGTCCAGGTGATTTTCATGGAACAAACTTTCAAAAACCCATCGCTTTCATACGAAATGAATGAATTGCTGAAATATGCATCAAGAACCTTCGTAAGCAATAAAGGGTCCTATTTGTTACGTGAAGGTCAGGATGCTGAAGAGATTTATATCATCCTCTCAGGCAAGGTGCAAATTTCAAAAATGAACGCAGAGGGACAAGAGCTTGTACTTCGTCTCGCTAGCCATAACGACATTGTGGGTGAACTCACTCTTTTTACTCAGGGACCAAAGTATATATTTAATGCAATGGTGAATGAAAATGCAAATATTGCTGCAGTTCATATCAAGGAACTAGAAGCCGCTCTTATCAATAACAGTAAACTTGCCTATGAATTTCTTAGCTGGATGAATGACCATATGCGGAAAACGATGACCAAATTCAAAGATTTGGTACTCAATGGAAAAAAGGGAGCACTCTACTCTACGCTTATCCGGTTCAGCAATAGTTATGGGGTCGAGCAGGAGGATGGAATCCATATTTCGGTGCCGCTAACAACACAGGAACTCGCAAATTTTTGCGGAACCGCCCGTGAAATTGTCAGCAGGCTTCTTTCGGAGCTAAAAAGGAAGAAAATTATAAGCATCAAATCAAAGAAAATCATCATTCATGATATCAACTTCCTTAAAAGGGAAAATAATTGCGATAACTGTCCGATAGAATATTGCAATATTGATTAACAAGACAAGACAAAATTAAAGCGGATACCCTTATAAGGTATCCGCTTTGTGTTTAGCTATGAACTGTCGAAGGAGTATTATTGAGGTGCTGCAGATTGGACAGATAATCGGCCTTTGGTTTAGTCAAACTGGCATTGATGCCCGATTCCTTCAGTTTATTGACCAACTCTGTAATTTTCTGTTTAGCCATAAGGTTCACCTTCTCTTCTAGGCATTTCCTAAACCAATTCTACAACAAAATTATGAATAAAGTGTGAAAAAATTATAATTTTCTTAGAAAAATTTTAAAAGCTTGTAAAACATATTTTGAAAGGTCCGCTTTCCTTTTTACCCATCGAAAACGGTGGAAAAACCCTCTTTTTTTCAAAAAGTTCGCTTGAAACCAGTAAACATGGTATACTTTCGTAGATTATTTTTTCTTGGAGGCATATATGATTACAGTTAGCAACGTAAGTTTACGCTTTGGAGACCGTAAACTATTCGAAGATGTCAATATAAAGTTTACTCCTGGCAATTGTTATGGATTAATCGGAGCCAATGGCGCCGGAAAGTCCACATTCCTGAAAATTCTATCAGGAGAAATTGAAGCACAAACCGGAACAGTTCAATTGGGACCTGGTGAAAGAATGGCAGTCCTGAAGCAGAACCATTTCGAGTATGAAGAAAACGAAGTCCTCGAAACGGTCATTATGGGCCATACAAGACTTTTTCAAGTAAAACAGGAAAAAGACGCTATTTATATGAAGGAAAACTTCACTGATGAAGATGGAATGCGGGCAGCCGAACTAGAGGGCGAATTTGCCGAGCTGAACGGCTGGGAAGCGGAATCTGAAGCAGCCATCCTCCTCAAGGGACTTGGAATTGAAGAAGACCTGCACTATAAGAAAATGGCTGAGCTTGATGGTTCTGATAAAGTAAAGGTCCTTCTTGCTCAGGCACTCTTTGGCAAGCCGGATGTCCTTTTACTTGATGAGCCTACAAACCATCTTGATATAAAAGCAATCCAATGGCTAGAGGAGTTCCTGATCAATTTTGAAAACACGGTTATCGTCGTTTCCCATGACAGGCACTTCCTTAATAAAGTGTGTACCCATATTGCCGACCTGGACTACGGCAAAATTCAGGTTTATGTCGGAAACTACGATTTCTGGTATGAATCAAGCCAGCTTGCAGTAAGAATGGCACAGGACTCCAACAAGAAGAAGGAAGAAAAAATTAAAGAATTACAAAACTTTATTGCCCGATTCAGTGCCAATGCTTCTAAATCAAAGCAGGCTACATCCAGGAAGAAGCTCCTTGATAAAATTACACTTGATGATATCAGGCCATCTTCCCGTAAATATCCTTATGTCGGTTTTACTCCAGATCGGGAAATCGGCAATGACCTACTTCGAGTCGAAGGTCTGTCAAAAACGATTGACGGGGTAAAAGTACTTGATAATATTAGTTTTGTTATGAATAAGGACGACAAAATTGCTCTAGTTGGACCAAATGAATTAGCCAAAACCACTTTATTCAAGATTCTCATGGGTGAACTTGAAGCCGACGCGGGCACATATAAATGGGGTATAACGACTTCCCAGGCCTACTTCCCAAAGGACAACTCCCAATTTTTTGAAAACAGCGAACTGAACCTTGTGGATTGGCTGCGACAGTTTTCTCCAAAGGATGAAAGTGAAAGTTTCTTGCGTGGTTTCCTAGGAAGAATGCTTTTCTCAGGCGAGGAAGTCATGAAAAAAGCGAGTGTATTGTCTGGGGGCGAAAAGGTTCGCTGCATGCTTTCAAAAATGATGCTGTCTGGTTCAAACGTGCTTATTCTTGACGAACCGACAAACCACCTTGACCTTGAATCGATTACTGCCTTAAATAACGGTTTGATCAACTTCAAAGGCTCACTTATGTTCGCATCCCATGACCATCAATTCATTCAGACAATCGCAAACAGGATTTTTGAGATAACACCATCAGGCCTGGTCGATAAGCAAATGAACTATGATGAGTACCTGGAAAACAAAGAACTACAAGAACAGATTGCAAAGATGTATTAAATTAACTCCAGTGCCTTAGCGTGAAGTTAGATATAGCACGCTAAAAATAACATTCTCGCTTAAAAAGGCCTTTATTAGTGGAAGGCAATCTTAGAAAAGTTGATACCATTTTTCAGTTCCTTGGATCAGGACATTTTTTAAAATATTCAGGACAGATTTTTCGTTATTCAGGACATTTCCCGAAAAATACGGGACATTTCCCAAACGATTCAGGACAGATATCAAATTTTACAGGACAACTCTATTCCACCACAATAAACTGAGGATATTAGGCAGCTGGACTTTTTAACAAAGTCTATATAGAGAGAAACAGAGGCCACCACCCCTGTTTCTTTTCGTGTTTAATGCCTTTTCTGTTTGTTCCTTGAAGATGGTGCCTTCACTTTTCCTGTTTCCTGATTGGTAGTTCCCTGTCCCTCAACCTGTGACGAATTCAAACCGATTGTCGAGGGGTCATGCTTTCGCTTTCCCATCATATCCACCTCCTGTTCTTATCGTTTCCTTATAAGTTAACTTATACAATTAGGAATAATTTCACTTCCCCTAGGCATGATATTGACATAGGAGGTGTAGTTCTTAATGGCAAAAGTAGGAGTTGAACAATCCCTGACTAATGTACAACAGGCATTAAGGGAACGTGGACATGATGTCGTTGAGTTGAAACAGGAGTCGGACGCGGCAGACTGCGCTTGCTGCGTGATTACTGGTTTTGATTCCAATGTGATGGGAATGCAGGATACAGTGACAAAGGCCTCTGTTATAGAAGCAAATGGCCTATCAGCAGATGAAGTTTGTTCACTTGTGGAAAATAGACTTTCATAATCACCTGTCCAGAGCTTACACTCTGGACTTTTCTTTTTATAAGGTGTGACACAGGCATCAAACTTTGATAAATTTAGACTGTCATGGTATTCAATTTACACTATTCAACAGGGATACCGAATATATTTCGACAGGATGGAAAGCTGTGTTTCAAACTGATTTAGTAAACCCAATTCTTCTTTCATTGCAAACTGCAGTCATCGCACTTGCCCTGGCGTTTCCGTTCGGAATTTTGTTTGCCAGGCTGATGGCCGGGAAAAAATTCAGGGGCCAATTAGTGGCAGAAACCTTCTTTTTGCTGCCAATCGTCCTTCCTCCGACTGTAATTGGTTTTTTGCTGATTATATTATTTGGCCAATCTAGCCCAATTGGAAAACTGGTTCATGACTTTTTTGGAGGCGGAATAATGTTCACGCCTTGGGCTGCGGCAATTGCATCCACGGTTGTTGCTTTCCCGCTAATGTATCAATCCGCAAAGAGCGGTTTTGAGTCAATTGATACGGGAATTGAAGAGGCTGCTAAAATGGATGGCGCAGGCATTCTGAAAATCTTTTATTATATTACACTCCCTCTTTCGGCCCGTGCCCTTATCACTGGGGCAATCCTCAGCTTTGCCAGGGCACTCGGGGAATTCGGGGCAACTCTTATGTTTGCCGGCAATATTCCCGGTCGTACCCAAACTGTTCCAACGGCCATATATGTAGCAATGGAATCGGGGAATATGGAGACCGCCTGGTTCCTTGTATCAATTATGGTAATCATATCCTTTATTATGCTTTATGCCTCCTCTTTGCTCCGTAAATAGGTTGAACTAAGTTAGCTTTTCAGCACGTAATGATAATCTCGCAGAAATCTGGCAATTATTTTTTTGAATTCTTTCTCTCCCCTTTAGGCAAACTAAGAACAATGACTCTTTTTGCCGGAGGGGATGCCAGGAATGGAAGCATCATTTTCATCCATCTTAAGAACTGCTGTTTCGTTCATCCTTTTATTGGTTATTTCCTATTTTTTCGGAAGACAAATTAATTCACACAGGAACCACTTCAATATGGCCATGGCGATTACAATCGGTTCATTGGTTGCCAATATGGGTTTTAACATTAACTTGAAATTCTGGCCAATGGTCTGGTCATTTGTCACCATGGTCCTGATTTATTATGCAGCAGCAAATGTCAGTTTCCGGGCAAAAATTTTGGAAAAATGGCTATCCGGAACTCCTAGTATCCTGGTAGAAAACGGCCAAATCATCTCCCGGAACTTAGCGGCCGCCAAATATACAGAAGAAAGCCTGCTGCAGCAGCTTCGTGAAAAGGACATCTTCTCCATTAAAGATGTTCAGACGGCTATTCTAGAACCAAGCGGAGTGCTGTCAGTTCAAAAAAAAGAGCCCCCTAAAGAGGGCAATTTCATGACTCAGATACCTTCAACTTATCTAAAAGGTTTAATAGGACCTTCCGAACTTATAATTGATGGGAATATCGTTACAGCCGAAACAACTCCGGAGCTCTATTCATGGCTTGATGGCTATCTTTACGGATTGGGATACACAAAAGAGGACGTCACATATGCTGTTCTATCCTCGCAGGGTTCGCTATTTGGAACTGCAAAAAAACCAATCAGCCCCTCTGCTCAAGGCCAGTAAGGAAGCTTAAAAATGTATACACGCCAGTCTTTACCGTCGCCTGGGCTAATGTATCTTTTGTAGGGTCAAGGCAGACGATATCCATCGCCTGCACCTTCGGATGAAGCGCAGCCTCATGTACTGCTTCAAATAATTCAAAGGACATCATCCCGCCGGGTGTTGAAGCAGGAACACCCTGGGCATAAGCAATATCAAGTACATCCATATCAATCGTTACATATATAAAATCAACCTTGCTTGATAGCAATTCAACAGCACGCCTTATCATTTCTGTAATTCCTTGTTTTCTCGCTTCTTTCATGGTAATCATGTTGACTTTTTGTTCTTTGGCATACGCAATCAGTGATTGCCCGTTAAAAAAGCCATGCAGCCCTATATTATATACATTCTCACCCTTCACCACCCCATTTTCCAACAGATTGCGGATTGGGGTGCCATTTGTCGGGCCGTGTTCTGACAAATCTCTCAAATCGAGATGTGTATCAAACTGGAGAATACCGATCTCTTTTTCTGGCTGAGCTTCCTTCAGACCAGAAATCAACATCGCTGTGACTGAATGGTCGCCGCCAATTGAAACCGGGAAGGAATTTGGAAATTGACTATGAACCGACTTTATTGCGTTCTTGATCATGAGATGGGATTTTACGATATCGGTAAAATGCATCCTGACGTTTCCAAGATCCAGGACCTTCAAGTGCCGCAAATCCACTCCATAGTCAAGATTATAAGTAGAAAAACCGCCCCATGCCCTCCTGAATGCATCCGGGAACTCGGATGCTCCCGAAACGGATATCGATGATCGCGACAGAGGTACGCCAAGGATTATTACATCCCAATCCCCTTCAAGGTCAGCCTGCTCGGTACGTTGAATAATCCAATCCTTCAGCTTTGGATCCCCTGTTGCTTCGTCACGATTCCAATAACTCGCGACATGCGATATAAATTCATTTAACAAAGTACCCCACCCCTAACAACTACCTTGCCTCTTTTAATAACAGAATGGGTATGGTTCATTCCATAATAATATAGAAGCTGTTTATAATTTGGGACATCAGCAATCAATATGTCGGCCTGTTTCCCGGCTTCAAGACTCCCAATCTCTGATGCCTTTCCAATCGCATGTGCAGCATTAATCGTCGCCGCAATGAGCGCTTCCTCGGGCGACATTCCCATTTTCATACAGGCAAGGTTCATGATCAGAGGCGTTGAGACCGTTGGGGAAGATCCAGGATTGAAATCAGTTGAAAGTGCTACAGCCATACCGGCATCAATCATTTTTCTGCCATTCGCACTTTCAGCCATTAGAAAAAATGCAGTCCCCGGTAAAAGGACACCAATTACTCCCTCCTCCGCCATACGTTCTATCCCATGATCAGATGCCTTTAATAAATGGTCCGCCGAAATCGCCCCAACATCTGCGGCAAGCTCTGCGCCTTCATAGGGCTCTATTTCATCTGCGTGAATTTTTGGAATCAGACCGTATTGTTTCCCCGCCTCAAGCAGTCTCCTGGATTGTTCAGGTGTAAAAACCCCTCTCTCGCAAAATACATCATTAAACTGAGCAAGTTTTTCCTCAGCAACGCGCGGGAGCATTTCGTTAATGATAAGGCTAATGAAGTCATCAGGATTTCCCTTATATTCAGAAGGTACAGCATGGGCAGCCATGAAGGTGCTGATTACGTCTATTGGATGCTTCTCATTTAATTGCTTTGCTACTCGCAGCTGTTTGTATTCTGTTTCCCAATCGAGTCCATAGCCACTTTTTGCTTCAACAGTCGTGACACCATGCTTAAGGAAGGCATTCAACTTTGTCCACGCTTCATCAAAAAGCTGTTCCTGAGACGCTTCCCTGGTTTTGGACGTAGTCGCATGGATGCCGCCCCCTGCCTCCATAATTTCCATATAGGTAGCCCCGTTCAGCCTCATCCCAAATTCATCTTCCCTGCTCCCGGCATGGACAAGATGGGTATGCGGATCAACAAAGCCTGGAAGGACAATCATTCCAGTGGCATCAATGACCTCAAACTCGTGATAGTGACCGGCATGCTTCTCTATTTCAGCCTCCATACCGATTGCTTCAATCTTCCCTTCGCGGATAAAAAGCGAACCCCCTTCCATAACTGATAGGTCGCCCATCCTCTTTCCCCTGGCAGGCTCTTCGCTATATCCCTTTACCGTCACAATTTGAGCGGCATTTTTAATTAAGATCGGTTTTTCCGTTATCATTGCGTCCCTCCTCTGGTTTTGTTCAGCATTGGGATATCGATGCCATTTTTTCTGGCGGCATCGGCAGCCAAACTATAACCGGCATCCGCATGACGGACAATTCCCATTCCAGGATCAGTAGTCAGAACCCGCTCAAGCCTTCTTTCCGCTTCCGGGGTACCATCAGCGACTATGACCATGCCTGCATGCAGCGAATATCCCATGCCTACACCACCTCCATGGTGGACCGAAACCCAGCTCGCCCCGCCAACAGCATTAATCATTGCATTAAGGATTGGCCAGTCAGCAACCGCATCGCTCCCGTCTTGCATTCCCTCCGTCTCACGATTTGGGGATGCAACTGACCCGGAATCAAGATGGTCGCGTCCAATGACAATAGGGGCTGAAAGTTCTCCGCTGGCAACCATATCATTGATGATTTTGCCAAAACGAGCTCTTTCACCATATCCCAGCCAGCAAATCCTTGATGGAAGCCCCTGAAATTGAATTTTCTCCCTGGCCATCCTGATCCAGTTGCATAAGTGCTCATTATAGGCAAATTCCTTTAAGATGACTTCGTCGGTTTTATAAATGTCATTAGGATCTCCCGAAAGTGCCACCCAGCGGAATGGGCCTTTCCCTTCGCAAAAGAGCGGCCGGATATAGGCCGGGACAAATCCAGGAAAGTCAAAGGCATGTTCAACACCGGCATCCTTGGCAACCTGTCTGATGTTGTTTCCATAATCAAACGTTATCGATCCTTTTTCCTGCATGGCAAGCATGGCCTTTACATGTACAGCCATACTCTTGCATGATTTTTCCACGTACCCATCAGGGTCATTTCTCCTTAGTTCGGATGCTTCTTCAAGTGAATATCCGACAGGTATGTATCCATTTAGAGGGTCGTGTGCCGATGTTTGATCAGTAAGAATATCAGGAATAAACCCTATTTTTATCATTTCCGGCAAAAGTTCTGCTGCATTGCCTTCAAGGCCGATTGAAAGCGCAATTCCTTTTTCCTTTGCTTGTCTCGCCCTTGCAATCGCATCTTCCAATGAAGTTGCTACTTCATCCAGATATTTTGTATCAATTCTTCGCTGGATGTGATGCCTGTCAACATCAATCGCAATGCAAACTCCCCCATTCAAGGTTACAGCAAGAGGCTGTGCCCCTCCCATTCCACCCAGACCGGCAGTCAGTGTAATGGTTTGCTTCAAGCTTCCTGAAAAATGCTGCCTTGCAAGCTCGGCGAATGTTTCATATGTCCCTTGGACTATCCCTTGGCTGCCTATATAAATCCAGCTCCCGGCAGTCATCTGGCCGTACATCATCAATCCTTTTTTATCAAGTTCATGGAATGTGTCCCAGTTTGCCCAGGCAGGAACAAGATTAGAGTTCGCTATCAACACTCTTGGAGCATCCGTATGGGATTTAAAAATTGCTACTGGCTTTCCGGATTGAATGAGCAATGTCTCATCATTGTCAAGCCGTTGCAGGCATTCTGTGATGGCTTGAAAACTGTCCCAATTCCTTGCCGCCTTTCCAATACCGCCATAAACCACAAGCTCGGCTGGGTTTTCCGCGACTTCTTCATCAAGATTGTTCATAAGCATCCGTAAAGCAGCTTCCTGAACCCACCCTTTAGTATGCAGCCCAGTTCCCCTGTACCGTTTAATAAGCCCTTTTGTATCCGCTTTCATAAATCAGCCTCCCCTTCCCATAACTGGCAAATTTGTACCTATATTTTATTATAATGGAACCTTCTGAAAAAATAGACAAGTTTCACCCCCTATACTGCATAAATTATAGAAGGACAAACTATAGGAGGGGAAACATGCAGTTTTGGACGATTAAAAAGAATACAGTCATTTTTATTCTTGTTGTTGGCTTGGCTTTGGTATCAGCCGCATCCTGGTGGCTTTTAAAATCCGGTGACGCTGTTGTGATTAACCAGCAGACTGAGATAAGGGAAATCCACATGGTTACTGGGGAATTTTCTACAACACTTAAAAATGGTAAGAAAATCGAGGCATACCGATGGGATCCAGGTACGATTTTTATGGAAAAAGGAGAAAAAGTCCGACTCGTTATATATGGAGTCAATGGTGAAGAGCATCCATTCCATATTGAAAATACAGATATTAAAGGAACTGTAAAAAAGGGTGCTGAAACAGTTGTGGACCTTTCCCTTGCAAAGGAAGGCGTATATAGGCTCATTTGCGAAGTTCACCCTGATAAAGAACGCAATGGCCCCATGATTGCTTATATTGTTGTCGATTAACTTGGTTCCAAAGCTGTGCTGCATTTTCGCGCACAGCTTTTTTGTTGTACTCTTTTCATATATGCTGTTTTCCCTATGAATATAGTAATTACCTTGATGGTATTGGTTTTTTCTTATATAACAGTTTACCGGTTTACGAAAATAATTATAGTACAGTTTTAATATTTATTTGAATCCACCTACAAAAAAATAAGTAAAAAACTTAAAAAACCCTTAAAATCTAAGTTGTTAACAAAATCGCCTTAATTATAGTGATTTTTGTCACTGGCTACCTGTTATACTCGGAGTATGATATACAGAGGAAACAGATTATAATCTAAATTATTCGATGAGGTGACCAAGATGGTTCAATTTATTGAAAAAACAAAAGCAGAACCTTGGAAAGGGTTCGTAAAAGGCAAATGGTCCAGCGAAGTTAATGTACGCGATTTTATTTTAAGCAACTTCACAGTATATAGCGGAGATGACTCCTTTTTAGCAGGTGCTACTGAAGCTACTAACAAGCTTTGGGAGCAGGTAATGGAATTAACTGCACAGGAACGTGAAAACGGCGGTGTCCTTGATATGGACACAGAAACTGTTTCAACCATCACTTCCCATGGCGCAGGCTACTTAAACGAAGACCTTGAAAAGGTTGTCGGCGTCCAGACTGACAAACCCTTCAATAGATCAATGCAGCCTTTTGGCGGTATCCGCATGGCGAAAGCTGCCTGTGAATCATATGGCTTTAAGTTAAATGAAGAGGTCGAACGAATCTTCACTGAATTCCGCAAAACACACAATGCTGGTGTTTTCGATGCTTATACTGATGAAATGAAGCTTGCCCGTAAAGCAGGTATCATTACTGGCCTTCCTGATGCATATGGCCGCGGCCGTATCATCGGAGACTACCGCAGGGTTGCGCTTTACGGCGTTGATTTCCTGATTGAAGAAAAGAAAAAAGACAAGAAAAACACTAGCCCAGTAATGACTGAGGACAATATTCGCCATCGCGAGGAGCTTTCCGAACAAATTCGTGCGCTTGGCGAATTGAAAGAACTTGCAAAGAGCTACGGCTACGATATCTCAGGCCCGGCTACAAACGCAGCGGAAGCATTCCAATGGCTATACTTCGGCTACCTTGCAGCAATAAAAGAACAAAATGGTGCAGCAATGAGCCTTGGCCGTGTATCAACATTCCTTGATATTTATATGGAACGCGACCTGAAAAATGGCACTTTGACTGAAATTCAAGCTCAAGAATTAGTCGACCATTTCGTAATGAAGCTTCGCCTTGTAAAATTCGCACGTACACCGGATTACAACGAATTATTCAGCGGCGACCCAACTTGGGTAACTGAATCAATCGGCGGTATGGCTTTAGACGGACGCCCTCTTGTAACAAAGAACTCGTTCCGTTTCCTGCATACTCTTGATAACCTGGGCCCTGCCCCTGAGCCTAACCTGACAGTTCTTTGGTCCACTCAGCTTCCTGAAAACTTCAAGAAGTATTGTGCGAGCATGTCAATCAAAACTAGCTCAATCCAATATGAAAATGACGACATCATGCGCCCTGAATGGGGAGATGATTACGGAATCGCATGCTGTGTATCCGCAATGGAAATCGGCAAGCAAATGCAATTCTTCGGTGCCCGCGCCAACCTTGCGAAAGCATTGCTTTACGCAATCAATGGCGGTGTAGATGAAAAGCTTAAAATTCAGGTTGGACCTGACTTTACTCCAATCACTTCCGATGTCCTAAATTATGATGAAGTATTGAAGAAGTTTGAAGGTATGATGGATTGGCTCGCTGGCCTATACATCAACACGTTGAACATCATTCACTACATGCATGACAAATACAGCTATGAGCGGATTGAAATGGCTCTCCATGATTCTGAAATCCTGCGTACTATGGCAACTGGCATCGCCGGCCTAAGTGTAGCAGCTGACTCACTCAGCGCAATCAAGTATGGCGAAGTTAAAGTCATCCGTGATGAAAATGGTCTTGCAGTTGACTTTGAAATTAACGGCGACTACCCTAAATACGGCAACAACGACGACCGTGTGGATGACATTGCAGTCAAGCTTGTCAAAACATTCATGACTAAGCTGAAAAAACACCAGACTTACCGCAATTCAATGACAACAATGTCCGTATTGACCATTACATCAAACGTTGTTTATGGTAAGAAAACAGGCAACACTCCAGATGGCCGCCGTGCTGGCGAACCATTCGCACCAGGTGCGAACCCAATGCACGGACGCGATACAAAAGGTACACTTGCTTCCCTTGCATCTGTCGCGAAGCTTCCATACGAATATTCACTTGACGGTATTTCCAATACCTTCTCGATCGTACCGAAGGCTCTTGGCAAGGAAGATCAAACAAGAATCAACAACCTTGTATCCATCCTTGACGGTTATGCCAAAAAAGATGGCCACCACTTGAATGTTAACGTCTTTAACAGAGAAACATTGATGGATGCTATGGAACACCCAGAATTGTACCCGCAATTGACAATCCGGGTTTCCGGCTACGCTGTTAACTTCATAAAGTTGACAAGGGAACAGCAAATGGATGTTATCAACAGGACATTCCACGAATCTCTATAATAAAAGCGAAAGAGCCCGTTTAGCGCTGTATGGCCTGGAGGGCCTCGATATGAGATAAAGGAAACACGATGAGCGCAAGCGAATCGATGTTGACTTATCGTAGTGAGGGGACCGAAGGACACTAAGCGCTGGGCGCTGTAGCTGGACAACGAGCCGGGAGCAATCCCACAGCTCGCTCATTTGAAAGGGGAAATTATTATGAACGGAAACATACATTCAATTGAAACGTTTGGAACAGTCGATGGCCCTGGTATCCGCTACGTTATATTTACACAAGGATGCCTGCTGCGCTGCCAGTTCTGCCACAATGCCGATACTTGGGAAATTGGGACAGGCCGAAAAATCACTGTCGACGAAATAATGGATGACCTCCGTTCATACCTCCCTTTCATTGAATCATCTGGCGGAGGTATCACTGTCAGCGGTGGTGAGCCCCTCCTTCAGGTCCCTTTCCTCGTCGAATTGTTTAAGGCATGCAAAGCTGAGGGAATTCATACGACTATTGACTCATCCGGCGGCTGTTTCTCCAGTTCAAGGCATTTCCTTGACCCTCTTGATGAGTTGATGGACTATACCGATCTTATCTTGCTTGACCTAAAGCATATTGACAGGAAGAAGCATATTAGCCTGACAGGAATGGCCAATGACCATATCCTTGAATTCGCAAAATATTTGTCCGACAAAAATAAACCAATATGGGTCAGGCACGTGCTTGTCCCTGGAGTTACAGACGATCCGGCTGATCTGGCTAAGCTCGGTGAATTCATTGGCACACTGAAAAATGTCAATAAGATTGAAATTCTGCCTTATCATAAACTCGGTGTCTATAAGTGGGAAACACTCGGGCTCGAGTATCAATTGAACGATGTTGAACCTCCAAGCGAGGAAAAAGTTCAAGAAGCCTATGAGCTTATCACCAAACATTGGGTAGCTCCAACAGTTTAATAGTGTCTGACGAAAATGCTGTCCGGGTGGGCAGCATTTTCTATTAGCAGCAGAGACTTGGCGGTTGATAACTATGGCGGAAATGTGAATAACGTTGATATATTTTGAGATAAGGTAGAAAAAACTTAAGTTGTGGTAGAAAAAACGAGGAATCTTTATTCGGCTGTAAATCAACCTAAAATTTGTCCTTAAGCTGACACGGTTTCTGCACAGTTTTTTCAATATTATATGATATGGTCAACTTAATCAGCAGATAGATAGGAGAAATCCACCATGTACCAGATATTAAGTGATATCAGCAATTTCCTCAGTTCCCCTTTCCATGCTATGGTGAGTGGAACTGAGTCGATTCCGCTGCTGGCTGCATTCATTCTTGGAATTGTAGGTGCACTGGCTCCCTGCCAATTAACCGGAAATATTAGTGCGATTACGTTCTATGGAAATAAGAGTATGCAGACAGCCGGACAACTCGTTGATGCCCTTTTCTTTATCCTTGGTAAAATTGCCGTCTTTTCGAGCCTTGGCTTACTTGTTTGGTTCGCAGGCAGGGAATTTCAGGACGGGATCATCAGCTTTTTTGCCGCTGCCCGGAAAGCAATTGGCCCGTTCATTATTATTCTAGGAATTTATTTGGCTGGTTATTTAAAATTACCTTTTTTAAATAAGCTGTTTTCTTTTGTCCCGGAAGTAAAGGCTGTTGGCAAGTGGGGGCAATTTTTGATGGGTGCGGCCTTTTCAATCTCCTTTTGCCCGACGATGTTCATATTATTTTTCATGACATTGATGCCTTTAGTACTGGGGACTTCTTATGGGTTTGTCCTCCCTCCTGTATTCGCAATTGGCACATCACTGCCGCTCATTCTCTTCCTGAGTGTAGTTTGGTTTATGGGAATGGACGGGGCGTTAGTCCGAAAAAGCAGGAAAATAGGAAGTGCATTCCAGAAAACCGCAGGCTTCTTTCTCATCATCATAGGTATATTCGATACAATAACCTATTGGTAAAACCACAATCCTTCATCCAGAATGAAGGATTTTTTTATTTTTCTATATAGTTGACAATCTATATATCTCTGTTTTATTTTATATATGTTAACCAAATTTAATAACAGGTTAACATACATAAGGGGGAAAACGTATGTCAACTGAGCAACAAAGACTAAGAAAAATGATTATGGCTGCATTATTTGCTGCAATTATTGCTGTTCTTGCACAAATAAGCATTCCAATGCCAGTTGTGCCGTTTACAGGCCAGACACTTGCAATTGGGCTTGCAGCAACTATTCTAGGAGCCCGCTATGGCACTTTATCTGTTTTATTATATTTGGCTTTAGGTGCTGCAGGTGTCCCAGTGTTTGCAGAGATGAAAGCAGGCCTGGCGGTTTTGATCGGCCCTACCGGAGGATTCCTTGTCGGATTCATTCCTACCGCTTTTATAATTGGACTCATACTTGAAAAAACAAGCTTCTCAGTCAAAAATGCATTAATTGCCAATATTATCGGCATGTTTATCACACTTGCATTCGGGACAGCATGGCTGAAAATCGCACTAAGCCTTGAGTGGCAGGGAGCAATGAAAGCAGGCTTTTATCCGTTCATTCCTCTTGGTTTGCTAAAAGCCTATCTTGCATCTGTTGTAGGAATAAATGTAAGGAAAAGACTCTCAGCCTCAAACCTTATATCAATCCCTGCTGGAAAAATTGATCACGGAGCTTAATAAAACAAGAGGCAGGCTATTGTCTGCCTCTTACTAATGCTCTTCCTCCAGACATACGAAAGCTGTGTTACTTCTCCAGCTAGTTAAGTTCAAACACTCTTTTTCCGCAATAAAATTTAGGCAGTTTCCCCCCTCTTCTTCCATTGCTTCTCATTGCTCTTTCCCTCTTTCTCACGTATAATTTTTTATATAAGAGGAGGTGTATCCAGGTATGGACTTTTCAGCTGAATTATATGACATAAATGCCTGGGTGGCACTCTATACCGGATTTTACCTGGCGATTGCGTTAAAATACCTGCTCCTTTGGGCCATTGAAAATCCAGTATCAATCTTGGACAGGCCAAACCAGCCTGCAGGGTTGGGATTTTCTGTATACCAACAGACAAATAGCAGGCTTAACCAGAATTTTATCGTCATGTGGATAGGCAAATATATCCGGATGAAGTACTGTCCTACTGAAGACCCTGAAGCTTCCCTTTCCTTCCTGAACTAATCATATTTTTTAAAAAACAGGAGGAACTATGAAAGGGAAATCAAAGCTTTTACTTTTAACTATTCTTACGCTAACTATCGCCACTCTTGCAGGATGCTCATCAGGTCCTGGGGACACGGGCTTTTTTACCACTTACTTCGTCAATCCTTTTACGGCCGCCATTCACTTCCTAGGCGAATTATTTGCCGGAAGTTACGGGCTAGCCATTATTGTTGTAACCCTTATCATCAGACTTGTGTTGATGCCGCTTATGCTTAAGCAATACAAGGGGCAGATTGCGATGAAGGGCAAAATGGAGAAAATGAAGCCGGAAATGGATGAATTGCAGAAAAAAATCAAGGCTGAGAAAGATCCTGCCAAGCAAAAGGAATTGCAAACGCAGATGATGGGAATTTATCAAAAGCATGGCATCAACCCTTTGAATATGGGCTGCCTGCCGATTTTAATCCAGATGCCTATCTTAACAGGATTTTATTATGCCATCCGTAATTCGGCTGAAATTGCTTCACATGATTTCCTTTGGTTCAGCCTGGGCAGTCCTGACCTTGGGATTACCTTACTAGCCGGAGTTGTTTATTACTTGCAATTCAAGTTCTCACAGTCTGCAATGACTGCAGAGCAGCAAAAACAAATGAAACTCATGGGACTGATGTCTCCAATCATGATTGTGATGTTTTCCTTTAATGCGCCGGCAGCGCTGCCCCTGTACTGGACAGTGGGCGGAATGTTCCTGATCATTCAATCATGGATCAGCAGGAAGCTTTATCAGGAACCGAAGGAACAACAAATACAACCTTCACTTCAAAAATAGTACTAAGCCCTTCAGGTATCTGAAGGGCTTTTGATTTTATTTTCCAAGCATCATTCCTGCGATCATCAGCAAAAATCCAGCTCCAAAACTTATCAACGCATAAAGAATAAATCTCAAGTTCAGCTGCATCTTATTGAGTTCGTGCATTAGCGTTGAAAAAGTTGATAACGCTCCAGTAAAGCCAATACCGACAAACGCATAAACACTCCCATTCGATGCTTTCCCTACTAGGAACCCAAGCAGAAAGGCACCGATAAGGTTTGCAACCAGGGTACCATACGGAATTCTAGACGAATGGTTTGAATTGAGCCATCTGGAGAAGAAAAACCTCGTGACAGCGCCTAGAAATCCCCCGGCAGCAATGAAAGCAACAGTCATCCCCTCCCACCTGCCTTTTCTGCCTGATTTTTGTCAATAGAGGTACCCAGGGAAACAAGGCCAAGACCACCGGCAAGACTAAGCAATAAATAGAAACTCGCAATCAGAAAATGTCCTTTTTCGAGGAGTAAGACTGTTTCCAGACAAAATGCTGAAAAGGTTGTAAATGAACCTGTAACTCCGGTAGTAAAGAACCCCGCCCAATTTGCATTTATTTTTCCGGGTGATAGTAAACGGGCGGTAAACCAGCCAAGAAAAAACGCCCCCGAAAGATTGATTGCCAGTGTACCAATTGGAAAAACAAGCTCGGGAACATTCAAACCCGAAAGTATGTACCTAAGCAGGCTGCCGATTGCTCCGCCAAGCCCCACAAAAAGGTATTGCATCAAAACACCTCTGTATTTTCCATTAATCGTAAGGATAAAAAGGGCTACATTTTTTCCTTTTAGTATGCCTGGTCCTCTAGAATCTTTTAGAGTTTTAATTTTACATCCTGCCACTCAGAGGCAAGGATGCTATACATGACAGTATCTCTTATGTATCCGTCAGCCAGCTTTCTATCCATACGAAGCACGCCTTCTCTAACAGCACCGATCCGTTCAATAGCTTTCTGCGACCGATTGTTTCTGCCATCAGTCTTCAGTATGATCCGGTTCATGCCTAGTTCCTCAAAGGCATGCTTTAGAAGCAGGTATTTACATTCCGTGTTAATGCTTGTTCTCCATGCTGAAGGATTGAGCCAAGTCCAGCCAATTTCCAGGCTCTCATTTCTTAATGAGATATCAAGATATCTCGTACTTCCAATGATGGCCGCATCTCTTTTCCTAATGATTGTAAACGGGATTTGCGTACCTTTTTCTTTTTCTGCAATCGCTTCGGCAACCGACCTATCCATTTCCTCGCGGCTGCGAATCCTGGTGGCCATGAATTGCCATATCTCCTCCGGTTCTGCGGCCACCCACAAGCCAACTCGGTGGCTTTCCTCCATGGGAACAAGCAAAACCGTCTGCCCCTCTAATCGGATTCTTGTATTATGTATCACAAAACTCCCCCTAAAATAGAAAAACCGCCGGATAGGCCGGCAGTTCAACCGTTATGCTTCCTCGAAATATTCCTTGTAATATCCGCCAACTTTGCCGGTATTATCCACAACAAAATAAAACTCTTCAGTTTCATTTTTAACATCGTATTCTTTACCGGGTGTCAGCACATTGTTTACGATATACTTATTAGCATCCGCATGCACACATTTTACCTTTTTAATAGTGGTTTTCGTTTGCCAGTCCAGATGTTGCACGTCTATTCCCCCTGATTCTTGGTATACGATTAGTATAATGAATGACGGGGGGTGTCTGCAAGCGGCTCTGTATAATACCCTTGCAATAAATCAATTCTAAAGCACGGTTTAATATTCATAATTTTATCAAAATCAAAGGTTAGTACTTCCTCAGTTAAATAATCTTTGAAGGTTAAATATACAGTATTGCAGATTGTATCTTTCCTGATAAAGCGGAGGTTTGTAAATGCCATATCCTCATACTCTAATCCGTATAATTCCATAATCCTCGCCTACTTTCAATAAACGTTCTACTGCATATTTACCACGCAGGAATATTGTCCAAAACATCTCAGAAAACTTAGAATTTGAAAATTTAGGAGGAAAGTCAGCAAAGCTCGTCCGAAAGTACCTTTTTAAAAAAATTCCTTAAAAGGGGTTCTCAAAAGTACTTTTTTGCTTTACAATAGTAAAAACTGAATATTCAATCCATTATTATTTCCAAGGAGGCAATGCAATCAATGAGAATTATGAGCAATGAGCAGCTTGTCGTTTCGTATCGAGATGCAATGAAGTCTGGGGAAAAAGAATGGATTAAGATCCTAAAGGATGAAATTCAGAGGAGAGGGCTAAGGCCTTTCAAAAAGTAACGTAAATTCTAATATTGCTAAGCCATACGAACAGCCGCCGGGATTACCCCCGGCGGCTGGTTATTTTCTCATGTCATGACTGTATAACTGGTGTAAATGGCATAGGTGCCATCCCGCCTAGATAATCTTCAATCTTCTTCGCTGCATCTTCAAAACTCTCCGCAGCAATATTTATAAACTTACCATCATATTCTTCTTGTTTATGCCCGTACATCGAATCATAATATGATTCCAGAAGAATTTTAATCATGCCTGTGTAGTCCTTTGCGTTAAGAAGCTCAAATAGCTGGACTTTTGCCTCATGGTCCTTGATTCTTTTTTCAATTCTCTCGAGAGCTGTTTTTACATTATCATAGTACCACGGCTCATTTTGGTATGGAGTAATGTATTCAGCTTTGATAAGCGCAATTCGCTTGTCCATAGGGAGGTTCGTTTGAATATTGATGCCATTCTTCTTAACTTCCATAAGTTCATCTGGAAGCACAACCCGGCCAATTCGCTTGCTTTCTGCTTCCATAATGACATATGGCGAACCCTTTAATTCCATAAGCCTGTCATGCAGCAAGGCATCAAACGTTTTCTGGCTGTTCCCTTGGCCAAGCCCAATAGCCCCAAATATTGATCCTCGGTGATTGGCAAGCTGTTCAAGATCAAGGACAGGATATCCTTTAGCGGAAAGGATTTTCAGTATTTCAGTTTTTCCTGTACCTGTCATACCATGCAGGACAATCGCCTGTTTCGGCATAAGTTCAGGCAATTCCTTCAAGATGGACTGCCGGTAAGCTTTATAGCCGCCTTGCAGGCGTCTCGCGTTTATACCCGAGAATTCAAGGAAGCTTGTAACAGCCTTGCTTCTCGAACCTCCGCGCCAGCATTGGATGATTAGATTGTTTCCCCGCCCGCCGAATTTGCGGATTTCAGACAGCATGTCCGGTAATTTCGGCGATACAATTTCCATTGCCCGCCATTTTGCCGCATCTGTCCCTTCTTTTTTATAGATTGTACCGACTTCGCTCCGCTCTTCATTAGTGAACAGTGGAACATTAACTGCCCCTGGTATGGAACCTTCCTCAAATTCGATTGGAGAACGGACATCTATGACAACAGGATTTTTAATATTGAACATTTCTTCTATTGTAATGTCTCTCAAGATTCTATCGCACCTCTAATTTCTAAACTCTACTTCCTTTATTTTAAAGAATTTGCGAGTAATTGCAACCTCTCACCCTTATTAGCACATAAATACGGGGTAAAAGGCTGGATTAAAAATTATAAAATATTACTAAAATAAAAAGGCTCACCAATATGGGGAGCCAGTCAAAACGTGTAATGCCCTGCATAACGATGGCCAATTTTGAGGATAGCCGTTATGTCCAGAAATTTTATATTCCGTTGTTTTTGTTTTAAGATGCACAAACCAGCTAGTTCCATTCAGGATAATACCCTCGCCTGTTATATAGGTTTGTTCCCAGTCCCAAATTGCTAGCTTGTAAACTGCTTCCTTGAATAAACGTAGGTCACCGAAAGCACCAGGAAAATGTTTTAGTGATTGGTTTGGAAAACCGTTATCAAGCCATTCTGTATAGACAAATCTTTCTTTTTCAAAATTAATGATACACTGACAGGCTGGCTTTCCAGGCATTTCAGCAAAAACATGAAGTTGCAGCAAATCCTTATCAGGATGAATTGAAACAATCTCGTTATTAATGAGAAATAAGTCCCTTTTTCGTGCTACAGCATTTTGAACTTCTCCAGGGTCGAAAGCTGTCTCATTGGAATTAAAAAGATTCCTTGCCTCATTGTAAAGGGATGAAAAAGGAAGCGGCCCTCTCTCATCCAGGATTCTCAATATTCCTTCATACAGCTTCATCCTGCCCACCTCTAATTCCTTAATCTCCAAGTAAATTAATTCATTATTAGTATAGTGGAATATCAGAATCGTCTCTGTAACAAATGGCACTATTTATAAATTTGTATGAAAAATTTCAGGTCGTCCAACTGGCAATAGTTAATTCAGCCCTTTAACGAGGATCGGGGAGTGCGATTAATCTAATGGACCAGCCTTATTGGATTATTTGCTTCACCCGGACTCTGATTAATAAACCAGCCCTATTGGATTTTTCCACCTCTCCAGGACTCTGATTAATTAGTAATTTTTAAATCGGCCGCTCATTTCAAAACACCAGAAAAGCACATCAGCGCGGCTTTTCTACTAGCGTTTATCAATGTTCTGCAGCAATTTTTTTGAATGACGAAACGAGCTCCTCAACTTCAGATATATTTCCTTCATTGAACAGTTCAACCACCCTGCTTCCGACAATCACACCGTCACAATGGTGAGCCAGCTCAATAGCCTGATCCCTTGTGGAAATCCCGAAACCGGCCAAAACCGGAATCGTGCTTACTGCTTTTACTTTTTCAAGAAATTCTTTCAGCTCTTCCTGGAAGCTTCGTCTGCCTCCGGTCACTCCTTTTACTGTCACCGCGTAAAGGAACCCATTTCCTTTCTTCGAGATTTGCTCAATCCTCTCGAATGGAGTTGTCAATGTAACGAGGCGGATCAGCTCAATTCCGGCCTGAGTAAACTGTGGTTCTAAGAGAAATTCCTCCTCTATCGGCATGTCTGGAATAATACAGCCGTCAACTCCAGCTGAAACACATTCACTTACAAAACGATCAATCCCGAAAGCGAGGATTGGATTTAAGTAGGTCATCACAACAATTGGTATGGAAACAGACCCTCTTGCCACTTCAATTTGCTGCAATGCACTCTTTAAAGTTGTGCCCCTCTCCAGTGCCCGGATGCCGGCTCTTTGAATGACCGGCCCATCAGCAACCGGATCAGAAAATGGTATGCCTACTTCAACCGCTGAAGCTCCATATTCTTCAAGTTGTTTTATTCGCTCGCTTAGGATTTCAATACCTCCGTCACCTGCCATAATATATGGAACAAAAGCTTTTTCGTTTTCCATTGCAAGCTGTTGAAATTTTCCTGCCAGCCTATTCATCAATGCTCACTCCTTTCAGTTTGTCTTTTACCGAATCTATGTCTTTGTCTCCCCTGCCTGACAGGCACACGACAACTGCTTCTTCCTTAGGCATTTCAGCTGCAAGCTTTACCGCAAACGCAACAGCATGGGCACTTTCAAGAGCCGGTATGATTCCTTCCTTTATGGATAGCAGCTTAAAGGCTCTTAACGCCTCTTCATCTGTAATTGAGTCATACTTAACCCGGCCTGTATCATTCAAGTAGCTATGCTCCGGACCGACCCCTGGATAATCAAGGCCAGCTGAAATTGAATGGGCCTCCTGAATCTGGCCGTCCTCATTTTGCAAAAGATACATGAACGCACCGTGAAGCACACCTGGTTTCCCTTTTGTCAGCGACGCTGCATGATAGGGCGTATCGATCCCGCTGCCTGCTGCCTCGACTCCGTACAGCCTTACTTCCTCATTTTCAATAAAATCATAAAACATCCCCATCGCATTGCTGCCTCCGCCAATGCAGGCGACAACTGCCTCAGGAAGCCTTCCCTCTTTTTCAAGGAATTGCTTCTTTGTTTCTTTCCCAATCACACTCTGAAAATCTCTAACAACAACGGGAAACGGGTGTGGTCCCATTACGGAACCCAACAAGTAGTGGGTATCATCCACATTTGCGACCCAGTACCTTAATGCTTCGTTGACAGCATCCTTCAAGGTGGAACTGCCGGAATTGACGCTGATGACCTTCGCGCCAAGGAGCTCCATTCTGAAAACATTCAAGGCCTGCCTTTTCACATCCTCCGCTCCCATAAACACAATACATTCCAAATTAAGTAAGGCACAAACTGTAGCCGTAGCGACGCCGTGTTGACCTGCCCCGGTTTCCGCAACAATTTTACGTTTGCCCATCCTTAGTGCAAGCAACGCCTGGCCGATGGTGTTGTTGATTTTATGTGCTCCAGTATGGTTCAAGTCCTCCCGCTTAAGGTAAATCCTTGCTCCGCCTGCATAATTGGTTAAATTCTCTGCTAAGTACAGCGGCGTTTCCCTGCCGACATATTCCCCCAGCAGCCTGTGGAATTCCCTCTGAAATTCAGGGTCATTCTTGGCCTCACTGTATGCCTTTTCCATTTCCAGAACAGCCTTCATCAATGTTTCTGGTACATATCTCCCGCCGAAGGTTCCAAAATGCCCCCGTTCATCCGGCAATGTATAAATCGTCATATCATTATCCCTCCCGCTAACTTTGCTGAATCAATAAATGTTTTTATCTTGGCTACATCCTTTTGCCCATCTGTTTCGACCCCGCTCGAGACATCCACCATAAATGGTTTAGCTATCTCAATTGCCCGTGCTACATTGTTAGGATTTAAGCCACCTGCCAGAATGACTTTCTTTTGGGTAAAATCAACCCCTTCAGCCGCCTTCCAGTCAAAGGGAATTCCTGTCCCTCCGTTATAGGCACCTTTTGGACTGTCCAAAAGAATGTACTCTGTCTCGTATTCTTCCATCCTCTTTATATCCATTGGAGTATTGATAGAAATAGCTTTTATGACTGGATAGCGGAACGATTCGCTATACTCCGGTGATTCATCGCCATGAAGCTGAATATGTGTCAGACCGCAATAGTTTGCAATTTCCTCAATGGTCTCCCTTGCCTCATTTACAAACACACCAACTTTCATCACTTCGTCATCGTCAGGAAGTCCCTTGATGATCTTGCGTGCATCTTCCATACCGATTTTCCTTTTACTCTCAGCGAATACAAAACCAAGGGCATCGGCACCATATTCAACTGCCTTCAATGCTGTTGCTGCATCCTTTATTCCGCAAATTTTAACCTTCATTTCTTGGCCACCTCCAGCTTCGGTACTGTGAAGGCTGCGAAACTCTCCTTCAAGCTGTTGCTTTTCATCAGGGATTCCCCAACCAACACTCCATCAGCGCCTGCAGATGCGGCAATTCTCGCATCATTGTCTGTTTGAATTCCGCTTTCGCTGATAAAATATGCACCTGCTTGCTTTACTCTTGGTCCAAGTAACACCGTTGCATCCAGCGATACTTCAAAGGTGCGCAAATCCCTGTTGTTAACGCCGATCAGCTCGGCTCCGGCACGAAGGGCGATAGCCAGTTCTTTTTCATCGTGCACCTCGACCAGCACCTCTGCCCCGTTTTGCCTCGCATAGGAATAAAGCTGAATTAGCCTCTCCTCTTCAAGAGCAGCAACTATCAATAAGATCAAGTCTGCTCCGGATTCGATTGCACAATCTATCTGGATTTCATCGATGATAAAGTCCTTGCATAGTATCGGAATACCGACAGCTTCCCGTACAGCCCTTAAATCTTCGAACGAGCCTTTGAAGAAGGTGGAATCTGTCAATACCGAGATTGCCTGCGCCCCTTCCATTTCATATTGCCTGGCCTGCCCGGCTGGATCGAGGCTATTGTTTATCAATCCCTTGGAAGGAGAGGCACGCTTAAACTCAGCAATAATCGATAGCTCAGCCGAATTCTTCAGCCTTTCGATAAGTGACCTTCTTGGTTCATGCTGCCCCGTTAAAGAACGACGAGTTTCTTTTAACTTACCAACTTCCTTTTCTTTTTCCTGTAAAATTCTCTGTAAGATCGTTTCCATCAAATTGCCTCTTTTCTAAACTGATTTGAATATTTCCTTAAGCCTTCAAGTTTTTCATAGGCTGCACCTGAATCAATGACCTTCCTTGCCAACTTGATTCCTTCTTCGATTGAACCGGCTGCCTTGGCTGTAAATAATCCAATCCCTGCGTTAAAAAGGACTGTGTCTTTAAAAACCCCTTCCTCACCTTTTAGGACCCGATTTAAAATATCGGCATTTTGTTTCGCTTCTCCGCCTTTAATCGAACTATTTTCGAAACGCTTTAAGCCAACTTCCTCCGGTGTGATCGATATATATGTGACCTCTCCGGCTTCAACAATTGCCAGCTGGTTTTCGCCTGCCAGGGAAGCTTCGTCAAGCGAGCCGGCTCCATTGACAACAACTGCCCGCTTTCTTCCTAACCTTTTGAGAGTTTCAGCAAATAATGGCACAAAATCAGACCTATACACACCAACCAGCTGGTAATCCAGGTCGACCGGATTGGCAAGCGGACCAATCAAGTTGAACGCCGTTGGTATTTTTAGTTGCTTCCTCACCGTCATGATTCGTTTCAGTTTCGGATGTACATTCGGGGCGTAGAGAAATGTAATTCCGATATCCTCAAGCAGGGATAATGATTCAGCAGCTGACAAATTTAGATTGATGCCCAAAAATTCAAGGACATCAGCGCTGCCGGTTTTACTGGACACACTGCGGTTGCCATGTTTGGCAACCTTCACTCCCGCGCCGGCAAGCACGAATGCCGATGTACTGCTGACATTAAAGGTTTGGGCTCCATCACCGCCGGTTCCACAGTTGTCGATTGCCCCGTTAACTTTCCCGAAGCTAACCGAATTTTCTCTCATGGCATTGGCCATTCCTGCGACTTCTGCAGGCGTCTCTCCCTTCATTTTCAACGCCATTAAAAATGCTGCAATTTCGCTTTCCTCGGCTTCTTCATTCAGCATCCTCCCCACAGCCATCTTCATCTCTGGTTCCGATAGTGATTTACGCTCCGAAAGCTGAAGCAGATATTCCTTCATGTGTATCCATCCTTTCAATTCCTTTTATAAAATTCTTTAAGATTTGCTTGCCATCCCCAGTTCCTATTGATTCCGGATGGAACTGAAGCCCATAAACAGGGTAACTCTCATGGTGGAACGCCATTATTTCTCCATCGTCAGTCGCAGTTGCATCAACAATCAGCTCTTTTGGCAATGCCTGAAAAGTGACAGAAAGTGAATGGTAGCGCATCACTTCAAGCGCTTCTGGCAGGTTGGAAAAAAGCAGGCTTCTGTTATGCTTGATTGTGGATACTTTTCCGTGCATTACCGTTTTTGCCTTTGCCACAACACCACCAAGCGCTTTGGCAATTGCCTGGTGTCCAAGGCATATACCTAGGATCGGAATTTCTTTATAGAGGTCATTTACAATTTTTAAGCAAATTCCGGCATCCTCCGGTTTCCCGGGACCGGGTGAGAGAACAATTGCTTTTGGCTGCAGTTCGCGGATTCCCTCAATCGAAATTCTGTCGTTCCTAATAACTGTGACAGCTTCCCCGAGCTCGCCCAAGTATTGATATAGATTGAATGTAAACGAGTCATAATTATCAATTAAAAGAATCATGACAGCCTCCCCAGGAATGCTTTCATTTTGTTTAAAGTTTCCTCGTATTCCTTTTCCGGGTCGGAATCGTGGACAATACCTGCCCCAGCCTGGATATAGGCTTTTCCGTCCTTTACAATCATTGTTCGGATCGCAAGCGCGAAATCCATATTCCCATTTACGGAGATATAACCAATTGCGCCCGAATAAAGGCCCCTTTTTCTCTCCTCAAGGCTATTGATGATTTCCATCGCGCGTATTTTAGGAGCACCAGATACCGTCCCTGCGGGCAGACACGATGCAAGTGCCTCCAAGGGTGACACTTCTTCTTGTAGTTCGCCTTTTAACTCAGATACAAGATGCATCACATGCCGGTATTTTTCTACCCCAAGGTATCTGCTTACACTTACCGTCCCAAACTTACAGATTCGCCCCAAATCATTACGGCCGAGGTCCACAAGCATACGATGTTCGGCAAGTTCCTTTACATCTTCTTTCAACTCTTGTTCTAAATGCGAATCAGAATGAATGTCTTCGCCCCTAGGCCTTGTTCCGGCAATCGGGTTTGTTAAGACTGTCCTGCCGGAAACCTTAACAAGACTCTCAGGTGACGTACCAATTACTGTATAATCACCAAACTCAAAGTAATACATATACGGCGAAGGGTTATGAGTTCTCAATTTCCTGTAGCAGGAAAACGTATCTCCTGAAAAATCAGTCTGAAGCCTTTGCGAAAGGACAGCCTGAAAGATATCGCCTTCTTCGATGTGGTGCTTTACCGATTCAACCTTTTTAATAAATTCTTGTTTGGATATGGAGTGCTTGAAAGGTTCCAATTTAAATGGTTTCACATCTTGTTCAGATTGCTGATTCCTCAGCTGTGTTTTCCTGAATTCCAGCCTGGCCTTCAAGTCGATTTCAGTCGTAGTTTCTATAAGTGGGTATCCCGTTAGGTAGACTTTTTGTTCCAAATGATCGAACACAATGATTTCCTCAAAAAACATGAAATGAGCGTCTGGCATGCCCACCTCATCAGTAAGGTCTTGCCCAATATTTTCGTAAAGCCTGATCAGATCGTAACCCGCATAACCTGCAGCCCCTGAAAAAAACGGAAAAGGATAATCAGCTGCTTCAAGATCTGGCATCAATGACTGGATAAAAGCAAGCGGGCTACCCTCGAGTATGGTTTCTACTCCATCCTTGTAAAAAAGCCTGTTCCTTTTTCCCTCTGTAATCAGTTCAAAGACTGGATCAGTTCCTATAAACGAAAATCGTCCAGCATCCTGATGCTTCAACGAGCTTTCGAGCAAGAATTTTTTGGAGCCCGATAGCTTCTGAAAAATTGACACTGGAGTCAGTGTATCTCCGTTAAGTTCAATTATTTGCGGCTTCGCCTTCGGTTTTAGCTGTTGTTGCAAAATTCACAACTCCTTTCTTTTTGAGAAATAAAAAAGTCCCCTATACACATAGAAATAATGTGTATAGAGGACGATTAAGTAACCGCGGTGCCACCTCGATTGAAGCAGCATAGTTGCCGCTTCCTCTTTTCAGGTACAGGAAAAATCCGATACCCTATCCTTTTAACGGCGGAACCCGTGCATTCCTACTCTATTCAGAACGCCTCTCGCAAGCCCATTCGATGCTTTCTCCTGTACCGGTTTCCACCATCCCGGCTCTCTTTAACAATCTGAAAACATGTACTCTTCTTGCTCGACGATTTGCTATATCTATTTTTTAAAAACGCAAAAAAGGGCTCCAGTCCAAAAAAGGACGGGAAACCCGTGGTGCCACCTTTGTTGGCTGAAAACAGCCCGCTCAGTCCGTATCAGGCCATAAGCCGGCCGAATACGCGCCTATAATAACGGTAAGGCTTACCGCCTGAGCCTACTGCCCTAAGGGTTCGGTCAGGTGCTCGGAAGTCCATTCACCCAATCATCCGCACTGATTCGCACCATCCATCAGCTCTCTTTAGCTTCCGCTCGGGTTACTACTCTTCGTCTTCGCTTTATATTGTTTTTAATCTTAAATCGTTTCATTTTAAAAGTCAACCAAAATAATTAAAAATTTCATAAATTCAAACTAAACCTTCATCATCTTCTTCAGCCTGTTTCGCCATTCACCGGCCAATTCCGGAATATTTATATACCGCTTAATAGCATCCTGATTTTGGCGATTCTTGTGAAGAATGACCTTAGAAACTTCTAGAACTGACACTGCTTCGGGATGAGTTTCAAGAAGCTCAATAGAGGAATTCCGGTTTATTGACCCTTCTTCAATTACCCTGAAAAAATATCCTGTCAGACACGTTTCCATCGCCCTTTTTAAAAAAGGGTCAATGTTGTTGAACCTGGAAATGGTCGAACAAGGGATTCGGCCATGCGTTACTTGTACTATAGCCTCCCCAATTTTAAAAACATCGCCAATATGTACGTCTTTTTCAAGCATTCCGGTCGCTGTAATGTTTTCCCAAAAAATAGGCGGCTCTAATCTTTTGCCAAATTCAGCTTCCCACTTTGCATAATGTTCAAAAGGATAAAAACAAATAGCCCGGTCGGGGCCACCGTGAAATTCCGGATGTGCAACCCCATCTCCAACAAGACCTTCCTTGTAAAGGTACGCCTCCAGGACAGGTTCTTTTCCGATTGCTGAACGAAACGACTTTTCTTTGTATGTATAATGCTTTGGTTTCCCCAATGAAAACTGTACTATTTCCCTTTTCGTCACTCTTGCTCCTCCTAATCCCATTAAAAGGATGAGATTTTATTAACTACATTTTCTAAAATAAGCAAATAGTAAAGATACAACCAGTATACACATCCATTGCCACAAGGCAAAGGAAAGAAATATGTTGCAAAGGCGGTTCAGTAAAAATGGATCACATTGATCAACTTTGTATAGGGACAGAAAAAAAGCAGAAAGGTAAGTCATCAGAACTTACCAAACAAAAATGGGCAATTCTTTCCCTTTCCTCTATCCCACTCGTGATGACTTTGGGAAATTCAATGCTTATCCCAGTTCTTCCGAGGATGGAAAATGAATTGGCTATTTCACCCTTTCAGTCGAGCATGATCATTACTGTCTATTCAATCGTGGCCATTCTTTTAATTCCTTTTGCGGGATATTTATCCGACCATATTGGCAGGAAAAAGGTAATCATCCCTAGTTTGATCATCGCAGCAATCGGGGGTATCATTTCCAGTTGGGCTTCCTGGAAGGCAAATGATGCCTATTGGATTATTCTCGCTGGCAGAGCGCTTCAGGGAGTAGGTGCAGCTGGGGCTTTTCCGATTGTTCTGCCGCTTGTTGGCGACCTTTTTAAAAATGATGATGATGTGAGCAGCACCCTGGGTATGATTGAAACATCAAACACGCTGGGAAAGGTACTAAGCCCTGTGCTTGGAGCTTTTTTAGCGGGAATTCTCTGGTATTTACCGTTCATATCCATACCGATATTTTGTTCAGTATCAATTATTATGATGATTTATCTTGTACATTGTCCTGAAATCAAAACCAAACCAATACCGTTTAAGGAATTTTTCAAAAATGTCAAAGACACCTTTACAAAAAAGGGGCGCTGGCTATATGCTATCTTTTTTATAGGCGGCATCCTCATGTTTGTATTGTTTGGAATCCTTTTTTACCTTTCGGATATTTTCGAAAAACAATACGGGATTAAGGACATTAAAAAAGGTTTGTTCCTGGCCATTCCTTTGGGGGCGTTATGCCTTGCTTCCTTTATTACAGGAAAAGTCATTAAAAAGAATAAAGTACTTATGAAGTGGCTGATTTTGATTGGTATCGTGATGGCTGGCGCTTCGATAGGCGCATTGTATTTTTCCGATAAGATTTGGTATTTGCTCTTGATGTTTACAGTTGCGGGGATTGGTATCGGACTGAGCCTGCCCTGCCTGGATTCACTGATTACAGAGGGTGTTGAGAAGGAAGAAAGGGGAACGATCACTTCCATTTACAGTTCGATGCGGTTTATCGGCGTAGCGGTAGGCCCTCCTGTCATAGCCCTATTGATGAAAGTGTCGAATATCTGGATTTTCGTTTTATTAGGTGGCGTGTGTGTAATATCAGCCTTTGTGACAATCCGGCAAATCCGCCCGACCAATAAAGAACATCCGAAAAATTTCTAAGGAGGCAGCAAATAGCTGCCTTTTTGTATTCTCCACAAAGGGACGCTTCTGAGGATCTCCATTGAAGGGATAGGTGCGCATAATGCAGATTAGAGAGCTTACTACTGCGGAGACACCCTTGTTATTGACGACCCTGCTGGTTTAGAACTAGCGGGTGCGGTCGTCAATAAAGGTTCTTGACGACCCTGAACGTTTAAAAAGTGAGGGTCCGGTCGTCAATAGAGGTTCTTGACGACTTTAATGGTTAAGAAGTGAGGGCTGCGGTCGCCAATAAGAAAAAATTTTATGCACAGAAATCGGAAATTGTGTTATAGTGTAAAAGTATTCTTTTTGCGGGTGTGGCGGAATCGGCAGACGCGCTAGATTCAGGTTCTAGTGGGGGCAACCCCGTGGAGGTTCAAGTCCTCTCATCCGCATAAAACAAAAGTGCATGCGCCTTGGCGCTGGAACTGGACGAAAAAAGGCTTCAGCAATATGCTGAAGCCTTTTTTGTTTTGCCCCGAAAAGAGGCCATCACTAGTTTTTCCAGAGGGTATCTTCTCTTCTCCTGTTTAACTCATCCGCGCATCTTTATGCGGCGTGATGACCAAATTAGGGTACGTGATCGATGAGTCCGGCATTCCTTTTACCTGGTCAACCTTGCCGTATTTTTCCCTGAGCTCCTCAATTGGCCCATACTCGATAGCTCTCATGATACAGGAAGAAACGCAGACAGGGTCTTCACCCTTTTCCTGTAGATCAAGGCAAAAATCGCATTTATTTGCCTTGAATAATTTATCGTTGTATTGAGGTGCTCCATAGGGACAGGCGGATATGCAGAATTTCGTTCCCCGGCAAATATCCTGGTCGATGATAGTGATGCCATCTTCCTTCCGCTTAATGATTGCTCCGGTTGGGCAAGCAGGCAAACATGCTGGGTTTTTGCAATGGTTGCACGATATCGAAAAATAGAAGGCCTTTATATTATGAACAATCGCTGTTCCCTTTTGGATATAGGAACCTTCCTCATAAGCATATACTCTTCGGAAATTCTGGCCTACTTCAAGGTCCTTCTTGTCCTTACAGGCAACTGTGCAAGCCTTGCAGCCGGAGCAAAGTGTTTGATTTATATAAAATCCCATTTGTACCATTATGCTTCACCCCCTACGCTTTAGTTACTTCAACAAGATTGGTTTGCTGCGGGTTTGCTTTTGCAAGCGGCGTAGGGTGGTGCTTTGTAAGCACGTTAATCGAGCCGCGCTGGTCAATTCCATTCTCGTCAGGAGTGTACCAGGCTCCTTGAGGTATCCCCACGACACCAGGGATGATTTTGCTGGTAATTTTTACAGGGATGTGAATGAGCCCCCGATCATTGAACACTTTTGCCCTGTCCCCTTCTTTAATTCCCCGTGCTCTTGCGTCGCGCGGGTTGATCCACATTTCCTGAGGAGCAGTTTCCTCGAGCCACGGATTATTGTCATGTGTCGAGTGGCATCGTCTTTTATAATGCCAGCTGATCATTTGAAGAGGATACTTGGCTTTTAATGGGTCAGCCGGCCCTTCCCATGCAGGCACATATTTGGCGAAAGGCGGTATCTCGTCATGCTTTTGCATATCCCATAATGCCTTTGAGAACAATTCAATTTTGCCTGAAGGAGTTTCAAATGGATTGTTTTTTGGATCCTCAATTTGTTTTTGGAATGCAATTAATGGTTCATCGTACCTAAAATGATAAACTCCGTTTTTCTGGAATTCCTCAAAGGTTGGAAAGTTTGGATCGAGTTCTGCCTTTGTTCTTTCAATGCTGACTTTTACCCAATCGAGCATCGAACGCCCTTCAGTATACTGCTCCTTCAGCCCGAATTTACCGGCAACATCAGCAAAAATATCATATTCATTTCTGCACTCATACAAGGGGTCGATGGTCTTGCCGCCAAATAAAGCATAATCACCGAAGCACCATGGCATTCCGATATCCCATCGTTCAAAAAAGCTTGTTCCCGGCAGGAGGATATCCGCATATTTCGCGCTCGGTGTCATGAACAATTCAGTGACCAGGATAAACTCTACCTTGCTTTCGTCTTCGAGCAATGCCTTTGTCTTGTTGATGTCTGAATGCTGGTTTAGCAGCATATTTCCGGCTATATTATAAATCAGCTTAATGTTGGACTTTAGCTTATCTGTGCCTTCAAGCCCGTCTTCAGCTGTCATTTCCGTTCCTCTTTCAACAGCAGTTGTCCACTGGAAGCAAGGGATTGACGCGGCTACCGGGTTTTCACTAGTGACTGGGTAGACGATATTCGAATGGGACCAATACCCTGTCCCCGCCGCGCCTCCTCCAAACTTTCCAATATTTCCGGTTAAGGCAGTCAATTGAGCGCCGCCTCGGATAATTTGTTCTCCGTAAGCTGCGCGCTGAGGACCCCAGCCATTGATTAGGGTTGCAGGCTTTGTTGTCGCGAATTCGCGGGCAATTTCGATGATTTTTGAAGCTGGAACCCCACAAATCTCTTCCGCCCATTCAGGTGTTTTCGGAATTCCGTCCGTCTTGCCAAGGAGATAGTTTTTGATAGTCGCTTCCTTTGGTGCTCCGTCCGGCATATGGTCTTCATCAAACCCAAGGCAATACGTATCTAAAAACTTCTGATCGTGCAAGCCTTCAGTTACAATTACATAGGCCATTGCGTCCATCATCGCGACGTCTGTCGACGGCAGAATCGGAATCCAGTCATCGGCAAAAGCAATCGCAGTATCGGTATAACGAGGGTCAATCACAATTATCTTAGCTCCATTTTTCTTTGCTTCGCGGAGGAAAGCTAAATATGGAGTAGAAAATATCACTTCTGACGGATTCTGCCCCCAAAGTATGATGTATTTTGAATGGAGCAGGTTATCAAAGCTTGAACCAGTATTATTAGTCCCGTACGTGTAAGGTGTAGCGACGTTAGCGCACCCTGAACTATAGTCGTTCCGGTAATTCAGATATCCGCCCGTCATCGCCAGAAGACGCCTTGCCATCTGTTTCCCGCCGAACAGCCCTCCAAGTCCAGAGCCATAATTGACATATCTTGATTCTGGTCCGTTTGTGTCACCAATCCGCTTTGTTTCTTTTGCAATTGTATCAATAGCTTCTTCCCAGCTAATCCTTTCAAACTTTCCTTCGCCACGTTTGCCTACGCGTTTCATTGGATATTTCAGCCGGTCAGGATGATACAGCATGCTTTTATAACTCCGCCCCCTTACACAAGCCCGAAGCTGCGGGGTCGGCAGGGAATCCTCATTGGTATCGGTACTAATTCGAACCACCACTCCATCCCTGACATGTGTTTTGATTAGGCAGCGGCCCCCACAGTTAAAAGCACTGCATGTATTAATAATTTCTTCAGGAATATCCGATTTCAAACCTTTTGCAGTTTCATCCTTGCTAATTAACTGGCTGGCACCAACTCCACCAAGGATAAGCGGTAACCCGATACCCCCCGACCATTTTAGGAACGTGCGCCGTTTGAATTTTTTATTGACTATACCCTGCTCCTTATTAGTGGACATAGGCTAATCCCTCCATCAACTCTTTCAAGCATTCTTTGTCTTCAGTTATGAAATCAGCCAGAAGCCGGGCTGCTCCAACATACAGGACACTGTCCGATTTTTCGGCAAGCTTTTCAGCGAATTGTGGAACCCAGCTGCCCAGTTGCTTATCCAGGAAGTTGTATTGGCGCTGAAATAAATTGTTCAGTTTAGAAGACTCTGTTTCACTGGCACTTCTACTGGATAAGTGAATCATAAATTCAAGCTCGGTAAGTAAATGGTCATCCGGTTCCCTATTTTCTTTAAAAAACTTCAGACCCGACTCATGATATGCCCGCCTTACTTCATACATCGAGTCATCGAAAAGCAATCTCTCCCTGCTTTTGTAAAAAGACTCCCATGGAGGAGCCGGCAATGAAAGCGGTCCAATAAATACCCGTGCAAACTGGATTTCTTCTAGTTTTAATTCATCCTCTCCAGCCTTTGTAAAAAAGTGAAACAGGGCTTTCCCGCCGTCCCCCAGTTCCACTAAACCTTCTATATTCCCAAATAGCTTTATTGAATTTAGGCTGTTAAGATCAAGCGGTGCCGAAAATAATTGGTGCATGAATTCATAAAAATTCTTCCTTGCCGACATGATGGTGGTAAAATCAGATAGTGTATGAGCTGCAGCCAAAGCAACTCCCCCTTTTTTGTGAAAATATTCACATGATAAGTTTGTGGTAATGAAGTTTTATAGATATATCAGAGTAATTCTCATTACCAGTTTAGCAATTATTTCTAGTAGTGTAATGATTTGAATGAGTCGTTCACAGTTTCTTCGTTTTTATACGACAAGAATTAGTCACTTTTTATTTGTAAAATTCACAGAGCTTTGATTTACCTTTTGGTTGTGTTATTTTTATTAAAGTCTATAGTAAATATTTTCTTGAAGTTTGGAGGTTAACATATATGGAGATTATCGGCCATACAGTTGAATATTTGGAAGATCCGTTTGGACTGCTAACTGGGGAACGATTTGAATTTCTACTCGATTTGGATATCGACGAAGAGGACGAGTTATACACTGTAGCTGGTACAGGGTTAAAGGTAATTTTTGCTGTGGAAGGCAGCGAAAACAAAATTGCCCAATATAATTTTTTCGAAAGAGGCTCTGGGAAGGTGCTTGACTTTGCCCTTGAGGATGACGAGGAACAAATGGTTATCGACTATTGCAGTAATCATTTTGATGAAGCTTAACAACGCCAGGAAAAATATTTAAGTTAAAAAATATAAACCGCAGCCGCGGTTTTATTTTTACGTTAAACTGTTTACATAATATCGTTATTGTTTAGTTCGCGTTTTATGTTCATTGAATCAGGACACGTTTTTAAATATTCAGTACAGATTTTACGATATACAGGACATTCCCCGAAAAATGCAGGACATTTCCCAAGCATTGCAGGACAGATTTTCAACTATTCAGGACAAACTCTATTTCACCCTAAAAAACCGAGTACATCCAACCGAGCAACCTTAAAACTATTTAAAAAAGATCCACGGGTCTTTCCTTAGGAACCTTTCCCTAGGAACCTTTTCGGGCCACATACTATACAATTAATTCAGCGGTTTTAGAATTAATTCGGCGTTTTTTTAATTAATTCAGCGGTTTTGAAATATAATACGGCAGACAAAAGGTGCCTGCCAGTAATCTGACAGACACCTTTAATTTTTTAATCATAAATGGTATTAATTATAAATCTCAACAACACCTTGAATCAAACTTCTGCCTATATATAGCGCTTGCTAGTATTTGCGACTGCTTGAAGTTCTTTGGTGGCCCGTCTCATCTCACTTTTGCAAATGGGACATTCTGGTGTATCCTCACTTTTGAAGTTATCACGGATCCAAGCCTTGCATCCTTCGGCAGTGCACTCCCAAACTTCAGTAGCTTCCAACACAACTTCTTCCATATTTCTCCGTCCAAACGCCATTCCAGGCACCTCCATTAGTTTGTTTCATCGGCGGATTCCCATTCCGCATCCGGAGTATAGATACCTAAACTGCCGGATGACCTGAAGAAAAAAACACCTCGTTACAAAAAGCACATTCCTTGCCGCTTTTTATAATTTGGTGATGCTGTAAAATGGTTTGTTTTTTCTTCTTTTTATATTATAGCACATTTCAGCTAAAAGGTCATACGGTAATGAACTATTCCTTGCCGCCGAAAAAAATAAGCTGCGCGCTAAGTGTTTCCCCAGCGTGAAGAATACCAAATGAATAGCGCTTTTGCCGCCGCTTATCGGTAGGTGAACCAGGATTAAAAATAAGAATATCTTTTTCATGCCGCAGGACCGGAATATGGGAATGTCCATAGATAATACAATTTACCTTTTCCTCAGAAAAAGCTTTAATTGCCCGTTTTTCAGTTGTCATTCCCTTTCCATGTCCATGAACGATTCCTACCCTGAATCCATTGACCTCTACAATTTTTTTCAATGGAAAAAGGGACTTCATCTCTGTTCCATCTACATTCCCGTATACTCCTTCAACTTTTGCATACCGGGAAAGCTCCTCAAAAACTTCAATAGTTTGCCAATCACCAGCATGAATGATCAAATCTGCCGTCTTTGCCTCTTGAAGCAGTTCCTCGGGAAGCTGTTTCGATCGCTTTGGGATATGGGTGTCCGAGAGAACAAGAATTTTCATGATGATATCCCTCTTTCGAGCACTTATTTAAACGCCATCGCCGCGTGGACAGCCTTTTTCCAGCCTGAATAAAGCTCTTCTCGCTCTTTTTCTTCCATCGAAGGTTCAAAGCTTCCACCAAGAGCCCACTGTTCGCTGATTTCCTTGCGATTCTTCCAGAATCCCGTGGCCAGCCCGGCAAGGAAAGCTGCGCCAAGGGCTGTTGTTTCATTTATGACCGGCCTTTCAACAGAAACATTCAAGATACTGCTCTGGAATTCCATCAAGAAGTTATTGCTGACAGCTCCCCCATCAGCCCGCAGTGTTTTCAGCCTAATGCCAGAGTCGGCTTCCATTGCCGACAGGACATCCCTTGTCTGGTAGGCCAGCGATTCGAGTGTTGCCCTGATAAAATGCTCCTTTGAAGTCCCTCTTGTCAGCCCAAATACGGCGCCGCGAACATCACTGTCCCAATAAGGCGTTCCAAGCCCGACAAAAGCCGGTACCACATACACTCCATCTGTTGAGTTTACCCTTGAGGCATACGATTCACTGTCTTTCGCTGAACGAATCATCCGCAAGCCGTCACGTAGCCATTGGATTGCTGACCCGGCAACGAATATACTGCCTTCAAGGGCATACTCGACCTTGCCATCAATTCCCCAAGCAATCGTCGTCAGAAGGCCATGATTTGATTTAACTGCGTTTTCACCAGTATTCATTAGCATGAAGCAGCCGGTTCCATATGTGTTCTTGGCCATGCCTTCCTCAAAGCAAGCCTGGCCGAACAATGCCGCCTGCTGGTCGCCTGCAGCCGCAGCAATCGGGACTTCCTGCCCAAAGAAGTGATGCGGAGCAGTTTTTGCGTAAATCTCTGATGAAGGTCTTACCTCAGGCAGCATCGATTCAGGAATCCCAAGGATGGAAAGAAGCTCGCTATCCCATTTTAAGTCATAAATATTGTATAACAATGTTCTTGAAGCATTTGAATAATCGGTCACATGAGCCTTCCCGCCTGAAAGCTTCCAGATCAGCCACGTATCAATCGTTCCGAACAGTAATTTTCCGGCTTTTGCCTTTTCGCGGGAACCCTGGACATGGTCCAATATCCATTTCACCTTTGTCCCGGAAAAATATGCGTCTATTAGCAAACCTGTTTTGTCACGAAACAAATCACTATGTCCCGCGGCTTTTAACTCTTCACAAATGCCGTTTGTCTGTCTGGACTGCCAAACGATCGCATTGTAAATTGGGCGGCCAGTTTCCTTATCCCATACAACCGTTGTTTCCCGCTGATTAGTGATTCCGATACCTGCAATCTCTGAAGGCTTTACTCCCGACTCTGTCAGGCATGAAGCAATGACAGCAAGAATCGACCCCCAGATTTCATCTGCATTATGTTCAACCCAGCCTGGCTGCGGAAAATGCTGTGTGAATTCTTTTTGCGCCATGTGAACGATTTGTCCGTCATGGCCGAAAAGGATGGCACGCGAGCTCGTCGTGCCTTGGTCCAATGCAAGAATATACTTCCCCATAAGCTCCTCCTTGCGAAAAAATTGGTACTATCTTTTAATTATTGTAATTCATAAGCCGGAATTCTGCCTGTTTCGGCTATCGGGATATCCGTTCATTTTTCTCATAAAACTTGAAAAGGATTACGCAGACTGCCAGCCAAGCCCCGCCTGCCGAAAACCCGCCGATAATATCGCTTGGGTAATGGACTCCAAGATAGACTCTGCTAAGGCCAACCATAAAAATTATAAAAAAAAGTGCGGCTGAGCCGGCAATTTTTATCTTCCATCTCCGGGCAAAATGGAAGACCAGGAATGCGCAGGCTCCATAGAAAATAAATGAACCCATTGAATGGCCGCTTGGAAAACTATAACCCTCTTCTTCTATTAAAGGCTTAATATCCGGCCTCTCCCGCTGGAATAAATCTTTCAAATACATATTGAACAGAGCGCCTATACCTGATGAAAAGGCGATGAATAAACCTGAACGCCATTTCTTTTTTAAAAAGCAAAAGACAATCGTCCCAATAACCGAGGCAGTCAGCCACGGTATTGAACCTAACATTGTAATATAAAGCATTAACTCTGTTAGATCAGAGGAAATGAACCTTTGTACATATGTGATGACTGTTACATCGAATTCTTCCAGTTCCTTCTCCTTAAGCTCATTGGCTATTTCTAAAAAAATAAAAATGAATCCAAAAACAATAGCTAATGAAAGCCCAAGGTAGGAAAATGCCAACTTCATCAATCTGCCTGCCATATTCTCCACACCTCCAATAAGGTAAAAAGGGCCGTTTTGGGAACCGGCCCCGTTAGTTGATACGTTCCTTTTTTAGCTTATTTGAACGAACAAGTTGGTCAAATACCCTGTCCGATTTTTAAGGTTCCATAAATGCTTCCACTAAGCAAAACCTATGCCTCTTTTTTCTTTTTTGGAGTCGCTTTTTTACGTGGAGCCGCCGCCTTCTTCGGCTTTGTCTTGTCAATTGAAGCTTGAAGCGCAGCCATCAGATCGGTAACATTAGCAGGCTGCTCCGCCGCAGTTGGGGCAACAACCTCGCGTCCTGCCCGCTTTGCATCAATAAGTTCCATTAAAGCTGTACGATATTCATCATTGTATTTTTCCGGCTGGAATTCTGTGGTCAATTGGTCAATCAGGAGGATCGCTGTTGAAATTTCCTTGTCAGTCACTTTATCCCCTTCTGGAACATTTGGAACATCGCCTGCTTTCCTCACTTCATCCGGATAATGGATGGTTTCCATCACAAGTGTATTTTCATATACCCGGATAACAGCCAGCTGTTCTTTTGAACGGATAACAATCTTGGCCAGACCAACCTTTTGCGAATCTTCAAGAGCTTTCCTCAGCAAGGAATAGGCTTTACCGCCACCCTCATGTGGAGACATGAAATACGTCCGGTCAAAATAGATCGGATCAATTTCCTCCATTTTGACAAAATCAATGATTTCGACGGCCTTATCCTCATTTCCCTTCTTTAGATTAGCCAGGTCCTCATCTTCGAGAACGACAAATTTTCCTTTTGTATATTCATACGCTTTGACAATTTCCTCATTTTTTACTTCCCTTTCACAGACGGGACAAACCTTTTCATATTTAATTGGTGAATGGCATTCCTTATGCAGGGTCCTGAGTTTAATGTCCCTGTCTTCTGTAGCGGCATGAAGCTTGATGGGGATATTGACGAGCCCAAAGCTAATACTGCCTTTCCAAATCGTATGCATCCTACTTCCTCCTGTCATTTTCTTTTAGTTTGCGCATTTCGCTTATCTTTAGCACAAATGAAAAAACAACAGTTTTGGCTGGATAAATGCAGTTTTTGTAAAGCAGACTAAACTAAAAAGGATTGGGGAACTGTGCCGATGAAGCCCATGCTTCCTGTACTTAGTTTTGAACAACCTGTGCGCCAAGGGTGGTCGTATGAAGTCAAATATGATGGTTTTAGAGCTATGCTTGAATGGACCGAAGAAAGCATCAACATAGTAAGCAGGAACGGAAAGCCGCTCCTCCCTCAATTTCCCGAAATAGACCAATTCCTTTCTTCGCATATAGAGGCTTTTAGACCGTATTTGCCGCTTCTTCTTGATTGTGAGCTTGTTATTCTGGAAAATGAGTATAAAGCAAATTTTTCAGCGATACAGGTCCGAGGCCGGATGAAATCCGAAAACAGAATTCAGGAATCGGCAAAGAAGGTCCCTGCGCGCCTAATGGCTTTTGACCTCCTTATGCTGTCAGGAACAAGTCTTTTGGATAGGGTCTATAGCGATCGGAAAAAACAATTGAACGACTTATTTATAAAAACCGGGCTGCCGGTTAAAGTGAATCCATCTAACCAACAATTGCTTCAATATGTAAAATCCTATAGTGATTTTAATGAAATATGGGAACATGTCTCCCTTCATGACGGCGAAGGAATCGTTGCCAAAGACCCGGCTGGACGATGGGAAGAAGGAAAGCGGACAGACAAATGGGTGAAGTACAAGAATTTCAAGCTGGTAAACTGCTTCCTAATTGCTTTTGAAAAAGCAAATGGTTATTACCATTGCGCTGTTTACAAAGATGAAGAAATTGTTCAAATTGGCCATATTCTTTTTGGCTTGAAGCCTGAGGAAAAACAGGCGCTATCAGCTGTAATCCGGCAGAACAGTACAAATGAGGATAATCGATTTATTTATGTTGAGCCTGCGATTTGCTTTGAAGTAAAATACCTGGAGCTTTATGATGGGGAATTAAGGGAGCCTCATTTTAACAGATTCAGATTCGATTTAAAGCCTGAGGATTGTACGTATGACCATTTTCTTTTTAATCAAAAAAACGCTCCTGAAGATGTAGAGCTAACCCATCCTGATAAGCCAGTTTGGGAAAGTCCGCCTGTTCGAAAAATTGACCTTGTTCATTATTTGAGGGAGGTCTCTCCTTCAATGCTGCCATTTTTACAAAAACGGCTTTTGACAGTTATCCGCTATCCGCATGGAATGTTTGGTGAAGCCTTTTATCAGAAAAATTGTCCTGATTATGCTCCAGATTTCGTCGAGACGCATTTGGATGAGGATATAAATTATATTGTTTGCAATGGGTTGAAAACCCTTGTCTGGCTTGGAAACCAGCTTGCTATCGAGTTCCACATTCCGTTTCGGACGATTGATTCCCAGCCAAATAAAGTGTCCGAAATTGTCCTTGACCTTGACCCGCCTTCCATCGGTGATTTTCAGCTTGCCGTGACAGCTGCTTTGCATATTAAAGAGGTGCTGGACGGGTTGAACCTGACCGGATTCGTCAAAACCTCCGGAAATAAAGGCTTGCAAGTTTATATTCCTCTGCCGGCCAACACATATACGTTTGATGAAACGCGATTGTTTACTGAATTCATAGCCCATTATCTCGTTTCAAAAGAAACTGATCTGTTTACAATAGAACGAATGAAGAAAAACCGCGGAAACAAGCTTTATGTTGACTATGTCCAGCATGCCCACGGCAAAACCATCATTGCCCCGTATTCACCAAGAGGGAACCAGCATGCGGGAGTGGCTGCACCTCTTTTATGGGAAGAGGTTGTTAATGGGCTTGATCCGAAAGAATTCAATTTGCCAAATGTGTTAAAACGGTACAGAAAAATCGGCGACCCTTTCAAGGACTATTTCGCTGCAGGTGAGGAACAGCCTTTTGCTCCGGTACTGGAGTTTTTAAAAAGCACAAAATAGAGCTGGCTTATCGCCGGCTCTTTATACTTTGTTGGAGAATTTCCCTTAAATTATCATTTTCCAATTCGACTATAATACTGATAGCTGCTATATGTTACCGATTTACCGTTTCTCGATTCGAGTCGGGCACATTGATGGTTCTATGTTCCCCGTTTATCGTTTCTCGATATAGTTCGGGCACATAGAGACCTTTCTATTTTACCCGTTTATCGTTTCTCGATATGGTTCAGGCACATAGAGACCGCCCTCTGTTACCTATTTATTGTTTCTCGGCTCAGTTTGGGCACTGACAGCTTTTCTCTGTTACCTATTTATCGTTTCTCTATTCAGTTTGGGCACTGATAGCCCTCTCTGTTACCTTTTTATCGTTTATCGACTGGGCTTAGGCACTGACAGCCTTTCTCTGTGACCTTGCACAAGGATAAAGCCACAAAAGGGATCTGACAATACCCCTTGTTAAATTAATTGTATTGGCTCAGGACTTTCCTCGCTTCTTCCTGCAACAGGGAGTAGCGCTCCTGCTCCCCAAGGTCCACTTGACCGGATACTTCCACGGAATTGGTTTCAAAATCGAACTCCGCTGTTGCCCGGTAAACGAATGTCGCATTGCCAACAAGCTCGATTTTATATGTTTCTTCCTGCTCGCGGACGATACATTCGACCATCCCGCCATCATTGAATACCCTGATCGGTTTTTCAGTCTGATTGTATCCATACAGGCACGTGACCAAAGAAGATGCTGACATGGCGGTGCCGCAAGCATGGGTGAAGCCGACGCCCCTTTCATATGTGCGCACATAAATCTGCCCTGGAGAAAGAGTGCGAACGAAGCTGACATTTACTCCATCTGGAAATAACTCATTCGGCCCATTCACTTTTTCACTAAGTGTCCGCTGAAGGTCACCTGATAATTCAGGCAAACCAACGATGGAAATTAAATGTGGATTCGGAACTGCCAGCGCAGTGAATTCAAGGCTGCTGCTTAATTCAGGAATTTCGCCTTTTACAAGCGTTTCCTGATCCAGCATCAGTGGCAAATTCTTCAACTCAAATAGCACTGGTGAAATTTCCACATTGTAAGTGGAAACTCCCTCAAGGATGTCGGAGTATTTTTTAACAAAGAGATTGGCCTTCATTGTCTCAACAATGGCGGAATCCTTTCCCAGCAGTTCACATAAAAGTCTCGCAGCACAGCGCAGGCCATTGCCGCACATCGATGCTTCGGAGCCATCCGCATTGAATACTCTCATCGCTCCATCAGCAGTTTCACTTTTTTGGAGGAACAAAATGCCATCTGCCCCGGGCCCGTTCTCACGGTCGCAAAGCAATTGGGCTAGCTTTCCCCGTTCTTCATATGTAAAAAGCTCCGGCCTTGAAAATTCGTCAATCAACAGAAAATCGTTTCCGGAACCATGTACCTTAATAAATTCTACTTTCACAAACATACCCCCAACTTATGCTGCTTTTATTCTAATGAAATGTACTGTCAACATTGAATCTTACTTAAAAATTATATAGCTAAAGAATGGCATACCGATAAAATTATTGCAAGGTTAGCGTTCTACGAAAAATTCACGGACAAGCACCGAATAATATAGCAGCTTCTCTTCGTTTGATGAATGATCATTGATTGTAAAAACCGGTGTATTCGGGTCAGGGAATCGCATCCCCCACTCCAGCGGCATGAGTCCTCTCCTAAGCCTTGCGCTATTGCTGCCTTCTGTTTCTACTTTTACATCCATAAAGAACCTTGAACGGGAAACAGACATGAAATCCATGCCATGCGTTTTAGTTAATTGTATTTGGCCTTTCCCATCCTCATACAGTCTTCCAATCCAGTTGCCCCTTGAATTGTATACATCTACCTTTCCCCGGGTGACGTAATAAACAGCCAATGGTTTCATCTCTTCATTACATAATTCGAATTCACGGCGCCGGGAAATGATTTGCTGAAACGAAATTTTCCTGTTCCTGAGCTCGCCATTTTTCACTCCAGTTGGCGAAAACAGAAGAAGACCGGGTGAAAAATGATTGTCATAGAAAACAAGCAGGCTTTTGGCAGTCAATAAGGGATTACTGGTTAAAATGACTGCGGGTTCTGCTTCCTCTGCCAGTCTTGCCTTATTAAGATGGATTTGGTAATAAATCAAACTCATTGCTGCAAAAGGAAGGCATAGCAGCATAACCTGGCGATTGCCAATATAAGCCAAGTTAATGAACACCAATAGAAAAGCAGGCAAGAGAAAGAGGATACTGGAGTTTAAAAAAGCTCTGGCGCTTTCGCTATAATAATCGGATATTTTCATATTCACTCCTAAATTACCCTTTTTCTACTATTCTATTGTCTGCTTGTCCATTTCATGAATGTTCTTTAAGCTTCCTCCACCCACTTTAGTAAGTCATCGCTAAGCAGTTTTGCATCCGTGTACCCCTGCTCGTACAGGTTTGACAATTTTACCGGATCCTTTTCCATCCTCCCCACTTTTAACGGAAGGTTTGGCTGAATGATAAAAACCCTGCCATCCTGTTGTTCTTTTTTCAAATAAGAAACGGTATCATTATATACCTGATATCTCTGGCGAAGGCTGGATTGAAGCCCGCGGTAATCGGGGTATTTACGATTTACTAAAAAACTGAATCGTGACGGCTTTTTCAAATACCCTTCATTTCTTGTTAAAATTACGACGTTTTTCTTAAAGCCTTCTGTTTGTGCTTTCTTAATTGGAATAGGGTCACTTATTCCCCCATCCAAAAGAGTTCTTCCTCCAAACTTAATCTCAGGCGCGATGAATGGAAGCGAACTAGAAGCTTTTAACACTGTAAGCAAATCCGTTCCATAATCGCTTTTCCCAAAATAAATAGGCTCACCTGAAATACAATCTGTTGTTCCTACTACAAATTCTGTGCTGTTTTGATTAAAAGCCTGATAATCATACGGAACCAACTTATTAGGAATTTCATCAAAGATAAAATCCATTCCAAATAACTGCCGGTTCCTCCTGAAGTTTTGCCAGGATAAATAACGGGGGTCCGAAACATAGTCAATATTCACAACCTTGTTCCGCCCTTTTTGCCCGGACAGATAGGATGCTGCATTGCAAGCTCCAGCTGAAACGCCAATGACATAAGGGAACGAAATGCCGTTATCAAGAAAATACTCCAGGACACCAGCTGTATAAACGCCCCTCATTCCTCCCCCTTCAAGTACAAGCCCAATCCCATCTTTCATGTTAAATACACCTCTCTCAACAAGAATTATAGTTGAATCACCGCTCGGAAACAAAGAATGAAACCATAGTAGTTATTTCTTTTCCGCAAGACTCGATACCTGTTAAAATAGAAAAAACTACTCTCGTGGGGTACTAATTAATGGATTCAATATTGTTACGGAACGCGACCATTGTCCCGATTACTTCCGAACCGTTGAAAGGCTTTGACCTGATGGTCCATAAAGGGAAGATTGCTGAAATAGGTAAAAACATTCAGGCACCTGCGGGAACAGCCATCATTGATTGCGGGCTGAATTTCCTGCTTCCAGGATTTATTGATGTCCATACCCATCTTGGGCTGTATGATGAGGGAACTGGCTGGGCCGGTAATGATGCGAACGAAACGATTGAACCGATGACACCCCATATCCGGGCGATTGACGGCGTTTATCCTTTTGATACTGGATTTGCAGATGCTGTCCAGAGCGGAATTACAACCGTCCATGTTATGCCTGGAAGCGCAAATGTCATTGGAGGTACTACAGCTGTCATTAAAACGACAGGGAAAAACATTCAGGATATGATCATTAACCCTCTGGCAGGTTTGAAAATTGCACTTGGCGAGAACCCGAAACGCATACACAGTAATGGCTCAAATGATTCGATTACAAGAATGGGGCTTATGGGTATGTTAAGAGAGGCATTTTATAAGGCTCGGAAATTTGGAGACCCGGAAGACCTGCGCTTTGCACCACTATTAAAGGCATTGAATCGGGAAATACCCGTCCGGATCCATGCGCACAGAGCCGATGATATTATGACCGCCCTCAGGTTTGCACAGGAGTTTGACCTTGACCTCCGGATTGAGCATTGCACTGAAGGACACCTTGTCGCAGATGAAATGGCAGGGCTTGGACTTAAAGTTTCCGTTGGACCGACATTGACAAGAAGGGGGAAAGTCGAACTAAAGAACAAAAGCTGGACCACGTATCAAAGGTTGACAGAAGCAGGTGTTGAAGTCTCAATTACAACCGATCACCCTTACACACCTATTCAATATTTAAATGTATGTGCTGCAATCGCGGTAAGAGAAGGCTTGTCCGAACAAAAAGCACTAGAGGGGATTACCATTCTTCCGGCGAAGAATCTTGGTGTCGACAGCCGCGTAGGCAGCATTGAAAAAGGGAAAGATGCCGATCTTGTGCTCTGGAGCAACCATCCATTTCATTTTCTCGCCAAACCGCTCTGGACTATGATAGATGGCAAATTTGTGTATCAGCGAATTATGTAGAAATTGCTCACAAAATCGCAGAAATTTCCTTTAAAAAACCTATTTATTTTTGGTGAAATTTCTTGTATGATACTTTTTGTAATTAATATTTTTTCTGTTTTACTGCTTATCAACGTTGGTTTTCATACAAATTCATATATGTGCAATGGGAAGGCAAATGGTGCGCCACCAGTCAAGACTGGTCTTAGTGGGTTCGATTCCCACCCCGAAATTTTTTACGCAATTTTAAAAATTTCGAGGGTGGAAATGTTCCTGTCCACAGGACTGGTCTGCCCTGACTGGAGGCTATTTTTATGCTAAAAAAACGCGATCTCAACGATTGCCATGCCCTCTATGACCTAATTACACATCCTGATGTTTTCCCTTATGTACGCCATAAGGCAAATTCATATGATGAGTTTCTGTTTCTGACAAAACAAATCATTGAATCTGAGGAACGCGGCGAGGTTATTTCAAGGACAATTTTGGACGAATGGGGTACGCCAATTGGCACCATCTCCCTCTTCGATGTTTCTGACAATGCAGGTTTCCTCGGTACCTGGCTTGGCAAACCGTATCATGGAAAGGGTTATAACAGCCCAGCCAAGGAAGCGTTTTTCCAGGAAGCCTTTTACGAACTTGGTATAGACACAGTATTCATGCGGATTAGGAAAGCCAATATTCGCTCTATCAAGGCTGCGGAAAAACTCCCCTACACAGTGAAAGCCAATGAAACAAGGCCAGCTTTATATGCGGAGCTGAATGCTGAAGGCGAATTATTTGATCTGTACGAAATCCCTAAAGATCAATATACCTTCCATTTGATGAGGCAGCAGGCTGAAACACAGGAAGAGACACATCTGCTTGAAGCTTAGGTTCTGTTTCTTTGTAGAATCAATAATATTTAAAAATAAAACCGCTGTTGCGGTTTTATTTTTGTTTGTTTACATAATATTATTATTGTTTTGATTTAGCAAATTTTCGGGTTTTTTATAATTTTTATCTCCCGATTGGATGCCTGATAAAAAGCGATGTTTTTTTCCCTTTGAACTTTTTCATTACTCAGCACTCATTACTTCTGAAGTTTTGGTCTAAGTTCAGCAGCTTTGGATGAATTCGGCGGTTTTGAGATTAATTCGGCGATATTAAAATTAATTCGGCGGTTTATACTTAAGCCGGGGAAAAATCATGTGAACTAATTCTTGATTTGAACCTCTAGGCTACTTATCGCATAAGATGTGATAACCGCTCTATTGGGCTGAAGTCCATAAGGTATTGAGAGGATGATCGCCATGTTTCCGTGGGGGAAATTTCCTTTTTCCAAAGATATGATGAAATCGATGAAACCTGAAATGATTGAGCAATATGTGATGGATGCGATTAGCCAGTACATGCCACAGGGCTCTGAAACGGGGCCGATTATTCCAATGCAGCAGGAAGCCCGCCAGCCTGAAGCCTCTAGCAAAATCCAGGCTATGATTTTTGAAACACACGAATTTGTATTTGTAAGAATTCCACTAAAGAATGATTGGTTGGAAAAGATCCGTATCTTCCATACAGCCAATCAATTGATGGTTGAAAATATTCCTGAATCAGGGGATAAAGAGACCTTCATACTGCCCGCGCCAGTTCGAAAAAAAGGCGCTACAGCAGCCTTTATTGACGGGATTCTCGAAATAAAATTCCAAAAACTCACGTCTTCCCATCTTTCAGAAATCCACATTGGTCCCTCTTCATAATGGTGACCTTATAAATTCTCCATGATTTCCACATAGATTTCTAAAAGGCTGGTTTTGTCACTGTCTTTAAGGCTTGAGGCAAGCAGCCTTTTCGATGCTGTGTAAAATTTTTCATACTTACCTTTGCGGACCCTGGGATGGCTATTCTCATCCAATAACTCTCTTCTAATCGCTTCCTTTAACGTCTCCTCACTGTTGAGTAAATTGGATTCCTCCAACTGCCGGTTATTCCAAAGCTTTCTGTATTCTGTTAACAGGTGTTGGTAATCCATTTATAGCACCTTCCTCTTATCTATTTCTTTTTCCGTCACTAGAATTTTACATAGAAGGGAATAAGTTTGCAAAAAATAAAAGGAAATCATTAGACTAGGAGGAAGCGGAACCCATGCCATCACCATACAGATGCCCAAATTGCAAAACAAACCGAAGCAGGTTTACCATCATCGAACAGGTCCCGCGCGCCGTCAAGCTGGACCCTTCAACTGGCTCAATTGACAGGGAATATAATGAGGGTGAATTAGAACCATTCCATCTCGCTTACAATGGGCCAGAGGTCCGAATACAGTGTGGAACATGCGGACTGATTGAAGACGAAAGAACCTTTGTCCAATTCGGACGGTTACCTTAACATAAGCGAAGCACCCAGAGGAGGAAGGCCAGTAAGCCTCTCGCGGCTGGGTGCTTTCGGTATAGTGAGCAAAGGAAATCAGTGTTGATAATATAAGGCTGTCCAAGTAACTACTGGGCAGCCTACCAGAACATATTTAACTAATCGTTACCTAGCTCAATCTGTGGATTAAGTGCAATTATCCAGGCTAGCCGCTACCTTTGTTAAATTAGCCAATAGTCGGGTCTAAACCAAAGTTTTATTATACACCTCATTGGTTACATTTTGGGTGACTTCAGAACTCAAAACGGTGCCAATAAAGCCTATTGGCTGCATTTCAACTAAATTTTGAACCCAAAATGTAGCCAATACAGCTCATTGGTTACATTTCAGTTAACTACAGAACCCAAAGTGTGACCAATACACCCTTTCGCATTTTTCAGAACAACTTGAATGAACCCCGTTATTCATCAACGTTATCCCGATCCACTAAAAACGGATTATCCTCAAGGAAGGCGTGAGAGTCGACTTTCCATGCGCTAGCAGGAGATGGCCGGAACAAGTGGATTTCCGTCTCTTCAACCACTCTTCCTTCCCCTTCAATTTGCCATTCAATTTCAACTGGTACATTCACCGTTAATTCATCCTGCAAATCCTCTGCCGGGAGGAGCGGCAACCGGGCTATCTTTGCGTTCTCAACATTCTTCAGGATTGGCTGCCAGTTCGTTTTCTTCAATGAGAGCAGGGAGAGAATGCGTTTATCTTGTTCTTTATACCCTGCAACATAGTAGGATACAGTTTCGACAGGACTAGCATTGGCAAGCAGCATATTAAGCTTGCCACCGGCTTTATACACCATCAATTTATGGGATAGGTCCATTTCCCGTCTTCTGTGTGTAGAGCTTTTGTTAAAATGAATGCAAAAATGACCTGGGAATTTATTTTGCAGAGCACCTGCTCCGTGCGGCATTCCGTTCATCGATGCAGCAATCTTCTTATTCCCTTTTACAGCGTAGATAGCCCTTCTTTTCCAGCTCCATTTTCCACCGTATATTTTTTTCATGATTTTTGTATCTTTTGCTGTTAAAGGCTGGACATCCGCGTGCCTGCTTCCGGCTCTTCTTTGCACATTGAAAGAAAGGCCAGTTTCAACGTCAACGACAGTAAATTTACTATACCTGGGAAAGACTTGTCTTGCCTCATCCCATGGTGTCATCGCTGCGCCCCGCTTTACAGCTTCTATCTCGGGAGAAAAACTTAGGGAGATTATAATCACTAACAGACCAATTCGTTTTAACACAGGAATCCACCCATCCGGTTAAAATTTACTATAAAAGTTTGCCACCAAGCCCATCGCTTCATTACATGAAAATGCCTCCATCTTAATGGAAGATGGAGGCAGCGAATTTATTCTTTTCCATGATTCTCAAAATATTCTCTAGCCTTATCTATCCCGATGGCAATTGCCTTTCCCTCATCGTTGTCGTCCTCAAGAATGGCATTTGCAATTTCAATCGCCTTTTCCCGGACTTCGGGATCGAGATTTTTCATTGAGGCAGGGTAATCATTCTTTGACCAAGGCATAACTTCAACAACTCCTTTAAAGGGATGATTTAAGGTTCAATACCCCTTTAAAAAGAAGCCAAACTATTCGCCCTTCTCCAACGCCTTCAGTCCGTTGCTGACCGATTCCCAGTCAATTCCTTCGCCTATAAACACCATATTGAGGGGAAGATTCATATACTCTTTCATATAGGATGGCATTCCATACGAATATTGAAACAGCTCTGGAAAACTGGCGCCCTTAAATTTAACATATCCTTTTATCCGGTAAATTGAATCAGGAAGGCTCCGTAAAAATTGTTCAAAGTCCTCCCTTTGAACTCCAGCTGAAAAGGTATGTACATATGTACCAAGACCAAGATCTTTTGTATGGATATGTGTATGTTTTCGTTCACCCGGAAGAAGGGTAATTGCCCTAATATCCTTTAAGGGCACCTTTGAAAAATCAGTTAGCACACACTTGGCGTGTGAATTAAGTCCCTGGATGCTGGTTATAGCATCAGCTTGTTGTTTTTCTGATAAATCACTTGCTTTATTAACAATCAAATAATCAGCATGTCTCACCTGTTCGAGCAGCAGCTGCTGCAGCTGCGGCCCAAGGGATACCCTGTCAAGCCACCTCTGGCCATCAACAGTCGTAATAATACCTTTTGGTATGATTTTATCCGCGAAAAGAGGTGAAACAAGTGCATCAAGGATTTCGACTGGATGTGCGGCACCTGTTGTTTCAACATAAATTGAATCAGGCTTCTCCAACTGCAGCAAACCCTGAAGCTGAGCTTCCACCTGGCCGCTCATCGTGCAGCAAATGCAGCCGCCCAGTAATTCCTTCAGTGCCACATCCTCCCCGACGGCATCGGAATCGATGGAAACAGCTCCGAGTTCATTCATCATGACAGCAACTTTCCTGCCATTTTTCTTTTCATCTTCAAGCAGCCTTTTTAACAATGTCGTTTTGCCACTGCCAAGGAAACCCGAAAGAATATAGATTTCTGTTTTACCCATATTTGCTTTTTCCTCTCTGTTAATTAATCTTCCAGCATTTCTAGTACCATGGCCCGAAGGACTTCTTCAAGTTCGTTTAAATTTTTGTCCGTCAAGTAACCGGTCTTTTGGAACCATTCCTCCTTACATTTCCAGATAGGAATATATCCATTCGGAAAATAATCTTCATCCTGCTCGATACCGATTTCAATGAAAGATTCATATTCATCCTCAAAGCAATCCTTATCCGCCTTCCGGTTGCCTTTTTGCGTCCTCATTAGTTCCAGAACCAATTGTTGTTCTCGTTCCTTAAAGTGGGGCTGGTATTCATTGCAAACAGATATACATACCTGAACGCACCCTGCCTCCAGGTTTTTAATTTCTTCCTTAAGCTTATTATCAAAATGGATGATATGTTTCAGCTTTCTCACCCCGTTTTTCCATTCTTATCATAAAAGGACACTTTTTTGGCAGCTGGCCCTATTTTTCCATTTAAAAGACTGTTTTAATTGTCCATTCGATGTTGCATCGTTTGAAGTTCTTACGTTTCTTACTATCTAAACAGTCATTTTATAGCATTTATCCCACGCTTACAAACCAAACGACCCGCCTCTCCCATTTACCAGTAAAAGTCCAAATACCACATATTTATACCGGACGGGCAAACCGAGCTTCGGATTTCTTCCCTTTACTATCAAGAGAAAACCCCGGCATTGGCTGCCGGGGCTGGAATTACTTCATTTCTTTTTTCAATACTTCAATTGCTTTCTCTAATTGTGGATCTTCCTTCTGGATTTTTTCCTGAAGAAGCTGAATGATTTTTATTGTTGTTTGATCCGTAACAACACCAGTTTGTTCAAGTTTATTTGCTGCCTGGAACGCTTTTACAGCGGCAGTTGTTTTCCCGTCGAAGAAACCATTTTCACTGCCTGGATCATAGCCCAAAGCCTTTAACATTTGCTGGGCAACCTTCACGTTTTCAGAAGAATCGCCTTGTTTCAGTTTAAGCCTTGGATCAAGGTATGGAAGGCTATAGTAGGCTGGTAGCTCCACCTTATAATCCGGCTCAATTCCCTTTTTGTGAATCCAATTGCCCTTAGGTGTCAGCCACTTGGCCGTTGTGAATTTTACATTCGAGCCATCAGGGAAATCCTGTGCGGTCTGGACGGTTCCCTTTCCGAATGACTTTTGTCCAACAAGCGGGATATTGGCTGATTCTTTTACAGCACCTGCAAGGATTTCAGATGCACTTGCACTTCCGCTGTCAATGAGGACGACCATCGGATAATCAGGTTTGTCTTCACCTTTGGATTTATAATCCTGCGTGTTTCCATTTCGGTCTTCTACCTTGAAGAGGATTTCACCCTCTGGTACAAACATACTTGATATGGCAATAGCCTGATCAAGCAGGCCTCCCGGGTTCTGTCTTACATCCAGAACGAGTCCCTTCATCCCTTGCTTCTTAAGGTCCTTCAGCATTGCCGTCAGTTCATCGTACGTGTTTGTTGAGAATGTTGTTACCTGGACCCTTGCAATTCCATCCCCAACCATTTCACCATATACAGTTTCAATCGGAATCTCATCGCGAATAATAGGTACTTTTATTGTACTCTCGGAGCCAGGCCTTTGAATGGTTAATTCCACCTTCGTGCCTTTTTCACCCCGAATCAGCGCGACAGCTTCTGTTGACGTAAATCCTTGTATGCTCTTGCCATCTACCTCAAGAACAACATCCTTTGGTTTCAAGCCGGCTTTTTCAGCTGGCGAACCCTTTAACGGGGATACAATCATGATATGACCGTCTTTTTCCTGTATCTCAGCCCCAATTCCTTCAAATGAAGATTCGACGCTATGATGGAATTGCTCGGCAGCTTCCTCATCCATATACGAAGAATACGGATCGTCAAGTGACTTGATCATGCCGTTGATTGCACCATCTACAAGCTTGTCATTATCCAGATCTTCAAAATACCCTTTCTGAAGGATATCGTAAGCTCTATAAAGCTTTTCAAATTCATCCCGCTCCTGGCTTCCGCCAATCACAACCGGAGGGGTATTGTCCCCGTTCGAAGTCGCAAAAGCTGTTATTCCTGCTGTCAAAACAACCAGGAACACTAGAAGCATTAAAAAGTAGGACCTTTTCATCCGAATATGTACCGGCTGCTTCACTTGCTCTTGCGGCTGATCCTGCTCCTGTATTTGATTTTGTTCATCCACAGCTTTCACCACTTCCATTTTCCGTAAATAGTATAGAAACTCTTATCATTTAGAATACCATCTTTTCCCGATAATGAAAAAAGAAATATTCTTGAAGGTTTACCTTAATATATCACGATCGAGAAACTATCTTGAAACGATTTCAAATTCTTATGTAAAAAAGAATCCAGCTTTTTTCCTGAATAGAAGGTCTTTTTCCAACAGAAATCCTTCCCTGATCATCTCCAACACACATCGAACATGATTGGCTAGATTCGGATTCTAAAAAGAGTTGGGTGCCCTTCCTCCTTACTACCTTGGTTTCCAATAAATGTCTAAATGCTCATATACATGCAAAAATGGCTCATATGAGACTCATATCCGCGGTAAATTGGCTCATATATTTTCAGGGAACTTCATATTAAGTTCGTCATTTTCCAATAAATGTCTAAATGCTCATATACATGCAAAAATGGCTCATATGAGGCGCATATCCACGGTAAATTGGCTCATATATATTTTAGAGAACTTCATACTAAGTTCGTCGTTTTCCAATAAATGTATAAATACTCATATACATGCAAAATGGCTCATATATTTTAAGAGAACTTCATACTAAGATTCTCATTTTCCAATAAATGTCTAAATGCTCATATACATGCAAAAATGGTTCATATGAGGCTCATATCCGCGGTAAATTGGCTCATATATTTTAAGAGAACTTCATACTAAGTTCGTCATTTTCCAATAAATGTATAAAAGCTCATATACATGCAAAAATGGCTCATATAAGGCTCATATCCGCGGTAAATTGGCTCATATATTTTTGGGGACTAATCAGCGTTCACTTAATCCGCAAAAACGAAAAGGAACCTGCTAGAGGTTCCTTTTAAATTTTCTCCACTTCCTGGAAATACTCCTCCAAAGTCCAGTTGTTTTCAAACATTGTCTTGGCCGCTTCCTGACCAACATAACGATAATGCCATGGTTCATACTGGTAGTTGGTTATTTCTTCCTTGCCCTTAGGATAACGAAGGATGAATCCGAATTTATGGGCATTCGCCATCAGCCATTTTCCTTCCTTCGTTTCACCGAATTCTTCAGTTAAATTCAAGTTTGTTGCCCTGCTCGCAATATCCATTGTGAGCCCTGTTTGGTGCTCACTCTGGCCAGGCAGCGCGACAACCTCTTTCGCTTTTTGTTCACCGATATTTGCAACCTCGGCATCGAATAATGACTTTTGGCGAATATACGAGCGATAGCCAGAAACTGCAAAAATCTCAATATTCTCCTGCTTGGCCTGTGCAAACAGTTTTTCGAGCGCTACAGCAGCTTCCTTTCTCATTAAGCTTTTTTCAACATCAGTTTCCCCAAAAGAAAATGGGACATTCGGCCGTACGAGGTCATTTGGCTTGTAATGGCCTGGCAAAGAAAATTCTTTATTCACCAGGGCAAGAATGTTTTCAGGATTCATGATTTCTTTTTTACCGCTTGTTTCCTGAATCTGATTAAAATACGCAGCCTCTAGAACTGGGCCATCATAAGTAGTTTGTTCTTTCTCTTTTTCAGTTGGCGTTTCCGTATCTATATTCTTTTCTTTAGAGAATGGATTTTTAAGAATCGACTCAACTTGGCTGCAGCTTGTTAAAAGAAGACTACTGCAGAGTAGAATTGCTAGTTTTTTCAAGTGATCACCTGCGTTTCAATTTAAAGCGAATTTATCTATTGTAGTATAAGCCCCCAGCTTGTACAGAGCAAGGGGAGGCATTCCCTTTCCAGCATTTCACTGTTGGTCACAAGTTATACATTGTGAAAGCCTAGTAGACTGTATACCCTGCTGTATATAATAAAAACTTTTATCAAAAAAGAAAAGGCTCTCACAGAGGAGAGCCAATGTCATCCAAACTATTCCTTAATAGCGGCTTCAAGTGCCACTTCAATCATTTCATTAAAAGTCGTCTGGCGCTCTTCTGAAGATGTTGCTTCACCAGTCAGAATGTGGTCACTTACAGTCAGAATGGACAATGCTTTACGGCCATATTTCGCTGCAAGCGTATATAGAGCTGTTGTCTCCATTTCAACAGCAAGAACTTGATACTTGGCAAGTTTTTCAAGGTCGCCATGATCATTGTAAAACAAGTCTGCTGTGAATACGTTTCCGACACGAAGGTTTAAACCTTTTTCCAATCCCGCATCATAGGCATTCCGAAGCAGCTCAAAGTTTGCATGAGGGGCAAAATCGATACCGCCGAACTCAAGTTTGTTGATTTGTGAATCGGTGGAAGAAGTCATCGCAAGGATAACATCCCTGACCTTTACATCCTTTTGGATAGCCCCGCAAGTACCAACGCGGATAAGGGTTTGTGCATTATAGCTTTCAAGCAGCTCGTTTGCATAAATCGAAATGGATGGAACACCCATTCCAGTACCCTGGACTGAGATTCTCTTTCCTTTATATGTACCAGTAAAACCAAACATATTTCTTACTTCGTTATAGCACGTTGCACCTTCAAGGAAGGTTTCAGCAATATATTTTGCCCTGAGTGGATCTCCAGGTAGCAGTACTATTTCCGCGATTTCATTTTCTTTGGCACCAATGTGAATACTCATCTTAATCCTCCTAGAATTAAAAGTATGATGTCTAACAACTTATCTATCATAGCATATATTGGAGCATTTTTAAAACGTTTACTTAGCCGATGGATGGAGAATTCCTGACGGGGCAAACTATTTATAGCATAGCCTCTTCTTGGGAAGATATTCTTTGTTAACACCATTATCCAGGCATGCTGCAATTAAAACCTTAGGAGGTATGTAAATGGGTAAAAAGCACAGAAATCGTATAAACTCACCTAAAAAGAATAACCATATTCCTCCGGAAGCAATAATTGCCGAACATGAGGCACATGCCAAAGAGTATTCGGCCAAAAAACGCAAGAACACATAAGAAAAGTGCAAGCGAATCGAGACAGGCAAAGTGCGCCTGTCTCTGTAATGTTTATTTACAGAAGCTTCCCTTAGTGGTCAGCGTCCGCACGAGTAAATCGATTTTGACTTATCGTAATAATGGGACAGAAGTATACTTGGCAGCTGAGTTAGACAAAAAAAGAGGGTGGGTCTCCCCATCCTCTTAAATAACTTATGAATATCGTTCAATAATCGATTGAAGTTTTTGCCTGACGTAAGGCGCTTCTGAAGGTGTAACAACGAAGCGGACGTTTGATTCATCCGTTGACAGTGCTTCAGATAAAAAGCCTCCAAATCCCCGGGCACGGCGGTCAACCTGCATCAACACTTCAATATCACCATGACTGTTTGGAATGAGGACTACTTCCAATTCATCAAGCCTTCCCCTGAACTGTCCGCCAACAGGAACAAATTCAAACTCCTGCACGAACGGCAGCCTTACACGCATCCGGCGCGGCGCCTGTTCGCAATCTGCTTCCCTCAGCCTGAATCCCAGCTCCTCAACAGCTGAGAGAATTGCGGACATCGTCGGATTTGGAGCAACCCGAATGTAATCAGTATCTGTTGGATCAATCGCATTTTTTATATCAAGCCCTGTTGAAAGCCAGATCTTTGAACGTCCAATCGTGACCGGTGTATCAAGAGGCAGCCTGAATGAGAAAGGAAGTTCCTTTTTTTCACCTGGTTTAATGATGAATGGATCCGCTACCTTAAAGCGGTCGATACATGCATTAACACTGTATTTTTTATCATCGGATTCCTTTAAATATGTAGTATTTAATGACAAATAAATTGAATCAATGCTTTGTTCAGTGCTCCCTCCAGTAATAACAACCACACCTTTAACAGTTTCACCCGGTGTAAGTGTATCCTTTTCCAGCCTCGTATCAACCTTAGAAGCTCCAATCCCAACCGATGCAAGCATCTTATTAAATAATGACATTCTCCTTCTCCTCCTCATTTATCAATCGACTAATGTCTATTTGAACTTCACTGCAACTACTATATTCGCCATCGATTTTTAAAAGCCTTTTAATAATCGCCCTTGCCTGTTGAGAAATATCAAGTTCTTCTGCCCAGCTTTGTTCCTTCTGTCCAGGTGCCGGACTATAGGAGGAATAAAGAAGGAAAAGGATAAAGTGGCCCAACCCATAGAAATCAGCCTGTACATTCCTTTCCTTTCGAGGATGATATTTTTTAAAAAAGGCATGCCCCTTTGCCATCACAGCGGTTTGTGCCAGGCCCAAATCAAGTAAATAGATTCTGTCTTTACTCTGGATTACATTCGGAATCCTTACGTCCCGGTGGATAATTCCTTGCTGATGCAGTCCGTATAGGATGTCAAGAATTTCACTTGCAACCTCGAATGCCTGCCTTTCGTCGAATGAACGGCCTTCCTCAAAGATGATTTGTTCAAAATTCTTGCCTTCAACCAATTCCATTGTATAATACGGTTTTCCTTCATGCTTCCCGCTATCATAATAAGCTGGTACCCCAGATGTTTGAATCTTTTGCAAAAATTCCTTTTCCCTTTCAAATCCAGCTTTTCCTGAGCGGGAAATACGTTTATGCAAGCGGAGCGCCTTCAAGGCAACCTGACTTCCGGTTTCTTGATCAATCACCTGATAGGTGTGGCCATATCCTCCAGTTCCGAGCAAGCGGACCACCGTGTATCGTTCAGCTACAAGTGTACCGGGTGGAAATGGCTTTTCGAACAGATGGGATAAAAAAAGAATAAGCCTTTTCAGCAAATTGAGAACCTCCCTTTAATGCCTCCTGTTTATCGGATAGTCCAGATTCGCTTCAAGGCGGTATGGCTGCCCATGCTTTTTAGCTGCTGAAGAAACTCGAAAAGCTCTTCTTTTTATATGAGTGTTTATAGTATCCGTGCCCGTAGTGTCCATGCTTCTTGTGCTTCATGTGCTTCCAGGCATCACTGGAGCTGTAATATGGTTTATGCATCTTTGATTTCATAAGCATTTTAAGCAACTTTTTCAGCATTGCATTGTTCCTCCCCAATTTTGATAAAGATATATACGCTTGCTATTTAAAAAGGTTTCGGTGCTGCTCGATAATTTTTATCACAATAATGCGGCCTTCCTTGTGGCAGGCCGCTACAGTTGGCTTTAATTTTCTTCGTCGATGATACTCTTTTCCAGGAGGTATTCAAATGTGATGTCTGCAAGCTCTTCAAGTTCCTCTTCGGTTGGTGTATATCCTCGTTTCACAAGCTCATGAAAGAAAAATTCAGCAATTTCTTCTGTATCGATGATCACTTCGATTTCTCCCATTTGATCTCCTCCTTTTTAGAGAATGTATGTTCAAGTGGTTTTAATCATGCTTAGAGAATGGAAATTTAGCCGCTTGAAGGTTGTAAAGATGTTGATTATAGTGGGGAACGACTATGGAAGGGACGGTCAGACATGCTTTTTTCCGTCTTTCGAGTTCAGGTTCTTCAGCTTCTTCATTATAACTTCCATAACCTGAATATATTCGTGGTCTCCGAACATCTCATTCAATATCCGGTAATCATTGTAGATATCAAGTAAACGGTCAATCAGCTGCCGCCGTTCTTTTATTCGCTCTAATTCTTCAGCCTCTGCGTTCTTTCTTGACACTTCTTGCTTCTGCTTCCTTGCTTTTTCTTGCTTACCGACAATATGCAAGAAACCAAGTTTATTGATGAATGTTTCGGCGTGATCGGCATCGGCCAAAAGAGTTAGTTCCTCTTCACCTGCTTCAAGCCATTCGCCATCTTTTACTCTGGCAAGCTCGTAAATGATATCCTCCCAGGCATCTTCCTTGTAGCGCCATATTTCTGTCCTGACACCAACAACCCGAAATAATTCATTGCCATATCCCTTAACCTGGACAATATCTCCGAAAAAATATTTGTATTCTATATCCAAATGCTCCTGCCCTACAGGGGTACCTTCGTACTCCGAAAGCAGCTGGAGCGAGGACTCGACATAAAGGCCTTCACTTTTGTTCACTTCGTACACATACTGTCCGCCTACCCATTGGATATCCGTAATTGTACCAACAGTTCCATACATGACAATAACAACCGTTTCACCCATTTTAAACTTTGGTTGCTTCCCCTTCTCCATCTGATTCACCCCCTTATGAGCTCCGATGATTACAATAGTATATGCACATATTGTTTAATCGCACACGATTGGCGAATAGAAAAATCGCCTCCCCGGGCTTGGAAGGCGATGGTAAATGTTGGAGAAAGTTGTGCTGAATATCTAAACTAAAGATTTCTAAAATTTGGGTACACAACGAATTGATCTTGAAGAAGCATTTCAAGGGCATTTTACGCTTGGCGGAACATCAAATTGTACTCGAAGATGCATTTCAAGGACATTTTAAGCTCGGCAGAACATCAAATTGTACTCGAAGATGCATTTCATGGACATTTTAAACTCGGCGGAACATCAAATTGTACTCGAAGACGCATTTCAAGGACATTTCATGCTTGGAGACACATCGAATTGTCCTTGAAGAAAGCATTTCAAAATTATTTTCATTGCCCACTAAAACGCCCTAAAGTATCCACAAAGATATTTCCGCTTTATCTCTTCTCTGTCTCGATGTATTCAGTCCATGCATCATCAAAAACAGACATCGATGGCAAGTAGTGGCCGTTCATTTCGAGGTACCTGCTCAGTTCATCGTAATCCTCGGATGTTTTTGGGAAGCTATGATCTTTGAACGCTTCGTTCGCAAATTCGCTAATGTTATCTTTTGGCTTTGGATGTCTGTATTTCATAAGGAAATGATAGAATGATTTCAACATTCAAATTCTCCTCCTTTGCCTTAAAAATCCGTATCCCCATCTTATTATTTAAGAATAGAACATACCTTAAAAATATTCTTATCATACCAGAATTGGCGGCTGCGTCAATAAGTTTGCAAAAAGGAAAATTCCTGCAAAAAACTCTTCTTCGGCCAATACCGTGATCCAAAATTGGTCCTAAAACACATTTCCTTCTTATAAAATCACATTGATTTACTGTATCACAATTTATCAGATTTTAACCGTTTACCGAAGCTGGCCTATGTTGGTCATTTTTAATAAAGTGCCTTTTCAAAGCTGCAGCCAAGCTTAACGTGCTGTTGCTTGGAAACTGTGCTGCAAAAATAATAAAAGCAGGGCATTCGTTTGAATGGCCTGCTTTGAATTTTGATTCATCTCTCGTTTTCGAAAGAGATTAATCCAAATAATAATGTATTAGGATAAAATTTTAACAACAAAAAAACACCTTTTCCACTTGGAAAAGGTGCTGCAGTATTAATCACAAATGTAACAAGCGCCAATGATAATTAAGAGAATAAACAATACAACAATTAATACAAACGTATCACGACCGCCATCAAATCCTACTCCGCCTACATATCCACAAGGGTTATATCCGTAATGCATGTATGCATCCCTCCGCGTTTTAATTTGTTCAACACACAATATGATATGGGTTGATGTCCTGAATGTGCATATGCCCATATTAGAAAAGAGAAACTTCGAATTTTAATTTTCGAGCAAAAATAGTGCTTTTGTTCTGTTTTTATTACAGTTAGGTTACGTTAAAATGTCAGTAGGATTACATGATGGGATGTTGATGCTTATGAACCGAAGAATAGTTGGCTTAATGCTTGCCTCAATATTCGGGCTATCTATATTGTTTTTTCAATTATTTGAAGTAACTGGGGCTAGGGACACTCCGGAAGAAGCAGATGGATTTTATGAAAGAATAGCTGCGGGTGATGATTATAGCTTTTTGATTGTTGGAGACAGCATTGGCAGAGGTTCAGGAGCAAGCAGTCCTTCAACCGCATGGTTCTCTCTTTTTGAAAAAGGAGTTTCAGAGAAGTACGGCTCAAACGGGGAGCGGATCTCCATTGTCCAAAGCGGGGCAACTGCATTTGAAGGCTTCATGAAATATAAAGATGAGAAACCCTCCTCACCGGTCAATCTGGTTTTCCTTGTTTTCGGGGAAAATGACCGCAAGTATATGAATGAAAAGCAATTTTCCTACTTTTATGAAAAACTGCTGCGTGTATTAAGGATCGATCACCCAGCTGCAGATATAGTGACAATCACCGAAAGCTGTCTTGCTTATGAAGGATTCGCCAAGGAAATTGCACGGCTATCGAAAGCATATGGAGCTACCAACATCGATATGCGGATCCCTTTCAATGCATCAGGACTTAGTCCGGACAAACTGACAACAGACAAAGTTCACCCTAATGATGCGGGCTATCTCCTTTACGCAAACGAAATTTTAAAAACAATCCAAGAAAAATCCGAAGCCAAAAATACCAAAGAGATTGCAGTTCTGCCTTCTCCGGTAAACGGCAACCTTGGAATTGACTATAAATTGCTAACCAATCCTTCTATTAATTCAGGATTTGTAAACATGCGTGATGGCTATTTTAGTAAAACGAAGAATAGCTATCTTGAATACACATTCGAAGGAACAATGGTTGGCTTTCTGCTTGAGCGCGGCCCTGACGGTGGAATGATCGATGTCACAATCGACGGGAAGCCTGCGGAGACACTGGCTACCTGGTGGCCGTTTGAAAGATCCCGCTACAACTATATTGCAAGTTCACTTGAAGACAGCCAGCACACAATCCGGTTCACATTTAATGGGGAGAGGCTCTCTACAGATTCCAAAAGCGGCCAGCCTTCTGTTAAAATAAAAGCAATCGTTGTTGAAAAACAATAACGTTTCAAATTCATGTAACGGCGGCTATACTAGAGAAAAACAAATGGGGAATTTAGTTATGAAGTCACTTGCCAAAAATTTTATTAATGGAATTATCGTGATTGTCCCAATTATCATTGTGGTTTGGGTCATATACAAGACATTCCTGTTTCTCGATGGATTGCTCGGCAACCTTCTGCGCCCATATATGGAGGATACATACATCCCCGGAATTGGCCTGCTGGTTACGATCGCACTGATCACTTTCCTTGGCTTTTTGTCAACAAGGTTTATTACTGGAAAACTTATAGCTTTGATTGACAAACTGCTCGAAAAAATTCCATTCGTCAAAACGATTTATTCGGTTATTAAGGATACAGTCAATTCCTTTCTCGGCGAAAAGAAGTCTTTTTCAAAGGTTGCGCTTATCACTATTCCTGGCACGGAAATTAAAAGCCTCGGCTTCATTACCTCTGAGGAGCTTGAAAGCTTTCATGAACCGTTAAAGGAGTACGTAGCTGTTTATGTCCAACAAACCTTCCAAGTTGCAGGGTTTACCTTCCTGATTCCTAAAGAGCAGGTCGAAATCCTCGATGTAAAACCTGAGGATGCAATGAAATTTATCCTGTCAGGTGGAATGGCTCAAAAAAGCAAACTCCCTGAAAAACAGTAAAACCGCCTCAATGGGCGGTTTTACTTATTTTGCAGAAACTCTGAGGAAAGGAGTTACGCCGGCTTCTACCTCACCGGATGCGAGCTGCTCAATATTCATCGCGTCGGTGTTGGTAATGATTAGCGGTGTGACTGTGCTTTTGGCACGCTCTGTCACTAGCGCCATATCGAAGCTGACAAGCTTGTCTCCCTTTTTCACCTTGTCACCTTCACGAACATGGGCAGTAAATCCTTCACCTTTCATTGCAACCGTCTCAAGGCCGATATGAATCAGGATTTCAGCATCATTTGCCACCTTGATTCCGACAGCATGGCCGGTTGGGAACACTTGGACGATTTCACCGTCTGCTGGTGCCACTACAACCCCTTCAGTAGGCATGACCGCAAGCCCGTCACCCATCATCTTTTGTGAAAAAACAGGGTCGTCTACGTTTTCCAGCATTGTCGCCGTTCCAGTTAGCGGCGACGCAAGCTCGACTTCAGTCACAACTTCTTTCTCTTTTTTACCAAATAAGTTTTTAAACATGTGCAATCTTCCCTTCTTGAAAAATATCCTCTGTATACCTATTCCCGTTACGAGCTCGGAATAACAATGCGAGTTAATTATATTTGAATATTCTTGGGATAGAAAATGAAATGCTTTCGGTTACGAGCAGGAGCCAATAGGATAGTTATCAGGGAGTTTTCATCATTACAAGTGATCACTATTAAAAAAACAATGAGTTCAGTTTTGAAGCACAAAATTCGAATTAACAGTGTCTTTCCTTTTAACTTGACGTTTTTTCCTTATAAGAAAATCAGTATCTCCATCTGTAATGACCCACAATAGTTTGTTTATAAGAGGTTAGTTTAATTTCTGATGCAAAGGGAGGAGCGTTATGAATTAAATAAGGTATTCCATCTTTTGTCCGTTTATCAGAAATGATGCCTGCGTGGTCTGTACCCTCCAAATAAATCACAATATCCCCTGGCTGCCACTCGGCTAAATTATCTGGATCGTCTGGAATTAATTCGGTCGTCAAAGATTCGGCGAAACGTTGAAAAAAGACATACTGATTAGGAACCCGCCTGAAATCAATATGAGGATCAGGATTTCCCTCTACACGGGGATATAAAGATGGATGATCATGAATATCCTGATCCATTAATTCTTTTAAATTTATACCAGCTCCGGCCAATCCTCTCCAAATAACATCTGTGCATACACCTTCGCTATCTGGTGGATATCCGCCTTCATAATAAGCACTCTTGTATTGAGTTCGATTCTCCACTTCCTTCCTTGCAGCATTCACTATGTCTAGTGGATCAGCCACATTATTCTGATTTTTATCAACCCTTATATAATTTTCCTCCACTGTTACTTTTTCAGAAAAGGGATTAGCAAGATGAATACCTGCCATATCCAAAATCAGACCGCCCCTAAAAAACATAGAAAACAATGGTAGAGCCACAACCATTACAACACAAACAATCAACAATATTTTTTTCAGTTTCATTTTTCCACCTCAATCCCTTAAACGTTTTCTATTTTGAAAGAATACTAACCCACTCGTAATGATTTAATATATTTGAATTCTCCTATGTATTATAAAACCCTTCGATAGGTTGATAAGCTTTTCTTAAATTTTAACATATTTATCCAAAAATCTGCTTATCTTTTTCAGCACTTCAATTCGCATTCTGTCAGTGTGTTAAAAAGGGATGCGAATTAGGTTGATTAAATACCCTTGATATACCAACAAAAAAATGCAGTTACGAGTCAAAATCAAAAAGGACCCTTTTACAGGTCCTTCCTTTACCGTTTTTTATGTTTTACTTGTTTAGTGATAGTTTTCCAGTGTTTCTTGTCTTCAGCCTGTGCCCGTTTATCTGCTTTCCGCTCGATGTAGGCAAGCTCTTTTTGCAGCTTATTGTAGCTGGCAAGCCGTTCAGCAGGCAGTAAACCATTAGAAATTGCCTCTTGGACCGCGCACCCCGGCTCATCATTATGACGGCAATCACGGAATTTGCAGGTATCAGCAATTTCTTCGATATCTGAAAATGCCTCGGAAAGTCCATCTTGGCTTTCCCAAAGCTGAAGCTCCCTCATTCCCGGAGTGTCAATCAGCACGGCTCCATTCGGCAACAAGATCAATTCCCGGTGGGTCGTCGTATGGCGGCCTTTGTCATCTGCTTCGCGGATATCCTTGACAGCTTGCTTTTCCTCACCTAGAAGTTTGTTCGTAAGAGTCGACTTTCCAACACCTGATGAGCCCAACAATGCCACAGTTTTCCCAGGTGACAGGAATGGCAGCAGCTTTTCCAAGCCTTCGTTCATCTCGGCACTGACTGGAATAACAGGAACCCCGTACGCAACGGACTCGACTTCTGCTACCTTTGCTTCAATATCTTCACTTAAATCAGCCTTGCTCAATACAATGACTGGATTCGCCCCACTTTCCCAGGCAAGCAGCAAATAGCGTTCAATCCTGCGCAAGTTAAGGTCATCGTTCAAGCTGTTGACTAGGAACACCACATCCACATTCGCAGCGACAATTTGCTCTTCCGCAGTCTTACCAGCAGATTTACGCGAAAACTTGCTGAATCGAGGCAGTACTCCATGAATCGTCCCAGTACCTTCATTACTTCTCGCAGCAACCATTACCCAGTCGCCTACTGCCGGGAAGTCTTCCCTACTTGATGCTTCGAAAGCCATTTTCCCAGAAACTTCGCATAGCAGTTCGCCTTCCTCCGTCCAGACACGATACATATGCTTATGCTCCAATGCGACCCTGGCGAGGTTGCAATCACTTTTTGTAAATTCCTTAGAAGCTTGTTGAATATCGTTTTTCAATCCAATAGTTAGTAAGTTCAAATTTCTTTCCTCCTGAAATATAAATAGACCACTGGCATACACAGCCAGCGGTCTAATATTCAGGAAGAAATGGACGGATTTGTCCCTTTATGCCTAAATAGCCGTACGGGCTGTGTTAGAGTTTCCAACAACTGAAAAAACAATTGACTTACTCATAACACTTCACCCGCCTCTCATAAGATAGTTTTAGTATATGCATATTTCAGGAAAAAGTAAACAATTAATTAATATGTTTCCAATTTTTCAATAGGAGGAAGCGGCTTGAAACAGGATTATTTTTATCAAAGTAATCTTCCCGGACGAGGCTATGGAACGTTTTTTAACGGCAGCGCACTGGTAGAAGAAATTAGTATTCTAATAAACGGGTTACCAATCCTAGAAGAATTTCCTTATAAGGAGCACAGCCTAAAATTTGCCCTGCCAGAGGGGGAGTGCCAAATCGATGTGTTTCATGGAGAAGAGTGGATCGATTCTGCCCAATTTTTTATCGAAAAGGAGCGAAATTATTTTATCGCTGTAACGGGTCGAGATGGCAAGGCAGACGTAATAACGTGCGGTTTGGATGACCATGTGCCAAGAGGCGAGGCAGCAGCAAGGTTCATTCATCTGGCCTCATCTCAACAGGAACTCGACATTTCCGTCCATAAAGGCGATGTCGTTTTCCCCTCCCTGCCCTATTGTAGGGTAACGGATATCCTTGCACTTACACCGGCGTCCTATAATCTTGAAGCAAGACTAGCGGGAACAAAAACGGTTATCCTGCCAATGCATGATGCTGTTTTCGAGAAGAATCAAGCGTATTTGGTATGTATTGTTGAAGGAGATGGGAAACTGAAAGCTGTTTTTATACCTTATTAACGTGCAGTAAACCATGATGTGCGTAACTTTTATAGGGGATTTGCCGGAAACAATCGTCACATTGCCAATAAACGATGAAGAGATTTTTTGAGAAATGTCATGTATTTATTGGAATGTGTCCTGTATTTCTTAGAATGTGTCTTGTATTTATTGGATTGTGTCATGTATTTATTGGAATGTGTCATGTATTTTTTAGGAAGGATCCTAATTAATTTAAAATATGTTTGCAATCCACTCTCTCATAAAAAACGAGTGCCCAGCTTACGGGCACTCATTCTTTAACAGGAACAAGCAATGTAAAGGATATATCATCATTTTTTAAATCAAAGGTATTGGCCTTTAGCTTGGCATCACTTTTCAATTTGAGTTCCTGCATGTGTACATAAATGACTTCCTCATTCGGGAGAATTTCAACTCCAGCCGGAAGCTTGTAATTTTTCCTGATAAAATCAAGTACATATGGAACTGGTAGAGGCAATTTCCCAACTTGAAGATTCGTTTGCTTGAGCAGCAGGTCACCGTTTTCAAGCGCCTCTGGCTCAAAAGCCATTTTCATATCAAGCTCCTGGCTAAAAAATGGCACGCTGCCGTATAGCGCAACGTCATCTTCAACCTGTACACGGTAGTCAATCGGAGCTGAACCTATTTCTTTTTCCAAATAATAATTAACTAGCTTATTTACGTCTTCTCTGTTCGTTCGGATTGCGAAGCCAACATGTTTATCTTCATCGATATTTTTCGCCGGTTCTGCTTCAGGCTTTTCCCCCGGCAGGATTGCCATAATAATCAATGTAGCAAATACAATTACAATCAAGCCCAACAAAACAAAGAAGGCGGTTTTCCACCTATTTTTCATTCAAAATTCCCCTCATCAGCTGCAGTCTAATCCCTTCCGGCCAGAACAGGCAGCGCTTCTTCTCCAAGCGTTTCATAAACACGCTCTGCAATTAATTCATACCCTTTATCGTTCGGATGAAACTGGTCATCAAACAAGAGATTCACGTCTGTATCCACGAACAAATCGCCAATTTCAACGAAGTAGGAATCGGAGTATTGTGAGGCAACCGATCTTCCGGCTTCATTCCAATCATCAACAATTTGATTCAATTCATCTACCTCAGTAAACCATTGCCCGAACGGATTATATACCCCGATCAGTACGATGGCCGCTTCTGGATTTTCCGACCTGATTTTTTTAAAGATTTGATTGACTCGTTCGGTATAGGAAACCATTTCTTCTTCAAATACTTCATATTGCAGATTAAGAATGTTCTCCCGGGCAATTTTCATCATGTCATTACCGCCAATCGTAACGAGAACAATATCGGAATCCTGGATGGCATTCCTCATCTTTGTAGTATCAAGTTTCTCCAGGAGTTGATCGCTCCTCGTTCCGCGGACACCAAGGTTTATAAAATTCGCTTTCTTGACGCCCTTTTCCTGTTCAAGCATTTCATCCAGGTACGGGAGATAACCGCCACTATCCGTGCTGTCCCCAACACCCTGGGTGAGTGAATCACCAATAGCGGCAACGGAAAACGTGCGTGGGATAAAATCTTCGGGAATCGTACGTTCCGCTTCAAGTACGGTTTCCCTTGCACTATGGCTTTGCCACTCAGTGTTGCCCTCGCACGATGCCAATACTAGGCTTGCTGCCAAAATGCACCCAATCCTCTTCCACACACGCTTCACCTTCCCTTCACGGTTTTTTCTTATTATATCATTGCTCGGCAGCTGGAATGCCTGAAAAGCACCGGGACAACCCTGAATAATATTGGTTTTTCATTGGATCCTAGTTTGGCTCATCAAAGATATGTTGGGCTTTTGGAACATGAAAACTTGGGTATAGTAGTAAATTTTTAGCTTATTGGCGATCCTGTGAGTCAGGGAAAGTGGTGTCCGGTCGTCAATGGAGCTTCTTGACGACCCTATGAGCTAGAAAAAGTGGTGTCCGGTCGTCAATAGAGCTTCTTGACGACTCTATGAGCTAGAAAAAATTGTGTACAGTCGTCAATAGAGCTGCTTGACGACTCTGTGGACCAAGAAAAATTGGGTACGGTCGTCAATAGAACTTGATGCGACCCTGTGACCTTAAAAAACTCGGGTACAGTCGTCTATAGACATCTAACTTTGTTTGTCCTTGGTCCGCCTACTAAAAAGACATTAACAAAAAAAGCCCAATTGAGGGCTTTATTGCAAAGCTTTGATATCTTCAATAATTTGGTCCCTCGGTACGTCAGAGACACCAGGGTATGTTTTCTTAACGTTACCATCCTGGCCAATCAAAAAAAACGAAGTTCCATGGAGTACCTGGTCATCAGTCTCAGGTTTTTTGACAAGAGTCTGGAAGTTTTTCAAGGCGAACTCTTCTATTTCTTCCTGTTCATAGCCAGTTAGAAAGTTCCAGTTCTTCAAATCAACATTAAACTTTTGGCCGTATTCCTTGAGAGCTTCAGGTGTATCGTTCTCAGGGTCGACACTAAAGGAAACAAACTGGATATTCTCAATACCCTCATCCTTGGCCATCGTCTGTATTTCACTCATGTTTGCCGTCATCGGCGGGCAGACCGTATCACAGTTAGTAAAGATGAAGCTAGCCATCCATACTTTGCCCTCAAGGTCCTTTGTGCCAAACTGTTTATTTTCCTGGTTTGTGAAGGTAAATTCTTTAAGCGGCCAATCTTCCGCACCTTCCAATTCTTTGTTGCAGGCTGAAAGCAGCATAGCGCAAACTGCCATTATCAGTAAAACTACTTTTGTTTTCACCGTCTTCACCGCCGTCATATCTCTATAGTCGTCCCTATCTTATCAAACGTTTTCAAAAGTGAAAAGGATTTCGGTTTGTTCATCAAAAAAGGCCGGAACATATAAAGTCCCGGCCAATCCTTTTATTCAAAGTGATACATTAGTGCAAACGCGCCTGGGCCTGTATGGGTGCTGACTGTCGAATTCGTATAGTCAATTTCAACCCCATCAAAGCCTGTTGCTTCACGGATGCTGTCTGCGACTTTTCCTGCAAGTTCTTCCGCTCCGGCATGTGCGATTCCTACGCTCTTTATCGACTTGCCTTTTACATCCTCGGCAAATTGTTTTGCCAGGAACTTAACAACCTGTGTGTAGCTGCGCACCTTGGCAACCGGGTTGTATTCGGCTCCTTCAAGAGAGGCAATCGGTTTAATGTTCAAAAGTGAGCCAAGGAAAGCCCTGCCTTTTCCGATCCTGCCGCCCTTCACCAGGTTTTCAAGCGTATCAACCATTATGTAAAGACGTGTATTTTCACTCATGGACTCAAGCCGCGCGAGGATTTCTTCCATTGATTTGCCGTTGGCTGCCATAATGGCTGCCTCCTTCACCTGGAAGCCGAGAGCTTTTGAAATGAATTTCGAATCAACAACGGTGACGTTATATTTCGTCATTCCGGCAGCACTTTCAGCCGAGCGTACAGTTCCGCTCATTTTTCCCGTCATATGGATGGACAGAATATCGTAACCTTCTGCTCCAAGCCGGTCATACACCTCTAAAAAAGCACCAGCGGAAGGCTGCGAGCTTTTCGGAAGCTCCGGAGATTGTTTCATTCTTGCTAAAAACTCTTCCGGGTGGATATCAACGCCATCTGTGTATGTTTTTCCGGCAACGGATATTGTCAGCGGAACCACTTCAATTCCATACTGGTCAATTATCTCTTTAGGCATATCATGTGTGGAGTCAGTAACTATTTTTATCTTTGCCAATACATTCACTTCCCTGCTAATTTACACTTAGAACTTATTATACCTATTAGAATCAATCGATACCAACGAAAAAGGATGCCGATTTTTCGGCACCCACACTTATCAAGCATTATTTTTTAATGTAGAAGACGAGTAAAGCTGCTCATAATCAGGCCATCTCAAGGTCCTTTTCAAATAATCCCTGAAGGAATAGCAAGGTTTCGGCTGCTGTTCTTCATTCAGGCTCATCATAAATGTCTGCAAACGGAATCGGATCATGAATTGATTCGGATTATCTTTCTCCAATACAGGAATCTCCACAATTTTAACCTTCAATCCCACTGCATTTGTGAACTCCAGGCTTTTCACTATTAAAATAGTATCAATCCTCTTTTTCACCCGTTTGAGTATAGTATACCGTAATGCATGCTCGAAATGTGTCTGATTATGCGCAGATTTATTGAATAATTTAGGTCAATAGTGGATTAAACAAGCTCATGATATAGTTTCTGATTACCTTGTTGCTTTATGTACTGTCCAGACAACAGTTCAACCTGGTTCTGCCCGCGCTGGCTTTCAGGCGCATGCAAATTCACCTTTGTAATATCAGCACCGCAAACCGGGCAAAGCCATGTCCCTGAATCACAGCTGCTGTAGGACGGCTTCTCACATTCCGTACAAATCTTTTTATACATCCCTCTCCGCTCCCCCTCATCAAATACCCTATAAAATACGTCTTATGTAATCAAATTATGCCCGTATACGTACAAAAGACCCTGATATCCTTTATCCTGTTCAGGGTCTGGTTAAACTTGTGTTGGTTATTTTCTTTTTAAATTTGATAATATACCTTATCGTTAAGCCAACAGTTAGCAGGATTAATCCAGCAGCAAGGAAATTGAATGCTTCTGTCGCTGTGACTGGAAGCTTTATTGGTCCTAGTGGTGTATCAATCGGTCCAAAAGGAACATCGTCTGGAGGGATCAGGCCATCGAGAGTATCTTCGGCGAAAAATTTAAATTTAAATTCGCTACTAAGTCCTTGATAATCATTTCCCAACTCGGCAGGTACCTCAACTGCTATAATGAGCTTTTCTTTAGTAAAAATCTGCAACTTTCTTGGCTCTAACCCTTTAAAGTCTTTTAAGCTACCATTATAAAGTACCTTTCCATTCTGATCTTTAATATTTAAATGCAATGCATCATAATATTTTTTTGACCCGCCGTTAAACGAAGCGGTAGTCTTATAAGAAAAAAGAATGTTACCGGTATTTATTACATCTAATGTAGTTATTACTTTGTCTCCAGGTTTTAACATACCCACGTCCAAAAACTTTTCACTTGGAAAGGTTTCTATTTTGAGTTTCTGTGAAACCTGTGCATTCGTTTGTGAAATGGGACTGTTTATAACCAATAACATTACAAAAACCGTTACTAAAAGCAATAGTTTTAGTTTCAAAAGCCACCCCTTCTTCTATAAAGGTTATTAAGTAATAGAAGGTGAGGGATGCCCCCACCTCCTATTTACTCATATTACTTGTCGTTTTTGGTTCCCTCGCGATCGTTGATGTCATCGGTACGAGTATAATCTCCGCCACCGCCTGGTTTGCCATCATTTGTTAATTTTGTGCTGTCAATTGTTTTTCCTTCATATTGAAGACCGGTAAATTTAAAAGTGATATTTGTTACATCTCCTTGAAGACCATTTTGGTCTTTTCCATCATCATTGAACGTAAATTGATATTTAACAGATTTGATAGGTACTTGGTTAGGATTATTCCAGTCAAATCCTGGCTTAGGGGCAGGAAGGAATCCGATATACTTACCAACTCCCACAACATCATTACCGTTAACAGTAGTGTCACCTTTAAAGAAATTGCCCAATTCAGTTAGTGTTACATGCTTATCACCATTAGCATCAATTGCAGGATATTTAGCTAATACATCAACTTCCCCAAACTCCAGTTTATCTACCCAAATTGCATCTGTACTTCCTTTAACGCTGCTAGTATCAATTTTAGCAAAAACGTTCATTGGCAGAGTTCCCTGATTGTTTAAAACCATAGCCGGTTCTTGGTTATCTGTAACAGCGACCAATTTGTCCCCAGGCTTAAAGTTATCAAGTGTAAAATGTTGTAGATGTGGAGCGTTTGGCGCTAAAACCAATGTACCATTTGTAAATTTACTCGCTGCATTTGCTTCACTTGAAAAATAAGCAAATGATCCGCCGATTGTTGCCATACCTGCTAAAGCAATTGTTGCAGCACTGCCCATTAATTTTCTTCTTACTGACATTTGTATTTCCTCCTCTTTCCCTATATGTAGGTAATTTTTATTATTGAACTTCTCGTTTTAAAAACCGGGAAGAAACAACCATTAATTGGGTATAGCTTGTTCTTTCTTAGGTTTATCAAGACTCGCTAAGGTTCTCCAAATCGTGAACATTTCTAGAATAATAAGCAAACCCCCTGGAATGATTAAAGAAATCCCTAACCCTTTTTTGGATTGTAAAAACGACATAATATAACCTAAGTATGGAACCGTAATATTAGAATATTTACCTAATAGATTTTGTTGTGGTACGGTTAAAGGATCATCAGATGTATTATTGTCACCTTTGGTAACAAACTCTAAATTTCCAGTGTTTTTAATTTCCTTTATCCGGTGTGTAATGATTCTATCTTTAACAACTGGAGACTTGAATGTAATAACATCACCTACTTTTAATAGAGAGGGATCTTTTATATCTTCAACAAAAACTACAGAACCAGTATGAATTTTAGGTTCCATTGAACCTGATAAGACCATCATCATAGTTTTTCCAAAGAACTTTGGTGTTCCCCCTGATAAACGAGAGCTAATAGCAAGGATGGCTGCTATTACCAAACAAACAACAATTATGCTGCTTAAAATACGGCTAATAATCTTAAAAACTTTCAAGTTCAATTCCCTCCTGTGATTGTCTTATAGTCTTTTTCTGTTAAAAGTGCTACTTTGGTGTTTCTAATGATTCTGATTGAATATTGGTTTCACTTTTTTGAGTTTCTAATATTTTTGTATTGGATTGGACACTTTCAGCCGGATTTGCTTCATTTACGTTTACAGATTCATCTTTACCTTCAGTTAAAATTGATTGTGGATTTAACTCAATAACTTGATTTTCAGTTTTTTCTTCTGTTAACGAAGGGTCCTCTGAAGTTTGTTTCTTATTTTGTTTATTCTGGCTTATAGAAGCTTTATTTGATTGGCATTTATTATAATCAAAATAAGAAGTTTCTATTTTCGGTTGGCTATTTCCAGGGTGAGTAGGTACTTGTTGCACAACAAATCTATAGGTTCCTGATTCTTTGGGTGTATATTCCAAGACTCTAGTTTCTTTTGATTTAAGTGCTTTTAAGGGATAGGTACCAATTATATTCCAGTTGTTACCTTCTATTTGTTTATAAACAGACCATGTTGTATCTACAAACATATCTCCACCCTTATTAATAAAACTTGCATATACTTTAGGACACTCAATCCATGCTTTTACCGAAGCAAGACTGCTCGAGTCCTTTTCTCCGTAAAAGTGATCTTTGTTTTTTATTTCAATTGACCCGTATGTTTTATCCGAAAAATAAGGATTTGTTGAGGATATTAACGTTAAAGAAATAACGAAAAGGTAATAAATGGCTAAAAATTGAAGGGCTATTAATTTTAAATATTGTGTCTTTCTCTTCGAAATCTTTAATCGTTTAATTCGGATAATACCACCTCCATTCAAAAGCCTCTTCAAGAAGTATTTAATTATGTAAATAATAATTTCTATTTTCAAACTTATTTGTTCTTTTTAAAGAACTTACAAGTTGAGTATATGTCATCCTTATGAACTTGAAAAACCCCAAAAATCCCCAAATATTCTAAATAAAGAACGAAAATCGTTCTTTATCTCGTATTATCTCTTGTTTTCTTACTATTTCGTATTTTATAAAGAATATTTTGTTCTGTATAATGAATTAACAGTATTAAATTAAGGCAGCTTAAAAAGGAGAATTTCGATGCTGGGATCGAGGATCAAGGAGTTGAGAGAACTGAGGGGGTATTCGATTTCGGAGCTGGCCAAGCTGGCCGATGTTTCAAAATCTTATTTGAGCCAGATTGAAAGAGGAATGCAGACAAATCCCTCACTGCAGGTTTTGAACAAAGTCGCCATTACACTTGGAACAACGATTGAATACTTGCTCTGTAATGAGGGTAAAGCACCGCAAACGGAAGTAGAACTCGATAAGGAATGGAAGGAACTGATTTTAACAGCCATCAAGGAAGGTATGAGGAAAGAGGATTTCATGGAGTACTGTAAATATACGAAATACGAGAGCTGGAAGAAGGAGAGACAGTCCGTAAATGAAGATGTGCCAAAATGATGATGTAGAAAATTGAACCCCCGCTGCGAAGTGCAAGCGGGGGGGGTATTATTTTTATCAGCAAATCCGTGGGAACATTGTCCCAGAAAGCCGGTTAAGAATTCTCCGTGAACCGAGCGGGGTTTCTAGCAACAGCCGACCTTGTCCTTTATTAAAAACTGAACCTATTAAAGCCGCATTTCTGCCTTCAGGGAACTCGCGGAGAATATCCATCACTTTGTCCTTTTCCTTTTCAGCAACAATGATAATAGCCTTGCCCTCGTTCGCTAAATAGAGCGGATCAAAGCCAAGCATATCGCAGGCTCCATGGACTTCATCCTTAACAGGAATCTCTGTTTCTTCTATTTTGATCGTCAGCCCAAAATCCTCTGCGATTTCAACAAGAGTCGTCGCCAGCCCTCCACGAGTCGGGTCCCGCATAATCCTGACGCCAGCCGTTCGCTCCAAAACAGCCCCTAACATCGCATTTAACGAAGCGCAGTCGCTGTTAATAGGTACGTCAATACCGAGCTCCCCGCGGGCGGACAGAACAGCGATGCCATGGTCGCCTACCGATCCGGAAATGATGACAGCATCACCTTCCTCAAAGTCCAGGCTGCAGCCAATCCCATATTCATAGATTCCTATTCCGGTTGTATTAATATAAACCCCATCCGCACTGCCACGTTCTACGACCTTGGTATCGCCATCTATGATTTGTACGCCCGTTTTGTTCGCTTCAGCCACCATATCGTTGACAATTCGCTTCAAATCGGCAATCGAAAAGCCTTCCTCAATGACAAAACCGCACGTCAAATACATCGGCTTCGCACCGCTTACTGCCAGGTCGTTGACTGTTCCGGCAACAGCAAGCTTCCCAATCGTCCCACCCGGAAAAAGGATAGGTTTAATCACAAACTTATCTGTTGAAACAGCAATCTTCGTACCAGATAATGCGAGAGACTCCGCATCGAACAACGCTCCTGTCTGACCAAACGCCTCTGTAAACACATCCCGGATCAGCCTGTGGCTAAGTTCACCGCCATCGCCGTGGGCAAGGTTGATATATTTTTCCATCAGACAGTCTCCCTCATGTATTGATAAAAAGCGGCACAGCTTCCTTCTGCTGATACCATGCAAGGACCTATTGGGTTCATTGGTTTGCATGTCTTTCCGAACAAGGCGCATTCGTCAGGCGTGATTAGCCCCTTTATCACATCTCCGCAGCGGCACTTCGTTTTGCACGGCTCGCCGACATCCACGGTGAATCTTAGCTTTGCATCAAAGCAGCTATACTCCGGCTTTAGCCCCCATCCGCTTGCCGGAATCACACCAATCCCTCGCAATGCTTCATCGCATACCTCGAGAACCTTGTCCATCCTACCATGGAAGACCGTATGCCTGTTTTCGAAACAATTGCAGGGTGGTTATTTTTTATTCCAGTAGTTAAGCACATTTTTATTAGTGAAAAATTGATTCGGAAAGATTTTTGAACTTGGTTTGATGTGTAAAGATTTAAAGGAGTAATTTCAAATGTGATCCAAGATTGGGGAATATAGATGCATGTAATTTCGGGGGGGGGGGTTGTTTTATCATTCATCGGGCCTTATGAATGACACTTTGCCTCTTTCAAAAACCTGAAATGTCATTCATCAGTTTTAAAATATCAACTTGCTACAAATGCTTTTCCAAATGAAAAACCCCAGCCATTAGGCCAGGGTTCTGTCTTCAATCTTTTATTCAGCTGCGAACTCCGCTTCCTCTGCCTTAAGCCGCTTTTGCCGCTTTTTAAATACAAATTTCGAGAGGTTCACCGAAATTTCATATAGCAGCAGCAATGGAATGATGACAAGGAAATCAGACATTGGATCTGGCGGTGTAATCACAATTGCAATTACAATTAGCACAAAATATGCGTATTTCCTAATCTTTGTTAAAACATACGGATTCAGGATTCCGAGCGAAGTCAGGAACATGACAACTGCCGGCAGCTCGAACAAAACTCCGAATGGCAAGGTCATATTCAAAATGAACCTGAAATATTTTTCAGCGGTAAAGTTGGTGACAAGCATATCGCCGCCGAGATTGACCAGAAATTTGAGGACGTTCGGGAAAATAACAAAATATCCAAACGCCAAACCGACTATAAACAGAATGAACAATGCAGGTATATAGGATAAGGAAATTTTTCGTTCAACTGGTTTTAACGCTGGCTTGACGAACATCCAGAGCTGTATGGCCAGTACTGGAATGGTTCCGGCGATGGCAATTAGGGAGGCCAGTGCAAAATAGATCCAGACGATGTCGCTTGGTCCGAGCACAATTAGCTTAACCTCTAAATCGCGGACAAACCAGTGATAAATTTCCTCCACGTACGTGAATCCGGCAATGAAGAATGCCACAAAGGCAACTGCAGTGATGATAATCCTCTTCCTGAGTTCATCCAGATGATCAACTAAGTTTAATTCTTTATCTTCCATATCGTTCTCCCTGCCGTGTACTTTTTGCCTTTTTCTAAAACTGCGGGCCGGTAGAGCAGTTTAATAGCGGGTAACAAAATACTCACTTAATGGCGAAATTCATATATGCGCAATAAGAAAATAACTTTCCAATTAGCGTAGAAAAGGGTTCCTCCCCAAGCTCCGCCCTCAAGCTCGCAAGGTAAGTGAACCCCGTGGTTTACAATTTATGGATTAAGCTTTTTTCTCTGCCTTCTTTTTATCTTCTTCAAAATCTTCCATAACATCGCTAGTCAGTTCGCGAGTGGATTTTTTGAATTCACGTAGTGTCTGGCCGAAAGCGCGTCCAATTTCAGGCAGCTTTTTAGGTCCGAAAATAATTAATGCAAGAACAAGGATCAAAATTAATCCAGGAACACCAATATTATTCAACATAGTGTTTACAACCCCTTCAGAGTTTCATATTTATAAATCTACTATGATTATAGTACTTTACTGGCCAGTTTAGGGTAAATCACTTCAAAATTCATAGTAAGTTCACAAAATCTCACGTATTTTAAGCAGTGTGATATTTGGCATTTGCAACAGGTTAACTGCTATGTCCTGCCTGTATCAATGTAACAAGAACGAGGCCTTAAGTCAATCGAGGACAAGGGTTACATAAGAAAAAATACCCGGTATTTTTTAAGGAATTGTTCGTACTTGTTTAATTTTGAGGCAATTAACTACATATACTATACCAAATAGAATCCGAAGGGAGTGGGATTGATGGAGTTTTTATTGGATAGCTTTGAAGGCGCGTTGCCAGTCGAAGTGACAATTGATGAGGACAACGGCCGCTATATGATTCGAAAAAGCGATACAAGTGGTGTTTTCTTTAACAGCCCTTCGGAATTGATTGAATGGATCCGAACACACTTTCAGGAAGATGAATTTCGGAGCCCCGAAGAATTTAGGAAGATGTTAGGCGCGCTAAGTCACTATGAGCAATTTGGTTACCAGGATTAGTAAGAAAAGCGCAAGCGCCTTGGTTAGCGCCGTATGGACTGGAGGGCCTCGAAGGAGATAAAGGAAACACGATGAGCGTAGCGAATCGATGTTGACTTATCGTAACGAGGGGACCGAAGTACACTAGGCGCTAGGCGCTGGAGCCAGACAGTTGAAAAAAAGGTATTCTTTCTTATTTTAGATCAAAAACATCAGCCATCCTAATTGGCTGATGTTTTTGATTAGGATACCTTTCTGTTTTCATCCATGTTGGCAATAATGGTCAGCCGGACTTCTTCTGCCACTTGCTTCAAGTCTTTTTGAAGAAATATCTCCGGCATCAGCGGTTCGCCAATCGTGACAGTGATTTCAGCGGGCCTTATGAGACGTCCATTTTTTTCAAAAACATTCGATGTACCCTGAATCGAGATTGGGACAATTGGAACTTCTCCATCTTTGGGAAGACGAAAGGTGCCGGATTTGAACATGCCGACATCGCCGCCTTTACTGCGGGTGCCTTCAGGAAAAATCACCAGTGAATGTCCCTGCTTCAGCATTTCAGACCCTTCACGAAGAGATGCAATAGCCTGGCTGCGGTCGCCCCTGTCCATGAAAACACAGCTGATTAACTCCATCCACTTTCTCATAATGGGTACCTTTTTCACTTCAACCTTTAAAATGAATCCGAACGGTTTTGACAAATACCCGAGCAGCACCCGCACATCAAAATCGCCTTCATGGTTGGAAATGAACACAACAGCACCTTTAGGTATATTCTCCTCACCAATTACGGTTACTTTTGACCCTGTCAATTTCATGATGTTTCTTGACCAGCGTTTCGGTGTTGCATGTATGATTTTGTCGCGGACTGCCACTAGCAAGGCGGGGTCGAGCTTTTTCAAGCAGCGAAGCTCAATGGTGCTGTATAAGAGATAGCCGCAAATATAGGCAAAACAGATTGCCAGCCTGATCATTGCTTTCCTCCGGATTTCCTTTTGTAAATAAGAAACTCGTAATCATATGGATTTTTCTCGTCTCTGAGTCCTTTTTCTCTTGAATCGAGTTCCCATTCATTCGGGCGGAAAATCGGGAAGTACGTATCCCCTTCAAATTGAGCATGGATCATCGTCAAATAAAGCTTATCGGCATACGGAAACAGTTCTTTGAAAATTTCTGCGCCGCCGATAACAAAAACTTCCTCTTCTTTTGTCCTGCAATAATCAAGGAATTCTTTTACAGAGTGTACAACTGTACAGCCTTCAAAGGTGTAGTCCCTGTTTCGGGTAATAATAATATTTTCGCGGCCTGGCAATGGTTTTCCTATAGATTCGAACGTTTTCCTGCCCATCGCAATCGGGTGACCCATTGTTGTACGTTTAAAAAATTTTAAATCCTCAGGTAAATGCCATGGCAGCTTGTTATCCCTGCCAATCACCCTGTTTTCATCCATGGCCCACATAAACGAAATCATACAGAGACAACTCCTTTAATGTGCGGATGAGGATCATAGCCTTCGATAGTAAAGTCCTCATATTTAAATGAAAAAATATCCTTTACGTCCGGATTAATGTTCATTTTCGGAAGCTGTCTTGGTTCACGGCTCAGCTGCTCCTTCACCTGCTCGATATGATTGTTATAAATATGTACATCGCCAAATGTGTGAACGAATTCACCTGGTTCAAGGTCGCATACCTGGGCAATCATCATGGTCAACAGCGCATATGAAGCAATGTTGAACGGAACACCGAGGAAAAGGTCGGCAGAACGCTGGTACAGCTGGCATGATAGCTTCCCGTCAGCCACATAAAATTGAAACAGACAATGGCATGGAGCAAGCGCCATTTTATCAATTTCGGCCACATTCCAGGCATTCACAATCAGCCTGCGGGAATTGGGATTTGTCTTTATTTGCTCAATCAAGTCGCTGATCTGATCAACCGTGGTCCCGTCAGCACCTTCCCAGGATCGCCACTGCTTTCCGTATACCGGGCCAAGATTTCCTTCTTCATCCGCCCATTCATTCCAAATCCGCACACCATTTTCCTGCAAATATCGGATGTTCGTATCACCATTCAAAAACCATAGCAATTCATGAATGATCGACCTCATATGCAGCTTTTTTGTAGTAATAAGCGGGAAGCCCTCCTGCAGGTTGAACCGCATCTGGTAGCCAAATGTCGAAACCGTGCCTGTCCCTGTCCTGTCGCCTTTCTCTGTCCCGTTTTCAAGAACATGGCGGCAAAGATCCAAATATTGTTTCATCTAAGAGACCCTCCCCATAGTTTGTCCTTTCCATTTTAGTAGAAAACTCGACAATTTGCACTCATGGAAGGTCGGATGCAATAAATCTTTTTGCTCAAAAGTAAAGACCCTGATATTAATCAAGGTCTTGAATCAATTTATATGTGAGAGGAGCAGTTTTTTCTAAAAATTGATTACTCTCTTCTGATAAGTAATAAAGCGCGAATGCTTCTGCGAAATATTCCTCTGGATAGTTGTTAAAATATTTAAGTCCCGGAAAAAGCTTGGTTCGTTCCTTTTCCCACACTTTGATAAAAGCTTTTTGTTCCGATAGACCATCATATACAAGATTATCAATTGAATGAGCGAGCTCGTGAAGCTCCAAATTAATAGAGCCATGACCTTTCCCTTTCTCGCTTGCCCCGATTTTCACAAGGACAACCTCCGAGCCGCCAATACCTGGCACTGCATCCCAGGTCGCTCCATTCGTATAACCACGGGGCGTCTCCCCTTTCAAATGGCTTGCTGTCGGATTATCTGTCAGTCTGCCTTCAAAGAGCCGGACAACGATGCCTTCCTTGTTTATCTTTGAAAGGAGCGAGTCTGGAAGCTTTGCAAGCCGTTGGATAATTGCCGCGGCCTCGAAAGTGTCGAACGTTTCCTCGGGTAAAAGGACCGTCCCTGACAGGTTTCCCCAATCAATGTATTGCAAATGCTGGCCGAGTGGTGTTTCGCCATTGAAATTGGCAAGCGCCACACCACCAGGAGCAGCTTTTGAAGTGGAGATAAGGAAGAAGAACAGCACCGCCGGAACCACTATTAAAAAAAGCTTTTTCATTCTCATTTCCCCAGTACGCGATTTTTATAGTCTACCAGAATTATACCATCTATATAGTGGAAACAGGCTGTGGGTTTGATGGAAATTGTGGCTAAACAGGAACAAAAGCGCAGTTGTCTTACTACAAAATTTAGTTGCCCACAAATTTAATCGGCCATCTTCCTGGGACAATGAAAAACCCGGCGTTTCCGCCGGGTTGTTTTAGCAATGAAGTTAGTAATCTATTAAGCCATCCATTTCGGAGGAGTATTCTTGTCCCAGTAAATGCTGCCAAGCTCATGATGTTCCTGGAAGCTGTCATGGGCAGTATGATAGTGGAAATTGAACCAGTATCCTGCCTGTGGCGGGTTGTCCCGTCTGACATGGAAGCGGATGACATCTTTTCCTGTCCGTACATCCTTGATATGGAAGATTTTTTCCGAGAGCCCTGCACCAGGTTGTTCAGAAATTGCCAGTCCAGTCAGGTCTTCCTCAGGAAACTGGGCAGCTGTTTTGGAAATAGCTTGTTCTATATTAGGAAGGATGATTTCCTTAAATTCATTCTCAATCACTGGCTTTATTCTAGTCCCGAATTTTTCATATGAGCGGGTCTCTGCCAGCTTTACCATATCCTCTATAAATTGATCACGGGTAATGGAGGGGGTTTGTTGAAACTGGGTTGGTATGCTCGGGCCAAATTCAGCAGACCCTCGGCCTGGTGATTTAGTATCGGCATTGACCTGATCAAGAAAGTTCATCTGGGCTGGTGTAATAAGTCCAAATGTAAGGATCGATACCATGACCATGAATGATTTCCGAATCCACTTTTTCAAATGCCTATCCCCCCTTCATTTATGTATAAGCCTATTATACTTCTTTTTTTAATGAGTTTTAAAGTTTTTTATATGGATATTATAAATATAATGAAAATTTTTTCTTTAGGGGTGGAAAGTATGGAGTGGGTGATTATGACTGGCGGCTTGATGATGCTTGGCTATTTCATATATTGTTCGATTTTTGATTAAGGAAACACACAGCCGGACATGAGCCGGCTGTTATTTTTTTTCAAGGTATCCGTAATGGAATTTGGCCGCTTTCCTGATTGCCCGCCTGAAGCCAAACTCGTCAAATCTTGTACTTTTGAAATGATCCTTGAGCACGACTCGGTTGCGAGACACTCGCAGCGACTCTATTATTTCCTCTTCACCAAGCCCTTCGTACAAGGCAAATTGGCGGAGCGACCTGATTCCCTCCGATTCGTCGATGCTTTCTTCAAACATCGGATCCCAGTACACACAGTCGACCGAATTGTCGGGAAGGCTTTTTAAAAGAGATAAAGAATTGGAATTTACAACCTGTACACGGCTCATTGCTTCATCAAGCGGGGCAACGCTTGTTGTCCAGCTGAGAAGCCCTTTTTTCACAAGATAAGCGACATATTGATTGCCTTCAATCCCTGTTACCATACCTTCTTTTCCGGTGACAAAACTTGCGACTATCGAATCTGAGGCGAGCCCAAGTGTACAGTCCAGGAATGAGTGGCCTCTTTCAAGGCCTGCTGCTTCGATTAGAGGGTCACTTCCCCCTTCTATCAGCCTCTTGACTCGGAACATCGCGGAAGACGGGTGAAAGAAAAAAGGAGCGTCTTCTCCGAAACCAAAAAGTTTGAGAGTTTCGTTCCCCGCGACAATGCAACCCGTACCCCTTTCCTCCTGCATGCGTGATATCGACTTTTTCCCGCGAGTATAGAAAGGGATATCAAGGTCGATTGCGACTCCCTTAGCCTTATTTAACATTGTTTCAGTTACTCGGTACGCTGTGGTTACAAACATATATTATCTCCTGATAGAGCAGCCTCGCAAACTGGTGAGGTCAGATTTTTTAGCGAAAAAAAGGACGCCAAGCGGCATCCCTTTTAGAAATTATTTTTAATTCCTGTTGTAAGGTTTTCCATGACACCTTCCATTGTGTTTCCTTCAATATCATGGCGCGGAATGAAGTGGACAACCTGGCCGTCCTTCAATAGCGCAACAGATGGCGATGATGGCGGGATGTCCCCGAAGTACTCGCGCATTTTTGCGGTTGCTTCTTTATCCTGGCCTGCAAAAACTGTAACCAGATGGTCTGGTTGTTTTTCAGTGTTCATGACTGTCTGTGTAATCGCGGGGCGCGCAAGGCCTGCTGCACAGCCGCAAACCGAGTTGATCACAACGACAGCCGTCCCTTTTGCTTCACCCATGAAAGCATCGACGTCTTCAGGAGTTGTTAATTCTTTAAAGCCTGCATTTGTTAATTCCTCACGCATTGGCCTTACCATTTGCTTCATATATTCTTCATATGCCATTGACATAAGATAGATCCCTCCGTTTCTGGTATTAGCATACTATAAATAGTTTCCATATTCCATTTTTCGAAACCATTGTTAATGTAAAAATACAACTTAATATCCGGATTTATATATCAGTTTTCGAGGACATTTTACAGGTTCTTTTCAGTCAAATTGTCCTCGAAACTTGGTTTGGTAGACATTTTTGCTGTCAGTCCCCCTCAAATTGTACTTGAAACTCGATTTGCTGGACATTTTAAAGGTACATGGCAGGCAAAATGTCCTTGAAACTTAGTTTGCTGGACATTTTATATGTCCGTGAAAGTCAAAATGTACTTGAAGCTTGCTACCTGAAGATTTCGTGTCACAAGCCCTACGCTCACATTTCAACAACTATCTTTCCCTAAAGATAAATCCAGCAAAGCTTCTCCCAACAACCTTATTACTGGTTTGCCTTCCTTGCTTCGGTCATCTGCTTCCATACCGAGCCTTTCGCTTCCTCGCCACCTTCAATCCTGGCAATTGCCATTTTTGCTTGGAGGGCGACTTCAAATTCTGAATCATCGGCAGCTTCCTTCAATGCCGGGAGTGCTGATTCATCTCCTTCTTCAAAAAGAAACATTGCTGCACGCCAGCGGACAAGCTTGCTAGGATCCTTCAATGCAAGGGCCATTTCTGGGCCAGCCTCGTTAAAACCAAGATCTGACAGACAGTCACCAGCTGTTCTCCTTACAGTAACGTTTTTATCCTTTAACGCTTTATATAGAAGCGGCAATACTGCCTTATCCTTTATCATTCCAAGGTAGACAGTGGCAAGCCTGCGGATGGAAGGCTTCTCATCCTGGAGTGCCTTCTCAAGCATCGGCAGATCTTCAATCTCTGGATCTGGAATTTGCTCAAGCTTCTGGTACCTTTTTTGCCATTCAGAATCGTTCAGGTCATCCGCAGTAATCCGATGCCTTTCACGGGTTGGCTTAATAGGTGCAGAAGGACCAGCAGCCCTTGCGGCGTTTACAATGTCATCCAGCCGCGATTGCGGATAAGATGCAATCAGTTCCTCAATGACATCCTTGCCTATTTGGTCAAAATCCCCATAACGCACCCCAAAGTCCTGCCATTTTCTTAGCAGTATGTAGTTATCACCTTCAAGCTGGGCCTGTTCGCGTGCTTCAAGAAAGTACTCAGGCATTCCGTAGCGTTTTTCTTCGTTCCCATCCAAAAGCTTTACTTGGAGCGGAATGTCCTTAAACATCTGAACCTGGACCTGGATTTCCCCAAAGCGTGATATTTCAGCCTGGGCTTGTTCACCAGTTGCAGCTTCGTCACCGAAAGCTTCCCTGACTTTGGCAAGCAGATCCTTCCAATCGTATTTCGCATTCCGCTCAACCGCGATGAAGTCCGCGACATGGTAGACGCCTTTAATCCCTTCAATTTCGAGAATGTTGCGGATAACAGCAGGAGCGCCTTCTGCATTATCTTTTTTATAATTATGGCTCTTGCCCATTGGAAGTTCCTGGTCAAGATTAATCTTCATTGTATTGGGACTTGGAGTCGGTTCTATCGACTTGATTTTCACAGGGAATCACCTCATTTTTAACTTTATCACAAACAGAATGGTAACTTCCATTATGCGGAACTGAAGCGGCGTGGCTTTCAGATGCTACATGCACAATTTATAGTAAATGGCACCCCGCACTGGGCAGGATGCCATAAAAACCGCGCGGACCATGTCGCTAACTATTTGTTAGCAACTGCTAGCAATCCGCTATCCTTCAGCAATCTCGGATAAATACGACCATCTTTCTATTAATCGCTCAAGTTCTTCGTTTAATTCGGTTTCTTCTTTCATCAACTTATTTGCCTGTTCAAAATTGCTGCCTGTGTTGGTAAGCTCTTTAGCGATTTGCTCAAGCCTTTCTTCGGCTGCAGCAATATTGTCATCGATGCTTTCCCATTCCTTTTGTTCCTGATAGGTCATTCTTTTCTTTTTCTCTTTGACCCTCTGGTTAGTGGCAGGTGCTGGCTTGGAAGCTGATGAAGCGCTTTGGTCATCCTGCTGCTCCATATAGCCGGAATAATTGCCATAGTATGTCCCTATCGTTCCGTTGCCTTTTAAAATCAATAGCTGCTCTGCTATTTTATCAAGGAAATACCGGTCATGGGATACCGTGATAACAACACCGGGGAATTCCTCAAGATAATCCTCAAGGACAGTCAGAGTCTGGGTATCGAGGTCATTGGTCGGCTCGTCCAATAACAGCACGTTTGGAGCTTCCATTAAAATTTTCAAAAGGTAAAGCCTTCGCTTTTCCCCACCGGATAGTTTCCTGATCGGCGTTCCATGGGATGAAGGCGGGAAGAGGAAGCGTTCAAGCATTTGCGACGCGGAAATGGTTTTTCCATCCGTTGTATTGATGACCTGGGCGGTTTCCTTGATGTATTCAATCATTCTCAGGCTTTCATCCATATCTTCATTTTCCTGTGTATAATAGCCAATTTTTACGGTTTGGCCCACTTCATATTCTCCGCTATCGAGCGGTATTCTTTTTGCGAGAATATTGAGCAGCGTCGATTTTCCTGTTCCGTTTTTGCCAATGATGCCAATCCTGTCGCCTGGTTTAACAAGCAAATTGAATTGATTAAGAATAACAGTTCCATCAAAGGATTTGTTCGCATCTATAAGCTCGAAGACCTGTTTGCCCAGCCTGCTTCCAGCCAGAGAAATATCGACTTTGTCAGCGGTCCTTCCACCAGAGATCTGTTCCTCAAGCTTGTCAAATCGATCAATCCTTGCCTTTTGCTTGGTGGACCGGGCCTGGGCTCCCCTGCGAATCCACTCGAGCTCGCGCCTGAACAGGTTCTTTCTTTTTTCAAGGGTGGCAGCTTCATTTTCTTCACGAATTGCTTTCGCCTCGAGGAAGCTTGCGTAGTTTCCTTTATAGGTGTATATGTTGCCTCCATCCAGCTCCATAATCCGATTAGTAACCCGGTCAAGGAAATAACGGTCATGGGTAACAAGGAGGACGGAACCACTGTAGTTCTTCAAATACTCCTCGAGCCATTTGACTGAATCGAAGTCAAGATGGTTGGTAGGCTCATCAAGAATCAGTAAATCAGGGGCTTCAATCAGGACACTGGCAAGGGCAACCCGTTTTTTCTGGCCGCCTGACAGTTCTCGGGTTATTCTTTGAAAACCGTCAATTCCCAGCTTTGTTAAAATTGTTTTTGCATTCGTGCTCGCATCCCAGCCATTTAAAGCATCCATTTCTTTCTGCAAGGAAAAAAGCTGCTCTTGAACCTCCTTGCTTCCTGGTGATGCCTCAAGCTCTGAAAGGCATTGTTCATACTTGCGCATTACCTTTACGACCGGAGCGTCACCGTGGAAAACCTGCTCTAGGACTGTTAATTCGGGATTAAGATCTGGCTGCTGGTCCAGATAACCGATTCTGTAGTCTTTTGCAGCCGAAATTTCACCATTATCCGAATCATCGACCCCGGCAATGATTTTGAGGAGCGATGATTTCCCTGTACCGTTCACACCAATCAAGCCTATCTTTTCTTTTTCAGTAATAGTAAAAGAGATAGTATTAAAAAGTTTTTTCTCGCCGTATGTTTTTGATAGATTTTCAACAGTGAGCATTTTCATAGTTTGGATTCCCACTCCCTGTAAAATTGCTTGAGAAACTCTTCCATTGCATTTTGGCGGCTTACAGCCATCTTTTTCGCAGTATCTGTGTTAAGCAGACTTTCTAGTTTCAACAGCTTCTCGTAAAAATGGTTAATCGTTGATGACTTTCCGCTCCGATATTCCTCTAGCGACATTTCTTCACGGACTAGAAGATCTGGATCGTAAATTGGCTGGCCCTTTTTTCCTCCGTAGGCAAAAGTACGGGCAATACCAATCGCACCGATGGCATCAAGCCGATCTGCGTCCTGGACAATGCGGGCTTCAAGAGAAGGCAGAGGAACACCCATCCCGCCTTTATATGAAATCGAATAAACAATATCGTTAATTTTATGCATTTCAGTTTCTGACATCCCGATTTTATGAAAGAAAGCATCAAGTTTTTCTTTTCCCGCTTCTGCAGAAGGGTTCAATTTTTCATCCGGAATATCATGCAGCAAGGCTGCCATTTCAATTATGGCTGTATCGACAATGCCCTCTTCCCTGGCAATTAGCAGGGCGTTGTTCCTGACTCGGTTAACGTGGTGCCAGTCATGGCCTGTCGCGTCCTCGCCCATTTCGGTTTTCACGAATTCTTCTATCTTTGCAATCATCTGTTCCAAAAGGTGCACTTCCTTTCATCCTGCTATTTTACCACGAAGCAGGCAAGCCTTAAAGACAAAAGCGCAAGCGGCTTGACCAGCGCCGTATGGCCTCCTCGAAAATCCTCATTACGCTATCGCGTAATTTCGTGCGATGTATTTTCGAGGAAGCCTTCCTTGTGCTATCACTTTTTCTTCGTGCGATGCTGATGCTGCCGAAGCCTTCCTTGTGGAGGGCCTCGAAGGAGATAAAGGAAACACGATGAGCGAAAGCGAATCGATGTTGACTTATTGTAACGAGGGGACCGAAGTATACTAGGCGCTAGGCGCTGAAGCTAGACGTAGACGCACTCATAAAAAGTTATTCTATTGGCGAAATTTGTTCTTTTCTTAAACAAGAAAAAAGTGCCAGTGCGGCACTTTTTTCCGAAACAGTGGTTATCGTTTACCCAATATTATGATACCAGCTGATGCCAAGCGTGTTCTCGCCAGCATGGACGCCAATGACTGCTCCAAGTGGACAACGTTTGAATTTAATCTCAGGGAATTGCGGCTCCAGTTCCTTTTGCCATTGCAGCGCGGCATCCTCATGAAGGCCATAAAGTAAATAGACTTCACTAAAACCATGCTTCTCATAGGCAGATCGCAGATAGCCTTCAATTTTATCCTTAGCTTTCCTGCTGCTTCTGGCTTTTTCCTTTACTTCCAACTTACCGTCCTCGATTGATATGATCGGTGTGATGCTAAGCATGCTGCCGAGGAAAAATTGGACACCGCCCATTCTCCCGCTTCTATGCAGCTGTTCCAGGCTGCCAATCAGCACATATGTCTCATTCTCGTCCCGGTGCTTTTCAAGTTCTTGCTTAATTGCCGCTGAATCCTTCCCTTCCTTCGCTAACTCAATTCCCTTTTTTAGAAGAGCAGATAATGGGAAGGCAAGAATTTTCGAATCAATTGTTGTAACAGGGATATCAACAAGCTGCGCCGCCTGTTCGCTTGAAGAAACTGTTCCGCTAAGCTTTGACGAAAGCAGGACCGCAATGATTTCGTCATAGTTTTCCGCCAGCTTTTCGAACAAATCCTTGAAGGCACCAACTGATGGCTGTGAAGTCTTCGGAGGCGTTTTTAACTCGCGCAGTTTGGCAAAAAGCTCCGCTGCGGTTAAATCAATGCCGTCCGCATATTCCTCTCCGTCCATGATCACGGTCAATGGAATAGAATACAGGTCCGGATTGCCGCGCAGTTCCTCATCGAGGAAGGCAGTGCTATCCGTAACCCAGGCCGTCTTTTTCAAAAAAAGTCCCCCTTGTTCCTAAAACATTCGTATTTAGTCTTAATATAATGGACAATGGAGAAAAATAGTCCTATTTTGATAGCAGCTTCTCAATATCCTTTTTTATATCTCCTGGTTTTATCGTGGAAGCATACCTGGCTACCGGCTTTCCATCCCGGTCCACAAGGAATTTCGTGAAATTCCATTTGATGCTTTTGCTACCGAGGATACCCGGAGCCTCTTTTGACAAGTACTCAAAAAGCGGATGCGCATCATCACCCTTGACATCCACTTTGGCAAACATCGGGAAGGTCACACCGTAATTCAGGCTGCAAAACGATTCAATCTGCTCTTCGGTCCCGGGTTCCTGGCCGCCAAACTGGTTGCTTGGAAAGCCTAAAACAGCCAGGCCCTTATCCTTATATTCAGTATAAAGCTCCTGAAGGCCGTCATATTGAGGAGTAAATCCACACTTGCTAGCCGTATTGACAATGAGCAGAACTTTTCCTTCGTAATCACTCATGGATACTTCCTCGCCTTTGATTGTCCTTGCCTCAAATTCATATACTGACATAGGTCCCTCCACTATTCGTTATAGTTTCACCATATATTTAATTAATATTGCTTAAGTGCGAGCTAGTCCCTTCAAAGCGGGGCCGGAATTTCTGTCTTCACTAGAGGAACCTACTCTATGCTCTCCATGTATGTTTGGAGGCGGCCGAGTGTTTCTGAGGTATATGCAATAATCTCTGGAAGGTCCTCCATTTGCTCTTCCGTGATAAGCCTATTAAACTCAACGCTAATGCAATTATGTATATAGTCTTCGCTTGAAAAAGGATCAAAGCAAGCTTTCTGAACAATCGTACGCTCCACCCCCCATAGAGATTCCATAAGAGATTGAATATCCTCGTAGATATCTGTGTCATCTGGATGATTGGTACGGAATTGCAGCATAAGTTCGCTTCCGGATTTGCCCTTAGTCGACTCGCCAGGCAATAGTTCGGCGGCGAGATTGATAAGCCCCGCATGAAGTGATACTTCCGCTTCTATGTCCGGGATACCATCCTGCCTGAAGATGATGGAAAACTCCCTCGACAGCGTGGCAAGGTCAACAATATCCCTGCGTCCGCTAATGATAATCTTCCCTGCTATATCCATATCGTATAGGGACCCTTCAACTATTACCTTCATATTATCAAATGCCGTTGGATCGAACAATTTTTGACCTCCATCATTAAAAATTATATTGAAAAGAGGCTCTGATATAGAGCCTCCCGCATATTCCTATTTTCCCTAGAAAAGCCCGACCGCGTTCCCGTTATCATCAACATCCATATTCATCGCGGCAGGACGTTTCGGTAGGCCTGGCATTGTCATAACTTCTCCGGTGAGAGCGACCAAGAATCCTGCGCCAATCGACGGCTTAAATTCGCGGACAGTTACCGTGAATCCTGTTGGTTTTCCAAGCAGGGATGGGTTATCTGACAAAGAGTACTGTGTTTTTGCCATGCAGATCGGCAGATTCGTCCAGCCGTATCTGTCATATTCCTCAAGCTGTTTTTTGGCTTTTGCCGAAAACTCAACATCAAGGCCGCCATATACTTTTTGGACAATGGTCCGTACCTTTACATCAATTGGATCGGCCAAGTCATAAAGCGGATGGAATGTGTTAGGTGTTTCCTCGATTGCCTTCAACACTTTTTCAGCGAGGTCAATACCGCCTTCTCCGCCTTTTTCCCATACTTCGGTCAATGCAACAGGAATTTGTTCGGCCTCACACCAATCGATCAGCGTTTTAACCTCTTCAGCGCTATCGGTTACAAATTTGTTAACCGCAACTACTGCCGGCAAACCGAATTCCCTGATTGTTTCAATATGTTTTTTCAAGTTTGCAAAGCCGAGAGTCAGAGCCGGGATATTTTCAGTTGAAAGTTCATTTTTAGGCACCCCGCCATGCATCTTCAGCGCACGGATCGTTGCAACAATGACAACCGCTTCCGGATTGATTTGGGCACTGCGCGATTTAATATGCAAAAACTTTTCCGCTCCAAGGTCTGCCCCAAATCCAGCCTCTGTAATCACATAATCAGCCAGTTTCGCTGCAGTCGTCGTCGCAATGACTGAGTTACATCCATGGGCGATATTAGCGAAAGGCCCACCGTGTACCATCGCAGGTGTGTGCTCAATCGTCTGGACAATATTTGGCTTTACCGCATCCTTAAGAAGCAAGGTTAGTGCGCCTTCAACACCCAGGTCGCCCGCCGTGACAGGCTCCTTTTGATCATTATAGGCGACAACCATTTGGGCAAGCCTTCGTTTTAAATCTTCCAAATCAGTAGCCAGGCAAAGGACTGCCATAATTTCGGATGCGACTGTAATATCAAAGCCATCTTCACGGGGAACACCCTGGATTGGTCCGCCAAGGCCGATAATTACTTTCCGGAGTGCCCTGTCATTCAGGTCGACCGCCCGTTTCCAGACAATCCGCCGGGAATCAATACGAAGTTCATTTCCTTGCTGCAGGTGGTTATCGATAAGAGCAGCCAATGCATTGTTTGCTGTGGTAATCGCATGGAGGTCGCCGGTAAAATGAAGGTTAATATCCTCCATCGGCAGCACCTGGGAGTAACCTCCGCCTGCGGCACCTCCCTTTATGCCCATTGTTGGGCCAAGCGAAGGCTCGCGCATCGCAATCATCGCTTTTTTTCCAATCTTATTAAACGCATCGCCAAGTCCGACTGTAACCGTTGACTTTCCTTCTCCCGCCGGAGTTGGATTAATAGCAGTTACAAGAATAATTTTGCCGCTAGGCCGGGTTTGCAATTTTTTGAGAACGTCTGTCGAGAGCTTTGCTTTGTACTTTCCGTATAGCTCCAAATCGTCTTCAGCCAGTCCCAGCATTGCAGCTATCTCGGTGATTGGCTTCATTTTTGCTTCCTGGGCAATTTCAATGTCGGACTTGTGCTTAATTTTTTCCAAAAGTATCCCCCGCATCCATGACTGAATTAGTGTAAACTTTTCTAACAATTTCTATTGTAACAAATTCTCCGTCTTCTGTGAGTGATTTTTATCCCACTCTTAACGGGCAGTATGTCCACCACTGATGGACGGATCACTTTACTAGACAAATCTCATCATCTTGACCTCGGTTTCGTCGAGTAAACACACTTTACTAGACGAATCTCACCTTTATAACCTCGGTTTCGTCGAGTAAACATACTTTACTAGATGAAATCTAATACAAACTTTAAAAGAGGCAGGTGCCTTTAGAATTCTTCCGGCCCTGCCAAATTATTACGCTGTGGGGTTGGAAGTTTTCCGGGTTCTTGCCGGAGCGCCTTTTTTAGCAGGACCGGCAGTCTTTTCCGGAAACTCCATTTTCCACGAGTAATATCCCTTTTCCTCGTTCTTTTCATAACGGAGGATCGCATCAAACTTGGTGCCTTTCTTGCTCGTTAGCCCCTTTACGTTAGCAAAGCCATTTTTCAGGATGCTTTTCACCATTGTTACGGTAGGCTTCTTTTTTAACGCAGCAAGGAATTTATCGTTTTTCCAGACTACAAACTTGCAGCCGCTCTTCCAGTTGCTGCAGCCGTATCCCTTAAACCCTTCAATAATGCTGCCCTCGCCGCATTCCGGGCATTTGCCAAGAGCTTCCGCAGACTTCCGCTCCCGCTTTACTTCCTGGAGGATTGTGGCCTCGCCGGCCTTAATCTTTTCAACCGATTCAGATGTAAATCCGAAAATCATCGATAAAAATTCATCCTTTGCGACCCTTCGCTTTTCAATATCAGCAAGTGTCTTTTCAAGTCTGCCGGTGAATTCGAGGTCAAACAGCTCGTGGATAGGAAACGTTTCGACCAGCCTTCTGCCAAGCTCGGTACAAATCAAATTCTTGTTCTGAGCTTCGATATAGCCAATATCCTTCAGCTTCTTGATTGTTTCCGCCCTTGTCGCCGGTGTGCCGATACTGAAGCCTGCGAGGATCGCCTCCATCATTTCGGTGCTATCTTCTTCCTCGTGCCCTTTTCCGCAAGTCTCCATCACCCGGAGCAGCGTTTTCTCGGTATGGTGCTTTGGAGGCTTGGTTTGGTGCGTCGACAAATCGGTCCCGGCTACTGCGACTTTTTCCTGAATCTGCACGTTTGGAAGGAGCGTCTCCTTCGAATCAATTTTTTCAACCTTCTTCCAGCCTTCGACAAGCTCAATTCGCCCCTTTGATAAAAACACCCCGGCGAGAGCTGCCTCTGGAATTTCAGTCGTAATCCTTGTTTCCTCATACTCTGCCGCGGGCATAAACTGCATAATGAAACGGTTCTTAATTGCGTTATAAACAATCGCTTCGTCTGCAGTAAGCGACTTCGGCATCATATAGGTCGGCATGATCGCACTATGGCTTTCAACCCTTGACGAGTCAAATACGCGCTTTGATTTTTTAAAAACAACTTCATCCTTGTAGGGGAGTTCCTTTTTCAAATTATCCAGAACCTTTGCTGCCTTGCCCGCAAGTGACTCCTCAAGCACAGAGCTAGCCGTCCTCGGATATGTGATGAACTTTTTCTCATACAGCGACTGGGCAACCTTCAGCACCTTATCCGCTGTCCAGCCCTTGTATTTGCTCGTTATATATCCCTGTAAGTTGGAAAGATTGAACAGGAATGGAGGCAGCTCCCGCTTTTTCTCAACCTTTTTGTCGGTAACAACTCCATCGTGCCCTTCAAGCTTTGCAACAATTTCCTCTAGCTGGGACTTATCCTTAAATTTTTCCGTCTCTTTTTCGTTATAAGTTCCCTCGTATTCTTCATTCTTTGAAGTCTTGAATAGTGCCGAAAGCTTGAAATATGTTTCCGGGACAAACCTTTCAATTTCAAGGTCCCTGTCATAAATGATTTTCAATGTCGGCAGCAGCACCCGCCCGATATTAAGAGCCTTCCCTGAACCCTTTTGGTACTTTAACGTTGCTGCCGATGTCAGGTTGATGCCAATCGTCCAATCCGCCCACTGGCGGCTCACCCCTGCATCCTGCAGCGGTCGTAGGTCCGTATTCGGCCGCAGTGAAGCAAGGCCATTCAGCACTTCATTAGGTGTCCATTCATTCAGAAGCAGCCGAAAAACAGGCTTCTTCGTTTTGCTGTTGTAAATAATACTGTCGCCAATCAATTGGCCTTCCCGGTCGAAGTCGCATGCCGAGACAATTCCGTCAACATCCGCCCGCTTGATCAGGCTATGGATCACCTTCAGCTGCTTTTTCGCGCCAAGGTCCTCCTTATCCCGGTTCCTCGGATCGCTCTTCACTTTATATTTAAACTGTTCGGGTATGAAAGGGAAATTATCCATTTTCCACTTTGCCATCTTCGTATCATAATCTTTCGCATCCCAGAGCTGCAGCAGATGCCCGAACGCCCATGTAATAATATAGTCGTCTCCCTCATAATAACCGTCCTGTTTTCCCTTGATTTTGAGGGCATCGGCAATGTTTTTCGCAACCGACGGCTTTTCGGAGATAATTACTTTTTTCACGTTTTACCCACCAATCCAACTAAACAAGATATCTCCATTTTAGCCTAAATTGGATTCTTTTTGTGAAAGAAAACTCAAGTGCTTTTTTTTGCAAAAAAAAATATGCCTTTCGGCAAAGGGTCTACAGCTCCCTAAAATTGAACCATCTATCCTTTGGTACTACTGCCGTCACTGTTAAAACAAGAGATGGCACCCGCTCCACGTCTAGGGCCACCGCCCCCACATTTTCAACAAAAAGCAAGGCGCTGCCATCAGAAGCAATTTCTGAAATCCTTACGTTGCAGCCAGTAAATGCCCTGCAAATTTCCTCTTTCTGATTCAATGTCAAGTTCAGCTTTGGCCAAAATCTAAGAATTAGTTCCTGGTTTTTTTGTGCGATGCGGTACATTACGCTCACCCTCCCATACTAGAGAGTATGGCTTGTTGCAGGCCTTTATGAAATGTTTTTCTAATGTTGGGAAAATTGGACCTATTACCAGGAAAAGCGCTTACATCCCTTGACTGCCCAGCAAGGTTAATGTATAGTTAAATCATCATGATACAGACTAAATAACGACATACCTGCTACATCTGTTTCATGATAATATTCAACTTGGGCATATTTTATGCTTCGAAGGTTTTAGGAGGAAAAGGTTACTATGCAAAACGGTAAAGTAAAATGGTTCAACAACGAAAAAGGCTACGGTTTCATTGAAGTAGAAGGCGGAGAAGACGTATTCGTTCATTTCTCAGCAATCCAGGGCGACGGTTTCAAATCCCTTGAAGAAGGTCAAGAAGTTTCTTTCGAAATCGTTGAAGGAAACCGTGGACCACAGGCTGCGAACGTAGTAAAACTTTAATTTTTCATTGCGTTTACAAAGTCGAATGTTTCAGGCTGGCTGATGCCAGCCTTTTTGTATGGTTAAAATAATTACATTAGTGCCATGCAGTAGCGATAGCTTTATCAGTTAGTGAATTCTAACTAAGCAACTATTTAGCCAAGGAAAGGTAAACTTATTTTCCTGACAACTGGTCTCCAAGCGATTTTAGCTGCTCGCCGACCGTACATTGGCTGATGCAAAATTTATGTGACTTTCTTCTTCCGGAGTCGGACAGATTCTGCTTTTGCAAAAAGCAGCCATCGCAGTATTGAACCAGGAGAGAATTGATTTCCCGGAATAACTGCCTCCGTTCAATTGTTCTTTTTTCCATCCCCTACCTCCTACAGCAACTGGGTCTTTGCCATGATTTTTTTTCCGGCCAGCGCTTGGCTTGCAAGCTTATCCGCTTCTTTGTTTTCATTCCGCGAAAGAACCTTGTAAGAAGGTTTAATCCCTAATTCCTCTAATTTCTTTTCAATTCGATCGAGCCATTTGTTCAGTACTTCTTCATAGCATGGCCATTCGCCTTCGAGCTGCTTCAGCACTCCCTGCGAATCTCCCCGGAACTCGCAAGGCATATTGCTAATCCCATACTCCTCGAATAATGAGACAGCAAAGTACATCGCCGCATATTCCGCCTCATTGTTCGTTTCCATCTCGGCAATTTTTTCATTGGCCCGCACCCGGAACTTTTTCTTCCCCTGTTTGAAAAAGACAACAGCTCCAAGCCCGGCCTCATTTGTTTCTTTTTGGAAACCGCCATCAAAATAAACGACAACATCATGCGGGTCTTCCTCGGTCTCTTCAAGCAATTTCCGCATTTCCTTTAACGTCCAGGTTGTACCTAGTTCATCCTCATAGGAAATTTCAACCGCTTTTCCTGTCTTTTCAAGTTCTTCGCCGGTTGAAAGAGCGGTTTCTCCGTCCAGCCAATCTGAGCTGAAATGGACATTGTCACTGCCCTTTATTTTAAAATCCCATTCTAATTTATATTTCATCTGCATAGCCTCCGGTTAATGAGAGTACTCTTATTTTTGCCTATTCCTTAAAAATATGGCGGTCTAAAGAAAAAATGTATCAATTCTTTTCAAAGATACCGTCTTAAAGTGATTATGTCATCTTTGTTGGAAACGTTTTCGATTGAATTTTGGTTGTAAATGTTACCAACAGCATCTATTGGCATCGTTTTACTGTAATTTTTAACGTAAAATGTCGCCAACATCCTTTATTGGTGACGTTTTGATATCAATTGCAACTTAAAATGTCTTCAATAAAGTGAATCTTTCATCAGTGGGGTTTTCCTCATCCCCTAATGATGGTTAGCCGCGCGGAGCCCGATTGGTTCAACTAAGCCGCTGAAGGGCAATATTCACTTTAATTCCCAATCGGACCTTTACGGGCAGTTGATCGCCCACCTATCTTCCCTTCGCTTCCTTTGAATCTTGAGGTGGGGGTCTTACTGCCCGTTAAGAGTGGGATAATTGTGCTTTATAAATGAAGCGTCATTCAATACGTTTATACACAAATGCAACTTGCTAAACCAATTTACACTAAATTTATCAGCCTGTTTGTGATAAAATCGCTTTAGCACATTAATGGGGGAATGGAACTTGATAGAAGTATACGTCGATGGGGCCAGCGCAGGCAATCCCGGGCCGAGCGGTGCTGGTATTTTCATCAAGGGGCATGGCGGAGCCGACAGCTTTTCGATTCCGCTCGGTACAATGTCCAATCATGAAGCCGAATACCATGCCTTTATAAAAGCGCTGGAAATTTGCCTTGAAAAAGGATACAAGACAGTTTCCTTCAGAACCGATTCAGAACTGGTTAACCGGGCTGTTGAGAAGGAATTTGCCAAAAATAAAAACTTTGCCCCGCTGCTTGAACACGCTCTCAAGCTCAGCAGGCAATTTGATTTATTTTTTATGAAATGGATCCCAAGCAGTGAAAACAAGACCGCCGACGAGCTTGCAAGAATTGCAATTAGAAAGAACATCCCGATTGCAGGGGAGGAAGCCTGATGAACAAACAACTTCTAGCAGACGGTACCCTAATACTGGTTGCATTTATATGGGGGACCACCTTTGTCCTCGTCCAAAATGCGATTAGTTTTCTCGAGCCTTTTTCTTTTAATGGAGTTAGGTTCATGGCTGCCGCCCTGGTTTTAGGACTCTGGCTTATTTTATTTGAACGGAAACAGCTAAAGCAGCTGAACAAAAACATAATCTTTGCAGGATTTTTACTCGGTGTGTTTTTATTTATCGGCTATGCCGCGCAAACTGCTGGACTGTTGTACACCACTTCTTCAAAGGCTGGATTTATTACGGGCCTTAGCGTCGTCCTCGTCCCGATGTTTTCTTTCTTGCTGATGAAGCAGCAGCCAAGCCGGAATGCCATCCTTGGTGTCATTATCGCGACAATCGGGCTGTTTTTACTGACAATGGGCGGTGTTGCCGGACTCAATAAAGGTGATGCCCTCGTATTTATTTGTGCAATTGGTTTCGCATTGCAAATCATTCTTACTGGTAAGTACAGCCGCAGCTTCCCTTCGCTATTATTAACTGTCATACAAATTGGAACAGTCGGCATTCTTTCAACTGGCTCCGCTTTTATATTTGAGGATTGGGGAAATGCATTCAAACCGGACATTTTGCTCTCCACGGAAGTATTGCTCGCTCTTATCATTTGTTCTTTATTTGCGACTGCTTTCGCATTCCTGGTTCAGACATCACTTCAGAAGCATACGTCTCCAACAAGGGTAGCATTAATTTTTGCAATGGAGCCAGTTTTTGCTGCAGGCGCCGGATATTTTTGGGCGAATGAGACCCTTACATTGTCTGCACTAATTGGTTGTTTATTGATTTTTGCAGGAATGATTTTCTCAGAACTGCCTTCAAAGTCAGCAAGGCGGCTTGGTCAGCAAGCAACTCTTGACTATAGCGCCGAAAAGCCGGGCGCGTAAGCTGCGTCCGGCTTTTTACAGGTATATGTGTTTAAATGGCAAGCAGCTGGTTATCTTTTACAAATTTCAGAGCTGCTTTACGTGTTTTAACCTTATTTGCAACAAGTGTTTCCAGCAGGGAAACATAAAAACTCCCCTCGAAGCTGAATTGGACCTTCAGCGTGAGTTCAACGGCAGCAATCGCAAGTTCATCGCTCGCATTCGTATAAAGTTTCCCAAAATAAATGAATCCGACTGCGTCCTCCTGAAATTGAAATCCCTTGCTCTGCAAACCTTGCAGAAAACTATCAAGCGTCTGCACGTTCACACCCATTCCTTCCTGATTTTCAACTGATACCCCACAGCTATTGCAAATGGGGTTCTAAATGGCCTTCTTCCTGCCAGCCGGCTTTAAGCAATGCTCGGCATCCAAGGGTGGCTTTATAGATTTTTTATTGCGAACACGCCCTCTTTACACGAACATTTGTTTCCTTAATTATAATATTAATACAAAAAAAAGACAAGAATTTCCTCTTGTCTTTGAATTATTTTTAAATGCATCAAGTACCTTAAAAGTTCTTTGTACTCGATTTTAAATTCACGTTCATCTCTCACCTTTAGCTGTGTTCTTTCTTTCCCGGTTGATCTGTAAAGTAAAATCAGACATCGTTCCATCGTTTTTTGTCAAAACGTGACCGACATATCCCATCAGGATCCCGAGTGCTGCACCTCCAAGCACTTCCTCGGGCTTATGGCCCAGCATTTCTTTTAACTTTTTCGGTGTTTTTTCCACAAACTCAACTTTTGCATCTTCATCATGGATTTTATCAACCAACTCACCAAGAGAGTTCACCTGCAACGTCAATTCCCCGGTTTGCCTTCTGATTCCCTGGGCATCGTACATAACAATCAGCCCATACACGAGGGAAAGAGCAAAATCGACTGTTGGAACTCCTCTTTTTAAAGCAATGAATGTTGTCAGTGAAGAGACTCCAGCCGAGTGTGAACTTGGCATCCCGCCAGTTTGGAAAAATAATTCCGGACGCCATTCTCTCTTCTTTGCATAGTGGATAGGTATTTTCAAGCCCTGCGCCAACCCAATGCTTAGCAGGGATACGATTACGCCTTTATTCATATCTCCTCACCTCATCTACTTGTTTAACGATCGTGTTTTATTATTCCCCATGGAGATACTAAGAAAACAGGAGGTGACGAGAATGAGCAAAAATAACTCAAACCGCGGGACTAAAGCCCCAGGTGTAAATCCGCAGGGTTTCGGCCAGGATGCCGACTTCACTCCTGCTCCGAAAAGCCAGCTTGAAAACAACGCGAAGAAAAGCAATACAAAACGATAACTCCATGAACATTAGTGCAAGCGCAATTGTGACCGGGCAAAGAACGTTCTGTTTTACCGGTGATTATTTTTCAAAAATAACAAATGACAAAGGAGCCCTTGGTTCGCTCGGGCTCCTTTCAATGAAAACTACTGGGAGTGTTTAGGTTCCGCTTTGAAGACCAGAACAGACCTAAAAGTCATGCCTTACCATCCTTCATGGGTCTTATGAAGGCCGGAACAGACTCAAAAATCATGCCTTGCCATCCTTCATCGGTCTTATGAAGGCCGGAACAGACACTAAAATCACGGCTTGCCATCCTTCATCGAACTTATGAAGGCGGGAACAGATACAAAAATCATGCCTTGCCATCCTTCATTGAACTTATGAAGGCGGGAACAGATACAAAAATCATGCCTTGCCATCCTTCATCATACTTAAAAAAAGCCGTTTAGGTAATCTTACTCATTTCCCAAAGTGAAATTAGGGGGCTTCAACTGAGCTAATTAATTTCCATAATTGAAACGCTTATATCAATGCGCAATTGTATATTATATTTCATATGGATTCTAAGCTGAAACATGGTACAAAAAAAGCCGTCCCAGTATTTAAGGACGGCCTCACAAAACACTATTAATACACCGGTTCCGGATCAAATGGAATCATTTTGGAAACACCGCGAATTCCGGTTTCAGTTAACATGGATTCAACCTTTTGCCTGTCTGGTTTAAACAGAGCTGAGTCGATATCGCAAAGGACAGGGACATTGCAATCAATTTCGGCAAGCCTTCTTGAGAGATGAAGCATCTCAAGGTCCTGCTCAATTTTCGATTTGTGTGACTTTGAAAGCTTCTCAAGGTTTTCAAGAATGCCTTCTATGTGGCCATGCTCAAGCAATAGCTTCAAAGCTGTCTTTTCACCTATTCCCTTAACTCCTGGATAATTGTCACTCGGATCACCCATCAGCGCCTTCAAGTCAATCATCTGGCGAGGAATAAGCCCGCATTCATCATAAAATGTTTGAGGAGTATGGACAAGGTAATTTCCGAAGCCCTTTTTGAGTAAAATAACAGAAACTTGTTCATCGAGTAACTGCAAGATATCACGGTCACCTGTCAAAATCGAAACGGGCATAGTTCCGCTAAGCTGCCGGGCAATTGTACCAATACAGTCGTCCGCTTCGTACCCAACCAGACCGATATTCGGGATATCGAAAGCCTCGACAACTTCTTTAGCAAGGTCAAACTGAGGAATTAGTTCAACAGGCGCTTCTCCTCTATTTGCCTTATAGCCATCAAACAGCTCAGATCGGAAGGTTTTGGATCCCATGTCCCAGCAAACAGCCAAATGAGTGGGACTGAACTCCGAGACAGCCATCAGCATATGCTTCAGGAAGCCCTGTACCCCGTTAGTAGGCATTCCTTTTGAATTGATCATAAACTGGCCCGTAACCGATGTGGCATAAAACGCCCTAAATAAGAGGGCCATGCCATCAACGAGCATCAACGATTCTTGTTTTTGCAAAAAATAACCCCCATTTATCATTCTTATTTTAAAAGATCCTTTATAAAACCTTGGCAACTTTAACTGAATATAATATTAAAGCCAGCTTGCTCGCACTGTTCTCAGGGACATAATGCTTGCTGGCCAATTCAAAAATGTCCTCCAACCTGTTCTTCAAGTACAAATTGACTTGAAATCAACCTGAAAATGTCCTTGAAAGTGCTTTTCAATGACAAATTGAATTGCGGCGAACCCCAAAATGTCCTCAAAACCGTTCTTCATGTACAAATCGAATTGCATCATACACCAAAATGTCTACCAAGCACTAAGGCCTTCAATTTGAACCATTTCCTATGAAAAATAAAAAGGCGCAACCAGCGCGCCTTTATCTTATAAAATCATAGTTTCATTATACCATAGACAGCGTCATTATGGGGTTTAATTGACAATTAAGAAGCAATTTCCTCAAGCTGCCTTAATACAGCTTCAAGTTTCTCTGCATCAAAGCTGCCTCCATACACTTCAAGGAGCCCGTTTATATAATCTTCGGCCTGTTCTGAAGCTTCTTCAATCATTGTAGCAAACCAGTCCGAAACAAGTTTGGCACAGTATTCATTTAGCCTTGCGGATTCTGCTTCGAGATAGGCATCAGCTTCAACGGACAACAACGTATTCAATTCGTCCTGCATGATTTGTTTGCCATTTTTCTCAAAGAAATCCTTAGGATTTTTGAATAGTGCCAATTGGCGGTTGAAACGGCTAGTCTCAACCGAAACAAATCCCCGCGGAAACTCAATACCAGCCGGTTCCCGCAGGTTCACGGTCCCAAAGGTCAAACCCTCGCATAATCCCCCCGCATCCTCTTCCAGGCCAGCCATAAAGTCGAGAATCGCTTTCACAGTGAACTTTTCAATCCTCAGCCCGGTCGCCCGCATTTCCTGGGCAAGGTCGTGCCCAAGGCTTTCAAGCAGTTCCTCTAATGCCGCCTTTAACGCATGTTTTATATTTCGATTGGCATTGATGGCAGATGGATTGAATGATTCCTTGAAAAAGTCGCCGAAACGCAAGAACACCCTCTGCTTTACGTAATGAACGAGTTCCTCCGCCTCCTGGGTGACTCTTTGCTCGAGTCCGGCGGGTGATTGCTTTGCTAGCAAGCCGGAAAGGTCTTGCTTGATTTTGTGGAGTTCTTTAATTTTTTCTTCTGTCATGGTTTTATCCAGTTTTGCGGATTGGACAAGTTTCGAAACCATTCCCTTGATCCGCTGGAACTCTTTTTCAGCTGAAGCTGCCGCCATGCCGGAAAGCCCTTCTGAAATAAATCGATAGAAGTCTTCCTCAAACTGCGGCAAACCAGATTCGGCTGTATCCAAACTTCCCAGCTTCTCTTTCAAGCCAAGCAGACTGGAGACAGGATTTAGGTGGGGATTGCGGATTCCGTATGCTTCAAGCTGACCTTTGACATAGGAAAGGACATGCTGTTTTTCTTCCTCATCCTTAGCCAGGTCAATGGCATTGACGATGAAGAACATTTTATCAAGCTCGAATACTTCCTTAACCCGGCCGAGCTGAATAAGAAATTCACGGTCAGCCCGGGAAAAAGCGTGGTTGTAATAGGTAACAAACAATATCGCATCTGCGTTTTTTATATAATCAAAGGCGACTCCTGTATGCCTGGCATTGATTGAGTCGGCCCCAGGGGTATCAACAAGAGTAATTCCTTTTCGGGTGAGCTCGCAATCAAAATGGAGGTCAATCCACTCGACAAAGCAAGACTTCTCTTCACGTGCAACATAATCCTTGAACTCCTCGTACCCTGTAGTAAGCCGGTTTCCCAGCTTATCAGCTGCTTCAGCAAAGCCGGTGTTGAAGGCGTTCAGGAATGCGAGATTCGCTTTCTCGGCAGCATCTCCGTTGAAAGGCACGCTTTGCAACTGACTTATTCGTTCAGCTGCTTCCTCCAGGCTATCAGCTCTGAACTCATATGATTTCAACGCACGGTTTACATCGTCGAGGAGACTGGCGCTTTCCTTCATCTGAATGACCACTTTACCATGTGCATTCTCTGCTGTGACAGGCTTAATCCGACAAATCGCTGCCGTTGTTGGGTTCGGTGAAACCGGAAGGACTGTCTCACCGATAAGCGCGTTCGCAAATGAGGATTTGCCGGCGCTGAATGCACCGAATAAGGCAACGGTGTAAGCCCTGTTTTCCAGGCGTGATGCCCTGTCTCCAAGCTCTTTCGCAAGGTGTGCAAACCCCGGAAGCGACACAACGAGCCCAGCGCCTTTTTTTAGTTTCATTGCAACATTCTCAGCGTTGACTGTCCTTTTATTAGGTTTTTCCTCATTACGTTCAGCAGCAGGTGCTATATCGTCGTTATCTTTAGCTTCTGATTCCAAAGGCACCTCACCGCGAATAATCCGGACATCTTCGTCTTCTCTTTCAAAAACCTCTACCTTCAGGTCCTCAGCCGGGCGGTTGTTCAGAAGCTCTGTTAAATCTGATTTGGATTTCCGAATCGTTTCATCAAGAGAGTCGAGCTTGTGCTTCGCTTCTAGTATTACAGAAAGCCTCGCCACCTCCGCTTCAAGGATTGAAGTTTCCTTTTTCACCTGTTTATCCAGGAACTCACCTAAATCCTTCTTGAATGTATGAACAGCATTCCTGGCTGCTCTCTTGATCTCGGACGAAACCCCGTCCGTATAATTCAATAAATAATCGCCGGTAACAAGGGCGCCGCTCTTTAGCGGCTTTTCAATTAAATCCTCCGTTATCCCTATCGAAAAATTCCTAGCCAGCGAATGAAGATGCTCATCGCGGATTTCATTTTCCTTTAGAATGTTTTGAAGCAGTTCTCGGATATGCCATTCAACCTGCTCCTTCGCCCTGCCGTTAACATCATTGAAAAAAGCTTCGCGCCGCGCCGTCTTTTCCGCATTTGTTTTTCCTGTTGAGAAAAGTAAGCCTACTTTGAATCCTGGCTGGGTTGATTCCAAAAATAAACGTGCCAGCTCCCTCGTTTCAAAAGGCATCAAATATGCATTTTCCAAAATTTTGTTCATGTGTTGATCCAGGTCTCTCAGAGTCAGTTCCGTTTTAGCAGAACTTGCTTCAAGCTGGCCTTTCACTTTAGATACTTGCTGCTCAAGGCTGTCGATATCTGTAACTGGCGAGAGAATCTCCGCAAGCCTCGTACGCTCTTCCTCCTGGTTTTCAGATAGCTTGTTGAGATATTGGCTGACAAGCTTTTCAATTGAAGCGCGCGTTGATTTCTCAAATACCTGCTCATCCAGCTGAAGTTTTTCGTGCGCTAGCAGCTCTAATTGTGGATATTCGTTTCCAGTGTGCAGCGAGTCCCTTAGCGACGTATAAAAGATTCCTGCCGGGCGGACACCCCACGATTGGAACGATGACAGGACACTATTTTTAAAAGCTTCAAAACTCAATTCTTCATCGCGGTGCTTATCGATCTGATTGACGACCAGATAAACTTCTTTCCCTGCTTCGGTAAGCTCTTTTGTAAAAAGAAAATTCACTTCCGACTGAACATGATTGTAATCCATGACATAGAAAATCAAGTCAGCTAGGTGAAGAGCCGACTCGGTCGCAATCCGGTGGGCATCGTCTGCGGAATCAATCCCTGGTGTGTCAAGAATGGCGCCATTAGCTGGAAGCGTGATTGTCGAGCTGCTTATTTCAATCTGGTCAATTTCATCGCCATCCATTGCATGGCTTTTTACGACACCATAGTCATAAGGAGCCATGTACATCCAGGGCATGCCCGTTTTAAAATAAACCTTCGCATAGTCAGCGCCGGATTTTATTTTGACCAGGTTTGCGCTTGTTGGTATCGGGCTTGATGGCAAAATATCTGCTCCAGCAAGCTTGTTGATCATCGAAGATTTTCCTGCGGAGAAATGCCCGCAAAATGCAATAACATTTTCCTTAGCTTCATATTTTGTTGCAAGCTGTCTTATCTTTTGTGCACTTTCGGTATCGCCGTGTTCTTTCAAATAGAGGTATAGACGGGCTAAAACCCCTTTTATCGCCGGTAGCGAATCCTGTTGATATTTCGTCTGAACCATAAATTGTTTCCCCTTATATAAGAATAATAATTTCCCCTACGGCTATTTTATACGAAAATTCACTATATTCCCATTGAAAAACGCAAAAAGCCAGGGGAACCTCCCCTGGCTTTACTTAAAAGATAGAATTACTTTACTGTTGGCCTAGCGACATGACCTAATACATATTTCATTACTGCGGCGTAAATGACAACCGTTCCTCCAACGAAAACAACAGCCATATGTAACACCTTCCTGAGTGAGAATGATTTTCATCGTTAAGGAAAGTGTATCACGAATGATAAACGTTTTCAATAAGCCGCAGTCAATTGTCAAACTTCTTTAACATTTGAGGAATAAATCTACTCTGCCTTCCCTTCTCCCGCTCATACTCGGTCAGCTTCTTCAATGCTGCTTCCTCGGCTGGAATCCTGACTGACATCATCATAAAATTCAGAGCCATAAACAAAATTGCTGTATAATACGCCTGAAAAATGAGTGGCAGAGTCAGCAGCTCCACCGCAACAATCAGATAATTAGGGTGGCGGATAAACCGATACGGCCCTTTTTGGACAACCTCAGCCCCGGGAAGGACAATGATCTTTGTATTCCAGTACTTCCCCAATGATGCAAGCGCCCAAATCCTCCCTGCCTGCGCCAGCAGAAACAACAATAAGAATAACGGCCAAAGAGGTGAGAGCCCCCGCTTAAAAATAAGGACTTCGGCTATCAGCGAAACAAAAAAAGCAATATGCATCAATACCATCCAAGGATAGTGACCATTGCCGAATTCAATTGCTCCTTTTTCCTTCATCCACTTTTCATTCCTGCGTGCAATAGTGAGCTCCAGAAGACGCTGGACGATGACGACTGACATAATCGCAATAAACAGTATCATTCCTTCCACCTCACCAAAAGAAGCTCAGAACTGAAGCCCGGCCCAAGGGCGGCAGCAAGGCCAAGTTCCCCCGCACTTGGCTGCAGTTCCATATGCCTGCGTAAAACATAAAGGATGGTAGCAGACGACATATTTCCATAATGCCGGAGCACATCGGCTGAAATGCTGGTCATCGACGGTTCAAGGCCTAAAGAAGCAACATATGCATCGAGGACTTTTTTTCCGCCAGGGTGCGCGATAAAGTGACGGAGGTCTCCCAGGCTCACTCCCTGCTCGTCCAAAAACGCTGTAACATTCGGCTTTAGCCATCCTTCAATGATCGTCGGAATGTCACGGGAAAAAATTACATAAAGCCCTTCGTTTTTAATATCCCAGCCCATCACATCCAGAGAATCAGGCATAAGTGTCGAGTGCGTTCCAATTATTTCAGGGACACTTCCATTGTGTAAACTAGTTACTTCATCTCCACAAATAAGTGCACAGCTGACCCCGTCGGCAAATAGGGATGTCCCGATCAGGTTGCTCTTGGAGCGATCATTTTTTTGAAAGGTCAAGCTGCAGAGCTCAACACTTAGGACAAGAACCTTAGATTTTGGAAAGGCAAGGCAATACTCATACGCCCTTGACAAACCCGCGGCACCGCCAGCGCATCCAAGTCCCCAAATCGGTATTCTCTTCGTATGGGGCGAAAACGGCAATTTGTTCATGATTCTCGCATCAATACTCGGCGTTGCAAGCCCGGTAGTAGTTACGAAGAAAATTGCTTCGATTTCACTATAATCCACAGCACGCCTAAGAAATGTGGAGTTGTCGAGACAGCGTGCAATTGCCTCGCTGCCTAATTGCACTGCTGATTCAATGAAGGCGTCATTCCGCTCCGCGAAGCCGCGATCCTGTTTGAACCATTCTATATCTTTAGCAAATCTTCTGCTTTCGATTTGCCCATTCTGAAAAGCTTTCAATAGGCGCTCAATGTCCTTGTAGGTATCAGAGAACATTTCTCTGGCAAACTCAACGGCTCTCTCTTGTTCCACTTTGAAAGGAGGCAAGGCCTCGGCTACTGATAAGACTGCTGGCATATATCATTCTCCTTAAAGGGCGGTATTGGTATTTTTGGCTAATAGGAAAGTATATATGTATACTTTCCTAACGCATAAGAAAAACTATGCCATTCCAGGAAAGACTGGGTGAATGCCAGTTTTCCTAACCTGAAGTCCCACCTTTATTCAGGGTGGGTATAGACCCATTCCCTTTTTTGGCAAAAATTATACCCAATCACCTTAAGGCAATTGTTTAAGCCTGAGAATAGAAGTGCATGTGGCTTTGGAATTTGCGGAGAATGCCCCTCTCCCTACAAAGTGAACGGGTTTGGCTTTTATGTGTAAAATGAAATTACCACTGAACAAGCATTTGGTAAATAAATTTAACAAAAAAATGATTGGAGTATATTGTCTCCAATCATCTATATACCAATCTTTTGAAGGCAATTGCCTTTAAATCCACAAGCTATTTTTTCGTTGCCTTTTTATATAACCAAGGAATCCCATAAAAGATAATAATTCCTGACATAAATGATAGGAACGTGAATTGACTTATAACATTGGTTAGGAAAAGCACCACTAAAGCAACTATCACAAATATTCTCCAATATAGAATAAAGTTTTTCAAAAGACTCTCCCCTTATATTTTGCATTGAAAAGCTGTTTATAAAGATTCCTGTAAGATTTCAACCGATTTATAGTAGTAATTCAAGATTCTTATTGAATATTCCTTTACCATTTCTTCTATTTAAGGTTTTTTTACTGATACATCTTATATCAAAAAAGCAGTGGGATTCAGTTTAGAATCCCGCTGGGAATCGCATACTAATTAAGTTTTTATTCAAAGACCGACCTGTTTATGCTTCCAAAGCCTACCTTTTTAAGCAAAATGAAGACATCCGGGCAAAAGAACTATCCAAAATGGCGATATCTACTATTCTTGAACAATAAAAAATGCTTCCCCGAAATGAGGAAGCAAACGTTTTGAAGGTTTGTTGCTGTGCAATTTAAGTATAAACCGTATTGGTGTATAGTTCATTATTAAAACTTTTCCAAAAAGCTGCCTAAAATCCCTGGATTGTCATCCCGCCATCAACAAACAACGTCTGCCCATGTACATAGCTTCCTGCGTCCGAAGCAAGAAAAATAGCAGGGCCTGCCAGTTCAGGCAGTTCACCTACCCGCTTCAGAGGAGTAACATCAAGGATATCTTTCACATAATCCTGATCAGCAAGCAGTTTTTCAGTTAAAGGCGTCTTAAAGTACCAAGGTCCAATCGCGTTCACATTGATGTTGTACTGTCCCCATTCTAGCGCCAGCACTTTTGTCATTTGGATGATTGCAGCCTTGGAGGCTGCATAAACAACGCCAGTTCTTAATGCAACATGGCCGCCTACTGATGTTATCGAGATAATCCTGCCGCCTGTACCCTGCTCTTTCATTACGCGTCCTGTCTCCTGCGCGAACATAAAGGCTGATTTCAAATTAGTGTTCATGATAGTTTCCCATTCACCATCTGTCACATCCAGAGCCTTTGAGCGGATGTTCATCCCTGCGTTGTTAATGAGGATATCCACCCCGCCCCATTCTTCCTTCACCGTGCGGATTGCCTGTACAGCAAACTCCCTTTTCGTCACATCCCCCGGGATAATTAACGCTCTTCTTCCTTGCTTATGTATAAGTTCTGCTGTTTCTTCCAGGTCAGATGCGGTCCTGGATAGGATAGCCACGTCGGCTCCAGCTTCAGCAAGCGCCGATGAGAGTGCCCTTCCTATCCCTCTGCCTGCCCCCGTAACAATCGCCCGTTTGCCGTCCAGGCGAAATGATGGTAAAAACATAGTTAATCATCCTTCCTCCATCCCTATTTCCTACTCTTTAATTATAAGAAACTAATATAGAAAAAGCACCGTTTTAAGTCGGTGCCCCTAAGTATTCTTCTTATGTTTCTGGACCTCAATCCAGATTTTATTCGCAGCCTGTTCTCCGCATGTTTTGCAAGTTGTGGGTGAACTGTAGAGCAGACGGCATTTTTCACAATAATATTTTTCCATGATCCTTCCCCCCGCTTTCACTCTTCAAAAATGGTATTATTACATCTTATTTTTTTCTGTTTCCGGTGTGCATGAAAAAGAGTTTAAAACCGGATTTTATCCTTCCACCTGTTAGAAATGTCACTCAAAACCATCAAAGTTCACATAGTCGTAAACAGACGTTCAATTTTTAGACACAATTCACTTTCCACAAATTGTGATTTAAATCACTGATTTAATAAGTTTTCACTATTAACATAGGTAAAACATAGTTATGAACACTTTGTGAACTTTAGAAAACCATATTTTACTTTTTTGAGAAATTTGTATGATGAAGAAGAACTTATTGATTTTTTTAACTATTTAGAAGGGAGTGCGAGGGGATGGCAAAGATAGAATCAGCAAAAACCGCCCATAAGGTAAAACACAAAACCGCTGGCACGGATCAGCCATTGAAAGGGACATTGGTTTCTGTATTTTTATTGGGTTTGTTTATCATCGTTTCGTGGTTAGGCGTTTACTTCTTATTCCTGGATCGCTTTTAAGAAAGAAAGGGGGATTTTCTCATGCATATCCATAAATCAGAAAAACTATGGCTCATATTCGGTATTTCAATTCTGGCCATCTTCCTGACGACCGTCGGGGTAAGCGCTTTCCATATGGGACACCAGCCTCCAAGCGCTATAAAGACTATCAACGTTGAAGAAGTCAGGACAATAGCTCCGTTCGACCAGCCTGGCCTTAATAAGGTCGAAGGCAAGGATTGGGACTATGAACTTGTCTATGTCGCTTCCGCTTTTTCCTATAATCCTACGAAAATAGAAGTACCGTTTGGAGCAAAAGTAAAAGTTATCGCAACGACAACGGATGTTATCCATGGCTTTGAGGTTGCCGGATCAAACATCAACATGATGCTCGAGCCTGGCTATATCAGCGAATTCGTTACGACATTCGACAAGCTGGGGGAATTCCTGATTGTCTGCAATGAATATTGCGGGTCCGGACACCATTTAATGCACTCGACAATTGAGGTGATTGAATAATGCAGGAAACTACCATTCAAACAAAAGTTGACCCTCGCGATGCAAAGCTTTCCATGGCCCATTTTTATGTAGCTTTCATTGCGCTCGCACTTGGCGGCCTGATGGGTCTTCTGCAAGTGCTAGTCCGCTCAGGTGAATTCAAGCTGCCCTGGGGAATTGACTACTACCAAGTTTTGACCGTCCACGGTGTATTGCTTGGCCTAGTTTTGACAACATTCTTCATCATGGGCTTCCAAACGGCAGCAGTGAGCCGGACAGCCGGGACATTTACTGATAAAGCCCGCTTGACTGGCTGGATCGGATTTTGGACAATGACTGCCGGTACACTTATGGCAGCTGTTATGATTTTATTAAATAAAGCGACTGTCCTGTTTACCTTCTATGCACCGCTAATGGCACACCCAATCTTCTATGCCGGCCTGACGTTTGTTGTAGTCGGCAGCTGGATTTGCGGTGCTTCCAATATTATGGGGTATATCAGATGGAAACGGAATAATCCTGGAAAAACCGGTCCTCTATTAACTTTTATGGTTGTGGTCAATACCGTCCTTTGGATTGTTGCAACTATTGGTGTGGCCGCAACGGTACTGTTCCAGCTTCTTCCATGGTCACTTGGGATTGTTGACACTGTGGACGTGCTGATTAGCCGGACGCTGTTCTGGTATTTCGGCCATCCGCTCGTTTACTTCTGGCTCCTTCCTGCCTATATGGCGTGGTATGTGATTATCCCGAAGATTATTGGCGGAAAAATCTTTTCTGATTCGCTTGCAAGATTATCGTTCCTGCTATTCCTGATATTCTCGATCCCGGTCGGATTCCATCACCAGCTCACTGAGCCAGGGATTGACCCAACCTGGAAGTTTATTCAGGTCATTTTAACATTCATGGTTATTGTTCCGTCACTTATGACTGCCTTCTCAATGTTCGCAACCTTTGAAAAAACAGGCCGCGCTAAAGGCGGGACCGGCTTGTTTGGCTGGTTCAAGACGCTTCCTTGGGGAGATGCAAGGTTCACGGTTCCATTCATCGGCATGGCTGCTTTTATACCGGCAGGTGCAGGAGGAATCATCAATGCTTCCCACCAAATGAACCAGGTTGTCCACAATACAATTTGGGTAACTGGTCACTTCCACCTGACTTTGGCTACAACCGTTATCCTTACATTCTTCGGGATTTCGTACTGGCTGATCCCGCATTTGACAGGCAGGAAGCTGACAAAATCAATGAACAAGCTTGCGATTATCCAAGCCTGGGTGTGGGTTGTCGGTATGACCTTCATGTCCGGCGCTATGCATGCAGCAGGGCTTCTGGGAGCACCGCGCCGATCTTCGTTCTCTGAATATGGCAGTTCTGCCCAGGCTGCTGAATGGATTCCTTACCAGGTTGCACAGGCAATCGGCGGCTCTATTCTGTTCATTGGCATTATTCTCGTCTTGATTATCTTTGTTAATTTGGCTTTCTTCGCACCAAAGGGTGAAGAGGAATTCCCGGTTGCAGAAGCAAGCGACCCAACAGAAAAAGCCCCTGCGCTTTTCGAAAACTGGAAGGTTTGGCTTGGCATCACTGCCGTCCTGATTTTGTTTGCTTATACGATTCCGCTTATGGATATTATCCAGCAAGCGCCTGAAGGTTCCAAAGGCTGGGTCACATGGTAAACGTACTTTGAAACTCAACGGGCTCCGTCGTTAATTACGACTGGAGCCCTTTTTTATGTGTTCTTATCCCGCCTTCTAAATTTGCAACCGATACAGATAACAGAATGAAAAGTGCGCCGGCAAGTTGGATAGGACTTATGTTTTCACCGAACATAAAAATTCCGATTAAGGTTGCGACCATCGGCTCAACTGTTGCAATAATGGAAGCCAGCGAGCTGTCGGTTTTTTCGAGCCCTTTTGTATAGAGGAAATAGGCAAGCACGGTCGGGAAAAGAGCCAGGCCTATTTCATATAAAAGCGTCTCCCCTTCAAGCAGCAGCGGTGCCTTCTTCCATATTTGCGTATATGGGACAAGAAAGAGCGAAGCAGCCAGGAAGGTGTAAAACGTAACAGTAAAGGTCGTATACTTTTTCAGGGCAATTTTCCCAAAAATACTATATAAGGCATAACCGAACCCAGCGCCAATGCCAATCAACAAGCCCCATAGCCCAATCTCGGTACTGTTCCCGTTAATGCCAGATACAAGGACAACACCAAGGAACGTCCCTGCCAGAGCCAGCGTTTTCATACGGGTGAACCTTTCTCGAAAGACGAAAAACGAAAGGATCGAAACAAAAATCGGCGAGGTATATAAAAGGATAACAGCCATTGAAACGTCCATATTATTTAATGACGTAAAATAGCACCAATTAAAGAAAACGATGCTGAAAATTCCTGTCCCAACGAACATCCAGCTATCCTTTACCCGAATAGCCAGCTCATTCCGGTAGTTGAGCAAGCCAATAAACGCAAGCAAGATTGTTGCAAGTACCACCCGGACTGTTACAATTTCCATTGAACTTAAACCGAGTCCGGCAAGGCCCCTTACAAAAATTGCGATTGTCCCCCATAACGCGGCGCCAAGGGCAATTAGCACCAAAGGGAGTTTATTTTTAAAAGTCATCCCGGACACCTATTCGCCCAGTGCGTATAGCTTACCGTATTTTTCATGGAGATAATCAATCAAGTATTGTGGATTCAGCCCTTCCCCCGTTACATCCTGAAGGATTTCGAGTGGCTGCTTCATTTTCCCATATTGATGGACATTCTTGGTTAGCCACTCCTTAATCGGCAGGAGATTTCCCTCCTCAAGCATGGTGTCAAAGTTCGGCATTTCGGACTTCAGCTTGTTCATGAATTGAGCGGCATACATATAACCAAGTGCATAGGATGGGAAATAACCGAACGAGCCTCCCGCCCAATGGACATCCTGCAGGACTCCTTCTGCATCGCTTTCAGGACGGATACCGAGGTACTCCTCATACTTCCTGTTCCAAACTTCTGGCAGGTCAGCTGGCTGGATTTCATCGTTGAACAAAGCCTTTTCAATTTCATAGCGGATAATGATATGCAAAGGATATGTCAGTTCATCCGCTTCAATGCGAATCAGCGAAGGCTTTGATTCGTTGATTGCTTTGTAGAAGCTTTCCACACTAACATCATCGAATTGCCCCTCAGCGAACTGTTTCAACAAGCTATAATTATTTTTCCAAAAGCCCTGGCTTCGGCCGACAAAGTTTTCATAAAATAGTGACTGAGACTCATGGATCCCCATTGAGGTTCCATCGCAAAGCGGGGTGCCAATCAAGTCCTTCGAAATATTTTGTTCATAAAGGGCATGGCCTCCCTCGTGAATAGTTCCGAACACCGCCACCCTGAAATCATGTTCATGGTAATTAGTTGTAACCCTTACATCGCCTGGATTTAAACCGGTTGCGAACGGATGAACCGTTTCGTCCAGCCTGCCGGAATCGAAGTTGTATCCAATTTGCCTAAGTGCTTCGAGGCTAAAGCCTTTCTGAGCTTCCTTCGGGAAATACTTGAAAAGAAATTCTGTTTCTGGTTTATTCGATTGGGAGATTTTTTGGACTAGTGGCACGATCTTGTCGCGCAGCCTGGCAAAAACATCGTCCAGTACTTCCACGGTAACTCCAGGTTCATATTGGTCAAGCAACGTATTGTATCTATTTCCTTCATACCCCCAATAAGTGATGAACCGTTTTGTAGTATCAATCAGCTTTTCAAGATATGGCAGGAACAATGCAAAATCGGAAGTTTCCTTCGCCTTTTCCCATACCGATTCCGCTTTGGATTGGAGAACCACAAACTCACGATATTCATCGGCAGGAATCTTTTTGTTGAGGTCATATTGTTTTTTGCATTCTTTTAATGACGCAGCGGTAATTTCACTAACCTCACCGCCTGTAAGCCTTTTTATGTATTCAGCCATCTGCTCGGATACGGACATATTGAACACTTCTGAAGACAACATCCCTATCACTTCAGCGCGTTGATCATGGCCGTCTCTAGGCGCACCGGTTCGCAAATCCCAGTAAATTAATCCTAACGCCTCTTTGTATGCTGCCATTTTCTTTATGTAGTCCAGAAATTCTGTTTCTAATTTTGTTTGATCCAACTCACTTCTCCCCTTTCTTGTGCCCATTTTATCACATTTTTCAGAAAGTAAGTACATAGCGCTGAGCGGGCCTTTTTGCACATGGGTTTGAGAGCCAGCCGAAAGAGATAAGGCAAGTACGGGTACATTTTACTTACTAGGTAGCATCGAAATGTACTCGAAACTCCATTTCAAGGACATTTCACCTGCCGGGCGACATCACATTGTACTCGAAACCCTATTTCGAAGACATTTCACCTTCAGAACGACATCGAATTGTACTCGAAACCTTATATCAAGGACAATTTACCTGCACAGCCGCATCAAATTGTACTAGAGCACCTTTTCATAATCTCTCTATAGCTTTCTCACGCATTTTTTGCTGATAGTTATCTGATCCTGAAGGGTCAGCTCCCTTTAAAGTGAACTTATCCCTAAGATGGCACAAAGAAAACCCGAATGTCCATCGAAAGAAGTAGCGCAGCACCAGCTTATGAAGCTGGATTACTACCAAATTAATCTTAAAAAAATATAAAACCCCGAGTCCACAAAACTCGGGGCTTCAATCTATTATTTCCTCAGAATCGAGACCTTCCAGGTTTCCGGTCCTTCCTCAAGGTATTGCCATTCAAAGATTTCAGGACGCTCCATCATGAATTGATAAAGCAGCGGACGTGGATCGTGATCGTTGACGATTTGCATTTTTTCACCCTTGTTCAGGCTGTCAAACGTGCGAAAAATAGTTGGGTGCTTTTCACGAGGCGGGAAATCAGGAACATTTACAACTGCAGCAAAAGTTTGCATTATTATCACTCCTGTAATGTTGTTATTTCTTCTTGATTATAACTGCCGTGTAGAATGGCTGCTGTGCGCTGTATCACATAGGCTTAAAAACTGCTAATTCTGCTTTTATTCCTCATCGTCGTCTTCGGCAAGATCCGGAACTGGCAGCAGTTCGCCCTCCGAATGGGTTACCTTACGAAGATTGAACAAACCTTTCAAACTGAATAGCAGCAGGATGACGACTCCAATAAGGAAAACCGTGTCTGGCACCGAGCGCCACGTCAACATTGTTTGGACAAAGTCGGTTTTTAGAAAATCGGACGATCTTGATGCCGCGTAACCATTGAAGTAAGCTTCTTTAATTTGGGCGAAACCGACCGGCAGGAGTGAAACAAAAACCATACCTGCAAGTCCGACGTTAAGAGCAATGCAGCTAATTTTAACCCATTTGTCATTCCAGGCTTCAGGCTTAACGATGTTCCTCATCGAGAATACAAGTACGGCACAGGCAAACATACCGTAAACACCCATCATCGCGGCGTGGCCATGGGCCGGTGTCAGGAATTGTCCATGTTCAAGGAAGCTGACGGCAGGCAGGTTGATCAAGAAGCCAAGAACCCCTGCACCGACCAGGTTCCAAATAGCGACGGAAATCAGGAACCAGAACGTGCCTTTATAAGGGAAGTCGACACCGCCGTCACGCATCATCTTATATTGCTCATACGCTTCAAGAATCAAGAGAGTGAGCGGGATAACCTCAAGTGCAGAGAATACCGCGCCGAGTGCAATCCAGATTTCAGCCGAGCCATTGTAATAGTAGTGGTGCCCGATACCGATAACACCGCTGCCCAGCAATAAAATCAGCTGGAAGTAAAGTGCTTTTACGGTTGAGCTTTTTGTAACAAGCCTCATTTGAACCATCAAGAAGCCAATGACAACAACAGCGAAAACTTCAAAAATTCCTTCTACCCAAAGGTGGATAATCCACCAGCGCCAGTAATCGGCAAACGTAAAGCTAGTATCCGGGTTAATAAAGAATGCGAAAATATAGAACAACGGTACAGCGATTGCTGAATAGAACAGAAGATGGATCAGCCCTCCTTTGTCTGTTTCACGCTTCAGGCCGCTCTTAATGCCCCTGTAGACGATAAACAGCCAAATGAGCATGCCAGCAACCAGGATAACCTGCCATAACCTTCCGAGTTCAAGGTACTCCCATCCTTGATGGCCGAGGAGGAACCAGTTGTTGCCCAGGTATCCGTTTGCCCCAAGCCACTGGCCGATCATGCTGCCTCCAACAAGGACCACAAGCGCCCAGAAAAGGATGTCAACGAGCAATCCTTGTTTCTTAGGCTCATGTCCGCCAACAAGCGGTGCGAGATAAATTCCCATTCCGAGCCAGGCAGTAGCAATCCAGAAAATAGCCAGCTGCAGATGGAAGCCCTTTGTTATGTTAAATGGAAGGATTTCTGCAATCCATTTGTTTCCGAAGAAACTATCAGGCTCGATGTAGTAGTGGGCCAATAGCGCACCAAACATCGCCTGGACAAAGAATAACGTCATAACAATAACAAAATACTTACCAGTCTTAACTTGAGAAGCTGTGACAGGAATCTTTCTCAGGTCAATCCTAGGGAAGTTACCATCCTTATAAGCTTCCTGCATTCCAAGGTGATAACGATAGAAAACAAATAGAATGAGGCCGACAAACAAAATCAAGACTGTTACGCTGACACCGCTCCACCAAATCGCTCCGAAAGACATGACGTTTCCCGCGTCTTCATAATACGGCCAGTTATTTGTATAGGTAATTTCGTCTCCCTTTCGAACTGTGCTCGACAGCCATGCAGTCCAGAAGTAGAAGTCACTGATTTGCTTAATCTGATCCCCTTTTGCTACATATGAGCGCTCTCCGTCAGGCATATGCTTCTCCTGAATTAAGCCTGCTTTAAGCCCCCAGCCATCTCCGTCAGTGAAGACTTTTCCATAATACTGCTGGACTCTTTCATATCCCAGTGCCTGGGCTGGAGTTAATCTAAGAGAGTCCTTTTCAGGGTCATATCGGTTTTCCCTCATCTCAACAATTACGTTGTCGCGGATAACAGATTGCTGGTCGGTATCAAGTGACTTGAAATCCTTCCCAAACTTTTTCTCCGCCTTGTAATCCTGCATTCCTTCTGTATATACCCTCAAGGCTTCCGCAGTGTAATCAGGTCCCATATAAGAACCGTGGCCAAGGACCGTCCCGTAATCCATCAAGCCGTATTTTTGGAAAACTGCCTGGCCGCCCATGATCGTTTCCTTTGTAAAAAGTACTTCACCTTCGCTATTGGTAACCTTCATCGGCCTGGGAGCCTGCTCCTTAAAAATCCAATAGCCCCCGGTAAGTAAAATTGTAAAGCTGAACAAAATCGTAATGATTAAAATCGATTTTAAAAGTGCATTTTTGTTCGTTTTCACGATTTTGGGGACTTTCGTTTCTCTTTGTAGTTCCATTTCCTAAACTTCCTTTCTTTTTGGTTTACAAATGGAATTCTACATGTTCACAAAACTGTTAAAAGTGCTGAAGTCCATGGCCTTACTGTGATTTTTCACACAGGGGACTTTAATTTTGATAGAGCGTGATGAACATCACATATCTAGCAATTTAACCCTGATACACTGTGGTTAACAACAAATATATAGGGTAAAAGGTGATGCCGATGAAACGGACTGACATCATTAAACGGTTGTCCGCCGTTCCAATTTTCAGGGAATTGAATTTCTGCGAATTGGAGGAGCTAGTTAAAATCGCCCAGGCGCGCAATTATAAAAATAAAATGTATGTATTTATGCAGGATGATCCTCTTGACCGTGTGTTTTTCATCCATTCCGGTAAAGTGAAAATTTACAAAACAGATTCTGCCGGGAAAGAACAAATCGTTTCAGTTTTAGAGGCCGGAGAAATGTTCCCGCATGCGGGATTTTTTAGAAAAGGAAACTACCCTGCCCATGCAGAGATCATTGAAGAAGCTCAACTAGTAGTTATTCCAATTAATGATTTCGAAAAAGTGCTGATTAGCTATCCTGAGCTAAGCATTAAATTATTCAAGGTGCTTGGTGAAAAGATAGTCGACCTTCAGGAAAGGCTTGAGGCCCAGATTCTTCATAACACCTATGAGCAAATCGTCCTTCTTTTGCTCAGACTGACTAAATCTAACGGAGTCGAGCTGGGGGACCTTCACAGATTGACTACCCAATTCACGAACCGCGAGTTGGCCAACATGATTGGAACTTCGAGGGAAACTGTCTCTCGAACAGTAAACCACTTAAAGAAGAAAAAGTTTATTGAACAGGATGATTCGGGATTTTATCTCATTAACTCCGAAGCACTGCAATCGGAACTATTTTAGTAAAGGGAGAGGATTACCTATGGAAAATAAGATCATTGAATTGGATGTTCGGGAGGATTTAAAAAATAAAATCGAACCATTTCAAAAGATTATGGACGCAATTAAAGGGCTCGAGGAAAATGATGCATTTATCCTTCATGCCCCATTCAAGCCTGTTCCGCTATTTGCAGTCATGAAAGCGAAAGGGTTCACTCACGACCTGGAGGAGCTTGAAAAGAAACATTGGAAAGTGACCTTTACTAAGAGAGGTGCACAATCATGATTCTTGACAACCGCGGACTTGAGCCCCCGCAGCCAATGATGCGGACCCTCGCCGCCCTTGAAACACTAGATAATAATCAAACACTGACAATTATTAATGAACGCCGTCCGATGTTCTTATACGAACAGCTGCAGGAGCTGGGGTTTAAGCAGCGGACGGAAGAACAGGAAGATGGCAGCTTCAAGATTGAGATTTTTCGATAAAAGGTGTGATTTACTATGATTCAACAAACTTCCGGCAATGAAACAAACATAAAGCTGCCTTTTGCATTTATTCTTATCGCGCTAGTTTCCCTTGTCACTTCTCAGGTATTGCTGATTGTTAATGGCGACATGGTTTCTGAAGGAGTATTCCGGATTCCTGCTATTTGGTCAGCGGCTCACCTATTGCTGCTGGGATGGGCGCTGATGACGGCAATGGGGGCGATGTATCAGCTGGTGCCTGTCGCGTTTCTAACTCCCATCTGGAGCGAAAAATTCGGGTTTGTCCAGTTTGCTGTCACTGCTATCGGTATTACGCTATTTTCATTAATGCTATATGTTAGTCCTGGAAACGCGTTTTTACCCGGTGTGCTAATGCTGATTGGTATTCTGATGTTTATTTTTCAAATGGGTATGACGCTGAGAAAGCAGGCTAAGCCTAACATCCTGACACTTTTCGTTGGATCAGCCCTAGTCTGCCTGCTAGTGACAATCGTATTAGGGATTACAATGGTTTGGTCAATGAAAACCGGATCAGGCGGAGATGCCTACATTCCAATATTGAAAAGCCATATTTTACTAGGAACAGCTGGTTGGTTCACCTTATTGATCTTCGGGTTTTCTTACAAAATGGTGCCGATGTTTTCACTTGCCCATGGGTTTGGGATGAAAATGGCTGTCTGGGTGTACGCGGTTTATACTATAGGGCTTGTGGTTACGGCTATAAGCTTCTGGACAGGAAACGATGTCCTTTTAGGCCTCGGTTTAGTACTGCTGGCGATAGGGTTCATGATGTTTGCCTGGCATATTCTCCAAATCATTGGAAAAAGAATCAAGAAAAAGCTTGATAAACCGTTCATGTTTGCGCTGCTAGGTATCGTATTCGGCGCCCTTGTCCATCTTGGCACTCTTGTATCTTTCTCCGCGGGCAGCCTCGCCGAAACGATTGGACCGCTTCTTTATGTATATATCATGCTTTGGATAGCCTATAGCATCCTTGGCTATCTGTATAAAATAGTCCCTTTCCTATGGTGGACACACAAATACAGCAAGGAAATTGGGAAAACAGCAGTTCCGGCACTCAAGGACATGGTTAACGATAAGGCTGCTGTCCCTTTGTTTATTACCCTGGCCGCCTCCTCGACACTTGTGTTTTTTGCGATTCTTTATAAATCAGCAGTCGTATTCTTGGCAGGTCAGATTGCTGCATCAATTACCCTTGTCATCATTAGCATTACGATCATTCTTGTTTTGAAAAAGTAAAGGAGTGTTCTTTAATGGATACAGTTGAAAAAATACGCGCAGAGCTAAAAACCGTTCTTGACCCGGAATTAAATATTAACGTTGTCGACCTTGGCCTTATATATGATATAAAACCAGTGAATGATCAGGATGCGGAAATCACCATGACGCTTACAACGCCTGGCTGCCCGCTTCATGACAGTATTATTAGTGGAGTCAAACACAAAATCGAATCTCTTCCTGAGATCCGGAATGCCCTCGTTAATCTTGTCTGGCAGCCTGCCTGGTCGCCTGACATGATGTCTCCAGAGGCAATGAAACAGCTTAGAGGCTAGTTCCCAACAAAAAATATAAAAAACCGGAAGCAGCTAATGTGTGCTTCCGGTTTTTGTTATTTGGCAATCTGCCTTGCCGACAGAGCCCGCTTCCAATTCTGCTCAGCTTCTTTTAGCAAAAGGAACGATTTTTCTTTCAACATCGCATCCTGGCTGGCCATTTCCATGGTTCTGGCAATGGCTTCGGCAATTTTAGCAAAGTTAGGTCCCTGGTTCATTGTTCATTCCTCCCGAAAAAAGGTAACATGTTCTAGCCTATTCAAGGAGTGAAGGAATTATTCCAGGGGGCCCGATTTTGCATGGAAATCGGAAAGGATTATTACGGGTATTACTAGTAATTTTCAACTAACCGAATTTCATATTCACTGGTGGTTAGTTGCCATATTTTTTAATTTTATAGTTATTTTATATATAGTCACTGCCTGTGAGTAACTAACCCCTGCACGGCATAGACTAGTCCTTGTCAGGCAGCTACTAGTGATTTTCTATTTAGTTTACCGATAATAACTAGGTAAAAACAGAGAAACTATGCTGCCTTCACTAGTCCTTTTCTATCCTAGTGAGCGAAAGAAGTAAAAATTTGCTTCCACATTAAACTCAATTCACTAGTGAACTTAATACTAATTGGATTAGTTACGCGGCGGTCTTGGTCCCCAGTATTGGTAAAAGTCCGTCCGGATAAAGCCATTGAAAAGCTTGCGTTTTTTCGTAGCCGGCTTACCGTAAAATTTCTCAAAATCCTCATGGGAAGTTAGTATATATTTGCTCCATGTATCCAATTTTTCAAAGGCCTGGCCCATTTCGCGGTACATTTGTTCAACTGCCGGGCGGTCTCCAAGCCGTTCTCCATATGGCGGGTTACCGACTATGACACCGTATTGCTTATCCGAGGTCAAGTCTCTGACTTGCATTTGTTTAAAGGTAATGATTTCGCCAAGCCCTGCTTCAAACGCGTTGCCCTGTGCAATCTTGACCATTCGGTGGTCGATATCGTAACCTGCAATATCAAGCGGCTGGTCATATTTTGCAAGATCGTCCGCCTCTGTACGGGCTTTCTCCCAAACATCTTCCCCGATCCAGCTCCATTGCTCGGAAACAAATTCACGATTGAATCCAGGTGCAATATTCTGGCCAATCAGTGCTGCCTCAATAGGAATCGTACCGGAACCGCAGAACGGGTCAATGAATGGTTTTTCAGGATACCAATTTGTCAGCTGGACGAGTGCGGCAGCCAATGTTTCCTTTAACGGCGCCTCCCCTTGTCCAGCACGGTAACCGCGCTTATGCAGCCCAGCCCCGCTCGTATCGAGGCTGATCGTTGCTACGTCCTTCAATAAAGAAACCTCAATCTTGAACAACGCCCCAGTTTCTTCGAATCGTGAAACTTTTTTGTATCGCAGTTTCATTTTTTCTACAATTGCCTTCTTCACAATCGCCTGGCAATCTGAAACGGAGAATAACTTGGACTTTACAGACTTTCCGCTAACGGGAAATTCCGCGTCCTCTGGCAAAAATTTATCCCACGGGAGTGCCTTCGTCTTTTCAAACAATTCATCAAACGTATAAGCTTTAAACTCACCGACTTTTATTTTCACACGGTCAGCTGTCCTTAGCCAAAGATTGGCCCTCGCAATAGCAAGCTCATCCCCAACGAACGTTACCTTGCCGTTTTCAGTTGCCCCTTCATAGCCGAGGTCCTTTACCTCTTTAGCCACAAGTGCTTCAAGTCCCATTGCTGCCGTTGCGATTATTTCATATTTACCCATTCGTTCACCTTACCTGTTATGTACTTTTAAAACCGCATTTCACACTATGTTACATGTTAACAGAATTGCATAGTCAACTTCAAATCTCCACTAGACCCATTTTTGATGGTCAGCTCCAAATAATACCGTGAGACATACTTTTAGAAAAACAAAAAGGCCATCCATTCAGGAGGGCCATAGCTGTTATTATTTTAATAATTTCCAGAAATTGCGTTCTGTAAGCCATGTTCTGTACCTTTGTACTGCAAGCGACTAAAAGTCTCGTACTAGGGTGGTAATCATCTATCTCCAGGCAATGCCTGCCCTTCTCCTGCGTTGAATTCCGCGGAGAAAGTTCCCCTACCATAGTTTGGGTTTCTCGCTCGTGGGGTTTACCGCGTTCCACCCTTCCCGTTTCCAGGAAGGCTCCGTCACTGTGGCACTTTTATAGGTATTCATACCATATCCAAAGGACTTAGGCATTTTCCCGGCCGTCAGCCCAAAAGGCTGCCCTGGCTTATTTTTTCGCCAGGCACGAACACTACAGGCATCTCAGCCTGTGCGAGCATGGACTTTCCTCTACAGCAAAGCTGCAGCGATTACCCGAACGCAATTAATGAACAATGTCTATTATATGTATTTCCTGCTGATTAATCAATGGATACCTCAGGAAAATACGGGATTTCATGTCAATCACTCATACAGCTTGTTGCCGAATACATGCTTTTCCAGGTTGGAAAGGCGTTTAAGGATGTCGAAATTGGTTGTTCCGGCTGGCTGGACAGGCGGCTGCTGGGCAGGCCTTTTATTAGCCTCCTCGAGCTGTTTTTTCAGGCGCAGGTTTTCCTGCTGCAGTTCCTCAATTTCCTGATGGAAGGTTTCATAGTCTTTGATTATCAAATCAAGGTATTTATCAACATCTTCTTGTTTGTATCCCCGCATCGCTGTTTTGAATTCCTGTTCAAGGATATCTTTTGCGGTCAATTTGATTTTATCCGATAGCATTGTTTTCACCTCTACAGTAAGCCAATCATTACTTATTATTTTTTCAAAAATAGACCCTTTTGTCAATTTATCTTTTCCTGCAAGCACCCATCGTAGTTAGTATTCATACTTTTTTAACTGTTCTTCCTCAACGATCTGCTGAAGATCGTAGAAAGTAATCAATCTTACCGGGTACCCATTAACCTGTTGCGCCATTTCATACATGAACTTTGGGCTTCCTTCTTTTTCACTATCATACAAGAGAATAAGCGCATCACTCTTTTTAATCAGGAATTGGTTTTTCAATCTGAATTGGTTTGGGCTATCATATTTCTTCTTCGTGACAGAATCGACATAATCCGCACCAAGCAAAATTGATTCATACCATTCTTTATTCTTGTCGTTCCATTTTTCTTCTTGTTCCAAAAACGGAGTAATGACAGCGAGTTTAAGATCGGGAAAATCCTCCTGAAGTTCAAAAACTGCTTCTGCTGCCCAAAGCTCTGCACCCAGTTGTCCGCTGATGAGAACCCATTCAAGGCCAGTTTCAACAAGGGGGAGGATTTCTTTTTTATAGGCTGCTTTTATATAGGACGCCGCCGGATGATCCGGCTGAAAAATGCCCAATTCAAAGGGCTTATAGCCTGAAATTGTAATAACTTTAAACGTAGGTATCGCCCCCGATACTTCTTCTCTTTCTACCATATTAACATTGAACTGGGAATAAAACACAAAAAGGGCTTTTTCGCCCTCATTGAGTTTGATTTTTTCACCGCATCATACCGGACCAGAGGGATTACTTTGAGTAAATTGGTTAATTGTTGAATGTGTATGCGGGAAATAGTGCTTATGAATAATACGCTGGTGGTTAACAGTCACGGTATGGAATGGATGGATATGCGGTATCACTACAGTTGAGTACACATGCTGGACACGGACTGGGCCCTTTGGAAAACCTGGTCCTGGCGCAAACGGCCTGGGAAACATAAGCATCGCTCCTTCTTATTGGCTGTAATAGCCTATTCAGAAAAATCATCGATGCTTAGGTGCAATGCCTACTTTAAAACAAAAAAGTGTAGAAGCTGTCCCTCATGTTTGTAAAAACAAATGCTGTGAGAAAAACAACAAGGAAAAATAGAAAAAATACTGCTTTATACATTAAAACTTCAGCCCCGTTATTGATGATATTTGTCGAAAAATAAGTACGCCCAATGTCCCATTTTAATGGGTTTTACGCATATTAACAACTAGAAAATACGAATTATTAATATTTAATTATGAACGTTTTGTGACAAGTTTAAAAAGCGCAAGCGCCTCGGTCATCGCCGTACAAAATGGAGGGACTTCGACTGAGATAAAGGAATCACGAAGAGCGTAAGCGATTCGATGATGACTTATCGTAGGGAGGAGGCCTGAAGTTTGCTAGGCGATAGGCGCTGGAGCTAGAAATAATGAGAAAACCGCAGTCATTCCCCGATTATTAACTGGTTCAACTGCGGCAAAAAAGCAAATTTACCAACGTATGAAGTTTCTTAATCTTGGCCAATATTCAGCTTCCTTTGCAGCCTTTTAAGCCTGGCAAGCATATCTATTTTAAGAAGTGTTCCAGATACTGCGCGGAGCTTATCGGATTCACACTTCTGGCAAGCCTGTGAAGAAAAATGATGTGCCTTCTGGTAATCCTTAAACTTATGTTCAAGAATCTTCGCGGCCTCTATACTTGCTTCGACTGAGACTTCAAGCGCATGCGATTCAGCAGCTGCAGAGAAGTATTCCAAAGCATGGTCCCACTGCTTCCCTTTCTTAAACGAATACCCAAGCCGCAGCTTTGCGATAGCGGCCTCTTTGTCATTTCCTTCGATGAGTCCCGTATATGCCCTGCTTGCTTCAGAATGGTTTCCGACGGCCGAAAACCATTTCCCCACTTCTAGGGCTTCCTGTCTCGTCCGTTCACCATCCATGCCGCAAAGCTGGAAAGTCAAATGAGTATATAAGGTAACAAGTGACAGAATGTCAATTTCATTATGTTTAAGGATTCCGAGCATTCCGTCTGGCCTGCCTGTCTCGACGTAATCAAAATAGATCATCGGAGCTAGAAAACCAGGAATGTCATCTTCCCTTTCCACTTCCAGTACCTCTGTCTCAACAACTGAAAGCTTCATTCTGTCAAGCTTATGTTTCCATAGCCTTCTAGCAGCATGGTACAGATCGAAATGACCGAACTCAGGCAGCTTTGGTACATGTTCTCGAACGAGAGTATGCCTTGTTTTTACTTGAGGCCAATCAAACGATTTCCCATTATAGGTGACCAGTGTCCTATAATTAATGCTTTCCAGGAAGCTTTGATATAGTGGGACTTCTGCTCCAGGATGAGGAAGGATATGCTGTTTTAGAATCAATTTATCTCTAACGACACTTGCCTGGCCCAGCAGGAATATCGTATTTCCAGTTCCGCCGCCAAGCCCTGTCGTTTCTGTATCAAAAAAGAACAACTCCTCAGCGGTGTGCCCCTTGGAAGAGAGCGGGTGCTCTATGCCGCTTGTCTCCCAAAGGGAAACCGCCTCCAGGAAGTCAGAGAACCTGTATCGCCCATGCTTATAGTCAAGAGGATAGACAACTTCCCTTACTAAACAATATTGTCCATCAAAATGGAACGCCTTTACTCCGGCTTTATCCCATTCCTCCCATTGCGGGATATCGTGGCCAATATTCTCCAGACGCGGTTCAGTAACCGCTTCGGAAGTTTGTGTGCCAGCTGGTGCAAAAACTTCATTTGACAATGACTCCTTATGACTGGCCGAGAGATGGGGCTTTAATCTGTTTAATTTATTTTTTAACGACATGTCATCACAACCGTGCATTCCTGGCAGCGGCCAGGAAGTGATTTGTTATTTTAAATGCATCTTTTTTTGCAGTCATTGACGTTGCATCCATGCCTATGCAGGACGGGCAGCCTTCTTCACATGGGCATCTTTCAATCATTGCGGCCGCTTCTTCGAGGACTAATTCCATGCCGGCATAAAGTTTGTCGCTTAGGCCTACTCCGCCAGGATAACTATCATAAAAGAAAATCGTAGGCTTCTCATTGTGGTCAGCCTTAACCTGGGGAACAACATGGATATCCTGAGGGTCTGCCATAACAAACAAAGGAGCAATATTGGACAGTGCATGAGACGCACCTATCAGACCTTGTTCCAGGCGATCATGTTTGAGCTCGTCCAAGTTATCTTCAAGCGAAACCCAGGCAGAGCTTGTATGCAGCTCCATTTCTGGTAAAAAAATCGGGCCTGAACCTATATTATCATGGGTTTCGAATTTTATTTTTTTAAAAATTGTCGCCATTGCCCTAACGCTTACATCCCCGTATCCAATTTCCACACCGTTCCGTTCTGAAAGCTTGTCTACCTCCAGAACCTTCAATTGGACCGCGAGATTCGCATCGGTATAGTAATCAACGTCAACTTCCCGGACATAGGCCTTCTTCTCATCCCAATCAAGTTTCTCCACCTGGTACTGAATGCCCTGGTGAAGGTAAATTGCTTCGTCATGCAGCAGCGTCATGGCCGAGAATGTATCCATTTCACCAATCACACTGACATTAGCGATATCGGATTGATCTATGATTATGACATTTTCCTGGGAAGCAGATCTCAAACTTATGTTATGGGCCGGAAAGGAATCATTCATCCAATACCATTTATCTCCGTTTTGATAGAGGACCCTCTCCTCGACAAGATATTCGAGCAGCTCTTCAGTACCCAGCCCTCCAAATTCTTCATCTTTTTTAAAAGGAAGCTCGTAGGCTGCACACTTTAGGTGGTCAATAAGGATGATCAAATTGTCCGGATTTATTCTGGCTGTTTCCGGGCTCTTATTGAAAAAATAATCCGGATTCTGGATGACATACTGGTCGAGCGGGCTTGAGCTTGCAACCATAATCACAAGCGCTTCTCCATGCCGTCTTCCGGCACGGCCTGCTTGCTGCCAGGCACTCGAGATTGTTCCCGGATATCCGGTCATAATGCAAACTTGAAGCTGGCCGATGTCTACCCCCAGCTCAAGGGCATTCGTGCTGACGACGCCGTATATCTCACCATTTCGAAGACCCTTTTCAATCCGGCGCCGCTCGGCTGGCAAATAACCGCCGCGGTAGCCCATAATCGATTTTGGGCCAAGCTGATTTTTGACAAGCTCCTGAAGATACGTCAGGATAATTTCAACCCTAACCCGGCTCCGGGCAAAAACAATTGTCTGGATTTTATTTCGCAGCAGCTCCCCCGCTATCCTCCTTACTTCGAGGGTTGCGCTTCGCCTCAAGTTCAGGGGTTTATTAATGACAGGCGGATTATAAAAAACAAAATGCTTCCTTCCCGTTGGAGCCCCATTATTGTCGACCAAAACCATATGGGTTTCAGTCAAGGTCTCTGCCAGTTCAAGCGGATTGGCGATTGTTGCAGAGGTACAAATGAACACAGGATTGCTCCCATAATAGCTGCATATCCGCTTAAGCCGGCGTATGACATTCGCGACATGGCTGCCGAACACACCCCTATATGTGTGCAGTTCGTCAATTACGACAAACTTAAGGTTTTCAAACAGCGAAACCCATTTTGTATGATGTGGCAATATCGCACTGTGGAGCATGTCAGGATTCGTTATGACAACATGGCCGGCCTTTCGAACTCTTTGCCGAATGTTCGCCGGTGTATCTCCATCGTACGTATAGCTATTGATATCAAGGCCCGCTTCCTGGATCAATTCATTAATTTCACTCTTTTGGTCCTGGGCAAGCGCCTTGGTTGGAAACATATATAATGCCCTCGAACTGCTGTCATTCAGGATTGTCTGCAGGACGGGCAGATTATAGCATAGAGTTTTCCCCGAGGCGGTCGGAGTGACGGCCGTGATGCTTTGTCCGGACATCGCTGTTTCAAATGCGGTTTTCTGGTGAGTATATAATTCAGAAACCCCTCTATGTTCCAGGGCCTTTTTTAATAACGGATTCAGTTGTTCCGGCATCGATTTCGTTCTGGCCGGTTTTTCATCAATTGTATGCCAATGAACAATATTATTTTTAAATTGTTCATCAAGCTTTAATTTTTCAAGCATCTCTTGGAGGTTTTTCCTCAATTTCATTTACATCACCCCATCTCCTCTATTGTAGCGAATAGACGTTCGTTAAAAAAGAAAAATATATTGCTAATGTTCGTGAATGTTTGTGGGAATTAATCCCAACAGATGTCAAGATTTTGACACGGAATATTTTCTTACCTCAATCATTTGATTTGATACAATAAAAGGTGACATGAATAAAAGCTAGGACACTTACGACAGATAAAAACCGTCTATCCCCGTGGTGCTTATCCTTAGAGGCTTATTTGGGGTGCCAATTGCACGAATAGGTAGGTGAATGATTCAGAACTTTAGGAGGGCTTTCTTATCCTTAACATGGGATAATGGGCTGCAATGAGCCTGGGCTCGTCTCTAGCTGGAGCAGAATTTTAAGTACATAATCCACAAATGTTTTTTTAACTACACGATTAGGAGTGGGGAATAATGCTAGCTGAAGAAATAAGAACCGTGCTTTCATGGTTTCCGATATTCCGGGAATTGAACCGATATGAAATAGATAAAATAGCAGAAATTTCAATCGCCAGGGAATTTAAAAAAGGCGCCCATATTTTCATGCAGGGTGATCCCATTGAAAATGTTTATTTTGTCTTTAAGGGAAAAATAAAAATTTACAAATCTGATGCAAACGGGAAAGAACAAATCGTCAATATCCTTCAAAAGGGTGAGATGTTCCCGCATATCGGCTTTTTCCGGAAGGGTGATTACCCGGCTTATTCGGAGGCAATTGAACCTGCAACATTGGTTGTTGTGCCTATTTCCAGGTTTGAAAGTGTCCTGATGTACAATCCGGAATTATGTATCAAGCTATTCCGCGTGCTTGGTGAGCGGATTGTCGACTTGCAGAACCGTCTCGAGGAGCAAATCCTGAATAACACGAATGAGCAAATCATCAAGCTGCTGGTCCGCCTAGGCCAAAGGCATGGCACTGAAGTCAGTGATGGGCGCGTTTTGCTAAAAGGCGATTTTACGAACAGGGATTTAGGAAATATGATTGGTACAACTAGGGAAACAGTGAGCAGGACACTAACAAAAATGAAAAAAGATGGTTTAATTGAAATGGACAGCCATGGAAACATGAAATTCAATCCTGAAGTACTTTTGGACCAAATACTGCAGTAACAAGAATGAAGTCTCCGTCACTCCTTAGATTTTTGGTTAAAATGGCTAACTATTAATGTTTTAAACGAAAGAGGTGCCCCTTAAACTATGGGACACCTCTTCTCTTATTTTGCGTCAGAAAGTTGAAGCATTTCGTTCATGTCTTCCTGAGCGTCACCAATTAACTTTAGGTTGAACGCATTTTGCAATACTTCCAGGACACCAGCAGAAATGAATTCAGGCGGTTTTGGCCCAATCCGGATGTCCTTGATGCCGAGACTGAAAAGTCCCAACAAAATTGCAACTGCTTTTTGCTCAAACCAGGAAAGGACGATGCTTACCGGGAGTTCATTGATTTCACATTCGAACGCATCAGCCAAAGCTTTTGCAATTTTAACGGTGGAACCAGAGTTGTTGCACTGGCCAAGGTCAATATAGCGAGGAATCTCAGTCCCAGGCACTGTTCCATAATCCACATCATTGAAACGGAATTTTCCACATGAGGTTGTCAGAATGACTGTTTCAGGAGGCAGCGATGTTGCAAGTTCGCGGTAGTACTCTCCTCCTTTCCCTGGTGCGTCACAGCCAGCAATAACGAAGAAACGTTTGATTTTTCCTTCTTTGACTGCTGCAATGACTTCAGGAGCGAGCCCTAGAACTGTTTCATGGTGGAAGCCAGTAAGCAGTGTTTCTTCCGACTCAATATTGGCCTCAGGCAATTCAAGTGCCCGGTCAATTAAAGGTGTAAAATCGTCATTCACGATTTTTTGAACATTTTCAAGGCCAGCCACTTCATAGGAGAACATCCTGTCAGCGTAGCTTCCTTTAATCGGCATTACACAGTTGGTTGTTGCAAGGATGGCTCCAGGGAATTTTTCAAACAGGCGGCGCTGGTCATACCAGGCTTTGCCGATATTCCCTTTTAAATGCGAGTATTTTTTCAACGCAGGATAGCCATGGGCCGGGAGCATTTCGGAATGGGTATAGATGTTAATGCCCTTACCTTCTGTTTGCTTTAATAGCTCCTCAAGCGCGAACAGGTTATGCCCTGTTACCACTATCGACTTACCTTCAATTTTGTTTTGGCTGACTCGGATAGGCTGCGGAATGCCCAGGCGTTTTGTATGGGCCTCATCGAGCACTTCCATCATGCGAACTGCAGATTGGCCAACCTTCATTGCCATGTCAATATGCTCTTGGACATTGAAATTCGAATTCGTTAAGGTCATGTAAAGAGCTTCATGGGTTGTCGTATCCACAAAAGAATCCGTAAAACCGAGTTGATTTGCGTGTGTCCGGTAGGCTGCAATTCCCTTCAGGGCAAAAATGATTGTATCCTGTAGACTTGCAATCGTTTCATCTTTCCCGCAAACTCCGACGACCGTACAACCGCCAGACGGGGTTTGTTCACATTGATAACAGAACATGTTTAACTCCTCACTTTCGTTCATTACTCCTAATCAAGAATATAATGCCGCACCGGTTAAAACATGTGATGTAAATCACTTCTTTGACATCTGTCATCAATTGTTCAAATATTCACAAGTTGTATTCGCTTTCACTTCTTGTTTACCAATTTCATATGATATAAACGAAAATCGATTTTCGAATTATAAATGGGCCTAAGGGTTCTAATTGACTTATGAGAGAGGGAGATGGGATGAACGAAAAAGATAAACCAAAACGTTATGTTCAGAAGGGGCATCGGAACTCCAAGCAGAAGGATCCGGATTATCCATTGTCATATTTGAATGACTTTTTGCACTATCCGCCTGTAAAAGGCTTCCTTCAGTCCATAGATGATTTCTTCCAAAATCCATTCACACATTCACCTTTCCGCGTAAGCCTTGAAGATCATAACAACGAATACATCATTACGTCAGAACTTGCAGGTGTTAAGCGAGATCAAATCCATATAGATATTTTTAGAAATCAAGTTGTCATTTCAATAGAAAACAAAGTCGAACAAACAGAGACAAATGAAGAGCATGGAAGCTATCGGAAAAGCATATCGCAGCGACGTGATACAAGAAGTGTTCACCTTCCAAAACCGGTTCTTGATCATAAAGCAAAAGCCTCCTATCAAGATGGGCTCCTCAAAATAACCTTGCCAATAGACAAAGGCCATACATTGCAAATAGATTAACAAGAAAAGTACAAGCGCCTTTGTGTCAGACGAAAGAAATGCATGTCTCTGCTATGAATATTCCAGGAAGCTTTTCTTGTGTTCCTGGAATGTTTATTCAGGAAGCATTCTTTGTAGAACTCTAACTGACCGAGATGTAACCAACAAGTTCATTGGGCACGTTTCAGTGTTTTTCATAAGGCGAAATGTATCTAACAAGCTGTATTGGACACGTTTCAGTGTTTTTTATTAGGCAAAATGTAACCAACAAGCTGCATTGGGCACGTTTCAGTGTTTTTTATTAGGCAAAATGTAACCAACACCAAACCCTCTGGATAAATGACCTATCCACATTGGTGATATCTTTAATTACCTTTACAAAAAGCTAAAGAGCGCAGCCAGTCTGCGCTCTTTTCTCATTTCACATGAAAGTGATGGTTCCTGGAAAAAAAGAAACGGTTTATCCCGTTTCCTTGTTAAGCCTTGAATACTCCGCCCAAGCCTTTTATTAGGGCCGATGCCTGACTCACAGTACTGACCATTTGCCCTGCTGTATTCACCATTTTATTGATATCTAATGTGCCATCCTGTGATTTAAACGAGCCAAGGATGGATTGCATGGCTCCTGGTGTTTTTTGTACAAACTGCCCTTTAGGGTATGGATTATATTGTGGCGGAAAACCCATTTGCTGCATTGGCTGTGAATTGCCAAAAAATCCATTTTGCCCTCCGGGATCCAGGGGGTTTTGAAAAAGAAAATGGCTGCCCGGCCTATTTTGGTGAGCTTGTGGAACAAATTGGTTATTCGGCCACATATTCTCTCCCACTGGAAAACCTGGCTGAAACCCTGGCATCATCTGGGAGACTGGCATTCCCTGCTGGGGATAAACTCCATAAGGCATTTGCTGCGTAAAAGGCCCCTGTCCATATACCGGAGCTTGGTATGGGTTATATTGCATGTGGGCTACCTCACTTCCGTACATAGTTTCCCTATACTATATGTTGACGGTGAATCAGTGTGATTATTGAAAATTCAAGTGCTAAATAGAGAAATTTTTGTCGGAAGTTTAAATTTTTTAAAAATAAGGATTTCTTTTTATATGTGTTACGATATAGAAAATGGGGAAAGGGGCGCTTTAGATGGATATTTCAACATTGAAGACAAGCTTTATCCTGCAAAGAGACAATGATTCCGTAGATGCAAATGTTTTGAGGGATTATGCAAGGAAACTTTATATTCAAAATGAAATCACAGCTTCCACATATCGGAGGCTAATCCAGGAGCTCGAAGCTACAGGCGCCACTGTGCCGGAAATAACCGGTGAAAAAGTTACTAATTAAGAAAAATGCCCGCCACTTGGCGGGTATTTTTTTATTAAAGAACTTTCCCGGTTCCTGCAATTTTTTCAAGAATGCTGCTTAATGTATAATCAACTGTCCTGCTTGAATTTATAAACGTGTACCGGCTGGTCTTGACAAAAAAGGCCTGAATCGATAGTTTTTCAACGTGTTCATGGGCAAGTTCAATCTGACGGCTCGCAATGCCGTTACGGCCAAGGAATACCGTCTCTTTTAGAGCTGCTTCCTTCCATTGGTCATTTATAATTTTTACTTTATCTGCGAAGGGCTTTACCTCCGAGTAAAAATCACCATCCTCGTTTTTCTCCCTAGTTTGTTCAAAAGTTTGGACAAATACCTTATTATAATCCAGAAGCTGTTTGGTGAGCTCTTCTAACAAAATCAATGAGTCCATGATACCCCTCCACTATCTGAAACTCTAATCAGTATGGATATTATTACGGCTGATTATTGGTTCCTGTTAAAAGGAATGAAAGAAGCCATTTATATAAATGGCCTCATTCCCACTCACTTTATTTTATCTTCCGGTAATGGCGAGTTCAAGCTTTGTGTTTAAGACAGCTGGCACAGAGCGCTTAGTTGGTGCAGGCGGCTTAATATCCTGCTCCCATCGCTGTACCCTTACCTCCATATTCTCCAATTGTTCGAACCGTTTGCCAATTAACTCCATTGATAACCCCGAAAACGCCGTGTCCATTTCTGCCTCTAATAATAAAAGCTGTTCATTTATCCCATTCAAACGGAGCAATAATTTATTCCTTTCACTGTTAGAGCCCTTCATTGCGTTTTCCCCTTTACGGTTTATTTACTACCCTTATTCTTCCTTCCCCTCCTGTTTCCTGCATCGGTGACAAAACTAGAAGCTAGCTGTCAAAAGTAGTGGTAATCAGCTTCTTTTTGATGCTGGTTTCGGAAGTATATTCGACAAGATCCCTGAATGAAGTCATGTGTTTCGGGAACGATACTATTGGAGGTGGTTTAGCCATGGCGAAAAAGGGTAAGGAAAACAAGAAAAACCATAATGGCCAGGAACAAAAAAAGACTGGTTATGGCGATAAAAAGCTTGTAGGCGAAAATAGGCCAGCTGAATAACCGGCTATAGCCAAAAAGTACATTTCTCCACTCATCGGGATGTCCGGGTCTCTTACAATGGAGTCTATTAGCAATTTGGTTTCTGCTGGAGATAAAGGCAAGGGCGTCCCCCTTGCCTTTTTAGTGCCCAATCATATTATTTTAATGGAAGCTTATAGCTTAAAGCCCCTTGGCAAATAGTCCTTTTTTACTTGTGCCATCAATTGGAGCTGATCCCGTTTTTGTATATACCAGTCGGTTAAATGGGGTGTCTCTTTTAGCTTTACTGATAAATACAGCTTGTGTACGGGGGCCATTTTAACTTGGCTCCAATCTTGATATATATGGCGGTGGTGCTCGATAATTGGAAACGTCATCCTTAAATAAGGTGTTTCGCGCCGGACTTTTTGTTTGAAGTACTGCTCATAGTCATGTCTTGAACCCGTATGAGCCGTTCGCCGGGCAAATTCGTAAAAGTGGGGAAACAGCCTTGGATGGAAAAGTATTTTGGTTAGCCTTCTGCCAAGGTCTATCCGATTGGAAACCTTACGAAAGCCAGATACACTCGCACCGTATAATTCTCCACCGCAAGTTGGAAAAAGAACACAACTAAAATGGAACCATTCCTGCAGATTGAACTCAAGGCTTTGAAAAACTTTACTTTTGTATACTGGATGTTCAATGATCGGTTCCTGAATAACATTTTGTTCATTAATAATCAATGCCGTGGTCAGCCTGTTTTTATCCTGTTTCTCCCAATAAACCGCCCACTCTTTTTGCATAAACGACGAAATATTTAAATATTTTAACAGATGAAACAATGGCTTATTCATTTTCGTCGAATAGGAGTAAAGCAAAAGTTGTGGATAAGCATCATGGAAAATGAGCCAGTTTGCTCGCTCATACGTAAGAAAGAGTTGCTTCCTTGTCACATCTGTAAGGAAATGGGGGAAAATCGTTCCTTCAAGGTCGCACATATTCCATCCACCGTTCCGTGAGACCATACTAGCCAAAAAAGCCCATATAAGATCAGGATTTTGCTTAAAGAAATTAAAATATGCATTTGTTCTGGTGATATTATCCTTATTCAATTTGGCTGTTTCTTTCCTAATTTCCTTAATTATTTCTTTTTCAGACATCTGCATTATTCTATTCCTTCTTTAAAACAGTTTGAATTGGTCATAGTTAGATTGGCTCAATTAAATTATTTTATACAGCAAAATTCAAGCTCCTTTGGTATGATAGGTAATAGTTTGTGAGGTGCTAATCTTGTTCAATTACCCAAATGGAAAAAAATACACTGGACTACAGCCCCTTCAAGGAGCGAAACTAAAACGGGAGTCAGTCAATTCTTATAGCAACCGTGGAATGACTTTAGAAGACGATTTGAATGAAACGAATCAATTTTACCTAAGCAGAGGCATTGCGGTCATTCATAAAAAACCGACGCCGATTCAAATCGTCCAGGTTGATTATCCCAAGCGGAGCGCAGCAGTTATCAAAGAAGCCTATTTCAAGCAGGCCTCCACAACAGATTATAATGGAGTATATAAAGGAAGATATATAGATTTTGAGGCGAAGGAAACCCAGAATCCCACCTCTTTTCCTTTGAAAAACATCCATGAGCACCAAATTCGCCATATGGATGCTGTGCTAAAACAAGGAGGAATTTCATTTGTTATCCTGCGATTTTCAAGCAGTGATGAATTATTTCTTTTAGATGCGCTCCCTCTTCTAGGGTTTTGGGAAAGGATGGAACAGGGCGGAAGAAAATCAATAACCAAATCCGAAGTAATGGAAGCTGGCATCCCGATTTCACTAGGCTACCAGCCAAGGATTGATTATTTAAAAAAAGTTGATGAACTCTACATTCTAGATTGATAGTTTGTATTGCATGAAAGGAAGGAATTTTAATGGCAAGTAATTATAAATCCAGGGAGGAAAGAAGGAAACAGATTGCCTCCAATGGGAAAAAGAAGAAAAAAGGTGTTCCTACCCGCGGCGGACTTTTTAAGAAAATATTCCTTATTCTTATTGCGCTTGGCATAGTAGGAATGCTGTCAGGCATTGCAACATTCGCTTTCCTCGTCCAGGATGCACCTAAGTTGGACGAAAAGCTTCTAAAGGATCCCATTCCTTCTAAACTACTTGATAAAGAAGGTAAAGTATTCAGGGAAGTCGGTACGGTTCGAAGAGAATATGTTGATTATAAAGATATCCCCAAATTGGTTGAAGATGCGTTTTTAGCCACCGAGGATGTCCGCTTTTATCAGCATCATGGTATTGATATTATCCGCCTGGGCGGTGCAGTCATTGCGAACCTTACGAATGGCTTTGGTTCTGAAGGTGCTTCAACCATTACCCAACAGGTAGTGAAGAACTCCTTTTTGACCAATGAAAAAACAATTAAACGGAAGGTACAGGAGGCCTGGCTTTCCTATCAGCTTGAACGGAAATATACGAAACAGCAAATTTTCGAGATGTATGTCAATAAAATCCTTATGGGTGGAGATATCCATGGGGTATCAACAGCGGCTGAAGTATATTTTGACAAGAGCTTGGATGAGCTTGAGCTTCATGAAGCCGCACTGCTTGCCGGGCTTCCTCAAAGCCCTAATAATTATAATCCATTCGTAAATCCAGACAGAGCAGAGAAAAGAAGGAATTTGGTTCTTTCACTCATGAACCAGCATGGCTTCATTAATGAACAGCAAATGAAGGAAGCACAGGCCATTCCTGTTGAAAAAACCCTTGTTCCTGAAGAAAAACGCAAAAAAAATGAAAAACCATATGACTCGTTTGTTGACGCTGTTATCGAAGAGGTGAAGAAAGCTGGAGATTTCGATATATACTCCGACGGCTTAACGATTCATACAACACTAGATCAGGATGCACAAAAATATGTAGATAAGATGATGTTTACAGATGATGTTGTGGCATTTCCTGATGAAAAATTCCAGGCCGGAATCGTCATGGTTGATACAAAAACAGGCGAAATCCGGGCGGTAGGCGGAAACCGCAACAAGGATGTCCAGCGTGGCTATAATTTTGCAATGGATATTAAAAGGCAGCCAGGATCATTGATAAAACCAATTCTTGACTATGGTCCGGCAATAGAGCACCTCCAATGGGGCACCTACCATATGATGGAGGATAAGCCTACCAAATATACAGGCGGAACCGAATTCGGGAACTGGAATGACCAATATGATGGCTGGATGACAATCCGCACTGCCCTTGCGAAATCAAAAAACACAATCGCTGTGCAGACTCTTCAGCAGGTCGGCACAGAAAAAGCGAAGGATTTTGCCGTAAACCTTGGGATACCTTTGAAAGAAATTTATGAATCCTATGCAATAGGCGGTTTCGGCGGGAAAACGGTCGGGGTATCCCCTCTCCATCTTGCCGGGGCATACAGCGCATTTGGCAACAATGGTTATTATACGAAGCCACATGCTGTAGCTAAAATAGAACTTCGTGATGGAACAGAAATTGATACTGCACCTGAATCAAAGGCAGTCATGAAAGACTACACAGCGTTTATGGTCACAGATATGATGAAGAGTGTATTAACAAATGGAACAGGTACGGCTGCACATATACCAGGCCTTCCCGCTGCAGGTAAAACAGGGACGACCAACTATACAGAAGATGAGTTGAGAAAACTTAATGTAGGTAAAGGCGCTGTTCCTGACGCCTGGTTTGCCGGCTATACGACCAACTATACCATTGCAGTCTGGACTGGGTATGAAAGCAGGATGACACCTATCATGCCTGGCAAAGACCAGCAGATAGCCAAATCGCTATACAGAAATCTGATGCAGCATGTTTCTAAAGACGTCGATACACCTGATTTCAAAATGCCAAAATCAGTTGAACGTGTAAGAATTGAAAAAGGTTCAGTTCCTGCCAAATTGGCAAGTGAATATACTCCAGATAGCATGGTATTGACTGAATATGCTGTTAAAGGTAAAAAACCGAAGGAAGTTTCCAAGAAGTTTGATAAACCTGATGCACCTACTGGTCTGAAGGCAGAGTTTAACAAAGAAACCAACTCAATTTCATTGGGCTGGAACCATAAAGAAAAACAGAATATTAGCTACTCCATCTCAGTTACAAAGGATGGCAGCAAGGTTCATTCCAACACGACATCCAATACTTCGTATGAAGTCCCTAACATTACTTCTGGCGGCACATATTCGGTAACCGTAACTGCTGTAAAAGACGGAACTAGCAGTGATCCTGCAACAGCTTCTGTTGTTGTCGAAGGCCAAACACCTCCACCTAGCGATGAAAATGGAGGAAATAACGGTAACGGAAATGGCAACGGAAATGGTAATGGTAACGGAAATGGTAATGGCAACGGAAATGGCAACGGAAATGGCAATGGTGAAGGTGATGGCGAAGGCGAGGGTGATGGCGAAGGCGAAGGCGAAGGTGACGGCGAAGGCGAAGGTGATGGCGGCGGTACTGGCGACGGCGAAGGTGATGGCGAAGGCGGTACTGGCGGAGATACCGGCGGCGGTACCGGTGGGGATACTGGCGGCGGTACCGGCGGTGGAACTGGCGGCGGTACCGGTGGTGGAACTGGTGGCGGTACCGGTGGCGGTACTGGCGGAAACGGCAGTGGAAACGGCTCCGGCCGTGGTAACTAACCACACCTTGAGCTCGCTTCCCTAAGAATATAATTTTATAATCAAAAAGGGGAGCACCTATTATCGGGTGCTCCCTTTCTTAATAGCAATATTTTTCATGAACTGCTTTTTTTGTTCTTCCATTAATTGTTTTAATTGAATGTAGGAATGAAAGAGCTCCGGTCTTTCAATTAAGAAATATAACCGTTCCTGGCAATTAACTGGCTTAAGTGCCAAGCTATCGACTTCATTGAGCTTGTTTAACTTTACTGGCTGTTTATTGCTCCAATAAAGAATTTTAAGAAGGTTTGATATCCCTTCCCTCATTTCCTCTCTAACGCGCGGCTTATTTTTCTCTTTAAAAGCCTCTTCTATCTTCTTGCTAACTTCATTCCATACCTCATATTGTCCTGGAACACTGATATACGATTCCTCCCAAGGCCCAGCCGCCATGGCTCCGTAAAAAAAACCAGCTTCATCAGGAAACAACTGAGCTGCCACTTCAGAAAAAAAGGGATGTTCCAATTGTTTTGGTAAACTGGAATTATGCTCTGGCATTTTGAAGTTTACCCTTCATCCGTTTTTGGCCTTCCCTGCATACCTCTAATAGTGGACATGTTGGGCATTGCGGATTTTGGGCTTTGCAATGATAACGCCCGAAAAAAATCAACCGATGATGGGTTACGGACCACTCTTCCATCGGTACTTTCTTCATGAGTGTTTTCTCAACCTCAAGGACAGAATCCTTCCATTTGCAAATACCCAGCCGCTTGCTGACTCTTTCAACATGTGTATCAACAGCAATGGCTGGTACTCCGAAAGCAACCGAAACGACCACATTGGCTGTTTTCCTGCCCACACCAGGAAGCTTCGTCAGTTCATCCCTGTCCATGGGAACCTGGCCCCAATATTCCTCCAGGATCATTTTGCTAAGCTTCTGTATATTTTTCGCTTTATTTCGGAACAGCCCAATTGAACGTATGTCATTTTCAAGCTCTTCCAACGGCACATTTAAATAATCCTGTGGCGTTTTATATTTTTTAAAAAGAGATTCAGTCACTTTATTAACAAGAACGTCCGTGCATTGGGCAGATAACGCTACTGCGACGACGAGCTCAAACGGATTGGAATGATTCAATTCACAATGGGCATCAGGAAACATCCTGCCCATCTCGTCGAGGCAGTACCTGATTTGTGCTTTATTCAACATGTTCAGTCACCTTCTTTTTTAACGTTGCTACAAGTTATTTTACCAGCATGGTCAATCATAATATGAAAAATAAGCTTAGAAATTAGTCTGGTTTGAAGTAAATTTAGTTAAAATAGCCTAAAATTAAATAAAAACGAGAGTAAAATCCTCTCGCTTCAAATTATAATTACTGTTCCAGCCAGTTGTAGAAAGGTACGGCCGTAACAGGGGGTGCCTGTCGGTCCTGAGGTAAATTCTTTGCCTGCTGACGCTGGCGGAACTTTATGCTTTGGTTTTTTGCCTGTTCAATTGTTTTAATACCATTCTTTTTCCATTCAAAGAGAATTCTGTCTATGTACCTGAAATTCAATTTTCCGGACATAACGGCTTCCCTAAGTGCAGCTTTAATAATTTGCGGACCATGCTTGTCATCATCAACCCACATAGCCAATGTCTCACATTCAAAAGGAGAAAGCGGCCTGCCAAATTCCTTTTCAAATATCGTATACAAGTTCTGTTCTTCCGATTTCCGATCCTTTTCCTTATCTGCCTTTTCCTTAAGCAGGAATTGATCAATAAGCTTTTGCCATAAAGGCTCTAGCGAATATTTTTCACAACGGATTCCGTCCGGGCTATACTCATCCATAATTTCTATGTAGCCGCGCTGGATTAATTTACGTAAAGCATCAGTGCATTGAAGGTCAGAAAGCGTCATATGGGAGGAAAGCTGTTCAGGAGTGGGAAATTCGTTGCCTTTTTGGGCATAATTCAAGATGTTCAATAGAAGAACAAGTTCATATTCATTTAAGTTTAAGTTTTTATATTCTGTGAAAAGCAAGGAAGGTATGGTAACATTCCCTTCATGCATCCAGCCAAGGATACTAGACTTCATAATTCGACACCTCTCTATCAGTATACCATGAATCAAAGAGGGACAGGTAAACATTTCAAACAGGGATAATCTTACAAAAAGAACTAGTTTCATATCCCATTTTTAGTACTGTTCTTTACACTAAACAGGGTATGTTGCCTGTGTTGCTAATAGAAGAGCCTGCCAAAAAATGGTCTTGGCAGGCTTACATTATTGTTTTTATTTTAGCTGTGTAAAACAAGTTTGTTGATTTCCGCTCCATGCGCTTCGCTTTCCACGGGCGGCCTGGGAGCCTCCTCGGCGCAAGCGCCTGTGGGGTCTCCCACTGACCTTTTCTCCCGTAGGAGTCTACGCGCCTTCCGCTTCAATCAACTCTGTTAAAAAATAATATTTTTCTTTATCTTACCCTCTAAAAGCGGATTTGATATATATCGATTTTTATGGATACAGCCTGTTCAATAGACGTGGGAATGGAATAGTTTCCCTGACATGCTCGACACCGCTAATCCATGCAACGGTCCTCTCAAGACCTAGTCCAAATCCTGAATGGGGAACAGCACCATATTGGCTTAGCTCCAAATACCATTTATAAGCAGCTTCAGGAAGCCCATGTTCCTCAATTCGCTGCCTCATAAGATTGTAATCATGTATACGCTCTGAACCGCCTATAATTTCCCCATACCCTTCCGGAGCAATCAAATCGGCACATAGCACAACATCCTCGCGTTCAGGATGCGGCTGCATATAGAAAGGCTTGAGTGAAGTTGGATAATGGATAATGAAAACAGGCTTATCATAGCTTTCTGCAATCGCTGTTTCATGCGGAGCCCCAAAATCATCTCCCCACGTGATATCATCGAATCCCTTTTCATGAAGAAGCTTGATTGCATCGTCATATGTTATCCTAGGGAACGGTGCCTTGATTTGCTCCAGCTTTGATGTATCACGTCCAAGAGTTTTTAGTTCAAGCTGGCAATTGGCCAATACCGATTGAACTATGTATGAAACATATTGTTCCTGGACAACCAGGCTTTCTTCATGTTCTGTAAAGGCCATTTCAGGTTCGATCATCCAAAATTCAATTAAGTGGCGCCTAGTCTTTGATTTTTCGGCACGGAATGTTGGGCCAAAAGAGAAAACTTTTCCTAAGGCCATAGCAGCAGCTTCCATATAGAGCTGGCCGCTTTGTGAAAGATAGGCATCTTCATCAAAATACTTTGTATGGAACAGTTCAGTTGTTCCTTCGGCTGCACTGCCGGTCAAAATAGGCGGATCCACTTTAACAAAGCCATTGGTATTATAAAACTCATAGGTTGCACGAATGATTTCATTTCTGACTTTCATCACTGCATGCTGGCGCTTTGACCTTAACCAAAGGTGGCGATGATCCATTAGGAATTCAGTACCATGTTCTTTAGGTGTTATCGGGTAATCGGTGGCAAGTTGAATAATGTCAACCTTTTTGACTGACAATTCATATCCAAATGGAGAACGTTCATCTTTTTGTACAGTTCCCGTGACATAAAGTGAAGACTCCTGGGTTACTGACTTGGCAGTCTGGAAGATTTCCTCTTCCACTTCACTTTTAACGACCACACCCTGGATAAATCCAGTTCCGTCCCTCAGCTGTAAAAAGGCGATTTTTCCGCTGGAACGTTTATTGGCAAGCCATGCGCCAATTCTGACTTCCTCGCCAACGTATTTATGAACTTCTGCAATTGTTGTTTTAATCACTGGTATATTCCCTCCAAAACTTGCACTTACGGTTTCTATGTATCCACTTTATTATACAGATGCGGACAAGGCCTAGCAAGGGTGCAGCATGCTTCTTCCCGTCTGTTTTGTCCTAAAGTGGCTAGATAAATGAGGCGGACCATCAATTAGCGGGAGAGGTTTCCTCCTGCCACTAATTGATAGCAAACCGTTAATGCGAGTTACATTCAGTTTTTTAATTTGGATTCTACAAACCTGTGTATCCGCTCTATTGCTTCTTCAAGCTGGGAAAGTGACGTCGCATAGGAAAGCCTGATATTGTCAGGAGCTCCAAAACCTGATCCAGGAATCACCGCAACCTTCGCTTCGGTCAAAAGTGCTTCTGTGAATTCATCCCCGTTCTTGAAGCCTGTAAGCCTTACAGCCTCACTGATATTAGGGAAAAGATAGAAGGCTCCATCCGGCTTTATACATGTGAAACCGGGAATTGCAGTTAGTTTGGAAAATACGGTCTCAAGCCGATGTTCAAAAGCCTGGCGCATTTCTTCCACAGGTTCTTGTGTTCCTTCATAAGCAGCAATTGACGCATATTGCGCGGTGGTTGTAGGATTGGATGTACTATGGCTTGCAAGGTTGGACATTGCCCCTATGATTTTACTATTCCCCGCGGCATAGCCTATCCTCCAGCCTGTCATTGAATGGGATTTGGACACACCATTAACAACAATTGTCTGATTCTTGAGTTCGTCGGAAATTTCCGCAATAGAAACATGTTTTTTATTTCCGTATACAAGCTTTTCATAAATTTCATCAGAAACAATCAGTATGTTATTCTCCAGGCAAACTTGTCCCAATGCTTCAAGTTCTTCTTTTGTATAAAGCATTCCTGTAGGGTTGCTAGGAGAATTGATTAACACTGCCTTTGTTTTGTCTGTGATTGCAGCCCGTAATTGTTCAGGAACAATTTTATAGTCATTTTCTTCTGTTGCATTAATGTAGACCGGGGTGCCGCCGGCAAGCTTGACCTGCTCTGGATAACTGACCCAATAAGGCGCAGGGACGATTACTTCATCCCCTTCATCAAGGATGACTTGAAAAAGGGTGTACAGCACATGCTTTGCACCATTACCCACGATGATTTCATTCATTTTATAGTCCAGTCCCTGATCTGCTGCCAGTTTCGTGATTATTGCCTTTTTCAGCTGCGGTAGTCCGGCTGTTGGGGTGTATTTGGTTCGCCCTTCATCCATGGAGTTCTTGGCAGCCTCCAGAATATGTTTCGGAGTGTTGAAATCAGGTTCACCAGCTCCAAGCCCGATAATGTTATGTCCCTGTGCTTGAAGCTCCTTGGCTTTTGCTGTAATTGCCAAAGTTGATGACGGGGTTAAAGAAAGTACTCTTTTAGCCAATTTCATTTCCATGCTGCTACCTCCACAATATAAAAATTAAAGATTTTCAATTATTTTATACATTTCTCCGGTTTCGAAGTGAACATAATAATAGTTGATCAGACCATTGCCGGTAGAATAGTATACTTCCCAGAACGGGATTCCGTTCTCCATGCCTGGACGTACAGAAATGATTTCTTGCGGGCTTTTGTCGGCAATGACCTTATTGATGGCATCCTGTCTTGAAACCCCATCCTTTTTTTCATGCACGACGATTTTCCCGTCACTATCCGGCATCCATACAATGATTTCATCGCCCTCGTTATTTTTGCCTTCGACTACGTAAACTTGTTCCTCCCCATTATAGAGAGTGAATTTTCCGTAATCTGCCAAGTCAGCTTCTTCCGCAGCACGTTTAACCGCCTTCTCTTCTGCTGTCCTGACAGGCTCGGTTGCGTTTGAGTAAATCCATCCAGCGGCCCCTAAAAGAATAGCTATTATAAGTAAAAGATATAGAATTACTTTCTTCACAGTACCGCCCCTTATGTCCGGTATATCGTAAAAACGGCCTTGCTTTGGTCTTCTGTATCGAGCGCAAGTCCGAACATAAGATTTTGATGTTTCAACGTCCGGTTCAATGCATCGACCACCTTGTACAAGTCCGGCCCATGTTGAATTTTTACAGTTGATAGAACTTCTATTTTGTTCTCCATGCATGTTCCTCCATTGATTCCCATTGGGGCTGTTCATTATTTTAGTTTATATTTCTTCATTATAACAGGGAAGACGACGATTGGCAGCGGAATTTACCCGAGTTTTTGCCTTCACGCCCTACTCTTTTTCACATTATAAGAAAGGATATCTTTTCTTTGGAAACTGTCTAGCTCCACAAAGAAAGCTCCAGCGAATTAACATCGCAGAGACAGGCGCACTTTGCCTGCCACGAAGGCGGCTTGCGCTATTCTTGGTTAGAGCCACTTTTCAATCCCTTCGATAAGTTCGTCGATTCCCACCTTATGGACGGGAACTTTGGGAATGGAGCGCAGAAAGGCTTTACCGTACGCCGCTTCTCCAAGGCGTTTATCAAATACAACAATAACTCCCCTGTCCCGGCCAGTCCTGATCAGCCTGCCAAACCCTTGTTTGAACCGGAGCACTGCTTCAGGCAGGGAGTATTCCGAAAATGGCTTGCCTCCACGCTGTTCTATCATTTCGCACTTTGCCTTCGTCCAAGGTTCATCTGGCGGGCTGAAAGGAAGCCTTACGACCACAAGGCATGATAGTCCCTCACCGGGTATATCGACACCCTCCCAAAAGCTGTTTGTTCCGAAAAGCACAGCCTTATCAAACTTCAGGAAGTTCCGTGTCAGACGTGATCTGCTTCCCCCGGATATCCCTTGGGCAATCAGAGCAAACTCTTCTAGCAGACCGCTTTCTTTAACAAGTTCATATGTCTTTTTGAGCATCTCATGCGATGTAAAAAGAATGAGCATCCTTCCTTTAGCGGCATCGCAAATGGATATGATCCTTCCTGCTATTTCTGCTATATATTCATCCTGCGGTACGGTGTTGACAGCTGGCAAATCTGTTGATATAAACATCTGAACATTCCGCTCATAATTAAACGGGGACGGTATGGAAACAGTGTTGACATGATGTGAATCAAGACCAAGATTAGAAAGAATAAAGCTGAAAGACTGATCGACAGTCAATGATGCTGAAGTCAGAATCACAGATTTTTTTTTGTCAAAGAAACGTGCTTTCACTTCACTTGCTACGGACAAAGGCATTGAATAGATACTTGTTGCATTATGCGGCGACCTTGTATCGGTTTCAATCCATTTAACATACTTCGTATTATCTAAAAAAATAACATTTAATTTATCCCTTAGCTTCACCGCATCTTCCATAAAACCATGGAGCTGATCAGCCAGTACTGCAGTATCAGTCGAACCAATTGGAATAATCATGTCAAGCATCGAGGCCGCAGCCCCATGAAGATCCTTTAGTAAAAAAGAAAATCTGTTTGCTGCATTCTTCAGAACTTCCCATTCACGATGATTGGTTTTTTCATCAATACGCACTCTCAAGCGTTTTGAGGCATGGTTCTTAACAGTTTTTGTCACAAAGGAAATAAGTAAATTAAAAAAATCATCCATTTCGTATAAAGTATCTGAAATAAGCTGATTAAGTTTCACCCTTGGGGCTGCTTTCCCACGGTCCGAAAGACTGGAGATCACCTTTTCCACTTTATAAAACAATTGCTTTTGCTCATATAATCCAAATTGGCCAAGGGTGAGCCTTGCACCTATATAATCCAACCGAATGCCCATATGGTCACTAGAGGCATGCTCAAATTGATGCCCTTCATCAAGGACGGCATAATCGTATGGGGGCAGGACAGTACTTCCTGCATCCACATCAGAAAGCAGAAGTGAATGATTCGTAATGATTAAATCTGCCTGATTGGCTAGCTTTAAGGCATAATCGTAAAAATGGTAGCCCTGCCACGCTTCTTTTCCTATTGGATTATTTCCTTCTTCTGAAATTGAATTCCAGTACAAAGCACCACCGCTTGAAAGGTTTAGCTCATCTCTGTCTCCGCTTTCGGTCCTGGTCAGCCAAACAAGGATTTGCATTTTCGCAAGAGCAGTGTCGTAGTTGTCGTTTTCCTCTTCAAGGCTTTTTGCAAAGGCTGGCAGGGAAAGATAATTATTCATGCCCTTCATAAGCGTGGCTTTAACGGGAAATGGTAAAGTCTCCTTCAGAAGGGGGATATCTTTTTTCATCAGCTGCTCTTGAAGCTGAATCGTATATGTACTAATTACAACTCTTGCCCCTCTCTGCCGGGAGAAAAAGGCAGCCGGAAGCAAATAGCCAATTGACTTCCCAATCCCTGTTCCAGCTTCAATCAGCGCATGGGTATGATTGGTTAAGGCATGATAAACTTCATCCATCATTTCAAATTGACCCGTTCTTTCCTCATATTCCACAAAAGAACGGAGCATCATTGTCTTTTTGTCTTCATCCTTAAAAGGATAGCTAGTATCATCATTTGTAAATTCCTTGGTAGGAAACTCATTTTTTCGCTTCAGGCTTATCCCATTGATTGTTACAAGCTTGCCAGTATCGGACACAGGCGCAGAAACGGCCCTGGACGAATACTCTTCCAGAAGGAGATGAATATCGCTCTTAAGTCCCTGGGATAGGGCAGAGAGCTGTTCCAGTGTATTTTTAGGCAGAGATTCCATCTTGCTGAGGAACAAAAGGAACAGTTCGGCTGTAACTAGCGCATCACTGTCAGCTTGATGAGGACGATCATGTTCCAGCCCTTCCTTTTCAGCAAGGTCTGACAATTTATAACTATCTGCTTCAGGTTCAAGGAACCGTGCCATTTCAACAGTGTCAATGACAGGGCCTAGAAATCCTTCCTCGCCCGCCATTAGAAGTTCTTCCTGCAGGAAACCCAAATCGAATAGCACATTATGGGCTACAAAATAAGCGTCCTCCAAAATCGAAGAAATTTCCGGGGCTACTTCACTGAACAAGGGGGCATCCTTTACATCTTCATTCTTGAGGCCCGTCAGTTCTTCAATAAATATCGGGATTTGTTTCCCGGGATTTAAAAGAGATGTAAACTGATTTGTAATTTTGCCTTCTTCAATTACAACAGCAGCAAACTGTATAATTCTATCGCCTTTCTTTGGCGAGTTGCCGGTTGTTTCAAGATCGACTACAACGAATTTCTTATGCATCCTTACACATCCCAATAATTCTTTCAATCAAAACCGTACCATAAAATGTAGAAAATAAAAAGCGGAGGCCATCTGGATGGCGCTTCCGCTTTCATATTTACATAATGGTATTTGCCGGTTCAGCATGAAGGAGCTCAATAATCCTATTATTTTCATCCATGATTGCTACCTTTGGTTTATGGTAGGCAACTCTTTCTTCCGCAACTAAGCAATAGGAAATAATGATGACAACATCGCCTTCCTGTACAAGCCTTGCAGCCGCACCATTCAGACAAATAACACCACTGCCCCTTTCCCCGGGGATGATATACGTTTCAAGGCGAGCGCCATTGTTGTTATTGACAATTTGTACTTTCTCATTCGGAATCATTCCAACTGTATCGAGAATGTCCTCGTCAATTGTAATACTGCCAACATAATTCAGATTTGCCTCGGTCACCCGGGCGCGATGGATTTTTCCGTTCATCATGGTGCGAAACATTCAGCTTCTCCTCCAGTTATATCAGAATAGCCTGCTCAGGCTCTTAGGCGTCCAAAAGAATGTTATCGATAAGCCTTGCCCCCGAGAATCGGACAGCCAAAGCAATAATGCATCTGCCATTTATTTTCTCAACAGGTTCAAGCGAAGGATATCCGTATAGCTCAACATAATCAATTTGGCCATTTGTTTCGGTTTCTATCATTCTTTTAATTAGATCAACGACCTTGGACGGGTCCTTCTCCCCATTATCGACAGCCTTCCGTCCTTCCTTTAATGCCTTGTACAAGACTGGGGCTTCTTTGCGTTCTATTTCAGTCAAATACACATTCCTGGAACTTTTTGCAAGGCCGTCTTCTTCCCTGACCGTCTCAACCGGAACAAGTTCCACCGGAAAATTGAAATCGTGAATCAACCCATCCACAACCGCGACTTGCTGTGCATCCTTCAAACCGAAATAAACTCTGTCAGGCTGAACTATAGTAAATAACTTCGTTAGGACGGTTGCAACTCCGTCAAAGTGGCCAGGCCTGGACCTGCCACACAAGACATCAGTCCTTGATTCCACAGCAACCCTGACACTTGGCTTTGAGGGATACATCTCCCCGGCAGTTGGCACAAATACAAAGTCCACTCCTGCATTTCGGGCAATTGTTAAATCCCGTTCCAAATCCCGGGGATATGCATCAAAGTCTTCGTTTGGACCAAATTGAAGCGGATTAACAAAGATACTAATGACAACAATATCATTCTCTTTTCGTGCTGTTTGAATGAGCTTCTCGTGCCCTTCGTGGAGAAAGCCCATTGTAGGAACAAAGCCAATCGAACGGCCTTCGCGTTTATGTTGTGTGAGCTGCTCACGCAACGGTTTTATCCGTTCTACCTTTTTCATCTGATACCACCGTATAAGGCTTGAAGTTCTTCCTCTTTCATAGTAAAAGTGTGGGCGTCTTCAGGGAATACACTGCTCTTAACATCGGAAACATATTGGCCGATCATATCGATAATATTATGGCCAACTTGCCCATATTGCTTAACAAACTTTGGAACCCGATCGACACCGTAACCTACAAGGTCATGATAGACAAGTACTTGTCCGTCCACTTCTGCGCCTGCACCAATACCGATAACAGGAATCGAAACCGTGTTCGCAACCTCAGCAGCAAGCTGCCGGGGGATACACTCAAGGACAACAGCAAATGCCCCAGCCTCTTCACATTTCTTTGCATCCTCAACCAGCTTAGCGGCAGCTGAAGCGGTCTTGCCTTGAACCTTGAATCCTCCCAGGACACCAACCAATTGTGGTGTAAGCCCAAGATGCGCACATACCGGAACACCAGCCTGAGTCAATGCTTTGATTTTTTCCAGTACATCATCGGCCCCTTCGAGCTTGACTGCCTGGGCGCCGGTTTCTTGGATAATTCTAGCCGCATTCCGGAGAGTGTCTCCTACCGAAACGTGATAGCTCATGAATGGCATATCAACAACAGTGAACGTACCTGGTGCTCCCCTGCGTACTGCCTTCGAATGATGAACCATATCATCCACCGTCACAGGGACGGTCGAATCATAGCCAAGCACAACCATTCCCAGTGAATCCCCGACAAGAATCATGTCAATCCCGGCTTGTTCCGCAGTTTTGGCAGCTGGATAATCATAAGCTGTTAGCATGACAATCTTTTCGCCATTTTGTTTCATTTTCGTAAAATCCGTTGTACTTTTCATCATCAATATCCTCCTTCTATTAGGAAGAGGGGATAAAAGGAATTTGCCACAGCATAGAAAAAGATCCTGCTGAAGGCAGAGGATCCCGTTGTCGTTTGCATTTTATCCCTCTGTCCCGGTCCATTACGGATCTAGGCAGAAACCATGTTTAGTTAGGAATTGCTCTTTTAAGGTGCAGTTCTTTTGGATACCGCCCAATCGAATTATAGCAAAAAGGCTTAGCTGTTGCCAACGTAAATAATATAAAAAGTCTCCTGCGGACGCCACTTGGGTCTCCCTCGTTCTTGACGACCCTACTTGGTTAGAAAATGTGGGTACAGTCGTTAATATAGGTTCTTGACGACCCTGCTGGCTTTGAAATGAGTCAAGTCCACTATCTTGTGTAAATTCCTATACAATGGTATATCAGCTTATTTTATTTTTGGTGGAATGAAGGGGGTACCCCCTTCATTCCACCAAAAATTTCGCGCTTCGCGTCTATTTTTTAAAAAGGATCTTTTTCCTTTCTTGTTCTTCCGTATAGTCAATCAGGATTGCGCCAATCATTCGAAATGCAGATTGGGTATTGGGGAAAATTCGGATTGACCTTTCCCTTCTACGGACTTCCTGATTCAACCGTTCCAGCGAATTTGTACTTCGGATATATGGGTGGTACTTGGCAGGTTCGTTAAGGAACTGAATGGCATCCTCGAAGCCTTCTTCCAATGTTCTCAGTGTACGCTCAAGTTTAGGATTATCCCCAAACCGGTCTATAAATTCATCCTTAAACCGCCTAGCCTCATCCGCCTCAGCTACATCAAAGATCCTCTTAAGCCCGAATTTCACCTCATCCATTTCTTTTTTGGGCAGATTGGTGAAAATGTTTCTTTTGAAATGAACCAGGCAACGTTGCCAGATGGTTCCCACGAACTCTTTAGCTATGGCGGCTTTCAGGCCTTTGTGTGCGTCAGAAATAACTATTTTGGGGGATTGGAGTCCTCTTTCCTGAAGGTGCTGGAAAAAACTCTGCCATGCTTCAAAACTCTCGGAGTGGGCCACTTTTAAGCCTAAGACATCCCGGTGATTGCCTTCATCAATCGCTGTCGCGATATAAACGGCTTTGGAGACCACGCGGTTATGTTCCCTTACCTTGATATACATCGCATCTGCAAAAATATAAGGATAATATTTAGTGTTAAGAGGCCGGCTGGCCCATTGGCTCACCACCGGGTCAAGCATTTCCGTCAGAGAAGAAACGAAGGATTTTGAAACACTCTCCCCGCATAATTGTTTGACAATATGCTTGACCTTTCGGGTGGATACGCCATTTACAACCATTTCAAGCATAGAGAGGATAAACGCCTGGTCGCATCTTGAATACCTTTCAAAAACGGTTGTCGAAAAGTCTCCACCCCGTGTACGGGGCACCTTCAAGGTAACTTTGCCGATACTGAGTAAAAGATCGCGTTCATAATAACCATTTCGGTAGTCGCGGCGAATTGAATTCCGCTCGTAGGCCCCAGCCTGGAGATACTCGTCCCGCTCCTTTTCCATTACGGCATTCAATACAAGGACAATGGACGCTTTCATCACAGTGTCGATGTTGGAAGCCATTACGGCTTCTTTTAAAACGTCGGTATTTAGGTTAAACTGAATTTGGGTCATCATTAATTCCTCCACATTGTTTTCGTCGCTGATAACATTGTTGACAAAAGGAATTAATTTGACCCTTTTTCTTTTTACACAATTATATGGACTTTATCTTTGAAATGGGGGGTACGGTCGTTAATAAAGGTTCTTGACGACCCTGCTGGCTTTGAAATGGGGGGCACGGTCGTTAATAAAGATTCTTGACGACGCTGCTGGCTTTGAAATGGCGGGCACGGGCGTTAATATAGGTTCTTGACGACCCTGCCGCTAAATAATAGTGGCCATGGTCGTCAATAGCATCATTTGGGGGCTCACTACCTTTTCACGTGGAAAAGGCATCCCTGAGAAGACATCTCATGAAAATATGGGAATCCACTAGGAACCTTCCGATATGGTGAATTAGGATAATAATGCAATACTCCTTCAAAAAAAGAAGGCTGTCCAAAAGCGTCGTCATTCAACGGCCCTTTGGACAGCCCACATTTTATATGTGTCATCACCAAGTTTATACTATTGATTTCAATAGGCACTAACTAGATATGCTCGGCAGCTCTATATCTGCTGAATAAATAGAGTGGATTTTACCATTCAAATCTTCAATCTGAAGGACACCATCTTCAGTAATTCCTAATGCTGTTCCTTCAATAGTGCCATTGTAAGTCCGAGCCTTGATTGGCCCTCCAATTCCTTTTGCATAGCTCTCCCAAAGAAGCTTTATAGGATGGAAGCCTTGTTCAAGGTAAAGTACATACAGCCTTTCAAATTGAAGGCAAAACTCGCGGATTAGTCCCGCACGTGATTGCTCGGTTCCTGTTTCAAGCGCGACGGATGTTGCAAGCTCTTTCAATTCATCTGGAAAATCGCTTGCCAGCTGATTTACATTGATGCCTATCCCAATGATGACTGAATGTATTCGGTCAGCTTCTGCCTGAAGTTCGGTAAGAATGCCAGTCAGTTTTTTTCCATTCGCCAAAATATCATTGGGCCATTTGATTTCTGGTTGAAGCCCAGTAGCAGCTGCAATTGCCCGTACAACCGCGACAGCCGTTAACAAAGTTAACTGGGGTGCTTTTTGAAGCGGAATATCTGGCCTGACGATCAAACTCATCCATATTCCCGTGCCGCTTGGAGAATGCCACTTCCGATCCATTCTCCCCCTGCCCGATGACTGTTCATTTGCTATTACAACGGTGCCATCGGGGGCAGATTCTCCAGCAAGGGAATGTGCTATTTTTTGAGTTGAATCAACTGTTTCAAAGTAATGGATCGTCTTCCCAATAAAGTCGGTTTTTAGCCCAAGGCGGATTTCATCCGCTGTCAAGGATGCAGGAACTTCGATCAGTCTGTAGCCTTTTCTTCTGACTGCTTCAAGTATGAAGCCTTCTTCCCGAAGCCCTTCAATGTGCTTCCAGACTGCAGTTCTCGAGCAGCCAGCCGCTTCTGCCAGAGCTTGGCCAGATACGAATTCCTCACCGGCACCAGCAAAAGCATCAAGGAGCTTTTTCCTTATCTCTGATTGCAATTGAATAGCCACTCCTTTATCTCATCTTTACGATTATCAAGCTGGCCATGAATAATCGCGTCTTCTACCAAAGCGAGTTGTTCTTTCACCCAGGGGCCTCCCGTTTTACCGAACCAATTTATCAAGTCTCCGCCAGTAACATCCATTTCATCACTAGACTTAATCGGCAGGCTATTATGCATTTCAACCCATTTTTCGATTGTGGCTGCACCAGCCTGGCCACCAATGGACTGTATAAGTTTTTCCACTGATAGTATATTTTCCTTCCCTGCCTGATAAAGAAGGCGAAGGTCCCAGTTAGATTGCAGCCTTTTTTGAAAAAAGTAAAGCAGTTTTGCGATAGCTTTCATTTTTTTGACTGGCAGCTTCCAACCCCGAAGGAACTCATCGACACCATCTTGTTCGATACTGATGCAATAAAGAAGCAGGGCCCACATTTCATTAAGGTTCAGGTTTGAAATTTGATAGGATGAAAGCTTCGAAATTTCTGTTTTCCGTCCGCTTAATCCTGGAAGGTAGTCCAGGATTCCTGCTTCGGTTATCATCCTGATTCCTTCAGCCCTCCCAGTTCCCTGGAGGATTTTTTCAAACTCTACGGACTTTCGTTCAACAGCGATATGGGTTAACAGGTGGGCAGTTTCAGACAATGAGGATAATGTTCCCTTTTCGATTGAAAAGCGAAGCTGGCTAACAAAGCGAATCGCCCTCAAAATCCTCAGCGCATCCTCACTGAATCGTTCCACTGGACTGCCAACCGTTCTAATTTGTTTTTTGACGAGGTCCTCTTTCCCGCCAAATGGATCGATTACCACACCATACCTGTCCATTGCCATCGCATTTATTGTGAAGTCTCGGCGCATCAAATCTTCTGTTAAAGAGGTAACGAATTTCACCTCATCAGGCCTGCGGAAATCCTTATAACCTGTTTCAGTCCGGTATGTCGTAACTTCATAGGACTCACCTTTAAATAGGACAAGTACTGTACCATGTTCAATTCCAATGTCGACTGTACGGGAAAATATTGTTTTAATTTGCTCTGGCCTGGCAGAAGTAGCAATGTCAACATCCCCAATAGGCCTGTTGAGGAAGTTATCACGGACTGCCCCGCCAACAAAAAAGGCCTCAAATCCGGCGGCTTCTATCTCCTCAATAACTGGCAATGCATCCAAAAATGGTTTTTTCACCATTTCCACCTAATTTCCCACCAATTTATAATAAAGATTTTCATACTCAGCAACAATTCGGTCAGCATTAAATTTTTCCTTCATGTCTATAGCGGCTTTTTGTGAAAAGCTTTGATGAAGAGCGGAATCTGACAGGAGGGCTATCGCGCGATTGGATATACCTTCTATATCCCCCAACCTGCAAATATAGCCTGTTACTCCATCTTCAATTACTTCCGGGATGCCGCCAATATTCGTACCGATGCACGGTACCCCGCAAGCCATTGCCTCAAGGGCAACTAGCCCAAAGCTTTCTTTTTCTGATAAAAGAAGCATAAGGTCACTAATAGAATATAATTCCTCTACATTATCCTGTTTTCCAAGGAATAATACTTTTCCCTTTAATCCCAATTCCTCGACGAGCCTAGTAACATTCCTCATTTCAGGCCCATCGCCAACCAGGAGCAGTTTTGCCGGCATTGATTCAGATATCCTCGCAAATGTCCTGATTACATCACCAACCCTTTTAACAGGCCGGAAATTGGAAACATGAATAACGACCTTTTCTTCATCCTTAATCCTCAGTTTTTTCTTTAAATCAGAATCTGCGCTTCTAAGATATACCCGTTCATCTATGAAGTTATAAAGCGTTTCAATTTGTTTATCAGGATTGATCATTTCCATCGTTTGAGCAACGAGAGAATTTGAAACGGCTGTAACAATATCGGATTTTTCAATCCCAAATTTAATGGCATCAGCCAAAGATGGGTCATTCCCAAGCACCGTGATGTCCGTACCATGTAAGGTTGTCATGATTTTCAGGTCCCTGCCACTCATTTGCTTTGCCAGAATAGCGCAAACGGCATGTGGGATCGCATAGTGGACATGCAGGAGGTCGAGGCCTTCCCTGTTGGCAACCTCGGCCATTTTACTAGCGAGCGCAAGGTCATATGGCGGATATTGAAAGACTGAATATTGATTCACTTCCACCTGGTGATAATAGACATTATGATACATTTTTCGCAGCCTGAATGGCATACTCGAGGAGATAAAATGGATCTCATGTCCTTTTTCGGCGAGGAGTTTTCCCAGTTCGGTCGCTATAACACCCGATCCTCCAACTGTTGGATAGCATGTAATCCCGATTTTAAGTGTTTTCATTTTTTAAATTTCTCCCAGTAGGTCACCGTCAAGCAATAGCGGTCCGCGAGTTTTAAAGCCCTCAGCATAGTTCACGCCAGCCTGTTTCCCAAATAAGTATTCCCGTGCTTCTAAAGATTCAATATAACCATTAATCAGCGGGGTATCGAAGCTTTTATCGTTTTTCATAAATTGGCTACCATAGGCATTCAGGGAGCTTTTCTTCATTTCAAAAAACTCAGAGATGTCTATCAAAAAATCTGGTTGATGAAAGCCATTAATCATATAATAATGCACCCGGTCTGCCTTGTGGGGAGGAAGCCCGGTTCCGTCATCAAATTTACGGATACCAGCAGAAAAAACCGCCTCATCAACAAGGCGGGCACAATTTCCATGATCGGGATGCCTGTCCTCAAAATAGGGTGCAAATACGAGCTTAGGCCTGTAGGTCCTGATTATACCAACAATTTGTTTAATATAATCTTCTTTTAAAAACAGTCCTCTATCAGGCAAGTCAAGACCGATCCGTTCGGCTCCGAGAATAGAGGCAGCTTTGGCCGCCTCTTTATTTCGAGTTTTTACATTTCCGTTTGAAGACAGCTCAGCCTGTGTCAAATCACAAATGACAACCTTCTTCCCCTGGGCTGTATACTTTGCAATTGTGCCGCCCATGCCAATTTCAACATCGTCTGCATGGGCACCAAAGGATAGTATATGTACGGTTTCTGCACTACTGTTCATTCCTTCTTCTCCCTTGCTACCGTCCGCCAATCCAGATGCCCTTCCTCTATCCCTTTTATAAGGATTTCCGCAGTACCCATATTGGTCGCCAGCGGTATTGCGTAAACATCGCAAAGCCTTAACAAAGCAGTTACGTCAGGTTCATGAGGCTGTGCTGTGAGTGGATCACGAAAGAAGAAAATTGCGTCCATCATGTTGTTGGCTACCAGTGCTCCTATTTCCTGATCCCCGCCTAGCGGGCCTGATTGAAAACGATGAATCGAAAGGCCGGTAGCTTCTGATATTCTTTTCCCCGTAGTACCTGTAGCAAAAAGGGAGTGCCCCTCAAAAATCTTTGTATATGCAGTAACAAAATGGATTAAATCATCCTTCTTTTTATCGTGAGCAATTAACGCTATGTTCATTATTTTCCCCCGCTATTCCAAGATATTTTCCAATCCATATACAAAAGAATCAATTTTCATTACAGTTTCCACTGCTGTTTTTACACCGGACATAAACGATGCCCTATTATAGGAATCATGGCGTATTTTTAAAGTCTGGCCTTCAGAGCCGAAAAGTACCTCTTGATGAGCGATAAGCCCAGGAAGCCGGACTGAATGTATTCGCATGCCTTCCAAATCCGCGCCGCGTGCACCTTTAATTGTCTCCTTTTCCTCAGGGTGACCCTGCTTATGCTCACTGCGGACTTCAGAAATCATTTGGGCTGTCTTTACTGCAGTCCCAGATGGAGCATCCAGCTTTTTATCATGATGCATTTCAATAATTTCGACATTGTCGAAGAACTTTGCTGCCATTTTGGCAAATTTCATCATTAAGACCGCGCCAATAGCAAAATTCGGTGCGATGATGCAGCCTAGCCCCTTTTCACTTGAAAGCTCTTCAAGCTCTTTCAGGTGTGCTTCTGTGAATCCAGTCGTGCCAACTACCGGTCTGACATTATGTGTTAAAGCCGTTCTCGCGTGATGCATGCCCGCTTCTGGAACTGTAAGGTCCACCAGTACATCGGCGTCTACCGACTGAAGGCATTCCTCAATGTCCGAGTATACAGGTACTTCTTTAAGTGGAAAGCTTCCAATTTCGCCAAGTGTACGGCCATTGTTGCTTCTATCCAATACAGCAATCAAATCAAATCCAGGAGTTTCAGCAACAAGCTTGACAGCTTCCTGCCCCATCCTCCCTCTTGGTCCGGCTATCACTATTTTTATATTTTTCTCCACTAGTACTCCACCATCCATTATTATTTTTTCGTCCAACGGTCCTTATCCCGGGTCCTGAATTTATCCATAACCATATCGTGGGCTTCCTGCAAATCAATATCCAGGGAATTAGCCAGACAGATGAGCACGAACAGCACATCCCCTATCTCTTCATTGACCGTTTTTGTTGCCTCGGTTGCCTTTTTTGGTTTTTCTCCGTAATAATGATTAATTTCACGGGCAAGCTCTCCCAATTCCTCGGTGAGTCTTGCAGTCATCGCCAGCGGGCTGAAATAGCCCTCTTTGAATTGGCCTATGTATTCGTCGACTTCTTCCTGAAGCTTTTTAACTGTCTTATTCTCTTGCATCCTTTCACCCCTGAGCCTAAGGAATGTTTACATTATGTATGATAGGCTATTACTCATGTTAGCTAAATTAAAATGCATTTACAAATATTTTTGCACACTATTGATTTTAGGTTGAAATTGCCGGAACTTGCTTCATCGGATATAATTATATCCGGCTTAATTGGTCAAAATATGGCAAAGGAGGCTTCATATATGATAAAAGGCCTTAAAGTAAAAAACATCCTGCTCATTTTGCTAGGGACGGCAATTATGGCATTCGGGGTTATTAATTTTAACATACAAAATCAGCTGGCAGAAGGAGGAGTTACAGGGATCACAATCCTCATCTATTTCTTGTTCAAAATTGATCCTGCCTATTCCAACCTGATTATAAACATCCCTATTTTCTTTCTAGGTTATAAATTGCTAGGAAGAAGAGCATTCATTTATACGGTTATTGGAACTGTTGCCCTATCCGTCTTTTTGTGGATTTTCCAAAGAGTACCTCTTAATATTCCTCTTCGGGATGATATGTTTTTGGCGGCTTTATTCGCCGGTCTCTTTATTGGTGTCGGCCTCGGTATTATTTTTAGGTTTGGAGGCACCTCGGGAGGCGTTGATATTATTGCCAGGATTGCCCAGAAATACTGGGGAATCAGCATGGGAAGAACCATGTTCATGTTTGATGCTCTCGTAATTATCGCATCTTTCTTAACCTATCTTGATTATCGTGAAGCCATGTATACGCTCGTTGCAGTAGCCGTTGGGGCCAGAGTAATTGACGTGATGGCTGAAGGTGCTTACTCTGCCAGAGGCGCAATGATTATGTCCGAAAAGTACGATGAGATTGCCGAACGAATTATGAAGGAAATGGACAGAGGAGCTACTGTCCTTAAAGGCTATGGTTACTATAGTAAGAGTGAACGGGAAGTCCTGTACTGTGTTGTTCCAAAAAGTGAAATCATCAGGCTTAAAAACGTCATCACAGCGGTCGATCCTCATGCATTTGTCTCGGTAACGGCCGTTCATGACGTCCTTGGCGAAGGCTTCACACTCGATGCAAACAAGAATCCATTTGATGTATAAGTCTAAAAACAAAGCAAAAGAGCGGGGAATTAGTCCCCGCTCTTTCTATTCGTCACGTGTCATGCCGGTATAAATCAAAACAAGCCTTAACAATTCTAGTACCGCAACCGCTGCTGCTGCCACATAGGTCAGTGCTGCCGCATCAAGGACCTTCTTCGCAGGACGCTCTTCTTCATTCCGGATGATCCCAAGTGAAACAACTTGATCCAGTGCCCTGCTTGAAGCGTTGAATTCAACAGGAAGAGTGACGATTTGGAACAGTACTGCCGCCGCCATGAATATGATTCCTAGCAAAAGCAGTTCACTCATATAGGCAAGCATTCCAATTATGATCAGGATCCAGGAGAAGTTGCTACCAATATTAGCAACAGGAACAAGCGCATGCCTGAACCTGAGAAATGCATAATTCTCGCCATCCTGGATGGCGTGCCCGACTTCATGGGCAGCAATAGCTGTGGAAGCTAGAGAATGGCCATGGTAGATGTCAGGTGAAAGCCTGATAGCCTTTGCCCTAGGATCGTAATGGTCACTCAAGAAACCGCGTCCTTCTTCAATCCTTACATCATAAAGCCCATTGGCGTGAAGAATTTCTCTTGCAACTTCCGCCCCAGTCTTCATGGAGGATGAGGAGACCTTCGAGTACTTTTTGTATGCCCCTTTGACCCTCATTTGTGCCCATAACGGGATGAGGATTATTATCGCAAAATAGATTAAAAACATGTTGAACCCCCTGTCCAGTTAGTTAATATAACTTTACCGAACGAGGGGGAATAATGTCAATCTTTTAGCCCGCGGCGTTTTCGCGTAACTTCCTTATCACCCTGATATTTTCGCCAGCCGACATACGACAATGTCAGAATAATAATGCTGCCTGTCGAGATAATCACCCACCATAGCGAAGGATCAGCTTCATCCTCTTCAATACCTTCAAAAATATCCTGAAGGCTCGACTCGAGAACTTCAAATTCCTCTAAATCATTCTGGCTGGCTGGAAGCGTTGTGTGTAGGCGTTCAACCGAGCGGACTCTTGCATCTACCTGCTGGAGCTGTTCCTTGGGAACATCAATTTTCATGCTAGGATAAATTAGTTCATACAATGCAAGAAATGAATTCAAATTAGCATGATATTGTGAAGCCTCACCTTTTACGGCAGCCTTTTTTGCCATTCCAAACGCGCCCATTACCTCGTCCTCCATCTCGGACCAAAGAGGCTCAGAAGATGTCGACAAAGCATCAATAACTAAACGGAAGCTTGTGACTTTATTTAGTCTTTCCTGATATTCCATGGTAGGACTGGCGGCGGCTTCCATTGCTTCGTCCCGGGAAACTGAAACAATCCTCAATTCATCGAGAGTGAACGGAATATTGCCATCATACATTTGCTCGAATTCCCTGGAAAAATTACTTAATAATTTTTGCGCATCCTCATATCGCTGATTCTTGACCATTTGGAACGCATCGTCTGAAATTGCATCTAGCTTTTCTACGTTGGCGAGGTTTTCCTCTGCAAGAGCTGCAATTGGAAAAGTAAATGATAAAAGAATTATAAGGAAGCATCTAATCTTCATATATTGGCACCCCTCTCATACTAGTAAAAATGTATGAAAAAAAGGACAAGTATAGAACTTATCCAAATAATAAATTAATAGGTATGCCAAGGGATAAATTTTTATCGGTTAAGGAGCATCCTGGGGATTACAGCCTCTTAAGTTAGTAGTATGGCTGTTCTCTAATTCCTTTCAGTCGAAAATAGCCACTAATTGAATTTTTAGTTTATAAATTGAGTTTGAACCGTTTAGGCCTTACACATAAATACCAGGTAATGAAGATTGATGCAACCGATAGCCAAAACGTGAAATATCCAATCTGAGGGATAAACCTATCCAAAACCGGATACCTGGGGAGCATGAAGAAAACATAATCAATAACATCATTATGTAAAGTCCATAAAGCAGCAACTACCAGATGCCAGGATTTTATCCTGTAGAAGGGCGCATAAAGGACACCTTGCACTGCCATAGCCAGGTGGGACAGCATAAGCATCCAAGCAATCAAATCCAGCTTGTCCGTTACGGCGAATACTAATAAATTCATTACAACTGCCCAAATACCATACTTGATCAATGTTACGATTGCCAGTGCCTCGATTAGCGGCCAATTTCTTTTTAATAGAAAAGCAATTAATACAAATACAAAAAAGAGGCTTGCTGTTGGGCTGTCGGGTACGAAAATCAAAAATTTTGCAGGCGTTTCGTCCAGCTGCCACCCGTACCAAATATATCCGTATATTGTACCGAAAATATTTACAACTAGAAGGAGCATAAGCATTGGCCTATAAGCAAGGAGAGGGTATAAACGATTCATAAAAAATTTCCGCCTTTACGTAAAATATGTATGGGTTGATGGTATCACAAAATTGAAAACCGCAAAAGAACATTCCATCATAGATCTAATTCTGGCGGGAAAGGCATGTTGACTTTCGCTTCGTGCCCTTCGCTTTCCGCGGGCATTCCGGGAGCCAGTCTTGCTTCAGTGCCTAGCCCCTCGAGGTCGCTTCGGTCCCTCAGGTGAAGTCAAAGAGCGACTTCTCCTTCAAGCCCTCCAGCGCTTGTCGGGGCTGACCAAGGCACTTACGCATTTCATTCTCCTTAGCGAAACCCACGCCTGCGGGTCTCCCCTGGCCAGCTTTTCCCTCAGGAGTCTTCAGGAACTACGCTACAATCAACTCTTAAACAGCATGTGTAGGTTTTGTAAAATTGATATATAAATTTACGCTGAAGTGCCTGATTTTTGGTGTTCAGTAAAGTATTAATCATAACAGTGTTTTTTCTTAATACATCAAAGAATTTCCTCCTTGGAGAGGTACTCCTTTTTTAACGCCTTAAAAGCCTAAGGTGTATTAAATGTATGGCCACGCAGCTCCGCCCCTGCATAAAAAAGACCGGTGGTTTACCCCACCGGCCTCAAGTTTATTCGCTCTTTAAGTTCGCGATATATTCGGATAAAACTTTCAGTTCTTCATCAGTACCTTTAAACATGCCAGCTGGCATTTTACCTTTACCTTCAACCGCAACTTTTGAGATGTGCTCTGCATCAAAGCCGGCATCGATTAGCTTAACGCCACCGGCACCACCCTGAAGTTCAGCCCCATGGCAGCTGATACAACCCTGATCCTGATAAATTTTATATCCTTCGGCATCTTTATCAATATTGGCGCCTTCCACAATTGCCCCCTGGCGCTTTGCAGCTGCCCAGTCATGAGTGTCAACAACTTCCCATGTAAGGTAGAAGATCCCTGCGACAGCGAGAAGCATGAAAGCTGTTGCAGCAGGGCGTTTGGAAGGTCTCCGTTCAGGTCCCCTATCAATGAATGGAGCTAGCAATAATGCCCCGAATGCAAGGCCAGGTATAACCATTGAACCGATTGCATTATATGGTCCCGAAGCATACGTATATTTCAACAATTGGTACAAAAACATAAAATACCAGTCAGGAAGCGGAATATAGCCCGCATCCGTCGGATCTGCAATTCTTTCCAACGGTGATGGATGCGCCACCGTCAAACATAGAAAACCAACCAGGAAAACTGCGCCAACCAGCCATTCCTTTAAGAGGAAGTTTGGCCAAAAGGCTTCTGTTTTTCCAGGGTATTCCGAATAGTCTTTGGGAGTCATCGGTTTACGCTCAGAAGGCGCCAACACACGTGAATCGCCAACAAACTTCATACCTTTTCCGCGATGCATCGAAAAATCCCCCTCCTTTATCGTCATTTAGAGCAGGACTATAAAAGTCCCGCCACAAGTTTTTATCCTACCTTTAACGCGCAATAACTACCTCTGCAAGATTCAAAGAGTTGTGTAGAATCCAGGCAAAGTATTAACTGCCGGTAAAGGGCCGATTGGATTCCTAACCTATCAGTGAGAAAAGTACCCCATCCTGATGGAAGGTCAATTTTATAGCGGTCCCGAGATACCCTGCTTACGGATCATAAGGAAGTGTGCTCCCATAAGTCCCAACAGAGCAGCAGGCAGGAAGAAAACGTGGATAGCGAAGAAGCGGGAAATCGTCTGTGCACCAACAATTTCCTGGTGTCCTGCCATCAAGGCTTTTAGATAAGGTCCAATTAATGGAACAGATTCGACAATTTGCAATGTAACCTTTGTTGCGAATAGCGCTTTCATATCCCATGGCAATAAGTAGCCTGTAAGTCCAAGACCAAGCATAACGAAGAAGATAAGTACGCCAACAATCCAGTTCAGTTCACGAGGCTTTTTATACGCTCCCTGGAAGAATACCCTTAATGTATGTAGGAACATCATAACGATGACAAGGCTTGCACCCCAGTGATGCATACCTCGGACGATTTGGCCGAAAGCGACTTCATTTTGAAGATAATAAACAGATTGCCAAGCATTTTTAATATCCGGAACATAATACATGGTCAGGAACATTCCGGACAGGATTTGAATGACGGTAATAAAGAATGTGAGTCCGCCAAAACAGTATACAAATGCTGAAAAGTGATGGGCTGGGTTAACGTGCTCAGGCACCTCGTGGTCAGCAATATCGCGCCAGAGCGGCGTTATATCGAGACGCTCGTCTACCCAATCATAAATCTTGTTTAACACTGGCTAGACCTCCTTCCATGGCTCCGGCTTGCCTAAATAAAGGTAGCCGTCTTTTTCCCGAACCGGGTACATATCAAGCGAGTTGATTGGCGGTGTTCCCGGTATAAGCTTACCGCTTTTTTCATAACGCCCCCCATGGCATTGGCAGTAGAACTCATTTTTAAAATCCGGGCTGTTGTTCCAGCCGACAGTACAGCCAAGGTGTTTACAAACTGGTGAAAGGGCAATAATTTTGCCTTCCTCGTTTTTATAAACCCAAGCAGTTTGGGTCACTTCGGATTCATACCAAGCATCCTTTTGCTTGAAGGAATAATCTACCCGGACCGGCTCCTCGGTCAGGTCTGCAATTTTTTGTGACGTCGGAATAAAATCCCCGGCACTGTCGGCTTTTAGCATTGGATCAATGGCAAAGCGAACCATTGGCATTAGCATGCCAGCGGCCATGAATCCCCCAACGCCTGTTAAAGTATAGCTTAAGAACTGCCTTCTTGAAACTCGATGCTTACTCATGCTTCTCCCCCCTCTGTTCACACGTTAAGTCCGTACATTTTACTAATTTTAACTAGGACATTATCATGATATATCAATCTGAATTCAAGGTCAATATTATACTATTTTGTGAACTTTACATTTTTCTTTAATTTCTTGCTTTTTTTTATTGTTACATTGTGTTAAAAATGCCCATTATGGATGGCAGAAGTAAAATTCATTGCTGGATTGAATAATTTATTATTTATCTTCTTCTCGCCATTTCGCTGTGAAAAGCTCAGACAATTGTTTCACCTGTTCGTTGACAAGCATTTTCTTTTGTTGATCATCCATACTTGCTAACGGCAATGATGGAAGCCACAGCAATGTACCCGCAAGTACGTCCTTGGACTGGATCCATACTTGGTCCGAGGTCACAAAAAATATATGGGGGAGACCCTCCTCTTGCAGACCTGTTTCCCAAAGTTTCAGCCGCACCTCAATTTCCTGGCGATTTTCAGTATGTAAATATGTAAAAGAAGGCAACAGTAGCGCTCTCCCAGCAAATTGCCTTTCAAGTCCTAAAGACAGAATTCCAATAAATTCGGACATCGAGGCAGACTGCAGCATCTTGTCCCCTAAACCAACTGGCACCAGCGGAACAATTGCGGTATCAATATATTCTTTTGATTGTATGTATTGAGCAATATCCTGTGAAACCCATTTCATCCAATTTCTCTCCTTTGTTCTGTAACTGTTTCCATCATACCATCCTTAAAGTGCGAAAGTGAATTAAAAGTAAAAAAAGAACAAAAGTACAAGCGCCTTCGTGACGGGCAAAGAACGCCTGTCCCTATACAAAAAAAAAGCCCGCGTTTGGCGAGCCTTCCATCCTAATAACAACGTTTGCTTCCCTTATTGGGAAATCCGCCTACAATTGGTTTTCATATTGGTGCGGCTTTTTCATTCTGTTCAATTGTTCGGTAAAGAGAAGGAATGCTTCTTTGTCCTGCTTATCAAGTGCCTCATCAATCAGAAGGAGCAGTTTTTCCTCATTAAAACGCTGGATACTATAGTTGAGGAACTGTTCCGCAATTACCTTATCCTTTTCATTCACCTGCAAATGCCTTGGCATATAAGGGTTATCTTCAAGAACAGCCGCATACTGATGAACTTTATTGGAGGCGTTGAAATTGAGCTGGATATATATTTCTTCCTCCCTGTTCAGCCTGATGTCATGAAAAGACTTCTCAGCATCGGTTGTCATTATATTTTCCTTATAAAAGCGAAACGGCACTTTGTCTGTGCAATGAGTGGACATGATAAGGCCCCTGGGGCAATATTGTGCCTGATCAACAAAATGCACCTTTTCCATCAGTTGGTCGTGGCTCATAAGATAATTGAGGATCCAAACACATTCTCGCCTTTTTAATTGATAATGGTTCAAAAACCATCTGATAAAGTCTTTTTTCTCGTTGACAGATACAGGGGTTGCCATGATCATTTCCCTCCTCTGCTTAATAACTTCTTTATTCCTGTGAAAGCCGTTCAACCAATTCGGCATATTCCTCATTTGTTGGATCAATATTTAATAACTTACTAAAAACTTCGGCAGCCTTACCCGTTTTTCCTTCTTCTATTAGAAAATATCCATAATCATTCATAAAATTTTCATTGTTCTTAAAGAAAGTGTATGCATTCTCATAATTGTCTGATGCCTTTTTATAATCCTCGAGTTTGTTATAGCTGATAGCAGCATCCCAAAGGAATTGGGGCTCGGCATGTTCTGCCAGGTCTAGTTCTCCAATCAAGTCAATTACGTCAGCGTATCGCTCCTGATGTATGAAAAGCTTATTGAGCGTAAGCGCCGCCTCAGAAAACCCAGGATCCAGTGCGATTGCACCGCGGAGCAGTTCTTCTGATTTATCTTCGAGACCAAGCTTCAGAGCAATTTTTCCACCAAAGAAAAACAAGTCCTTATTAAAATCATCAAGCCTTATTCCCTCTTGAACAATCTCAAACGCCTGCTGGAGTTCTTCTTCCTGCTCATGTGCCTTTGCCAAATACAAGTATAATGAGTGATACTCGGGATCGATGCTTTTTAATTCGGTGAACTTGTCTATTGCAATACGGCTGTATCCCGCTTGCAAAGCTGTAAATGCAAAGCCGAATAAAGTATTGATTTCCAGCTTGTCTTCCAGAGCCTTTTCAAAATGGGGCAGAGCCTCCTCAAAAGAACCAGATGCACTCAGAATTTCCGCTAGCCTTTCATGAATATTGACACCGGCTATTGTTTCGCTGTCCTTTAATACTTCATCATAAAAATGTAGTGCTTTTTTTACTTCCCCCATCGTACTGTACAGTTCTGCAAGGGCGAAATCAATCACAGGCTCATTCGGCAACGATTCTTTAGCAGCGATTAATTTCCTCTCACTTACCTCATAAAGTCCATCCATCTGATATAAATCCGCCAATAACAATAAAGCTTCGCCATAGGAAGGGTCATCTTGTTCGATGTCCTCAAGGAGCAGGATTGCTTTTTCCTCCTGATTATTGTCAATATAAGCTTCTGCAAGAAGGACCATGATTTCACCTTCACCAGGATAATACAAAAGAAGGTTTTCAAATAAAGAGATTGCCTCCTCGAGAAAACCATATTGGAGGAATTCCTCTCCAAGAAGGAATTTTTCATCCGCTGACCCAGTTTTTAATACTTCATTATATTCATTGATAGCTTCTGTATGTTGTCCATTTTCCAGCATGGCAATAATTTTTTTAATTCGATCCATTAGATTTTTCCGCCTCTATTCCTTATTTACACGGCTATGTTAAACAACATTGTTGATTTCGGGGTGCACAAAGGGAAGCTCCTGAGAATAATCATCAACGAGTCTTCACACCTTCCGCTCCAATCAATGCCAATAAATCAGCAATATCCGTTAACACAGCTTATTTCAAAAAGAGTAATACGAATGTGTCTTTATTCTTATATGTTCGCCATTCATTATTGAAAATCCTGCATGATCACCATGGCGAATGATTTGGCCTCTCCTCACGGTTATCGCAAGCCTGTTCCTATGATAAAGAAACATTGAAGCTTCATCAACATTTTCAGCTTCAAAATCGTCTATATAAAGATTATAACTTAATTCTGATTTATGGAGCAGGCTGGAGCGCTGAGGATAGATGCCCAATTTATTTAATTCGTATGGGGATAATGGGATGTTTTCTCTCAATTCATGCAGGACACTTGGCAACTTCTCTGAAGTCATTGTCTTTTTCCATTTTGATAGCAGTTGTTTTTCTGAGCCATTTTCACTTTCATTGAAGATTGGAATAAGCGGGCAGTTGCCCGGGAACATTGCTTCCCTAATCCATCCCCAGGCTGCCTTGTCCAAAAAAGCTCCTGATGGCACTTCAACAAAAATTGCAGGAACCTTTCTTCTTTTACATTCCCTGACAATGGCTGGGGTAAGGCCTGAGAGGGGGATTTTAACAGCAATCGCATAATCGGCCGGTGATTCTTCAAGCTGTCTGTGCGCTTCCTCCAATTTGATATGCAGCTCACGTTCATATTGAATCTGTATATAGGTTATAACCGTTGTTACACCACTCATTAAATAGCCATGCAAAGACTGTACCGCGTTATCATTAGCCAAAATTGAACCATCAAGTATAGAAAAAGCTGGTGTCATTATGAAACCATCGACATTCATTTTGGTAAAAGTATAGCGCGACAGGTCAGGCCGAATCGCTTCGATTACAGTCCCATCAGTCATAATTGATTCCCTGGATAATTTGTCACCCCTAAGTATCACTGCATTTTCAATGATATAAGTCATTGTCCCACCCCCATGCTTCTCTTAAGACAAGCTATGCTTGGGAATGTGTTTTATGCAGGGATTCTGGACGGGAGGTGGTCAATATATAGTAAAGAAATTTTAGTTTTATATCAAATTCAAAAAGACGCAGTTGTCGACTGCGCCTTGTAAATACACTTATATTATTTAAGACTGTCGAGATCTTTAAAGAAGTCCGGGTAAGATACAGCAATGGAATCTGCATCCTCAACAATTACCTCATTTTCACATATTAGTGAAGCGATTGACAGCATCATCCCAATCCGGTGATCGCCATGGGAAGATACCCTTCCTCCCCTCAATCTGGTACCGCCCTTTATAATCATCCCATCTTCAGTTGTTTCTATCTTTGCTCCAAGTTTACGAAGTTCGCTGGCAACTGTTTCAATCCGGTCCGTTTCTTTTACACGGAGTTCACGGGCGTCACTGATAACCGTCTCTCCTTCTGCCTGGGTGGCTAGCAAAGCGATGATCGGGATCTCGTCAATCAGCCTTGGAATTAGGCTGCCCCCAATAGTTGCAGCACGCAAACTTGACGTTTCTACAACTATATCACCTGCTGGTTCGTTGGCTTCCCTGTCAGATTGGCTGATTTTAATAGAAGCGCCCATTTCTTCAAGAACCTCAATAATTCCAGTTCTAGTCCAGTTCAATCCTATGTTTTTAAGAACTATTCTACTATTGGGTACAATTGCTCCGGCAACGAGAAAAAATGCGGCGGATGAAATGTCTCCTGGCACCGTGATATCAGCTGCTTTGAGTTGTTGTCCACCATTAATCCGAATTTTATTGTCTGATACATTAACCGTACCGCCGAATTGGCGAATCATTCTTTCAGTATGGTCCCTTGTTGGTGCTGGTTCGGTAATGACCGTCTCCCCTTCCGCCTGGAGCCCAGCAAGGAGAAGTGCCGATTTCACTTGTGCACTAGCAACAGGAAGCGTATAGGTGATGCCTTTTAAACCGCCGCCTTGCACAGTAATCGGTACATACTTGCCATTATCGTTTCCGTCTATTTTACAGCCCATTTCCTTTAAAGGATCGGTTACCCTGCTCATCGGCCTTTTGGCAATGGATGAATCTCCTGTGAATTTCGAAGGAAATGCCCTTCCAGCAAGAAGTCCCATCATTAGCCGGATCGTTGTACCTGAATTCCCAACATCGAGGGTTCCATTGAACTCTGTAAGCCCGTCGATCCCTTTTCCTGCTATTTCAACTGTTGTACCATTTACATCAATGTCAACACCAAGGTTTTTAAAACAGGAAACTGTGCTCAAACAGTCATTTCCCGTAAGAAAGTTTTTAACTGTCGTTTTACCAGAAGCTATCGCGCCAAACATAATGGCCCGGTGAGAAATCGATTTGTCGCCGGGTATCGCTATACTGCCTGATAAACCTGATGTAACCGGTGTAAGTATTTTAGTGTCCATACGCCGCCTCCGGTCATTTCTAAATTTCATATTCCAATGGAAAGGTTGTATATGTCTGTATGCACTTCACAGCTTTCTCCCTATCATGAGCTGTCTGGAAGCTGATTACTAGAACGCCGTAGATTTCCTCACGAGTTTCAATGATTCGAATATTGGTTATGCTTATATTTTCTTTTGCAAGATAGCCAGTAATTTCCGAAACAACCCCGGGATAGTCGGGTATATCGACGAACAAATCATAAAATGCCGGAATTGCACCTTTCTTATTTACTGGAAGAGCATCACGGAACGTTTTTGCATCAGCAAAATAAGCAGCAATAGCTTCTTCATTTGAATCGATTAGCAAGGATTTAACAGAATCCATTTCCTTGGTCCACATATCAAGCAGTGAAACAAGAGTTTCTTTATTGTGAAGAAGAATATCCCTCCACATTTCGGGACTGCTTGAAGCTATCCTGGTAATATCCTTGAAACCTCCAGCCGCCAGCCTTGGCAGAAGTGGGTGGTCACCAGAAAGCTTTTCTGTCTGGTGGACAATCGAGGCGGCAATAATATGAGGAAAGTGGCTAATCACACCAGCAAGAAAATCGTGCTCGCCCGGTGGAAGTTCCAGAAATTTTGCGTTCGTTCCAACAAGCCAATTTTTTAAGGCTGAAACGTTCTCAGGCTTTTCTTCCTTATCTGGTGATAATATGTAAAATGCATTTTCAAATAAATTTTCTTTTGCAGCCGTAATTCCGCTCTTGTGTGACCCAGCCATCGGATGGCCGCCGATGAACGAAATCCCCTGCTTCCTTAACGGTTCGGATATTTGAAAAATTTTATCCTTCGTACTCCCCGTATCAGTGACAATGGCTGTGTCTTTAAGAGTGCAGGTAGTCAATTCCTGCAGAATCCTCTCCGTCTCCCTTACCGGCGCTGAAATGATGATTAAATCGGCTTCTTCCGCGCCTTCCCGGATGGTTCCTACGGCTTTATCTACTGGCCCAAGCATTTCTGCGAGATTGGCCTGCCTGCTCCTGATATCATACCCAATCACGGTTGAGGCCGGATGGGCCTTCTTTATACAAAGGCCCAAAGATCCACCTATCAACCCTAGTCCGATAATAAAAACCTTTCCGTTCACGTCCGCACTCCCCTATACTTTAGCCTGGCTTTCTTTTTCAAGGAATGCTCCAAAAACATTGATGATTCCCTCAATCTGTTCCTGAGATCCAACAGTAATCCTTACACTCTCAGGGAATCCCAATGCTGCCCCGGAACGGACAATGAATCCGCGTTCAAGCAAGTATTGAAAAACACGGTTTGCATCCTGCTGGACATTTACAAGTATGAAGTTTCCCTGTGAAGGATAATAGTCAAGGTCCCATTTTTCACAAAACCTGTAAAACATCTCTAACCCTTGTCTATTCTTTTCCCGGCAGGTACGAATGAAATCCTGGTCCTTTAGTGCGACACTGGCGGCAAACTGGCCAAGTGAATTTGTATTGAAAGGTTCACGCGCAGGTTCTAATGCCTGGATAATGGATTCATCCGCAATCCCATAGCCTACCCGAAGGCCTGAAAGACCATATATTTTTGAAAAAGTCCTTAATGCAATAACATTAGGAAAGCGATTGACAATTGCAACCGAATCATGGAAATCAGTTGCTACGACATATTCGTAATAGGCTTCATCAAGTACCACTAGCACTTGTGGAGGCACTTTTTCCAAAAAAGCAAGAAGTTCTCCCTCGGGAATATAAGTTCCTGTTGGATTGTTCGGGCTGCAGAGCCAGAGAACATTTGTTTCTTCGTCTATCGCTTGCAGCATCCCGTACAAATCATGATCTCCATTCACAAGCGGAACTTCACGTATTTCTGCACCCTCAAGGATGGCATTGTGACGATACTGTGGGAATGTTGGCGCAGCCATGACTGTATTTGCTCCAGGATATAGCAGTGCCCTAGAAATAATTTGGATGAGTTCATCGGAACCATTCCCAAAAATAAGTTGGGAATCGTTAATACCGAGTTTTTCGGCTAGTGCTGAACGGAGCTCTCCCGCAGAGCCATCAGGGTAAATTTCCAATGAAAGTTGATATTCTTTTAAGGCTTCGGCAACCCGACTTGAATAGCCAAATGGGTTTTCATTTGAGGCAAGTTTCACAATTGACTGTAAACCATATTCTTCTTTTACTGATTTTATTGACTTTCCTGGCTGATAAGGCTTTAAGGAAAGCATCTGCTCTTTCCACCGCATACTTCCACCTCTTTTATACTTAGACGCATTACCACGATAAAGTATTTGGATTTATTTTTTAATTGTAACACAGCGAAAACGGAAAGTCAGTGTTTTTATAATTTTTTATCTTATTTAAAAATAATGTTGATTTCCGCTCCAATCAACAATGCTTATAATCAAAAGATCATTAACAAAGCAATTAAAGTAAAAGCTTTAGCTCTTGTTGAAGGAATTCGGTATCAAGTTCGCTAAGGATTGGTTCACCTAGCTTTTTCAATAATACAAAGCGAAGCCGCCCACCTACTGCCTTCTTGTCTTTTTTCATTTTTAAAATTAAGCCATCCATAGTAAGCCCTTCTGGAAGTCTTGTTTGATATCCAAGTCTGCTTATCCAGGTAATAAACTCCTCCGTATCAAACTGAAGCCCGCTTTTAACCTGACTCAATTTCAAGGCAAAAAGCATCCCATGCATGACCGCTTCTCCATGAGTTATATGGCCAAATCCTGCTTCTGCCTCAATTGCATGGCCAAGGGTATGCCCAAAATTGAGGTATGCCCTAATTCCCTGTTCACGTTCATCTTCCGATACAACATCCGCCTTAACCTTTATTCCTTTTGCAAGCATGGTTTCGTATTGGCCTGCTGTTATTTGTGAGAGGTCTTTAATCGTTGATTTTAACCATTGATATAGATCCGGATTGCCAATAAGGGCATGTTTAATAAGCTCTGCGAATCCTGAGCGCATCTCATGCTCCGGGAGGCTATTCAGGAATGTCATATCATAAAATACCGCAACAGGCTGATGAAAGGCACCGATTAGATTTTTACCAAGATGATGGTTAATCCCTGTCTTCCCGCCTACTGAACTATCATGTGCCAGGATTGTTGTTGGCAGTTGGATAAAGGCTATTCCCCGCATAAAAGTCGCCGCGATGAACCCTGCCAGGTCACCAACTGCTCCCCCGCCAAGGGCAAGTATGAGTGATTTCCTGTCAAGCCCCGCTTCAAGTGCTGCTGTCATCCCTTTATAATACGTCTCTATCGTCTTCCCCTTTTCACCGCCAGGAGCAGTAAATACAGAGACAGGATAATCCTGCAACCTATCAAGAAGTGTCTTTAAATATAGGGGAGCAACATTGGCATCTGTAATGACCAGTAATTTGGTAAGACTAGAAAACTTATCTTGCAGGAACGGCTTTAATTCAGCTATTGCATTTTGGCCAATGATTACTGGATATTGTTTGTCGCCTGTACTGATGTAAATAGTTTCCATTAAAAAAGCCTCGATGATTCCCGGTAGGCTTTCATATTCTCCAAAAACAAATCAAACCTGTCAGATTGGAACTGTTCCACAATTGCAGAAGCCAGTTCCCATGCAACGACACTTTCAGCTACGACTGCCGCGGCGGGAACAGCACAGCTGTCTGAACGCTCAATACTGGCGGTGAATGGCTCTTTCGTCTCAATGTCAACACTTTGAAGCGGCTTATAAAGCGTTGGAATCGGCTTCATAACCCCACGAACCACTACGGGCATCCCAGTCGACATTCCGCCTTCAAATCCTCCAAGCCGATTGGTTCTCCGTGTATAGCCACTTTCCTCGGTCCAAAGAATTTCATCATGCACCTGGGAGCCAGGTATACTTGCCGCTTTGAAACCAATTCCAAATTCAACACCTTTGAAAGCATTTATGCTGATCATTGCACCTGCTATTTTCGAATCCAGCTTTCGGTCATAATGGACATAACTGCCTACTCCTGCTGGCATTCCCTCTGCGATAACTTCAACAACGCCGCCAATAGAATCACCATTTTCTTTTGCTTGATCAATAGCGCCCATCATTAAGCCCTCTGCCTTAGGATCGAGACAGCGAACTGGTGAGTTTTCACTTTTGACTTGTATCTCCTTCACCGCCATTGGGCTGCTTTCAGCTTTAATTCCCCCAATTTCAACAACATGGGAGCCTATTTCAATGCCAGCTCCGGATAGAAGGGCCTTTGCTACCGCACCAGCAGCAACTCTTGCTGCGGTTTCCCGGGCAGAGGATCGTTCAAGGACATTCCGAATATCCCTATGCCCATACTTAATGGCACCGTTTAAATCGGCGTGGCCTGGACGCGGCCTTGATATTTTCCTTTTCATGCCTGCTTCAGCATCTTCATCAATTGGTTCCGAACCCATAATGCCAGTCCAATGCTTCCAATCATCATTTTTTATAATCAATGCAATTGGGGAACCAAGAGTTTTTCCATGGCGGACCCCGCCAGCAATTTCAACAGTATCCTTTTCAATTTGCATCCGCCTTCCCCGGCCATGACCCTTTTGCCTGCGGGCAAGTTCTTTGTTGATTTGTTCAGCGGTAATAGGCATTCCTGCTGGTACGCCTTCAATAATCACCGTTAATTGTGGTCCATGCGATTCGCCTGCTGTCATGTATCTCATCTTCATTTCCCCTTCTCCATATATTATTGCTTATTATACCCATACCAGTGAACCCCGCCAAGGGAACCACTCTGACAAAAGTTGTTTGGAGACTATCAGAGTCTATAAGTTTGTAATTTGTCTACCTCTTGCTCCACAAGGAAGACTTCCCAGAAATCGTTGATGGAAGTTTCACTTTATCCCAGTCGAAAGCTCTCCATTTTCACGGTGATGACCACTAAGGAAGTTCCTTATAATAATCTTCGCAGGGACAAAAAGGAAAGCATCCGTGAATTAACATCGCAGAGACAGGCGGCTCTTTCCCTGGATTGAGGCGTTCTTTGCCTTTCACGAAGGCACTTGTGCTCTCATCCTGAAAACGGATACAAAAAGGGCACTTCGCAATGGAAAGTGCCCCCCGAGCTTAGTATACCCACTCATTAATTAATTTTGTGTACTGAACAAGTTCTTCTTCCTTAAAGAAAATCCCGATTTCTCTTTCTGCGCTGGCTGGTGAATCCGAACCATGGATGATGTTCTTTCCAACAGTTAGGCCGAAATCCCCGCGAATTGTGCCAGGAGCGGCATCTTTTGGATTCGTGCTACCCATCATCTGGCGTGCGGTTGCAATTACATTTTCCCCCTGCCATACCATGGCGAATACAGGTCCTGATGTAATAAAATCTACAAGCTCACCGAAGAATGGGCGTTCTTTATGTTCCCCGTAATGCTCCTCCGCAATTTCGCGCGGAATGCTCATTAATTTTGCTCCGGCAAGTTGAAATCCTTTTTTCTCAAAACGTGCAACGATTTCTCCGATTACCCCACGTTGAACTCCATCGGGCTTGACCATTAAAAATGTCTTTTCCATTTTTCCACTCCTAAAAAAGTATGTATGTATTGATGATTGCATAGTATGGCAATCCACGAAAATAGTAACATTGTTTAGAAAATTTCGCAAGGTTGAACGGGATTGCCTATTGTCATATGTGATGCAATCAAGTTTCTCACGTTAAAATGTATGGTTTTTTCAAGCTATGAAACAACGTTGTTGATTTCCGCTGTACAAAGGGAAGATCCAAAATAATAATCGCAGGGACACAAAGGAAAGCATCCTTGATTTAACATCACAGAGACAGGCGGCTCTTTCCCTGGATTGAGGCGTTTCGTTTCCACAGGCGGCCTAGGGATCCTGTCTAGCTGCGACTCAAAACAACAATGGTTAGAACATAATATCTTAAAACATGACAAATAAAAAACGCCCTTATAGGGCGCATTTTAGTATTTTCGTTTTCCAATATATTTCGCAATATCATACAGAGTTTTCTTCGCCTTGTTTTGCGGCAAAGTTTCCAGGATAGAGAGAGCTTTCTCAAGATAACGATTGCTTAGCGCAAATGATTTTTCTATAGCACTAGAATCCTTGATCAGTTCAATAATTTCCTTCATTTCTTCTGGGTTAGTATGCTCGCTTACTTGGACGATCCTTTCCCTAAGAGCAGGATCCTCCATCGCATAAAGGACAGGGGCAGTGATATTGCCCTGCAGCAAATCTCCTCCAGCAGGCTTACCCAGTTCCTTTTCGGTTCCTGTGAAATCTAGGATGTCATCAATTATCTGATAGGACATTCCAACATAATATCCAAAAAGGTATAATTTCCTGCTGATTTTTCTATCTGCGTCAGCCGCAATTGCCCCAAGCTCACAGCTTACCGCTATCAGCAGTGCGGTTTTCCGCTTAATCCGCCTGAAATAATCCCTCATCGTTTGATTAAAGCGATATTTATCTTCAATCTGCTGAATTTCTCCAACACAAACTTCAACAATGGTATTCGCAAGTATCTTATGGGCACTAGCATTATGAATATTGGTCATTACTTCAAGCGAAAGAGCGAGGATATAATCGCCTGTATACATCGCAATCCGATTGTCCCATTTCGCCTTAATTGTTGGCTGTCCTCTGCGAATCTCTGCATCATCAATAACATCATCATGTACCAGGGAAGCCATGTGGATAAGCTCTAAGGAAACGGCTACATTTTTAATCCGGTCAATTTCATAGTTCCCGAATTTAGCAGCCAGCAAAACAAAAACAGGGCGGATCCGTTTTCCACCCGCCTGCAGGGTATGCAGCGAAGCTTGCCGTAACAGCATGGAATCCGCCTGTATTGTATCTTCTAGCGTTTTTTCAATCAATGTAAGGTCGGAGTTTAAAAATGAGGTCATCATTTTTAATTTCATTGCATCACCCTGCTTTTCCTAATACTGGCGGAAATCATACATTCCTGCATTAACGAGGCAGTAAGATTTCCGCCTTAAAACTCTGTGCATATATGTGGGATTAATGTGGGACAACTTCCCAATGGTGATGGATAACAATTTAATCCTTGTATCCAAAATGGACTGCTGCCGCTCCGCCGCTATATGCTTTATACGTTACTTTTGTAAAACCGGCTTTTTCAAACATTCTAGCCAGTTCTTTCATGCCCGGGAAGTCCCTGGCTGACTCCTGAAGCCAGGAGTATTCTTCATAACTCTTTGCGAATAGTTTCCCAAATACCGGCATTATGTACCTGAAATAAAAGAAATATAGCTGCCTGTAAACCGGCATGGTCGGCTGGGAAGTTTCAAGGCAGACCGCTATCCCACCGGGCTTAAGTACCCTGCGCATCTCACTCAGGACCTGCAAATAATCAGGAACATTCCTAAGTCCAAATCCGATTGTCACATAATCAAAGCTATTATCCGGAAACGGCAATTCCATAGCATTGCCATGGATGAGATCCACATTTGATAGGTTTAGTTCTTTGATTTTCTTTTGGCCGATTTTCAGCATATTTTTGCTAAAGTCCAGACCTGTCACATGTCCTTCTTTGCCTACGGCTTCCGCAAGAGCAACGCTCCAATCAGCGGTTCCACAGCAAACATCCAAGGCTTTTGAACCTGGCTGGACATTCATCCGCTTCATCGTGTCCTTCCTCCATGCAAGATGCATTTTGAAGCTGATCACGGAATTCATTTTATCATAGTTGTCGGAAATGCTTTCAAATACGGAGTGCACCCGTTCTTCTTTTGAGCGTGCCATGAAGCTACCCTTCTTCCACAAAAATTTTCAACTGGCTTATATCGGCTGCCAACTCATCCAGCCTGGTTTGCAAAACTGCATTCATATCAGTTAATGACTTGGCTCTAGCTTTAACATCTGTCGCCAGACCAGCAATTCCCCTATCAAGCCTTTCCAGGAAAGATACGCCAGGTTCAGAAGATGGTAGTGATTCCATTGCTTCAAAAAACGGACTGAACCCCTTCTCGCTATACAATTTCCGTTCAGTAAGCATTCTTTTCAAAAGCAGGAAACCTTCTGCAAACGTCTTCCATGGACTTCCACCGAAATAATCTGAAAAACGGGCAAGAAGGGATGCTTCAATATTCATTACACTAGTTAAAAGATGATCCATTGATGGAAAATCCTTTTGATAAAAAAGGATTTTGTTTTCGTTTACTTCTTTTATACCTTTGGCGAGTGCACGAATCATCAGGATATCGTCGGACTCGGCAAGATGTTTATAATAAAGCCCGCTATAATAATCTCCAGCGAGAACAGTCAGTTGACGTTCCTTTAAATCGAACGAGGCCTTTTTATTTGTAACATGTTCATGAGTATCCAGGGCGATTTGAACAAGCATCGCTGTTAGTGCATAATTCATTTGTTCATTGTGGGAAAGACCCAGCCCTTCCATTCTAGAAACTAGCAGCAATAGCTTATCTTCGTCGATGACAGGAACTTCAATATGCTGAAGCAAATAAGGATGAAGCACCTTCTGTTCAATCAGGGCCTTAACCTCACTGACTTTTTTTATAATAGTATGGTCATGCACTCTTATCACCCCGGGTACATCTTGAGCTGTTGTGCCTGTCCATTTTCGGGCAGCACTTTCTTAAGCTGTATCTTTATTTTTCCCTAAACATAGCAGACATCATTATATCATAAATTATTTTCCTTATGGGTAGGTTTCACAAAATATTAAAACGCGACCCATGAAATTTGTCGAAATTTCAGATTGCCATCAATATATTCCCTTATTAGCTATAATTTCACAGCAGGTGACTGAGTCTTCCCTGACGCACTTTAATCATTTGTGAAGGCAAACTGAAGTAATCGCTTTTTAAATGGTTATATTACCCTTAATTAGATCGTGACAAATTCACCAATTAATAAGTTCCAAACAAAAAGAACGGGAAGACATCCGTTCCATCTTACACTTATTTTTTTGCCTCACTCTCAACTTCCCCAAAAGCTGTGAGTATTTTTGCATTACCCCTTACTTTGATTGCTGAAGTATGCTCAGTAAACTGGGCAACCAGGACCTCTCCCCTGTCCAGTTTTTCAGAATGATGAAATTTCGTGTCAGTTCCTCTAGTTAAACCAATCACACTAACCCCGTCATCAATTGCTTTAATTACTACAAAATCTCCTGCCTGCTGCGTCTTTTTTTCCATGCTTCCGCCTCCGCAAAATGTATTGGATTATTCTTTAATCAAAGACAAGACTTCAGATCTGGCGATTGCATTTTCGTTAAAAATACCCCTTACAGCAGATGTAACTGTCTTGGAGCCCGGCTTTTTAACTCCTCGCATCGTCATGCACATATGCTCAGCTTCAACAACAACCATTACCCCATACGGCTTAAGAGTTTGCATAATACTATTTGCAACCTCAGATGTAATTCGCTCCTGCAGCTGAGGCCTTTTTGCAACAGCTTCTACGGCTCTCGCCAATTTGCTTAGTCCCGTAACACGCCCATTTCTCGGGATGTAAGCCACATGCGCCTTTCCGAAAAAGGGGACAAGATGATGTTCGCACATTGAGTAAAATGGTATATCTTTAACGAGGACCAACTCTTCATGTTCTTCCCCGAAAATGGTTTCAAAATATTCTCTCGGGTCCTGATGCATCCCGCTAAAAACCTCTTCGTACATTTTTGCAACGCGCTTTGGTGTATCCAGCAGCCCTTCCCGGTCCGGATCCTCACCAATTGCTTCAAGAATCGTTCTAACCGCTTCCTCAATCCGGGCTTTATCTACTTCCGACATGTATGTATCCCCCTATGTATTCTAGCAAGTCTTCTTCATATTAGCATAACCCTTTAATCTCAGGCAAAACGATATGTTTCTACCCTATCCAGGGAAAACTCATCAGGATACGAATCGCATGTGATGGTTGAAGCTGGCTTGTTATCAAACATCATGAGTTATCAACAGACTATAATTTAAGCTAAATGAAAAAGGCCATGGATTTCTCCATGGCCTTTTTGCGCCCAAAGCACATTAATATGTAATTATTTCACTGCGTCTTTGAGTTGTTTACCTGGTTTGAAAGCTGGAACTTTGCTAGCAGCGATTTCGATTTCTTCGCCAGTTTGCGGGTTGCGGCCTTTACGAGCGGAACGCTCACGAACTTCAAAGTTACCAAAACCGATTAGGGAAACCTTATCACCATTTTTCAAAGCATCCAAAATGGAATCAAACACTGCATCAACAGCTTTAGTTGCTTCCTTCCTAGAAAGTTCGCTAGCCTCAGCTACTGCATTGATTAGTTCTGTTTTGTTCATGCCATTCACCTCCTCCCAAATGATTTGCCCAGTAGCAGATAAGAATACTTATCTACATTTCTAAACAAATTTCATCAATTCTATACGTATGCTCGTATTTTATTGACAAGGCTTATCATAAATGAAGCCTCGCTGGATTTCAATCATTTTTACTTAAAAAATTGAAAGAAACCCAATGAAATTAAGCTTTGTGCTTCATGAGGATAATTCTGTTAGTAGATTATCACATTAAAAACAGCATATCAAGATTATTCCCGTAAATAGTGGAAATCTTTTCATATAAAAGACGAATTTTCCTCTAAAATGTCGAAAATTAAGGAAATGCGCGAAAAATATCCGTTTTTAACATTCAGAAGCCGGGCTCTCCACACTCTTCATTCCCCTTCATCTCAAGTTTTAATCTTATTTCAAGAAATATCGCTGGGGAATTTTCGCTATTTTTAGCGAGCTAACCAATATTCACCCCCTCTCCTACCCTCGGGCTAAACCTTTTACATTCCACAAAGAGGTAGTATTCTGAGGGTTGCGAGAAAAAAAGAAAAGGCCCCATAAAGGAGCCTATACCGTAGCATATTTTTAATTGTTAGAGTATGATCGCAATCAGACCGCCCGATCCTTCGTTAATAATGCGCTCCAGCGTTTCTTTTAGCTTATAGCGGGCGTTCTCAGGCATAAGCGAAATTTTCGCCTGGATACCCTCCCTGACAATGGAGCTGAGGCTTCTGCCAAAAATATCTGAATTCCAGATAGAAAGCGGATCGTCCTCGAAATCCTGCATAAGGTAGCGAACCAATTCTTCGCTTTGTTTTTCTGTCCCGATAATTGGGGCAAATTCTGATTCAACATCTACCTTTAGCATATGAATGGATGGGGCAACGGCTTTCAGCCTGACTCCAAACCTGGCACCCTGCCTGATGATTTCTGGCTCTTCGAGGCTCATATCCGCCAATGAAGGAGAAGCAATTCCATACCCTGTTTGTTTGACCATTTTAAGTGCATCGGAAATATGGTCATATTCTGCTTTCGCATGTGCAAACTCCTGCATTAACTCAAGCAGGTGATCCTTGCCCCTGATCTCCACTCCGACTATTTCCTTAAGGATTTCGTCGTAAAGTTCATCAGGTGCATATAAATCGATTTCTGCGACACCCTGGCCCATTTCTATTCCGGCAAGCCCCGCCCTTTCAATGAATTCGAAATCACTGAATTGGGTTACAACACGGTCCACGTCTCTTAATCTTTTAATATCCTTAACCGTTTCCCTCACAGCTTCCTGATAGCTTTGACGAAGCCAATGATTTTCCCTGAGTACCATAACCCAGCTTGGAAGGTTAACATTTACTTCAATGACAGGGAATTCATAAAGCGCTTCTCTCAATACATTGAGTACGTCTCCTTCCCGCATACCTTCAACACTCATAGCGAGTACTGGAATATCATACTTTTCAGCAAGGCTGGCTCGAAGTGCTTCCGTATTCGGATGATACGGCTGGGCACTGTTTACCACCATAATGAACGGCTTGCCAACCTCTTTAAGTTCATTGATAACTCGTTCCTCAGCTTCCAGGTAGGAGCTGCGCGGAATTTCCCCAATCGTCCCATCCGTTGTGATAACTACCCCGATTGTCGAATGTTCCTGGATGACCTTTCTCGTTCCGATTTCAGCAGCCTCATGGAACGGGATAGGTTCTTCATACCATGGTGTGGTTATCATCCTCGGACCATTTTCGTCCTCATACCCTTTTGCACCTGGGACTGTGTAGCCAACACAATCTACCAGACGGATATTTACCTCAAGCCCCTCGTCGACAAACACTGTTGCGGCCTGATTTGGGACGAATTTTGGCTCAGTAGTCATGATTGTCTTGCCCGCCGCACTTTGCGGCAGCTCATCCTGCGTTCTTGCCCGGTCCGCCTCATTTGCCATATTTGGCAGTACTACGAGTTCCATGAACTTTTTGATAAATGTGGATTTGCCGGTGCGGACAGCCCCAACAACCCCCAGATAAATATCGCCGCCTGTACGTTCAGCAATATCTTTAAAAATATCTACCCTTTCCAAGAGATCCCCTCCCGATCTTAGAGTTAGTGGGATAATAGTATCCATTTAGGTAATTTTGGACAGTATATGTTTATGACGTTGTCCTATCCTTTTATGCTAGTTTTGCTATTTATTTTTACCTCCTGTTCCGGAAAACCCATTATTCCGGAATAAACCGGTCTTAACCCCAGCAAGGGAAGCAAACATAATGAAAAAAACCCTTCTCCTGTAAATATATTTCACAGAAAAAGGGTTATGACTTTCGTTTATGAATTTTTACCATTTGCAATTGATTGATTGCTAGTTTTTAAGAAAGCAAATCTTTATCTTTCTCACCGATTATTAGCCGCAAGGAACCAAAATCATTTTTCCAAGGCATGAACCTCTAACTTTTATACGGGTATTAAGCATTAGCTTTTTTAACTCAGAAGCTTGAATCAACGGGCTTACTGTCCTTTGTTCTGGATAAAAACAGGCTCTCCTTTATCATCAATCGTATATGGTAATGAGTAGGCAGGAACGAACATAGAGTTATCTGTAAGAATGCTCCGTATGTCATCGCCCTTTTTAAAGTTTTTGTCTGACTTTTTTAGAGCCTGGTAAATATCACTGCGATAATCGACGTATACTTCAGCTTGCCCATTTACTACAAACGGTAAATTTTGTTGTGTAAAAGGGCTAATTACAAATTGATCCTCTTTGTAGCCAAGCTCTTTAAAATTCATGGTATAAACATTTGGGGCTATCTTGTCTTTATAAGGAGGAAAGCCACTTGCGCTTATACGAATTTTTATTTCTCTAATCTTGTCGGCAATTCTCAAATCCAGAAGCTTGACGGTAGGGTTGGTTTCTACATCAATTAATACGTATTGGAAAATACCTCCGCTCTCAAAGGCATTACCTGGCGGCGAATCAATATATCTAGGAGCTATTTTGTTAAAGTCAATCAAATATTTTTCATAGATAGGCGTTTCCATATCCTTCGTTTTAATTGGAAGAATGCCCCCATTATCTTCTTGAAAACGATCAACCGCAGACTGAACAGAATCAATCTGTTCTTTATATGGAATTTGGTTTTGTGCAAGATCCTCACTTGGATACATGCAGCCGGAAAGGGTTACAATAAGAAAAACCGATAGCGAAAATTTCAATTTGTTTAACATGTAATCAATCCTTTGGATTATGTAGTTCTATTCACTTGTCGGCCCGCTCATGACGACCAGGAAAATAATAATGCCGGAAAGCACCATCAGCCCATAAGCTATTACTGCTGTTATTATACGAAGAACGCCTTTTAATTTAAATCTGCTCAGGTAGATTGTAAGCAAAGAAATAGCCATTAGGCCCATTCCAACAAACGAAATCCACATTTTCATCAATGCTGGTGACAAACATATACCCCCCTTTTACAAAGCAATATTATATCACAGCGTTCTTCCCGCGGGAACAACTATTACTTTCCGAATCTGCTGCTTATAGAACTAATTCTCAGATAAGAACAAATTTAATTATAAAAAAAGAGCAAGGGGGGCGAGTCCTTGCTCAATTATGGTACGACTATACCCAAACAACAATTCACTAAAATGTTTCGTTGCATTGTATGCAGACAGAAAAATAAATGCATCTCTAAAAAGCCCATGTTTAATAATTATAAACGTAAATTAATTGTCATTTAAGATATTCGTTAAGTCTTCCATCTCGTGTGTCCTGTTGCGGGCCATCAACAAATCAGCCGCATCCTTGGCAGGAAGCCCTTCAAATAGCACTTTATATAATGTATCAGCAATCGGCATCTCAACTTCATATTTCGCTGCCAGCTGGTGCGCAGCCTTAGTTGTCCGCACCCCCTCAACAACCATTCCCATGTTGTTAAGTACATCTTCAAGAGTTTGCCCTTTGCCTAGCATATTTCCAGCCCGCCAGTTCCTTGAATGAACACTTGTACAGGTTACGATTAAATCACCGATACCAGCCAGCCCCGAAAAAGTTAATGGATTGGCTCCCATTTTCGTGCCAAGCCTTGCTATTTCCGCGAGCCCCCTAGTCATTAACGCTGCTTTGGCATTATCCCCAAAACCAAGCCCATCTGTAATTCCTGCAGCTAAGGCTATAATATTTTTCAATGCACCGCCTATTTCAACACCGATAACATCTGGATTGGTATATACTCTGAAGTTTTGGTTGATAAACAAATCTTGTATCCGCTCTGCCTCTTCCATATTCTCTGAAGAAACAGTGACCGTTGTCGGGTGCCTTAAGCTAACTTCCTCCGCATGACTAGGTCCTGATAACACAACAATTGCTTTTACAGATTCAGATGGCATTTCCTCTTGGATCATTTCCGAAATCCGAAGCAGGGAATCCGGCTCAATTCCTTTACTCACATGTACAACCGTCACGGGCGAGTTTTGTACCGATTTCATTTTGCCAACAACTTCTCTTATTGCTTTTGTTGGTACGGCTAAAACAACGGTATCAGTGCCCTGTAGTGCATCACTTATCGAAGACACAGCTTCGATTAAGGCTGGTATTTCGATTCCAGGCAAATATTTTGCATTTGTCCTTGATTCATTAATTTCTTGTACTTGGTCAGGGTTGTGGCTCCATAATTTTACGTTATGCCCGTTATCAGCAAGCACGATTGCAAGTGCTGTTCCCCAGCTGCCAGCACCTAATACAGCGATTTCCCCACTCTGCATATGCATAAAAAATCACAACCTTTACTTTATTTTCTTTCTCTTGCAAATATTTTGATAGGTGTGCCTTCAAAGCCGAATGCGTCACGGATTCTGTTCTCGAGGAAACGTTGATAAGAAAAGTGCATCATTTCAGGGTCATTTACAAAAACGACAAATGTAGGCGGCTTCACGGCTACCTGAGTCGTATAGTAAATTTTTAACCTGCGCCCTTTATCAGTTGGAGTAGGATTCATGGCAACCGCATCTGTTATGATGTCGTTCAGTACATTCGTTTGCACCCTCATCGAATGATTTTCACTTGCCATGTTGATTACAGGTAACAGCGAATGAACCCTTTTCTTTGTTTTAGCAGATAAAAAGACAATTGGAGCATAGTCAAGAAATTTGAAATGGTCCTTAATTTTAAGTTCAAACTCTTTCATGGTTTTCTCATCTTTTTCAATGGCATCCCATTTATTTACGACTAAAACTACCGCTCTGCCCGCTTCATGGGCATATCCAGCAATATTCTTATCCTGTTCCTGAATACCTTCTTCGGCATTCAATACCACCAGGACAACATCTGACCGTTCAATCGCCCTTAGTGCACGGAGTACACTATATTTTTCAGTGCTTTCATATACCTTGCCTCTTTTTCTCATCCCTGCTGTATCGATAATGACATATTCCTGTCCATCAAATTCATACAACGAGTCAATTGCATCACGGGTTGTACCGGCAATATCACTGACAATGACCCGCTCTTCCCCTAGCAAGGCATTTACCAGGGAAGACTTTCCGACATTCGGACGCCCGATTAAGCTGAATTTAATAGCATCTTCAGGAAAATCTACTTCCTCAACTTTTGGAAAATGTTTTGCAGCTTCATCAAGAAGGTCACCCAGACCAAGACCATGAGAGCCTGAAATTGGAAAAGGCTCGCCAAAGCCAAGTGCATAAAAATCGTAAATCTCCGCTCTCATTTCCGGATTATCGATTTTATTTACTGCCAGAACAACTGGCTTTTTCGTTTTGTAAAGTATCTTTGCCACTTCTTCGTCGGCAGCTGTAACGCCTTCACGGCCATTCACAATAAAAATAATGACATCTGCTTCTTCAATAGCAATTTCGGCCTGCTGGCGGATTTGCTCAAGGAAGGGTTCATCGCCGATATCTATGCCGCCTGTATCAATAATATTGAAATCATGTGCAAGCCATTCTGCAGAACTATAGAGACGATCCCTGGTCACGCCTGGAATATCCTCTACAATAGAGACTCTTTCTCCGACTATTCTATTGAAAATCGTTGATTTGCCTACGTTCGGCCGTCCGACAATTGCAATTGTTGGTTTTACCATTCAACTCACCCTTAATTTACATTCTAAAAACAGGCATCTGCCTATTTTCGGTTACTTCAGATTTTTGCATCCTAATAATCATGGCAATGTTTATCGATAATGATATTATAACCAGAGTTGATTGGAGCGTAAGGCGCGAAGACTCGTTCGAAAATGCATTCGCATTTTCTCCTGCGGTGCTTTTTCAGGGAAGATTATTCAACGTCCTGGCGGGAGAAAAGGTCAGTGGGAGACCCCACAGGCGCTAAGCCGAAGAGGCTCCCAGACCGCCCGCGGAAAGCGAAGCGCCTGGAGCGGAAATCACCAGTGTTGTTAACCTAGCCAAAAACATAAGGATAAAAACTGTATTTTACCAAAATAAACCCTTCATAGGAAGGGCTTAACTCTTCATTATAGTACCAATGTTCGTCCATCCGCGCAATTAAAACTATTGTAGAGTCAGTGCTTTACAATAATATATAACTCTTCACCCAGTGCATGCGCTATTCCATCAAGGATCGCTTCGAGGTTCGCTGTCATGGTATCCATTTCCTCTTTCCCCGAACAATGAAAAACACTTGCTCCTCCGGAAACTTTAGCAGGATTGGTGGTCACCACAGCTAATATGAACTTTTCAAGGCTCACGATCATCCCTCACTACTCTTGTAATTTTTTCGAAGGCATCCGAATGGCATTCTCAAGCGTTGGAACTGCTCCAATAATATCAATTGCTTTTTGTTTATCCCTTTCTTGAGGGAGAACAAAAACTGCCAGGCGTCCATCCTTGAGATCCCTTTTTGCCAAAGGAACGAGCGCCGGAGTACCTGAATCCCTGTAAATTCCAAGAGCAGTCGAGACATCATGGAGAATTGCCTGCCGTTGACCTAAATTAGACAAAGTAATTTTCGAGTTGGCATTCTTCGGTTTTAAAATAAAACCCATTCCATTCTCAAGTATTTCCTGCCTGCGGGCAGGAAGACCAATATTCATCATATAAACCGTATCAACATATAAACCAGGGCCTTCAAATCGGGGCTGTACATATTCGATATCGGCTATTTTTTCAATAGTCCCCCCCGACATCAGGAACTTTACCGCTATAAGCGCAAGTATGGCAGCAATAATTGCGCCAACTAAATTTATCCACAAGTATGCAAACGTTACGGCAAAGGAAGTGAGGATCACCAAGTAATTCCGGCTTTCAAACGCAACCGCAATTCCCTCTATATACGTGTTCCCACGTTTTACGAGCTCATACTCATCAAGCACACTTAGTGTATTCCGCTCCATATTCCTGACTTCGCGAAATTGCGAGGCGGCAATCGTTAAAAATGTCACTGCCGTAAATTCTTTCTCCATAATAGAAGGAACAACGACAGTCCCAAGTCCAGCTGCTATAAAGCCAACTGCAACATGAATAATTTTACCATGAAGATATGTTGGATACTGGCGATAGTCAGTACGCAGCATGTACAGACGAGCAATCAAACCTACAATAAGCCCTGCCAGTATGGGATACGTGTATTCAGTCATGAGGAAGCTTATTGCCCCTTTCAATTGGTTTAAAAATAGTTCCTAAGATAGAAGCAGTTGTTTCGAAAGCACTCCAAAAAATGATCAATAAACCTGCTGTGGCGGTATAATCCAAAAAAACGTACCCGCCAGCCTCATACGGAAATCCAAACTGCACAAGAACAATTGAAGTGAGGAATTCGCCTTGCAATGATGCAAATAAAACTAAAAGGAAACGTTTTGCGAGCGAGTTTCTTAAGAAAATTGCGAGGATTCCCATGATAAAAGCAGAAAGAATATCTTTATCAACAAAAAAGATAACCGGGTCAAAAAGGAAAAACATCTGAATGACACCGTATGCAATCGAGAGTATTAATGAGCAGACATAAAAATATGCAATGTCTGACACCTTTTCTCCTCTTAAAAAAGAAAGTGAGTAGAAAAAGAGCAACAGAGAGCCAATGTTAATATTTAGGCTCATTACCTGCACTTGGTAAGGCGCAAGAATAATGACTGCCAGAATAGCGATAGCTATGCCCAGCCTTTGGGGCGATTTACGTTCAAGAAAAAAGGTTGAATAAATCCATAGACACCATGCAGTTAGATAAAACAAAAGACCTGCCATATATCCTCCTCCTAACATTCCCATTATCGGCAGGTACTATGTACTTTCATACCCGAAGAATAATCTTTGTTTAATGATTCATTTTAACAATAAGGAGGTGTGAATTATGGGAAAGGACAGGCAGGAAAAAAAGCTGAGGGAAAGCGGCAGAGTCGAATCAGACCGTGATCAGGATTTAGGTTACCCAGGTGCTACAGGGCTTCAAACACCCGAGGAAGCAAGGAAGATGAATTACAAGAAATGATGTAAAATAAAAGGCCTCCGCGATAGCAGAGGCCTTTAAAATGAATCTTATTATTTTTTAAGATTTTTGAGCTTGTCACCGAGCAGTTCGCTAAGCTGGAAGCCTTTTGATTCCTCTGGCAATTCATAGTCGGTATTTTCCTCGTAATCCTTTTCCAGTAAATCCTTAATGCTTAAGCTGAGCCGCTGATCATTCTCACTGACTTCCAGAACTTTTACTTGTACTTCCTGGCCTTCTTTTAAAGCCTCATGAGGAGTTGCAATGTGCTTGTGTGCAATCTGGGAAATATGCACAAGCCCTTCAACACCAGGGAAGACTTCAACAAAAGCTCCATACGATACAATTCTGCGGACGGTGCCAGTTAGGACGCTTCCTTTAGCAGCCTTCTCAGCGATATTTGACCATGGCCCTGGAAGAGTTTCTTTAATTGATAAAGAAATTCTTTCATTATCCCTGTCTACACTTAGGACTTTCACTTGTACCTGTTGCCCTTCCTCAACAACATCGCCTGGTTTTTCAACATGTTCATGCGAAAGCTGGGAAATATGGACAAGACCGTCGATTCCACCAATATCTACAAACGCGCCAAAGTCAGTAATCCTTTGAACTGTTCCTTCGATTACTTGACCAGGCTGGAGGTTTTCCAGCAAGCCTTGTTTCTTTTTGCCTTTTTCCTCTTCAACCACGGCACGGTGGGATAGGATGAGCCTGTTCTTTTCCTTATCAAGCTCGACAATCTTAAAGGACAGCTCCCTCCCTTTATAGTCGGAGAAGTCTTCTACAAAGTAAGCTTCAACCAGGGATGCAGGTACAAATCCACGGACTCCCAGGTCAACTACGAGGCCGCCCTTTACAACATCCTTTACCTCAGCGGTGAAGACTTCGCCGCTTTGGAATTTCTGTTCAAGCTCGTCCCACGCTTTGACAGCATCTACCTTGCGCTTGGAAAGGATAAGGGCCTCTTCTTCAACTTTAAGGACCTCCAGTTCAAGTGTATCGCCTTCGGCAACAGCATCCGATGCTTTTTCAATATGGATGCTGGACAATTCGCTAATAGGAATGATTCCGTCAAGTTTGCTGTTCTGGATGTCTACGAGAACTTGTTTTTCCTCAACCTTAGTCACTTGCCCAGTCACGCGATCCCCGATCTCAAAAGATCCTACTTCAATCTGATTCATATCTTCCGACATATGTACTCCTCCTTAACCATTGGCTGCCCATTTGAAATACAGATGCAGAGCCATGCAGATACACAGCACGCATCTTCGGCTGCAATTCTATCGAATATTCTAAAAAATATCCTTTTTTAATAACTTCTTACAAAAGGACTTTTTTGTCAAGCGGAAACACCTTTGTGTTCATCAATAAGTTTACGTATTTCCGACATGATTAATTCAGTTACAACATCGGCAGAAGCCTTTTCCATTCTTACTTTTTCCATATCAATTGGCTTGCCATAAACGACTTTTAATTTGGAAAAAGCCTTATAGGGGCCGATGATGGCGCATGGAACTACATGCGCACTTGAACGGAGTGCGAAAAATCCGGCACCTGCCAGACCCTTGCCCAATTCCCCCGTCTTGCTTCTAGTTCCCTCTGGAAACAAACCTAAAACCTTTCCTTCCTTTAAAACATTTAATCCTTTTCTTAATGCTTCCCGGTCACTCATTCCCCGTTTCACAGGAAAAGCGTTGCACATTAGCACGACATTCTTCAGCACTGGCACTTTAAAAATCTCTTCCTTGGCCATAAAATGAACCGGGCGTTTGGTGGTGATTCCAACCAATAGGGGGTCAAAATTCTCGATATGATTTGAACATAAGAGGACTCCGCCATCCTTAGGTACATTCTCCTGGCCAATTATTTCATACCTATATACAGGCTTAAGGGCTAGCTTGACAACGTTTTTTGCAAAATCATAGAACGCCATTATTTTCCCACTCTTTCCTTCACTAATGACATTATCGAGTCAGCAACTTCTTCAATCGAAAGGGATGTTGTATCAATTTCAACTGCATCTGCAGCTTTGACTAACGGTGCGACTTCCCGTTCCGAATCAAGTTTATCCCTTGCCGCAATTTCTCTTTTGAGCGTTTCGAGATCTGATTCAAAACCTTTTAATAGATTCTCGGAATGCCTTCTTGAAGCCCGTTCCTCAACACTGGCAAGTAAAAACACCTTTACTTCTGCATTTGGAAGGACATGTGTGCCAATGTCTCTGCCATCCATAACAACGCCGCCATTTTCAGCGAATTGCTGCTGTCTCCGTACCATTTCTTCCCTAACCTTGCGATGCCTCGACACAATGGATACCGAGTTGGTAACTTCTGAAGTTCGTATATCAGAGGTTACCTCTTGCTTATCAAGAAATACGAGCTGCCCTTTTTCTGAAGGAAAAAGCTCAATAGTTGAGCTAAGCAGCATATCAATTAAGCTTTCTTCATTTTCGAGGTCAACCCCATTTTTCAGTGCTTTATAGGTAAGAGCCCTATACATCGCTCCAGTATCAATATAAATATAAGAGAGCCTTTCAGCCAGTATTTTAGCTACTGTACTTTTACCTGCCGCTGCAGGGCCATCAATTGCGATTGAAATTTTCGTTTCCATAAATCCTCCTGTACCTTTTCCATTACTCATTTATAAAAGATGAACTTTTAGTTTTACCAGTTAATTTCGCTTGAAGTGCTATGGCGCCCGAGAGTTCTTTTAGCACCTAGTCCGTGAAGAACGCATCCACCCTTAAGTGAAGTAAAGAATGGCTTTCCTTCATGCCCTACTGCGCTTATCTGGGGGCTAACCAAGGCGGTTACATACTTCCCGGGCAGCAGCTCTCCAGGGCTTCCAATGACTTAGTTCATCTTATTATAGTACTTGCTGACAATTATTTATTTTACCATACTTTTAAACATAATTTAGCCTATATAAATTAAATTAAATAACAAAAGAAGGGCAGGAATATCCTGCCCTACTCTCCTTGAAAGGTTTGCAGAAATTCCGAATAGGTTCCGGCCTCTGTCCCTTCATATTTTGATATTGGAAGCACCCCAGGCAAAAGACCATACCAATGAAAAATCAACTGGGACAAAAGTAAAAACAGAAACTGAATAACGGCAATTTTCAAGAGGATACGTTCAACGGTTTTCATGGCACCTCTCTTTTCAATAAAGGGTTTTCCTCATCCCACACTGATGGATAGCCGCGCGGAGCCCGATTGGTTCAACTAAGCCGCTGAAGGGCACTGCGGCAAGTTTCACTTTAATTCACCAATCGGACTTTTACGGGCAGTTGATCCCCCACCTATCTTCTTCGCTTCCTTTGAATCTTAAGGTGGGGGTCTTACTGCCGGTTAAGAGTGGGATAAAATTTACCTACAGTATCGTCCACAGCCGCATTTTTAAAACAGGGTGTTGAGAAAGCTATAAAGCATCTTCGTATAATTCTTCGGCTTCTTTCAGTTTGTCAATCTTCTCCTCATCCCCATTCATTGCATTAATGTAAATCCGGTATGAATCATCACCAAGGGTACCAAGGAATTCATAACAAAGTACTTCTTGTCTAACATCATTGACAATGATTGCCTGCCGTTCCTCCATAACTGTTAGCTTTGGATTGATTTTCTTCCTGGCTTCCGCAAGAGGCAGTGCTGGTTTTTCAGGCTTTCGATTCTTATGGTTCTTCCAATAATCTTCAGCAGATAATCCGACAGGCGTGCCATCGTCCAGGGCAATTTTCACTTTAACCGAGTCGGGATAAACTCTAATGTCATCTATTTTAGTAACAAATGTAAAAACGCCAACAGAATCGTATTGGGCACTTTCAAATAGTTCCATTGAAGCAAAACCATTTTCCTTGAGAAATGCGAGTGCCCTATTGCCAGCATCATTTAAGGAAATGGATGCCTTATTAACTGGCCTATTATTTAAGAACCAAATTGGATACCCGCCTTTCTGAGTAATATCCATCATCGCTTCCATTCCGGTATCCTGATTGTTTACGGTAACGGAGTAAAAACCGTAATCAGACCCTTTACCATTATCCGTCACCTTTGTTTTAGCATTCCCATCAAATCCGATGTATTTTTTTGCAATAGAGACCGCTTCTTTTTTTGTGATTTTTTTGCCAGGAAGATTATTAAAGTTAGCATCATTTTTCTTCATATCAACAAAACCTGGCCCAAAATCAGTTTCATCATAACCGGAGACTGTTTTTTCAACCGTTTTAAATCCATCAATAATGGTATTGTCCCCGTTTTCCTTTCCGGAAGCCAGTGCAAGCTCTACATCCATCCAGCGAAGATTATTTTTCAGGACCATATGCTGAACTTTGCGTAAATCCTCTTGGACGTCGCCTGCCTCCTTATACAAGTTTTCAAGGGCTTTATATTCTGTATCGGTTAAAGGTTCTTTTTCCAAATCTCTTACAGCTGCCTTGTAACTAAAGTTACCTACATTAGCAAGGAATTCCTCTGTCTTATTGAATGGAAGCAGCGCCAAGGGAAGTTGCCCCACATTCTGGCGGGCTTCAGCCGTAATTCTCCATACTTCAGCCAGAGAAGGAGATAATGACTTACGGGAATTCATTGCTAGCGTTGATCCTATCTCATCGTGAAGTAAATCGATTTCATAGGTAAGTTCATGAAACGACTTCTGATAGGTGTTTTCAGCGTTAATCAGTACTGCTGTCTTTTCTTTATGTTCCTGATAACCCCAGTAGCCGGTTCCAGCTAGGGCAATTACAAGGATTACGATTATCACGTTTCTAACCATTTCTTCACCCGCTTATTTACAGAATATATGCTTGCCAATCCTTTTGATTTGGGGCCTTGACCAAATCCATTTGCTAGTTGCTGTTTCGGGATTGAAGTAATATGTTGCATTCCCCGTAGGATCCCAGCCATTGATCGCATCCATTACAGCTTTTCTTGCCGTATCATTCGGTGTAAGCCAAATTTGTCCATCCGCTACAGCGGTAAACGCGAGTGGTTCAAAAATAACTCCTGAAATGGTATCTGGAAAAGTTGAGCTTTCAAGCCTGTTGAGAATGACCGCCGCAACTGCAACCTGGCCTTCATAAGGCTCCCCTCTCGCTTCTCCATAAACCGCGTTTGACATGAGTTTAATATCATTTTGCGAAAAGCCGTTTGGAACATTTGTTGCAGTAGGCTTGGCGGGTGCGGATGTATTTTTCCCGCCTGCACCTTTGGCGTTATACTTTGTTGTTTTTACAAGCTTTGCCTTAGTGTCCTTGCCTGCGATACCGTCTATAGGCAATCCAAATTCATATTGGAAATTCCTTAGAGCCCAATAGGTCCTCCAGCCAAAAACCCCATCTATCTTCCCCGTGTAAAATCCAATGTATTTCAGCCTTGATTGGAGCTCAATCACATCCTCTCCAATCGCACCATGCTGAATGACCTGATTGCTGAACGCCTCTGCTTTTTCTCCTGGCCCAAAAAGCACAGGAAGGCATAACAACATAACCAAAAGGCATTTTGGAAATGCCCTCCACTTCCTTTTCATAAGTTGTACCTCCAATTCCATTTCTTCTATATTGAGTTTATTTTTTGTATTACTGCCGGTTTTATTCATTGAAGTGGAGGTTTGGAAGGTACCAATAAAAATGTAAAACCCTCTTCACTATGAGTGGAGAGGGTTTTGGGCCTGGTATTTACTTTCTAAATGGGCTGCGCTTAGGATGCGTGCCTTCTTAACCTTCCTTATTGCAAACCACCAAAGGAAGGCCATAAATGGCATAATAATATAAATCCAGTTTTCTTGAGTGATTAATATATAGTCATAAATCCCGTGAAGTAAGACCGGCAATGCTAGTGAAAAGAATAACCATAATTTCTGTTTTGTTTTGGAGAACTTGGTTTTCCCTATATAAAATCCCATAATAACCCCAAAAAGAGCATGGCTTGGGACGGGAAGCAACGCCCTGCCGATTGCATGCTCCACACCATTGCCAATTAAATAAAGAATATTTTCGACGGTGGCAAAACCAAGGGAGACCGCGGCACCATAGACGATTCCGTCAAATGGCTCATCAAAAGCCATATGCCGGTAGATAACATAGTAGAGAATGAACCATTTCATGAACTCCTCCAAAAGACCAGAGGAAAGGAATGCTGTTCCCCATCCTGAATTGATAACATTCTCAGCATTTAGGACATGCTGTATGAACATAATTGGAAACACAAGCAAAGCTCCATTGATAAAGGTCCTGATAACCACTGGAAGCGGCTCTGATTCCACTTCATCCTTCAAATAGAAATAACTTAGTAATGCGAGGCCGGGTGCAATCCCGGCAGAAAAGATCCCCAGCATGCACGGCCACCTTTCTTTGCGAGGAGTTGAATAAAGATCTAATTCACGAATTTTTCCATTACCTTCATGGTAACACGGCCGGTACCGAAAGAAAATGGGAACTTTTTTTCCTGAAGTTGATCAAGACTATAGATCTCTAACTGCCACATAAAAAAGTGTGTAAAATTAAAACTGTACTTCTGTTTTTCCGCTTGCAAGTGCGACTCCAAGCTTAATTCGGGCTTTTTTCGAATCATTGTCACTGCCTAAAATAGCACCTTTTTTGTACAGGTCAAATGCGCTCCCTTTATAGTCATAAGTGGTATAGACCGCACCTTCTTCAGCGCTGGTGGTAATTACTACAATAATACCTTCAGCAATAGCCTTTTCAATTTCCTCCATCATTAAAGGAGATACTTGGCCGCGCCCGACTCCTTCAAGCACAATCCCTTTAACTCCGCTTTCCCTAGCCGCTTTTATGAATATGCCATCTCCGCCCATGTAGCATTTGACTATTTCTATACGCGGAATGGTTGTTTTTAGGTTATAGACTTCACGCCTGATCGGTTTTTGATAAACGGAAACTTCATCATTATCAATAATACCTAAATAACCAAAACCAAAAACACTAAATCCCTGTATGTTGGATGCATGTTCTTTTTTAACATACCGGGCAGCAAATATCCGCTCATTAAACACAACCACAGCACCCGTTCCTCGTAAATCTTTCGAGCAGGCCGAATATATCGCATGCCTGAGGTTAATAAAGACATCACTTCCCAAATCATCTGGTGACCGCTGTGACCCAGTAACAATGACAGGTCGTTCGTCATCAACAGTTAGATCCAAAAAGTAAGCCGTTTCCTCCATTGTATCCGTACCATGTGTTACTACCGCACCCCAAACCGTTTCATCCCGGAAGTAATAGTCAATTCTACCCTTCAAGTAAATCAAGTCGTCAAATGTAATATGCATGCTAGCTTTTTGAAAAACTGATTCAACAATAACTTCAATATCGTCAGGCAGGTTACAAAGGGCGGCCAGTTCTTCCCCTGTCATTTCTCCTGAAGCCAATTTGCCTGAATCCTTATTGGGTTTGCTGGCTATTGTTCCGCCTGTGGTCAACAATACTACTTTTCTCATAGAATCACCCTGCATCCTTTATAGGAACTGTCTTAGATTTTACTTCAAGTGTTTAATTTTTTGTTAAGGCTTTTGCAATCAAGCCGCCATGGAAGCGGCCATTTTCGATAAAGATCTCGTTGGCATTATTTCCGGCGGCGATTACACCAGCAATAAAGATTCCTGGCATATTCGTTTCCATCGTTTCTGGATTGAACTTTGGCCTTCCTGTCTCGAAGTCAATTTCAATACCGACTTCCTTTAAGAAGTTATGATCGGGACGATATCCTGTCATCGCAAAAACATAATCATTCTGAAATGAATGGACTTGTCCACCCTTTTCAAAATAGACTTCCCTGTCAGTTATTTCCTTGACATGCGCATTAAATTCAAGACGGATTGAACCATTCCTGACAAGCGAATCAAATTCGGGGAGAATCCATGGTTTGATGCTCGTGGAATATTCACTTCCCCTATATAAAACTGTTACCCTTGCCCCAGCCTTATTCAGTTCAATCGCTGCATCGACACTGGAATTCTTGCCGCCAATAACACATACATCTTTATCAAAATATGGATGTGCTTCCTTAAAGTAATGAAATACCTTAGGTAAATTTTCTCCAGGAACACCCATGAAGTTAGGATTATCATAATACCCAGTGGCAATTACAACATTGGGCGTATCGTATACCCCTTTCTCTGTATTCACTAAATATCCGCTTCCACTTTGAGTAATTGACATAACTCTTTCAAAGGAGTTGATTCTTAGCTGCTTCCTCTTTACAACTTCCCTGTAATAAACCAGTGCTTGAAGCCTGACCGGCTTATAGTTTTCCGTAATGAACGGGACATCGCCAATTTCTAATTTTTCACTTGTACTAAAAAAAGTTTGATGGGTTGGATAATGATAGATCGCATTCACTATATTCCCTTTTTCAATAACAAGGGGATTTTTACCTGCTTCCTTCAACGATATGGCAGCTGCTAGACCACAGGGGCCAGCCCCGATAATAATAACATCTTCCTTTTGCATAAAAAGCATCTCCTATATAAATGATCAATCAAATAATATAAGCCTATACGGGCTATTACTCCCAAAGCTATCTTCTTACTTCATTCTTCCGGACCGATAAGCTGGAAGCTTTCTTCCAAGGATTCCGGGGAAATTATACAAAAAAATCTCCCATCAGTTTATGATAGGAGATTTTCTTCAAGGTTTCAATGTAAATCCAAAAATCACATTCAGATGAACGTATTCTGCCTAAATCCAGCCTCTGAAACGGCTGGCTTCAGCCATTTTGCGCACTCCAACCATATAAGCTGCCAGGCGCATATCCACACGGCGATTTTGAGCCGTATCATATATGTTCTTAAAGGATTTCACCATTACTTTTTCAAGCTTTTCTTCCACTTCTTCCTCAGTCCAATAATATCCTTGATTGTTCTGTACCCATTCAAAGTAGGATACCGTTACACCGCCGGAGGATGCAAGTACATCCGGCACAAGCAGGATTCCCCGTTCTGTAAGGATTTCTGTAGCTTCCAAGGTAGTAGGGCCATTGGCAGCTTCGACAACAATGCTTGCCCTGATATTATGGGCATTTTCATCTGTGATTTGATTTTCAATAGCGGCAGGAACAAGGATGTCACAATCAAGTTCCAACAGTTCCTTATTTGTGATTGTATTGTTAAATAGCTTGGTGACTGTTCCAAAACTATCCCTGCGGTCGAGGAGATAATCGATGTCCAGTCCATTTGGGTCATATAGAGCACCATAGGCATCAGAAATGCCAATTATTTTAGCTCCAGCATCGTGCATGAATTTAGATAGATAGCTGCCAGCGTTTCCAAACCCCTGAACAACAACCCGTGCTCCTTCAAGCTGAATGCCTTTTTTCTTGGCTGCTTCGCGAATACAAATGGTAACTCCTTTTGCTGTTGCAGATTCACGGCCATGGGATCCTCCAAGTACAAGCGGTTTCCCTGTAATGAAGCCAGGAGAATTAAATTCATCAATCCTGCTGTATTCATCCATCATCCAAGCCATGATTTGAGAATTTGTAAATACATCCGGAGCCGGAATATCTTTTGTAGGACCGACAATCTGGCTTATCGCCCTAACATATCCTCGGCTAAGTCGTTCTAGTTCACGGAATGACATGTCGCGAGGATCGCAAATGATCCCGCCCTTCGCTCCGCCATATGGGAGATCCACTATTCCGCATTTAAGGCTCATCCAAATAGAAAGTGCCTTGATTTCTTTTTCTGTTACATTCGGGTGAAAGCGAATCCCGCCTTTTGTAGGTCCGACTGCATCATTATGCTGGGCCCTATAACCGGTAAATATCCTAATTGCCCCATCATCCATACGCACTGGGATTTTAACAGTCATCATCCTGATCGGCTCTTTTAAGAGCTCGAAAACTTCTTCAGGATATCCAAGCTTTTCTAGCGCCTTATGGATAACCGTTTGAGTGGATTTTAGAACATCATGTTTTTCAAGATTCGTACTTTCATTACCTTTCCCCGTTGCCATTTATAAACCTCCTAAGATATCACTGCTCGAAAGTTCGTGGCTTTCAGAGACTAGTATACACTTTTAAAAAGTTAAAGCAAAGATAAAAAATTTCAATTCAGTCTATTCACTCATTTATTTGCAAGCGTTCATTATTAGAGGGCTAGTCCATTTTATCAACTCAGTTGATTTCAGCTCCATAAAGGGACGTTTTCGGAATAATTATTGCAGGGACACAAAGGGAGACCCTGCAGGAACTGCAGATATCGCCTTTTACAAGTCGCTTCAATCAACTAGTTTTTTTTAAAAAAACACTTCCTATAACTAGCCTATAACTATGTATACATACAAAAAAACAGCGGCTGCCGAATGATCGGTCAGTCCGCCTATGAAAAGTATTGAAGGAGTGTTTCTACAGCGCAATCTTTCATAATTGTTTTTCCATATTCCTCAAGATATATCAGGCTAAGTATTGACGCCTGCCCATACTCAGCCATTATCGAAGCATTACGCTCGGCATCTTCAGGGCTCGCATCGAAAAGGAGATAATAGTGGCCGTTTAAAGAATAGAGGCTTCCCCCTTTGGTTCCTAAAAAAGAAAGACGTTTAACAAGCTGAATAACATCCTCAATGGACTCAAATTTAAACATCAGTTTTTCAATACCTTCAACCGTTACTTGCATTTCAATAAAGCCGTCATAAAGAAGTTCATCCTCTTCCTCATGATCTGTGACGGTGATAATCATGACCATCCCTTGCGCCTTGAGTGAAAAGACTTCTACTGCGACCGCACCCTGAATATCTACATCAAGCGTGTCGCTGGCTTCTTCAAGCATATCAGTAAAGAGCTGCCTCCATTTGAGTGAATCCTTTACAATATCCTCTTTGGACAACCCCCTGTCAAAAAGGTCATCGGAAGTTATAAAAATCTTAATCTTATTCTCTGTCAATCTTTCGAGACGCATGCCTTAAGCCCCCTGCCATGACTCACTCTTTTCAATAGTTTATGTCATTGCGCCGGGTTGGTGAATTGTCTATTCTCCCCTATATGCTTTTTAACTTTAACTTGTATGCACAATCAGGTCAGCCATTTCGAATTGTCAGCAAGTGGCATTCCGATTTAGCGCCAAGCCTTAGAGGCAGCATGGTCGTACCATATCCGTTGCTGGTTAGCAATGTTACATTGCCTGCTTTTTCGATTCTTCCCTTTTTATACGGGCCGATTCCCGCAAACCTTATCTGGCCGCCATGGGTATGACCGCTTAACACTAAAGAAATCTTATGTTCTGTTTCTATTTTTTGGATAATTTCGGGATTGTGGCTCACCAATATCCTAAATCCGCCTTCACCAGCATCAAATAACGCAAGATCCAAGCGGTCTTTGCTTAAACCTAGATCATCTACCCCTAAAATGACTACTCTATCCCCTGCTGCCGATTCAAAGGAAGTTGCAGTATTATCAAGAATTTTCACTCCGTGGCTGAGCAGCAAATGATCCAGGGCTCGGTATTCACCTTCGTAATCATTATTGCCCCATACAAAGAATACAGGCGCTATCGATTTCAATTTCAGGATATTTGCTTCTACATTTCCAAGAGGCACTCTTTTTTCTCTGATATCCCCACCTATGATTACTAGGTCTGCCTTTCCTTTAACGGAGGATACCAATGTATCTGATACGATTCTTTTATGAATATCAGAGATGAAAAACACCTTAAGCGAGCCGAATGTTTCTGGGAAGTCGGAAAACAAAAGCTCTTGCTCTTTTAGGTTATTTTCAAAAGCAAGATATAGCATATAGATTAACAATAAGGCACCTAGAGCAACTATGCCCATCAAAAAATAAAAGCCCATTTCTTCAGCACCCTTCACAAGTATATCGAAATGATACCATAAATCAGGCTGGAGCCGAAGAATACAAGCGTATGTACCGGTGAAATTTGGTAGAGGTAAACAAATATGAACACCGAGCCAAGGCAAACCAATAAAGCTGACAGCCTTTTAAAATTACGGCGCTTTGGCGTTTCCGAATATAAACGTATCAGGTAACCATTGATTCCTACACCGGAAAAGTAAGCTAATGCAGCAGCAAAAAAGCCGAGTGGATTTAAAACCAGGCCGAGCAAAAAACTATGGAGTGAAAAAGGGCTGGTTATTTCCATCCATTCACTGAATAAATAGCCGCACACGAACATGGCAAGCATAAGAAAAATACTAGGCACAGTTAAATCCCCCCATATAACTATATATGAGGGGATGTTAACTACTTGCTATTTATTTTACTCAAAATGTTTACACATCTTCATGGATGTTAAGAATCCTAAATCCGTGTGATTCCAGCTTTTTAACGAATTTATCAATATTCTCATTTCGCTCAACCTTTAGCACAATCCTTCTGACCAGTTTATCTGTTTCATCAAAGGTTACGAGTGAAATAATGTGTTCATGGAACTGGTGGGCAATTTCCGCAAGACGGGCAATCCTTCCTTCTGTTTCAACAGATGTAAAGGCAATCCGGACACCAGGCCTATTCATTCCAAAAGCGCTTTGGAACTGATTTAAAACATCATATCTGGTTACGACGCCTAGAAAGTTTCTTTTACTATCGACAACAGACAAAAGTGGGAAGTTCCTCAATTCCATTAATGTATTTTCAAAGATCTCCCCACCATCCAAATACGCTTCCTGATGGGTTGCGATATCGGAAATGACAGTTTCATCAAGAAAATCCTCTTTTGATTTACCAGATTTGAAATATTGTTCATAAATCCGATGAAGTGTAATAATCCCTTCATATTCGTCGCCTCTTAAGACTGGAACACCATCGATTTGATGTTTTTCAAGGCATTCCAGCGCTTTACGTACTTTCTCATTTCCCTGGACAACGTGGCAATTATATTTAGGAATCATAATGCTTTTTACAAACATTACCATCACCTCGACATTATAAATCGTACACTTACTATTTCAACATAATCGCCTTCAAATCCTTTTCATTTCTTAGAATATTTTTATCCTAGGCTATGTTAACCGCAGAAAGTACACGCACGAAATTATGGGTTAGCTTAATAAAGGTTATTAAGGATAACTTGAGGAGAACTTGCCGGGGCTAACTAAGACGTTTACTAGCGCCTGGGGAAGCTCGCTGGTTCATGACGACCCTGCTGGTTAAGAAATGGAGAGTCCGGTCGTCAATAGAGGTTCTTGACTACCCTGTTGCCTTAGAAATAGGGCTTCATAGGGCTTCCGGTCATCAATAGAGGTTCGCTGGCTTTTTCTCCCGTTACAGTTAAATAAGCTTACCAGAAGCGTCTCCGCTCCTTCCGATTTAATCCATTCCGTTAAGAAAACTATATTCTATAACTCTTTATCTAAATAACTTACAATAAAGAGGATGTCCCAAAAGGTCGTTGAATGACGACTTTTTGTGGCAGTTTTTTATGTTTTATAAATTATTTGAAATTGTGGTGACTTAATTATACCAAAAAGGAAGTTTTCTTATTTTTTTATGCAGTAAATTTGTTGATTGAAGCGGAAGGCGCGAAGACTCCTGTGGGAGAAAAGGGACAGTGGGAGACCCCACAGGCGCTCAAGCGCCGAGGAGGCTCCCCGCCCGCCCACGGAAAGCGAAGCGCCTGGAGCGAAAATCAATTGCACTATTCATTCCATAAAAAAGAGGCGCCCAAAAGGTTACTTTTTTGGGACAGCCTCTGGCCCAATATGAATTATAAAAAAAGAAGACCGAAATATTCTGTTCCGGTTTAGAAACTGGTATCTTTATTTTTTTTCATGATAAAGATTTATATCATATTCCTTTTTCATCATTTCAAAAACAATATGTCTTGATTTCCATTCTTCTTCCTTTTTCCATAAATCTTTACTGCGATCCACTATCTCGCATCTAAGTTCATGGTATTCCTTTTCTTTTTTATCACTTTGCTGTTTCAGGAGAATCATCAGTCCATAAAGTGACCCTGTAAGGACAAAAAAGAAAAAGTTTAAGCTATTGCCGACAAATGAGGAAAACATGGCGTAAAACGAATACGAATAAGGAACAACAATTGAAAAATATAGATAGGCCAAATACATCGCGGTTACTCCAAGGAGTGCGGTAATCGATGCATAATGTTTTAATTTCGCTTCGTCAAATTTCTTTTTTCTCTTTACCACATTATTAAGCATCTCTTTTGTTGCTTTGTCAGTACGGTTATCGAGCATGCTGATTTGTTTTTCCATACCTGAGTGTTCCCCCAATCCAATCGTTAAGAAGCTGGACATCTTATAGAAATGTATGAACCTGTCCACTTATTTATGAAGAATGGATATTAAAAAGGTCAGGAAAGCATCTATGAATGAACCCCGTACAAAACTTGTTTCTATTTGGGAAGCAAAGGTTGGCAGAAATCTGTAATTTCCTTAAACATAAAAAAAAACGGCCTTATGTGGGCAGCCGTCTACTTAACAGGAATTTTCAAGGTTTGTCCTGTCTGTATTTCATTTTCAATTATTCCATTGGCATTTCGGATGATCTCTATTCCGGATTGGCTTTTATAGTAGGTCATTGCAATTCTGAATAACGTTTCACCTGGTTTTACAGTATGGTAAAGGACTTTCTGTTCACTTTCAGGCTTTCCATTTTCAGTTTTTCCTTTGCTTGACTCGTCATTTGACTGGCTATTGTCAGCACTCTGATTTTCAGCTTTAGGTGCAGAATTGGAAGAGGTGACCTGTCGCGGTGTTTCCGCATTAGCATTTTCAGAAGACAAAGTTTCTTTGTCTTTCCCCTCCGAAACTGGCTGTCCTGCTGGTGAAGCTGGAGACATGGTTGAAGTTGCTTCTTCATCCGCGCCATCAGAAGTTTCAGGTGACTGGACTTCTTCTGTATTTTCTTTATTCTCGATGGATACTTCATTTTCCCTTTCTTCAAGGCTTACCATATCATAGCCAGTCTTTAGAGTTTGCTCGGACTGATTCTCATCCATGTATGAAATCACGGTAATAACGGTGATAGGTAAAAGGATGAAGAAAAGAACAAGTAACCGGATAATCGGATACTTCAATTTAAATACAGTTTTTTTCTTTTTATCTTGGTGGACTTTTGACCTGGAAGGCATTGAAGACACATCATTTGGATCCGGTTCGGGTCTTGAGATTCGCTGTCGGTTTTTCTCTGCCCGTTCCCTATATGGATCTTCCTTGTTCATCCATTCCCGCCTCCATTCTTATTTTTCAGCTTAATAGCCATTCCCAAAAGAAAATCAATTGTAAAGTGCATCACAATGGTTACTGCCAAATTATCTGTCCAGCTATAAATAGCTCCAATAAAAAAGCTTAGCGCAACAATATTGACAAATAAAAACCAATTAAATAAATATCGATAATGGATTAGGGCAAAAATGATACTCGCAATGATTAGCCCTGTTTTCTCCTGGATAATTCCTCTGAAAAGAATTTCTTCGCTAATTGCAACAATTGCAGCAATCAGGGCGATATGAAGGGAATTTCTAGAACGAAATATCCTTTCATTTAAACCACCGTCATTATAATAGGATGGGGGCAATACTTTCATTAGAATCAAGTCAACTAGAACGACCGCAAGCCCTGCTGGTATTCCTATTGTCCATATAGCCGGATCATTCCATTGTGCTAAATCCAAAAAGAAGCCATTTTCAAAAAGAAATATACCTAATACAAACGATATAATCAATAAAAATATCTGCGTAGCGTATAAATGAAAAAGCAATTCTCTGTCCGACAGTTGTCCAATTAGCTCTGCTTGTTTATTTTTCATTTACTTCACCCAGAAGTAAAAAGGATAAATGCTTTTTCCAGTCCATATTTTTTTCTGCCTTTTTCTCTTCAATTATTTCACCCATAAAATCTGTTAACTGTAGCCCGCATTTGTCACAGCAATTATACCGCCCAGCTTCAAGGGAAGGTTCCTGAAAGTAGTCCAGAAAGTAATTTCGAATACACCCATCGTGGTCAATAATGCCCTTCATTTTATGAATATAATTCACCTTAATCCTGTTTCTGTTTGCTACATAGCTTTTCAATTCTTCTAAAACTGTTTGCAGGTTTTCATCTCCAAAGCTGGCAAGAGCATCCTTAAGCCAGCGCCATTGGGTGTCCGTTAGGCCCCCAGCTTCCCGCGCGTGTTCAAAAAAGGCATTCTGGTCCTTTTTCAATTCGCCCATTTTTAAATAAGAAAAAAATGCATCCAGCTGTTCGCCCGAAGGCAATTCACCTTCTGCCAGATTATATTGCAGGAAATCATCACCCTCAGCATAAAGCAATATTGCCAAAGATGGTTCACCATCCCTACCTGCTCTGCCAATTTCCTGTAAATATGATTCTATTTGCATTGGCATATGATAATGAATCACAAAACGGATGTCTTCTTTATCCACTCCCATACCAAAAGCGCTTGTAGCACAAATAATATCCAACTGGCTGTTCAGGAATTGTTGCTGAATAAGGATGCGCTGTTCCTGGTCCATACCGCCATGATAAGGCATTGTTCCTGAAAACCCTTTGCTTCTAAGCATTGCTGCTGTTTGCTCAGCAGCCCTCTTACTGGAAAAATAGATAATCCCTGGTCGTTTCAATGTCCCTACAAGCTCCAATATTCGCCTTTCTTTTTCCCTGTAATCTCCCAATTTCTCAATCTGGAATGAAATGTTAGGACGATCGACACTTGAAACGATTCTCACCGGATTATTCATTTCAAGCCTATTTACAATGTCTTCCCTTATATCAATGGTTGCTGTTGCTGTCAAAGCAAGTGTCAAAGGATTGCCAAGCCTTTGGCGAAAATCTCCAAGCTTTAAATAATCCGGCCTGAAATCATAGCCCCACTGTGAAATACAATGGGCTTCATCTATTGCTAAGAGGCTAATAGTGACTTCCCTAAGTCTGTCAATGATAAAAGGCAGTGTAAGCATTTCCGGTGACAGAAAAATAAATTTATAGTATGGCAGCTTTGCCAGTGCTTCTTTTTTTTCGATGGGAGACAAAAAGGAATTAATGGCAATAACTCGTTTTTCCCCTCTTTTCCTCATTTGTTCAACCTGGTCCTGCATAAGGGAAAGCAAAGGGGAGATGATAACGACCGATCCATCCATGATATATCCAGGAAGCTGGAAACAAAGCGATTTCCCTGTTCCAGTAGGAAGCATTGCAAGTGTATCTTTTCCTGCAAGGATAGAAGATACCACTTCCTCCTGGCCCGGCCTGAATGACGAATATCCAAAATATTTATAAAGCTGCTGTTTCAACATTAATAATCACCAAGCCTTGCCAATACGAGCCTAATTTTAAAATATGAAACTCCCCCTAATAGCTCCCGCAAGTGGCGAAGCTGTCTGGAAGAGGTTCTTGAAGCAATGTCAGCAATCTTCTTTTGCTCCTCAGGACTAACAAAAGGTTCAATTGAGAAATCCTCCCGATTCAATGCAATCTCAACAATATGGTCCTCAATAGTACTCAACTTAAGATTGCGAAACATGGCGATATCCTCTATGGAGTAACCTTCCTTTAAAAGTTTATAAGTTTGGAGTGATGTAATGGTTAGTGCATTGCTTTTACTGCTCTCGCGAACCAATTCATAAAAAATAGGATATGCTTCGCTGCTAGTTAAGGCCATTTCGCAAATGAAATGAAGAATCCCCAGGAATTCCAAATGATAATGTACTTCTTCCATGCAAAGCTGATGTGCCGCCTGTTCAGAAGTCAGCCCCGCATGTTTATAACCGCTTAGTCGCAGAACCAGTATTTCAGGCTTCAAATCTTTCTTGCCATCGAAAAGACGAGTAAACTCCTTTAACAACAAATAAGGTATTTTTTCTCTCTCTGATTTATTTCTTTTCGAGAGGAATGCTTTTACCCATAACTGTGTTTGTCTGCCTTTCTGAATTGGCACATACGTGTTATCCTTGTTTGAAATATGGGAACATACCTGAACAAGGAGAGTAAGTCTTTCCCACAACATCTGGCTCGCCTGGTTGTACTTCAATCCTGACAAGTATGGAGAAATGGGAGTTAACAAAAGTGTTTCCTGGAGCTGTTCAAGCCCTTTATCGGTAATAAAAAAACGAAGGTCATCATTGCTCTCAATATGACCCTTGGATATGAGTGTTTTAATAATTGAATCGAGCTGATCCCTCGACAATCGATCGTATGCCTTAAATAATCCAGTTAATCCGAATAAATGTACATCCTGAATTGTCTGGGCTGATTTTTTGCCATTTAAAATATGGTATATAGCATAAATTGTTCGTTCCCCATTTAACTGTTTAAGACAATACAAGATTAAGGCTTCTAAAAAGGAAAGTTGAAGTGTTTCTTGCAAATTTCGCATATTTATCCCCTGTACATTTGTTGTATCTCCATTTTACCATGAAAAGTATGCTTGAGTTGTCTAAAATTAGGGTAAATTAGCGAATGAATGCAGGAGTGAGAAGTATTATCAATATAATTTCTATTGAAAAGTTTGGAATTCTTTTTTACAATAGATATGCGGAATGCGTTTCCAACGTTTTGCGGAGAAATAAATTGTTCACACTAACGGGAGGGTTTTTTCATGGCCAAGTATACGATTGTAGACAAAGAAACTTGCATTGCATGTGGTGCATGCGGAGCTGCTGCACCAGACATCTATGATTATGATGATGAAGGCATTGCATATGTAACACTTGATGACAACGAAGGTATTGTTGAAATCCCAGATGTTCTGATCGATGATATGATGGATGCTTTTGAAGGATGCCCAACTGATTCTATCAAAGTTGCTGACGAACCTTTTGACGGCAATCCAACGAAATTCGAATAAATCTTTATCTGAACGTACATAAAGAGGCTGTCCCAAAAGAACACTTTTGGGCGCCTTTTTTTGTTAGGTAAATAGTACAATTTCATTTCCGCTGAAGGTACTTTGTCAAATCAAATGGAATGACTGTTTTAATCGCCTTTCCTTAAGAGGCCTGTCCAAAAACAGTGTGGACCTGGCTCTGTTTTTCTCATCCCACAATTTTTAAAAAAGCCGCTAACATTGAAAAAAAACAAGTAATTAGGTTAAGAACAGAGGGAAACCCAACACGAACGAAAAATTGTGGAGTTTTATTAAATATCAACCAATAGCCATAAAGTGAATCTTCCAACAGTGAGGGTTTTCCTCATCCCACACTGATGGATAGCCGCGCGGAGCCCAATTGGTTCAACTAAGCCGCTGAAGGGCACAGCGGCAAGTTTCACTTTAATTCACCAATCGGACCTTTACGGGCAGTTGATCCCCCACCTATCTTCTTCGCGAATCTTGGGGTGGGGGTCTTACTGCCCGTTAAGAGTGGGATAAAACAGTAAAGGCTGTCCCAAAAAGTCATCGTTCAACGACCTTTTGGGACAGCCTCTTTTATATTTTTCAGCTCAAGCATTGGGGCTGTCTGCATGATTTATCTTAATTAAGCAAGTACCCGCTGCCTCTCAATCCAAAAACTCATTCTTAGGTAAAGCGGCAGGAACAATAGGGAAACAATAAGCCCTTTTAATATATTAAATGGCAATATGAACAGGACAACACTCTTTAAAGCTACTGAATCCGCCATTGCAGGGGCATTCAAAAACCATGTATAAGCTGGCAGGAATAAAAAGTAATTCAATATGCTCATCAATACCGCCATAGTGACGGTTCCTGAAATCAGCGCCAGAGACAAGCCTTTTTTTGTTTTAATTCTGTCATAAACATAGTAGGTTGGTAAAATGAACAGAATTCCCGCGGCAAAATTTGCGATATGGCCTACAGGCACTCCTGTCTGGCTGCCTGTCATAAACCAGTCCAGTACATTCTTAATTAATTCCACCAGCACTCCGGCCAACGGGCCAAAAGCAAGTGCCGCTAAAAGAGCGGGGATGTCACTGAAATCAATCATTAGGTAGCTCGGAAAAACCGGCAGCGGGAAATTCAGCAGCATAAGTACATAGGATATGCTGCTTAGCATACCGATCATGACCATAGTTTTTACATTAAGTTTCTTCATTTCTTCCTCTCTCCTTTGTGTCCATCACTAAAGAAGAAAGATTCCGCAAAGCTGGCCATGCAAATAAAAACCCCCAAGCAGGATTGCTTGAGGGAGAATTTCACAAAGGCAAGCTTAATAAACGTTCAAAATATCAAAATTTGAAACGTCCGCTGAACCTCCATCTTCTCCCATCCAGACTTTACTGTCGGTTTTGGAATCGCACCAAATCCTGCCTTGCGGCTCGCGGACTTAAAGTTAACATTAACTCATCACCGCCGGTCGGGAATTACACCCAGCCCCGAAGATAGACAATATTTAATTACCACTTTATTATACTGAAAAAGCAGTACTATGGAAAGAGAAAGAGCTTGAACAATTTTGTACTTTTAATGAACAAGGAAAATGCCAACCGAATTACTCATTGGTTGACGAAATCCTCATAACATTAGTAGCTGTTTCTGCACCCCAAGAAATCTCCAGTTTCTGGCCAGGTCGGATAATCGTATCCTCCAGCTCATTTAAATCAATAAGCTGTTTAACAGACAGTCCGTTCTTTTGTGCTATTCCCCAAAGCGTTTCACCAGAGGAGACTATATGGATACCGTTCCCTGCATTATGCGGCTTCCCACCAGCCTCAATAATACTTTTAGGCTTGGTAACCGGAATTGCTGCCATGTTTTGGCCAACTTCAATTTTCCCCAGCAGCGACTCGGGATTTACAGCGTTTTCTTTCTGGAATGTCCATTCTTTTTCGTGAAGTTCAAAATGCAAATGAACACCAGTCGAATATCCCGTGTTTCCCATTGTCCCAATTTTCTCCGCTTTTTTAACGTGTTCGCCCTCTTTCGCCATTCGCTTCTCCAAATGGGCATATACAGACTCGAAACCATCCTTATGCTTTATTAAAATCACATTTCCATAGGAAGCAGAGAGATACGATTTTGTAACGATACCATCTTTTACAGCCCTTACCGGCACTCCCAATTCACCTGCTATGTCAATCCCCTTATGGGAACCACCTCTTGTCCCAAAAACATCGGTTATCACACCTTCTGTAGGAAGTACCCATTCAGTATCATAATAAATCTCACTTGCTTTTGCCTGGCTTCCTCCAATAATAAGCAATGATACACAAACTCCCAATATTCCTGCAATTAAAAAACGAACTATGTAATCTTTCACGAAAATCCTCCTCCTTGTTACACGCACTATCCACCATATGCAGTTCCCACTGGTTTCAGAACGGCAAATGGCACATTTGTTATAATTTGGAGTCTTCGCTATAGTTATTCATAAAAAAGAAAATTCCCACAACAAAAGCGCAAGCGCCTTGGCCATCGCCGTACAAAATGGAGGGACTTCGACTGAGATAAAGGAATCACGAAGAGCGAAAGTGATTCGATGATGACTTATCGTAGGGAGGAGGCCTGAAGTTTGCTAGGCGATAGGCGCTGGAGCTAGACGTAGATACGCTCAGTAAAAAAAGTTATCCACAGTCGCGAAAATTATAATTTCCTTAAACACAAAGAAAAAGCCCGCCTATGACTAGGCGGACTTCCTGATTATCATTCGATCTTCATTTTATTTGCCCCAACGGGAACATTTATTTCCTGATTCAAGAGGAATGGGCCCAGATTTTCAATAGGCGCATTATTAATTTTAACTTTAGTAAAACCAAAATCCTTTGCTGTTAAGAGTAATGCCTCAAATGAATGCAAGGTTGCCGGGTCGTTTTTCAAATCTGAATCATCTGCAAGCGACAAATAGAGTATCTTTTCTTTTAATGTAATTTCTTTCACCTTAAAGGTTGGAGGCAAGGAAGGCTGCAGGCCATTTTGGAAATCATCCGTTTTCATCGCTTCAATTGCTTCATTGAAATTCTTGAATTGCTCAGAAGTAGGGACCATATATGGAACATCCTTACCCTCCTGATGTACGAACAAATACGCACGGTTTCTTTTAACTTCGACAGAGTCGGCTTTACGCTCACCATAATTGCTTAAATAAATCCCCGGCTTTCCATTCGTTTTATATTTAATTTTAGATACTGAATCCGCAGCATTCGCAGCGACATTTTCATTAATCGAATTTATAAACATCGTTTCGGGAGCTGCTCCCAAATAATTATGCTTTTCTGGAATATTTACAACAAACGTATCGTTTCCTTCAAGAGCTACATCCATTGGATAAAATTCTGACAATCCCCATTCTTCTTCTTTCAGGGATTGCATTGCGGTTTTAAGGGAATCTACCCAACTGCCGCCTTCTTCGGGTACTTTTACAGTTACAGGCACTAAATTTTGAATTTGACCATCAGGCACATAAATAGTAACGGCCCGTTCACTTTCCCCTACTTCTTCTGCATATAGCGCTGAGCCAGTATCCCCATCGCTTTCACCAACCATGGCAATCATTGGATTATTATCGCTCTGATCTTTCTTTTTATTATCGTCTGTTCCCACTAGATTTGTTTGTGAACTCTTATCGTCTGCTGTTGAAGTCTTGTTTCCGTCACCACTGAGATTGAAAGAGCCAGGCGAGATGAGTAAAAACAACAGGACCGCTGCTGCAGCGGCAGCAATTCCAGGCATTATCCATAAGCCTTTGCGTTTCTTCTTGATTTTCATTGAGATATTCTGATAAATATCCCGCGGGTCGCGATCATCGGTTACCTTCGGCATATTCCTGATGAGTTCTGCAACTTCTTTATCGCTCCACCCTCGCTTGTTCATCCACAAATCCCTCCGTTTCAAAAAGCGATTCCATATGGGCTTTCAGCACTTTAATCGCCCTGTGCTGGGTGGTTTTGACCTTGCTCTCGGTCCAGCCCAATACTGTTGCTGTCTCCGCTATCGACAAATCATTAAGATACCTCATAATAAGGACAGCGCGTTGGTCGTGTGTGCATAAATCAAGACACTTAAACATTCCCTTGATTTCTTCCCTTTGGAGGGCTATTTCCTCCGGAAGCGGCTGATGGTCTCTTACTTGAGCTGTCGACCAATCAAATTTTTCCAGAAGTTTTTGCTTCCAGCCTTTTTGCTTGCGAAAATGATCAATGGCGACATTCCTTGCAATCGAAAAAAGCCATGTTTTCTCACTGCTTTTCCCCTCAAAGCGTGAGTAAGACCGCAGAACCCTGATATATACTTCCTGTACAAGATCTTCAGCCTGTTCTTTGGACCGGACCATGTAAAACAAGAATTGAAAAACCTCTTGGTGATATTTTGTATATAGTTCAGTAAAAACGGAGTCCATTCAATTTTCCTCCCCGTTCGTATTTTTAGACGTAAACGCCTGCTTAAAGTTACACTCTTTAATATAGTCCGTTTTGTTACAAAAAGGAAGGAAAATATTACAATTTTATGTCATTCATTTTGCAAATCAATAACAGAAAAATGTATCGAAATCATCAATACCAGATTCGGATATGGTTCATAGAAAGAGAGCCATATCACAGGTTCAATTTTATATAATTACGCAAAGAAAAACCTGCACAAATAAGTGCAGGCTAAAATGTTTCCCGTGTATCAAGATTTTGCACCACATTTCTGGCTATTCCTTCTATTTTCGAGGAATGAAGAAGGAAAATGTCGTGCCCTGTCCAAGCTTGCTCTTTACAGATATATGGCCTTTATGTGCGTCAATAATATTTTTTGCAATAGCGAGTCCCAGGCCTGTTCCAGCACGTCCGCGTGTTCGGGCCTTATCCGCCTTATAAAAACGCTCAAAAATAAAGGGCAAATCTTCTTCAGGTATTCCCGAACCAGAGTCGGCAACCTCAACTTCTACTCCCTTTTCATCGCTCTTCACAGTAACTTTTACTGTGCCGTCTTTAGGGGTATGTCTAATTGCGTTATCAATCAAATTCGTGAAAACTTGTTCAATTCTGTCTCCGTCAAATGTACTATGATATTCGGAATCATTTATTTCAGCTGTTAGGAAGATATCATGATCCTTAGCCAAACCTTGAAATTTCCTTAAAATACGGCCAATAAAGGGAGCAACCGGTATCTCGTCCATATTCAGTTTAATATTCCCGGATTCCATTCTGGCAATATCGAGCAATTCATTGACCAGCCTGCCCATTCGAAGTGATTCATCATAAATAACTTTTGCCATTTCTTTTTTCTCTTCATCAGTACCTGCAATATCATCAACAATTGCCTCACTATATCCCTGAAGCATGGAGATGGGCGTCCGAAGTTCATGTGATACATTAGCGATAAAATCTTTTCTCATTTTATCCAGCTTCCGTTCCTCAGTCATATCACGGATTACAGCAACGGCGCCTCTGATAAACTTAGAACTATACAAGGGGCTGACCAGAATTACCCAACTTCGGCCAAGCAAAGAAATTTCCCCCATCTGTTCACTTTCGGTATCGACAGCTTGTTGGAAAAGTTCCATCACTTTAGAAGGTACTTCCTCGGTACCTCCATCATTTGAACCTTTATCATAATACCAATATTGCAAAAACCGATCTGCTGGAGGATTTGTAATTAGAATGGTTCCATCCCTATTAAAGGTAATGACTCCATCTGCCATGGAGCTAAGAATGCTGGCCAATTGTTCCTTTTCCTGATTAAGTGCATTCATATTGAATTTAAGCTGCCTGCCCATCTGATTAAAGGCTGTGGCAAGTTCACCAATTTCATCATTGGTCAGAATCGGAACCTTTGTATCAAATTTGCCTCTGGCAACTTCAAACGCTGCTTCCCTCATTTTTCGAAGCGGGGAAGTAATTCTTGTTGAGAGGAAAAATGCGAATATTGTAGTTAGAACAATCGCAACGCCGGCCACTAACAAAATGAATTTCGTGGTATCTCGGGTTGTATTCTGGACGACTGAAATGGACTGATAAATGAAGACAGCTCCGTTGTCTTCCCCAATAAGCTGGAGAGGAACACCGATTATTGAATAATTTGGCCCATCTTGTCCAGGTTTAGATGAGAGAGTAGTAACTTTATTGGCTGTGACGCCCTCTTTCAGTACCCTGGACAAGTCAGGATCGTTGGAAATATCCGTGATGGTCAACTTGCTTTTATCTTCCGTATTTGGCGAATAATATACTTCATTGGGACTTTTAATGATCACTGCCTTAGTGACATTATCCAGGATTTCCCATGAAATCTCCAATCCTAGCGAAGTATCGTCATTCTCATGTTTTTTTAAGACGTTTGCAATTTTCTCGGCTGTATGGGTTAAATCATTCCTCGTTTTTATAATGCTGTCATTTTCAAAAAACTCAAGCAGCATGACAGTGAGGATGAACAGCACAAAAGAAACAAGTAAAAGAATGGTAAACCAAAGTTTACCTACGACACTTCGAAGGAAAATCATTCATTCACGACCTCAAACTTATACCCTACTCCCCATACGGTCACAATCATTCGTGCAGCCTGCTCGGAAACTTTATTCAGCTTTTCTCTTAAGCGCTTCACGTGTGTATCTACAGTACGTAGATCGCCAAAGAATTCATAATGCCATACCTCTTTAAGCAGCTGTTCCCGGTCAAATACTTTGTCAGGGGATTTTGCCAAAAAGTACAGTAATTCATATTCTTTAGGTGTAAGGCTGACTTCTTTTCCATCCGCAGTAACACGGTGTGCATCATTGTCAATTGTTAAATGCGGGAACACTATGACATCCTTAGTTGTCGTATCTGTTTGCAAATAGCTGGTCTGAGATGACCGGCGAAGCAATGCTTTTACACGCAGGACAACTTCCCGGGGACTGAATGGCTTTACAATGTAGTCATCTGTTCCTACTTCAAAACCCTGGACACGGTTTACTTCTTCGCCCTTCGCAGTAAGCATGATGACAGGGGTTGCTTTCTTTTCACGTAGTTCACGGCATACTTCTATGCCGTCTTTTCCAGGCATCATCAAATCGAGCAGGATGACATCATAGTCATTTGCTAGTGCTTTGGACAATGCTTCATTTCCATCTTCCGCTTCGTCGATTAAGAATTCTTCACGCTCAAGGTACATTTTTAAAAGCCTGCGAATACGTTCTTCATCATCAACAACTAAAATTTTTACGTCTTTTTCCATTGTTAAAATCCCCCCATGCAAATAGTTTACAGAATGAAAGATAAATTTCCAAATTTAATCGGTTACATAAGCACCTGCACAGCATTTGCATGCGGGGCTTTACTGTGAAGCAAAACTAACTGGTTGGTGATCCCGCCTTTATTGATAAAAGGCAACTGTGTGAATATGAGCTTCTCACAGGTTGGCGGCCCTCTCTAGATTTGGTAAAAGAGGGCAACCATTTCATACGGCGTTATACGGGAGCTTACGCTTTTCTAGGACCCGGCGTAGGAGTGGAGGCCGGCGATTACCAGGTTGACTGCAATCAGATTGAACATGATTATTGCAAAACCTATGACTGCAAGCCACGCTGATTTTTCTCCATGCCAGCCTTTTGAGAGCCTGAGATGAAGGAACGCTGCGTAGAACAGCCATGTAATCAAGGCCCAGACTTCTTTTGGATCCCAGCCCCAGAATCGTGTCCAGGCAATTTGTGCCCAAATCATCGCAAAGATTAATGCCCCTAGGGTAAAGACAGGGAATCCAATCAAAACGGACCTGTAGCTAATTTCATCAACAAGATCAAGATTGACGTTTTTCACCAGCGGTTGGAGAGCTGCTGAAATTCTCTTTCTTAAAATTAACCTAATGAGCCCATAAAGGATTGTGCCGCCGATTAAGGACCAAAGCACAGTATTCAACTTTTTCGAATTAATAATGGCCGGCATTTCCACAAGCGGTTCAAACTTCCCATCTGTTAGAAGTTCTCCTTGATGTGGTCCCACCAGTGCGGGCATATGGAATTCAATTTGAGCGTCTTTACCGGATTTATCGACCCAATTGAACTCTGCCTTGTATCCGGCAGAAGAAAAACCAACCGCTACCGCAATAAACCCAAGGACACAAACCATTGTGAACATAATGGCCTCAAGCCAGAATGTTCTCTTATTAGATTTTGTCTGATCAATAACTCTTATTAGATAAATCAATCCAGCCGCGAAACTTATTGCAAGTATTGCTTCCCCAAGTGCAGCAGTGGTAACGTGGATTTGCAGCCAGTAGCTTTTCAGCGCCGGTATTAGCGGACTGATTTCTCTTGGAAACATACTTGCATATGCAATCACTAGAAGCGCAACCGGCATTGTGAACAATCCAAGTAAAGCCGATTTATAAATAAAATATATGAAAATGAAAGCGCCGACAAGGGCCATTCCGAAAAATGTTGTAAATTCGAATAGATTGCTAACCGGTGCATGCCCCGCGGCAATCCATCGTGTAATAAAATATCCCAATTGCGAGATGAAACCGGCAATGGCGGTAAATATGGCCGCCTTACTCCATTTGCTCGTCTCCCCAGTCTTAATTGCCCCACCAAATAAGAAAGTAGCAATCAAGTATAAAATGAATGCTATAAATAATAAATTACTGCTTAACTCCGCCAAGGTCCACCCCTCCTTCTGGCTTCTCGTCCTGTAACTGGTCATCAGGCATCTGTAGATTAGTATTTTCTATAATCTGCCCGATTTCCCGCTTTATGCCGTGCCAGTTTTTATTCGTATGTGCTGCTATCCAAATATCCCCGTCCCGTTTTTGGATCCAAATCCTGCGATGATTCCAGTATGCACCCTGAACGACACCAATCATGAAGATTAAACCACCAAGAGCAAGCACCCAAAGTGTATGGTCTTTTCGGACAGTTAATGCTGAAACATTTTTAGTCTCTACATTTTTAAATTCCATCTTATATTTGTTATCGCCTTCAGGCTCAATTGTCTGCTGGATAGCAGCAAAACTAACCTCGCCTTCAGGTTTATCCGGTGTAATCATATCAAAAACAAATGCAGGATTATTTGGTACCCGTGATTTTGTAATAGGCTCCCCATTATCGCCAAATTCAAAGTCAGGATAATAGCCAAGAAGTTTTACAGAAAAGCCCTCTCCCAAGTCATATGTCTTCTTAGGCTCATAAAGGTCAACCTTAACATCCCCAAATTGCTTCCCGGAGTTTTTATCTGTAAGAGCGAACGTCATTGAACTCAGTTCGTTCAGCTTATAATCAACCTGGTAAAGCGCATAGTCATCAAATTTAAGAGGTTCATTGACTCTAATCTCGGATTCTTTCAGTTTCTCAAGCTCAGGATCTTCCCCAGGGAGAGAATCTGCAGATTTTTTATATAAAACCACATTTGATTGGTATGTCTTTGCCACAGTACCAGCCCGGTCAAGCGCTTCACTGAATACTTCGTCCTCATTCTCCTTGTCATATACTTCAAGGATGAATTGATTGTTAGTCAAAAAATATTGGCTTTCAGTACCTGGTATCTCCAATGTTTCACCTTCGCGGATCCAAAGCACCCTATCAATATACATGCCAGGGACAAACCTGAGCATTCCGCCTATAAGAAAGATAATAAGACCAACATGGTTGACATAAGGGCCCCATCTGGAAAACCTGCCTTTTTCGGCCAAAAGGTTTCCGTTATCTTCCCGAACATTGTAGCGGCGTGCTTTAAGCTTTGCCGCTACATTTGCAATTTCGTCATCAGTAGCTGCGCCTTCTGAAATCCCGAATATCCTTTGCTTTTTCAAAAAACCATCATTCCGAATCACTCGTTGCGCCTTCAATGCGCGGTGAAGCGGAATAACTCTGTCCAGGCTGCATATGACCAGAGAAACTCCAATCATTGCAATTAGTATCAAATACCACCAGGAACTGTATAAGTTATGGAAACCAAGCAGAAAATAAAGCTTCCCCATCCACCCATATTCGTCCTCATAATATTGCTCAGGTGTCACTACATTCGGGATATACATCTCCTGTGGAAAAATGGTTCCAACCGCTGAAGCCACCAAGGTAATGATGATGAGCCATACGCCGACTTTTACAGACGAGAAGAAGTTCCAAATTTTATCTACGAACGTTTTGTTATACGTTTGCGAACGGCGGGAACTGCCCTCGTAACGCATATCATGCAATTTTTCCTGTTTGGCAACGTTTGACAAAGCACGCCCGCATGCCTCACAAAGGACTGTGCCATGTGGATTTACATGCCCACATTCACATTTAATTTGATTCATCATAAAAACTCCCTATACGCTTAAGGTTCTATGCTTTCCATATACTGCTTGACAGTCTCTTCAGTCAATTGGCCCGTATGATAGCGGACAACTTTCCCTTCCTTATCAATCAGGAATGTTGCTGGAAGGGGGTCGACCCCGTAAGCATTCATAACCTGCCTGCTTTTGTCGAGTACGACCGGAAAATCCAGGCTGTACTTTTCCGCGAAATTTCCGACTGCCAAATTGGATTCACCGATATTTACGGCCAGAACCGTAACCCCTTTATCCTTAAACTGGGCGTATTGGTTATTAATATAAGGCATTTCCTTTTCGCACGGTTTGCACCATGTTCCCCAGAAGTTAAGGAACACACCTTGTCCTTTGTAATCTGATAGCTTATGCTTTTTTCCCTCAAGGTCAGTAAGGACAAAATTCGGTGCCATGTCACCTGGTGTAACCCTGACACGATCCTCCTTTGTGAAGTTCGCATAGAGTGTGTATACAACGGCCGCAGCCAAAAGCACCAAGATCACCGACCTGATTGCCAACCGCCTTTTCTTCATTCCGCATCCCCCAAAATTCTTGCATGTTTTTAATTGTGTCTAAATTATAACATTTTTCACCATGCAGACAGTGTTATCGCTTTCCTAATTGTGACAGGATTATGAATTTTTCTTATCCGCCTGCATTCCTAATGCCCGCATCTGCTTAACTTCGTGCGGAGTCAGCTCCCGCGCTTCCCCTGCCTTCAAGCCTGCCAATGTTAAAAAACCATACCGTTCTCGCTTTAATTTAATTACTTTATGCCCGATAGCTTCAAACATCCTTCTTACCTGCCTATTTCGTCCTTCATGGATTGAAATTTCAATGATCGATGTTTGCTTCTTTTTGTCAACGGAAATCATTTTAATCTTTGCGGGTGCTGTCATTCCATCCTCTAGTTTGATGCCTTTTTCAAGCTTCCTAATTTTTTCTCTTAGCGGAATGCCCTCAGTTTTGGCAACGTACACCTTCTCGATTTCACTTCGGGGATGCATAAGCAGATTTGCAAAGTCCCCATCATTCGTTAGCAAGAGAAGGCCCGATGTGTCGTAGTCAAGCCTGCCGATTGGATAAATCCTTTCCTTTAATTCCGGGAAAAAGTCAGTAACAGCCTTTCGCCCCTTGTCATCCTTGACTGTAGAAATAACTCCGCGCGGCTTATAAAAAAGAAAGTAAACGGGCTCTTCACTTTCAATTTGAACCTCATTCACTTCAACCCTATCGGAAGGGGTAACCTTTACACCAAGTTCGGTAACGACCTTGCCGTTCACCTTGACTCTTCCTTCTTTTATAAGCTCTTCTGCTTTCCTTCTCGAAGCCACACCTGCTCTGGCAATAATCTTTTGCAAACGTTCCATATATGCCACCTCTGTTATTTCTAGCATTATTATCGTGCAATTGTATTCTAATGAATTATGACATAATTTTGTCCGAATTCAAAGCTTGAAAACCCATTTGGCAGCAACATAAGAGGGTGAGGCCTTACAAATTTTCTTTTTATGCAAAATTATATTAAGGACTGCAACAATAACCGGGGGATTTTAAAAAAACAAAAAACCCGGGCATTGTGCCCAGGCTGGTTAAAATACAAGAATAGCAACAAAGATGGCTGCCGCAATTCCGACAACGTCCGCTAGCAAGCCTACCTTTAATGCATCCCCCATTTTTTTGATTCCCACTGATCCAAAATATACGGTTAACACATAAAACGTCGTATCCGTGCTTCCTTGCAAGATTGAAGCCAGCCTCCCTGGAAAAGAGTCCGGTCCGTAAGTTGCGATTAAATCAGTCGTCATCCCCAGTGCCGCTGTGCCTGAAATCGGCCGTATAAGAGCAAGCGGTACTATTTCCGCTGGAATCCCTGCGTCATTCAACCAGGGCCGTACCCAGCCTGTCATAGCATCAAGCGCTCCGGAAGCTCTGAAAATTGAAACAGAAACGAGCATTCCCACAAGGAACGGTATAATTGAAATCGCAATCTTAATACCTTCCTTCCCGCCTTCAACAAAGCTTTCATAAGTCGGAACTTTCTTGATTGTTCCCGTAATTAGGATGGAAGCAATAATTAACGGGATGAACCAGAGTGAAACTGCCGCCAATGTTTGCAAGCTATCACCTTCTTCGGCTGCGCCGCCAGTAATAATATCGGTCTATCAATAGTGCCCCAATGGCAGAAAATACTGTTGTAATGAGTGTTGGTACAACAATTTCAGCCGGGGATGCTGAGTTATAATTCATTCGGATTGCAATGACTGTTGTCGGCAATATTGTAACGCTAGCTGTATTAATAGCAAGAAAAGTAATCATCGAACGGCTTGCATGATCCCTTTGGTCATTCAATTCCTGTAGTTGTTCCATTGCTTTTAACCCTAGAGGGGTAGCCGCATTTCCAAGACCGAACATATTGGCGATAATATTTGAAAGGATATAGCCCATTGCCGGATGATTTGCTGGCACCTCCGGAAACAGAGGCTTTACTATCGGCTTAAATAGTTTGGCCATCGCTTTAAGTAAACCGGCCTCCTCGGCAATCCTCATCATCCCTAGCCAAAAGACAAGAATACTAATAAGGCCAATACATAATGTGACTGCATCCTTTGCTCCCTGAAAAATAGCCTGGTTTACTTCCTGCATTGTTCCGTTGAATATTGCAAATACAATCCCGACAACTGTTATTAAAACCCAGATATAATTAACCATTGTCCCGAATGCCTACTGCCAAACTAAAAAACCTTTTGAAGTTATCCATATAACCACTTTCCTCACCCTTTGACGGCTTGAAATATATCGGTACACTTCTCACTGCCCTTCCATCCAAGTAAATAACCGCCTTCCCGGCTAACGCTGAATTTCCTTTGTATACACCGGGAAATTTACCTGATTCCGGATGAAGCAATTTATATTTAACCTCAAACTTTTCGAGCTCTTCTTCAGTTGCTGGATAAACCGCTCTTTTCTTTGTAAAAATCTGACCATTTTTATAAGGCCTTTTTTTCAATAAAATTTCGCCTTTTGGAATGACTTCTGCCAAATCAAAGCTTGCAAAGCCAGATTCGAACATAGTCATATGGTCGTTCCAATCATCCGGGGCATTCAGTGTTACGGCAATCAATTCCATATCACCCTTTTTGGCCGTGGAAACCAGTGTCCGTTTGGCACGTTTGGTATACCCCGTTTTCCCTCCGGTGCTATATTTATACATAGACAGAAGCCGGTTTTTGTTTTTCCAGACCCGATCCCATCGTTCGCCAGGATTTGCCGCCCTATGTACTTCTGTAGCTGAAATTTTCTCGTACACTTTATTCTTCATGGCATACCTCGTTAATATAGCCATATCATAGGCGGTGGAATAGTGCTTTTCTTTGTTGTCAAGACCATGAGGATTGGAGAATACTGTGTTTTCCATCCCAATTTCCTCAGCTTTTTGGTTCATAAGAAAAGCAAAACCTTCCTCACTGCCTCCTACAAATTCGGCAATCGCCGCAGCCGCATCATTTCCCGACCGGAGCATCAGACCATAAACTAGATCTTCCAGCTTTATTTTCTCTCCCGGTTTCAAGTAGATAGATGAACCCTCAGTCCTTACCGCTTTTTCACTTACCGTTGCAACTTCATCCATTTTCCCTGACTCGATTGCAAGAATTGCAGTCATGATTTTTGTAATACTGGCTATCCGCATTGGTGTATAGGCCTCTTTTTGAAATAATACACGGCCGGACTCCTGCTCTATCAGAATAGCTGCCTTTGCGCTTACGGAAATAGATGCAGAAGCATTAGAAGGTAAAAGGCCGCTAATAACCAGTACGGAAATGATGAGGCAAAGAAAAGGTTTTATTTTTTTCATTACGGACTCCGACCCCTTCTCGAAAAAAAAGAATTTGTACAAGTTTATGCCAGGACATGGCCAATATGACCAAAAAGGCGGACAAGGAGTTGGAACTATCAATCTTATAAAAATTAATTTATAAAAACAATGAAATTCTGAATAAAAAGAAAGGCGGTGGAGCGGTGAAAAACAAAAGCTTGTATTTTTAATTCATGATAATGGGTGTGCGCAAGACCTACTCCATCACACAGCTCCGGCCGTGCACAAAAAAGCTGGCCCCCAAAAACTAGGGCCAGCTTTTTTCATCTATTATTTAGACTGCATCATTTTCGTACGGTAATCAGTTTCGTAATATTCAAGGTCTTCACGCATCTGCTGGAACCCCGCTTCAAGCCCCCGTAATACACTGGATACGGAATCTGGTACCGGCTTGTGGTACTTGATTGAATTCCTGCCTGTATAGGCACTTCGGCTATCCTCGTACCAGGCTCCATTTTTCGGCGAAAAGAATTCATCAATGCACTGATGATAAATTCGATACAGCGTTCTTTCGGCTGCACTCTTTTGGAAAGGGGTGCCCTGAAGCAGGACTGCGCATGTATCCAGGCTTTCTTCGCTATAAACTAACAGCTTTCTAAGCTGGGAAAGGATTGTCTGGTAATAGGATAATTTATCCTCATCCCCTTGTACAAGCGCTGAAAGTGTTGTCTCGTTGAGGAAATGTTCAATCCGTTTATTTGAATCTTTAAGAAATGCCTTGACTTCCCTCAGTTGCGATTCAACTAATGTATTAGCCATTTTTGCCCCTCCAAAGTATTAAATTATGTATTTAAATTTATACGGAAGCAGTCCCTTTTATTCTGTAAACGATTAAGAAGCCTGAACAAATTCGAGAGGGGAATTCATTTCAAAACTTCCCTTTGCAATGAGTGCCTCGAAAATTTCTGGCAGTTTTTCATAATTTATCCCCTGGAAATTGGCCGCGAATTCCTTTTGGGTATGAAGATAGAGACGTTTTCTGTTCCGAAGGCCTGGATTCTTTATCATACAGACGAGGGCGACTATATCCTTGAAATAAATGTCCTTGCCACTTACAGTAAATAAAGGATCATTTTCAAAAGGTACGAAATCGGTGAATTTTTCATCGAAATAGCGAAGGTAGAGGACATGCAGCGTCCTTTCTTCCCCATCCTCAACATACGTTAATTCGCTTCGATTGAAGAAATCCTCCGAGGTATTCGATTTCTCTTTTTCCAGTTCATAACCGCTGCTTTGTTTGATCAACATTTGGTTTCCCTCTCCTTTTGAACTTATTATCCATACTATACAACAAATATGAAAATTAAAGCTCCTGGAACTTTCCGAAAAATAAATCAGCTTCCTCCTGCTCAAAATCCTCTTCACCTTTGTCAGGAAGTGGAGGCAGTTCCTCAAGGCTTTTTAGGCCAAAGTAATCTAAAAATTCCTTGGTAGTACCGTACAGAATTGCACGTCCGGACCCTTCCGCCCTTCCCATTTCTTTTATAAGGGCTTTTGACATCAATGTATGCAGAGGACGCTCAGTTTTAACACCACGAATGTCTTCTATTTCTGCACGAGTAATAGGCTGTTTATAGGCTATGATGGCCAGTGTTTCAAGGGCCGCCTGCGACAGAGTCGATGTACCAGGCGACTCTACGAGCTTTTTCAAATAGGCTGCATTCTCTTTTTTTGTACCAAGCTGTACAGTCCCGGCTAGTAAAATAACAATTAAGCCCCTATTCTCATCCGCTTCCAATTTTTCTTTCATCTCATCGACAAGATTGGATGCCTGCTGTTCATCTACCTCCAATACACTTGCAATTTGCTTTATAGACAATCCTTCATCCCCCGCGGCAAATAAGAGGCTTTCAAGGATGCTATGATAGTTAACTATACCCAACTGCTACTGCTCCTTTCCTTGCGGGAATAATCTTGATGTCTCCAAAGTTTTCTGTTTGTTCCGCAAAGAGTTCGTCTCTCTTCATTAGTTCGAGAATGGCCAGGAAGGTTACCACAATATTTTCCTTCTCGGGAGACGGAAACAGCTCGAAGAAATCAACTCCCAACGGCTTCCCTTTAAGGGATTCCATAACCTCATCCATTCTTTTCTCGATAGATATTTCCTGGCGTGCTATTTTAGTGCTCACAGGCTTTTGGAGTTTTTTTCGTCTCATAAGTTTTTGATAGGCTCCAAGCATATCATAAATGGATGCAGAAGGAGCAGACGCCTTTTGTTGTATACCTTCTTTGGCAAAATCAGTCAGGTCACTAGGAGCCTTTGAATAAATCAGGCTCCGCTCTTCTTCCATTTCCTTTAATTCTACTGCTGCTTCCTTATATTTTCGATATTCAATCAGTCTTTCCACCAACTCAGTCCGAGGGTCTTCCTCGATAAGTGGTTCCATTTCATCATCGAATAGTTCTTCTTCATGTTTAGGCAGGAGCATCTTGCTTTTTATTGCAAGAAGTGTAGCAGCCATTACCAGATATTCACTCGCAAGGTCAAGCTTCAGTTCTTTCATTGTATGGATATAAATAAGATACTGCTCCGTAATTTGCGCAACAGGAATGTCATAAATATCTATTTCGAGGGTATTAATCAGGTGGAGCAGCAAATCAAGCGGGCCTTCAAAAGAATCGATTTTAACATTATAATGCATCATTTTTTCACCAAGCTCTGCAAATTTAATAATCCTGCTCATACAGAAGCAAGGATAGATTAGGAAAACATATATTACTTAGTATAGAGGATAAAACGGGCTTATCCAACAAAAAATTCTTATCAAACACTTCTTAATGGCGATTTAGCGGGATTCGCCCGGGCATTATGTTAAACTATACATACCCATTCAATGCAGCAGGAGGGAAATGAATGTACCCGGATCCATATATAGAATACCTTGCCCATTTTCATGGTGACCAGGACTTTTTTGAATGTCATGAAATATTGGAGGAATATTGGAAGGAAGTAGATTGTGGAAACAAAGAATCCATTTGGGTGGCTTTCATTCAGCTCTCTGTTGGCTGTTACCATTTTCGCAGAGGAAACGCAAAAGGAGCAGCCAGGATTTTGAAAAAATCCTTATCCATCTTTAAAAGCAGGGAAGAACTCCTTCCTTCCCTCGGGATAGACAGCCAAATGCTTTTCACCAATATTGAAAATTTAATAGAAGAAGCATGCTCCGGTAAATCTTTCAAAGGATTTTCCATTCCTATAGCGGATGAACAACTACATAATCTTTGGAAAATGGAATGTTTAAGGAAAGGTCACCAAACGGAAAATGCAGATTACATTCCGCCAAAGGCAATAATTGACCGGCATAGTACACGAGACCGTACATCCGTCATACTTGAAAGGGAACAAGCCTTAATGCTTAGAAAAGAAAAAGAGCGCAGAAAGTGATTAATTCTCACAATCTGCGCTTAGGCCGTCTTTACATTTTTCATAAAAGGAAGCTGTCACCTCGTTGGAAGTGATCGTTTTGTTTGGGAAAAGATCACCTAAAGCCTTCACCATATTATGGCCAATCCCCTGGTAACGATGGGATGGATTGACTGAAATATGATGGATTTCGGCTGTCACATCACTAGTATGAAACACGCCAATCAGCCCGATAATATCTTCCCCTTCTTTCCAAAGAAACAACTGCCATCCTTCGGCAGATTCATACTGTTTCATTGTGTGCTGAAGCTTTTTGATATCCTTCTCGCCAGGCATAAATGACAAGAGGCCCATGGCAATTTTTTCGAATTGTTTTTTGTATCGGATTAACATGTATGATCCCTCATTAAATTATAAATCCTAATCCGGTAAGTCACCGGTTAGAATTAGTATATGTAATAATACTTTCAGGTTGCGCCACATTTCATCATACCAAATCGAAGTCCATCGGAAACAAACAGCTGTTTGATTGCGCGCCGCCAATCAAGCGATGAAAAACCAATATATCAGGCCCCAAACGACCGCCAAAAGGAGAAGAACCACAAACAAAACACGATTTGACTTATCCCCCATCGTCCACGCCTCCAAGCTAAAGCATTTTCCAATGTTTATTTGTTGCGCACAGTCCGATTGATTTTCTAAGGCCCCTAGAAAAGTATTATTTCACCAATCGGACCTTTCGGGTCAGCAGCCTCAGGAGGAGGCTTGCCGGCCCTTAAGGTGAGGTAAATACCAATGTCCATCATTTTACACTATTATAAAAAATTTATCCATAACACCATCTCGAATGAAGAGCAATACGGATATTTGCTACTTTTTCGCAGTCTCTTTGCTGCTGGAACGGATAAATGGCAAATCATGGCGTATCAAATCTTCATATGTTTCCCTTTTTACAACTAGAGAAGCATGTCCATTTTCAGCAAACACAACTGCCGGCCTTGGTATTCTGTTATAATTATTGGCCATTGAATATCCATATGCCCCTGTACAGAATACAGCAAGAACTTCCTCCTCGCCAACTTCAGGGAGAGGCAAGTCCCAGATAAGCATATCCCCGGATTCACAGCACTTGCCTGCAACAGATACTGTCTCTTTCGGCTCGGCAAGTGGCCTGCTTGCCAATACGGCCTCATATTTTGCCTGATAAAGAGCTGGCCGGATATTGTCGCTCATTCCACCATCAACAGCCAGATAGTTGCGTACACCGGGAACCTCTTTGCGTGATCCCGTTTTATATAAAGTAATGCCCGCATCTCCCACCAGCGATCTGCCAGGCTCTATCCATATCTCCGGCATATCCATTTCATGCAGGGCAGCCTGATTTTTAACTTCAGCAATTATTTCGCGTACATAATGGGAAGGTGGTAACGGATGGTCGTCTTTCGTATAACGGATCCCAAAACCGCCTCCGAGGTTAAGAACCTTGGTCTTATAACCAAAGTTGCGCTGCCAGTCTGCCAATTTTTCAAAGATTTTTTTAGCAGCGAGAATAAAGCCTGTCGTCTCAAAAATTTGCGAGCCGATATGGCAATGAACTCCCAAAACATCAAATAATTCAAAACTGCTAGCTTCACGGACTGCTTCTTCTGCTTGTCCGTTTTGGAGGCCAAAGCCAAACTTTGAGTCTTCTTGGCCTGTTAGAATATAGTCATGGGTATGGGCCTCAATCCCTGGAGTAACTCGGAGCAGAATCTTTACGTTAGTATTTCGTTCCGAACAAATATCTTTTAGCAATTCAAGTTCATAAAAATTATCTACGACGATACATCCAATCCCTAATTCTATAGCAAGTTCAAGTTCTTCCCGGCTCTTGTTATTCCCATGGAAATGGATTTTTTCAACCGGAAATCCCGCAGCCATTGCTGTATAAAGCTCTCCCCCTGAAACAACATCAAGCGATAATCCTTCCTCTTCCGCAAGCTGGATCATTGCAATTGTTGAAAAAGCTTTGCTGGCGTACGCCACCTGCGCATTAACACCCTGTGTAATGAACTCGCGTTTAAAGCCTCGTGCCCGCTCCCTGATTAACGCTACATCATACACATAAAGAGGCGTACCGTACGTATTGACCAATTCAATAGCATCAACCCCGCCAATTTCGAGATTGCCGGCCTGATTAACTGCAATTGTCCCATAAAAATGCATAAGTCCCATCTCCCTATTCATGGCTTCTTCGTGTGTCTATAAACGGACTAATAAAGAAAAGACAGGCCCGCAGCAGGTACTGTCCAATAAATTTTTTGTTCACTTCCACCATATACCTGTGTAAAGCCAAAAGGGCAGCGCCCTCTTAAACATCGATAGTGATTACTTTAGCATATTAAAGTTCATCCTGCAACGGTTCATTTAGAAGGCTGCCGCTGGCGATTGCCAGCAAAGATAATTCTTGGCCTGAGTGTCGCCCCAGGGACTGCCCGCCGTACAATTATTTGCAATGCTGCTCTGGGCTCAAACGGTATAAACGGCCAAAAATACGGTATCTCAAATGACTTGATTCTGATTAAGAACAACAGATACACTGTCATGCCAATCACAAAACCCGGTAAATGGAAGAACGCTGTGATAATTAGCAAAAAGAACCTTGCTATTTTATTGGCGACGCTAAGCTCATAGCTTGGGGTCGTAAAGGTCCCAATACCTGATACCGCCACATATAAAATAACTTCCGATACAAAAAGCCCTACATCGACTGCAATTTGGCCAATTAGAACAGCTGCTACGAGGCCCATTGCAGTTGAAAGTGGTGTTGGTGTATGAATGGCTGCAATCCTTAAAAATTCAATTCCCAGGTCGGCCAAAAGCAACTGCACGATAATCGGGATGCTGCTTTTTTCATTTGGACCTATATAGGATAGATTCTCTGGCAGGAGGCTGGGTTCAATTACGAACAAAAACCAGAGTGGCAAAAGGAATATCGATGAGAAAATACCAAGGAACCTGGCCCATCTAACAAAAGTACCAACGGCAGGAGATTGCCTGTATTCCTCCGCATGCTGTACATGATGGAAATATGTTGCGGGTGCAATGATGACACTAGGCGATGTGTCCACATAAATTAGCACATGCCCCTCGAGCAAATGGACCGACGCTACATCAGCCCGCTCCGTATATCTGACAAGTGGATATGGATTGAATCCCTGATTGACTATGAACTCCTCCACTGTCTTGTCAGCCATGGGTAGCCCATCAACCTTAATTTTTTCTATTTCCTTTCTAATCTTTTCAACAAGGCACGGGTCTGCTACATTCTCGATATATCCGATTGCGATATCAGTTTTGGAGCGTTCCCCTACTCGCAGGATTTCAAATCGGAGGCGTTCATCACGGATTCTTCTTCTGGTAAGAGCAGTATTCAGAATAATGTTTTCAACAAAGCCGTCCCGAGAACCCCTGACAACCTTTTCCGTATCCGGCTCCTGTGGCTGTCTGCCTGGGTATCCCCTTGTATCTGCAGACAGACCGACCCCTTCACCTTCAATAACGAATACAATCATACCTGAAAGGACTGCTGTCACAAATTCCTCTAGTGTACGAACCCTATTGACAGTCTGATGTACAAGATGCTGTTCAATGAATGGAAAAATACCCGAAGACAATTTCCCTTTAGAGTCACCTTCAATCAGTTCTTCCATGATTTCCATAATATAAGAGGTGTCACACAAGCCATTCACATAATAAAAATGCACATCTTTGCGGAGGACCCGGAGCTTGCGAACCCCGAGATCAAAACTCTTTCCAAGTCCTGCATTTTCCTTCATGTACGACTCTATTTCATTCAGTGATTTGGGAAGGAGCCCCTGCTCTGTTTTCTTGCCCAACATCATAACCGCTCCTTTCAAGAATAAGCTCGACAGCCTTCCTTGTAATGGGGGAACCTGAGGAAAAATGATCTCTTCTAGCCATTTTTCCTATATCCCCGATTCCCACAATGATTGGCACATTAAGTCCATCAAGGCAATATACGGTATCCCCATATATTCTTCCAATATCCATTTCCTGAACTCCGTGTTTGTCCACACCATAAGGGGTTAATTCCCCGTCCCGATCAATGCATATGTCAACCTTCGTCCACTCTGCCTGGTGGGTTTTGGAGGCAACAGCGATGATGCCCAGGACCTCGATGTCCGGATGGGAGGCAACATATTTTAATGCAGTCTCGCCTGCCCCTTCCCCAACTAGTCCGCTATCATCAAACATGACGAGAACTGGATCATTTGTAGCGAGTTTAATTAAGGCTACAATTTCAGGGCCGCTGAGTATAGAGGGGTTGCCAGATGATAGAGAAATGCTTCGCCCCCCAACTTCCGCTGCGACGCACTCTACTGCCTTTCTTGCATATTCATCACCATCTGTAATGAGTATGACTCTTCTTTGCATTCAGCAACCACCCCCAACTCTTCTTATTGATGGATAAAGTAAAGCCATTGAAATAACGATCCAGCAATTTTCCCCAATACTACAGCCATAAGTAAAATAATAATTTCCCCATCCATATTCAGCCTTTTAGCAAGAATTGGAATTACATTTAAGACTTCCGCAAGCGCACCAGCAATCATCCCGACAAAAATGCCGCCTGCAAGCCCAAGAAATACAAGCAAAAAGGCGGGCAAACCAAGAATGGGATCCCTTAAACTCCCAAAAATTCCTGCGATTGTCCCAAGAATAATTGCCGCCTCGTACCACACTACCTTATCAACAGTTTTAGAAATTTGAGCCAGGCGCGGGACAATTCCTAATACTGTCAGGAAAGCAACAAAGCCAGAACCAACTGCTAGCCCTCCGCTCAAAGCAATGAACACGATCGCGAGCCCTTCAATAATCATCAAGGCGCTTCATGCTCTCCTTGTTTTCGTGTATCATGACATAGTTGTCAAGGTCTTGCTGGTAGTTGAACATTTCTACTTCGAGCGGGCTAGGCTCTTCGTTAATTCGTTTTTTGAAAATATGGTTAAAAAATATGACCATTCCTGCCCCCAGTCCAATTGAATATGGTATTTGGAAAAGAAGGGGCTGATGGGACTCCTTACCTGTAATGATGGTATAGAGCTTTTCCTGCACACTTTGCATACTGACATCATCATGGAAATTCATGATTGCCATGGCTGAACCGAAAAAAAGCAAAAACCAGATTAAAATGAATAAGGGAAGGGAGAGCCCTTTTTTCTTTAAAATTACTTCAATCAGTGTTTGGGCCGGGCCAACCGTCTGAACATCTGCGCCAGGTATAGCGTTCGTAATATGGCGTATTATTTTCATGGCATCCATGACGATAAAGTTACTATCACGGGAGGTAACCTTGTAAATTGGAATCGTTTTGATCCGTTGATCCATCCCATCCGGCGCAAGCACTTGGGCAACGTCTTTTAAGATAATTTCCTGATTTGGCTGGACCAATATCCTGTTCCTCATTCGGATGTAGACCGTTTTTTCCAAGACACTCACTTCCATCATTGGTTTCCTTGTATTGCTAGTATGGATAAAACGGGAATTCTTCATGAAAGGCAATAATTGCCTCAGAAGCGAATATGATGAGGTGGGATAGGAGGATTAATCGTTAATTAATTTTCCTGTAAGGGGTGTTATATCTGTTTCGGACCAGGGTATTTAAGGCTCGGTTATCTTGTATCCGGGGTAATTATTCTTGGAAGCAGCTTGAATTAGTAGAGCGGAAATGCAACTGACTTCCAAACGAGAGAAGAGGTTAGTGAACATCTACTTTAAGGCCGCGCCCTTCATTCTTCATCCTCAGGGGCATCAAGAACCTCTATTGAAGACCGTGCCCTCTATTTCTATAGCCCAGGGTCGTCAAGAACCTCTATTGAAGACCGTGCCCTCCATTTCTATAGCCTCAGGGTCGTCAAGAACCTCTATTGAAGACTGCACCCTTTATTTCTTAACTGCAGGGTCGTCAAGAACCAGGTCTATCCACAGGCGCTCACGCGAGGAGAATGAAATACGGAAGCATACAAGTGAGCCGTGTTGATCTACGCGCTCAGCAAGCTTTGCTTTGGTTCGTCCGTGTAAGCCGAAGCTCCTCGTCGCTTGCAAAGAACGTCTCGCGGAAGAAAGATACGCCTGTCCTTGGCAATGCATGTTCTATAGAGCTTTCCTTTGTGAGGTGGAATTCAACAGTCTCTGTTTAACATAACAAAGCTGACTCTAACAAAAAAACCATATGGACTCAGAGGTCCATATGGTTTTTCATTTGCTGCAGGATCTTTTTTTCTAGCCGTGAAACCTGTACCTGGGATATACCAAGCCTCTGGGCGACCTCTGATTGCGTCTGATCCTTATAATAGCGAAGATAGACAATCAGCTTTTCCCGTTCATCCAGTTCACTAATGGCTTCTTTAAGGGCGATTTTATCAAACCATTTCCCATCATTACCATCATCAATTTGATCCAGAAGCGTTATTGGATCCCCATCATTTTCATAGACGGTTTCATGGATGGATGCAGGCGTACGGCTTGCTTCCTGTGCAAGGACAATTTCCTCGGGTTCGAGGCCTAAATACTCGGACAATTCCTTTACTGTCGGTACACGCCCAAGTGTTTTGGACATTTCATCCTTTGCCCGCCGGATTTTATTTCCCGTTTCCTTCAGGGATCTGCTTACTTTGACGGTTCCATCATCCCTGATGAATCGTTGGATTTCCCCTATGATCATTGGTACTGCGTATGTTGAAAATTTGACATTATACGAAAGGTCAAATTTATCGACTGATTTTAGAAGGCCGATACAGCCGATTTGAAATAAGTCGTCCGGGTCATAGCCTCGATTTAAAAATCGCTGTACGACAGACCAGACAAGCCTCATATTCTTCTCAACAATGAGGTCCCGTGCATCCTGGTCCCCGTTATGGCTTCTCTTAATCAATTCCTTCACTTCATGGTCCTTTAGAAACGGCTGCGCACTCTCTTTTTTGACCTCCACATCCATAGGCCCTCTCCTTAATTGCAAAGCATTTTGCTTCGGGATAGATTCTTCCGCAACCTGACCTCGGTACCGTTACCTTGCTCGGACAAGACCTCGACCTCATCCATAAAGTTTTCCATGATGGTAAAGCCCATCCCGGATCGCTCAAGGTCTGGTTTTGTTGTAAACAGTGGCTGCCGCGCTTCATCTATATCGGCAATCCCATTTCCTGTATCCTTAATGACAATATCAACAAGCTCCCCTTCAATCGCCACGTGGATATGGACAATTCCTTCGGGATCATTCTCATAACCGTGAATAATTGCATTCGTGACGGCCTCCGACACCACGGTCTTAATTTCAGTTAACTGGTCCATAGTCGGATCCAGCTGAGAAATGAATGCAGCAACCGTAACCCTGGCAAACGATTCATTTTGGCTTAGTGCCCGAAATTGGAGGTTCATTTCGTTTCTCATCATGCAACCCCCAATCTTTGAAAAGCAAATTCTTCAGTCGGTTCCATTTTCACGATTTTAAAAAGCCCAGACATATCAAACAGGCGTTCAATCGCTGGTGAAACCGAGCAAACAACCATCTCTCCATGAAGCTGCTTCAATTGTTTATACCGTCCAAGAATAACGCCCAGCCCAGAACTATCCATAAAGGATAACCCTTCAAGGTTCAAAATAATGTGGCGGATTCCATATTCCTCGATTGCTTGTGTGGCTTGCGAACGAAGCCTGTCTGCGGTGTGATGGTCAAGTTCACCGCTTAAACGGATGCATAGCACTTCACTTCTAACTTCCATTCCGATGTTCAGACTCACTATCTCCGGCCTCCTATTGTATACTTGGCATTTGGCAACTTCTGTGCCAATATTAGCCCACTGCGGATGCAGTCTGGCCGCCTTACAATGAGACAATTCGAGACGGAGTAGTTCAAATCCTTCAACACGGACAAAACTAGTGGCATTTCGCTAAAGGTAGTGCAATTATTTTCCGTTTCGACAACTACTCGCCGGACTTCGTGAACATACCCAGAGCTCGTTTATACATAGTCCACCATCCAGCTTCGCCAACATTTTTGCTTGCCATAAGCGGACTTTCCTGCAGCACTTTTCCGCCTTTTACAATTTTAAGCGTTCCAATCGTATCTCCTTTTCCGATAGGAGCGTGGATGTCCTTCTTAAGGTTGACCACTTTTTTGACATCTGAAATCTTTTCTCCTTTTTTCGTTAAAAGAGAAATTGGTTCGCTTGTAACTGCCTTCAGCTTCTTTGAATTGCCTTTGCTTACTTCCACTGTGCCTACTGCAACATTTCTTTGGTAAAGAGGATGTGTTTCATACTGGCCGAAAGCATAATCAAGCATCCTAGTCACCTGTGCATTTCTAGCCTTTGAGGTAGGTGCGCCAAAGACAACAGCGATTACCCTCATTCCATCCTTTTGCGCTGTTGCGGTAAGGCAATATTTCGCTTCCGCAGTAAAGCCTGTTTTTAAACCATCAACACCAGGATAAAATCTGACCAGCTTGTTTGTATTTACAAGCCAGAACTTTTTATCGGTATCTTCACGCAGATATGCTTCATACATTCCTGTATACTTTGTTATGTCTTCGTATTTCAGCAGTTCTTTCGCCATCTTTGCCATATCGCTGGCAGTACTGATATGGCCTTCAGCAGGCAAGCCTGTTGTATTTTTGAAAACGGTATTCTTCAGACCAAGCTCCCTGGCTTTTTTATTCATCATGTCTACGAAGGCTTCTTCAGAGCCGCCAATCCGTTCTGCCATCGCAACCGACGCATCATTTCCCGAGCCTATTGCGATTCCCTTTAAAAGTTCTTTTGTTGTCATTTCCTCACCAGGTTCGAGGAAAATCTGGGAACCTCCCATGGAAGCGGCATATTCACTTGCACGAATCTTTTCATTAACATCGAGCTTACCTTTATCTAATGCTTCCATGATGAGAAGCATCGTCATGATTTTTGTCATACTCGCAGGCGGAAGCTGCTCATTGCTATTTTTCTCATAGAGAACAGTACCAGTGTCCCTTTCTATCAGGATGGCCGATTTTACATCCTTTGCCAAATCAGTGGAGTTATCTTCTTTAGCAGAAACTGTACCGGGTAAAACTAGTGTAAAAGAAAGCAATGTTGCCAGCATTAGTGAACCTAATCGTTTCATGTGCATAACCCTCCATTCTTTATAGCCTCCATTTTTTCCAAAAATGGTTTTTCTATACAAAATTAAACGCAAAAAAGACAGTGGCCACAACTGCTTCAGCAGTTTAGCCACTGTCTATATAATTTCAGTGATTTTATTCGGTTATTTCGCCATAGATTAAAGTCGGTGCGTCGACTTTTTCACTGGTAATTTTAATGCTGTTATAAAGCCTTTTCCTTACTTCTTCAATTTCCTCGCTATTGCTGTGAATTTCAGCAAGCGATTCTCCGGCTTCAACCTTATCGCCAATTTTCTTTTTCAAGACCAGCCCAACTGCAAGATCGATTTCGGATTCCTTTGTTGCACGGCCAGCTCCAAGGAGCATCGCGGCTGTACCTACCTCGTCGGCAATAATTTCGGAAACGTAGCCACTCGTTTTTGCCTCAAGAGGGGTAACAAATTTAGCCTGAGGGAGCCTGGAAGGATCGTCCACAACAGAGGCATCCCCACCCTGAGAGCTAAGGAATACTTTCATTTTTTCAAGCGCTGACCCGTCAGCTATTGCTGCTTCAAGCAATAGGCGAGCATCCGCTAGTGATTCCGCTTTTCCTGCCAGGAACACCATATAGCTGCCAAGTGTCAAACTCAGTTCAGCCAAATCCTCAGGGCCTTCCCCCTTAAGCGTATCAATTGCCTCTTTTACTTCAAGGGCATTGCCAATTGCAAATCCAAGCGGCTGGCTCATATCGGAAATAACAGCCATCGTTTTCCGGCCAACATTATTTCCGATTCTAACCATTGCTTTTGCCAGCTCTCGGGAATCATCCAACGTTTTCATGAATGCGCCCGCTCCAGTTTTGACATCAAGGACAATTGCGTCCGCACCCGCAGCTATTTTTTTGCTCATAATAGAGCTTGCAATTAGCGGGATACTGTCCACCGTAGCAGTTACATCGCGAAGTGCGTACAATTTCTTATCAGCCGGTGTCAGATTCCCGCTTTGCCCGATAACAGCTATTTTATTTTTATTAACAAGCTCGAGGAATTCTTCATTGCTAATTTCAACATGAAATCCCTCAACTGCTTCCAATTTGTCAATGGTCCCACCGGTATGTCCAAGCCCGCGGCCAGACATTTTTGCAACAGGCACTCCCACCGATGCAACCAAAGGGCCAAGTACAAGAGTTGTAGTATCTCCTACACCGCCGGTTGAGTGCTTATCCACTTTCACGCCTTCAATTCCTTTAAGATCTATCTGATCCCCGGACTTAACCATTGCCATAGTCAACTCGGCCCGTTCAGATTCAGTCATTCCTTTAAAAAAGATAGCCATAGTAAGCGCGCTCATTTGATAATCAGGAATAGAACCAGATGTATACCCTTGAATAAAGAAATTGATCTCCTCGGATGTCAACTCTAGCCCATCACGTTTCTTTTCAATTATGTCTACCATTCTCATCGTAATCATCACTACCTTTTCATTTTTTGAAAAGCATTTTCTTATCTAAAAATTCCCACTCCACAAAGGGAAGCTCCTGAGAATTATCATCGCAGGGACACAAAGGAAAGCATCCGTGAATTAACATCGCAGAGACAGGCGGCTTTTTGCCTGGCTCGAGGCGTTCTTTGCCTGTCACGAGGCGCTTCCGCTTTGCGTGGGCACGGCGGGGAGCCTGTCTTGCTTCAGTGCCTAGCCCCTCGAGGTCGCTTCGGTCCCTCAGGTGAGGTCAAAGAGCGACTTCTCCTTCAGGCCCTCCAGCGCTTGTCGGGGCAACCCAAGGCACTTACGTATTTCATTCTCCTCGGCGCTAAAGCGCCTGTGGGGTCTCCCACTGTCCCTTTTCTCCCACAGGACGTTGAATAAGCTTCCCTGAAAAATGCATCGCAGGAGAAAATGCGCTTTTTGCATTTTCGAACGAGTCCCGCGCCTTCCGTTCTAATTAAATTAAAGTTATTTAGTTAATTTTGTTAAACAATCCATTATCATCAGGATTGGTTAAAGTTGTACATCCATGTTACCTGCCCGCTAATACTGAAAAAAGGCATCTTCCAACAGTAATGGCTTTCCACTAATTGTCTGTTTAGAGATATTAGTTGGACGGTTACTTCAGTTCGCCAAGAAAACTCTTCCCATGTTGCGGCATAGTTACGTTGAAGTTTTCAGCAACTGTTGCACCAATGTCGGCGAACGTTTCACGGATAGGAAGCTCACTGCCGCCAGTGAGTCCCTTAGAATAAACGAGAAGAGGGACATATTCCCGTGTATGGTCAGTTCCCGGGTGAACCGGATCGTTCCCGTGGTCTGCGGTGATGATCAGCAAATCGTCTTCTTTCAGTTTTTCAAGTACTTCTGGAAGACGGGCGTCATACTCCTCAAGAGCCTTCCCGTACCCTTTTGGATCACGGCGATGGCCAAAAAGGGCATCGAAATCAACAAGGTTCAGGAAGCTTAATCCAGTAAAATCCATATCGAGCGTTTCATTTAACTTGTCCATTCCATCCATATTTGACGCGGTACGGAGCGATTTTGTCACGCCTTCACCATCATAAATGTCGGAAATTTTGCCTATTGCAATTACATCTAAGCCTGCATCCTTCAATTCATTCATAACTGTCCGTCCAAATGGCTTCAAGGCATAATCATGGCGGTTCGCAGTTCGTTTAAAGTTTCCTGGCTCGCCAACAAATGGCCTGGCTATTACTCTTCCGACCATATATTTCTCATCAAGTGTCAATTCCCTGGCAATTTTGCAAATACGATACAATTCATCAAGTGGAACAATATCTTCATGGGCTGCAATTTGAAGCACTGAATCGGCAGATGTATACACAATAAGCGCACCTGTCTCCATATGCTCCTGCCCAAGTTCCACAAGAATTTCCGTACCGCTCGCCGGCTTGTTCCCAATTATTTTCCTGCCTGTACGAGCTTCAAGCTCGGATAGAAGTTCATCCGGGAAGCCCTCAGGAAATACACGGAACGGAGTCTGAATATTAAGGCCCATTATTTCCCAGTGTCCAGTCATCGTATCTTTACCGTTCGAAGCTTCCTGCATTTTAGTATAAAAAGCAAGGGGCTTCTCCTGTTTTTCAATACCCTTAATTTCCTTAATATTGCTAAGACCCAGTTGGCCCATGACAGGCATTTTTAGGCCGCCCATTGCCTCACCAATATGCCCAAGCGTATCTGAGCCTTTATCTCCAAATTTTTCAGCATCAGGAGCCTCACCAATCCCGACAGAATCCATAACAATTAAAAAAATCCGTTTGAATGTTCCACCTTGGCCCATTCAAAACCCTCCTTTTAAGGTAAAAACTGTTCCCAGCTGTTCACCTCTATAATTTGTCTTTAAGTAGAATATTTTCATCAAACCTCGTTGCTATTCTACCCTTTTCAACTATCATTACTCACCAGAACCACAGCGCATGCACCTTGTTTAACGCCACACAAAAGTAAAGTGGCTTCAACCGAGATAATGAAATCACGAAGTTTGCGATTCATTGATGAACTACCTCAGGAGTAAACTAAAATTTTCCAGTCGTTAAATGTTCAAGTGAGAGGTATAAGAAAGTCAGAAGTCTGACATCTATATTTTACTAAACCACAGAGAAAATACAAGCAAGAAACCGCTCCCAAGACCAATTTTTTCCGCAGAATATAAAAAGCGCACGCGCCACCAAAAAAGACCAGCTATCACTTCGCTGGCCTTTCTAGTAAACTCTTAAGCTCTTGGGTGGAATTTACTGTATACATCACGCAGCCTTACCTTCGTGACATGGGTGTAAATTTGAGTAGTTGAAATGTCTGCGTGCCCGAGCATTTCCTGAACAGCCCGTAAGTCCGCCCCATTCTCTAACAAATGCGTTGCAAATGAGTGCCTTAGTGTATGCGGGGTTAATGGTTTCTCAATTCCCGCTTCCTCGGCAAGCTTTTTCAGGATTTTCCAGAACCCCTGCCTGGTCAGCCTATGTCCTAGATGGTTAAGGAATAAGGCATCTTCACGCCCGGTTTTGGCTGCGAGCTGAGGCCTGCCGTCAGAAAGATATCTTTCCAGTGACTCCGACGCGGTCCGGCCAATCGGAATGATCCGTTCCTTGTTTCCCTTCCCTATGCAGCGGACAAATCCCATTTGTAAATGAAGGTCTCCGATATTCAAGCCTATTAGTTCACTTACCCGTATGCCCGTTGCATAAAGGATTTCAAGCATTGCTTTGTCCCTAAGCCCAAATGGGCCATCCTCTGTCGGAGCTTCCAGCAAGGTCTCAACTTCCTCCATGCTTAAGACCTTTGGAAGGTTCCTCTCAAGCTGCGGCGTTTCAATATGGACAGAAGGATCTTGTTCAGATGCTTTGTCCCTCAATAAAAACTGGTGGAAGGAACGAATCGACGCCACGTGTCTGGCAATAGTTTTTGACGATTTCCCATCTTCCTTTAATTTTCCAAGAAAGTGCAGGATATGCGTCCTTTGAATCTCATTGACTGATGTTAACCCGCTTTTGTTTTTCACATGTTTCAAATAAGCCTTTAAGTCACGTTCATATGCTACAACAGTATTTTGTGACAATCCTTTTTCCACTAGTAGGAAATGGATAAAATCTTTCAAGTGATCTTCCATCATGCAAATTACTCCCCGCTCAAATAGAACAGCAACAACCGGTCCAGCCATTCGGGATTACTAGCCTGTGATGTGTTGGACACCTTCACTGCAGTTCCCTTCGGCTCATCGTACCGGTGATAGTTCTGATACTCTTCGTGTAACCACATCATACCATAATAAAATAGTACCGTGCAGGTTACAAACAGGATAAATACCTTTAATGTATGATAAACAGCCCTGCAAAATGACAACATGTTCTTTTCCCCCAAGGTTTCTGGTTTTAGTACAAGGTATGCCAAAATTGCACGATATTATACCTGAGGATTAGAAAAGTGCAAGCGCCTTGGTCAGCGCCGTATGGACTGGAGGGCCTCGAAGGAGATAAAGGAAACACGATGAGTACCAGCGAATCGATGTTGACTTATCGTAACCAGGGGACCGAAGTACACTAGGCGCTAGGCGCTCCTCGAAAAAGCTACCGCTTTTTCTTCGTGCGATGCTTATGCTGCCGAAGCTTTCCTTGTGGAGCTAGACAGTTCTCAAAAAAAAGATAAACTTTCTTATAGAAAAAAAGAACCTGCCATTTAGCAGGTTCTTGTATGTTATTTATTTGTAAATTCTGCTTCCAATTCGGCAGTTTCACTTTTCCCCTGGCAGCGATGGCAAATTCCATGGAAGGTGAGCCGGTGATCCTTAATTTTAAAATTCCAGCGGCGTTCCACGATTTCTTCAACGTCTTCCAACAGGTCTTCTTGAATTTCATCCACAGCGCCGCACTCGATACAAACAAGATGATGATGGAAATGGGCGGCACCTTCCTGGCGAAGGTCGTATCTCGAGACCCCGTCTCCGAAATTAATCTTATCAACTATTTTCAATTCAGTCAGCAATTCCAATGTTCGATAAACAGTTGCCAGGCCGATTTCGGGTGATTTCTCCTTAACAAGCAGATAGACATCTTCTGCACTGAGATGATCCTCTTCGTTTTCCAGCAAAACCCGAACGGTTGCTTCGCGTTGCGGAGTAAGCTTATAGCTTGATGAATGCAACTGTTTTTTTATTCTTTCAATCCTTGTTTCCATGGGGTTGACCTCCCTCGCAACTGTCCCTCCCATTATAGCAGATAGAAATTAAGTTGAAAACTAAAATTATTATAAACAACAGTTTAAAATGATTATTAACTGAAATTGATTATCACTAAAGGGAACCTGCGACTGCCTTCATGAAACCTGGCGAAAGATATGCCTCAATACCCGATCCAACCACTAATAAAAACAGTGCGGCAGCAAGAAAAATCAAATACCTTCCGAATAATGGCGCTATCGGTTGGCCGACCTTTTTGAAAAACTGCCTCCGGATCATTTTCAGAGAAAATACTATCGACACTGCTGCCATAATGATAAAGACAGGTATGATTATCACATTCTGCGGCAGAATTGAGACAAAAGCAAAAACAAAGCCATCCCAGCCCATTTGGCTGACTAGGAAGCCTACTGTAAATCCGATGACCATTCCTTTAATAAACAGCAGAATTAAAATAACCGGAAGTCCAATGATGGAAATTCCAAGAATCCACATCAGGGAAATGAATTTGCTATTATGCAAAAGGCTTTGGAAAAATAAGTTCCTGGCAGATTCTGTTTCACCACTGGCTATCTGTCCGAAAAATTGAGATAAATAGTAGAATAAATCTTCCTTTTGGCCAAGGCTCATGCTGTTTACGATAATAGCCCCAAAAATGACTCCCATCATGAACAGGATCGAAACAAACAGGAAGATTGAGGAGTGCTCGCCTAAATATGCTGATGCGATGGACTGGTTCATACGTTTTTTCATGGCATTTCCCCCTAAACGGTTCGTGTTTCTACCATTGTATGCCAATCCTATCTTGATATTACCGTCTCTCTCCATTTCCTACTATTAAATGATTATCTCTATGAGAAGTCTACCCTTCCATATTTACCTCCACCGCCGGCAGTTAAACGTAATCTGCCTTCTCTTGCCTCGATAATGAGCTTGGCAATTCGCTCCGGTATTACCTGTTCAATTGCTTCACTTGGAACATCATGAAGGATGGCCATTTCCGTCCCGAAATGCCACAATAATTTTTCAAAAAGCTTTGGGCCAAGCCCCGGGATAAACTCTAAAGGAACCTGGTGGATATACGGGGGCCGCCAGTTCGGGCGTTGTGCAGCACTCGACAACTCTGCTATCCTGTCCGCGACTCCTCTAGTAATCTTCATTGAACCGCAGTTGCTGCAAGGTTCTCCCGTTTTATTATTTGGCTGCAAACAGTCTGTACAAACCGTCCTATGGTATTTGCCAAGCAATGGATCCAAACCATAATTAGCCAGGATCCCGCGTCCCCCTTCTCCCCTTAATCCCAGGGCGAGGTTCGTAAAAGACGCTTCTTCCATTAAAATCGCCTGGTATTCCCGGGCTATTTTTGCAAGTGAATGGGCATCTGAATTTGTTAAAAAAGGATAGCTATGCAGTTCCTCCAATCCATCTGCCATATTAGTATCTGAGCTTAATCCAAGCTCAATGCCATCTATAAGCTGTGGGTCAAAAACTTCCTCGAGAGATTTATTGACACCTTTTCCGTATAGGCTTTTAAAAGGTGTGAATACATGGGCGGGAATGAACAGACCGCCAAGTTCCTTCACTTTTATTTGAAGCTCCCGGCCAGTAGCGTAAATCCGCTGTGAGCTAAGATTTACGTTTTTCATTTTCCCTGAAAGCCAAGCGGAAAACTCCTTCATCGTTTTCATGTTGGGCATAAACACAAGAACATGGATTGGTCCCTTAGTTCCCGGATCATAAATCTCCAGCTCTGAACCTGGAATGACAGCCATTCCGCCAAATTCCAATCCACCGCCTGATAGTTCAGACATCTCACCCGCTAGCATTAGTTCCTCCATCTCGACGATGACTTCCGGTGAATGGCAATCAATTATACCAATCATATGAAGACCTTTTTTATTGCGGGCATGTTCAATGATATTGGTAAATGTCAGTGATTTTGCCCCGGTTATTTTGACTGGCTTTCCTGTCTTAGTCCGGCCAATGTGGATATGCAAATCCGTGTAGAACTTTTTCATTATTTCGAAAGCGCCTCCTGCAGCTGTACATATTGGACAGCATAAGCAGTTTTCGCATCATATATTCTTTTTTCTTCTATTAAAGTTAATGCTTCTTCCAGTGTAAGTTCCATAACATTGACGAATTCATCCTCATCCAGTCCTGCTGCATCTTCCTTTTGAGAAATGCCTTTAGCAATATACAGGTGGACGATTTCATCCGCAAATCCCGGAGAGGTGTAGAAAGAGATCAAGAGCTCCATTTCCTGGCACTCGTAGCCTGTCTCCTCTTCCAATTCCCGGCGGGCGCAGACTGCAGGGTCTTCCCCTTCTTCAAGCTTTCCTGCCGGTATTTCCACTAGGATCTTCTCCATTGGTTTCCTGTATTGTTCAACCATGACTATTTTATTATCATCGGTAACAGCTAGCACAGCTACTGCACCTGGATGTTTCACAATTTCCCTGGTGGAAGTCTTTCCATTTGGAAGCTCAACTTCATCGAGCTTAACGGTAATAATTCTTCCGCTGAAAATTTCCTTGCTTCCGATAGTTTTTTCCTCTAAATTTCCCATCCATTGCCACTCCTGTTCTATTCCTGACTATGTGTTCATACATTCTATCATACTTTAATTGGGGGAAATTAACCATGAAAGCGTATGTACACAAGAAGGGCTTCACTATGACCGGAAAGGCCTGGGAAATCAGATATTTACTCCGTGAATTGGGTTCTGTCCACCTTACAGTTTCAGAATTGCTTCAATTTGAAGCCAAGAGGCAGTCAAGTTGCCGCTAATTCACTCATGAGGGTACAATGGCCATAAGGAGTGATGGCTATGAAAAAGAAAAAACTTGGCAATTCCGAGTTGGAGGTTAGCGTTCTCGGGCTTGGCTGCATGTCGCTTGGAACTGATGTGGACAAGGCCCGTTCAATCATTGATGCCGCGCTGGATGAAGGAATTAACTACTTTGATACTGCCGACCTCTATGATTTCGGCGAGAATGAAAAGATTGTAGGTGAAACCCTGAAAGGCCGGCGGGACAAGGTGGTCATTGCCACGAAGGCGGGAAATCGCTGGAAGCAGGACAAATCTGGCTGGACGTGGGACCCTTCAAAGGAACATGTTAAGAATGCAGTTAAGGACAGTCTGAAACGTCTTCAGACAGACTACATAGATTTGTATCAGCTGCATGGCGGCACGATCGATGATCCAATTGATGAAACGATTGAGGCATTCGAGGAACTGAAATCCGAAGGGTTAATCCGCTATTATGGCATTTCATCAATCCGGCCGAATGTTGTAAGAGAATATGTGGATAAATCTTCGCTCGTATCTGTGATGGTCCAGTACAGCATGCTTGACCGGCGGCCAGAGGAGGAAATCTTGCCTTTGTTAAAGGCCAATGGTGTATCCGCGGTCACAAGAGGTCCGGTTGCAAAAGGCCTGCTTAGTGAAAAAATGCTCGAAAAAGCCTCTTCTGAAGGCTACCTGGATTACAGCTACGATGAACTTGAAAGGCTATTGCCTTTGTTAAAAGAAAAACTTGGTTCACGCTCTCTAGCCGAGGCTGCCCTTCAATACAACCTGTCACATCCTGCAGTCGCTTCAGTTGTTGCAGGTGCAAGCAGTGTTGAACAGATTGTGCAGAATGCGAAGGCAGCACGGGCCAACCCGCTTACAGACGAAGAAATAGCAGTCATTCACGAGCTTACAAAAGTCAATATGTATACTCAACATAGGTAAATATATAGGGCAGCCTTTATGCGGCTGCCCTATTTCTGCGCTTTCGCCCAATTTATCGCTTCTTGTTCAATCTCTAAAACTATTTTTTCTTTATATGCTATATAAGCGGAGATATCATTAGGAAATTTGGATGCGGCCTCTCCCTTTATTTGTCCGTATGCATTAGCTCTATCAGAATTGCTAATGAGATAGTCGCGAAAATAGAGATGCCTGTTGATATGAGGACTTCCCTTTTTAAACGCATGGAGATGGACGAGCCGTTCTCCGTTCGGATTTACTTTTATATAATATCGCCGGCCGGCAATCCCGTTTTCTCCCCTTGCAATGTAGCCTGCATTCATCAGATTGCGTTCATTTCTATCAAAAATCTCCAGAGACTCCCCCTCTGCCAGTATATCTATAATTGGTTTTGCGCTAAGGCCTGGTACAGATGTACTGCCGATATGATGAAGAATAACCCTGTCTGTTCTCAATTCCTTTAGAATATTATCTTTTTCCGCCTCAAACCGTTTTGGCCAATCGGCCGAATAAGGTGCCACCTCTACTTTCCGTGGGACCATTACTTAAACTCCTTCCAATTCATGCCGCTTTCGTTTAAAAGCTCTTCAAAGCTTTTATTCTTTTCTTTTAAGCGGCGCTCCTCGCGTTTGCGGTTTTCTTCTTCTTCCATTTTTTGTTTTTCTTCCTCTTTCAGTTCATGCTGGCGATTCTTTAGTTGGGTGAATATATCCTGATTTATCATATCTCCCAGTGTAAGTGGTGTTTCGGTCTTTTTTGATTGCTGGTTTTGTCTTTTCGCCTGCTTTTTCTTTGCCATAGCCCGCCGCTCCTTTGTTTAATATAAGACTATTATACTTCATCTTTTTAAATGGAGGAACGAACGTATCTTTGCTTAGGTTAAGGGGATTCTTGGGGGTACTTTCACATTGGCCGCCAGCATTGAAAGTATGCATAAATCCTGAAAAGTGTTCATAAATCTTGAAAAGTATGCATAAATCCTGAAAAGTGTTCATAAATTCCGGGAAGTGCGCATAAATCCTTGGAAGTGTGCATATTTGTTCTTGAACCTGTCTCTACTATTCATTTTTCTTGAAAACTCTGCTAACAATACTATTGTTTGCAAGATTTAATCACCAAAAAACGGAAGCATCCAGCTTCCGTCTTTAATTGGATTTTTCGTAATCCCGCTATTCTGCTAGTTCAACTACGGAGGCTACTCCCTGTCCTCCACCGATACAAAGTGTGGCGAGGCCTTTTTTTGCGTTCCTTCTTTTCATTTCATAAATGAGTGTGACGAGGATTCTCGCACCGCTTGCTCCGATTGGGTGGCCAAGTGCTATCGCGCCGCCGTTGACGTTCACTTTATTCATATCAAAGCCCAAATCCTTGGCAACTGCGAGGGATTGTGCGGCAAAAGCTTCGTTCGCCTCAATGAGGTTTAAGCTTTCAATCGATTCCCCAGCTTTCCTTAACGCTTTCCTGACTGCCTCTACCGGTCCTATGCCCATGATAGCCGGGTCGACGCCAGCGCTTCCGTTCCCTTTTAAGACGACGAGCGGCTTCACACCTAATTCTTCGGCTTTTTTACGGCTCATCACAATCACTACAGCCGCGCCGTCGTTAATACCTGACGCATTGCCGGCTGTTACGCTTCCATCCGCTTTGAAAGCCGCGCGCAGCTTGGCAAGTGTTTCAGGAGACGTCCCTTTCTTCGGATATTCATCTGTATCAAACACAATTGGATCGCCTTTGCGCTGAGGTATGGTTACCGGGACTATTTCGTCCTTGAACTTTCCTTCTTCAATTGCCCGTACTGCCTTTTCCTGGCTAGCGACCGCCAGAGCATCCTGATCCTGCCTTGTAATTTCATATTTCTCAACGAGATTTTCAGCGGTGACCCCCATATGATAATTGTTAAATGCGTCCCATAGTCCATCATATATCATGCTGTCGATTACCTTCTGGTCGCCCATCCGGAATCCCTCGCGCGCATTTTTCAAAAGGTATGGCGCCTGGCTCATGTTCTCCATTCCGCCTGCCACAACAACCTCCGCGTCTCCGGCGAAGATGGCCTGTGCTGCAAGATGTACTGCCTTTAGCCCCGAACCACAAACTTTATTGATTGTCATGGATGAAGCGGCCTTAGGTATACCTGCTTTAATCGCTGCCTGGCGGGCGGGGTTTTGCCCAAGCCCAGCCTGGAGGACGTTCCCCATGATAACCTCATCTACCTGATCCGGCTGGAGACCGGCCTGTTCAAGAGCAGCCTTGATCACTGTTGCACCCAACTCAGTCGCGGGAACACTTTTCAAGCTTCCATTAAAGTTTCCAATTGCAGTCCTTGCAGCAGCGACAATTACGATATCATTGTTATTCATTCCTATTCCCCTTTCAAACTAGTAATTCTCAATACCTTCTTACCCTAAAAGTATTTAATTATCCATAAACTTGCACAAATCAAAATAGTCAAATTACAATGGAGAAAATGCAACTAAAGGGGGAGCATGACATGCAGCTGCCACGCAATGTGACGATTATTGAAGTTGGACCAAGGGATGGGCTTCAAAATGAAAAAGGATTTGTACCAACGGGAGCAAAGAAGGATTTCATCCATGCCCTTCGCCTTGCCGGGATTACTGAAATGGAACTAACCTCGTTCGTCTCACCAAAATGGGTACCGCAAATGGCCGATGCAGCGGAAATCGTAGATGGATGCCTTGATGGCAACACGCGTTCCATTGTCCTCGCACCTAACCAGAAGGGAATTGACCGTGTCAAAGAAACTGGCTGCAAAGCGGTTGCTGTATTTGTTGGAGTCAGCAACACCTTTAATAAAAAGAACATTAACAAAACCACTGCAGAAAGCATGTTGGAATTGCGTCCGCTCATCGCCAACTTAAAGACGGACGGCTTTTTTGTAAGGGCTTGCATTTCAACTGCGTGGCATTGCCCCTTTGAAGGCAAGATTTATGAAGATGACACAATCAAGCTGTGCCAGGAATTTGCAGAAGCTGGGGTGGATGAGCTTAGTGTCGCGGATACTATCGGGATGACTGTGCCAAATGAAGCCTATTCACTTTTTAAAAAACTAAAGGAAATCCTGCCTAACATCCTCCTGACCGGCCATTTTCACGACACGCGGAAGCTGGCATTAGCGAACATACTTGCTTCCATGCAAGCTGGAATTGACCGTTTCGACACTTCCGCGGGCGGACTTGGCGGCTGCCCTTTTGCGCCTGGTGCGACAGGAAATGTGGCTACAGAGGATGTTGTGTATATGCTCCATCGTATGGGGATTGAAACCGGCGTTTCTCCTGAAAAAATTATTGAAGCTGTCGAAATTGTCCGGCCTCACCTTAGCCGCCCAATTGATAGTGTGATCTATAAACTGCAAGCTTCATCAGGTGCATAACCTATCTCCCCGGGGCTCATCTTAATAGTAAAGAGATGAAGGGAGACGTAATCGATGAGCAAGAAACGCGACAAAGGATTTAGCCAAAAGGGCCAGCCATCAGCAAAGGATATTAAGCCTCAAATAGCAGTAGAGGATTTGGAAAAGGAAATTCATCCTACAAACCGGCAAAATGCCCCCAAATAAGTTTCAATCACCGCCTGTTAAGGGCGGTATTCTTTTTTGCCACGATAGTGGGTTTGAAACAGTCTCGAATGGTAAAATAATGAAGGGAACGCATATTGTAGCCGGAGGGATTTTTTTGAGAAGAACAGTTCGGGTTTTGTTATCAATACTTGCCGCCATTACAGCCGTTGGGGTTTATTTTACGAACAGGCTGATGTTCATGAAAAAGAAAGAAGATGAATTTATTCTGAGTCGTGAACGTGAAGCAGGGAGAATCATCGATGAGGAGTACGATTCTTTGAAAAAAAGGGATGTATCCATTCCCTCCCCATTCGGCTACGACATTAAAGGTGTTTTGGCCGAGCCTCATAACACCAATTATTATATGATTATTAGCCACGGTGTGACCGAGAACAAGTTTAATTCTATCAAATATATGAACCTATTTCTGGAGCGCGGCTTTAATGCCTTGATTTTCGATCATCGCCGTCATGGCGAATCCGGTGGGAAAACAACTTCCTACGGCCATTATGAAAAATTCGACCTGAAAGCAGTTGTGGATTGGTTAAAAAACGAAAAGGGCCCTCATATCAAGCTAGGCATCCATGGCGAATCGATGGGGGCGGCCACTATGCTCCTATATGCAGGGATGCTCGAGGATGGCGCAGACTTTTATATTGCTGATTGTCCATTCTCTGATTTCCGTGAACAGCTTGCCTATCGTATAAAAGAAGAGGTCCGTCTTCCAGCGGGCGTCCTGGTCCCGCTCGCTGAACTGTTCCTCCGTTTCCGCGATAAATATTCGCTTCGTGAAGTTTCGCCTATTACGGTGATTGACAATATCAAGAATCCCGTTTTATTCATTCATAGTGCAAAGGATGATTTTATCCTTCCTTCGATGACAGAAGCACTTTATGAAAAAAAGAATGGACCAAAAATGCTCTTTATGGCCGAAAATGGCATCCATGCCCAGTCATTTAACGAAAACCGTGAACAATATGAGCTTACGATTGACGATTTCCTATTGAGTATAGGGATGGTTCCAGCGCCAAAAAATACGGATTTCGTCCAAAAATCATCAACTGCTCAACAATAGCATATGTCTTAACAACCAGATTTCACATTTTTCTATTTCACGTGGGAGAGTAAACGCAATAAAGAAATATTGAGGAGGAATCGGAATGTCCAAAGTTCAAATTAAGATAAACGATAACGGATCAATAAGAATCACTGGAGATGTTGAATTGCTTGATGGCCAGGGGAATGTGTATCAAACAAAACCTGCATTTTCTCTTTGCCGGTGCGGTTTGTCATCAAACAAGCCATTTTGCGATGGAACGCATAAGGGAAATTTTGAATCACAGGTTCGTGTACCTGAAGAGAATTAAAGCTATTTTTTTACAAACACTCGACTCGCCGATTGGCGGGTTTTTCTTTTTGTAAATTTAAATATTGACATAATTATCCTCTCCGCTTATGCTATATTTAACTACTTTGCAAAACAAGGTAGTTATATTTCAAGAGGCTATCTTGTTATACCAATTACCTAAAGGCAGGTATCCCTTATGTCAATTCGAAGCCAGCTATTAAAAGGAATTTTGGACGGCTGCGTACTCTCCATCATTTCAATTGAACCGGTATACGGCTATGAGCTGTCCCAAAAGCTCCAGGATGAGGGGTTGATGGAAGTGAGTGAAGGGACAATCTACCCGGTCTTGCTTCGCCTTCAGAAAAATGGGTTGATTAAGGGCAAGATGGAGCCGTCGCCTTCTGGGCCAAACCGGAAGTACTATCATTTAACGAAAGAAGGGCATGCTGCCCTCGCTCTCATCAAGGAGGAATGGGAGCAAATCGCACAGCCTGTAGGCAGGATTCTAAAAAAAGGGAGCGGGATGGAATGAATGCGAAGCAATTAATTGAACTGAACAATCAGAAACAAACAGAACTTTCTCCGGAAAACGAGAAAATTTACTCCGATTTTCTCATTTATATTAGGCTGCAGCTTACCTTATCCGAACAGCAATCAGAAGAGGTTCTTATGGAAATTCTTGACCATTTGCTTGATGCCCAAAAGGATGGAAAGTCTGCACACTCACTATTCGGGGATGACCCAAAGAGATTTGCAGATGAACTGATTGCCGACATTCCAAAGGAAAGTAAAAGAAATGCCTTTGTGTTCATCTCCTCTCTCGTTCTTCAGCTGCTGAGCTATATGCTGGTTATTAATGGTGTTTTCGGACTTATTTTAAATGATGGCATAAATACTCTTTATCCATTAAAGGGTGTTCCAATTTTCCTAGGTTCTGTGATTTCAATCTTTTTTCTCATTTGGCTATTTTTTAATGTGATTCAAAAAACGCTCTTTGTCAAAAATGCCTCTCATACTAAAAATATGATTATTCTTGGACTTTCAGCCGCCGGTTTAATGGCACTCTATCTTGCGGCAGGCCGCTTTATTCCCGATTTTGGCCCGTCAATCGATTTTCCATGGTACACCTCTGTGATAATTGGCGTTCTTGCCTGGGGAATTTCCTACATGTTAAGAAATAGGTCTCTAGCTAAAAAAGCTGCCATCTAAATAAAAAGGACAGAAAAAGCCAATGGCTTTATCTGTCCTTTTTGGCTTTTTCGATTACCGAAATGTTCCCGTCAGCCTTAGCGATATCCTTCCTGAACAAGGCGATCTTTAAGTTATCAGCAACCTTCCTCTCGCCTATTCTTTGAAAACCATGCTTTTCATAAAATCGAATCGCGGGTGTATTCCCGGATCCAGTCGAAACAACCAGCGAATCTGCATCTGGATTCCTTTCCTCAAGGTAAGTGAGAAGCTGATTGGCGATACCTTTCCGGAAATAGTCGGGATGAACCATCAGGCGGTGGATATCGACTGTTTCGCTGATTAACTCATACGAGATCGCCCCGCAAATGCTGCCATTTTCATAGTAGCCATAAAACGTCTCACCACACTGGCGCAGTGTTTCTATCGAATCATTCAAAGTTGGAATCTCATAAAAACCAATCAGCTTTGCTTCCTCCATATACGATGGCAGCTGAATACCCAGCACTTCTTGGGCTATATCTTTACTTGTAATATCTATCTTTTTAATCAAGATAATCTCCTGTCGTGGTTAGCTTTTTCTGCAAGTTAACAAACTCTTCCCGGAGGATTGAATATACCTTTAAGTCTCGATGCTTTCCTTTTATGAACATCGCCTTCCGGTTAACGCCTTCAAAACTCATCCCGGACTTTTCCATTACACGCGCCGATCCTATATTATCAACAAAGCATCTTGCCTGGATCCTAATAAGCTCCATCCGCTCGAAACCAAATTTAATGATCGCCTTCGCAGCCTCCGTGCATATGCCTTTTCCCCAATAGTCAGGTGCTACCACATAGCCGATTTCCGCGCTTCTATGGCTTGGCTGCCACCAGACAAAATCAATCGTTCCAATCAGACGGCCTGTTTCCTTGTGTTCAATTCCCCACGGGGCCACCTTTTTGTTGCTGTATTGATTGAGGACATAATCGATGAACGTTTGGGTATCTGAAAGTTTATGGTGTGTATCCCAAGTTACATACTGTGCGACTTCCTCATTTGATCCGTATTCAAATATGTCTTCTGCATCTGCTGGCGTTATTTTTCTTAGGAGAAGTCTCTCAGTTTCAAGAACTGGCAAGTCCCCATATATCTGTTCAATTTCCACCCTAATTCCCCCAAGTCCAATTCTTTTTCATATGCTATCAAACTTTTCTGAATTTTACTAGGAGGTTTTTATTATTCATTACCAATTTCAATTACTTTCCCTTTCCTTATATCAAGATTACCTTCTTGCTCCCCTTTATTTATGCTGTAATTGACTATATATGTTCCTTCTCCCGGATAGTAGCTGACACTACTTATTTTTACAGACTGTTCTGGATGCTTTTTCTGGAGGTATTTTATAGCAATGTCTTTACTTTCTGCACGTTCGATGGGATTACCATAGAAAAATAAGCCTCCCGTAACCAACACCAGTAAAAGCAGCAAAAAAATAATTTTTTTCACTTCAATCACCTTTCCTAAAATTCTTTTAGTGTAATTTTACACTAAAAGAATGGAAAGTGACACTATTTATTTAGCCCTTTTTGAAATATCTATTAAATCTGTGGAAACAGGCCAGACAACCTTTTTCGGTGTTATTTGGTCAATGAAGAAGGCGGCCAATTATCAATCAGCCAGCCTTACATCGGCAATTGCCGTAATTGAAATGAGGTGTGCATCCCCGAAGGAATCGATAATGTGGAGTTTCTGTGTAAGCTCATCCCAATAATGGACGTGCCCAATGCAGATTTCATAATTGTGGCGGCGATAATGTGTGATTACAACAGCCTGGTTAAATTCCATTGCTTCCCCAAGCACTTCATTCATCATTTCAAGCTGCTGCTCATCCAGTTCGGTTTTTTGCTCATACGAATCTTCTTTCACCCAGTCGCGGAGCATCTTGACGTGTTCAGGGAGCATCATTGAAGTCCATTTTATCCTGCCGCGGTCGCGAATCATGTTCTTCCCCTCTTTCTTGGTTGGACTAGCGGGAAAATCCCGCTGATCAAATATTGTTGTTCTTATGATTTATGTCCCCCAAGCAGCGTGGCCCGGTGCTTAGCAGTTCCTGCGGACGTATAGGAGACAGCCCTCAGCAATGCCCCGGAGCCGTACCTGTTCCGAATCCGGTCAACCACATAGCCAAGATCCCGTCTTTTGCTTGCGCCCATGTCGAAGAGGCTCATCTGGAGTTCGGTATCATCGACGATATTCCCAAGTGTGATGTTAATCTGGCGGACCGTCTTGCCGGAATAATTCTCGCCAAACAGTTCCAGGCAAACACGGTATATATCCATTGTGACGTTCGTCGGTTCGGAGACCGTCCTTGCCCGCTGGAAACCGCCTCCGAATTCGTCCTGGCTGTAGCCGATGCCAAGTGTGATTGTTCTTCCGGCTTTTCGGTGCGCCCGCGCTCTGCGTGCAACCTCCTCGCACATTTCAAGAATCACATGCTTGATTTCTTCCTCATCCTTATAATCCCGAAGAAGAATTTGGCCTTTGCCAAAACTGATCTGTCCCTCCATTATCGGAGCGCCCATATCGGAAAGGTCAACACCCCAGGCATGGTAATACAGCTGGTTACCCATAATGCCGAATTTTTTCTCGAGCAGTTCGAGGTCATACCGGGCCAGCTGGCCGACTGTGAATATCCCCATCCCGTTTAGTGTTTTTTCAACACGCCTGCCGATCCCCCACATTTCCCGGAGTGGCGAAACGTTCCATAGTTTGGTTTGGACATCGTCATAGGTCCATTCGGCAATTCCATGCTGCTTTGCATCAAGGTCAAGGCAAAGCTTGGCCATGAGCATGTTCGGCCCAATACCAATTGCGCACGGAAGCTGAAATTCGCGCTCGATGTCATCCTTGATTTTCCGGGCGATTGTTTGGGCATCGCCCCAGAGCTTTGCCGCCCCGTCCACTTTGATGAAGCTTTCATCAACGCTGTAGACATGGATGGCTTCCTTCGGCACGTAGCGGTGGAAGACGCGGGTAATTTCGGTTGAAATTCTTAGAAACAGACCCATTTTAGGCTCAACTACCAGAATTCTTGGGTCATTCGGAATCTCAAATTTACGGGAACCCGTTTTTATTCCAAATTCCTTTTTTAAAAGTGGGGAAGCAGCGAGGACAACACTTCCTTCACGCTCTTTATCGCCGACTACAGCAAGGTAGCAGCCGAGGGGATCGAGCCCTTCCACAACTGCAGCACAGCTGGCGTAAAAGCTTTTCATGTCAACGCAAAGAATTTTATGCTGCGGCATCGTGCTGTAATCAACCATTACATTTAACCTCCTATAGAAAAATAAGAACATCCGTTCCGTATCATTATACCCATATCATAAGCGAATATGCGTTCGCATTCAATGGAAATTTTCCGGCAGGTTGCATAAAAATAGGGTGCGTTTCCATTTCGATGTGTTACAGAAAAGAGCTATAATAGGATTTGAGGTGCTTTGAATGGAAGAAAAACTGGTAAGAAAAATGATTAAAAATTGCCTGAAACAATATTTTGCCGATGAGGCCCGGCCACTTGGTGAACTCGATATTGCTCGCTTATGCGAACAAATTTATAGGCAAAAAGACGCAGATCCCGAGGCTCGTCTGTATGATATCGTCAATGACGTTGTATATGAATTTTTAACTGCCTAAAAACAGTTCCACGGGCGTCCAGAGCTTGTAAAAAAATGCCAGCGGAATTAAAGCGATAAATGAGATAGATATTTATTAAAGGAGGAGAAAATGTTGAAGGTTGAAGAAGGTTTTGTTGGAGTAACTGGCGGCAGGGTATGGTATCGAATTGCGAAAGGCGAGCGGGATGCGGCTCCATTACTGGTGCTGCATGGGGGACCAGGTTCTACAACCTACCCGCTGCAAAGGCTGGACGAGCTTACCAAAGGAGCAGATGGGAGGACAATTATTTATTATGACCAGCTTGGGGCGGGACGGTCACAAGGACCGACTGACAAGTTATTGTGGAACCTCGACCGTTATGTGAAAGAGCTTGGCCAGGTACGCGAGCAACTGGGATTGGAAGAAGTACATATTCTAGGTCATTCCTGGGGAACCACTTTGCTTGCGGCGTATTTGCTTACCAAGCCTTCAGGCGTCAAAAGTGCGATTTTTTCAAGCCCCTGCCTAAGCGCGCCGCAATGGGCAAAGGATCAGGAGCGGCTGCTGAAGCAGCTTCCAGTAGAAACGCAGGAGGCAATCGCCCGATGCGAGGCGGACGGCACAACAGACTCTGAAGAATATAAACAAGCAATGGAAGTGTTTGCGAAAAACTTTGTTTGCCGGATTGAAGTGAGTAAAGAGGAACGTGAAGCCGTTTCACAACTCGCCAATCGTGAGATATACAATACAATGTGGGGACCATCCGAGTTTTGTGTAACCGGCAATCTCAAGGAATTTGACTGCACCCCGAAGCTCCATGAATTGGATGTGCCTTCCCTGTTCCTTTGCGGCCGTTATGATGAGGCCACACCGGAATCAACCAGCTATTTCTCAAGCCTAATACCCGGAGCAAAGTTGCATATCTTTGAGAAAAGCGCCCATTCACCTTATCGGGAGCAGCCAGAAGAATACAGGCAGGTTGTGAAAGAATTTCTTGCTGGGACAGAGAAATAACTAAAGAGGCGCTGGCATTGGCCAGTGCCCTTTTTACATAGGATTTGTTAAATAGGATTTATTGGGAGGATACATGACTGGTGAATAAAAGATGGTCTTCAAGAACCTTTATTGACGACTGCGCACACTATTTTTTATTCGTAGGAACTTCAAGGGCTTATTGACGACCGTGCAGATCATTTTTTACTTGCAGGGTCTTCAAGAACCTTTATTGACGACCGCGCAGATCATTTTTTAGTCAAGTCCACTATCTTGTGTAAATTCCTATACAATGGTATATCAGCTTATTTTATTTTTGGTGGAATGAAGGGGGTACCCCCTTCATTCCACCAAAAATTTCGCGCTTCGCGTCTATTTTTTAAAAAGGATCTTTTTCCTTTCTTGTTCTTCCGTATAGTCAATCAGGATTGCGCCAATCATTCGAAATGCAGATTGGGTATTGGGGAAAATTCGGATTGACCTTTCCCTTCTACGGACTTCCTGATTCAACCGTTCCAGCGAATTTGTACTTCGGATATATGGGTGGTACTTGGCAGGTTCGTTAAGGAACTGAATGGCATCCTCGAAGCCTTCTTCCAATGTTCTCAGTGTACGCTCAAGTTTAGGATTATCCCCAAACCGGTCTATAAATTCATCCTTAAACCGCCTAGCCTCATCCGCCTCAGCTACATCAAAGATCCTCTTAAGCCCGAATTTCACCTCATCCATTTCTTTTTTGGGCAGATTGGTGAAAATGTTTCTTTTGAAATGAACCAGGCAACGTTGCCAGATGGTTCCCACGAACTCTTTAGCTATGGCGGCTTTCAGGCCTTTGTGTGCGTCAGAAATAACTATTTTGGGGGATTGGAGTCCTCTTTCCTGAAGGTGCTGGAAAAAACTCTGCCATGCTTCAAAACTCTCGGAGTGGGCCACTTTTAAGCCTAAGACATCCCGGTGATTGCCTTCATCAATCGCTGTCGCGATATAAACGGCTTTGGAGACCACGCGGTTATGTTCCCTTACCTTGATATACATCGCATCTGCAAAAATATAAGGATAATATTTAGTGTTAAGAGGCCGGCTGGCCCATTGGCTCACCACCGGGTCAAGCATTTCCGTCAGAGAAGAAACGAAGGATTTTGAAACACTCTCCCCGCATAATTGTTTGACAATATGCTTGACCTTTCGGGTGGATACGCCATTTACAACCATTTCAAGCATAGAGAGGATAAACGCCTGGTCGCATCTTGAATACCTTTCAAAAACGGTTGTCGAAAAGTCTCCACCCCGTGTACGGGGCACCTTCAAGGTAACTTTGCCGATACTGAGTAAAAGATCGCGTTCATAATAACCATTTCGGTAGTCGCGGCGAATTGAATTCCGCTCGTAGGCCCCAGCCTGGAGATACTCGTCCCGCTCCTTTTCCATTACGGCATTCAATACAAGGACAATGGACGCTTTCATCACAGTGTCGATGTTGGAAGCCATTACGGCTTCTTTTAAAACGTCGGTATTTAGGTTAAACTGAATTTGGGTCATCATTAATTCCTCCACATTGTTTTCGTCGCTGATAACATTGTTGACAAAAGGAATTAATTTGACCCTTTTTCTTTTTACACAATTATATGGACTTTATCCATTTTTTACTTGCAAGGTCTTCAAGAACCTTTATTGACGACCGTGCAGATCATTTTTTACTCGCAGGGTCTTCAAGAACCTTTATTGACGACCGTGCAGATCATTTTTTACTTGCAGGGTCTTCAAGAACCTCTTTTACGACCGCGCACACCAATTTGATAAAATGCAGCAGATTTCCCAGCGACTATGTATATATTTAGCAGGATAAAAAATAATTTCTCGGGGTGAAACCATGATATCAACAAAGCTGCCTGAAACGTTTAAAGCTTTTGCAGAAAGAGAATGCAAGGGGTCAAGTAAGTTGTATGAAAGTATTTCTTTGAAACTAGCAGAAGACCCATACGTTCTTGAACTATGCTCCCATGCCCCACTAGGCCAGCCCGTTCCAAACCTGCTCTATGGTGCAGTCCATTACCTTCTCCTAAAGGAAAAAGACCATCCTCTGGCAAGGTTTTACGCAAGTATTGATAGCAAGCCACAGTCTCCTGAAGCAGCATTTCCTCACTTTAAGAATTTTTGCGCAGCCCATCGGGAGAAGATTATTGAACTTTTACAAATCAAAATGGTTCAAACCAACGAAGTTAGAAGATGCGGCTATCTCTTCCCGACTTTCAATTATATATATACAAAAACAAACAAGCCTCTTGCATTGATTGAAATTGGCACGAGTGCCGGCTTTCAACTTCTCTGGGATCATTATTCTTATTCCTATAACAAGGGTACAATTTACGGAAGCAGAGAGTCGGAGTTGGTTATTCAGACTGAAGTTATAGGGAAGGGAAAGCCTTTATTTCCGTATAGTCTTCCTCCAGTCCAAGCCCGATATGGTATAGATCTGCATATTAATGATATGAGAAATGAGGAAGACTCGCTTTGGATGAAGGCGCTGATTTGGCCGGAACACCAGACCCGAAGAGAATTATTCGAAAAAGCTGAGCAGTGCATGCAGCAGAATCAGGGAAAAATCACATTCATAGAAGGTAATGGTGTAGACCTGCTGCCCGCTATTGCGGGGGGAATCCCGGATGAGATTACTATCGTTGTCTTTCATACCCATGTAGCCAACCAGATGCCTTATGAAACGAAAATAAAACTGCTTGAAACGATAAAAACAATTGCAGCAAAGAGAGACATCTTTCATCTTTACAACAATATTCGGGATTCATATCTCCGCCTCGATTCCTTTGTTGGGGACATCAACGACCATAAACTCGTTGCCGAAACGGATGGGCATGGAAGATGGTTTAGCTGGAAATTAACCTAAAACAGCAAACACTCGGGGTCTCTTCATTCCCGAGTGTTTTTACAAGAGGATTATTTCTTGTTGAATGCCTTTTTCCCAACCTTCTCAAACAGGCGCGGAAACAAAGTATAAAAAACGCTGCCCATATTCATCCATCCTGGCAGGTTGATTTCACGGACAGGCGACTCCATCGCATCGACAACCCTACTAGCTACATATTCCGGTTTCAGCATCCATCTTTTGACGTTTTTCACATACGTACCACTTTCATCGGCGATGTTGAAGAAATTGGTTTCAATCGGGCCGGGGTTGACAGTGGTGACGTGAACATTATAGTCGGAAAGCTCCATCCGCAAGCTATTCGAGTAGCCCAGAACAGCATGTTTTGTAGCTGAGTAAACACTTGATTTTGGAGTGGCGATCTTTCCCGCCTGGGAGGCAATATTAATGATCTGCCCTTCTCTTCTCTGCCGCATTTTATTCAAAACAGCTCCAGTACAGGCAATCAAGCCGACAACGTTAACATCAAACATGGCCTTGACCTCATCAATAGGGGCTTCATGCGCATGGCGGAACACGCCAAATCCGGCATTATTGACGAGAATATCAATATGGCCAAACTCATTATGTACTAGGTCAAAGACCTCAGCGATGCGCCCGGTATCAGCAACGTCGAGCTTATAGACGAATACTTTGTTCTTATAAGTTGATTCAAGCTCTGCCTTAAGGGCTTCAAGCTTGTCGATACTCCTCGCAAGCAGGGCGAGATTTGCCCCTCTTTCTGCTGCCATCCTTGCTATTTGAGCCCCTATCCCGCCCGAGGCACCTGTTATAACAATATTTTTTCCGGACAAACTACCCACGGCCGACACCCCGTTTGCTTCGATAATACATAACATTCCCGTCATCATACGATTCAATTTCGTCTAATGAAAGCAAATAATCCAGCTGGCCGACTGTTTCTGAGAGAGTCAATCCCAACTCACGTTCAAATGCTTTTGGAAAAAGCTCGCGGCATAGCTCAAATACTGTTTTTGGCCTCTCATTAAGCATTTCTTTCACATGCATGGCACGATCATGCTGGCGCTCAAGCCTTCGGTCAATCAATTGTGGAAGCTTCCTAACTTCCGCCCCATGCCCAGTATAAACAAGGTCAATTGGATAATCACGAAGCTTTTTTAGTGAAACATTGTACTGCAGCTGCGGCTTCGGCCGTTCTCCACCCGCAATGAGCGGAGGCTCAAGTAAGGGATTCGGGGAAATATGGGCCAGGATATGGTCACCGGCGAGCAGTACTCCATCTTCTTCACGGTATAAGGATATATGACTCTGGGCATGTCCGGGAGTTTCAATTACCTTCCAGCCGGCAAGTCCCGGAAGCCTGTCTCCTTCTGAAAGAGTTCGTGTCAATGACCGATGGCAGGAATATTTCAATGATTTCTTCAGTTGTCCCGCCATCCGCAAATACTGTTGTGGGATACCAAATTCCGTAAACAGCCCCAAGTAAAATCGATCGTGCTCCTCCAAAAACTCTTCAGTCCGATTTATCCATCGTTCATTCAAATAATGGCCGAAAACTTCAAGAGAATCAGGAAAATAATCAAGAAGCCCGGCATGGTCCGGATGATCATGAGTCAGGATAACCTGCTCAATATCCTCTGGAGTAAGACCTAGTCCTGCCAATTGAAATTTAAGAGATTCCCAGGCCTCTTCCGTTTTCGGTCCGGCATCAACTAGTGTCAGCCTATCACCTTTTATTAAGTAAATATTTACATCGCCAACCGCAAATGGTGTTGGGAGTGTAATTTTTGCTATTTGATTTTTCCACTCTGCCATAAAAGTCCCTCACAACATTATTTTCAAATATCATACGTCTTAGTTTACCGATTCAGGAAAACCTTGTCATTATTTTCGCCTCTACAGGCAAGGAATATGTCTGAAATGCCCAAGCAATCATTTTTCTAAAATAAACAGACTTTGCTATACTAAAATTGGAAAGAGTTAGAAAGGGAGGCTAAAAATCGTGGCAGCAAGATTATTCACTCCGTTTACTATTAAAGGAGTTACTCTGAAAAACAGGATTGTTATGGCGCCAATGTGCATGTACTCATGCGAGAAAGAAGACGGAATCGTTACAGACTGGCACCGGACCCATTATACTAGCAGGGCTGTAGGACAGGTCGGTTTAATTATTATTGAAGCGACAGCTGTGCAGTCTCAAGGAAGAATATCCCCGAACGACCTGGGAATCTGGAGCGATAAGCATATTGAAGGGTTAAGAGAATTGACCTCTATGGCGAAGGCTCACGGTGCGGCAATGGGAATTCAGCTTGCGCATGCAGGCAGGAAAGCCGTTCTGGAAGAAGATATATACGCGCCATCAGCACTCGCATTTAATGAAAAATATAAAACACCAAAAGAAATGACTAAAAACGATATTAAGGAAACCGTTGAAGCATTTAAAAAAGGTGCGGAGCGGGCAAAACAAGCAGGATTTGATGTAATTGAACTGCATGCTGCACACGGATACTTGATTAACGAGTTCCTATCCCCACTTACAAATAAACGAAAAGACGAATATGGAGGCTCGGCAGAAAACCGTTACCGATTCCTTCGTGAAGTAATTGATGCAGTCAATACCGTTTGGGATGGCCCTTTGTTTGTCAGGATTTCTGCAAAGGACTATCAGGAAGAAGGATTGGTGCCTGAGGATTATATCCAGCTGGCAGAATGGATGAAGAAGCAAGGTGTTGATTTAATTGACACAAGCTCGGGCGGAGTTGTCCCTGCTCATATCAATGTATACCCCGGGTATCAGGTTCCTTTTTCCGAGACAATCCGTAAAGGCGCAGAAATTGCTACTGGTGCGGTTGGGTTAATCACAACTGGAAAACAAGCTGAAGAAATTCTCCAGAATGAACGAGCCGACCTGGTTTTCCTTGCGCGTGAATTATTGCGTGACCCCTACTGGCCGCGCACTGCCGCAAGAGAACTCGGAGAAGAAATCCCGGTGCCCGAACAATATATTCGCGGATGGAAATACTAAATACAAAAGCGCAAGCGCCTTGGTCATCGCCGTACAAACTGGAGGGGCTTTGACTGAGATAAAGGAATCACGAAGAGCGAGGCGATTCGATGATGACTTATCGTAGGGAGGAGACCTGAAGTTTGCGCACGCGTAGGCGCTGGAGCTAGACGTAAACATCCTCGATAAAAAAAGTTATCCACAGTCGAAAGATCTATTTATCTTAACAGCAAAAAGGGCGCATTCCCGCGGGAATGCGCCCTTTTGCTTAATGAAGTATACTCTCTGGTTCAACATCGGTTTTATTTTTTAAATACCGCCCGAAACGACCAAGTGCGACCGCCAGACCCGAGAAAATAATATTAAAGATTATAGCAAATAAAGTGCCTACATCAAACACAAAACTAGCTAATAATCCGGCAAGGGCGCTAGCTGCCAAAATGAAAATAACATGTATTTTAGGAAAGAAATAACTTACCAAACCGCTGGCAAAAAGGACAATCGACCCCATAATTAAACAATAAACACCTATAATGATAATTGCTTCCATTTTGAATCCCCCTGTAGTATGTATAAAATACTACTACCCTACCTGAAAACAATTATTCCGAAAAAGTAGTAAAAATATAAAATCCGGAATGAATAGTCGGTATTTCAGCCCAAGCTATATAAAAAGAGTAGTTCCCAGATTTCGGATAAAAATAAATAAGTCATTACACTTCTCCATGGGAGGGATCTCGTAAATACATGAACTTCCCTATTATATATACAAATATGTGGGATGCGGTCTTTGCTGTTCCCGCAGTCATGATCATTACTCAAACCCTAAAAATATATTTTGGGATACCAAAGTTCATTGTTCCAACAATCGCACTTTGTACCGGACTGGCGTTATCCATTCTCGTCTGCCACAAGCAAAGCTTTATTGCTGCTATTTTTATGGGTTCGTTTTACGGTTATGCAGCCATAGGCAGTTATGCTTCCATAAAGACATCCTGGAGAGCCTACCGCAAAAATAAACGTTAAAGCCGGACATAGTTACGCTCGGTTAGTACGATTTGCAGGCGTGAAGCCAAATGGTTTCTAAACAACAAAAACCCGGCTTTTCCACTTGGATGCCGGGTACTTACTATGGGAGAGGTATATGAATTTCTTTAAAATCCTCAGCAATTTCGGTATTCGCAAAGTAACTTTGTGTCTCTTTTAAGAGCTCTTGGGCCGCATGGCGATCGTAGCGCGAACTAATATGTGTAATGCAGAGTTTCTTCGCATTCGCTTTCACTGCCACATCAGCAGCCTGGGCAGTGGTCGAGTGGAAATAATCATGCGCCATGCCTTCCTCACCGGCTGCATAGGTTGCTTCATGAATAAGGAGGTCTGCATCCCTTGCCAGTTCCACAGCATTTTCACAACGCCGGGTATCGCCCAGGATTGTCACAATTCTTCCTTTCTGTGGCGGGCCAACAAAGCGGGATGGTTCCAACACTGTTCCATCCTCTAAAATGACTTGCTCTCCTGCTTTTATTTTTTTATATAAAGGGCCTGGAGGAATTCCGGCGGCAGCAAGTTTATCGGCAAGCAAAGTCCCTTGCCTGTCAGCTTCTGAAATCCTGTATCCATATGATGCAATCCCGTGGTCAAGAAGCCGCGCTTCTACCCTGAATTGCTGGTCTTCAAAAACGATTCCCTCTTCTAGCTCTGTAATTTTCAAAGGATACTTCAAGTACGTCCCGCTAATTCTCAGGCTTGTCCTGATAAAGGTGTCAATTCCTTTTGGGCCGATCACCTCAACCTCGGAATCGCCGCCCTGGAAAGAACGGCTCGACAATAGACCGGGGAGTCCATAGATATGGTCACCATGCAGATGGGTGATGAATATCTTTTCGATCCGGCGCGGTTTAAGGGAAGTATGAAGAATCTGATGCTGGGTAGCTTCACCACAGTCAAACAGCCAAACAGAGCCCCTCTCTTCCAGAAGTTTGAGAGCCATCGCAGTGACGTTTCTGAGCTTTGCCGGCAGTCCTGCCCCAGTTCCAAGAAACAACAAATCCAACGTTAAAACCTCTTTTCAAAAAATGCAACGCATTATGATTGAACTAAAATTTACTTTACTATACCATACTTAACGCTTCCTGCATCAATCATACCAATGGTTTTATTCTCGAATGGAAATACGCTGGAGGTCTATCAGGCTTTTCCGGCTTTTTTAAACCTGGTACATGGATTGCATTACATTTGCGAAATCTAGAAGAAACAGCTAAACTTAAATATTTGTAGAGACGTTTAAGCATCCATGGAAATTTTTCACGAAAAGGAGTCCTTATCCTTGGCAGAAAACAAAGAACAAGCATCCTTAATTATGATATTCGGGGCAACCGGGGACCTTGCAAAGCGCAAGCTATTTCCTTCGCTCTACAGGCTTTTTAAAAAAGGGCTGCTTTCCGAAAGGTTTGCAGTTATAGGTGTTGCCAGAAGGCAGTTGACAAATGAACAGTTTCAGGAAAACGTGAAGTATTCGGTCAGCGAAGCTATGGAAGCCAGCGATAATCTGGACGAATTTGCATCTCATTTTACATACCATTCTCACGATGTAACTGATTCAGGGTCATATGCCGTCCTTAAGCAACTGGCAGAAGAAATGGACAGCAAGTACGGACTCGCCGGCAACCGGATCTTTTATCTGGCAATGGCACCTGAATTTTTCGGTCCAATTGCACTCCATCTAAAATCGGATGGCTTAACAGATGTTTCAGGCTTTAAACGGCTGGTTATCGAGAAGCCGTTTGGCCATGACCTTCAATCTGCAATTGAATTGAATGAGCAAATCCGTACTGCATTCGATGAGCACGAAGTTTACCGGATTGACCATTATCTCGGAAAGCAAATGGTTCAGAACATCGAAGTAATCCGGTTTGCCAACGCAATGTTCGAACCGCTCTGGAACAATCGTTATATTTCAAATATCCAGATAACATCCAGTGAAACACTTGGTGTCGAAGAACGCGGGCGCTATTACGAAACAAGCGGCGCTCTTAGGGATATGGTACAAAACCATATGCTTCAGATGGTTGCACTGCTGGCAATGGAGCCGCCTATAAAACTGACGACCGATGAAATCCGCTCAGAGAAAATCCGGGTTTTCCGGTCGCTGAGAACAATAGAAGGCGATGAAATCCAGAATTACTTTGTCCGCGGCCAATATGATGCTGGCTTCATCAATGATGAAAAAGTTCCTGCTTACAGGGACGAGCCGATGGTCGACAAACAATCTAATACGGAAACCTATGTAGCAGGCAAGCTGATGATAGATAACTTCCGCTGGGCAGGAGTTCCTTTTTACATTCGAACAGGTAAAAGGCTTGGCGCCAAGTCAACGAAGATCGTCATCCAGTTCAAAGATATCCCAATGAACCTTTATTACCAGCCGGACAAGCCTCTCAACCCAAATCTGCTTGTTATTCACATTCAGCCTGAAGAAGGAATTACCCTTCACTTGAACGCCAAGAAGGCAGGCCAGGGCATGGATGCAACAAAAGTAAAATTGAGCTTTGCCAATAATGGTGTGAACGAAATAAATACACCTGAAGCATATGAGCTACTCTTGTACGATTGCCTGCGCGGAGATGCAACTAACTTCACTCACTGGGATGAAGTTGCCCTCTCCTGGGCCTTTGTCGATAAGATATCGGAAGTTTGGGAAAAGACGAAAGATGAAAGCTTCCCGAATTATGAAGCCGGCTCTAGGGGGCCAAAGGCTGCCGAAGAACTTCTTGAAAAAGATGGATTTTCATGGTGGCGTGTCCGTGACTTACAAGTTGATAAATGTTAGATTCCTAAACGTGGAGGAAAACCGGGTAGGTGCGTTATAAACCTTAAAAACTGTTCCGTAAATAGTAAAAAGTGGTCCATAAATAGTAAAAAGTGATCCATAAAACTCGGAAAGTCTTTATAAAACGCAAAAAGTGCGCATAAAAGTTCCCATCCAGTTCGCGCAATAAAGTTTTCCAAATCAGCATACTAAATGCCGCTCTGTATTTCAGGGCGGCATTTATTTTTATTTATTATCATCCTGTCCAGGCTTAAAACCCCGAAGAAAATCTTTATTAAAACTTGTTTGGGTTCCCTTGTTGGCATCGAGATCGGCTTTGCTTCCGGCATTGGTAATTATGTTTTTTCCATATTTGTCCTTCAATTCAGAAAGAGTCTTGAATAATGGCTCCTTCCTTGCTTCTTTTTCATAAGAAAATAAATCCAGTTGGGTTACAATACCATCGATATCTGCCAAATCTGAACCTGTAATCCCCAGCAGCCTGACCGGGTTGCCGTTCCAATTGCTCATAAAAAGCTGCTTGGCCAGCTGCAGGATATCTTCCTTAGAGCTGACAGGGTTCCTTAGTTTACGGCCGCGATTTATCGTTTTGCGGTCCTTGTACCGAATCGTGATTGCCAAAGAATTAGCAACAACCTTCTTTCGTTTTAGTCGTGTTGCCACTTTATCGGCCAGCCCTTCAAATACCTTGAACAACTCGTGCTGATTGGTCATATCCCTCGGAAGGGTCGTGGAATTCCCTATACTTTTAAAATCCGAAACAGAATCTGGGTCAACCGGGCGAGCATCAATTCCATTGGCTCTATCCTTTAGTCTGGTCCCATTTATTCCAAGCAGCATCTTCAATTGTATGTCATTACCGCCAGCGAGATCCCCAATTGTTTGTATGCCAATTCCGTTCAATTTCTCTGCAGTTTTTGCCCCAATGCCGTGCATGTCCCCTACAGGGCGAGGCCACAGAACGGCAGGAATATCCCGCTTTCTTAGAACTGTAATCCCGAGCGGTTTTTTCATATCGGAAGCTGTTTTGGCAAGGAATTTATTTGGCGCTACCCCGATGCTGCATGGCAGATCGAGCTGTGCCATGATTCGTTTCTGGATGCTGTGGGCTATTTCGAGTGGGCTGCCCAGCTCATGGCTTCCTGTAATATCCAAATATCCTTCATCGATTGAGACAGGTTCAACCAGTTCGGTGAATTGGGCAAGTATCTCGAACATGGCAGTCGATGCAGTCCTGTATCGATCAAAATTCGGTCTCATCACAATCAATTGCGGGCAAATCTTTTTGGCTTCCCAGAGTGGCATTGTTGTCTTGATTCCCATTTTCCGTGCTTCATAGCTGCAGGTGACAATAATGCCTCGCCTTTCTTCAGGATTTCCAGCGATGGCAAGCGGCTTCCCCTTCAAAGACGGATCATGCGCCATTTCAACCGATGCATAAAAGCTATTCATATCCACATGTAAAATAACCCGTCCCTTTTTCGGGTACATTTCCCTCACTGCCAACACCTCCAATTACCTATTAGTTTAGCAAAAAAAGCGAACACCTGCACGAGTCACCTAATGGGTGTGACCCGGAGCCCATTTAGTTTCATTTATGCAACTTGGTATTGTGGACCACGTCTAATTAAAGAAAGCTTCATATTTCAGCAAGGAAGTGGATAGGTATATGAGAAAGATTTGTTTAGTCATACTCACTATTTTTCTTTTAGCAGGCTGCAGTTATTGGAATAGTTCCAAGCCGAACAAAGAATCGGGAGGATCCCAAAAACCAACAGAACAGACAGACGGAGGAACGGAAACATCAGGGGATAATGAAGAAATTGATGGAGAAAAAGAAAAACCTGTTAGCAATGATTCCGGTAATGGACCAGGAGGTAAACCAGGAACTGGTACAGATGGAAGTTCTGGTGGCAAACCCACAGGCGAGGGTGCAAACGGAGAAAATGGAGGGTCTATTGAGACTGGAAGTTACTTTCCTGAAGGCAATAAGATCAAAACATTCAAAGGAACTGGAAATGAATTTGCTTCTGAAGTGGAGCATGTTTTCACCAATGAGGGAAAATACATTGCAACCGTAACAGATAATGGCGGGACGAGGATGCTTAGGCTATACAGTCTTGGTAAAAAGGGAATCTCGATTGTTTACGAGGAGCCAGAATATTATTCGGAGGATGCCCCGGCAATTGAAAATTACAAAGCAGCATTTAAAGAACAGCTTGTTTTGCCAAATCCAATCAAACTGAAGCAAAGCTTTGATGGATGGGTGGTTAAGGAAATTGACGCGACAGTTTCTGTTCCATACGGAAAGATTAGCAAGGTCATCGTGCTTGAGAAGATCGGGACAGATGGAAGCATTGTCGAGAATTACTGGGCACCACGGCTTGGGATTGTAAGAAAGACGTTTTATTTAAAGGACTCAACTGGGAATGAAATGAGTGTAACGACTGAACTTGAAAAGATTGAAAACCTGCCTTAAAGATAAAGGAAAGGGAACCCGCTTGGGCTCCCTTTTATCTTTTCATTATTTTTTAAAAAGTCAATTCAACAACCTTTTAGACGAACTCAATTTAAAAGTTTCTTACTTCGCAACTTCCTCAACAATGGCAAGGGTCATTTCAGCCAGTTTGCCAAGCTCTTCAACCGGCATCCGTTCGTTTGTTGTATGGATATCCTCATAGCCAACTGCCAGGTTGACGGTCGGTATTCCGAATCCAGCTATTACGTTGGCATCACTGCCCCCGCCGCTTTGCTGGAGTTCACAGCTGCGGCCAATTTTTGCTGCTGCTTTCCTGGCTACTTCGACAACATGGTCACCTTCACCGAATTTGAAGCCAGGATACATGACCGTAACATTCACTTCGGCTCTGCCGCCCATTTCTGATGCGACCGATTCAAAGGCTTCTTTCATTTTCGCTGCCTGTGCTTCCATTTTATCTGCCACAAGGGATCGTGCTTCAGCCAAAATATCAACACGGTCAGCAACAATGTTCGTAGCCTGGCCGCCGGCAAACCGCCCGATATTTGCTGTGGTTTCACTGTCAATCCTGCCCAAAGGCATCCTGGCAATGGCTTTCGCAGCAATTGTAATAGCAGAGACACCCTTTTCAGGTGCGACACCTGCATGTGCAGTCTTCCCATAAACAACTGCTTCAATCCGGGCCTGTGTAGGCGCGGCAACAACGACATTGCCGACGAGGCCATCGCTATCAAGTGCGTAACCGTATTTAGCGGTGATTTTTGAAGGATCTAAAGCTTTGGCACCCATAAGGCCAGATTCTTCGCCAACTGTAATAATGAATTGTATTTCCCCATGCGGAATGTTCTGCTCCTTCAGGACACGAATCAATTCGAACATCGCTGCAAGCCCAGCCTTGTCGTCTGCACCGAGAATGGTTGTGCCATCTGTAACAACATATCCATTCTTGATGGAAGGCTTCACGCCATTCCCAGGAGTCACTGTGTCCATATGGCTGGTGAAGTAAATTGAATCAACCCCATCCTTCGTTGCAGGAAGCGTACAAATCAGATTGCCCGCACCATGCCCTGTAACGGCCGTAGTATCATCTTCAAAAACATCGAGACCGAGCTCGGTAAATTTTTTCTTTAGGACTTCTGCAATTTTTGCTTCAAATTTTGTTTCTGAATCGATTTGAACAAGTTCCAGGAACTCATTCAATAAGCGCTCATGGTTAATCATCCGTAAAACCTCCGTCTGGTTATGTACTCACCATTTCAGTATACTCTTGTGAAACTCGAGCTTCAACCAATGGGGTTAGAGCGGAATATTTCCATGCTTTTTATGTGGCCGTTCCTCATGTTTATTCCTTAGCATATCCAATGCCTGTATTAGCTTTATCCTGGTTTCCCGCGGATCGATGACATCATCGACCATTCCCCGGGCTGCAGCCACATAAGGGTTGGCAAACTGCTGCCGGTATTCCTCAATCTTCTGCTGACGAACCTTCTCTGGTTCAGGCGAGCTTTGGATTTCTTTAGCAAAAATGATATTCGCTGCTCCCTGCGGTCCCATTACGGCAATCTCTGCGTTGGGCCATGAAAAAACAAGATCGGCGCCAATTGATTTACTGTTCAGCGCCACATATGCGCCGCCGTATGCCTTTCGTAATATAACCGTCAACTTCGGTACGGTCGCTTCGGAATAAGCATAAAGAATTTTAGCTCCATGGCGGATAATGCCGCCATGTTCCTGTTTAATCCCCGGAAAGAAACCGGTTACATCTTCGAATGTTATGATTGGTATATTAAAAGAATCACAGAAACGAATAAAACGGGAGGCTTTATCGGAAGAATCAATATCAAGGCTGCCGGCCATTACCTTTGGCTGATTGGCAACCAGCCCTACCGGTTCACCCTTGATTCTCGCTAGGCCAACCACAATATTCCTTGCAAAATCCTTGTGAATCTCCATAAAACTATTCTTGTCAGCAACCTGCTCGATTACAATCCGAACATCATATGGCCTGATAGGATCAAAAGGTATACAATCCACCAGGTCAGCCCTATAATCGTCTTCATCAGCAACAGTTACTACCGGAGGCCGTTCTTTTGAATTTTGCGGGAGATAGCTTAATAGCCTTCTGACCGAAGCCAGAACCTCTTCTTCTGTCTCTCCTCTAAAATGGGCATTTCCAGAAATCGAATTATGAACCTTGGCACCGCCGAGATCATCAGAAGAAATTTTTTCTCCGGTCACCGTTTCAATCACTTTTGGTCCTGTAATAAACATTTGGCTCGTACCCTCAACCATGAACACAAAATCCGTGATAGCGGGTGAATAAACAGCGCCCCCGGCACACGGCCCCATAATGACTGAAATTTGCGGAATAACGCCTGAATAAATGGCATTTCGATAAAAGATTTGTCCGTAGCCATCAAGTGATACTACGCCCTCTTGAATTCTTGCCCCGCCGGAGTCGTTCAACCCAATAACCGGTGCTCCGCTATTTGCAGCCATGTCCATCAGCTTGGCAATTTTATGGGCATGCATTTCCCCAAGGGCACCGCCGAACACAGTGAAGTCCTGCGAAAAAACATAGACTGCCCGGCCATTTATTTTGCCGTAGCCGGTTACAACCCCATCGCCTGGCCCTTTCTGCTGGTCCATCCCAAAGTATGTAATCCTGTGTTCAATAAAAGGATTCAATTCAACAAAGGTACCTTCGTCTACAAGAAGAGAAATTCTCTCACGCGCTGTCAGTTTCCCCTTTGCATGCTGCCGCGCAATTTTCTCATCACCGCCGCCCATTTCAATTTCACGGCGCTTATCATACAATTCATTAATCTTTTCAAATATATCCGGCATTACTTCTCCATCCCCTTCTTCTCGCAAAACTCGTATAATATCCCACCCGTATCTTTTGGGTGCATGAACGCAACCATTGCTCCATGTGCTCCCTGCTTCGGCTCATCATTAAGCATCCTGATGCCGGTTTCCTTCATATCGTTAATCCGATCCTGAATCGATTTAACCCCCAGTGCGACATGATGGATTCCTTCTCCACGCTTTTCGATATGTTTTGCAATAGGGCTGTCCTCGGACGTTGGTTCAAGCAGTTCCAGCTTTGTTCCTCCCGCGTCAAGAAATGCGACAATCACCTTTTGGCTTTCCACTTCCTCAATCCCCAGGAGAGGGAGCTTTAAGGTATTCGTATAAAATGGAAGTGCCTCTTCAAGTGATTTAACGGCGATCCCAATATGGTCCACTTTTTCAATCATAAATATCCCCCCATGTATAAACTGCCAGTTCCACTAATAAGTGAAACTGAATTCCTCCCAAAAATTCGACAATTACTGTATTCTCTACAAAGTGTCATAAATCCTTCCTAATTTGAAAGGTTGTTAGTTGTCCGGTTTCACGTTAAAATAGAATTATCCCATACCATTAAAGGGAGGAAACCAAGATGAATAGTCGTAAAACGAGGAAGGTAATTGTTTATTTAATGCTTTTTGCTATGCTGGCCTCAACACTCCTAATGGGATTGTCTACTTTCCTATAAGGAGCTACTATAGCAAAAGGGACTGTCCGCAAAATTTGGACAGTCCCTTTTCTTTGTTATATTGAAATTTGCACTATTCTCCTGTCAAAGGTAAATTTGTGCTTTTGTTATTGTATCGCCCCGTATTCGATACCCAGTTCAGTGAACGGCCTGTCGGTTGAAGTGATTAAAACTTTCGTGCCCAGTGGGATGAAAGGATAAAGCGATTCAATTCCTTCGTTTTGCAGGCGGATACATCCGTTTGATACATATTTCCCAATTGAAGCCGGATCATTGGTTCCATGCAGGCCGTATACCCGGCCATCGGTCGCCTTGGCATCAAAGCCAATCCATCTTGAACCTAAAGGATTGTCAGGATGGCCGCCGGGTATATTCTTTTTTCTGTAATAAGGCTGTGCCGCTTTTACTGTTACGGTAAAAACACCCTCCGGAGTCAGCTCCTCGCTTTTGCCGGTTGCCACGGATAGCACAGTCTGAACCCTGTTCTCATCAATAAACGCCATCTCGTTTGTTTTTTTATTGATAATAATAAATGTATCCCCAGGAAGCGGATTTGGCCCTAAAGGCCAAATAGGATAAACGAAAAGAACGGTAAGCAACGCAGCCAGCATTTGAGCCATTCATACCACCCTTTACTTTTTCCCCTAGTTTGTGCCAAACCTACTGTGGCAATACTTTCTTTCTTGGTTGCTTCAAGCCTTTGAACGAACTCTTTATCAAGAGATACTGTTCCAACTCATTGAGCATTTGGAACAAGCTGGCCCTTGCTTCAAACTCATCACGGGTCCTCGGGAGTTCCATTTCCTCAAACTCCCGCCTCATGAGCCTCATTTTATCGAGATAAATGTATGCCGTATTCCCCGGATGAATATTTTCACACAGCTCCTCTATAAATTCAGCCATTATTCTTGCCTGTTGAACATCCTTGGGCAAGGAAGCTGCGATAGGCAGTATCCTCTCTATGATTTCAAACTGTTTTTCCCTCATAGTGAAATAATGATAATATAAATTTTCTTCTCTGGCCAAATGATTCTCGACATCACGAAAGGCAAGTGATTTAGCCTCGTTAAGAAGCTTGGAAGTATCAGTCACCTCTCGTCCATCCCAAATGGTATCATTTGTCCTTAAGTATTCTGCCATCTCCAAAAATATCTTTCTGAAGTTCCCTTCAATTTTACTACTATATTCATAAAGCTTAGTCTCTAGGCTTGGCATATACAAATTCATCAATAAAGCCACACCTATTCCGACAATAATTATAATAAGTTCATTCAGGAAAATTTCTTTAGAAACTTCACCTGCTGCGTAAATATGTAAGATAATGACTGACGAAGTGACAATACCATCTTTTGCTTTAAGCATCACCACTGTTGGTATGAAAAAGAACAGCATCAGCCCAATCACTAGTGGATGATAGGCGATAACTTCGAAAAATATCGCTGAAAACGGCATTCCAAGTAAGCATGCAAGAAATCGATCCCATGACGCTCTTAAAGACTTTCGCTTTGTCGGTTTAATACAAAGGATGGTCAGTATTCCAGCAGAAGCATAATTCTCTACCCCAAACATCTGGGCTATAATTATCGCGGCAGCCGTACCGACCGCAGTCTTCATCGTCCGGTAGCCAATTCTGTATTTCATACAATCACACTCCATGGGTCTTCAATCATAAAGCCTTGCCAAATTTCACTTCTATAGCAAATATGTAAATCCACTTGATTACAATAAGGATGGAATAATTATAAGTGTTATGAATTAATTTTAACCTCTTCTTTTCCTAAAAATATCATTGATGAACAGAATGAATGACATTTCAGCTTTTCCAACACCTTCAATTGTCATTCATATGCCAGATGAGTGACATCTCACTTTCTCCAACGCCTCAAGTTGTCATTCATATGCCAGATGAGTGACATTTCACCTTCTCCCACGTCTCAAGTTGTCATTCATATTCGGTAAAATTGACACTTCGCCGGGTCACCCAGCTTACCTCATTACTATCAACTTCATTATGAATATCAAACTGGATCCTACTATACATAATTAACCAGAAAGACGGTGGAGCGTGGTGAAATAGAGCCTTATATTAAACAATCCCATGTAATGAGTATACATCCAATACGATGGCATACGTAATCACGAAGCTCCGACTCTACAATAACAAAGAAAAGATGATCATCCGACCATCTTTTCCATGATAACTCTATTAAAGCATTTTTTGCAAAAACTCCTGGGCGCGGCTGCTTTTTGGGTTCGAAAAGAATTGTTCTGGCGGTGCATCCTCGACAAGAACACCACCATCCAAGAACAAGACTCTGTCCGCTACTTCGCGTGCAAACCCCATCTCGTGTGTAACAATCGCCATCGTCATCCCGGTGTGGGCGAGCGATTTCATAACATCCAGAACCTCTTTAACCATTTCAGGGTCAAGTGCAGACGTCGGTTCATCGAACAGCATCACAGTGGGCTGCATCGCCAGCGCCCTTGCAATCGCTACACGCTGCTTTTGCCCGCCTGACAGTCTGCCTGGATATTCGCTAGCCTTATCGGATAATCCAACTCTTTCTAAAAGCTCATATCCAATTTTTTCTGCCTCTGCTTTTGAAAGACCTTTCACCTTCATAGGTGCATACGTCAAATTTTGAAGGACAGTTTTATGTGGAAACAGGTAAAAGTGTTGAAAAACCATCCCGACATTCTCACGTACTTTCATAATATTGGTTTTCTTATCTGTAATTTCATGTTCGCCAATCCAGATACGGCCGCTTGTTGGAGTTTCAAGCATGTTCATGCAGCGAAGGAACGTTGACTTACCCGAACCTGATGGACCAATGATCGCAACTACCTCTCTCTCTGCAATTTCAGTTGTGATCCCCTTCAATACTTCGAGCTTTCCAAAGTTTTTACGCAATTCACTAACTTTAATCACTGCGTCTCATCCTCCTTTCAACACCCTTTCCAAGGAAGGTCAATGTAATGACCATTAGATAATAAATTAAGCCGGCAAAAAGAAGCGGTTCAAGGTAGGCATAATATTCGGCCCCTACCTGGTAAGACCTCCGCATAATATCCGCGACGCCAATGGTCGTTACAATGGCTGATTCTTTTGTCAGCGTAATGAATTCATTCATTAGAGCTGGGAGTATATTTTTCATAGCCTGCGGCAGGATGATGTCAAGCATCATTGGGCGGGACGGAACGCCCAGTGCCATAGCGGCTTCCCTCTGCCCTTTGTCAACCGCAAGAATGCCGGCCCTGATAATTTCGGAAATGTAAGCACCTGAGTTCAATCCAAAAGACAGGATCGCAGCAACGTGCATATCAATTTGATAGCCCAGTAATTGCGGAGAACCGAAATAAATAATCATCAGCTGCAGCACAAGTGGCGTTCCCCTGAACACACTTGTATAAGCATCCGCGAACCAGGCAAGCGGCTTAATATTACTAATTTTGAAAATCGAAAGGATAATACCAAGAATAAATCCTAAAATACCTGCAACAAGAACGATACCTAATGTTACCCAAATCCCTTCCAGTATATATGGCAAGGAAGGGACGATTTGTGCGAAATCCAGTCCCACTTAAAAATCATTCCTCTCTATATAATGTGAACCTTCCATCAGTGGGGGTTATTCATCCCCCACTGATGGTTAGTCGCGCAGCGTGGGGTCAACTGTAAAAACGTCCAGAAAGGCGATGCCTTCTGAACGTTTCAATTTTCCCCTCTATTCTTCCCCGCCAAACCATTTAACAACCAATTTATCGAGTTCGCCGTTTTCCTTCATTTTTTTCAGTTCGGCATTGAACTTATCAGTCAATTCGCTGTCCTTCGCAAATGCAATCGCAGAACCTGCTTCTTCTGGATTTTCGGAAATTGTAAATCCTGAGAAACCTTCTTCGTTTTCAATGAAACCTTTAGCGACTGTATCTTCAATAATTGCTGCGTCAAACCTTCCAGATTTAATTTCTTGGATTAAATCAGGGATTCTATTACGGTCTTCAATTTTGAAATCTACTTCTTTTTGAAGTTCCTTTGCTTTATCGCTCTGGATCGATCCGAGCTGGACACCAACAGTCTTGCCTTCAAGATCTTCAAGTTTTTTAATGCTGCTGTCCTTAGTCACAATCAAATGGGAAGCGGTATAGTAGATATCAGAAAAATCAACATTCTTCTTCCGTTTTTCAGTTGGTGTCATACCTGCAAGGACTAGGTCTGCTTGTCCTGATTTCAGCGCCTGAACAAGACTATTGAAGTCCATATCTTTTACCTCGATTTCATAGCCAAGCTTTTCACCAAGTGCTTTTGCCAAATCAACATCAAAACCGATGATTTCATCACTTTTTTTTGTATCAATATATTCAAATGGCGGGTAATCAGCTGAGGTAGCCATCGTAAGTGTTTTCTTTTCCTCTGCTCCGCCTCCATTTGTGTTATCTTCACTGGAACCACATGCCGCTAAAATGCCGATAACAAGAGCCATAGCCAAAAATAGAACTAAACCTTTTTTCATTATAATTTCCTCCCTTTATTTTTCAGAATAATCGATAAACTTTTACCCATTACAGACAAGCTCGAATCCTTTCCAATCAAGTAAGAATGGACTAATTTTTATTCACATTAATGAATTTTAACACGTTTTAATAATTATTCAATACTATTTTTAAAAATTAATTTTCTGATTTTTTCCAGCTGCCCGAAGGCATAAAAAAACCCGCTACGCAAAAAGCGTGACGGGCAAGTGATTTATGCTTTTTATAATTCTTCGCAGTACTTATCGAATGCGTCTTGAAGCTTTTGAATGACAGCCATCGGCTCATGGCCTTCAATATCATGTCTCTCAAGCATGGTGCAGATTTTTCCGTCCTTTAGCAGGGCAAAAGATGGAGAGGATGGTGGATATCCTGTAAAAAAGCCGCGTGCTTTTTCGGTTGCTTCCTTGTCCTGTCCGGCAAAAACAGTCACTAAATGATCGGGGCGCTTATCATAGTGAAGCGCGTGGGCCGCAGCTGGTCTTGCAATCCCGCCTGCGCACCCGCATACAGAATTAATCATGACCAAAGTTGTTCCTTCTTTATCAAAAGCTTGTTCAACCTCTTCAGGTGTCTTTAATTCTGTATAGCCGGCTGCAGAAATTTCATCCCGAGCCTGGCGGACAACATCGTTCATGAACAAATTAAAATTCATTGTCAATGGAATCACTCCCTCATATCAATATACAACTTATATTCTATCATAACAGGGAAAATAAACTTTTTTCAATTAAAGAGAAAAATTTATGGATAAGGTTTACACCTTTTCCATAATGGGAAAGTAAAGAATACAGCTAGATCCATACCCCTAAACTCCCTAATTTATTGGATAGCACTATGTGCTATCCCCTTTTTTTGTATATGATTGTATAGATATGCATTTTTTATTCACAAAAAATAATCTAAACGCACAAAATTATGCAAAATTAATTACAATTTTTATAGAACTGCGAAAGAAGGATTTCTGCAGCACGCGCTGGAGTAATCCCGCCTTGAAGAATTTCTTTTTCGATAGTAGGAAGCATGGATTTTACTTTATCATTTTGATAGAAACTGTAATGAAGTTGATCGGATATAACGTTGTGAAACCAATCTTGGAGCTGTTTTCTACGCCTGTCATCCCATGTTCCTGATTTCTCTCCGATTTTGGCGAATTCCCCTATTGTGTCCCAGATTTCCGGAATGCCCTTTTTGGTAATCGCTGAACAGGCGAGTGCCTTCGTTTCCCAGCCAACAGTTGCCGGCTGAAGGAAGTGGAGAATTTTTCTATATTCATGAGCCGTTTTCTCAGCAAGCCTTTGGTTTTCTCCATCTGCCTTGTTGACAATAATTGCATCCGCAAGCTCCATAATGCCTTTTTTCATTCCTTGAAGCTCGTCTCCAGCTCCGGTCAGGGTGAGCAGCAGAAAAAAATCCACCATCTCCCTGACCGAAACTTCACTTTGGCCTACTCCAACGGTCTCGACAAGGATTACATCATAACCAGAAGCCTCACATAGCAACATCGATTCACGAGTTTTCCTATGTACACCCCCAAGTCTTCCTGCAGAGGGGGATGGCCTGATGAAGGCTGATGGATGCCGGGAAAGCTGTTCCATCCGAGTCTTATCCCCGAGGATGCTGCCTCCGGTTACTGAGGAACTGGGATCTACCGCAAGCACGGCTACCTTATGGCCCATTTCGCAAAGATACAGGCCGAAAGCCTCGATAAAGGTGCTTTTGCCTGCACCTGGAACACCAGTTATTCCAACCCTGATGGAATGGCCGGTGAAGGGCAGCAATTTTTGCAAAAGAGTCTGTGCATCTTTAAAATGGTGAGAAGCATTGCTTTCAATGAGAGTAATTCCTCTGGCAAGCGCGCTCCTGCTCCCCTCCTGAATTTGTTTTGCAAATTCAGCAGCCTCAAATTCCTTACTGCTTTGCTTTTTAAATACTGGCTTGTTCTCCTTCATGGTGTTATCATCCTTTTTGCCCATTTACACTTCCTCGTACCCAAGCGATTTGTAGATCTGTTTGATAATATCCTGGGCAGCAACTGGAATGACTGTTCCGGGTCCGAAAATAGCGGAAGCACCATTTTCATATAAAAACTGATAATCCTTGGAGGGAATGACCCCGCCAACTACAACGAGAATATCAGGCCTTCCAAGCTTCCTTAGTTCCTTTACAAGCTCTGGAAGCAACGTCTTATGGCCGGCAGCCAGTGAACTAAAGCCAACGACATGGACATCATTTTCCACAGCCTGCATCGCGGTTTCTGCAGGTGTCTGAAAGAGCGGGCCAATATCGACATCGAAGCCAAGGTCCGCAAAAGCTGTGGAAATGACCTTCGCCCCGCGGTCGTGTCCGTCCTGTCCCATTTTTGCAATCAAAATCCTTGGGCGTCTTCCCTCGTTTTCCAGGAATTCCTCGGCCATTTGCTGAACCAATTCAATTTCTTCTTCTTTGGAGAAAGTTGAACTGTAAACCCCGCTAATGGAGCGAATGGAAGCTTTATGGCGCCCGGCAGCCTTTTCAACTGCTTCAGAAATTTCCCCGAGTGTCGCCCTTGCCCTTGCGGCTTCAACTGCGAACTCCAGCAAATTGCCTTTGCCGCTCTTTGCTGCTTCCTCCAATTGAGCTAGAGCTTCAGCAACAGCCTGGCTGTCCCTGTTTGCTTTTAATTCATTTAATTTTTCAATTTGGCGATGCCTGACCGCGGTATTATCAATATCCAGGATATCGAGAGGTTCTTCTTCGTTTGCTTTATATTTGTTTACTCCGACAATTATTTCCTTTCCTGAGTCGATCAATGCCTGCCTTCTGGCTGCGGCTTCTTCGATTTTCATCTTCGGCAGACCGGTTTCAATCGCCTTTGCCATCCCGCCTAATTGTTCAATTTCATCGATATGGGCAGTAGCACGTTTAATCAAATCATTTGTTAATGCCTCAACATAATAGGAGCCAGCCCATGGATCAATTACTTTTGTAATTCCTGTTTCTTCCTGGAGGAAAAGCTGAGTATTTCGGGCGATTCGGGCTGAAAAATCGGTTGGAAGGGCAATTGCCTCATCAAGAGCGTTTGTATGAAGCGATTGGGTATGACCCATTGCGGCAGCATGCGCTTCAATTAAAGTTCTCATCACATTATTGAAAGGATCCTGCTCAGTCAGGCTCCAGCCGGAAGTTTGTGAGTGGGTTCTCAAAGCAAGCGACTTTTCGCTCTTCGGGTTGAAATTCTTCATCATTTTTGCCCAAATGAACCGGGCTGCCCTCATTTTTGCCACTTCCATGAAATAATTCATGCCTATTCCCCAGAAGAAACTAAGCCTTGGTGCAAATGAATCGATTTCAATCCCAGCCTTAAGCCCGGTCCTGACATACTCAAGTCCATCTGCAAGCGTATAGGCAAGCTCAATATCCGCTGGCGCTCCTGCCTCCTGCATATGATATCCTGAAATACTGATGGAGTTGAACTTTGGCATAAACTGTGACGTATAGGCAAAAATGTCGGCGATAATTCTCATCGACATTTCAGGAGGATATATATATGTATTTCGGACCATATACTCCTTCAAAATATCATTTTGGATTGTTCCAGAAAGCTTATCCTTTGTCACACCCTGCTCCTCGGCAGTGACTATATAAAAAGCCAGCACCGGCAGGACAGCTCCATTCATTGTCATTGAAACTGACATTTGGTCGAGGGGAATTCCATTGAATAAAGTCTTCATATCAAGAATCGAATCGATGGCCACCCCCGCCTTGCCAACATCGCCGACAACTCTTTCATGGTCAGAGTCGTATCCTCGATGGGTAGCAAGGTCGAATGCTACTGACAAACCCTTTTGTCCCATTGCAAGATTTCGCCTATAAAACGCATTGCTTTCCTCCGCAGTCGAAAATCCAGCATATTGACGGACAGTCCACGGCCTATTAACATACATGGTCGGATAAGGTCCTCGTGTAAATGGAGGCAGTCCTGGTTTGTCATCAAGATGCTCCAAACCGTTCAAATCGGCTTCATTGTATACTGATTTCAAGGCAATACCTTCATTCGTTTCAAAAAGAAAGTTATTGTTTTCCTTCAGCAAGGGCTCAGATTTTATTGCTACATGCTCATGCTGCTCTTTTTTAAAAAGCGAGATTGTCTGAAAATCTGGTTTATTGCGCATTTCCTGGCACCTCCAATCCATTTAGGATGCTGTTAATAAATTGATAACAATTGCTTTTGGCATGAATGAAATCATGTATGCCAGCTGCTTCCCATTCCTGGCTGTTTCCCGGTTGTCCCGCCAGATACAAATTAATATCGGGATGCTTTTTCTTCAACTGGCTGGCAATTTCGAGTCCAACCTCTTCGTATAACTCATTACTAGAGCAGATACAAAAATTAGGGATTCCTTTTTCTTCTATAAAGGTTAATGCGTCTTCAACCGTGAACATGGCTCCACTTCGAACTGTACGGATACCGCCCGGGGAAAGGAAGCCTTCCACAAAATCAGCCCGAGGTTTATGGTCCCTGATGTCCCCAAGACAAATCAGGCCAAATTCGGTGTTTACCCCTGCAGTTTCAAGCTCTTTAGCCTTTATCCTGAGCTCCTCAAATGGCACCGATAGCCTGGTCGGTATAGGTATGTTTAAAACTGGCATCCCTTTTGGCGTTTCTTCTGCAAGATTGGCATAAACGTTTGTGCCAATAATACTGCGCTTTCTATTTTTACTATCAATAAGTCTGTTATTAAGTGTTCTTTCAATCTCAGTTTGGATCCAGCCAGATTGAAGCGAAGCCACCATGCCTCCGTGATGGTCGATTTTACAAAAAAGCTCCCAAGCCTTTTCTGCGAGCTGTTCGGTAAGCTCTTCGATGAACCACGAGCCTCCCGCAGGGTCTGCCACCTTATCAAGGTGCGCTTCTTCCTTTAGGATAAGCTGAATATTCCTGGCAATCCGTTCTGAAAAAGGAGTTGCGCCTGTCAAACTATCATATGTATCAACATGTAAATACTGGACTCCCCCAAGGACAGCAGCAAAGGCTTCATTTCCTGTTCGCAATAAATTGACATGAGAATCAAAAAGCGTAAGGGTAAATTTGGAGGTTTCAGCGGCTATCACCATCTTCCGCTTCACTTCACTAGCCCCATATACTTCAGCTATCTTATCCCAAATGATCCGGGCTGCCCTTAGCTTGGCAACTTCCATAAAAAATTCCGAACCAATCTGAAAGTTGAAAACAAACTTGTCTACTATATCATCAATGTCCATACCGGCATCAAGCAAGCTTTCAATATAGGAAACTCCTGTTGCGGCGGCTGCCGCTAGCTCCTGTACTGCATTGGCACCCCTCACATGGTACACACCTGTATCAACCATTACTGTTCTAAGCACTGGCTCCCGTACAGCCGCAGTCTTAATGGATTCAGCCCAGTCTTCATGATTGACTTCTTTTTCATAAAGTAAGATAGGATCAAAGGCTATGTATCCTGAGAGGACGCCCTGGCCTGCCTTCTTTTCAAGCTTTTCTAGTACAGAATCAATTCCAGTGGTTGTTTTAATCGCAAAAGGATGGCTTTTAGCAAAGTGACCAATTACCTCTCCGTGTGCTGCGGTAAATTCAGGACCAACCTCAAGGGCAATCGCGGTTTGCCCATTCGCCGCCGCGTCCTTAAGCTTCTCCCTTAATTCCTCAGGAGATATAGCGACAATTTTTTGTGCAATCCGCCATGGCTTCTCTTGATAGCCATTTTGGTAAATTCCCCTGCGGTAGTCAGGCTTTCCAGCGAATCCAGGATTTTTTTTATCATCTGCTGAATAAAGCGGTTTCAAAACAATCTCTTCATATGTGCTGCTGCAAAGTGATTCTACCGTTTTTCCCTTCAAGGCTTGTTCTGCTTTTTCTCTCCATTCATCGACGGTATAGTTATTAAATTGATAGTCCATTAGTTTCCCTATCCCCATATGCCCTGCCAATAGGCAGCTCACCCCTTTTCAGCTCTTGTTCAAAGATTCTAAAAACTTCTCGCTTTAATTGTAGTATAGCGGGCTATTCCAGGCAATGAAGAAGAATTCTATATGCCCTGCAAAGCAAAAGTTCTGGTTTTAAACTAGTTATGTTACCGACTAGAGGTCTCGAAACCCGTAAAGGAAAGATAGAACCTTCCTATGTGACAAACCCGAGGCCGAGAAGCCTTAAAAAGTAACATAGAACCTGGCTATGTGACAAACCCGAGGTTGGAAAGCCTTAAAAGGTAACATAGAACCTTCCTATGTGACAAACCCAAGGTCGAGAAGCCTTAAAAGGTAACATAGAACCTGCCCCATGTGACAAAACCGAGGTCGCGAAGCCTTAATAGACATAGAATATCAACCATCAACTTGGCCTCACCAATAAAGAAGGCTGACCAAATTCAAGACTTTGGTCAGCCTTAAGTGTTATTAATAAATTGACGTGTTTTCCTTGGACATGTTCTCAATAATTGCCTTGACCCTCTGAAGGAATCGGCCGCAAACAAGGCCATCTAAGACACGGTGGTCGAGCGAAAGGCAAAGATTCACCATGTCACGGACTGCGATCATGCCATTGTTCATGACAACCGGGCGTTTGACGATTGATTCGACTTGCAGGATGGCAGCCTGAGGATAGTTGATAATCCCCATTGACTGGACTGAGCCAAATGAGCCGGTATTATTCACTGTGAATGTGCCGCCTTGCATTTCGTCCATTGTAAGCTTCCCATCGCGTACCTTAACAGCAAGCTCCGAGATTTCACGGGCAATGCCTTTAATCGTTTTCTCATCAGCATTTTTAATGACAGGGACAAAAAGCGCATCATCGGTTGCGACTGCAATCGAAATATTAATGTCTTTTTTCTGGATAATCTTATCTCCTGCCCACATTGAATTCATTTGTGGAAATTCTTTTAGAGCCTGTGCGACTGCTTTTACAAAGAAGGCGAAAAATGTCAGGTTGAAACCTTCCTTCTTTTTGAACTCATCCTTAAGTGAATTCCGATACTCAACAAGGGATGTCGCATCGACTTCAACCATTGTCCAAGCATGTGGTGCTTCATGTTTTGAGCGCAGCATGTTCGCTGCAATCGCCTTGCGGACTCCAGTGACCGGTATTTCAATATCACCAGGCAGTGTCGGAATCGAAATAGGAGCCTTCTCCTGGGCAGGTTTCGCAGCAGGTTGTTGGGTATCAGCCAGAGTTGCCGGTTCTGTCCGGGTTTCCGCAGCTTTTGATGCTTCTGCTCCAGCTTGAGGAATAGTGCCTGATTCGATAAGCTTCAGCAAGTCCTTGCGAGTAATTCGCCCTCCAGCCCCAGAACCGGAGACCTGGTTGAGATCAATACCGTGTTCCTGGCTAAGTTTTAAGACTGCCGGTGAATACCGAGCCTTGCCGAATCCTTCTCCTGACTCCCTAACCGCAACTGCGGCAGGCTGGTTCTGTTCAGCAGACGCTATGGAAGTTCCCGCTTCAACTGTCTCTACTGTTTCAGCAGGTACAACAGCTCCCTCTCCGCCAACATCTATCGTGCAGATAACTTCTCCAACAGCAAGGGTATCCCCTTCACCTGCAATCAATTCCTTGATGGTCCCGGTGAAGGAGGATGGTACCTCTGCATTCACTTTGTCCGTCATAACCTCAGCGAGCGGATCGTATTTGTTAACTTTATCGCCAGGGGAAACGAGCCATTTACTAATGGTACCTTCCGTAACACTCTCTCCCAGCTGCGGCATTTTAATTTGTTCAATTGCCAAAATGAAGTCACTCCTTCATACATATTAAAGGGAACGGCTTTTAAAATTCCGCAAGCTCCCGCATGGCCTTCTCTACCTTTTCCGGATTCATCATGAAGAATTTCTCCATTGTCGGGGCATATGGCATGGCCGGTATATCCGGTCCGGCAAGCCTTTTAATTGGAGCATCAAGATCGAACAGGCAGTTTTCAGCAATAATTGCTGATACCTCTCCCAAAATGCTGCCTTCTTTATTGTCCTCTGTAACAAGCAGGACCTTCCCGGTTTTGGAAGCAGCTTCGATAATGGCTTCCTTATCAAGCGGATATACCGTCCGAAGATCGAGGATGTGTGCAGAAATGCCATCCTTTGCAAGCTTCTCGGCAGCCTGCAAAGCAAAGTGGACACAAAGGCCATAGGTAATGACGGTAATATCTTCGCCCTCACGTTTAACATCAGCCTTACCAATCGGAAGCGTATAATCCGTATCAGGAACTTCACCCTTGATTAGGCGGTAAGCCCGTTTATGTTCAAAGAAAAGGACCGGGTCATCATCACGGATTGCTGCCTTGAGCAGACCTTTTACATCGTAAGGAGTCGAAGGCATAACAATTTTCAAACCAGGCTGGTTTGCAAAAATGGCCTCAACTGATTGGGAGTGGTACAACGCCCCATGGACGCCTCCTCCATAAGGAGCACGGATAACGATCGGGCAGTTCCAGTCATTATTGGAGCGATAGCGGATGCGCGCTGCTTCGGAAATAATCTGGTTGACTGCTGGCATGATGAAATCGGCGAATTGCATTTCAGCAATAGGCCTCATGCCATACATGGCAGCTCCAATTCCGACACCGGCAATCGCAGATTCAGCAAGCGGGGTGTCAATCACACGTTCTTCCCCGAACTTGTCGTACAGCCCGACGGTTGCTTTAAAAACCCCGCCTTTGCGGCCTACATCCTCACCAAGGACAAAAACTTTAGAGTCTCTCTCCATCTCTTCACGGATTGCCATTGTTACAGCATCAATATAAGAAATAACAGCCATTATGCATCCCCCTTGTCTTCAGCGTAGACATAATTGAGGGCGTCCTCAGGCTTTGCATAAGGAGCATTCTCTGCATACTCTGTTGCTTCGTTGACCTGCTTCATGACGCGCTCATTGATTTTCTTCTCCAATTCATCATCCATAACGCCCGTTTCCTTTAAATAAGCGCCAAATGTAATAATCGGATCCCTAGTCTTTGCTTCGGCAACTTCATCCGGTGCGCGGTATGCCCTGTCATCATCGTCGGAAGAATGTGGAGTAAGTCTATAGGAAATCGTTTCAACAAGTGTCGGACCTTCTCCACGCCGACCGCGGTCGGCTGCTTCCTTGACAACCCTATAGACTTCAAGCGGGTCATTCCCATCTATCGTATAGCCAGGCATTCCATAGCCAATTGCCCTGTCTGACACATTCTCACAGGCAAGCTGCTTTTCAATTGGAACAGAAATGGCGTACTTGTTGTTTTCGCACATTAAAATGACAGGCAATTTATGAACTCCGGCAAAATTGGCGCCTTCATGGAAATCACCCTGGTTTGATGAGCCTTCACCGAACGTGACAAACGTAACAAGATCTTTCCCTTCCATTTTTCCGGCCAGAGCAATCCCTACTGCATGTGGGACTTGTGTTGTTACAGGTGATGAACCTGTAACAATCCGATTTTTCTTTTGGCCAAAGTGGCTTGGCATCTGACGGCCTCCGGAATTTGGATCTTCTGCTTTTGCAAAGGCAGATAACATCAATTCCCTTGGTGTCATTCCAAAAGTCAAAACAACTCCTAAATCCCTGTAATATGGAAGGACATAGTCTTTTTCCTTATCGAGTGCAAATGCTGCCCCGATTTGAGCAGCTTCCTGTCCCTGGCAAGAAATGACGAAGGGAATCTTTCCGGAACGGTTTAAAAGCCACATCCGTTCATCCAGTCGCCGGGAAAGAAGCATTGTTTCATACATTTCAAGAACCTTTTCATCGCTCAGGTCCAGAGCGTGGTGGCGGTTTTCAACCATATATCAAGTACCTCCCATGTGTTCGTATTGATTAATCCATTTAGAAGCTAAGGTTTTTTAAGAGTGAATCGCTATGCCATCGACTGCCAGCGCGGCTTCCCCTATAGCCTCTGACAATGTTGGATGTGGATGAATCGTATGGGCAATTTCCCAAGGAGTTGCATCCAGTACTTTTGCAAGCCCGGCTTCGGAAATCATGTCTGTTACGTGTGGTCCGATCATATGGACACCAAGTAAATCATCTGTGTCTGCGTCAGCAATGATTTTAACAAACCCATCTGATTCTCCAAACACAAGTGCTTTGCCAATTGCCCTGAAAGAAAACTTTCCAGTCTTGACATTGTAGCCTTTTTCCTTTGCTTCTTCTTCGGTCAATCCAACGCTCGCAGCTTCAGGATGGCTGTAAATGCATTTGGAAATAAGCGTGTAATCAATTGGGTTTGGATTGTTTCCAGCAATATGTTCAACTGCAGTAATGCCCTCGTGAGAAGCAACATGTGCAAGCTGCAAACCGCCAATTACATCGCCAATTGCGTATATGTGCGATTCTTTTGTTTGATAATATTCGTTTGTTGCAACGAATCCTTTTTCAATCTGAATATCAGTATTCTCGATGCCGATTCCTTCGACATTGGCTTGCCTGCCTACTGATACAAGGATTTTTTCTGCCTTATATTCCTTGAGCTGGCCTTTGACTTCAGCAGAAATAGAGACACCCTCTTCTATAGTTAGAGTCTCAGGAAGGACTTTTGCACTTGTTACAATCTTTACGCCGCGCTTTTTCAAAAGCCGCTGCATTTCCTTTGAGATTTCGTGATCCTCGGTTGGTATAATCCTCGGAGCATACTCAAGAACGGTTACCTCGACACCAAAATCGGATAGCATTGATGCCCATTCAATCCCAATAACTCCACCGCCAACAATCACAATTGATTGCGGCAAGGCTTCAAGCCTCAGTGCCTCATCCGAAGACAGGACATATGTACCGTCAATGTCCAGGCCCGGCAGTGAACGGGGCCTAGAGCCAGTTGCAACAATGACATTTTTGGGAATGAGCATTTCGTTCTCGGTGCCATCATTCATTTCAACGGAAATTGTACCAGGCATCGGCGAGAAAATGGATGGCCCCAGAATTCGGCCGGTCCCTTTAAAAACATCGATTTTCCCCTGTTTCATTAGGTGCTGGACACCCTTATGCAGTTGGGAGACAATCTTATTCTTTCTCTCCTGAACCTTCCCAAAATCAAAAGTGACATCCCTAGCAATAATGCCATACTCCTCGCCCTTTTTAGCTGTAACATAAACTTCGGCGCTTCTTAGCAATGCCTTGGAAGGGATACATCCGTTATGAAGGCAAGTTCCCCCAAGCTTCCCCTTCTCGACAATTGCAGTTTTCAAGCCTAACTGAGAGGCGCGGATTGCGGCCACATAACCGCCTGTTCCTCCGCCCAAAATGACCAAATCATATTCCTGAGCCATGCTTTATCCTCCTGCTATTTAATAGCGGATTTTATTTGGATATTCCTTTACACTTTCCTCACCGCGAAGCACGCGAAGCGCACCTTCAGCCAATGCCTGCAGTTCATTTTCGCCGGGGTGGATGAAACAATCGGAAATCCAGTCAATCCGGTCTGTGATCAATTTGACGAAATCCTTGCCATAAGCAAGCCCACCAGTAAGAATGATAGCATCCACTTTTCCGGCAAGGACAGCACTTGCGGAACCAATTTCCTTGGCAACCTGATAGGCCATAGCTTCATATACTAGCCTTGCCTTTTCGTCACCTTTTTCTATCATTTTCTCTACTTTTACTGCGTCACTCGTTCCGAGATAGCTGAAAAGACCACCCTGTCCGACTAGTTTTTTCATAACTTCATCACGGTAATACTCGCCGGAAAAGCAAAGACTGACGAGATCGCCGACAGGAACAGTACCTGCCCGTTCAGGACTAAATGGGCCTTCACCATGAAGGCCGTTATTTACATCAATAACACGGCCGCCTTTATGGACGCCCACAGTAATCCCGCCGCCCATATGTGTGACAATCAAATTCAAGCTTTCATAGCTCTTGCCTAAATCCCTTGCGACTCTTCTTGCCACCGCTTTTTGATTGAGTGCGTGAAAAATGCTTTTACGCTGAATTAATGAAAGACCCGAAATTCTGGCAATATCCTGTAACTCGTCTACGACGACAGGGTCAACAATATAGGCCGGGATATTTAAACCAGATGCAATCTCATAAGCAAGAATGCCTCCCAGATTGGATGCATGCTGCCCTGCATATCCTGCTCGAAGATCAGCAAGCATTGTCCCGTTTACTGAATATGTACCACCTTCGATAGGGCGGAGCAGTCCTCCCCTTCCGCAAACAGCACTCAGCTTTGAGATATTGATACCCTCTTCATGAAGTGTTTCCAAAATCGTCTGTTTACGGAATTCGTATTGGTCAATGATGCTCTCATAAGAAGCAATATCCTCAGATTCATGTCGGATTGTCTTTTCCATTACCGGACGCTCGTTGTCATAGATGCCGATTTTTGTTGAGGTAGAGCCGGGATTAATGACGAGGATGCGATAGTTTTTGCTTTGCTTCATACAAGACCTCCAAAAAAACTGATATTATGGCCGGTCACCCTCAGTTCATATTCCCTAATGGGCAAACCCTGCATTTAAGGTAAAGCCGCATGCCAATAAAGCACATGCGGCTAAGCGTGGCCAAGTTTTGACGTAATGTTTATTGATTATCGTCTGCTCAGAATATGGTGGCCATTTTGCAAAAATTGGTTTCTGGAATTGCGTAGTTTACTGATCCGTTCTTCGACCATACGGTCTGCTGCTACATAAGTTGGTATACCATCGCGTTTGCTTATTTCCATTACCTTCTCAATATTGGTATAGATTTGCTCGACTCTCTTCATAGCGCGCTCCCTGTTATAGCCGTGAAGCTCATCAGCTACGTTAATGACACCGCCAGCATTAATGACATAGTCTGGCGCGTAGACAATGCCCATCTCATAAATGGTATCCCCGTGGCGGGTATCCTTCAGCTGGTTGTTTGCTGCTCCTGCAATGACTTTTGCGCGAAGCTGAGGAATAGTATCATCATTGATTACTGCCCCTAGTGCGCATGGTGCGTAAATATCACATTCAACACTATAAATTTCGTCAGGATCAACTGCTTTGGCACCAAATTCTTCAACTGCCCGCTTAACAGCTTCCTTATTGATGTCAGTAACAATCAGATTGGCTCCTTCTTCATGAAGATGCTTGCACAGGTTATAGGCTACATTCCCCACACCTTGAATCGCAATTGTTTTGCCCTCAAGCGAATCGGAACCAAACGCTTCTTTTGCTGCGGCTTTCATTCCCCTATATACGCCATAGGCTGTAACCGGTGATGGATTGCCGGATGAGCCGAACGCTGGAGAAATTCCTGTCACATAGTCGGTTTCCTCATGAATCAAATCCATGTCTGCAACTGTTGTGCCAACATCTTCCGCGGTGATGTATCTTCCATTCAAACCTTGAATATACCGGCCAAACGCACGGAACATTTCTTCATTTTTATCCTTGCGCGGGTCACCGATAATGACTGTTTTTCCCCCGCCGAGATTCAGGCCGGCTGCGGCATTTTTGTAGGTCATCCCACGTGCAAGCCTTAGTGCGTCTTCAATAGCTGCTTCCTCGGAGTCATATGTCCACATCCTGGTTCCGCCAAGTGCTGGTCCTAACGTTGTATCATGAATGGCAATGATTGCCTTTAAACCGGATTGCTTGTCCTGACAGAATACCAATTGCTCATAATCATACTTTTCCATATACTTGAAGATTTCCATTTGTTGTTCCTCCTCTATTTTCAAATTGCACTTGAAGACGAGCATAGCGCCAAAGCAAGTGAATAAAGCTTGCTTTCCGAAGAATCGGAGCGTGAAGTGAGGACAATTGGAGACGTGGCCCCACATAAAACACCACCGACTTTTGCATTGGCAAAATAAACAAGAGATTTATACAAGATATTACCTGCCTCAATTGAAGGCATGAGTAAAATATCTGCTCTTCCAGCCACATCCCCTATGATGCCCTTGTGTTCGGCAGCAAGGGGTGAAATTGCATTATCAAGTGCCAGGGGACCTTCAATAATACAGCCATCTATTACGCCTTTTTGATTCATTGCAGCAAGCTCTGCAGCATCAAGTGTCGCCTGCATGGCAGGGTTAACCGTTTCAACAGCACAAACTGGAGCAACTTTTGGATTATTAATCCCTAAAGCAGTCGCAAGCGAAACTGCATTTTGAATAATTCTCGCTTTTTCCTCCAGATTAGGAGCTATATTCATGGCAGCGTCGGTTACAAAAATCGGCCTTTCGTATCCAGGAATATTAAATGCTGCAGTGTGGGACAAAATACCGGTTGATCTAAGCCCATACTCCTTATTTAAAACAGCTCTTAAAATCAATGAAGTTTGGATATCGCCCTTCATCAAGACTTGTGCTGTTCCTGAACTGACTGCTTTTACTGCTTCAATTGCCGATTCATTTATTTCCTGAACGTCCCTAATGATAATGGAAGTATTCTTTGCAAGTCCAAGCTGAATTTGTTCAAGAATGGTTTCTATATGCTCGCTGTTACCGAACAGGATAAACTTAGCCATTCCATGGCGGATGGCTTCAGCAACTGATTCGAGAACCTCTTCGTCGGCTGCCGCGGCAACTGCCACTGTTCTTTTCGTACTTTGCACTGATCTTTCTAGAAGAGCATCAAGAAACACTTTGCAATCATCCCCTTTGCCGGGGTAATTCCCCCGAAAAACAAAAATGCAAGAACCGTGCCAAAAACGAAACCACTGCTTTTTATAATGATAGAAAAATAAAAAGCGTTATTTTTACGAAATAAATTGCAGACCATGCAAATTATTGCATGCTTGTATTTTCAAGATTATACTTTTCAAGCTTATAATACAGATTTCTAATTGACAGCCCCAAAATCTTTGCCGTTTTTGTCTTATTTCCATTTGTCTGTGCAAGAGTACGGCTAATGATTGCAGCTTCATATTTTTCAACCATCTCTGCAAGAGGCATTGATTCAGTAGCTGATAGGCCTGGTAAGGCAACCCTGCTTGATGAGGTACGTTTCTTAAGGTCTGGAAGATGATTGACATCAATAATCGTTTCATTGTATCCCATGAAAATAATTGCCCTGCCCAGTATATTCTCCAGCTCTCTAACATTCCCCGGCCAATCATATTCCATTAAATGAAGCATTGCCGCCTCTGTTACACCCTCAACATTGCGGCCATAATCCTGATTGATTTTATGAATCAGCCTCTCGCATAACAACGGCACTTCCTCCAGCCGATTCCTAAGCGGAGGAATATGGATAGGAAGGCGATTGATTCGATAATAAAGGTCTTCTCTAAACGTACCGCTTGCAATCCCTTTTTCTAGATTGACATTCGTTGCCGCAATGATCCGGACATTAATTGGAATGGCTTTGGTGCCGCCTACCCGGATAATTTCCCTTTCCTGAAGCACCCTTAATAATTTCGCCTGGGTATTAGCCGATAATTCACCTATTTCATCCAGGAAAATGCTTCCGTTATTCGCCTCTTCAAACAAGCCACGCCTTCCGCCTCTTTTTGCCCCGGAAAAAGCACCCTCCTCATAGCCGAACAACTCGCTCTCCAAAAGCGTTTCGGACAACGCTGCACAATTGACCCGAATAAACTTATTGAACTTCCTATCACTTGCATTATGTATTGCGTGGGCAAACAACTCTTTACCGGTACCGGATTCTCCCCTAAGAAGAACGGTCGCTGGTGTTTTTGCCGCCAGTTTCGCCTGTTCGGTGGCAAGGAGCATTTCCTCTGATTTTCCGATAATGTCATCAAAAGAATATTTAGCCTCAAGTGTCCGGATAATCTGCCTGGCACGTGAAAGCTCACGGTTCAGTGTCTGGATTTCCGACATGTCGTGAATAACGCCAACACTGCCTTTTAATTTTCCTTCTACAATAATTGGTGCTACATTGACAATTACTTCCTTTTTATTTGGGCCAACTCTCATAGGAACACCACGGACCGCACGCCTAGTTTTAAGCACCTTCAAATGCATGCTTTCCCCTTCGGAAATATCCGCAGTGGCGGGCTTACCAATCACTTGCTCCCGCGTAAGTCCAGTTATCCTGTTATAAGCAGGATTTACAAGAATGCCCCTTCCTTCTTCATCAACAACGGAAATGGCATCATCGCTGGATTGGATAATTGCTTCAAGCATTGTTTGTATTTCCTTGAGATTTGTTATTTCTTCCGCAAGGCTGAGTACCTCAGAAATATCTTTGAATACGGCAAAGGCACCTAAAAGAATTCCTTGTTCATCAATGATTGGGATCCTCGTCGTAATAATTTTCACACCATTAACCAGGACCATTTCCTGATTGGCTTCAATCCTTCTAGAGCTAAGGATCAGGGGCAGCCTGCTTGAAGGGATGATTTCATGGATGTGGCTGCCAAGGGCAAGCTCTCTGCTGACTCCTACCATTTCTGATGCTCTGCTGTTAAAAAGAGTGATTATTCCTTTTTGGTCAATGACAATCATGCCATCGCTTGCGGAACTAAAAATCAATTCCTGTTTATACGACTCATTTTTTAGCCGCTCGATTAAATCTTCCTTTAATTCCATCAAGGTAGCGATCAAGAATGCTACGCTCCCCGGTATCAGAATTGCATCGGATGCAGCCTTTTTTAATTCGGGAAAAACAGTAGGGTCTCCTGTAACCTCAATAATGATATCATGATTACAGGCCATAAATGGCTTCCAATCTCCCCCCGTGGGAATCCCCTCGCTCCTGGCAAGAAATATACCTGGGGCATCCTCGTTCCTGTCTATAACAGCCTTCACATCAAAGATTTCTGCTTCCTTAAGCATTTTAAGTATCGCAGTACCGCCTTTACCTGCACCAATGATCATCACACTCGGCAAACTTGATGCCTCCCTTTACAGAAATAGGAATTACTCCGCAAACAATTTCATGGAGTAAGCGCCATGAACCTGCAACCTTTTTCATGTTAATTCTAACGGTTCTAAACTTTCTTGACAAATTTTTATCTTAGCTTATGATTTTTTTAGGGAATATCTTTGATTGGGGAATGAATAGATGAAACGTTTGGCTGCTCTTCTTGTTATGTTGGTCCCAGGGTTTTTGGCAGCTTATGGAGTAAAATTAATGCGGGATATGCTCTTTGGCAAACTATTGGAACCTTTTGGGCTCCTATGGCTGCAATTTTTGACTGGTTTCATTCTTTTTGTAACAGGGCTTGGCTTCGTGGCCGGCTTTGTGCTTTATCGAGATCGAAAACGCAATAAAGTCCAGGACCGCTTTAAAAACAAATAAAAGGAAAGGGCAGAATTTACGGCCTCTTTCCTTTTTTGTTTTTTATCTCGAGTGCAAGCGCCGGATTATCAGTTATAAGAGCCGTACAGCCAGCTTTATATAACCTTTCCATGTCCTTTTCCCGATTTACTGTATAAGGCCTTACCGCAACACCATTAGATACGGATTCCCTAATAATGTCGTCAGACGCATATATATATTTCGGATGAATCCCTTTGGCTCCTAAAGCTTTCGCATATACCCATGGTTTATAGACTAGTTCCGCAAAAAGTGGCGCTGTTTCTATTTCAGGATCAATTCTTAAGCACTGGACCACACTGTAATGATTAAAGGAAGAAAGAATCACACGTTTTTCCAGCCCATACTTCCTGACAAGGCTTATTGACTTTTCCTCCATACTCGCATAGGGAAATATCCCGTTTTTAAATTCAATATTGCAGTTAAGATTTGTGTCCTTTAGCCATTCCAGCACTTCCTCGAGTGTTGGGATTGGTTCAGACCCCTTTGGGGACATCTTTTTAAAATCGGCATTCAACTTTTTGATCTCCGTATATGTAAAATCTTTTACAAAACCTGTATTTCCCGTCGTCCTGTCTACCTTTTCGTCATGTATAATGACAGGAACCCCATCTTTCGTTAATTGAACATCCAGCTCCAGCCCTTCGGCACCAGCCTTTTCAGCTTCAATAAAAGCAGTCATTGTATTTTCCGAATACAATGACTTGTATCCGCGATGAGCAAATATCAAAGTCATTTCAATTCCCCCTATTGCTATAAATTCTCTATGCCTTTACCTCTACCCTTTTTCATTATATGTTATACTCCAAAAAAATCCCCCTTTAGCACAGAGCTAAAGAGGGATCTTTGTTTGGAAATTTAGAGGAATCGCTGAACTAAGAAGCTTTATGTTCAAGCCTAAGCTTGTCAGCTACCATTGCGATGAATTCAGAATTAGTCGGTTTTGCTTTGGTCATGCTGACCGTGTAGCCGAACAAGGAGGAGATTGAGTCAATATTCCCGCGGCTCCAGGCTACTTCAATCGCATGGCGGATTGCCCTCTCGACACGGCTTGCAGTCGTGTTGTATTTTTTGGCAATATCCGGATATAAAACTTTTGTAATGGATCCAAGCAACTCGATGTCATTGTAAACCATTGAAATTGCTTCACGGAGGTATAGGTACCCTTTAATATGCGCCGGAACACCAATCTCATGAATGATGGTGGTGATGCTCGCATCCAGATTCCTTGGCTTTTGCTCGGAATGGGAACGGAAGCTTGAGGAGTGGCCTTTCCTCGTAACAGAACTTGATTTGCCATTTACAGTGCGAATGTGATTGCCGAGCATTTCCATATCAAACGGTTTCAAAATAAAATAGGACGCCCCCAGCTCCACAGCCTTTTTGGTCACATCTTCCTGACCGAATGCAGTCAGCATAATGACATGCGGCATTGGTCCATTTTTAATCTCGCGCATCCTCTCAAGAACAGCAAGCCCATCAAGATGAGGCATAATAATATCCAAAACAAGTACGTCTGGATTTACTTCTTCCAACATTTCCAGGCATTCCTGGCCATTATGCGCAACGCCAGCTACCTCCATGTCATCCTGAGACGATATATAATCATCCAGTAACCCTACCAATTCACGGTTATCGTCAACGACGCAAACTTTAATTTTCTTCACTCCCAGTTACCTCCTCAAGTTCCAAGTAATCTCATAACCAATCTATTTTCTATTCTAAAGGACAAATTCGACAATGCAACTATAATTCCTGCACGGAAGTAAAATTTTCTCAAAAAACTCATATAAATTGCGATTATCTTTATTTATCTCGTTAATTCTCTTTATTTCGACTCTTTTCGCTTTAATCTGCGATTTTGTCGAAAAATATTTTGTTATTGTCATCACAGCCGAGCTCCCAACCCCAAGCTTATAGGATTTTCGAGAACCACTTACAGGGGCTAACAAAGCCGCTTCCGCATTAACTATTAATGCCTGCAGGCTCTACCTTTTATTAGCAAAGAGTAAGTAAGAGAGAAAACGGCCGTTACTAAAAGTCCTGACGATTATAATGGTTAAGAAACGCAAGGGTGCCGTTGTCAATAAAGATTCTTGACGACCCGGATAGCTGCGAAATAAGGGGCATGGTCGTCAATAAAGGTTCTTAACGACCCGGATTGCTTAGAAATGAAGGGCACGGTCGTCAATAAAGGCCCTTGACGACCCGGATTGCTTAGAAATGGAGCACACGGTCGTCAATAGAGCATCACTAATCCTTTTCCCGTTAGCAAATTGAATAAGCTTCCATGAATTAACATCTCATGGGCTTATGCGATTCCACAAGGAAAAAATATTCCAAGAATAATTGTTGGACGATATTATGCGTTAGTATAATTGAGGATCAGGATTTTTCGAACAAGTCTTCGGGCCATTCACTTCAATCAGCACTGTTATCACTTCGTAAAATAAAATGAAAAAAGGCCCGCTTATGGGCCTCTAATCCAACCAAAATCACTCAGCTTGCTTTTGATTCCGGCTTTTCATATATGTCAATTCCCGCTTCCGAAAGCATCCATTCGATGTGCACCCCATAACCAGAGGTGGGGTCGTTTACAAATACATGCGTTACCGCACCGATTAGTTTCCCGTCCTGGATGATGGGACTGCCACTCATCCCCTGGACAATGCCGCCAGTCTTTTGAAGAAGCTTCGGATCGGTCACCTTAATGACCATTCCCTTTGTTGCAGGGAATTTTTGCGGAATCGTGCTTACAATTTCAATGTTGAAGGTTTCCACTTTGTCGTTATCGACAACAGTAAGAATTTGCGCTGGCCCTTCTTTTACTTGATGAGATAAGGCGATTGGCATCGGCTTATCTATGATGCCGTTATCGATATCCCTATTCAATTTGCCAAATATCCCGAATGGGCTGTTTCGCTTTATATTTCCGATAATTTGCTTATCATCAGAAAACCTTGCAAGCTTTTCGCCAGGGTTTCCATTAGATCCTTTTTCTATTGAAGTGACAGTAGAGCGTAAAATTTGGCCGTTTTCCACTACAATTGGCTTCTTGGTGTCCATATCTGAGATGACATGTCCCAAGGCTCCATATTTCTTTGAATCAGGGTGGTAAAAGGTCATAGTCCCAATACCTGCCGCTGAATCCCGGATATATAGGCCGAGCTTATAGTTATCCGCACCTTTTTCCTTTAATGGCATTAGATTGGCTTTAACCTTTCCATTTTCCCTGGTAATCGAAAGTTTGAGCGCTTTTCCAGTCTTGCCAGCTTCCTGAACCAACGGTGCTACGTCAGCCATTTTTTCAATTCGCTGTCCATTGATCTCAGTAATTATATCTCCCACTTTGATCCCGGAAAGTTCTCCTGGTGATTTACGTCCGTTTGAGGTGTCAACTTGATGATGCCCCACAACCAGGACTCCAACAGAATTCAGTTTTACACCAATAGATTGGCCACCCGGATACACCTTAAATCCTTTGAGCACCTTTACATCGACTTTTTTGATTGGAATGCCTGCGAGGTCGAGGACAACTGAGCTTGCGCCTGAATCCTTTGCAGATAAGGAAACCTGTTGGTCGGTCTGGTTCAGGACAATGTTATCCGATTTCGAGACAACCGAAGCGGTTACAGGTAATGCTTTATCAAACGAGAACTCCTGTCCCTGAAAAACAGTTATCTCATTTGGTATTTGGAGATAGCTTTGGAATGGTTTCCAGCTAGTTAAAGCAATAATTGAAACAAGGAGAATTCCACCGATTATTTTTCTAATTAATCCTAAATTCAAATTCATCACTCTCCTCGCTTCTAATGCTTGCTGCTTCTTTCTTTAAAAATGGCTACAACTATAATTTTGCCGGGTTCTGATTCATTTATAACCACAAGAGAAATAAAAAAGCTACCCAAAATGGATAGCTTTTCATGAATTCTTTATTTGTGAGGCTAATGTAAGGAGTTCTTTGGCATGTTCCTTTGTCAAGTCAGTAATTTCGACACCAGAAATCATCCTGCCAATTTCTTCGACTTTCTGTTGTTCATTTAGAGGCACAACCGATGTTTTCGTTCTTCCACCTTTTGTAACCTTTGATATAAAAAGATGCGTATCAGCCATGGCAGCTACTTGAGGCAAGTGGGAAATACAAAGAACCTGGGATCCGCTGGCAACCCGAGAAATTTTTTCGGCGATTGACTGTGCCACCCTTCCACTGACTCCAGTATCCACTTCATCAAATATAATTGACGTAACTCCCTGATGCTTTGAAAAGATGCTTTTTAGAGCAAGCATAATACGGGAAAGTTCGCCTCCTGAAGCGACCTTTGAAAGTGGCTTCAAAGGTTCGCCGGGATTGGTGGAAATAAAAAATCCAACCTTGTCAACGCCGCTGCGGGTAAAATTCTGGGACTCCCGTCCAAAACGGATTTCAAAGACCGTTTTTGCCATATAAAGGTCTTTCAGTTCTTTATGGATCAGTTTGGTCAGCCTGTCCGCCCATCTTTTTCTTAAACTGGTGAGCTTTGCCGCTTCATTAGTCAATTGGCCATTTAGCTTTGAAAGTTCTTTTTCAAGCTTTCCAATATGGGTTTCCTTGTTCTGAAGGGCATCAATCTCAACCTTGATTTTTTCTTGATAGGCAAGAATTTCTTCAATGGTCCTGCCGTATTTCCGTTTAAGCTGGTTAATTTCAGTTAGCCTGTCTTCTATTTCACTCAGACGCTGAGGATCATATTCGAGTGTGTCGAGACTATTACGGAGCGTGGAGGCAGTATCTTCAAGTGCGTAGTAGCTGTTGGAAACCGATTCCGCCATTTCTTTATATTCCGTATCGAGAGCTGCTGCATCCTCCAGGCTGCCCATCGCTTCACCAGCCCAGTCAAGCGCCCGGGAATCACCTTTCAAGGCAGTATACGCAGCCTGAATCGCCTCATAAATCTTTTCAAAATTTCCAAGGCGGTGTTTTTCTTCAGCCAACTCTTCGTCTTCATTTTCCTTAAGGCCGGCATTATTTATTTCTTCTAGCTGGAATTGTATTAAATCCAGGCGATGGGCCATTTGCTGTTCATTTTCGCTTAGCTTTCGCAGCTTTGATAGTGTTTCTTCATATTGCCGATAAATTGACTGATATGCGTCAAGTGCAGGTTGAATATCATTTGAGCCAAATTGGTCCAGTAACGGCAGGTGCAACGCATCATTCATCAGTTCCTGGTGCTCATGCTGCCCGTGGATATCGACAAGTGTGCCGCCTATCTCCCTCAAAACAGATAAAGTAACTAATTTTCCGTTGACACGGCAAACGCTTTTCCCGCTTAAAAATATATCGCGCCGGATGACAACCATTGAATCCTCAATTTCAATACCGAACTCTTCAGCTTTCTCTATACATGGGTGGTTTTGGTCATCAAGTAAGAATAGACCTTCAATTTCTGCCTTTTCCTCCCCATGGCGTACAAATTCTGATGAACCTCTGCCGCCGACCAGCAAATGGATTGCATCGATGATAATCGATTTTCCCGCACCCGTTTCCCCTGTCAAAACAGTTAGCCCCTTCTCAAATGAAACAGAAAGGGCTTCTATAATAGCAAAGTTCTTTATTGATAATTCGGTTAACAAAAAGCATTCCCCCAAGCTAAAGCATTTCCAGGAATTTGTCAGTAATCGCCTCGGTATCCTCGGTCGTCCTGCAAATGATCAAGATTGTATCATCTCCGCAAATCGTTCCTAAAATTTCTTCCCAATCCAGATTATCTATGAGTGCACCTATGGCCATTGCATTTCCGGGAAGTGTCTTCATGACGAGTAGATGGCCAGCCGAATCAATGCGTACAAATGCATCCATCATCGTTCGTTTCAGTTTTTGAAGCGGGTTAAATCTCTGGTCAGCAGGCAAGCTGTATTTATATCTGCCATCCTGCAGCGGTACCTTGACCAGATGCAGCTCCTTAATGTCCCTTGAAACAGTTGCCTGTGTAACGTTAAATCCGGCAATTCTAAGTTCATCCACCAGGTCGTCCTGGGTTTCAATGTCATTGCTCGTTATAATTTCCCTGATTTTAATATGCCGCTGGCCTTTGTTCATTCTATTTCACCCCATCAGACAATCAAAACATTTTTGTATGTTTATACATTTTGTCGGTTCTACCCATATGTTAGCTGATTTTGGCGCAGTTGTGCAATCATTCATGTGAAAAATTAAGGTATTTATCTGAATAATATAGTTTGGACCGCCTTTTTAAAGTTTTTTATCAAAAAAACATTACTGCTCCAACTTTGGTTGCAATCCATTTATAGAGAGTTTCCCGACTTCCTAGCCAGAAAGGCAATACTATTATTATCTCCTATTAAATCTGCCTCATAAATTTAAAAGGCGTATTAATAAGCTTATGAAAAAAAGCTGTCCCAGAGGGCCGTCATCAAACGGCCTCATGGTGCAGCTTCTTCATCGGTTTTCTTGGTTTTGAGGATAGCGTGTGCTTCCTTTACAACTTGTTCCGGAGTGATATTCAAGAGGTTTTTTCCTCCATCATCTTTTCCGTCCCATTTCAGGTGAAGCAAAAATTCGATATTTCCATCCCCGCCTGTTATAGGTGAATACGAGAGGCCTGCAACATTGAAGCCTTCCCCTAACGCAAGCCCAATTGTTTTCTCCAGAACCATCAGATGGACTTTTTCGTCTCGAACAATTCCTTTTTTCCCAACCTGTTCCCGGCCAGCCTCGAATTGCGGCTTAACAAGCGCAATTACATCACTGCCAGGCACTAGAAGCGTTGCAAGAACAGGAAAGATAAGTGAAAGCGAAATAAACGAAACATCGATTGTCGCAAATTCAGGCATGCCCCTTTCCAAATCGGCAGGTGTCACATACCTGAAATTTGTCCGTTCCATTACGACAACACGTTCATCCTGACGAAGCTTCCATGCCAGCTGGTTATAACCTACATCAAGGGCGTAGGACATTTTTGCCCCATTTTGCAGAGCACAATCCGTAAACCCACCTGTAGAGGAGCCGATATCGAGCATCGTTTTGCCTTTGACTTCTACATCGAAAACCTTCAAGGCCTTTTCTAGCTTCAGGCCTCCTCTGCTGACATAAGGAAGCAGGTTCCCTTTTATAGTCAACGGAAGGTCAGTACTAATCTTTTCACCGGGCTTGTCAAGCCGTTCTTCATTTGTGTATACCAGGCCTGCCATGATTGACCGTTTAGCTTTTTCGCGAGTTTCTGCAAGGCCCCTCTCAACAAGCAGAACATCAAGCCTTTCCTTTTTTGCCTTCATACGATTACGCCCTTTGCTGCTTTTTTGCAGCCAATACGGACAGCCGGCTGATTGCCGAATCAACTGTAAAATCTATTTCTTCAAGCAGGAGATCAACGCTGCCATGTTCAATAAATTGATCAGGTATCCCCATCCGATCAATGACAGCCTTGAAAAATCCATGATCATGCGCAAACTCAAGCACACTGCTGCCAAATCCACCTTGAAGGACTGCTTCTTCAATTGTTAAAATCGGCATGCCTTTTCCAAGTATTTCAGTCAGCATTGCTTCATCAAGCGGTTTAATAAACCTTGCATTCACTACCTTAACCGATACCCCGCGTTTTTCCAGAGCTGCAGCTGCTTCCAAAGCCATAGGTACAGTCGTACCGAACGTTAGGATTGCAGCATCTTCACCTTCTTTCAGGACCTCCCATGAGCCAATTGGAATTTGTTTCAACTCTTCATCCATCGGCACACCGATTCCATTTCCGCGCGGGAACCTCATTGCGATTGGACCATCGTCGTACTTAAGCGCCGTATTGACCATATGCTGCCCTTCATTCTCATCCTTTGGCATCATAAGTACAAGATTAGGAACATGCCTTAGAAAGGCAATATCGAATACTCCCTGGTGGGTTTCACCGTCAGCACCAACGAGGCCGGCACGGTCGATTCCGATAAAGACATTCAAATTTTGTCTGCAGATATCATGGACAACCTGATCATAAGCCCGCTGCAGGAAAGTTGAATATATCGCCAAAAACGGTTTCATATTTTGGGTAGCAAGCCCGGCAGCAACAGTCGTTGCGTGCTGTTCGGCTATCCCTACATCAAACATTCTGTCAGGGAATTCCGACGCGAAGCCTTCAAGCTTAGAACCGACTGGCATAGCTGGTGTAATCGCTACAACCCTCTCGTCCTCCCTGGCAATTTTTCGAACAGTCTCAGCGACCAATCCGCTCCAGGATGGCGGAGAAAAAGCAGGTTTTACAAAATCACCCGTCTCCATCTTGTAAGGACCGGTTCCATGCCAGGTACCGATTTTATCCGATTCAGCTGGATAGTAACCTTTCCCCTTCTTGGTAATAACGTGGATAATGACAGGACCTTCTGTTTTTTTTGCATAAGCAAGATTTTCAAACAGGTCATCAAAATTATGGCCATCGACCGGCCCTAAATAGGTAAAACCCATCTCCTCAAAAAACATGCCGGATACCAGCATATACTTCAGGCTGTCTTTTACCCTCTCTGCAGTTGCAGCCAGGACGCCTCCAACAGCGGGTATCTTTTTAATCAAAAGTTCTAGCTCATCTTTTACCCCATTATACTTCCCTGAAGTGCGCAAGCGGCCCAATACATTGTGGAGCGCGCCTACATTCGGGGCAATTGACATTTCGTTGTCATTCAGAATGACAATCATGTTTTTCTTTTCATGCCCAATATGGTTTAAGGCTTCAAGAGCCATTCCGCCAGTAAGTGCGCCATCGCCGATAACAGGAAGAATAAAGCTGTCCTCTTTCTTTATATCCCGTGCTATCGCCATTCCCATTGCGGCAGACAGGGATGTTGAACTGTGGCCTGTTTCCCAAACATCATGCTCGCTTTCGGAACGCTTTGGAAAACCGCACATTCCCTTAAATTGGCGCAGCGTATCAAAGTCGCATGCACGCCCTGTTAAAATTTTATGAACATAAGACTGATGTCCGACATCCCAAAGAATTTTATCCTTAGGGCTGTCGAAGCATTTATGGAGAGCAATTGTCAGTTCTACTACACCAAGGTTTGGGCCGATATGGCCACCCGTTACTGATAATTTCTCAATCAGAAACTGGCGGATTTCTTTACTTAACTTCTCTAGTTGTGGATTGGTCATCCTTTTTAAAAAGGAAGGATCTTTTATAGATGTTAGATCCAAATAGGATCACTCGCTTTCATGCTTATTCTGCCCGAAGTTTCTTAACTCTTTTATTATATAGGAATGGGCAGATTCCTCAAGAAAATCTCGACAATTTTGCTTCGTATAACACTAAAATCGTGACAAGACTATCACATATTTTATTAAAAGTTAAATGACAGCATTGTTGAATTCCGCTGCAGACGCTTCGCTTTCCACGGGCGGTCTGGGAGCCTCCTCGGCGCGAGGCGCCTGTGGGGTCTCCCACTGACCTTTTCTCCCGTTAGGACGTTGAATAACCTACCCCGAAAAGGCATCGCAGGAGAAAATGCGGTCTTTGCATTTTCGAACGAGTCTTCGCGTCTTCCGCTCCATTCAACAATGCTAATAAAATCAACAATATCCATTAACACAGTTTATTAAAAAACTAGCCGCTACCACTAGCGTGTTAACGGCATAATCATTGTGTTCATAATTCTATCATACTTGCCTTTCAGCCTCAATTAACCAAGTTTAATTGTTCCTGCTTGCAACCAATGAAGCAATTTCCCTGAGCATTGCTGTGTCCAGCCCGGTTGCTGTCAAATGCTCATTTGCCAAAGTGCTTTGTTTTTCAAGAGCCTGTTTGGCCCCTTCAAGTGTCAATAGTTTTGGGTAAGTACTCTTTTCATTCAGGGTATCACTTCCAACTCGTTTGCCAATTGTCGCTTCGTCCCCGATTACGTCCAGGATATCATCACGAATTTGAAAGGCGAGGCCGAGATGATGGGCAAAAGCTGACAAGCTCTTAACCTGTTCCTCTGTGGCTCCCGAAAGAACAGCACCAGCAAAAATACTGAATTCCAGCAGCCTGCCTGTTTTTCTAATATGGATGGATTCCAGTTCCTCAAGAGTTAAATCCCGCCGCTCTCCTTCCATATCAGCAACCTGCCCGCCTACCATTCCTTCTGCTCCCGAAGCCTTGGAGAGACCTGTCATGAGCCTAACCTTTACTTCCGGTGACGCATATGGCAAGTTTCCAATTAACTCAAAGCTTTGGGTTAACAGCGCATCACCGGCAAGGATTGCGATTGCTTCTCCAAACACTTTATGATTTGTTGGCTTTCCCCGTCTCATGTCATCATCATCCATGCTTGGGAGGTCATCGTGAATAAGGGAATACGTGTGAACCATCTCAATTGCAGCTGCCGCTTTCACACCGTCTTCAGGATTTTTGCCAAACGCATCCATGGCTGCAAAAGTGAGCATTGGGCGAATCCGTTTGCCTCCGGCATTCAAGGAATAACTCATGGACTCCTTTAAAGATGCTGGAGCCTCTAATGCATGGACTGCAGTCCTGAGCTCTTCTTCAACAAGCTGTTTATATTTTTTTGAAAAAGCTTCAAAACTCTTGTTGTCCAATGTATTATTCCTCCCCCTGTATGGTAAAGCTTTCTCTCCGCCCATCTTCTGTAATAATTTGCGTAAGCTGTTCCTCAACATTTTTTAATTTATCATGGCATAGTTTTGATAATTCCATTCCTTTTTTGTAAAAGCTGATTGCTTCCTCCAGTGGTACATCCCCTTCTTCTAGCTTTGAAACGATGAGCTCGAGCTGCTCCATCGCCTGTTCAAATGTCAATTCTTTTTCTTCATTCATTTTTAGGTTCCTCCACTTTCTCCTGAACCCTGCAAAGCAGGCTTCCGTCTGTAAGTTTGATTGTTACCCTATCATCTATATCTGCTTGTTGTATTGTCTTAATTAAACGATTGTCCTCGGTATAGGCAAGGCTGTAGCCGCGTTCCATGATTTTTAACGGACTAAGGGCCCCTAGTGAGGCAACAGTTTTACCAAATTCCGCTTTTTTACTGGCAAGAATAACATTCATCGCCCTTATCAGTTCCCTTTCAGACCTTCCATGCCGGCTGCTGGCTTCTGTAAGAAGCTGGCGTGGATTATTTCTTTCAAGCCTTCGTGTAACCTGGGCATGTGTATCTCTTTTTAGAGTTGCCAAGCGGTATGTACCCCGATTTAGATTTTCCGTAAGCCTGTCCAATTGTTCAAGCTTTTGCTCATACAATCTCCTTGGATAACGGAACGCATAGGAGCGTTGAATCCGATCAAGCCGGGTTTTTTGAAAGCTGAATTTTTCCTTCATAGCCCGAATAAGCCTTCCTTGCCGCTGAAGAACCCGTTCGAGGAGTTCATCAATATGGGGAACTGCCAATTCCGCCGCTCCTGTCGGGGTTGGCGCCCTAAGGTCAGCTACGTAGTCAGCAATTGTGAAATCAGTTTCGTGTCCGACTGCAGAGATAACTGGAACGGTGGAAGAGTAGATTGCCCTGGCCACTACTTCCTCATTAAATGCCCAAAGCTCTTCAATGGAACCTCCACCCCTGCCGACTATAAGGACATCTGCCTCTCCATCCTGATTGGACCTGATTATGGCGTCAGCAACCGATTTTGCAGCATACTCCCCCTGGACAAGCGCCGGATAAACAAGCAGCCTTGCAATGGGGTAACGCCGCTTAATCGTTGTGATGATATCCCTGATTGCAGCACCAGTAGGAGATGTGATTATCCCAATTGTTTTAGGGAACAAAGGGAGCCGCCTTTTCCTGTCTGTCCGGAACAGCCCCTCAGCCTCAAGCTTCTTTTTTAACTGTTCATAAGCAAGGAACAATTCGCCGATGCCATCCGGCTTCATTTCCTTTATATAAATTTGATACTGGCCACTCGCCTCGTAAACGGAAACTTCTCCCCTGGCAATGATTTTCATCCCATTTTCCGGCGCAAATTTCAAGCTTCTGGAATTGCTGGCAAACATGACAGCAAGAATTCTGGAGCGCTCGTCCTTCAGGGTTAAATACATATGCCCGCTGGAATGCTGCTTTAGGTTGGAAATTTCACCTTTGATAAAAATATCCTGCAAATGCGGATCCGCATCAAATTTCCTCTTTATGTACTTTGTCAGAGCAGTAATAGTTAAATATCGGTTATTATCCTGCATGGGAATGTACTCCCCTTCAATAAAATCTAAAAATTTTTGGCTATGTTAAACAAGCCTGTAGATTTCCACTCCGTTTTGGCTGTCGATTAGAATCCTTCTTAACGGTTGCTGGTTTTATGGGGCCGAATTCAATCCAATGCTCCCCATCCCAACTAGTTTATTAAAAAAACCTTTAAAAAAACAGCCCCTTCCATTATAAGGTCACATTTCTCATTCGTCACGAATAAGAAATTCAACCCTTAGGCAAGAGGCTTTTCCTTACTTTATCCTGGTTCTAAGGACTTTTCACTTTAAAGGCCAAGTGTTCCTAAAGATCCGAGTGCTGAACAAGATTTCCCATTGGTTCAGTATTCGGGCTTTGCAAGACTGACCATCAGTGAAAGGTCACCATTGATGGAATATTTACATTTATGCCCTTGAAAGCACAGGCTTTGACTGGCTCGCTGCTTTCAAAGTATTAAATAATAGCATTGTAATGGTCATTGGCCCTACTCCTCCAGGAACAGGGGTTATATAGCCTGCCTTTTCAGCAACCTCTTCAAAATGCACATCCCCGCAAAGTTTACCTGCTTCATTTCTGTTAATTCCAACATCAATGACTGCTGCGCCTTCCTTGATGTGGCTTGCGCGGATAAAGTTTGGTTTTCCAATTGCTGATACGAGGATATCTGCCTGGCGAGTGTGGAATTCAAGATCCTTGGTCCTTGAATGGCAATATGTAACAGTAGCATTTTTGTTGAGGAAAAGCTGTCCCGCTGGTTTTCCGACAATATTACTCCTGCCGACTATAACTACATGCTTTCCGGTTATTTCAAGGCCGATTTCCTCCATTAAAACGAGGATACCGTATGGTGTGCATGGAAGGAAGGCATCCTGCCCGGTCATCATCCGGCCAATATTTATCGGATGGAAGCCATCGACATCCTTATTTGGAGCAATTGCCTCAATTACTGTTTTTTCCTCTATATGTGCAGGAAGCGGAAGCTGTACAAGGATGCCATGAACTTTTTCATCATGGTTAAGTTCTGATATTTTTTCCAAAAGCTGCTCCTGCGAGATAGATGCGGGAAGTTCAAACATAAACGAATTGATACCAGCTTCATTGCAGGCTTTTTCCTTGTTTTTGACATAGGTCCGAGAAGCATGGTTATCTCCGACTAGAATTACAGCTAGTCCAGGGTGGATGTCCCTCTCTTTTAATTCCTTAACCTTTTGGGCAATTTCCTGCCGTTTCTTCTTGGCAATTTCTTTACCATCAATCAATTTAGCTGCCATCCCGATTCCTCCCCTTTTGTAGGAGCCGCCAATCATTATTCATCTTTAAATCAATTGCTGCTTAACCTTTGATAGGACGCCATTGATGAATTTACTTGATTGATCGTCTCCATAAAGCTTTGCAATTTCAATTGCCTCATCCAATACAACATTTGCAGGCACTTCTTCAGAACAATACTTTAATTCAAAAACTCCTAGGCGGAGCAGGTTTCTATCAACAGCAGCGAGCCTTTCCAAAGACCACTTCTCCAGGTTCCTTGTAATTAAGCCATCAATTTCCTGCTTATGTTCGACCGTCCCATTTACAAGCCTTGACAAGTACGAATCTCCCTGTTCTTCCTCAAGTACATGTTCTATTGCTGCAGTTGGTTCCGCATCACTTACGTCGATTTGAAAAAGCGCCTGAAGTGCCTTTTCCCTGGCTGTCCTTCTCTTCATTATACAATTAGCTCCTTTATAAATTAATCGCAAATCAGTAAATTGCGCAAATAGTCATAAATTGGGATGCTTGTTTTGCTATCCCCTTGAAAATAATAGCATACAGAAAAGATGAATGCACTGCAATGGATGAAAACTCTGCAGATAGTTTCACCAAATGCGAAAAAAGGCATCCCGGTATTCCAAAGTCGAGACCAAAAGGGAAAACAGACTGACAAACGCTGGACCATATACCCAATAAAAAAAGGGCAGAAGCATTTAGCCTCGGCCCCCATTTTCTATTTTTCCCGTTCATCAAGAAAGTAAGCTGAAGCCTACATTTCTTGTTCTACTTCAGGCATTTCCTGCTTCACGGTTTCGAATTGGATACCAACGATATGGACATTGACTTCTTCGGCTGTGAGAGCTGTCATGTTCATCAATGTCTGGCGGATATTATCCTGTACTTTTTGTGCAACAGAAGGAATCGATACTCCAAATTTCATCATGCAGAAAACATCTACCTTGATTCCGGATTCAGTCAGTTCAACCTTGATTCCTTTTCCGTGATTCTTTTTACCAAGCTTTTCAACAACTCCAGTGGCAAAATTGCCTCTCATCGATGCAACTCCTTCAACCTCTGAAGCAGCAATCCCTGCAATGACTTCAATAACTTCAGGTGCAATTTCCACCTTGCCGTGGCCACTCATGCCTTCGCTCATTTCCAAAATACTGTTTTCATTCATTCCAGACACCTCCGCGTATCTCTAGGATTTCATCACATCATAAAGCTCCAGGAACTTGGTGTTGAATTCCCCTTCCACGAATTGCTTGTGCTCAAGAAGCCTTAAATGGAATGGTATTGTTGTATGGATCCCTTCCACAGCAAATTCAGAAAGGGCCCTTTTCATCCTTGCAATCGCTTCTTCCCGGGTACTGCCATATGTGATAACCTTCGCAATCATTGAATCATAATAAGGAGGAATTGTATAGCCCGGATAGGCCGCAGAATCAACCCTAACCCCAATCCCGCCAGGCGGCAAATACATTTTTATTTTCCCGGCTGAAGGCATGAAGTTCTTTTCAGGATTTTCGGCATTAATCCGGCATTCGATTGCCCAGCCTGTAAAAGTGACTTCTTCCTGGCTTAATGGCAATTCCTCACCAGATGCAACCTTGATTTGTTCTTTAATTAGATCGACTCCGGTAACCATTTCGGTAACGGGATGCTCAACCTGTATCCTAGTGTTCATTTCCATAAAGTAGAACTTGCGATTGCGGTAATCATATATAAATTCTACAGTACCTGCGCCTGTATAATCAACCGCTTTTGCTGCTTTTACCGCTGCCGCACCCATTTCAGCCCTCATTTCAGAATCCAGGGCAGGAGATGGAGTTTCTTCAAGAAGTTTTTGAAGGCGCCTTTGAATGGAACAATCCCTCTCACCTAAATGAATCGTATTTCCGTAAGTATCGGCAAGTACTTGAATCTCTACATGGCGGAAATCTTCAATATACTTTTCGATATAAACTCCCGGATTTCCGAATGCGGTCATTGCTTCCTGCTGTGTAATATTAATTCCCTTGATTAAATCCTGCTCGTCTCTGGCAATCCGGATACCTTTCCCGCCGCCGCCTGCAGTAGCCTTAATGATTACTGGATAGCCAATCGTTTCTGCCAGCGCAATTGCCTCGTCGTTATCTTTAATAATACCTTCCGAGCCCGGAACAATCGGTACACCTGCTTCTTTCATTGTCTGACGGGCGATATCCTTTGTTCCCATTTTGTTTATCGCTTCCGGACTTGGTCCGACAAATGTAATGTTACATTCCCTGCACAATTCTGCAAATGCTGCATTCTCAGCCAAAAAGCCGTAGCCAGGATGGATGGCGTCACAGCCGGTAAGCTTTGCAACACTAATAATGTTTGTGAAATTCAAATAACTGTCTTTAGAGGATTTAGGGCCAATGCAGTAAGCTTCATCCGCAAGCTGGACATGAAGTGATTCACGGTCCGCTTCGGAAAAAACAGCCACTGAATCGATGCCCATGTCACGGCAGGCACGAATGATCCTAACCGCAATTTCTCCCCTGTTTGCAATTAATAACTTCTTAATCATTAATTAACGCTCCCCTTGGGTTTTTACAAGGAACAGCGGCTGTCCGTACTCAACAAGTTGGCCATCCTTAACGAGTATCTCAACGATTTCGCCGCTTACTTCCGCTTCAATTTCATTGAAAAGCTTCATCGCTTCCACAATACAGACAACTGTATCCGGTGTAATTTGTGAACCGGGCTTTACATATGCATCTGTTTCAGGGGAAGGGGACTGATAGAATGTTCCAACCATTGGTGAAACGATTTTATGTAAATCAGTTTGCTCCTCTTTTGCTGCCGCTTCCGGCTGGCTTGGTGCTTCCTGAACAGCTGCAGGAGCATTTACTGCCTGTGGTGCCGGTGCAGCGGATAGTGCCTGGACAGCTGCTTGTGGCGTTTGCACGGCTGGCTGTTGCTGCACCGCTACAGCCATTTGCTGGCCATGCTTCTTCATCTTAATTTTTGAACCTTCATTTTCAAAAACAAATTCATCAATGCTGGATTGATCAATTAATTTTATTAATTCACGAATTTCTTGTACTTTTAACACCTTTCAGCACTCCTTCAAATTTAAGACTAACTACTAATACTATACGATAATACCTTGTCTAAGTTCAATATGAAAAGAATTTATATCCATCCCTTACTTAATTGTAAATCTTTTATCCAAAAAAAGAAATTTTCAACTGTGCTCTATGTAATTATTCCCAAATGTTATATTTATTGATTCATCTTGAAAATTAGCTTCCTGTTTCATTAAAAGAAGCTCTTAGCAGGGCCAGAAGGGGAATCTTTTATAATAGTTCCGTATGTTTTTCGTCTATTAAGAATAGGTTTCAGATTAGCAGCTCACAGCTTCTCCCACAGCAAGCTATCATATCCTATAGAAAAAGCCAGGCCACTCGGCCCGGCTTTCTTCTTATTTGGATGGCTGGAATTCGACCGCAGTAATTTTCATCGAACCGACCTCATTGCGGACAAGCTGAATGATTTGATTTGCAGCCTGTGGAGAGTGCTCTTTTTTGGATTTAACTGTCACTCGGACATTTGCTCCATCCGCACGTACCAGTGCATCTTCATAGCCCATGGTGGTCTTAAGGAGGGTTTCAAGCATAGCTTCGGTGCGTCCAAGCTCATTGATTGCCTCGATTTTATCAGCTGCCTCGCTCTTTTTTTCTGCTGGAAGGTCGGAGGAGCCAATCATCGTTTCATATTCTTCTTTCATTTGATTGCGCTGATCCGTAAGCTCAAGCCGAATCGTTTCAAATGCTTCATCATTTGTTGTTTCGGTTACGATTGTTTTCCCATCTTCAGATTGGGATGTGGCAGTTTCCTTGCCTGCATCAGCCTTCTCCTTTGCCTCCTCGCTTATTGAAGCCAAATCCTTGCCGCTTTGCGGGTCAGATGTGACATAATAAACCGAAAGAACGATAACTAAACTTAGCATAGTCAGCAGCCAAACCGTTTGCTTTTTTAATAACATAATCAGGAGTCCCCCTTATTTTTTTTAGGCATAACAGCGACCCGATGGCTTGGAACCCCCAAGGCCCTTGTAACCGCCTCTATAATCCATTTTTTCACTTCTATATTATCCGCTCCGCGGGCCACTACAAGAACCCCGCGAATTTCGGGTTTTTTGGTTTCTACAACAATAGGCTCCTCTTTTTCTCCATTTCGGATTATGACGAGCTGCTCGTCTACAGAAGCATCCTCAACCTGCCGTTTACCGCCTTCACGATCGGTTTCATCGGTTGTCTGCCTTTTGGTAACCGTATTTTTTTCAAGAACTCGGGATTCAGTAGATTCCAAATTCACAACAACCGTTACATCATCGACCCCAAGCATTTTCTCTAGTGCATCCTTTAATTGAGTCTCATAGGCCCGCTCATAATCCGTAGCTGTTTCTTTCTTGGTTTTCTTTTGCCCGAATACGGCCATATTTTCTTCCTGGCCTGTTTGGTCTACTCCGGCTGTTGCTTCTAGTGCCTGATTGTTGGAGAGGAAGACATTGCCTACCAGCATAAATGCCGCACCAATACAAAGAACAAGTGCCATATACTGGTATTTCATCTGCTTTTTATCGTTTTGCCCATCTCCATTCAGCTTTTTCTTAATCCAGGAGAACGGCCCATCATGATTATTGCCCACCCTTGTTCATCCCTCCCTCGATGGCGATTACAATGTTTTCTGCAGGTACCTGCCATTTACTCGCCAGGAATGCCCGAACTTCATCAACTTGCTTATTAGCTGGTTTTTCTTGTGAGGATCTGGTTGTCTGAATATTGATTACTTCAACTGTTTTGATCGCCTGGGCTTCCTGTTCCGGCTCGGCCAATTGTAAGGATACTTCGTCAATATGCTCCGGAAGGCCCTGCCCGTCCGCTTTTTTTGCAGCAATCGATATCCCTGCAATCTTGTACCCGAATTGATTCATCAACTCCTCTTCCGCGTCCTTCTTAAGTTGGACAGCCATTTGTTCTAAAATATATGCATGTTGTGTCTCCTGTATTTCTTTTTTCTGAGATTCTAGTAAACTTTTGCTATTTTCACCGTTACTGTAAGCTTCAAGTGCTGGAATTGAAGCTAATGTCTCTTCAAAATCGTTAGAAATCAGCTTCAGGATTGGACTTAGAACGATAGCAATAAGAAGCAGTCCTGTTACGATCTTCGTATATTTTTGCATGGCTGAGTTTGGCATGAGCATATCAATGATAGTTGCTAAGAGGATGAACAAAATGATATTGGTAACCCATTCTATTAGAAAATCCATTCCATTCCCCTCCTTACCTCATCATCATTGTTATATTTCCAGAGGCAACAATGACAGCAATACACAGAAAGAACATGAGCGAAACAATTCCCAGCGAAGCAAATACATAAATAATATTCTTGCCTATCATATCAAGGCATGAAATGATTGGGCCGCCGCCAAGCGGCTGAAGGATCGCTGCAGCGAGTTTATAAATAAAGGCAATCATAAGAATTTTAATTGCCGGAAAAGCTGCAATGAGCAGCAGCAGCACAACCCCGAATATTCCTACTGAATTCTTGAGAAGGACTGAAGCTCCTATTACAGTATCCGCTGCGTCCGTGAACACCCTCCCGATAACCGGAACAAAATTCCCGGTAAGAAACTTTGCCGTTCTAATCGCAATCCCATCCGAAACCGCCGAGGTAGCACCCTGAACGGAAAGGACACCAAGAAACACAGTAAGAAATATACCAAGAAGACCGATACTCCAGTTTTTAAGCATACCGGCAAGCTGGGTGACCTTATAATGTTCTGACATCGTACTGACAATGCTGAGCAGTGTAGACAGGAACAGTAAAGGCAAAACGACAGTTTCTACGAGGAATCCACTTACATTCATCAGAAACAGAACAACAGGATGGAAGAAGGCTGCAGATACAACCCCGCCGGAAGCAGCAATCAATCCCAGCAGCAGTGGTATTAATGCAAGGATGAAGGTCGACATTGTCCTGATTGCTTCATTTGTATAATCGATAACAATATGAAAACTATTCAGGGCTAAAATGACTAAAACCATAAATACAATTGAATAGGCTACTTTGCTGATGGTGCTTTTCTCAAACGCATTTTGCAGGGATTGGAGGAACATGCTGAAAATCGTTAATAATATTATTGATCCCATCAGCTTTCCATTTGAAATGAACTCATGGAACGCAAATTTCATGAAACCTTTTGCCCACTCTTCAAGTGAAAACTGTTTGTCCCCTTTCAGGAATTCATAAAGACTTCCCTTTTGGCTTTCGGGAAGGAATCCCCCGTATTCCTCCGATAGGTTCTCCCAATATTCCATAACTTCGGATAATTCCATCCGTTCAAGCTGGGCATTTACAAGCTCTTCAGTTCCCTTGGAAACTGTTTCTGCTGAGGCAAGGGCTGGAATAGGTATTAAAAACAAGAAAAATAGAATAAGTGTTGGAATTATGCATAATCTAAACTTCATATTTTCACCTCAGTTTATCCCACCTTAAGGGACCGTAAGCCCTAAAGGGCAACTGTCCCTAAAGGTCCGATTGGTTCAGCTAACCATCAGCTAGCTGATGGAAGGTTCACTTTATCCCACCTTAAGGGACCGTAAGACTGTTGCTGCTTGGATGCATAGCGGCAAAGTTCACAGTTGTTCACGGTCCCTGCTTAGCTTGGTATTAATTTAATGATGGTTTCTATAAGCACTGTCAGGATTGGAATGGCCATCGTTAGAATCAGGATTTTCCCGCCCAATTCAATTTTCGAGGCAATCGCTCCCTGCCCCGCATCCTTTGTTACTTGAGAAGCAAATTCCGCAATATATGCAATTCCAATAATCTTTAAGATGGTTTCCACGTACACAAGGTTCACATGTGCGTTGGCGGCTATACGTTCTATCATTGAAATGATTTGATGAATTTGATCAATCAGAAAAAGAAAGATCACACACCCAGTGAACAAGACGAGCAGAAAGGCGAAGTTGGGCTTTTGTTCCTTGATAATCATCGCTAGAAACGTAGCGATCAATGAAACTCCAACTATTTTTAGAATCTCAATTTTAAAGCCCTCCCCTCTACTGAAACAGAAAGACTGATTTTATTTTTTGGAATAGCCCGTCTACAATTGTGGCTACCTGGAACAGGATGTAGATGAAGCCAAAAAGGGTTACCCATTGGGCATATTCCTTCTTTCCGACCTGATCTAAGACTGTGTGCAAAAACGCGACAACAATTCCTACGCCGGCAATTTTAAAAATAATATCGACATCCAACCCCATTCCAATTCCCTCCTATATCATGACAATAATGAGAAGCAGGCCTGAGAGGAAACCGAGGCTCTTCATCATTTTTTCATATTTTGATTGTTTATCCCTTGCCTCTGCTTCTTCCCTTTCAAGGTGGTTAAGTGTAAGCTGGATTTGTTTTTGCTGGGATACACGATCATGACGGCCAAGAGTTTCCCCAAATTGGCTCATAATCTCAAATTCGCCCTGCTTCAATGCAGTCAGCTTCCATACTTCCCGCAAACTCTCATCCCAAGCTTCCTTAACAGTCGTTTCCGTTGTCGCAAGCCTGTTCCCGAAAGATTCAAAAAGCCACGATAAAGGACGTGAAAGCTGGGCTGCCAGCCTTCTTGATGCTTCATGAAGAGGAGTATGGCCATACATAATTTCGGCTTCAAGGGATTGAAGTGCCGATTTAAGCTGACGAAGCTGCCTGGGCCGTTCACTCAGGTGCCTGGCCAATTCAAAGCCAGCCCAGGTTGTTGATATAAGAATAAAGATGGCGCCAATTAATTTGATCATTTATGTCACCCCCACCATCCCGTTTACAGGATTCCCATCCCTGTCAAGTATCGTGACAATTGTCCCAGGTCCACTCGACCTTCCAAGGACAATAAACCGTTCAAAAATATGCGAGTTAATTAACATCGTTAAGGACGGCCTATTCCTCACTTCATCCAGGGAACCTCCATGTACGGTTGTCATAATCTTGATCCCGGCATGGACCGCTTCCAGGATTGCCTCCGAGTCTTCTTTTCTGCCAATTTCATCCGCTATTATGACATCGGGACTCATCGAACGAATCAGCATCATAATCCCTTCCGCCTTAGGACAAGCATCCAGGATGTCGACTCTTGGGCCGAAGGTGAGCTGTGGTATCCCGTTCACACACCCCGCGATTTCGGAGCGCTCATCGACAATACCCGCTTTTGATGGTCTGATCTGGTGTTCTAAGTCCCCGAGTGAAATTAGCCTTGCAATATCTCTTAAAAGGGTTGTCTTCCCGGTTTGTGGAGGGCCGATTATCATCGTGTGCAGCCATCCTTTTTTATAAATAAAAGGAATCAATTGTCTTGAAATGCCGATTTTCTCTCTGGCAATTCGGATATTGAAAGAAGAAACATCCCTGATTGCCCTAACTTTTCCTTGTTCAAGAATTACTTTTCCAGCGAGGCCTACTCTGTGTCCACCAGAAACGGTTATATAACCTCTCATTAACTCCTCATCCATTGCATAGATTGAGTGCTTGCTGATTTTTTGCAAAAGGAGGACTGCATCTTCTGGCTTGGCAATATAGCGGAGAAATACTGGTGCCCCTCTAACCGTAACCTCAATCGGCCTGTTGATTCGAATCCTGATTTCTTCTACATCTTCTTTTGATAGAGAGGGGATTTCATCTAAAGCGTCAGTGATTGTTTTTGGCAAAAATTTTACGATGTTGTCCATTGGCATACTCCTCCCTTTCTGCACCTACCATAGTTAAAATGTATGCCTGTACATGCTTAATATGACTGTTAGCTTATAATCAAATAGAATCAATAACAGATGGTATGTATAAAAAACAAAGGAGTACAATTCAATAGGAAGGAAGATTGAAAGGAGGAAAAAAGTGTGGCTGAAACTTTTGAAAGGCAATCAAACTTAAAGAAGGATATCATTCAAGTGCAGGGTGAGGGTTCCGTTGCCGCCAGTCCGGATACAGCAACAGTTACTGTGGGTGTTTCAACAGAGGTCCAGGACCTCGTACAAGGACAGCAGCAAAATGCCAGGGCTGTAGCAGCAGTTATCCAATCCATTCAGCAAACCGGGATTCCATCTGAAAATATTAAGACACTCGATTATCGTATTGAATCAGTTTATGATTATAAGGACGGTGTCCAGACATTTCGCGGCTACAAGATTACTCATCTTTTACAGGTAACCATCTCCGATTTGGAAAAGGTAGGCACAGTAGTGGACACAGCTGTTCAAAATGGGGCCAATTACATTTCAGATATAGCTTTTACAGCCAAAAGGAAGGAGGGGCTTTATAATGAAGCCCTGGAATTGGCCGTTAGAAATTCTTTTAATAAGGCAAAAACAATAGCGGGTGCTATAAATGTTGCCCTTGACTCTGTTCCTGTTCAAGTTGAAGAAAATCGGATTGCAAGGCCGCTAATGGAATATCAGGTTCCGATGGTTAAAGGGGCAACCAGCACCCCAATCCAGCCAGGCCAGCTGCTTATAGAGGCGACCATAACAGCCATCTATAGCTTTACGCGGCGAAATTAATAATACAAAAAGGATTAAGCCCGAGGGCTTAATCCTTTTTAAAAATATGGAGGATGAACAAAAAAACTTATTTAATTGGAACGGAAGTGGCGAAGACTCGTTCAAAATCCTCATTTATGCTAACTAATAATTTGAACAGGATTTGAACTTCATGAATGGCTTACGTGAGAAAAGGGCAGTAAATCCCTATTGACGACCGTACCCTCAATTTCTTTACCTACAGGGTCGTCAAGAACCTCTATTGACGACCGTACCCTCAATTCCTTTGCCTACAGGGTCGTCAAGAACCTCTATTGACGACCGCACCCTCAATTTCTTTACCTACAGGGTCGTCAAGAACCTCTATTGACGTTTTGACGACCGCACCCATCATCTAATAACCATCAGGGTCATCATAAACAGTTAGACCGCACAGTTAATAGCACCGAGGAGTATGACATGTGTAAGCACATTGATAGCCCCAACAAGTTCTCTTCGAAAATGTGTCCCCACGGTGGTTATCCATGGGTGCTTTCCCTTGGATGAACGGAAATCTTAGATAATACAAAAAGAGTGTCCCATATATTCTCTTGGGACACTCTTCTTATAGCGTATATACCATTACGATAAATGGAACAAAGTTTGTTGTCCAGCTTATACTTTTCTACTCATATTTGCTGACGAGGGTGTATAATTCCATCTTTGTAATCGGGCCTTTAATATGTTCACGGATTACGCCTTTTTTATCAATCACAAAGGTTTCCGGCTGGCCGGTTACTCCGTAAAGTTTTGCTGTCTTGGAATTATAGTCGAATAAATAGGTGGAAGTTGTATTATGCTTTTCCATAAACTTCTTAACTCGATCCCTGGTTTCCCCTAAATCGAGAATCAAAAGCTTATAACGGTCACCATATTCTTGCTCAAAGGCTTCCAATTCAGGGGCTTCATCCACACATGGACCGCACCAGGTTGCAAAATAGTTAATCACAACTACCTGGTCTTGATTATATTCCGAAAGCGTCCTCATCTTCCCATCGATATCTTCAAGCTCAAAGGCCGGAGCCGGGTCGCCAATTGTTGAAATATCTGCTTTTTTGGCCATGCTCATGCCGATAACGCCGAACAGTCCGAGCACGACAACGATGATTGTCATCCTGATGACTTTTTGTTTCATGGACGTTGTTTTCGGCTGCTCTACAACAGAGGGATTTTCTTCAGTACCATTGATCTCTTCCTGATTCATGGTATTTCCTCCTGATACAGATTATTGATATTCCGCCTGTACCGCCTTGACGGAGATACCACATTGCAGGACCTGACATTTTCAGGCCCTGCAATTTAAAGTTATTTTTCCAATTGCTTCAAGAATTCAATTTCCTTCTTGAGATTTGTTTGACGTTTGCCGAGAATCGCAATATATCCGAAGATTAAAATCCAGGCTACTGAATATGCTCCATACATGAATTCCATTTTAGTTTCCTCCTAGTTTTCGATTGCTTCGCGAATTTTTTCTTTGTACTGAGTAACTTTGATTTTCATATTTTCAATTATGACACCCTTATGCAGCAAGAATGCATAGAGGAATGTCATTGCAGAAATGGAAGCAAGAAGCGCTACAAGCATCGTATCATCGATTCCGCCGCCAGATTGGTCTTTTCCTTCTCCGAAAACGACTGGGTGGAATTTCGTATTCCACCAGCGGATTGCGAACCAAACGATTGGAACATCCGCAAACCCGATGATACCGAATACTGCACAAAGGCGAGCTTTTTTATCCCACGCGCCATCCATTTGGCGAATCATAATATAAGCGATATAGATAAACCATAAAATCAGAGTAGTAGTCAGACGCGGTTCCCAAGCCCACCAGACATTCCAGGAGGATTTTGCCCAGATTGGACCGGTTGTCAAAACGACTGTTGTAAACAAAACGCCGATCTCAGCAGAAATGTAAGCGTATGTGTCATAAATCCGTTCACGTTTCCAGAGAAATAGAATACTGAAAACAAATGTTACAAAGAAGGCAAGAAATGCAATCCAGGCTGTAGAAACGTGGATATAAAATATTTTTTGAACGACACCCATAAATTTTTCAATGTTCGCATACATGAATATCAAGTAAATTGAGACAAGCATTGTTACGATGGTTCCACCAAACAAAACCTTAGAGACCAATGGGTTTCCAAAAGCTTTATCAGCTTTAGAATGGAGCACGGCACTGTCTTTATTGAGATTTAGATCCATCTCCTATACCTCCAACACATATTCTATTAATAAAAAGCAAAGGACGAAAAATATCACATCATACGCACCGATAAGTTGTATCCAGGCAATTGCACTTGGGAGTTTTTCAATATTGGTGAGTATGATTTTAGTTGCTTGCACAGCTCCAATCAATATCGGACTGGTTATTGGGAATAGCAGGAGCGGCAGGAGCATTTCACTGCTTTTTGAGTTGGATGCCAGCACTGCAAGAAACGTCCCTATTGAGATAAAGCCAAACGTTCCAATGAACAAAACGAGAATGAAGTAACCAAAGCTGCCTGTAATTTTAAAGTCGAATAACAAGAATAAAAATGGCAGGGCGACTATCTCAACAATCAGCATCATAGCAAGGTTTGCCAGCATTTTCCCTAAAAAGATACTCGACTTGTCCATCGGTGCGATTAACAGGCTTTGCATTGTATCGTTTCTCTGTTCGGATATGATGGACCTGTTCAAACCCAGAATCCCTGAAAACACGATAATGACCCAGATGACTCCGGGAATGACTGCCTTGGTTGTGTTGTTCGCAGGATCAAAAGCAAAGCTGAAAATCAGGATGACAAGCCCAGCAAAAATGGCCATTGTCACCAGGACTTGTTTTGTTTTGAATTCAGAGTATAAATCTTTTTTTGCCAAAAGGAGGGCGGGCTTTAAATAGTTCATGAAACTCCCTCCACCTGGTCATTGTATTTTTCGGATAATAGGTCAATCATTTTATCCTCCAGGATAAAGTCATCCGCTATTTTTCCATTTTTAATGATGATAATCCGATCACATATCTCGGCTGCTTGTTTAAAGTCATGCGTTACCATCAAAGTAGTTGCACCCTTTTCCTTCATTCTCAGGATGACGTTATTCAGGATTGAAATCGCTCCCTGGTCCAGCCCGGTATGTGGTTCGTCAAGAAAAAGGATTTCTGGATCATGGACGATTGCCCGAGCAATCGCTATACGTTGGATCATGCCGCGTGAAAAGTTTTTGACTGGCTCATTAAGAAAAAATGATAAACCTACCTCTTTGACTAACTCAACGGCTCTTTGTTCCGGATTCTTTATACCATATAGGTTTCCAAAGAATACAAGATTTTCACGAGGAGAATAGTGGTCATAGAGCAAACTAGAGTGCGGAAGATAACCAAACAGCTTCTTAATCTCTGACTGCTCTTTTCGGAGGCTGAACCCTCCTATTGTCACCTCACCCGTCGATGGCTTGATCAGTGTGGCCAGGACCTTCAGGAGTGTGCTTTTTCCCGCCCCGTTCGGTCCCAATATCCCGACTGTTTCTCCCTTGTTGATGGTGAGATTAATACCTCTCAAAATCAGTTTACTATCAGCCTGCTTGGTAAGCTTTTTTACTTCTATCATAAGAGACCCTCCTTGCGTGCTCTTACTCTACAAATCTCCTGAGCCCAAGCTTTACTTTGACCAGGTGCTGCTTGTAAGCCTCAAGCTTCGCATTATATTCGTCCTCGGAGAGCTCCCCATTGCCAAGATTTTCTTCGAGTTCAATGATTTTATCCATAATGGTCTTTTGCTTTGCCATAAGCAGCTTGAATGCTTTCTCATCTGAATCGTTCTCAAGCTTTTCTACTTCTGCCCTATTTTTGACCCTGAAATAAGAGTAATAACTTATTCCAGCTATCAAAATAGCAGCCAGAATAATCATTAAAATGTGTGGATCGAAGCTTTTTAATGGAGACTGGAACCACATTCGCAAATGTCCTGGATTATGGAATGCAGGCGATTGTTTTGAAACGACAGAATCTGTACTATTTCCTCCAGCCTGAGCTGTTTCGCTTGGGCTTGGCTGTACATCCTTGTTATAGTTCATCGTCAGCTTTTGGTTTGCCTGAATGCCTTCTACACTATAGCCAACATATTTTTGATCTTCAAAATCAAAAAATCCCTGGTTAGTGGCCTTGATTCCCTTAAATTCAATACTCCCCATGCCTTCAGGTACTAGCACCTGTATCAATTGAGCCGGATAATCAAATGCAAGATTAATATCCTTTCCAGCCGGCATTCTGTAGCTATATGGCAGGACAACTGTTTGATTCCCCGGTATGGGATCTGTGGTAATAAAACCTGTATCAGTTTGTTTGGAGGTAATCTTCGCATCCATGAAAGCTAAATTTGTTGCACCCTCTGGTAAAGTTACATTGAGCACAGCCTCACTTTTGCCATCACCTTTATATTCCGCGGAATCGGTATTGGTGTAATTCACCATATACATCATATTAGTAGACCCGTCTTCAGCAGGACTAACGACTAAATAAAGCATATCTATGGTGATTTTCGATTCGGCTGCACTCGCCCCGGTTACTGGGGCGAGGAGCATTAGGCCGAGAAGGAAAATCGTGATTTTTTTAATCACTTTCCTTCCCCCTTTTTCCGATTCTTTTTCATGGATTCCTCAATTTCTCTTTCAACTTCAGCTAAAAGATCAAGATCAACTTGTTTGTCTGAAGAAGCTTCTTCGTCCTTCATAATTTTAGTAACCTGGATTTCGTACTGCTTTTTCAGCTGTCGATAATCACTTTCGGACAATTTATCCATTTTGTATTCAAATTCAATTTCATTTAATGTTGTCAGCAATGCTTCCTTGGTCGCTGCATTCGTCTGGCTCTTTCTTGTATGGTCAAGGAAGGTGTCTTCTTTAAACAACGGCGCTAGCACGAGGTAAAGGCAGCCGAGAAGAAACACAGCGGTAAGGAACATAAATACTAAATCCATTCTGTTCACATCCTAAAGATACTTTTTTCGTTCCTCGTCAATGATTGAAGAAAGGATTTCACCCTCTACTTCGTCAGTTCCGACAATTTCTTCTTCCATTAAGGTTTGAGGCCCTTTTCTCTTGACCCATTTTCTAATGACAAAGAATACCGCGGTCCCTGCTCCGCCTAGTGCAACAAATGGAAAGACCCAAGCAGTCAGGCTGAAACCTTCTTTTTCAGGAGCTGTCAGGATTTCTTCCCCATAAATGCCGATATAGTATTTACGGATTTCATCCTTATCCATGCCCTTGTTCATCATTCCTACGAGGTCTGCCTTGAATTCCACAGTCAGGTTACAGGTGTTCGGATCACATTCATAGTGGTCCTGCCCGCAGCCACATGTACAGGCAAACTGGGATGCAACTGCCTTAAATTCCGGGGACTTATAGTCAAATTCCTTATCCTTTGCTTCGGCAGGTGCTATTGCTGCCTGGAACAGGACCAGCGCAATCAGCAGTCCCGCATAAAGCTTTTTCAGCATTTAAGCCACCTCCCTGGATGTACCAGTATATCTAGGGGTAACATTTTGATATCTGCCATTCCATACCGCAAACACCGAACCTATTACAATCAGGAATGATCCGACCCACATAGCGGTCATCATTGGAATTACTTTTACGATGAAAGTTGCCCTTCCATCATCTTCCCAGGCGCTGAGGATAATATATAAATCCTCAACTGCGTTTGAAATTAGTGCTACTTCCGAGGATGGCTGATCCCAGTTGCCGTAGAAAACTTTTTCCACCTCGTAATTGCCTAATCTTTCACCATTTTTAAATACTGTCAAATCTGCGTAAACGATATCATTGATGCCCTCAGACCTTTGGTCCAGCTTGTCATAATTGATCCTGTAATCATCAATTTCAATAGAACCACCAACTTCAACAGTTTTCATTGTTTCATGGTCATAGTTCTGAGAGCCGATAATTCCGACAGCAATAAAGGCGATACCTAAATGGACGATGTAGCCTCCATAACGGCGGCGGTTCTTTGTCATCAGGCGGTAAAGCGCAACAGGAATGCTTTCATGAGTCATTTTCCGGCGTGCCCTGACACCTCTATGAAACTCTAGATAGTGAGTGCATAGCAGAAGCGAGATGACACCATATCCAATGACAGCCCATGCCTTTGAAATTCCAAGGATAACCATCATGGCCATTGCCACAACCGCGATAATGGCTGGAATAAGGAAATTCTTCTTCAGGTTTTTAAGGGATGATCTTTGCCATGCAAGCAGAGGACAAACCGCCATAACGAACATCATCGCTAGTAAAATTGGTGCCTGCGTTGCATTAAAGAATGGGATTCCGACCGTAACCTTCGTGCCGCGGACTGCTTCAGAAACAAGTGGGAAAATAGTTCCCCAGAAGACTGCGAAGGCAGAACCTACAAGCAAAAGGTTATTAATTAGGAAACTGCTTTCTTTAGAGACATAGGAATTGAATTCCCCAGCACTCCGTTTGATCAGATTGTAGCGGCTCATAAGGACATACATTGCCCCAATTACGGCTACTCCCATGAAAATCAGGAAGTATAATCCAAGATTGGAGTTTGCAAAAGCATGAACCGATGTCAATACACCGCTTCGGACCAGGAATGTACCAAATAGAGTGAGAGCATACGAGATAATGATTAAACTAATATTCCAGACCTTTAACATATTCTTACGTTCCTGAATCATGACAGAGTGCAGGAATGCTGTTGCTGTAAGCCAAGGCATAAAGGATGCGTTCTCAACAGGATCCCATGCCCAGTAACCGCCCCAGCCGAGCTCAACATACGCCCACTGGCCGCCGAAGATATTGCCAAGACTCAAGAATAGCCAGGCGATAATCGTCCATCTTCTCGTCATCTTGATCCAAAAGTCATCCATATTCTTCAGGATCAAGGCAGCCATTGCGAATGCGAATGGAACAGCCAGACCAACATAACCAAGGTACAGAGTAACAGGATGGATGATCATGCCAGGGTTCTGAAGCATCGGGTTAAGCCCTTTTCCTTCAACCGGAACTTCAGGCAGTATATTGAATGGATTTGCAACAAACGCAAGTACAAGGAAGAAGAACACACCATTGGCCATCAGGATGGACATGATGTACGGAACCATTGGATTGCCTTTCATCTTCCGCGAAAAAACAATCATGACAATATAAAGTGTGAGGAAGAAAGTCCACAGAAGCAGCGAGCCCGCGTTCCCTGCCCACAATGCAGTGAGTTTATAAATAACCGGTAGTTCACTGCTTGTATAGTCATTGACATATTCATATTGGAATTGGGAGGTTGCTAAAAGGTAAAATAACGAAAGCATTGCGAGCGAAGCGCTTATGAACAGGCCAAGCGCCGCTCCTTTACCGCTGTTTACTAATTTTTGATTCTTTGTCGCAATCCCGTAGGTTGTCACCAGTAATGAATAGATTGCCAATGCAAGGCCTACATAGATTGTCGCGTTTGAGAATAAATACATATCGTCACCTTCTTTAATTTGGCTTCTATTCTTCGCTGGAAGGCTTGTTCAACTTGCTTTTATGTGCTTCCGGATCGTAGTTTTCAATATCTTCACCTTCGTACTTGGAAGGGCAGCGAGTCTTAACCGTTTCAGCCTGGAACGTATCTTTCTTAGTCGGTGCACCTTGGAGGATGACAATGACACCTTCCGAGAAGTTATCAGGCTTCACACCATTGTGGACGACATGCATCAAATTGCCTTCATTATCTTTAAGATCAAATCTCAGTTCAATCTTGTCCGCATTCCATTTGATTGATTCTTCAATTAGCAGGCCTTCAACCGTAACGAAATCGTCCTTATGCTTTTCCTGGTTAGCAAGCAAATCCTTCATGGTCAATTCAACGCCACTTGAACCTGGTGTAGCAGCCATAAGCAAAAAGATAATTGCTCCTGCAATGATAAATCCACCCAGCATGACAATTGTGTTCTTTTTCATTCCTTACATCCCCCTAAATCAATTTTTTGACTTGCTCTTCGTAAGCTTCCTGATCAATCTTTCCATTCAACAGCTTTTTTCGAAGCTCTTTTATTTCATCCGCGTTTGAAACGTTCTTTTTTTCTTGTTTACCAGCAGATTTTTTCTCTTTTGTCTTTTTCTGAGGAGTTGGGTTGTTCCGGTTGTCGGCTTTATTTTTAAAACCAAAGAACACGAACATGCCAGCAATGATGATAGATACTCCAATGATCGTTCCACCTGCAGCCCCGATTATCGGGCGGTCTCCATTTCCACCGTTTCCGCCACTTCCGTTGTTGGCTGCACCGGTAACCTGGTCAGTTGCAGTTTGGCCACTATGATTTTCGTCATTTGGAGCCTTCGATGTATCTACCATCGATAGAGTAGAAGCATTTCCTTCCTTTTTATAAGAAACTGCGTACTTTAGGGCATCCCCCTGTTTGACACCCTTTTGCTGATAAAAAGCAATCTGTTCTCCATACTCGCTCTTCTGGGTGCTGGAAGGCTTTGGATCCATTACGATGTCAGTCGACTTTAGTGGTGCATACACAATTACGTCGATTGTTTCAACTGCTGATGGAGTCTTGTATTCATAAGTAAAATTTTTCTGTGAATCTTTTACAGCAATTGGGTTGGAATAGTACTCGACCACGAAGCTATAGGCAGCATCTTTTTTAATGGGCTTCTGAGGCTGAAATGTTACAACCCCCCGTTCTTTATCCACTTCGTAAGGACGCTGTACTTCTGGTTCTTCAGGACTAGGAAATTCGGCAACCAGATATATCTGGAAATCTTTTTCTTTAACTGGCACTGGGACTTCAATTTTACCTGTGTAGTCCTGGCCGCTTTTATTGGTAATTGTTCCGTACAGGCCCACTAATAAGGATGGTTCCTCTTTCGGCCAATTTTCTGGATAATCAAACTCAGGCATGACTTGGATCTGCATTTCCTGATAGGGAAATTTATCAGTAGGAAAACTTCCTTCAGCATTGGTCACGGTACCGTTTACCGATAAAGCAATTACGGCCCCTAGCACTACCGACAAAATTTTATTGAACATGTTAATCCTCCTTGGCTGTGGAAAACCCTTGACTAGTTAGTACTATTTTCCACTATAGTCCTCTTTGAAATAAATATAATCGACAGTACTACTTCGTGGGTTATTCACTCTTGAACATTTTGTTAAAGGGAAAGAAACGTTTGGTTTTTGACATGAAAAGAACATAAAATGTTCACATTTTGCTTCCACTTGTTTTTTAACAAACTTCAACGAAAAGAATTCAAAGAATTTACTCGTGCATTCTGTTAATTTTCTATCTTGTGAAATTTTTAACATATGAATGTTTAGTGGTGAATTCGAACCCCTCATTTCCTTATTTCTAAAAATGATTACTATGTATTTAGTAAAATCACTAATTCTTATTTCCTATATTTACTATAATGCCTATCCTTTTTTACCAGTTATTCCAGATATGAACGTTTTGTTAAACTTGGCTAATATATAGTCATAACTAGTGAATTTGGATATTAATCTTTTTGGAGAAAAATGAGAAAAGAGCTTTTATTGGTCAAAGTTGAATGATAAACATTGAATTAGGAAAATAATTAATTCGAGCCTGGTTTGGAGAAAGCCCTCAACAAAAAAAGCAGCCCAATGCATTGGACTGCGATTTGATGTGCCAGTTAGTTTTAGTCTCGATAACCTTCAATTTACGTTTTACACCTTCATCTTGATTATTCCCTTTTTTCTAGGGAACGGATAAACGCGACAACATCCGAGATTTCCTGCTTGCTCAATTGACGGATACCATCTAGCCCTTTGAGGGACGGAGCCATCCGGGTTTCTTCCCGGCCGTAGGCAACTCCGATCCAAATCTGTCTATCCGATGTGTATTTCAAGTGCTCGGGATTAGCTAGAACCGTTCCCATACTCTTCTTGCCAGCACCCTTTTCACCATGGCATGTCAGGCAAGAACGGTTGTATATTTTCTCTCCGGCAACTGGATCTCCTTCAATTTTTTCAGGAACATCGAAATTGATCTCATCCTTTTGCCAGCTTCTCATAAAATCAACGACATTCTGCAATTGTTCTTCAGACATTCTCTCTCCATATGCGGGCATTGCAGCAGCGGGACGGCCATATTTTACACTGTTGTATAAGTCCTCATCCGAAGAGTAGCTTAAATAGACCTGGCTATTAAGTGCGGTTCCTACTTTTGATCCTTCACCTTTGCCAGTATCTCCATGGCAAAGTGCACATTCGGCTTTATAGATCTTTTCGCCGGCCTGGACCGATTCATAATTCTTGCCTTTAAATCCATTTGTGCCAACAAATACTGATATTCCAATTATGACAACAAGAATGTAGCTGCCGATTAATAATTTTTTCTTCATTATCTGCACCCTTGCTCTGGACTCATTTAGCAAAAGTCCTTATTTTTTCTGATTATTGTATGGCATTGAACTCCTTTTACTAAAAGCCAAACTATTAGTAGCGAAGCCCAGATTAAACAAGCTGCAGCCAGCCTTCCTTCTTTGCATAATTGGCTGCTGAAAGGCGGTTATTCATCTGGAGTTTCTCCATGATATTTCTAATGTGATTCTTAACGGTGTTTTCAGAAATAAAAAGTGCATTTGCGATTTGACGGTTGGTCATACCTTTAATGACATGGCTAAGAATTTCCTTCTCTCTCCGTGTCAGTACATTTTCCTTCTTCTCGGCAACCTCTTCATTTTCGGACGCACTAAGAACTCCACAAGTATTTGCCTCCATTACTTTCTTGGCCAACGGGCTCGAGATGATATATTCTCCTCGATAGGCCATATGAATGAAAACAAGCAACTCGTTCGGGAGGAGATGTTTTGTCAGATAACCTTTGGCACCATACTTCATTGCCTCCATTAGGCTTTCTTCACTATCATCGTTTGTCATCATTAACACATTCAATTCAGGAAGGTCCTTCATAATTTTCTTCAGTGCGTCTATTCCTCCGACTGTCGGCATGTCTACATCCATCAAGATTACATCTGGCTTTATTTCAAAAGCCAGTTCCACAGCTTCTTTGCCATTATGCGCCTCTCCGACTACTTCAAGAGAACTATCATCATTGATAATACTTTCTAGTCCTTTCAGGAACATATAATGATCGTCGACTATTAATACTTTTATTTTCTCCATCAGGCTATTAGCCTCCCCTAACCCGCGAGGCGGTTTTTGACCGTCGTAGGCTTCTAATATAGTAATGTGAAGTGAATATCCCACTTAATTACTATTGATTAGTTATATTTTAGTCCCCTCATATCCTACTGACTAGTTATCTGGGAGGATGTTTATAAAACGTTCAAATTTAGGGTTGGCAATCTTCACAATTTCTTCATAAGTTTGTGCTTATAGCTAAAAAAACAAGAAATAGCTGCCGGATTTCCAGGCAGCTATAATTACTACATATTGCTCATATCATGCATGTTGCCGCCCAAAGTTGGGTCAACCATTCCGAAAATCATGGCAACGTGTGCAACTATAAGGAATAATCCGACATAAAAGACATGAACTTTCATTTTTTGCTGGTCTGGTTTATTTTTCATAACCAGCCCCATATCGATTAGGGCCATTCCCAGAAGAGGTACTATTCCCAGCAAATAGAAGGTCACCGCAGTAAAGTCGACCCAGCCGTGCCAGCCGCCTGACAAGGTTAATGGGATCCAGGCTGTCTGCATTAAATAAATGAAAATTCCGGTAAAATATACTCCTGCAAAAATGCTGGTAATCTTATTTATTTTCCTCAGTTTTCCGTTAAAATTCCTTGTGAATAAAATACTCAGTTCGGTGATTGCAATGGTTTCAGCAGCTATTACAACCACTGCCATAAAGATAATCAGGTTCCACGGCTGATTGCTTGCCAACAATTCCATGTAATGCGTCATATTCATTGTGTTTTGCTCCTTTGTAATGGGGTTGACTATAATTTAAAAAATAAATGTGCAGAATCTAAGCAGAATTCATGGAGAAATTGTTAACATAAACCTCTGCTTTGCTTGGCAAAAAAAGAGTTCAGTTATCGAGTACTAGAACTGAATGTGAATTAAAGGATACTCAATATCTGGATAATAATGTTAAAATAAAAAGTGATTATCGCTATTTTGCTGTAGAAAAAAATATATCTTTTAACCATAAAGATGAGGTAGCAAATTAATCCATTTAAAAGCTGTTTTAATAGATAGAGATGGAAGCGTTTAGAGGTTTATAAAGGGGGCGCATAATGTGCAAAGATGGTTTGGTTCTTCAGGCTTATGTATAAATGAGAATGGCCATTTGCTAATGGTTTTACAAGGAACACCTGAAGAGAAAAAAACGTGGTCTATTCCATCAGGGGGAAAAGAGCACAATGAGACTTTTGAAGAGTGTTGTATCAGGGAGATTGAGGAAGAAACGGGATATTCTGCAGAAATTATTGAGAAAATTAAGGTCAAAATTGGGATTTACGAACATCTAAACTTATCGGCTGAAGTCCATTATTTTTTAGTGAAAGTCGTAGGGGGAGAGAGAAAAATTCATGACCCTGATAATCTTATTTATGATATTGCATGGAAAACCATAGACGAAATAAAGGCTTTAGATTTAACCTACCCTGAAGATAAAGATTTTCTTATTTCCTACATAACGGAGGTATTTCAATCAGATACCTTGTTTACCTAAACTATTGCCGATATAAAAAAGCTCAGGCCTCAATGAGGCTCTGAACTTTTAGTGTGCCATTTTTTCTGTTAAAGTGGTTACTAATTTCTTACGTAAATTCTTACTTATCAGTATTGATTCATAATCGGACCAAGTCTGGCTGGACTAGGCGCGGGAAACGTAAGAAGCATCAGTTGTATTGATGATTAGGCGGTCTCCCTGGTTAACAAAGAATGGGACGTGTACAACAAGTCCAGTTTCAAGTGTAGCAGGCTTGGAGCCTCCGGATGCAGTATCACCTTTGATGCCAGGTTCAGTTTCAGTTACTTCAAGTTCAACTGTATTTGGAAGTTCAACACCCAGTGTTTCTCCCTGATACATCATAATTGAAACTTCCATGTTTTCCTTAAGGAATTTCAACTCATACTCAATTGTGTTTGCAGGAAGTTCTATTTGCTCATACGATTCGTTATCCATGAAGATGTGCTGATCACCGCTAGCATATAAATATTGCATCCTGCGGTTATCGATTTGAGCCTTGCCAACCTTTTCACCAGCACGGAAAGTTTTCTCATTTACTGCTCCTGTACGAAGGTTACGCAATTTGGAGCGGACGAAAGCAGCTCCTTTACCTGGCTTCACGTGCTGAAAATCCATAACGCGCCAAATTCCGCCGTCAACTTCAATTGTAAGTCCTGTACGGAAGTCGTTTACTGAAATCATTTGTGTTCCTCCTAATTCCTTTAAAGAATAATCAGTTCCTTAGATGAGTGGGTAAGCTTTTCATTTTTATCAAGCGTAATCACAGTATCATCTTCAATCCGGACTCCGCCAAGGCCAGGAATATAAATGCCCGGCTCAACCGTCACAACCATGCCTGGCTCAAGTATTACATCAGAATGAACCGACAACCCTGGGGATTCATGAATTTCCAGGCCAATTCCATGACCTGTCGAATGGCCAAAATACTCTCCGTATCCTTTTTCGGTAATGAAATTCCGGGTGAGGGCATCTGCTTCCTTACCGGTCATTCCTGGCTTGATGCCAGCAAGTCCCCTTAGCTGAGCTTCCAGAACAATATCATAAATTTCCTTTAGCTTCTGGTCGGGAGCGCCTACTGCAATAGTCCGGGTTATATCGGATACATACCCGTTATAATACGCACCGTAATCCAGTGTAACAAAATCACCTGATTCAATTACTTTTTCACTTGCCACTCCGTGGGGCAATGCAGAACGGTATCCTGAAGCAACAATCGTATCAAAAGAAGATGATGTTGCCCCCGCTTTGCGCATAAAGAATTCAAGTTCATTCGAAACCTCTAATTCCGTTCTGCCCGGGCGGATGAATTCCAGGATATGTGTAAAGGCCGCATCAGCAATAGCCGCAGCTTCCTTTAATATCTTAATCTCTGCATCGGTCTTAATCAAGCGCAACTTTTCTACTGCACCGTCTACTGGTACAAGCTCGCCTTCTATTCCAGCCTCATAGGTTTTATATAAGCCATATGTAACATGATTCTTCTCAAAACCAAGTTTTTTGATACCCAGCTGCTTGGCTTGAAGAATAACTTCTTCCTCCATCGTACCTTTACGCAAGATAATTTCGAAATCTGCACATTGCTTGGCTGCTTGTTCTGTATACCTGAAGTCAGTAATAAAAAGCGCCTTATCCGCAGTGATGAGGACTGTTCCCGAGGTTCCAGTAAAATTGGACATATATCGGCGGTTGAAATCACTTGTTATCAGCATGCCGTCAATGCCCAGTTTTGAGAATTCATTTCTTAATTTATCTACTTTGCTCATTCCTGCTCCCTCTCCTTTTCGCTGTCCACTAGGGCGTAAAAAGCCAGTTCATACCCTTTTGTGCCCATGCCGCTAATTTGTCCCCTGCATACTGGGGCCGTAACCGAAGTTTGCCTGAAGCTTTCCCGCGCATGAATATTCGATATATGGACTTCGATAACCGGTACACTGATTCCTGCTATTGCATCACGGATTGCATAACTGTAATGTGTATACGCACCGGGATTGAAGATAATTCCATTGAAGCGTTCTTCATTTGCTTCCTGTAACCAGTCAATTAAGGCTCCTTCATGATTGGACTGTCTGCAATCGACTTCATAACCCCTATCCAATCCAAGCTTTTTAATTGAATCTTCAATAGAACCAAGTGTCTCCGCTCCATAAATGCCAGGTTCACGTTTACCGAGCATATTCAAATTCGGGCCATTCAACAGCATGATTTTTTTTGTCATCGATATTCCCCAAATCTTTATAATCTCTAATGCCAGCACTATTTACCTAAATCATTCTACCATATCAAAAGTTTTTCTCCTACTCGGATATCTCCTTGTTATTTTGAATATTCAAGAATTCCCAGGAGATAGAATACCCTATAAATACGCCGTATAGAAGGAAGAGGCATACAGATGTCACAAACGTATTTTTATCCAAATCTCTTAAAGGCGAAATTCCAGGAAAAATAGGATTCAGCAGCAGAAATATGATCAAGAAAACGCCAAGGCCAAATGCTGCACCAGGAATGAGCCCTTTGGCTTTTTTCAATAAAACCGAATAAACGAACGCAACTCCTATCGAAATCACCGCAATCAAAATCATAGAAATAAGCGTGCCTAGCCAGCTTGTTTTCCAATTACCCAATGCCCATGGCTCAAGAATTACTCTTGGAGAAATTTTCGTAAAATTGAAGTAGTAACCTACCTGGCCTAAAAAGCTCCAAAAAAGCCCGCCCCAGAAACCTGTTAATATGATTAACATACGAAATTCACTCATCTTGTTTTCATACTTCTTGGATGTTTCCATTTTTGCATCTCCTTTAATTTTAAGGTCTGTTTTAGTATGTACATCGGAGGCCTTCTCCTTCCAGCAAAAATGTTCAATCACAATGTATAGAGGTTTTTGTATTTTTCTAGTAGAATAAAGGAAAGTACAGGCAGTCTCCACTGCGGGTGCAACTTTATAAGTAGGTTGGTGTAGATAAAGAATGACAACGAAAGAAAACAAGCCCATATATGGGGGCCAGGCAGTCGTTGAAGGTGTCATGTTTGGCGGAAGACATCACTATGTGACAGCTGTCAGACGCAAAGATAATTCGATTGATTACTTAAGACTGCCGCGCACATCCCAACCATTTGTAGCTTCCCTGAAAAAAATCCCATTCATCCGGGGCATCGCAGCCATTATTGAAGCCAGCGCGAATGGTTCCAAGCACCTTAATTTTTCAACGGAACGCTACGATATTGATCCTAATGATGACGATACTATAGCCGAGCAGGAAACCTCGAAGCTTGCTCTATGGCTTGGCGTTGCCGCGATTGGTGTTATCTCGTTTTTATTCGGGAAGTTCCTGTTCACTCTAATCCCTGTCTTCCTGGCTGAAATGGTTAAGCCAATCTTTCCGGGCGACACGGCACAGGTACTAATCGAAGGTCTTTTCAAGCTATTGCTTTTGCTCGCATATATATATTTTGTATCGCTTACTCCACTCATAAAAAGGGTATTTCAATATCATGGAGCAGAACATAAGGTAATTAACTGCTTTGAGAGCGGCAAGGAACTGACCGTCGAGAACGTCCAAGCCAGCTCCCGATTACATTATCGCTGCGGTTCCAGCTTTATGCTATTTACAGTAGTAGTCGGCGTCTTCATTTATTTATTCGTCCCGACTGATCCTCTTTGGGTACGTGTCCTGAACAGGCTGGCGCTTATCCCGGTTGTTCTAGGTATTTCTTTCGAGGTCCTTCAATTCACAAATAAGCTTAGGGACATCCCGGTCCTCCGTTACCTTGGTTATCCTGGCTTGTGGCTTCAGCTTTTAACGACGAAAGAGCCGGACGATAGCCAGGTCGAAGTTGCGATTCTTTCATTTAATGAACTCTTGAAAATGGAGAAAGAAACTGAGGCGGCAAAACTTCAGGGTGAAATTGTATAAAAAAAGTGTAAAGCAAGTTTAAAAATGAGGAAATTTGCTTATGATGCTCTTAGGGAGGTGGCTATCTTGAATAAAAGAAAATCCGGTTTCTTTATAGGTGCTCTTATCTTTTTCGCGGTCATCGGCTTGTTTGGGACCTTTTTTAAAGATCCTGCCGCTTTCATACAAAATATCGCGATTGCCGTCCTGATCGGTTTGGTGATTTACTATATTTACCGCCGTATCACCGCAGCCAATCCTGCCAAAAAAGAGCAACGGGCTTTCCTCAAAGCTGCCAGAAAATCAAAGAAACGAAACGGAAATAAGAACACTCAACAACAGGGAAAGAACTCTTTCCACGGAACGCTTGCATCTTTAAAAAGACCAAAGAAGAAAGCACAGGCACATTTAACAGTTATTGAAGGAAAAAAAGGAAAGAAAAAAGACCGGGCCTCCTTTTAAAGGAAATCCGGTCTTTTGTTTATAATAAAAAAGTATTTTCTATTATGAGATCTGTCTAGCTCCAACGCTGAGCACAAAGGAAAGCATCCGTGATTTAACATCGCAGAGACAGGCAGCTTTTTGCCCGTCGTGAGGCGTTCCTGCCTTTCACAAAGGCACTTGCGCTTTTCTTTGTCAATAACTCCACTTCCGGAAAAAGAATTCAGCACAATCCCTGCCATGTTTTATCAACAGGTCCTTTTTCTCCTCTGTCAATTCAAATTCTGTCGCCAAAACACCGGATGTGGGGATAAAGATAATATTCCTGGCATGCTTACGGGCAATGTATCTCGCATCATGGGCGTCCTTCATTGTTTCAAAAAGCGCCTCAAACAATTGGATGGCATTTTTTATTTTGTGCTTAGGATGATTTTCTGGATCGTGGCTTAGCTTAATGCCCAGAACCGGCCTTACTTTCTTCACATTCTCCCGATCAAACAGCCACATTGGGAAATTGCTCAGGACACCGCCGTCCACCAGGATGTTAGTCCCGCTGGCATCCGTTAGCTTAACAGGCTCAAAAAAGTAGGGAATGCTGCAGCTCATCCTGACAGCCTTGGCTATCGAAAAAGAAGCAGGTGAGAGACCGTATTTTGGAAGGTCATCCGGCAGAATAACCATCCTCCCATTTGATAGGTCAGAGGCAACGATCCTTAATGTTTCAGGTGGCAGGTCCCCAAAGGTTCTTAATCCTTTTAAAGCGAGTTTTTCAGCAATCCAGGCTTCCAGTGCGTCCCCTTTATACAATCCCATTTTCCAATAAAGAAGCAGCCATTTTGTTAAAGGAGAAGGTAATAGCAATTTGCGTGAATCAAGCAGCTTTTCCAAATTCAATTCATCAAGGAGGCCACGCATTTCAGCGCTTGTATACCCCGCTGCGACAAGGCTTGCAACAATGGACCCAGCACTTGTCCCCGCCACCCGGCAAAACCTGAAGCCCCGCCTTTCAACGGCCTCATATGCACCGATTAGAGCGAAGCCTTTTATTCCCCCACCGGAAAAAACACCGTCTATCAGCATGGAAGCCACTCCCATCGATGTATTCACTCCTACATCTTTAAGCGGCTTTACTGCAAAATAGTACGGTGGACAAATTGAAAATTTAAATTAAACCATCTTATGTGAAATACTGTATTTCAGCATTTGGGAAGTATTCGCCAATATATCCTCGAATGGTGGACTCAAGTCGTGCTGCTTCCTCGGTTGGATAAACATATTTACCGATCCCGTACCTGCCCCATTTATACTTGCGTTTTTCTTCATTCATTTCAAGCTTGGTTTTAGGATATCGTTTCATGATTACATTCTTAGCTGGCTTGGTGTAACGATGCTGAATCATCTCAAATGATAGATCTTTGATTTCGACCCCATCAAGCGACACCTTCAATCTTTCGAATAATTCATGGTAGCCCTCTTCCCAGTTCTCATGCATGTAAATTGGCGCAACAATGAAGCCCAGCGGATACCCAGCTCCCGCAACCTTGCGAGCTGCTTCCAGTCTTTCATCAAAGGAGGAAGTCCCAGGCTCAAAATTTTTAATCACATAACGGGAATTCACACTGAATCTGAACCTCGTTTTTCCGTTGTGCTTTGCATCCAATAGATGATCGACATGCTGATACTTCGTCACGAACCTTAATTGGCCAAACTCCGACTGCCCAATGAACTCAATCGCTCTTTTTAACGAATGGGTAAGATGGTCGATGCCGACGATATCAGATGTACACGCTGCCTCAAATCGTGTAATCTCTGGAGCTCGTTCGTCCATATATTTCTGTGCCTGTTCAAATATTTCATCAAGATTCACATACGTCCTGATATACGGCTTGCTCCCTAATGTGGTTTGAAGATAGCAGTAGTGGCAATGGCCCATGCATCCAGTTGCAAGCGGAATTGCGTACTCCGCTGATGGCTTGGATGTGTCGAATTTCAGTGTCCGGCGTACACCGACCACCAATGTCGATTTGGCGTTCCGGTACTTCTGGAGTTCGTTTTCACCCGGGATGTTCCTAACCTGGTTATGTGATGTGGTCTCCCTGATTTCAAGTCCCATGCTTTCAAACTTTTCCTTCAGTTCTCGGCCGAGCGGGTATTCAAGAGCCTGTGGCTCAATATAAACCAATTGCGGCATAAATGGCTTCATAAGTTCATCCCTCTTTTTTGCAAAAAGTCTTGCTAGTAGTATCAGCAAAAAAGGGATATTGAACAGAAAAAGGGACGGAAAAATATTTCCATCCCTTTTTTCTTACTTATAGACCACACTTTAATTGCGCATTACAGTTTGTACACGTATTGCAGCCGCCTATTTCCTTAACCTTTCCTTTGCGGCAAACAGGACATGTGTTGCCGATTTCAGAACCGATCGTGACATCTGTCGAACGGAGGTCGCTGATTGTATCAACAAGGACAACATGCTGCTTTTGCTTTGGTTTTCCCTCAAGAGTGTCATCTACTTTATTTTCTTCTGCTTTCAGGGTCAATACCTGGGAATCACGAGAACCATCAACATAGACCGTCCCGCCCTTGGCACCACCCTTGTAAAGGCGCTCGTACACTTTTTCGACCTGCTCTACACTGTATCCTTTCGGCGCATTAACCGTCTTGGATATTGAGCTGTCAATCCAGCGCTGAATAACACACTGAACATCTGCATGGGCTTCCGGTGCAAGATCCATCGCAGCCACGAAGAAGCCTGGAAGGTTGTCCGGATCTGCTTCAGGATGCTTTTCCAAATACTCAGCAACGATATCTGCTTTCACTTCAATGAACTTCCCGAGCCTTCCGCTTCGGAAGTACGAGAACGAGAAGTAAGGCTCTAATCCAGTGGAAACTCCGACCATTGTACCGGTACTCACGTTTGTTACTCTCTACATTGTAGAGGGCGGGATTATTAGTACCCGCTCCATATGTCGCCAATATGGGTCAGACTCTATCTTCAACCAATTTTAAACTATTTGGTTGCTCGGCGTATAGTCGTTGAGGGGTCAGCCACGACTTCCCTGCGGATTGTCTGGCAGGCATTCAAGCCTACACTCTTGCATTTTTACCATTGTTTCAGGCTGGTAAGGCCTCGGTAGCAAGAGATACTCCAGAGTTTCCCGCATATAGCCAAGTTTACGCTGCGGCCTTACGATCGCAGGGGGCAATGAGTTTACCCGTCGGTGCAACAGTCAGTAAGTGAGAATTTCGAATTCCATTTTCAAGAATCGCTGTTCTTACATTTTCAGGCATTTTCTTCATAAATCCAGTTTCAGTGAAAGCTTTCCTTAAACGATTTGTTTCTTCGTCAGTTTCACCCACTAGGAATGGGAAGCTTCCCTTTTCCTTGGCAAGTTCAATGGACGTTTCATATGCAGTGACGGCAATTGTTTCAAACACCTTATCAACTAGCTTGTTTCCTTCTTCAGAACCGTACTCGGTTTCGCAGTAGATCAGCAAGTCGTGCAGTCCCATTACTCCAAGGCCGACACGGCGTTCGCCAAGCGCCTGCTTTTTGTTCTCTTCCAGGAAGTAAGGTGTTGAATCGATAACGTTATCCTGCATTCTTACTCCTGTAGCAACTGTCTTTTTAAGCTTTTCAAAATTGACTGTTTTGTTTTCCTTGTCCGCCATTGCTGCAAGGTTAACTGCAGCTAAGTTGCATACGGAATATGGTGCGAGCGGCTGCTCACCACACGGGTTGGTTGCAACTACTTTTTGCCCATATGCTTGGGCGTTCGTCATGTCATTTGCGTTATCAATAAAGAAGATTCCTGGCTCGGCCGAGTAAGTGGCGCATATGTTAATCAAATTCCAAAGCTCTTTTGCTTTAATCTTTCTGTAAGTACGGACTTTATAGCCCATCTTTTCCCACTCGCGGACATCGCCGACTTTATGCCATTCTTCGTTGTAAATCTTCATAGTTTCTTCGTCATAGGTTTCAGTGGCAGGGAAACGGAGTTCATACTCCCCGTCGTTTTCAACAGCTTCCATAAACTCTTTTGTAAGAGTGACGGAAATATTGGCTCCTGTCAGAAATTCAGAATTGTGGACGGTATATGTACCGCCAGTTTCTAGTTTTTCTTCAGCATCTGCTATGATTTCTTCACTGAATCCTCCAAGGCCCGGGATATGCTTATAATTGATAATTCCCTGGTACATCGCCTGTTCCTGCAAGGTAAGCGGTGTGAACTTCAGTTTGTTCTTCGCCTGCTTCTGGATCCATTCATCGGTTGTATTTTCGATTAGGAACCTGAGAATACGAGGGTTCTGCATTTTTGAAATGATGAATTCGATAATATCGGGATGCCACGTATATACCGTTCCTTTCGGAATATTTCGCTGCAATGGCAGCCGGACTAGACTATATCATCACCCTCAGCTTTATCTGTTAGGGGCCGGGCGCTTATGAGAGTTTATTGTTGGGACTCACTCTCTAGTCGTTTAACCTTCGCCATTACCTTTGCCCAATGACGCTTGGCTGCAGATTGTCCAATGCATGGCAATTTTTATAGCATTCACGCTCACCGTTTCCAGTCACGTTGTAGCTTGCCAGCCTCTAAGGATTTCCCCGCAATTCACCCGATTTTCTGGTCGCTCATTTTCTGAACGACGCGGACTAGTGCATCTGTTAATCCGCCAACATTATCATCTGTGCTCCACGCTTATTTGTTACCGCTTTTTAAGCGGGCCTGGTCATTTCTGCCAGGCTCTCATACTTTCATATGAGACCAGACTATATCATCAAAGAGAGAAATTTATAATATTTTCGATTAAGTTTTAAAGTTCCACTATTATAGAGGCTTTCATAGATTAACCGCACATCGTTCAAACTTGAGAAGTAGAGGTCATAACAGCCTTGTTTGGGAATGATGGATTTCACATTATTACCAATTCCATTTTCCTGCATAAAACTCAATATAGCTTCCATCATTTCTCTAGAACCAGTAAAACCTAACCTAGTTTTAAGATAACCATTTCTGAAGTAAACTCGGATATGACCATCTGCATCAAAAAATCCTCTTAAAAAAGCCCATTGCAATTGCTTATCCATAAAATTAATCCATTTTTCGGAACCAGTTTTTTGGGGTCTGATCCCCAAGTCGATTAAATCATTACATATTTGAGTCGAGTTTACTGGTAAGGAGTATTTATTTTGCTCTTTTGGATTATTGGCTTTTCTAAACTTGATTACAGGAGTCATATTCAACTCAGCTGCTATATCAAATAGCAGTTGCCTATCATTTTCGGCTAAGCTTAATACTAATCGTTTTGATTTTTTTCTATCAATTAAAGTTCCGTCTCCCAGAATGTATCCAACCAAATATGCTTGATTGGGTTTCCTAATTTCCGAGAAATAATTCTCATTGTATTGATAGGTTCTAGATTTTAACTTTCCCGCTTCTCCTGGCTTTCGAGGAGTAAAGAAGTTCATTTCTTTATTCCATCTTAAAATCGTCCCTCTACTTACATGAATGATTTTTGCGATATCAACCTGACTTAATCCTTGATTATGCAGTTCTATAATAGTTTTAACTAATCTCTCTTTGTCTCGCGCCCCATATGCCCGTCTCCGTGGCTTATGGTTTACTTTCACCTTGGATTCCATCCTTAACATCCCTTCCGGCAATATTCGAGTAGAATCTTTAGATGATTTCAATAGTCGTTGGACGTTCATCTCCGTTTCCAGAGATGCTTCGCTGCTGATTGCCCAATCCTTATCATTTTCGAACCATCACGCTCACCGTTACCAGTCACGTTGTGGTTGATAAGGCTCTAAGGGTGTTCCAGCAATTCACGAGATTTTAATCCCGCCATGGTTTTAACGGGACCCGCCCTGCTCAACCAAATGCGTCAGCTTGGCGATGTCATCCAGCCATGATACCGAACCGGAAGATTTACCGTTTACGCCCCTCGCAAGTGCAGCGCGAGGACGAAGTGTTGAACCGTTTGTTCCTACCCCTCCGCCGCGACTCATGATTTCCATTACCTTTTTGCGGTGGTCGGAAATTCCTTCACGGGAATCCTGGACAAATGGCATGACATAGCAGTTAAAGAATGTTACATCCGTTCCTGCTCCAGCCCCATACAGTACGCGGCCCGCTGGAATAAAGTTCATGTTCACAAGCTCTTCGTAGAACTTATTGAACCACTCAAGCCTTTTCTCCTCGGTTTTCTCCGCTTGTGCAAGGCCTGTTGCATTCCTCATGGCGATCTGCTCGTAGAAGATCTCAAGTGGCTTTTCAATCACATCAAGGGAACGGGTGATCACTCCTGTTTGTACTTCTTCAGGTGTATCCAGTACGCCCCTGAATTCCTCATCAACCTGTACCTGGGCGATCTTTTTTTCCCAGTCAATCTCGAGAATGTAGCCAAGACCCCTGGCAGGGAACTTAGGATCCTCCTTGACAGTCAGGACGACAAAATCACCTTTGGTTAACGTGATTTTTTCGGTATCCTTGAATGTATACCGGTCAAGCATGACCAGGCGGGATACCCCTTTGTGTGTAATGTGCATATCCGGTGTGACAGGATGAACCTGAGGAAACAATCGGATATCTTCATTAAGCCTATCAAAATCAATATTTAGTTTTTTCCTTAACGCAACAGACATGAGCACATCTCCTTTTCCTTTGATCCAAATCCACTTATGTCGAACTCTGTGATGTTTTGCTAGATATCTAGTTGTTTTTTGGATACCCTTAACCTATCATAGTGAAACCATCAAAATCAACATATAGTGCTTATTAATTTTTCGACAACACTATATATTGTGTTTAAGGCAAAAGAATAAAATTTTGTCAAAAATAGAATCACATAAAAACTAGAGTAAATGAGAGATTTCGCAGGAATTTCTACAGCAGACCATTAATTTTGACAAATTTCGAAGGTTGCCTCAAAACAATATAATTCTATAAAGAACAGGTGAATTTTTCCAATAATCAAGAAAAGAGCGGGAGCACCGCTCTTTATCGTTTAAAGTTCCATTCGTCGTTCTCATAAACGTCCGCTGCCAATTTTTTCACATACTCCATTTGCTCATCTGTCAGCTGATAGGAAATTAGTTCAATTTCCAGTCCTTTTTCAAATCCATTGAAAAACGCCGACTTTGCTTCGTCAATTCCAATCTTGCGAGGGCTGATATCATTGATTGGGACAGCTTTGTCTTTGAATGCAGACTTCATTCTTTCCTTCAGCCGCTCACTTGAATAATTGAACAGGCTGAAAAGCTTATCCTCATCAAGATCCAATAGGATGGAACCATGCTGGAGAATGACACCTTTTTGGCGTGTCTGGGCGCTTCCTGCAACCTTGCGTCCCTCAACGACAAGCTCATACCAGCTAGGCGCATCAAAGCAAACCGAGGATCGCGGATTTTTCAGCGCGCTTTTTTCCTCATCGGTTCTTGGAACGGCAAAATAAGCATCAAGGCCGAGATTTCGGAAGCCCTCTAGAATTCCTTCCGAGATAACTCTATATGCTTCTGTAACCGTGTGAGGCATTTTTGGATGTTGTTCGGAGACAATGACACTATAGGTTAATTCATGTTCATGAAGGACACCGCGGCCTCCTGTAGGCCTTCTAACAAAACCTAAGCCATGTTGTTTGACTGCTTCCATGTTAATTTCTTTTTCAACCTTCTGGAAATACCCGATAGACAGTGTGGCTGGATCCCATCCGTAAAACCTCACCACCGGGGGGATTTCGCCGGAACTGTGCCAACCAAGAAGGGCCTCATCCAGCGCCATGTTAAATGAAGGGGAACAATTTCCCGAATCTATAAAATACCATTGTTCTTTCATAAAAATAACTCCCTGCTTCGCTTTTACATTATGTGACACGATGTTAAGTCTAGCAAAAAGAGAGTCGATTTCAAAGCCAGACGAACCGGATATCCTTTTCCAATAAATGAATTTTGACAAATTCCCTTTACTGATTCGACATTTGGCTTATATAATTAAACATGTTGTTGTAGCATAGCTTGAAAGGGGCTCTTTACATTTTGGAAACACTATATTTCTTACTCGTACTGCTCGCTGGTTTTCTTGTCTATTCAATCATAGCCTGGCTGATCCAGCGCAGGATTGTAAAAACATTGTCGGAAGAAGAATTCCGGGCAGGCTACAGGAAAGCCCAGCTCATTGATGTGCGTGAACCAAACGAATACAATGCTGGCCATATCCTTGGTGCAAGGAACATCCCACTTTCCCAAATGAAGACACGGATCAAGGAAATTCGTCCGGACCAGCCTGTCTACCTTTATTGCCAAAGCGGAATGAGAAGCGGACGTGCGGCACAATTTCTATACAGAAGAGGTTATCGCAACCTTGTTCAGCTCCAAGGCGGCTTTAAAAAGTGGTCTGGAAAAATAAAAGCAAAAAAATAAAGAGAAAAACGCACTGTCAATCCTTAATCGACAGTGCGTTTTTTTGCAAATACATACGAAATCTTTTTTCAAAACCACATTTAGTGATATTCCCTCTGCATATAAACGCCCGTACTTTGCAGTACGGGCGTTTCATATTTATGCCTGTTTATATCTTAATACCGGTTTTCTTGCTGCAGTTGTTTCATCTAGCCGTCCAACCACCGTCGTATGAGGCGCTTCCTGGACGATTTCCGGGTTTTCCTCAGCTTCTTTCGCGATTTGGATCATTGTATCGATAAACCCATCCAGCGTTTCTTTTGACTCAGTTTCAGTTGGCTCAATCATGATACATTCCTCTACGTTAAGCGGGAAGTAGATGGTTGGTGGATGATAACCGAAATCAAGCAGCCTTTTCGCAATATCGAGTGTCCTTACACCAAGCTTCTTCTGCCTGCGGCCGCTCAATACGAATTCGTGCTTGCAGTGCCTATCGAATGGAAGGTCATAATAAGGCTGTAATCTTCTCATCATATAGTTTGCGTTCAGCACTGCATACTCAGTTACCGCCTTCAAACCATCAGGGCCCATTGAGCGGATATACGTATAGGCGCGGACATTAATCCCGAAGTTTCCATAGTACGGTTTAACACGACCAATCGATTGCGGTCTGTCATAATCAAACACATACTTGTCTTCCCTCTTCGTAATGACCGGTTTTGGAAGATATGGAATCAAGTCAGATTTAACACCTACAGGTCCTGAACCCGGTCCGCCGCCACCATGCGGGCCAGTAAATGTCTTATGAAGATTAAGGTGGACCACGTCAAATCCCATGTCTCCAGGCCGTGCTTTGGAAAGTACTGCGTTTAGGTTCGCTCCATCATAATAAAGCTTTCCGCCAGCACCATGGACGATTTCGGCCATCTCAAGGATGTTTTCCTCAAAAAGCCCAAGTGTATTCGGATTTGTCAGCATCAGAGCGGCTGTATCCTCGCCTACTACTCTGCGAAGGTCATCCAGGTCAACTAATCCATGTTCATTCGATTTAACAGTAATCGTATCAAAACCGGCTACAGTTGCCGATGCGGGGTTTGTCCCGTGTGCAGAGTCTGGAACAACAACTTTGGTACGTTTTGTATCTCCGTTTGCTTCATGGTATGCACGGATCATCATTAAGCCTGTCCACTCGCCATGCGCTCCCGCAGCAGGCTGCAGGGTAACTTCGTCCATCCCGGTTATTTCCTTTAAATGCTGCTGCAAATCATAAAGCAGTTCAAGCGCACCCTGGACAGAGCTCTCATCCTGAAGAGGATGGATATGGGCAAAGCCGCTGTATCTAGCGACGTTTTCATTGATTTTTGGATTATATTTCATCGTACACGAGCCTAACGGATAAAATCCTGAATCGACGCCGTGGTTTCTCTTGGATAATGCTGTGTAATGGCGCATAATATCCAATTCGGAAACCTCAGGAAGATTTGGTTCCTCTTCCCGTACATAGCCGACTGGAAGTAGGCCATTCAAATCAAGTTCAGGGACATCCATTTCCGGCAGGCTGTAGCCGATGCGGCCAGGTTTGCTCATTTCGAAAATTAGCGACTGATCCTCGTTATGCATGTATATCCCCCAATTCCTTTGCAAATGTATCAATCTCTTCCTTTGTTCTTAGTTCAGTAACAGCAATTAGCATATGGCCATCAAGTTCCTTATAATCGCGGCCTAGATCATAACCGCCGATGAAACCTTTTTGCAGGAGTGCCTGGTTTACTTCCTTAACCGGCTTGCCCAATTTAATGACGAACTCATTGAAGGATGGTCCGTCCATAGCAATTTCAATTCCATTTTCACGCAAGGCCTTCTTGGCATAATGAGCTTTCTGGATGTTGGCTGCTGCCATTTCCCGGACTCCTTTTTTACCAAGAGCTGTCATCGCAACAGATGCTGCCAGTGCGTTTAGTGCCTGGTTTGAGCAAATGTTCGAGGTGGCCTTATCGCGGCGGATATGCTGTTCACGAGCCTGCAGGGTCAGGACAAAACCGCGGCGTCCCTGATCATCATGGGTTTGGCCGACAAGCCTGCCAGGAACCTTCCTCATCAGCTTTTCTGTTACGGCAAAATATCCGCAGTGCGGGCCGCCGAAAGCAGCAGGAATTCCAAATGGTTGTGCATCCCCTACAACGATGTCAGCACCGAATTTTCCAGGAGGTGTTAGAACTCCCAATGAAAGTGGATTGCTTGATACAACAAACATTGATTTTTCTGCATGCGCGATTTCTTCAATTTCTTTTAAAGGTTCAATCCTTCCGAAAAAGTTCGGATATTGGACGATTACTGCCGCAATATCAGAAGAAACCAATTCTTTCAAGGCATCAAGGTCCGTAACGCCTTCTGCCGCCGGGACTTCGACTACTTCGATATACTGCCCCTTTGCATAGGCCTTAACAACTTCACGGGATTCCGGATGAACAGTTTCCGAAATAAGAATCTTCTTCCTCCGAGTATGTCCCGCACTCAGCATCGCTGCCTCTCCCAAAGCTGTACCCCCGTCATACATAGAAGAGTTGGCAACATCCATGCCGGTGAGTTCGCAAATCATTGACTGAAATTCAAAGATGGCCTGCAGCTCCCCCTGGGAGATTTCAGGCTGATAAGGGGTATAAGCGGTATAAAACTCCGACCTGGAAAGAACATGGTCAACGATAACAGGCATATAGTGATCGTAAACCCCCGCGCCAAGGAACGAAGCATGGCTTTTAAAATCTGCATTTTTAGAAGCAAGGCCTGCTAGTTCTTTCATTAGCTGGGTTTCCGACTTGGCTTGCTTAATGTTATATTCTCCCTGGAAACGTACTCGTTCCGGGATGTCATTGAATAATTCTTCTACGGAATCGACACCTATTGTTTCCAGCATAGCTGCCTTGTCTTGTTCCGTCATAGGTAAATAGCGGTGCTTCATCTTGATTCCCCCTACTTATTTCTTTGCCCGTTTGTAAAAAGGAACGGGAACAATCTTAGCCTTAATTTTTTTACCGCGAATTTCAACTAGCAGCTCTTTATCAAGCTCTGCGTAACCGGCTTCTATCAACACGAGGCCAATATTACGTTTCAAAGTTGGTGACTGCGTTCCAGTAGTTACCTCGCCTATTTGGGTATCCCCGGAATAAACTGGATAGCCATGGCGCGGAATACCTCTGTCAATCATTTCAATTCCGGCAAGCTTTCTTGGTATGCCATTTTCTTTTTGCAGCTTTAGAACTTCTTTACCAATAAAATTACTTTCTTTGTTCAGCTTTACAGCAAATCCAATCCCAGCTTCCAATGGGGATATTTCCGGAGAAAGCTCTTGGCCGTAAAGTGCCAGAGTCGCTTCAAAACGAAGTGTATCACGCGCTCCAAGCCCACATGGCAGAACACCTTCCTCTTTACCTGCCTCAAGAATTTCCTTCCATAGCTTTACAACATCCTCAGGTTTGCAATATATCTCGAAGCCATCCTCACCGGTATAACCTGTCCTGGATACCAGACCTTTGGAGCCATTCAGATCTACACCATCCCTAAATTTGAAAAAGCCTATTTCGGAAAGATTATCCTGACTGGCAAGCTTTTGAAGTATCTGCTCGGCCAATGGGCCCTGAATTGCCAATTGAGCAGTTCTGTCCGAAAGGTTCTCGATGGTTACCTTTCCTTCCAGATGGTCTTCGAGCCAGCTGTAGTCCTTTTCGATATTCGAAGCATTCACCACAAGCAGATAGTCATCATTGCCTTTTTTATAAATAAGCAAATCATCTATCGTCCCGCCATTCTCATAGCACATAGCAGTGTACTGGGCGGCGCCGTCAGAGATTTTAGAAACATCATTCGTCATCATTTTTTGAAGGTAGGTGAGGCTATCTGCCCCTGTTACTGCAATTTCACCCATATGGGAAACATCAAACAGGCCTGCTTTTGTTCTTACAGCCTCATGCTCTTCTTTAATGCCGGAAAACTGGACAGGCAACTCCCAACCGCCAAAATCAATTGTCTTTCCGCCATATTCCTTATAGGTCTCGAATAAAGGCGTCCGCTTAAGTTCGGTCATGTATAAATCCCCCTTTTTCCTGAATCATTTTCTCGCATACAGCACCGGAACTTCCAAATTGGACCACCGTTCTATTTTTGGCCGCAAAAAAGGACAGATTACCCCCTTGGTCTAAAAAGGAGGTCTCTGTCCTTGCACCTGAAAGTTTTACCTAAAAGCAGGTTTTCCCCTTTGGTGGCTTCAACTATGTAAAGCTCTCTCCAGAGCTGCGTCCAGCAAGAGTTCTTTTGCCTGAGAGATTCACAAATTCATTGTTTGCTCCTTCGGCGCTACGGTGTAGTCTCTCCCCTTGCTTTCATCCGCAATTATAATATTTTTAAAGCTGGCCATACTAAGAAGCAATGGACAATCCGGAACTTGCTAACCGGAGATTATTGCAATTTTTGAAACTTTCAAGACTATCTTCATCCTACCATTAAACCATTTAGCAGAGCAATTCTTTTCTGGCTTACTATGGGTGTTGAAGTTTTTGGGATAGATTAACTTTTAAAGGGGTGTCCGCATGTCAGTAAAGATTGAATTCGATACAAGCTGGCAGGAAGGTTTTTTGCAGCGAATAGAAAACGATGGCCCCTGGGGCAATTGGGATCTCTTTAAACTAGCCACAGGTGCAACCGAATTCTTAGCCATCCCTGAATTTGAGGGTTTACAGGCTCCCAACTACCTCCCTGACCTGACCATCCTTCCCCATCAATTAGAAGCTGCCAGGCAGGTAGTGGAAAATATGAATGGAAAGGCTATTCTTGCCGATGAAGTAGGACTTGGAAAAACAATCGAGGCAGGATTAATTCTCAAGGAATATATGATTAGAGGTTTGGTCAAGAAGGTCTTAATACTCGTTCCCGCTTCCCTGGTTACCCAGTGGGCGATGGAGCTGAATTCAAAGTTTTATATACCAGCAGTTACCCAGAAAAAATCATATGTGTGGGAGCAATGCGATATTGTGGTTTCATCCATCGATACCGCTAAACGCAGTCCGCATAGAGAACTTGTCTACCAGCAGGATTATGACCTTGTCATTATCGATGAAGCACACAAGCTCAAAAATAACAAAACGAAAAACTATGAATTTGTACAGAACTTAAAAAAGAAATTCTGTCTTCTGCTAACAGCTACTCCGATCCAAAATAAAATCGATGAAATTTTCAATCTGGTCTCTCTCCTTAAACCTGGCCATCTCGGAAACGAGTCGGCATTTTATGATAAATATAAAAAGGACTCACGCACATTAAGTGATGACGCAAGTCTGAAAGAGCTTGTTAACAAAGTGATGATCCGCAACCGCCGTGGCGACACCGGAATTGAATGGACCAAGCGGCAAGTTGAAACTATGCCCATTGAATTCTCCAAAACGGAACGCGAATTGTATGATGCCATTTCCGATTTACGCTCTTCAGACGACTGGGCCCAATCAAGTGCTTTCTCACTAATGACCCTGCAGCGTGAGGCATGCAGCAGCCGTGAAGCCGTTTATTATACTTTGAAAAACATGCTCACCAAGAGAGAGAGCCCATCCCGTGAATTCGAGGCGAAAATCCAGGAGCTAATTGAAAAAGTCAATCATGTTGAGCGGAACTCCAAGGCTGAAAAAGCTCTGGAGCTCATTCAGCAGATAAATGATAAAGTGATTATTTTTACTGAGTATCGGGCAACACAGCTCTTCCTCCAATGGTATTTGCAGCAGCATGGAATAAGCTCAGTCCCGTTCCGCGGCGGGTTTAAACGGGGAAAGAAAGATTGGATGCGGGAACTGTTTGAGCACAGGGCTCAGGTCTTAATAGCCACAGAAGCCGGCGGGGAAGGAATCAATTTGCAATTTTGCCATCATATCATTAATTTTGACCTTCCATGGAATCCGATGCGGCTGGAGCAAAGAATTGGCCGTATTCACAGGCTGGGACAAAAAAACGATGTGAATATTTATAATTTTGCTGTTAAAGGCACTATGGAGGAACATGTACTAAAGCTTCTTTATGAGAAAATTAACCTGTTTGAAAAAGTGATTGGTGAGCTCGATGACATTCTTGTCCGATTGGAGCTGGGAAATATCGAGGAGCATCTAGCGGATATTTTCGGACACTCGGCCACTGAAGGTGAAATGAAAATCAAAATGGAAAACCTTGCTTCGATGATTGAATTCGCAAAAGGCAATACGGAGGAGGAACAGCATGCGGCAGCAAGACATTCATCAATTTCTTGAGAAATACTTCCGTTCGAACGATTGTGAAGTCATTGACAGGTCCCCGGGGCATTTGACCGTACAGTTGACGGCTGAAATTGACAAGGAACTAATGAACCGGCCCTTTTATTGGCATTACCTTGAAAAAACCGGCGGCACTCCCAATCCAATGTCAATTACCCTTATAACAGACTCGGCAAAAGCACCAGAGGGGTTGAAAGGAGAGCAAATCCATTTTGGCTCGCCAAGGCTCCATCAATTGTTTGAATCCGCGCGAAATCTCGCAAAATTTATCCGGCTTTACCACTCACATGAGGCGGGCTCGCACACACCATTGTTTCCATGGCTATGCCTAAACGTAAAGATTTCTTACCAATGTGACCGGAAAAGAGATATATTCAAGTCAATAGGTCTTCATCTGATAAACGGCAGGATGGTTGAAGGTTTTCATGAGCAAATGCTTTCTATTGCTCTCACTCCGAAAATCCCTGATTACTCATACACGCTTTCACCACTTGTCATGCCGAAAAGCGGATTTATTCGGATTGAAAATCATTTGAGGGCAGGCCTTGAAGCTGAGGACCATAGCTGGGCAGATGCCGCCAGAGAAAGATGGGAAAAGGATCAGCGGCTTCTTGATCACTTTTATGAAGATATGGAAGGCAACAGTGAAGAAAGTTATCTTATTGAAAAAAAAGCATTGCAGGAACAATATGAACCAAAAGTAGCTATCTCTCTTGTAAACGGAGGTCTCTTCTATTTGAAGGAAGACGCTGTTTAAATAGAAAAGCGGAGCGCCTTGGGCAGCGCTGTATGAACTGGACGATGAGCGCAAGCGCCTTTGTAAAAGTGTTATCATTTGCGAAATCTATGAAATGAAAAAACCGCCGGGTACAAGTCCCTGGCGGTTTTTGGCGAATAGTTTGAATCAATGTCCTCCGCCTAGCGGCATCATAAAGGTAGTCCAGTAGGTGAAGCCAGCAAAGAAAACTGTCAAATATGCACCAAATACATACATATACATGCGTTCAGATAATTTAAGATAACTTAATAGAACAAAGAATCCTGTCTGGGCCAGGAACAGCAGAGCTGTTTTAGGCATATGCCCCACATAAAACATTACCGTGAAAATTCCTGTCCAGAAGCCAAGTACCCTGTACATTCGCTCCATATGTAACCCTCCCTTTTACCCGCAGTACCATCGTACAATATTATAAGGTAAAAGAGAGACAAATGTAAACTTTTCTTTATCAGTTAATTTGTTACTAACGCCTGATAAGAACAAGTATCGCAGCCGTCAGCCATGTTTTGGCTTTCCTGAAGTTCGACATTTTCAAACAAAGCCTCGAACATTCCAACGAGGAATTCATGATGCATGCTGCAAACCGCTTCTGAATGCTCGCGTGCCACTTCCTTGAACGGGCAGTTGAAGATTTGGAAATAAATCTTGCTCTGCTCTCCATTCACTTCGAATTCCGGATAGAAACCAGCAAGTGTCGCGGCACTCTTTAGAATTGATACTTTTTCATCAAAAGTCATTTCATACCCGGACTGTTGTTTCTTGGATATCTCCTGTTCAATGACTTCCGTGCCGAATCGCTTTCCAGTCATATAAAGGGCTTTTTTACCTTCTTCCCCCAACGACATCATTGTCTGTATAGCCACTTTCGAAAGAAGCATATAATCTCTGAATGGGAAGTGCAGCTGGATGACATCATCGGAAAGTCGATAAAGCCTGCTAGGCCTGCCGCCTTTTCCAGTTTTCTTTGTTGCGGAAGCCAGCATGTTCACATCTTCAAGTTTTGATAAATGCAGGCGTGCAACATTGGGATGAATATTGAAATTATCGGCAACTTCCTGAACGGTTACTTCCTGGTGGCGTTTTGTAATGTATTGATAGATGTAATACCTGGTTGGATCAGACAACACATTTGTAATTTTTAACGTTTGCTCCATCTTGGTTCACCTCGGACCCCTTCAATTTACCCCAATTATAATATACGAAAATCATCATGGGAATGAGGTTAACAATGTTAACACTATATGTTTAGAAAGTGTTCACAATTAGCCTATTGAGCACCACAAAAACCTATACAATTATTACACTCACCTTATACACACTTTTTGTCAAACACCCATTTGTTGAACTTTTTTGCCAATTTTCTAATAAAAATACAGCAAATCAATCGAAGAAATATTCAATAGTTACATTCATTAGTTACTTGCAAATGTTGTTAACAAAGTATTCACATTTTTTAACCATTCGAAAATTAGCATTCTTTGGCAACTTATGTATAATAAAGGAGAAAGGTGGTGTTACAAATTCCAAGTATAATTGAAGACCTTGCTGAGCGAATCATTTCCGATGCAGTAAGGCAACAGGCAACAGATATTCATATCCTCCCACGGAAGACAGACACCCTGATTCAGCTCCGGATTACCAACAGCCTTATCCCACGTTTAACCCTGCCAATCGATCAATGCGAAAAACTAATCTCCCACTTTAAGTTCATTGCACACATGGATATTGGAGAACGGCGGAAACCGCAAAACGGCTCCATTATTTCTACTGTAGATGGCAAAACATTTGGATTAAGGCTCTCAACCTTGCCTTCAAATAACCGGGAAAGCCTCGTCATCCGTCTTCTTCCCCAGAATGAGACATTTTCCTTCGAAACGCTCTCACTATTTCCCGACATGTCCCTTAAACTGTTCAACCTTCTTAAAGCGGCTCATGGGATGATTATCCTCACTGGACCAACCGGATCCGGAAAAACCACAACATTGTATTCCCTTCTCAACGAAACTGCCAAAAGGCAGCAGCGAAGTATTATCACCCTTGAAGACCCGATCGAAAAGGAATGTTCAACTGTCCTTCAGGTACAAGTTAATGAAAAAGCAGGAGTAACGTACGCGGCAGGACTAAGGGCAATATTAAGGCACGACCCGGACATCATTATGGTAGGGGAAATCCGCGATAGCGAAACCGCGAAAGTTGCGATAAGGGCAGCACTTACCGGGCATCTTGTCCTGAGCACCATGCATACACGGAATGCCCCTGGCGCAATCTACCGTCTTCAGGAATTTGGAGTGAACCAGCTTGAAATTGAACAAACGTTGCTGGCTGTAACAGCACAGCGGATAGTCGAGCTCGTTTGCCCTTTCTGTGGTGGAGAGGAATGTTCGCCTTACTGTGCCTCCTCCCATGGTCGGAAAAGGGCCAGTGTGTTTGAACTATTGTCGGGCAAAAGCCTTGAAGAGGCCATTAAGGCATCAATGGGAGACAGGAAAAAGCCAATTTACAGATCATTGGATTACTACATTAAAAAGGGTATCGTACTAGGCTATATTAAAGAGCGCGAGTATGAAAGGCTGGTATATTCCAATGTGGAGGAGTAGGTGGACTCTTAAGGAACAAGCGGAATTTTTAAAAAGAATCGGAGAGCTGCTGCAGCGGGGTTATCATATTTCCGAAGCTATCGAGTCGCTCTCCCTTCAATTACCGCCCCATAAGAAGAATGACCTTGCTGCATGTCTAAAGGAATTAAAAAATGGTACGCCTTTTCACGAAGTAATTGACGGAATGCACTTTAATAAGGAGCTTTCAGGCTATGTGTATTTTGCAGAACAGCACGGGAACTTTGAAAAAGCAATTCTTGAGGGTAGTGAAGCATTACTAAATAGAGACAGCGATGCCAGAAAACTAAGAAGCCTGATGTATTATCCTATACTTCTGCTCGCCGTTACAATGATTCTATTCATATTTGTCCAACATTCCCTCCTGCCGAGATTTACTCTTATGTTCCAATCTATGGGACTCCAGGAGCATGCCATTACATCTGCATTATTACGGTTTGGTGATATTTTGCCTCTTTTATTGATAATCATCGCCTTAATGGCTGGAGTAACTGTCCTTCTCAATCAATTTTGGTTCAGGCGCCTTCCCTCCCTCACTCAAAGATATCTTCTCATGAAAGTACCTATTCTCGGCAAAGTCTTCAAATTAATCCATACTCACTTTTTTTCAATTCAATTAAGTTATCTTCTGACCGGCGGATTATCTATTTATGAAGCTCTGACATATTTCGAAAATCATAAAAAGCAAAGTTTCTATAGTGAATTGTCCAGGAAGATTAAGAGCGGGCTGACTTCGGGAGAAACGTTTGAGTCACTCATTGCCTTCTCTCCATTCTTTGAACATGGATTTCCGGCCGTTGTCCGGCATGGCCAGGAAAATGGCCGGCTGGAAAGTGAGCTCCATTTTTACAGCAGAACCTGCCTCTCCTCACTGGAAGGGAAAGTAAAGGTTCTTATAAAGATCATCCAGCCATCAATTTTTTTAATTGTTGCAGCTTTGGTTATTTCTATTTATCTGGCAATTTTGCTTCCTATGTTTCACATGCTCAATGCAATCTAAATTCAGGAGGAACTTCATATGAAAAAAATTAAAAATCAAAACGGGTTTACTTTAATTGAAATGATGGTCGTTATGTTAGTAATATCCGTACTATTAGCCATTACAATCCCGAATGTGACAAAACATAATGACACGATCAATAAAAAAGGATGTGGAGCGCTCTTAAAGGTCGTTGAAGCCCAGGTACAGGCTTATCATTTGGAGAACGGTGTTTATCCTTCCAACCTTGCTGCTTTAATAGATGGTAAGTACCTTGAGCCAGGCTCAGGCAACTGTCCTGGTGGCGGAAAGAAAATTGTGGTCACTAACGGAAAAGTAGAAGAAGTAGTTGTTGCACCATCACCATGATCAGGAACGAGGAGGGGTTTACTATGGCCGAAGCCCTTATCACACTTTCTGGTTTCCTTGTTATTGTTACTATATCAATCACACTTATGAATCCGCTTCTTTCAGTGGTAAACAGGGAAAACTTCTTCACGTTATTAAAGGCAGACCTTTATTACGCGCAACTATACGCACTCTCCCATCAGCGCGAACAATCGATAATTATTACCGGCGAGACCAACCGCTATTACATTAACGACAGCAGATACGCCTTGGATTTACTCGTTTACAGGACCTATCCGGCAGATATCGCTGTTAAACCTGGAACCATGCCTTTAACCTTTAATTTCCTGCCAGACGGGAATATTAGCCGCTTTGGGACAATTATCGTACATGCCTATGGTGATTTCTACCGGATTACATTTCAGCTTGGAAGAGGGCGGTTCTATGTGGCGGACGAATGATGGTTTCTTTCTTTCAGACCTTCTTCTTTCACTTTCTGCACTGGGAATTGCCGCTATGTTTCTCATTCCTTCAATCAATTTCATATGGCAGCAATCTGAAAAAACTACTATCTCCAATAATGCAATTGAAATTTTATATAACGAGCTTACTGCGTATGCATCTGAAGGTGTACTGCCAATAGAAAAAGTGATCCAAAAAGAATACAGTACAACCTTTAAAGTGTACGTACTTACTCAGGATGATGGAAATAAGGAGGTATGTGTGCGAAGTGGGGAGAAAACTGCTGACTTTCAGGAAATATGCGGAAAGATTGAATAACAAGGGCTTTATCATGAGTGAGATGCTTCTCTCCCTTGCCTGTCTGTCGATAGTCGCCTTTCTGCTTGCACCTACTATCGCGGTGATGGAGAGCAGCAAATTGCAGGCATCACGGCAATTGCAGGAAATGGAATGGAACCTTTTTCTGAGCCAAACAAAGGATGAACTTCAGGCCTCAAGCTCAGTTCAAATCCTATCGGGAAAATTGCTCTTGAAGGTTGGCACAAATACAGTCATCTATGAAAAGTTCGGCCCTAATATAAGGCGAAGGGTTAACCTCACTGGCCATGAGGTTCTCCTTCAAAACATTACCTCCGTCGCCTTTAAAAAGGACGGCCAGCACGTAACCATTCAAGTGACTGATTTACAAAACAACAAATATGAAGGGGATGTTTATTCCTTTATCCCCTGGGAAGCGCAACAACCATGAGAAATTGCCAAAAAGGCTTTACATACCCATTGACCCTCTCAATATTATTATCAACGTGCCTCTTCCTCACCATGTCTGCTGAACTGCTCCTGACTGAAAGGAAAATAGCTGTGGAGCTGGCGGCAATTCAGCAGCAGGATTACTATTTTATTGCAGCTTTAAAGAAAACCGAGCAGGATTTTCAAAGTAAAAACATGACTTATTCAGGGCGATATTTTTTTGAGAATGCTACTGTTTCCTTTACCACGGCATCCGCGGGCGTACCCCAACAGCAGAAAGTGACGTTCACTGTGAAGTTAAATAACAGACCGGCTGTTGAGGGATACGCTTTTTATGATATTAATCAAAAAAAGATGGTAAAATGGATGAAGAAAAATTGAATGGAGTAAAGTGATGAGGACCATTTTTTTGATAGGATTCATGGGGTGCGGAAAAACAACAGTAGGAAGATTACTCGCTGAAGAACTTGGCCTGGGTTTTATTGATACAGATTTAGAAATTGAAAACAAGGCCCAGAAAAGCATTTCAAGGATTTTCCTTGAAGAGGGAGAAAAACGCTTCCGGGAATTGGAAACTTCCCTAATTAATGAAATTGCCGGTAAGGAAATGGTTGTAGCCACAGGCGGAGGAGCGATCTTGAAGGAAATGAATCGCCAGACCATGAAAAAAACAGGGATGGTTATTTTTCTTGAAGCAAGTGAAGAGGAGATAGCAAAAAGGCTTGCTAATGACGAAACCCGCCCGTTATTGGCAGGAGATAAACAAAAGGAAATAAAAGAAAGATTGGCAGCACGCCTTCCCCTTTACCATGCCGCCTCGCATACTCAAATTCCTGTTGACGGAAAAGCCCCCGAAACGATCGTAAAAGAAATTGCCGGCTGGTTGAAACAGGCTTAGTTTGGACATACTTGTAGCATAATGAAAGCAGGTGTGTCTAGTGAAAACGAATGATTATGTTAAATTTATGACGCAAACTTTTGTAAAATATTACGACCAGCCTCGGGAGGAACGGCAGCGGCTTCGTGCAGCCAGGAGGGAAACAAAAGCAGCATTCTGGTATCGCTGGTTTGGAATACTTCCCTACCTTTTCTATTTGGGAGTTAAAAAGAAGGAACGATAAGAGCGGAAAATACGCTTCCTATCGTTCCTTTTTTTAGTAGAGTTCATCTAATTTTATTGCCAGCCCTTTTTGCTGGATCACAACATGAAAGGACGAACTCATCCCCGAAGGCATGACAAGGCTTCGTATGGCACGATTCCGTTTGCTTCTTTCAGAGAATGGATTTGGATCGTAATTGTCCTCCAATTCCTTTAGGATACCCGCCTTAAATAAGAACTCATCCTGCCTGAGAATTGCCATAGTATCAAGGCCATGCCTATTTCCCGCTTCTACAAGCCCATCCAAGTGGATATGAGTGGTAATGTCCATTTCTCCGGGATACTCAAGCACACTGTCAAACATCCTATGTTTCATGTAGCCTCGCAGGCTTCCATTTCTCCGGCCTGGCTCCATCCATTCCTCGTTTGTATAACCATAATCAACCGTCACGACAAGCCCTTCGCCAAGAACAAAAGCCATATCCTTAACCATTCCTTCCATCGACAGCGGAATTTCTATTCGCTGCCGATCAGCCAGGGTTAGTCTGTTTCGCTCCAAATATAAGTCTATCGCGGGATTGTTTAGCTCTACTTGCTGTTCATAAAGCTTGCCATCCTTGCTTCCTATCATAATTTCATATAGCTTTCCATCCTGCTTTTCAATAACATGGACAGGAAGTGCATCAAACAATTCGTTGGAAAATAACAGACCAGAGTGGATGTTGACGGCTGAAAGAGCTTCCGGCTGGGAAAACCCAGGGAAACGAGAAAGTAATTCCTGCTGGAGTTTTCTATGTAACGGGCTAGTTTCAACAATCGTATAGTTAAGTTCCATACCAGAGTTTGAATACCACTCCTCAAGAAAGGCTTTGGCAAACCTGCCGTTGCCGCCGCCCACTTCACATATTTGAGCAGCTAATCCGTGCCTGTCTACCATTCTCTTGTACCATTTAGAGAGAGTACGTCCATATATATCTGACACATTGCTTGATGTGATAAAATCACCCGAGCGTCCTATTTTTTCCCCTTCACGCATATAATAACCGATTTCCGGTGTATACAATGCCATGGCAATATAGTCGGCATATGTAATTAAGCCGCCGGGGGAATGTTTAATTTTTTCTGCCAGTTGCGCCTGCATCATAATCCCTCACCCGTTCAATTTAACTCATATTACATCCCGAATCCGTTTAAAAAAGGATTCGAGTCCATTTCATCGCCAATCGTCGTTGCCGGGCCATGACCAGGTAGAACGATTGTATCCTCCGGGAGGGTAAGTAGTTTTGAATGAATACTCTTTAGCAGTACCTTTTCATTACCGCCTGGAAGGTCTGTCCTTCCAATGCTTCCCATAAAGAGCGAATCACCTGCAACAACCAAACCTTTGTCTGAAAAATAAAAAGATACCCCTCCAGGAGAATGACCTGGAGTTTCAAAAAGGGTAAACTGAAAGCCTCCGATTTCAAATTGTCCTTCCTTCTCAAATAAATGATCAGCTTCCCTGACTCTAATAGATTGAACCGGGAAAAGTTCGGATCCATTCAACGAAGGATCCCCCAGCCATTTAGCTTCTGCTTTATGCACGTAAACCGGTATTTTATAATGATCCCTTATATCATCAACAGCCCCTATATGATCAAAATGGGCATGGGTAAGTATGATTGCGGTAGGAACCAGCTTTTTCTCAGTAAGAATCCGGATCAGTTTTTTACCTTCTTCTCCCGGATCGACAATCAGGCAGGAGCGGTCTTCGCGGTGTAGAATATAGCAATTTGCTTGAATCCCGCCAAGCGGAACAGGAAACCAATTCATTTTCATTGCCTCCAAACTTGATGAATGATAGCCTTATTGTACACTATTAATGCTCGACAAATCAGACAAAAACCTATAGAATAAAAATCGAATGAAAACTATTGTTTTTTACATATTTTAAATGGGCATTTGCAAGCTGTATATGGTATAAAGGGGGCTATATTATGGGACTTATGATCATTTTCACACTTGTAACACTTTTAGCGGGGTACTCCACATTCACTGCACTCAGGAATAAGAATTTCATGGGAGTGGGCTTTGCCTTCCTGACATTTCTTGTTTTTGGATGGTTCACATTCATGACAGTCTGGAAAGATGGCTATCCGAGTGGCCACTAATGAACAAAAGCGCAAGCGCCTTGATTATCGCCGTACAATACTGGAGGGGCTTCGACTGAGATAAAGGAATCACGAAGAGCGAATGCGATTCGATGATGACTTATCGTAGGGAGGAGACCTGAAGTTTGTTAGGCGATAGGCGCTGGAGCTAGACGTAGATCACACTTAATTAACAAGTTATCTACAGTCGCGAAGTCTACATTTTCCAAATAGTAAAAAGGCTGCCTCGCAATCGCGATGGCAGCCTTTTAATTTGAATCGAATTCTTCAATAAGGTTGATAATATTCTTTGATTCAGGGTCTATGATCCTCTCATACCTATATCCATATAAGATAACCCTGCCATTGGGAGAGGCAACTATTGGCTGATTGTCCAGTCCCTCAATTAGAACCTCCCTGCTTCCACCGATTTCGTAGGAAGCAAGCGTAAAACCTTCAGTATAAGCATCTGCTTCACCGCTTCTGACAGGTTCAAATACCATAAACCTCCCCGCTGCCAGACTGTAGTCCTGATACGGAACAAGCCAGTCAGAGAATCTTGTTAAATGAGGTACAGTAAACGTTCCCAGAGCCTTAAGCTGTTGCGAAAAAAAGGTATACAAAGCTTTAGTCTCATCCTGAGCATCCCGGCTTACAGCCACAATCAAATCCTTATATGTCTCAATATGGTAAATTTGTTCGTCCATACTGGCGGTTATTTCGCCGCCAGACTCCATGATTTCCAGCGGAGCAAAAAGCGCCGGAGCATCTTGATTCCATTTCAGGTAAGCAATACTTTCTTTGCCTACCCATTTAGCAAATGGATCTGGCAATTCAATTTCCTCAACTATATGATCATTTGTGTCCATCCTGAAGCTGTTATACGTCCAATCCTCGTTGAAAGCCACAATTAAAGCAACATTTTCATCATACATATTCCATTCCGCGTGTAATTCCGCTGATGGGAATGACTGGCTTACCAATTCATTTCCTCCCAAATCATAAACGGTAACAATGGCTTCGAACGACGAAGGGGAAGTATGGACAAGAATTCGGCTTAAATCAGGATTCACAGCCGCAGTTACTATAGGGGCTTTGCTAGAAAGAATTAACTTGCTGACACCAGTTTCCAATGAATAAGAATACAGATTGGATCCGGATGCCAAATTGGAGGCATATAGTATATCCGAGTCCCCTAACCAGCCAAATACTTTGAAAAACTCCCCTTCCGGAACGTTAATTGGAACCACCCAATCAGCAGTCCCCGTCTTGCCCTGATCATGTTCTTCTTGAGAATCATTATGCGATGGAGGCAGAGTCTTCGAAGCTTTAGGTTCGGTGCATCCAGAGAGAAAAAGGAATATTAGGAAAATGATCATCATTTTAGAGGCTTGCATATGAGTAGGTATGTATCTGCCTAATTCCATTCCTTATCCCCCTTTATTTATCAATAATATAGTAGACGTTTATCAAGCAAAATTGTTTCAATAATTATGCAGTTTATCTAATTTTTCCTAACCTCCAAAAGAGAAAAAAACAGCCCGGAAACAGAATGAAGAATGCTGTCATATTGGGAAAGGGGCAGAGGATTTATTCCTTTTCCCAGCTCAATAGTAAATCCCGGCTTTTGAAATTCCTGAATAAACCAATCCTTAAACCCTGCATGGCTGTCAATGGTCCGGACTGGCCGGTAGCCGCTTGCCTCAGCAATGAGTGTGGCAATTTCTCCTGCCTCAGCAGGCTCTCTATTGTTATACCCCCAGTAAAACTCCTCCCCCTGGGAATGGAATGCGATAACCATATCAAATTTCCTTTTTATCGTTAATTCTGCCATGGCTTTTGCTTCCGGCTCGGAAAGGGGTAATACACCTGGATAATCGCGGGCAGACGGTGACTTTGGCTCCTTTCGCTCCTTTTCAATTTCCCAATGTGCCGGAAATTGATTATTAAGGTCTATTCCTCTAATATTCGCCTTCCACCCTGAAAAATCGGTTTTGCCTTTGTTCATACTTACTACATTATCTTTGCAATTTAATGGGGGATCGAGCAAGACCAGATCAACACCATCCGGGTTAACCATTGGTACAATAGATAGCTCAATTTCATTATATGAGCGGAGCAGGCTGGAATGGTGGATATGGGAGCGATTTGTTAATCCAATGGAATAGCTGTTTACAAGGTCCATAAGAATTCCTGTAGTAATCCATTCATTCGCATGGAAGGAAGCGTTAAAATGTATTCTCCGCTTTCCCCGGCCAATCAGAAGTTCATAGATAGGTTTGCCAAGAGCGCTTCTGCCAATTACCTGAAATCGTATAAATGGATAGGCTTTTTTTAAAAACCCAACATCACGCTCAAGCACAAGGGAGTTATAGTCCATTTTACATACTAAAATGGGAGATACTATTCGGTAAGGGCGCCATATCAATTGACCAGCTTTTAATTTCCCTTGTTCGTTCAGGCGATTCGCCCGTTCGATTGCGCCTGCTGGCATTCGCCAGATACGTTCAAGTTTCTCTAGATTATCCCCTTTTCTCACACGGTATGGAAGGGTAAAAAGTCCGGGAATTTCCATAAAATCTTTTTCCAATGAGCACTTCTCTCTATTTTGTGGAATTGAATCCTCGAGTATCTCCAAAGGAATATCAAAAATACGGCTAATATCATGTAGTGTATCATGAGGTTCCAGGTATATCTTCATCCGATCTCTCCTTTTCTAACCGGTAAAATCCAAGTCCTTTTAAAAATGTATGTGCATGGATCAGAAAAAAAGATATGGCAGAACCAAAAAATAAAAAGGACCCTCAAAGGGCCCAGTTTGGCGAAGCTTTTATTAGAGAAAATAATTCCACTCTTATTTGTTTGCTGCAAGAAGTTGGATAAAGAAATTTAGATTGATAATTTATTCTTTGCCAGCCATGCTGCTCCAATGACACCTGCGTCGTTCCCCAGGGTAGCCAAATCAATTTTTGTTGATTCACGAACCCTAGGAAAAGCAAACTGTTCAAAATGCTGCTGGACCTTCCCTGTCAGTATTTCTCCAGCTCTGGAGACTCCACCGCCAAGAACAATCTTTTCTGGATTTAGGGTATTTGCAATATTCGCGAGGGCAAATCCTAAATGGAAAGAAACTTCTTCTATAACAGCAAGCGCCGAAGAGTCACCATTTCGCGCACTGTCAAATACATCTTTCGCGCTAATTGAGCCTTTGGATTTAAAAACATCGGCCATCGCTCCGGTTTGGCTTTGCTCCAATGCCTTCATTCCTAACCTTACAATCCCCGTTGCCGATGCAATTGTCTCGAGGCAGCCTGTTTTTCCACAATTGCAATTGGCTCCGCCAACCGCTATTGATGTAATATGACCTAATTCCCCGGCTGCTCCACTAGCTCCCTGGACTATTTGTCCATTCGCTATTACACCGCCGCCAACGCCTGTTCCAAGTGTCACACATACCAGGTCTTTCGCACCCTCCCCGGCGCCCTTCCACATCTCCCCTATTGCAGCGCAGTTAGCATCATTATCAATCGCTGCTGTAAGTGTTGTTTCCATTTCAAGTATATCCTGTAATGGATAGTTATCCCTTAACCCAAGGTTAACTGCGTTGTAAAGGACTCCAGTTTCATAGTTAACCGGTCCCGGGGCGCCCATGCCTACACCCGCTAGTTTATCCTTACGCCGGCCAAGTGCCTCAAGCTTTTCATCAATTGCTTTAGCTATGTTTACGAGGATATTTTTACCCTCATTCGAATTATCGGTTGGTATCTCCCACTTATGCAGTATCTCACCGTATACTGTAATAAAAGCCAATTTTGTTGTTGTCCCGCCAAGGTCAACACCTGCTAGCCATTTCTCTGTCATTTGCTGTCACCTTTTTTTAATTGTTTTTTTTCTTTCTCCATCTGTATCTCATGCCTCAAAAGCATGAGTGCATTTTGGAACTCATTTCTTTCGATTAACTGGGAATTATACATTTCGCTTAGTTCATCTTCCATCATTTCCAAATCGGCCAGGCGTTCTCCGAGGTATATAATGGTGCCATATCTCTTTAAGAATTGCTGAATATCGTAAACTGTCTTCACTTTTTCCTTCTCCTCTGGTCCATTTGCTTTTCTCAACAAGTATACTTGTCTTTCCTTTTAGCCTCAACAGCCAATAGATTAAAGTTCCTTTATCCTGGTCAAGGCAGGTTGTCAAGTTCTATTACCAAGTTTTGATATTCTTGCTGGTCGGGTTTAATTTCTGCTGCCTGTGCCGCATGCTTACGGGCTTCTTCAAGATTCCCTTCCTCCAAATATACAAGTGCGAGATTATAGTGGGCTTCATGAAAATCTTCATCCAAATTGATCGCCTGTTTTAGATGCCTTTTTGCCTCAGGAAGCATTTCTTTTTTTATTTCTGTAAAAGAAAGTAAAAAGTACGTTCTTTCAGTTACTTTGTTTTTCGCCTCAAATTCCTTTAAAAGGTTATATGCATCATCATAATTTTCTTTTGATATGTATTCCTCTGCAAGCATTACTAGTGATTGTTCATCCTTGGAACTCAAATCTGTATTGTATCCATAAAAAAGACCTGAGCCTATTGTCAACAACGTTAATAGAAGAAAACCAAATTGGAGAAGCAGCTTCTTTTTTTTCGGAAAGTGAACAATCCCAGCCGCCAAGAAACCGCCAGCCAAGCCGCCAAGGTGGCCTGCATTATCAACCATCGACACTGAAAAGCCGAATGCAAGGTTGAAGATAATAATAAAGAAAACAGTAGGGCCCATTGTTCGTAAAAACAGGCTTGGAAAAGTGATTCCAAAGTAAAGAAGAGCGCCGAGCAGGCCAAAAATCGCACCACTCGCACCTGCCGATAAATCATGGCTGAACAGGAAGCTAGCCAAAGAACCGCCAAATCCAGCAACAAGATACACAAAAATAAACCTCGTGCTCCCAAGTATTTTTTCTACAGCAGTCCCGACAAAATAAAGTCCCAGTGTATTCATAGCCAAATGAAGAAACCCAATATGAAGGAAAATAGGGGCAAAGAATCGCCACCACTCTCCCTGAAGAATAAGCGGATTAAACTTTGCACCGAATTGAATTAACGTCGAAGGATTTGTACTGCCTCCAGATAATTCAAGCAAAATGAAAATCATAATTTGCAGGGCCATAAAAACGTATGTAAATATCGGCTTTCCGGCCCTAAACAGAGCCTGTTCTTCCCTGTTTGCCTCCCTCGCATGCCCAAGCGTGCGTTCCTTCAATGACTCAAGGTCTTCCGGCTCAGCATCATCCCTCTGATTAAGAGAAATGGAATCAATGCCAGACAATACTGCTAAATCCTTTTGAGCCTCCTGATACAATCCATCGGCAAACAGAATCGTATGAACTGAGGTTTCTGAAAAAGTGCTTTTCAAAACAACAGGCTTGTCTAATAAATGTTTATACTCATCAACTGGCGGGAGCTCGCTTACATAAATATTAACAACTCCAAGCCTTCGTTTATTCATTTGTTTCCTAATTTTATCGCCGGTTGAAGCAGTCAGCTGGATATCCCGTTCCATCCAATTTCCCCAATCCAAATTGTAACGGAGCAAACGGATAATTGGAGCTTTATTATTTTCTTTTTTTTCAAGCCACAGTTCCTGTTGATTTGGAAACAATTTTACAATTCTATAACCTGAGCCGATTATGAATGATTCGGCAAGATTCCAAAAAAGATAATCTTCCTTATTGTACAAGAAGTTCCCCTGCTTTCTTAAACCTATATAGATTCTGTGATTTCCCCTCCAGGCACTTCGCTTTCCACGGGCGGCCTGGGAGCCTCCTCGTCGCTTTGCTCCTGCGGGGTCTCCCACTGGCCTTGTCTCCCGTAGGAGTCTTCGTGCCTTCCGGTCCAATCAATAAAATACGCCTCTGAAATTCTTTAGTATAATTTGTAGTATGAAATGCAAAAAGTCTTTATCTTCACTATTATACTGAATATGAAGGAGTCAATCCAATCTCCGCCCTCTTCATTCATGACAAGAATAAAAGAAAAGCCGCCCCGTAATTAACGGGTCGGCCCTCCAAATACAGTATTCATCATTTTATCCCTCATACCGGGCATTCCCATAAAGGTTCTGACTGCAGCTTTTCTTACCCAACCCGTACCAAGCACTGCATTCATAACTCTGTAACGGTTACGATAAAGAAAATAACCCGCAGTCCCAGCAATCATTAAAGATGAAACGCTTTTTTTCATGATAATCCCTCCATCCCTAGTTTACCTTGAGGAAGAAGGAACTATACTTTACGATAATCACGCTTAAGGCCGATTGGTTACCAATGTTTTTCGAGGCGACTCAGCCTCGGCCCTTACTCGGTTAACGAAGGTTTGTTTTAATGTTTGAGGACTGGTTCAAGTGTCTTTTTAAGAACACTTACCGAATGAGCAAACTTATCTTTTTCCTCTTCGCTCAATTCCACTTCTAAAATTTCTTTTATGCCATTTCTATTAACAATCGCAGGAACACCGATATATATATCGTTATGACCATATTCTCCATCGAGATAACAGGAAACGGTCAATACAGAGTTTTCGTCTCCAAGGATTGCTTTAGTCAGCCTTACAAGGCCCATGGCAATCCCATAATAAGTGGCACCTTTTCTTTCAATAATATGGTACGCCGCATCTCGTACATTAAGAAATATATTTTCTAAATCCTCTTTTTTAAAGTCTGGTTTCTTCTTTACCCATTCCGCAATACTTTTATTAGCGATATTTGCATTGCTCCATACTGGAAGCTCAGTATCACCATGCTCACCAATAATATAGGCATGGACATTCCGAGTATCAACATCAAAATAATCTCCAAGTAAAAATCTAAAACGAGCAGTATCGAGAATGGTCCCCGATCCTATGACTCTTTCTTTTGGAAGACCTGAAAACTTCCATACAGCATAGGATAAGATATCAACTGGGTTTGTTGCGACCAGGAAAATTCCATCAAAACCGCTTCCCATTACACTATCAACAATTCCTTTAAAAATTTTCGTGTTTTTTTCAACTAGATCAAGCCTGGTCTCACCTGGTTTTTGGTTTGCGCCAGCAGATATGACGACCAAGTCAGCATCTTTGCATTCCGAATAATCTCCGAACCAAATTTTTGTACGCGATGGGGCAAACGGAAGACCATGATTTAAATCCATCGCGTCGCCTTCTGATTTTTCCTTGTTCAGGTCAATCAATACAAGTTCTTCTGTAACACCTTGATTAACCATTGCAAAAGCATAGCTCGAGCCTACAAAGCCTGTACCGATTAATACAACCCTATTTACGCGTCCCATATTTCATCCTCCCTTGAATGTTATGTTCAATGTAAAAGCACCATGTTTTGCTTAAAAAACATGCCAGATGAATGTCCCGGTGACAGCCAGAAAACCAGACAAGAAATTAACCAGGTCATTATCCAAGAACTTGAGTCCCTTAAGTTTTCTTGTCCTCTGCCCACAATGAAATCCCTTTTCTGTCTCAATACCGCAATTTTGGCATCTATACAAAGCCTGGGCATATGCCCCAAGCAATGTATCAATAACATTTCCAACAAAACCAAAGATAAAAATCAATACACCAGTGCCGGGCTGAAGGTTCAAAAGATATACTGACAGGAGGGCAATCAGTGCCGATCCAGCCACTCCGGCCATTGTCCCCATAAAACTGACGGCCCCCGAGGTCCCACGTTCCGCGCGCCTGAATGTAAGTATGTTAAAGGGCTCTTTCCTGCTTAATGAGCCAATTTCAGATGCCCATGTATCGGAATTTGCGCTCGCAATCGCAGTAGCAAAACAAATAATCCATATTTCATTTCCCGTAGCGAGGAAGGCCAGACTGCAAAGAGCTGCAGGGCCGCCATTAGCTGCCACCTGCTTCCAGTCCCTTCTCGACCCTTTCGCCAATTTTTCTTCAAGTGCTGCTTTTGCTTTACTTTTATACTTTGACCATAAACTTGAGGTAACGAAGAATACACCGAGAAGAATCAGTCCCTCTATTCCGTTTCCAGCCAAAATGGCCCATGCGCAAAAAATTGCAGCTACCGCCCCTGATAAAGTCAGCGCCCTGAGATACCACCCCGCAACAGTTGCAAGGAATATCATTAAGATACTTATAAACTTCCCTAACATCATGGGAATATAACCCCTTGTTCGGTAATGATTTTAGATACCGGTTTGTCATGAGGCTCTACCGGAAGATTTACGAGAATTTGTCTGTTTGTTGCGAGGCTTATCGTCTCTCCGGAATTGCTGGAAAGAAAACGGTCATAATACCCTCCGCCAAATCCTAGTCGAAAGCCTTCTTTCGTAAAAGCAAGGCCAGGGACAATCAGCAGCCCAAGTTCACTAGGCTCGGCCAGTTTTGTTTTATCCCTAATTGGTTCTTGCAATCCGTAGTAAACACTTTCGAGCTGTTCAAACCTAGTAATATAACGGAATTCCATTTCTTTGGTGGCAGGGATACATTTAGGTACAGCTACCCTTTTGCCCTCCGACCATGCATGTTCAATGATTGTGTATGTATTAATTTCAGGGGGGCGGGAAATAGTTATTCCTATTACAGAAGCCCTTTTCCATTCTGGCTGTATGTATAAGGTTTCGGCTATTTGATCTGATAGCTGGGTATGTTCTTCTTCAGGTATTTGTTTAAGTTCCCTAAGTATAGTTTGTCTCAATTTGCGTTTTTCTTCCATTATAACCCTCCTTGAAACTTTTTCAGACAACAAAAAAAGCAGCAGGAAGCCCTACTGCTTATTTTGTTTCACGATGTACTGTTGTGCGCTTCTCTCTAGAGCAATATTTTTTCAGCTCAAGACGATCAGGATTGTTTCGTTTATTTTTTTTGGAAATATAGTTACGCTCACCACATTCTGTGCAAGCCAACGTAATATTCACGCGCATTTTTTTCCCTCCAAACACTAAAGCTTATTCGTTCATACGACTTTTCTATAATATCACTTTTTTATCGGGAATGCTAGTCTGTTTTTTAAAAGGACGTTATTTAGGTTAACCAACTCATTTTTATCACTTCCTGCAATGGTCCATGTCCTTACTAACGCCGTCATCCCTGCAGGAATGCCAAAGCTTGCTGAAAGGAGCGTGGCTGGATTTCCTTTTGCAGTAGGCTGATATTTCAATATTCCTTTTTCAAGAGACGCCCAGATTTGTTCGGAATTCATAATCCAAGAAGGCACTATGGTACTCTCCCATTTGCCTCCTGTTTCTGTTTGTCCATTAATCATGAACATTTGATCGCCTGCAAGGTGGAAGCTTGTATCATCGGCAGGAGATATGAAGGCAAAGTGATCACGGCGGATTGTTTTTAAATAGTTCATTGAAAGAAGTTTTAGTTGTTTTTCCTTTGAACTATGATTAATAACATGATAGGAAAGCAAACTGACTTTGGAATGAGGCTTTTCCTCTGTTACTCTCATAGTCACTTGTTCCTCATACATGATTGTCTCTTTGTTATCAAAATTCCACAGTACCTTTCCATTTAGCCATATTCCAGTCCCTACAGCCATCGCTTTCTCCCTGGGCGTATTGTAAGGAATGCTTGGCTCCCCGATAATTCCCTTTTTTATCTTTATCATTGTCCAACCGCCTTTATGGTAACTTTTATGTATATTCGACGGGTCAAAGAATATGCCGCCTTTTCTTAAATAATCGTAGCACCTCCGCTATCCTTGTACAATAAACGCAAATTGTCGGAATCCGCCTGGCCTCGCCATACCTTTTCCAACTCGCGGAAAAAAATTTATTTACAAAATTTCAGCCGATTTTTTAGAGGAGATTCGACACAGTCAGCATAAAAAAAGGACAATGAGAACAAAAGTGCAAGCGCCTTGGTCATCGCCGTACAAAAATGGAGGGACTTCGACTGAGATAAAGGAATCACGAAGAGCGTAAGCGATTCGATGATGACTTATCGTAGGGAGGAGGCCTGAAGTTTGCTAGGCGATAGGCGCTAGAGCTAGACGTAGATACTAATAAAAAAGGTATCCTCTTTTGCGAAATCTACAATTTCCTTATCTACAAAAAAGCATGGTGCCAAACTTAGCTGGCACCATGCTTTCTGATTAAGTATTAAGATCGTACGTTTTGCCTGTTACTAGATAAATAACTTGCTCGGCTATATTGGTTGAGTGGTCGCCAATTCTTTCGATATAGCGGCACGTAAACGCGAGCTGCTGGATTTGATTTGTTGCTGCCGGGTTTTGGGGAATATAGCTCAATAATTCCTTAACCAGTTGTCCATATAATTCATCAACTTGATCATCCTTTTTAGCACATTCCCTCGCAAGGACTGTGTCACTCTCATAAAATGATTTTAAGGAACACTCAAGCATCTCTATAACGAGCTCCATCATCCTTGGAATATCTACAATTTCTTTAATGTGTTTTTCTTTTCCGATATGGAGAGCCGCCTTTGCGATATTTACTGCATTGTCAGCAATCCGTTCGACCTCAGAGGAAATCTTCAAGGATGCGATGATTTTTCTGAGGTCGGTTGCAACTGGAGATTCAGTTGCAATCAACAGAACTGCTAATTCATTTATTTTAGACTCAAGCTCATCAATCCGGTTATCGCCTTCTATGATTTTATGTGCTTTATCGAGGTCCTGAGCAACTAACGCCTCGGTTGACTCTCTGACCGCGTCAGTTGCAAGCCGAACCATTTCCATTAGCATTTCCTTTAACTGATTCAAGTTATTATCAAAATTTGTCCTTGTTACCACTTTCGTCACCCCATTATTTTTCCTGGTAAAGTGCAGTGAAGCTTGCTACCCACATTAAATTATATGCTAATGTTGCTTAACCAAACCTACCTGAAATATAATCTTCTGTCCGCTGATCTGATGGGTTTGAGAAGATTTTATTTGTTTCCGCAAATTCAACAACCTCACCATTAAGGAAAAATGCCGTTTTATCTGAAATCCTTGCTGCTTGCTGCATATTATGCGTAACGATAATAATACTGTAATTTTGTTTCAATTCTTGAACTAGTTCCTCAACCTTTAGGGTTGAGATAGGGTCAAGGGCTGAGGTCGGCTCGTCCATAAGGATTACATCTGGTTCGATTGCAAGACAGCGGGCAATACAAATTCTCTGCTGCTGGCCACCGGATAATCCGTATGCATTCTGATTAAGTCTGTCTTTAACTTCATCCCAAATCGCTGCGCCACGCAAGCTTTGCTCAACAATCTCATCCAACACTTTTTTGTTTTTGATACCATGGATTTTCGGACCGTAAGCAATATTTTCATAAATTGATTTAGGAAATGGATTCGGCTTTTGGAATACCATACCGACGCGTGTCCTCAGGTCTTCAACCTCGAAACCCTTATCATGGATATCTTTACCCCTATAAAGAATTTCCCCGGATGTCCTGACCCCAGGAACAAGCTCAACCATCCTGTTGAGAGCTTTGATGTATGTTGATTTTCCGCAGCCGGATGGGCCGATAATAGCCGTTACTTCATTCTCATTTATATTCAAATTAATATTTTTTAACGCATGGCCTTCACCATACCATAAATTGAAATCATTTGTTTCATAAACTGCCTTTTTTGTAGTATCGGCACTCTTTGTATCGTTCTGCCGCTCTGGCTTCAAATTGATTTTTCCTGTTGTAGTCCCCATCGAAATTGGCCTCCCGTCTTAATATCTTTTTTGAAATTTATTTCTGATTAAAACTGCTACGGAGTTCATAATGAACAGGACAAGCAACAAGATGATAATTGTTGCCGCAGCAAGATTTGCATATTCGGCAACAAGGGCCGAGTCAACAGTCCAGTAGTATATTTGAACAGGCAAAATCGTGAATTTATCCAGAATGTTGTCAGGGAACGGAATTAATAGCGCCGGGATTCCCAGAACAACAAGCGGGGCTGTTTCACCAATCGCTCTTGATAATGCCAGGATAACCCCTGTCAGGATCCCTGGAATTGAAGTCGGCAATACAACATTTTTAATCGTTTGCCATTTTGTCGCTCCCATCCCGTATGACGCTTCACGTAAAAATTGTGGGACAGCACGTATGGCCTCCTGGCTTGAAACAACTACCACCGGAAGGACAAGCAGTGACATGGTTAGGCCTCCTGCTAGTATAACAGAGCCCAGATCCATCCAGCGGGCGAAAACTGTTAATCCAAGAATCCCGAAAACAACAGACGGAACACCTGCCAGATTGGAAATATTCGTTTGAATAAATGATTGCAGTCTGCCTTTTTTTGCATATTCTTCAAGGTATATCGCAGTACCGACACCAAGGATCATCGTTACTGGCGCTACAATTAACATGAGCCATAAAGTTCCCAGTATAGCTCCCATAATCCCTGCCCTTTCAGGATCAGTGGAAAGTTTGTTCATCAGAAAATCCATATTTATCCATCCAATACCGTCGCGAATTACCCGGTATATCAGGACAGCCAATACAGCAATCCCGAACAATGCAGCAAGTAAGAAAAGTGCTTTGGCAATATTGTTTACAATAAGTCTTGATCCCATTTTCTTCTGTACCTGATTTTTATCAATATATTTCATTTTAGTATTCCTCCCTGAACTTACGTGAAATATATTGTGCAATCAGGTTCATGATTAATGTAAACACGAATAGTGTCATGGCGACTGCGTACAGGCTGTAATACAATGTTGTTCCTGCCGCAGCTTCACCACCACTGACTTCTACTATATAAGCAGTCATCGTCTGCATGGATTGGGTTATATCAAAAGTGAAGTTCTTGGAACTTCCACTTGCGATTGCAACAATCATGGTTTCACCAATTGCACGTGAAATACCTAATACGAAGGAAGCAATGATCCCGGAAATTGCCGCAGGTATAACAACCCTCCAGGTAACTTCCAGCTTCGTCGCGCCTAGTGCCAGCGCACCTTCGCGCATTGCATTCGGTACAGCACTCATTGCATCCTCGGACAAGGAGGCAACCATTGGGATAATCATGATGCCCATTACAAGCCCAGGGCTCAAAATATTGGTTGGCTCAAGTCCCGGAATAAACGAACGCAATAAAGGGGTAACAAATGTGAAAGCAAAGAAGCCATATACGATTGTTGGTATCCCAGCCAATACTTCGAGAATTGGTTTTAGAATTCTCCTAACTTTATCCGACGCATATTCACTCAGGAAAATTGCTGTCATCAAACCAACTGGAATAGCTACAACCATAGCAATCGCAGTAGAAATAAGTGTGCCATTTAATAATGGAAGAATACCGAACTGGGCATTATCACCCAATGGCTTAAGTACCGTACCTGTAAAGAATTCAATGAACGGCACGTCTTTAAAGAATAATAAAGTCTCCGACAAAAGCGTGATTACTATTCCGAATGTTGTAAAAACAGAGATAGCCGCGATTGCAAATAGGATGCTGGGTACAAGTTTTTCTATTCCTCTTCCCAGGCTAGCGGACTTTTTCTTCTCTTGTATGAGTCCGCTTATATTAAGCTTTTTGCTGCCAGAATTGTCCATAATAAAAGCCCCTTTCACCCTTATAGTTTCCTTATAAAAATATAAGTAAACTTAAAACCACACAAAAGATGAGAAGGCCAGGCTTCTCATCTTCCATGGGCATGGATGGTATTCTAAATCAAATTATTTTTTTAGAGCATTCAGATCATCAAGCGCTGCCTGCTTGTCTGCATCAGAAAGTGGCGCAAAACCAGTTTTAGCTGCAACATCCTGGGCATTTTCCATCATATAGATTGCGTAATCCAGGACTTGCGGCTTTTCTTTCGCCATATCAGCATTTAAGTATGTGTATACAGCGCGAGTGAACGGTGCATAGGCTCCATCTTCCTTGATTGTATCAAGGGAAGGTTCAACAGGTCCGTTACCGAAGTCGATATTAACAGCACCCAGCTTATCTTTGTTGCTGTCATAATAACCGAAGCCGAAGAAGCCAATTGCATTCTTATCCTTTGAGACAAGGTCTACCAATGTTGAGTAGTCCTGCTGAAGGTTGATATTTTCTGGAAGATCTTGCTCACCCAAAATTTCCTCATAGAAGAATTCGTATGTTCCATGGTTTTCATTGGGTCCGTAAGTCTTGATTGGTTCATTTGGGAAACCTTCGCGTACATCAGACCAGTTTTTCTTATTTTTAGCACCAGTGAAGATATCAATAACTTCCTGTTGAGTAAGTTCTTTCGCCCAATCATTTTCTTTGTTAATGACGATTGTGATACCGTCGAGAGCAACTTTCAATTCTTGTACATCAATGCCTAGCTTTTCTGCTTCGGCTTTTTCTTCATCTTTAATGGTACGGGATGCATTGTTAAAGTCTGTTCCATCTTCAGCAAGGAACTTTTTGAAACCAGCAGAAGTACCTGCGCGGCTGACCTCTACAGAAACGCCTTCTTGTTCGTTGGTCATATAATTTTCAGCCATTTTGGCCATGAATGGATATACTGTGCCTGATCCGTCGATAACGACGCTGCCTTCTAATTCTTCTCCATTGCCGCCTTCTGCTTTATCTCCGCCTCCGCATGCAGCTGTAAATACCATTACCGCTGCGAGCATTGCAAGCAGGCTGAGCTTCTTGAATCGTTTCATCTGTTTTGTTCCCCCTAAGTGTTTGGTTTTTTTATCTTCCCTACGAATATTAGATTACAGGTTTACTGTTAAAGACGTTTTAAACGAATGTTAAGGTTTTGTAAATTTAAGCCTATATCCTTATAAAAAAGTTTGCCCATTGTTTCCGAAATCATTACGAAAGACCCGGATAAATATGTACGAACACAAAAATACCGCCCAATGTAAAGGCGGTATTTTTTAATTCTATTCGGTTTGGTTTTCTGTTCCATTCTGAGTCTGCTCTTGGTCATTAGCAGAATTGGATTCACCTGATGCACGCTTTTTCTTGATTTCAAAGTACGCATCGAGAGCCTTTCGACCAATGATATTATTATAGCTGTCACCGCTTCCCTGGTAAGCCCATGGAATGAGTACGGATATCGCTATTTCTGGTTTTTCGTATGGTGCGAAAGCAATTAGGCTAAGATTCATAACTTCTGGAGGAATCTTTCCGAATTTCTTTCTTTCAAACCCATCATAAAATGCTTCGGCAGTACCGGTCTTTCCTGCCGGGTTATAAGGAGCATCATTAAACATGCTTCGAGCAGTCCCTCTTGAACCATGCATAACCCGCCAGAAACCTTGCTTTACAACATCAAGGTATTCTTCACCTTTATCAATACGGTTCAAAACCTTTGGCTGAATTTCCTGAATGATAGGTCCGAGCTCGTCACTTTCCATTTCAGGTTCGCGAATTTCTTTTACAATATGAGGCTGAATTCTAGTACCCCCATTAGCAACGGTAGAAACATATTGAGCTAATTGCATAGCGGTATACGTATCATACTGGCCAATTGCAAGGTCAAGAAGCTTCCCTCCCTCGATTGGCCCTGCAAATCCAGCAGATTCACTTGGCAAATCCAGTCCAGTCCTGACACCGAGGCCAAATTGGCTGAAGTTTTCCCTAAAGGTGTTAAATGCCTTCAAGTCAAGCGGCAGCGGCTGGTTAGGAATATAAGTTCCTTTACCCAGCTTGATTGCCACATGGAACATATACACGTTAGATGAAATCTCTAATGCGCTCGCAGCGTTCACAGAACCAATACCACTTTTCCAGGATGACTTTTTGGGAGTCCCTTTTATATTCATCGGGGTATCATAGAAAGTTGTTGAAGGCGTAATAACCCCTTCATGCAGTCCAGTATAAACTGTCGCCCCCTTAACTGTCGATCCTACGTTATATGAACTAGTAAAGGTTCCATAGGCATAATCGTCCATTTTATATTTGCCAGTTTTAGGGTCCTTTTCAATTTTCTTGCCTGCCATCGTTAAAATATCACCCGTGTGAGGGTCCATCATGACAACAAAGCCCCTGTCAAGAAGCGCTGAACCAGGTTTCCGCTTTGCTGCCCAAAGTTCCTCTTCGAGAATTTTTTCAACTTCACGCTGCAGCTCCATATCAATGGTAAGGACAAGGTCTTTGCCACGTTGGCCTTCAGAAACGACTTCTGTCCCGAGAACATTTCCGCCTTTGTCCGTTTTATTTTTTACTTTTGCCTTCTGTCCCTGGAGTACTTCTTCATATTGCTTTTCTATATAACTGATCCCGACCCGGTCATTAAGGCTGTAATCCCTCGATAAATAATAATCCAGCTGTTCCCTTGGTATGCCTTTTGCCGAAGATGTAGTATTTCCAAGAATGGTTCTAAGTGTATCTCCAAATACATACTTACGCTTCCAGTCAGTCGTAGTGTCAACTCCAGGCAAGTCCTCAAGATTTTCACTAACAACTGCGAATTCCTTATCCGACACGTCTACATTTTTTACAATTTGCGGAGTCTGGGCATACCCAGCATTAAATTCGCGCCAAATTGCTGCAACCTCAAGTTCGGCTGGAGTCAGGGTTTTAATATGCTTCTCTGTTACACGCTCGACTTGCATATCATATAGCTTTTTATCGGTAATTTCCTTATTGTAATAAGCATCCCATTCTTTTTTAGTAATTAACTTTTTAGCTTCTTCCTCATTTTTCAGCAGCCAGAAGTCCTTTTTATCCCGCTCCTGAAGTTTATCGTATGGTTTTTCAATCATCCCTGCCAATTTTTCGGCAACCTCAAGCATTTCTTCTTGTGTTGTACCCTGATATCTCGTATAAGTGATTGCATTCAGCGGCTCGTTATCAAGAATGACCTGTCCATTACGATCAAACATCTTGCCCCTGGGAACGGGATTTTTTACGGTAACATCCTCCGTACGTTCCACCTCGCGCTTAAAATCATCGCCATATACAATCTGAACAATTCCTAATCTCAAAATCAATAAAGAAAAAAGTACAAACACTGCAAAAAATAATATATTGAGCCTAAACGGAACATGAGCCCTTTTCTTTCTTTTCTTCGTCGAAACCATGTACTCACACTTTCCTTTTAAAATTCACTATCCTTTATTGTAAGGTATAAAAATAATAATTTCTATCAGTAACCATATACCAATTTTTAAATAGGTCTCAAGCAGGACATAAACTAGGCATCCATAAGAATAAAGACCCCTGCATGCAGGGGCCTAAGGGGAAGAAAGATGGACTTTTCTTAGAAAAAAATAGATGCACGCATGCCCCGCCCCGAGGATGACAAGCAGAATCGGAATGCTTTCTTGCCAATCAAACAATGTTATTCCGGCCAGAAAAACGAGTATTGATACGATTCTTCCGATATTAAGAAATACTTCGCGGACGACTATGTACTCAATTCTCATTTCCGCAGCATTCCTGCTTCTTCCAATCACATCATAGGTAATTGACACATAAGGGACTAGCAAGATCGGATAAGCAACAGCAATGATACTTCCATAAAGCAGCATTTTTTGAAAATTGACTTGATACACCAAGAGAAAAACGGATGCGAACAATATAAGGCCGCCAAGCAAGATGGCCTTTTTCCTTCGCTGCTTCTTTATTAACCTTGACGCAAAGTAATAGGCAAGAAAAGAAACACCAGAGTTAATCAGTCCAAACGTTCCAAGTGAAAGTTCACTTCCGGTTGAGAGAAAGACATACACTGAAATAACAAATACAAACGTTCCTTCCCTCAGCCCCTGGAAAAAATGGGCGTTAGTGACCAGCTTCCAATTTCGATTCCTTCCCCGTTCCTTAAAAACATCTGCAACTGAATATTTCCCAGAAGAAGGCCTGGGCTTCAAAAAAAAGCTTAGAAATACAGCCAGGGAAAATAATGCTAGCGAAAGACCAAATACAATCATATATCCATTAAAATTAACTACCCTTGTGATAATAAAACCAGAGGCAATCGGACCGACCATTCCTCCCGCCGACGATAGGATCCCAAGAAATCCATTAAAAAAGTCTCTTGTTTCCGGCTCAGTAATTTCAAAGGTAAGCACATTGAATGCGAGCCAGTAAAATCCATAACCGATACCAAGCAGTCCGCCAAGCAGGAAGAGAAATTCGGATGCACCCGTACCCGTGGCCAGAACCGCTAAATAAAACAGAGCAAGGAAAATAACCCCAATCCGCAAGACAATCACGCGGTCAACTTTTTTTGCCCATCTCCCAGCGAGTATAAATGTAAGCGGCTGAAGAATTACAATTGATAAATTATAGAGGGAAAGCGTAGCAAAATTCCCTGATTGCTTCCATAAATAAATATTTACGAATGTGTTTGAGAGGGCGACACTCAATGAATATAGACCGCCAAGTATAAGCAGCAGCTTCAAGTCCTTTGTTACTTCCAGATCTCCAAATAACTTCAGTTTTTTAAACATATGAAAACTCCTTTATTCATAAAGGTAGTTTTCATCACCCCTCCCATTTCTATTCCTAATTAATTGTTTGATTTCTTTAAACGGTTAGCTGTGTTGTTTTGAATAAACTTCTTCCTTGGAGGCTGGTTCAGAAATGAAGGGTGTCGCTAGTCTATAAAGGTTCTTGACCACCCTGCTGGTTAAGAAAAAGTGGGTACAGTCGTTTATATAGGTCCTTGTCGACCTGACGCGTTTAAAATAGAGGGCAGGGTCTTCAATAGAGGATCTTGATTACCTTGATATGTAAAAAAAGAGGTGTATGGCCGCCAATGGAGGTTCTTAACTACCCTGATGGGTTAGAAATAAGGCGCACGGTCTTCAATAGGTTGGTTGATTGACCTACCCCATTAGGACGTTGAATGAGTTCCCCTGGAGAACATCTTAGGAAAAAATTCCGGATCCTCTAGGGAAAAACAACAACTATAGAAAATAAGAAAAAAGGCAGATATTCTCTGCCTTTCCCTGCAAGTTCATTATTTTGCTGAGCTGAAGCGCTTGCCTACTTCTTCCCAATTAACAACATTCCAGAAGGAATTGATATATTCCGGGCGTCGGTTTTGATATTTGAGGTAGTATGCATGCTCCCAAACATCCAGGCCAAGAATAGGAGTCTTGCCTTCCATCAATGGGGAGTCCTGGTTTGGTGTGCTGGTTACTTCAATTTCTCCATTGTTGACAACTAGCCAAGCCCAACCGGAACCAAAACGAGTTGTAGCAGCTTTTGCAAATTCTTCTTTAAAGTTTTCAAGACTGCCAAATTTGCTGTTAATAGCGTCAGAAAGCTCGCCAGTGGGCTCTCCGCCGCCATTTGGCGAAATGACCTGCCAGAATAGGCTGTGGTTGGCATGTCCGCCACCGTTGTTTCGAACAGCAGTTCTGGAGCTTTCAGGTACTGCATCAAGATTTGCAATTACTTCTTCCACTGGTTTGGAAAGAAGTTCCTCATTTCCTTCAAGTGCATTGTTAAGGTTTGTAACATATGTGTTATGGTGCTTCGTATGGTGAATGTTCATTGTTTCTTTATCGATATGAGGCTCTAGAGCGTCATACCCATAAGGAAGTTGTGGTAATTCAAATGCCATAAATTATTCCTCCTATGTAAACGATTTTGGCCTTAAAAATTGTTAGAAATTTCTAAAGCTTTGCAGTTACAGCTTATCAGAGTTACCAGTCGGATTCAAATAATACGCTCCCTGACAACAATGATACCTTTCCCTTTGCCAAGAAGTTTCATACCGGCCTTTCTAAGTTGTTTCATTTAAGATTCGGAAATTTGTCATTTTCAGGTTTCTTCAGGTTTGTCAACGATTTAAGTCATAGTCTCTTGTTTTTTATCCCATATTTTGTAAAAACAGCATTGACATGATAGTAATAATCTTTTTAAATCAAAATATGGAGAAATAAGGAGTGGCGGTCATGTATGAAAATATAGATTCTCTCTATAATTTACTTGTTCATTTTTTTGGTGGTAAGGAACCCCTGCAGAAATACAAGGCGGGTACTGCGCTTTTTGGCGAAAGGGATCCTGTCGAAAATATTTATATTATCCAGAAAGGCAGCGTAGCCATCGGAAGGGTCCATTTAAGAGGTAAGGAATTCATCCTCAAAATTCTTAATCAGAAAGAAATTGTTGTGGAATACCAAATCTTCAATCCTTCTTGCCACTATCACTTCTCTGCCAAAGCACTAACGGACTGCGAATTGCTTGTTATCAGGCGGGAACAATTTGAGGATTTCATCAATAATGATCCTTTTGCGATGACTGCCCTCGTTTCTTGGATGAGTACGAGGTATCTTAAAGCACAAATGAAATGCCAGGATTTAATCATGAATGGCAAAAAAGGCGGCCTTTATTCTATCTTAATCCGGTTGGCCAATTCCTATGGAGTTGATACCGAGGATGGCATATTAATTGACCTCCCTCTTACCCATCAGGAACTCGCCAATTTGACGTATGGCACCAGGGAAGTCATCCAGCGGAGCCTAAAGGAATTAAGGGATATGGATGTCATCGGCTATGATCAGCAGAAATTTACAATAAAGGACTTAACTTACTTAAGACAGGAAGTTGATTGCCAGAATTGCGGTTTTGAAATTTGCGGCTTGAATTAAAACTGAGCCCCATCTTAAGGAAGAGTCTTCTTGTCTAAAAATAATAAATCCGGCTGGGGTTACCTATACCCGAGCCGGTTTTATTATTTTCGTATGGTTGGTTGAAGCGAAATCAACAACGTTTTTACATAACCTAATTAAAGCACCATAATAAGAAAATAGATAACCATTGCAGCCTGAATGATTGTTTTGGCTACAGCTCCACTAATGAAACCAACAACAGAACCAAAGCCTATTTTTGCACTTTCAGTCAGCCCTTTTCTGTGAACAATCAATTCTGCTGCAACAGCTCCAATGAAGGGACCGATAAGTATTCCAAGGAATGGGATGACAAACGGCCCAACCAGCAAACCAATTGTACTGCCCCACACAGCTGCTTTCGAACCCCCATACTTTTTGATTCCTATAATATTGGCTGCATAATCCGCACCAAACAAGAGTAAAGTGAACATGCCTTGGACAACCCAGAAGAACCAATTAAAAGGTTCAAAAGAAACAAAAAAGCCGTATGCTAGAAATCCAGCGAAGATAAATAAAACACTTGGAATAACCGGAAATACAATTCCAACGAAAGCAACAATAAATAACAAAATGACAATGCCCCAAACTACTGTTTCCATACAATTATCTCCTTTAAAAGCATAATTCCAAACCAAGAAAATCATTTATTACTAATTCTTAAATACCCTTAAACATATTTGTTAATCTGCCACGTTTTTGCTTTTGATTTCAAACACTTGTACTGCCAATCCGGAAGGGATAAAATGAAAGGGTTGAAACTTTTTAGGGAGTGTAATGATGAACGTTTTTAAACAACTATACAGAAGTATCTATTCACCCAAGGATATAGCTTCATTCCGTTTGCAAGGAATGGGTAAAACGATTTTGTATGTTTTCCTGCTTACATTGATCTCCATTTTGCCAACCTTTTACTTTTTTAATAATGCCATAACGAGCGGTATTGAAACAGCAAAGCAAATTGCCAGTGAGGAACTTCCTGATTTTACGATTAAAAACGGTACTCTTGAGGCCGAAACTGATAAGCCAATTACTGTAGAGAGAGACGGATTTTCAATCACACTTGATCCAACAGGTTCCGTGGACGGAGATGAGCTTGCCGAAAACGGCAATGCTTTCGGTTTTCTAAAAAATGAATTCGCCCTATCAGCAGGCGGGAGAACACAATCCTACCCATATACCATGCTTGAAGGCAGTGAGATTGCAAAAAAGGATTTCCTGGATTTCTTCAATTCCATGAATGGTGTTAAAGGCGTAATTATGCCAATAGTCTTTGCATTTATCCTGCTCGTATCTTCTGCCATGAAGTTTATTGAAATAACAGTCCTTGCAGGTATCGGTATTATGTTCAGCAACATTATGAGGAGGCAGCTTGCATTCAGTCAATTGTGGAGAATGGCTGCTTATAGTGTAACACTTTCCACGATATTCTTTACAATAATGGAAGCTCTTCAAACTGTTGTTCCAAATGGTATTATGATTAATTGGTTTGTTTCCGCCATTGTTTTGTATCTAGCGATTAATGAAACGCCTGGGACAAATAAGGAGCCTGTATAATGTAAAAGCCGTCCTGTGAACTTCACAGGACGGCTTTTTCACCTGTTAGGACGATGCGCTTTCAAATAATTGTTGGTTCTACCAAAGGTCTCTTCAGCATAAGTATGATACAAATTGCCGGAGGAGGCCTGTCCAATGAAAAAATTCATAGCCTTCATTTTCTCCCTTGCCCTATTCATTTCTGTATATGTCGATTTAACAAGGGGCACCCTTCCAGCTGCTGTAACAGTCCCAATTCAGGTAAATGAAGAGACAAGTTCCCCTTCCCAGCCTTACTTCAAAGCAACAGTAAAACCAGGCCAAACACTGCTATCAATTGTTGAGGAATTCAACTCTGGAGATACAGGGGTTCCTGTCAGCAAACTTATTTCTGATTTCGAAGCCTTGAACCCCGGAACTTCACCAAAAACCATGCAGGTTGGCAAAACATATCTATTCCCTAGTTATACCAACTAAGGAAGCAAAACCTCTCAGCGGTCCCTCCGTCTTGTAAGATTGTCTGGGTACTGATAAAATAGTTTAGTACTGCTTATTGCATATATATTTAAAATTGTACCCAAAGGAGCGGACCTTACGTGAATGAACTTATACATCGTACTAAAACCCGCCCGGTCCGGGTCGGTAACCTGACCATTGGCGGCAACAACGAAATAATTATACAGAGCATGACTACAACCAAAACCCATGACGTTGAAGCAACGGTGGCTGAAATCAAAAGACTTGAGGACGCCGGCTGTCAAATCGTCCGGGTTGCCTGCCCCGATATGCGGGCTGCCGAGGCAATTCCTGAGATTAAGAAAAGAATCAACATTCCACTTGTTGTTGATATCCATTTTGATTACAAGCTTGCCTTAAAAGCAATTGAAGGCGGTGCCGACAAGATTAGAATCAATCCTGGAAATATCGGCAGACGCGAGAAAGTGGAAGCTGTTGTTAAGGCAGCCAAGGAAAAAGGGATTCCGATCCGGATAGGAGTCAATGCCGGTTCCCTTGAGAAAAAGATTCTTGATAAATATGGTTATCCAACCGCAGACGGAATGGTCGAAAGCGCCCTTCATCATATTAAGATTCTTGAGGATCTTGATTTCCACGACATTATCGTTTCCATGAAAGCATCGGATGTCAACCTTGCTATCGAGGCATATGAAAAAGCTGCACGAGCCTTTGATTACCCGCTACACCTTGGCATTACCGAATCTGGAACCCTGTTCTCAGGTACCATCAAAAGCTCTGCCGGGCTTGGTGTCCTTCTTAATATGGGAATAGGCAACACAATGAGGATATCCTTAAGCGCAGATCCTGTCCAGGAGATTAAAGTTGCCCGTGATCTGCTAAAGGTATTTGGTTTATCGGCCAACTCGGCAACATTAATAGCCTGTCCAACCTGTGGACGTATTGAAATCGATCTAATCAGTATTGCTAATGAAGTTGAAGAATATATTTCAAACATTAAAGCTCCTATCAAAGTTTCTGTTCTTGGCTGTGCAGTAAACGGTCCTGGTGAGGCACGCGAAGCCGATATCGGTATCGCTGGAGCAAGAGGCGAAGGCCTCCTGTTCAGGAAAGGGGAAATTGTTCGGAAAGTCCCTGAAGAAACAATGGTTGAGGAATTAAAGAAAGAAATTGACGCCATTGCAGCGGAATATTTTGAAAAGAAAGCCCTTGAAGAACAAGGGGTTAAGTAAATACAAAAGCGCAAGCGCCTTCGTGACAGGCAAAGAACGCCTGTCCCTGCGATGATTATTCTTAGAAGCTTTCCTTAGTGGTCATCGCCGTACAAAATGGAGGGGCTTCGACTGAGATAAAGGAATCACGAAGAGCGTAAGCGATTCGATGATGACTTATCGTAGGGAGGGGGCCTGAAGTTTGCTAGGCGATAGGCGCTGGAGCTAGACTTAAACAACTAAAAAGAGGCCGGCAGAAATGCCAGCCTCTTTTCTTTGCTCCTGTGGCTGAAAGTATCAGAAAAATGGTGTTATGAACATCCCGATAATAAGTGAAACTGCGCCAATACCGATTGCCCATCCGCCTATCTTTGACTGCCCTTTGCGCATCGCAAGAAAACCGAGTACTATCCCCACTGCTCCCAGCAGAACTGGCAAAATGAACAGCGACAAAATAGCTAATCCCAATGCAGTGTACCCAAGCATCGAGGAACCTGCGTTTTCACCGGCGTTATTTTGCTGCCCGCGATTTTCATTTCTCTTCTGCCTTACAGGAACTGGTGCAGCAAGCTCACTGGCAGTTTCCTCCCTGACATTTTGTCCAGAAGAAACAGTAGTTGAACCAGTGCCTGTACGCAAGTTTGATGAACCATATCCCGAAGTTGAACCTTTACCTGCATTCATGTCAGTTGAACCAGAACCTGACGACTTCGTGTAAGTCGAGCCCGTGCCTGCACTCATGCCAGAAGAACCGGTACGCGAGGACTCCGAGTAAGTCGAGCCAGTGCCTGCATTCATGTCAGAAGAACCAGTGCGCGAGGACTCAGAGTAAGTCGAGCCGGTGCCTGCATTCATGTCAGAAGAACTAGTACGCGAAGACTCCGAGTAAGTCGAGCCGGTGCCTGCATTCATGTCAGTATAACCCGTGCCTGTTGTCATACCAGTTAAACCAGTACCTGCCGTCTCCGGGTAAGTGGAACCAGTACCGGTGCCCGCCTGCAGGTTTGATGAACCTTGCGGTGAAGGCAGAAGAAAGGGCTCCGAGGAAGTTTCCTCTTTGTAGTTTGAATTGTTTCGGGACTGGCTGTTGCTTCCTTGCTGCTGCAGATTGTTGTTTCTATTGGATTGGTCTGCCACCTGAATCCCTCGCTTTCAAAAGTAGGAGCCTTCTTATTGTTTACGGCTATACGATTTTTACTATGTCAATCTTTGTATGGAGTACCTCTCACAGCTTTTTGGTAAAATGAACATGGATTCTCACAAATAGAAGGAGATTGCTTTATGAAAAGATTAGGGATTGATATTGACGGAACAGTTACCTGCCCATCGAGCATTTTGCCATTTATGAACAGGGATTTTAATATTCAAGTTACTTTGGATGATGTAAAAGAATATGACCTTCTTCATCTTGTGGATGTGTCGCGGGAAGAATTTACCCAATGGTTTAAAGGGGCAGAACCAGAAATTTACGCTGGGTCCCCCATGGCAGAAGGGGCAAAAGAAGTACTTTCCAAATGGAAAGAGCAGTATGAATTGTATTTCATTAGTGCCAGGGCATCCCACTTGCTAAACGTTACGCAAGAATGGTTTACCTTAAATGAATTGGAATATCACCATATCGAACTGATCGGGACTCATAATAAAATAGAAACAGCAAAAAAATATAAAGTCGAATTGTTTCTCGAGGATAAACATGACAATGCAGTTGCGATTCATGAAGAGTGCGGGATACCGGTAATCCTTTTTGATACCCCGTATAACCGGGATCCCATTCCTGAAGGAGTAATCAGGGTAGCAACATGGCAGGAGGCAGATCGCTGGATAAGGAACTGGAATAAATCAAAAATCTAAGTTACTTAAAAGAAAAAAACAGCCATGATGTGGCTGTTTTTTTACACGCATTCGGGGCAGCGCCCATATATTTCGAACTTATGGCCTGATACATCGTATCCCTTTAAATCTTCACTCAATCCACTCATTGGGCATGTCCCTAATTCTTTTGTTTTTCCACAATCAAGGCAAATAAAATGATGGTGATGGGAATGCCTTGAACATGTAAAGCGAAAATGTTTTTCTCCGGAAAGCTCTGTTGATTCAAGAATATCCAGTTCGACAAACAAGGATAAGTTTCTATAAATGGTATCAAAGCTGAGGCCAGGATAGTTTTGTTTCAAAGAATCCAGAACATCCTTGGCAGTTAAATATTTGTCACTGTCCGAAAACAAATGGAGCATGTCCTCACGTTTTCCAGTATGCTTATAACCTTTTTCCTTCAGATAATCAAGGGCATCATGTACGTTCATTCCTATACCCCTTTCGGCCGGCTTGCAAATTAAAACCGACTTTCTTATAAAGTATCGCGAATAAAAGAATCAATATAGCCAGCAAAACTATAGTACCGCCAGGAGCCAAGTCAAGATAGTAAGCGGCAAACAATCCGCCAATAACAGAAAGCTCACCAAATACTATTGAAAGGTATATGGACTGTTTAAATCCTTTTGCAATCCTCATACTTGCCGCTACTGGGAGGGTCATCAGGGATGACACGAGCAATACCCCGACAATCCGCATTGAAGCGGCTATTACTAAAGCTACCATGACAATAAAGATAAAATGAATCGCTTTGGCTGGTATTCCTGATGCCTTTGCATAGTCCTCATCAAACGAAAGCAGGAAAAGCTCTTTATAAAGAAGGATGATCGCCAAAACAACAATGACAGCGATAAATCCAATAATGAATACGTCTGTTCTACTAACAGCAGTGACACTGCCGAAAAGATAGCCAAACAAGTCTGCATTAAAACCATCTGCTAATGAAATAAAAATAACTCCGAGGCCAATACCGCCTGAGAGGATAATCGGAATTGCCAGCTCTTGATAATGTTTATATACCGCTCTCAGTTTTTCAATGAACAGCGCTCCGCCTACTGAAAAGGCCATTCCCATATAGAGCGGGTTAATAGCACCAGCAAGACCAAGCTTTTTTTCGAGTAGCAGGCTCGCGGCAATACCCGAAAGAGTTACATGGCTTAATGCATCCGATATTAGCGATAGCCGCCTTACAACAATAAAAACCCCGAGTAAAGGAGCAATGAAACCTATCAGGGCACCTGAAATAAATGCATTTTGAAGAAATTCATATTGAAATATGCTGCTAATCATTTTCCATCCTCCCCATGGTGATGATGGCTTAGATGGTGAACATCATACCCATACAATTCTGATAATCCATTTTGGGCCATATTTTCGAATTCCGAAGCTTGGCCGTGGAAATGAAGATGTTTATTCAAACAAGCAACATGAGTTACAGCCTGAGAGACGGTCCCTATATCGTGAGTAACTAGCAGAAGCGTAATGCCGGCCTTTTTATTGAGGCTTTCAAGCATTGAATAGAAAATACCTTCCTGCTTTTGGTCAACACCTACCGTTGGTTCATCAAGGATTAGCAGCTCTGGTTCGCTTACCAGGGCCCGGGCGATAAAAACCCTTTGTTGCTGCCCCCCTGATAGCTCGCCTATGTTTTTGTCGGCAAATTCGGCCATTCCAACAGATTCGAGCGCCTCCCTAACCTTCTCTTTTTCTGTTGCCTTCATAAAACGGAACAACCCAATTTTTCGTGTAAGCCCGCTAGAAACAACTTCCTGTACAGTAGCAGGAAAGCCGGTATTAAAGGAATTTGCTTTTTGGGAAACGTAGCCTATCTTTTCCCAACTTTTGAATATGCCAATCGGCTCGCCAAAAAGTTTAATTTCCCCAGTTTGTGTTTTCAACAGCCCGAGAATCAGCTTAAGCAAAGTCGACTTCCCGGATCCATTTGGACCAACGATACCGAGGAACGCTCCTTTAGGAACGGAAAGATTGATATCTTCAAGAACTTTTTCTCTTTCATATTGAAAAGATAATCCAGTAATTTCAACTGCAGGCACATTTGCCATATAAATTCACCTATCATTCATGAATCATTTTAAGAATGATTCCGATTTACGTTTTGTAGTATACCCCAGCGCTAACAGATTGTAAAGTTATTCTCCTTTATAGCTGTTGATTTAACAATTATTTGGCACTGTTTCGGGAAGTTGCTCATACAGTAAGAAAGGGGAGTGATGAGAATGAAACTGTTCGAAAATATAATAAACCATAAAATAAATACGATTACCGACAGAGAATTATTAAACTATGCCAATCAGTTCGGTATTTCGATTAATCAAAAGCAGGCAGACCAAATTGCCAAATACTTACGGGGCAGGCAGATTAATATATTTGACAGCGCCGAGCGGACTGCAATTATTAAGGAAATCGCCAGAATCGCTGGACCTGAAACAGCTAGGGAAGTAAACAAGTTGTTCTTGCAATTTACAAAATCATGACGTAGAAAAGCCTCCTTGAAGTGTCCAAGGAGGCTCTTCTAAAATTGTCTAGCTCCAGCGCCTAGCGCCTAGTGTACTTCGGTCCCCTCGTTACGATAAGTCAACATCGATTCGCTTGCGCTTATCGTGTTTCCTTTATCTCCTTCGAGGCCCTCCAGTCCATACGTCGCTGACCGAGGCGCTTGCGCTTTTCTTGCTATGCCAGGGTAACTTCACCTTTAAGGCTTGGGTCAAAGATTTTGTTACGCAACATATCAATTTCATGCTTATAAGGCGGCTTTTGATTTTTCTTATCTTCCCCGACATACGGAGTTTCGAGGATTTTAGGAACCGACATAAGCTGTGGATGGTGGACAATATAGCTGATTGCATCAAAGCCGATATGGCCAAAGCCAATATTTTCATGGCGGTCTTTCCTCATGCCGACAGCATTTTTGCTATCATTGATATGGAGCACCTTCAGCCTGTCAATTCCGACAATTTTATCAAACTCATCAAGGACTCCATCAAAGTCATGAACAATATCATATCCGGCATCATGAGTATGGCAAGTATCAAAGCAAACAGAAATTCGGTCGCTGTAATTTACGCCGTCGATGATCATCGCCAATTCCTCAAAATTCTTTCCGCATTCCGAGCCCTTCCCTGCCATTGTTTCCAAAGCTACCTGAACGTTTTCTTTTCCAGTCAAAACCTCATTCAGGCCTTCTACTATCTTTTTTATTCCAGCTTCCGTCCCAGCTCCAACATGGGCTCCAGGATGAAGAACAATCTGCCTGGCACCAATTGCTTCAGTTCTATCTAGTTCAGAACGCAGGAAGTTCACCCCAAGTTCGAATGTTGCAGGATTTGTTGTATTCCCAATATTAATAATGTAGGGAGCGTGCACAATGATTTCTTCGATTCCATGCTCCGCCATATGCCGTCTGCCTGCCTCAATGTTCAGGTCCTCGATTTTCTTTCTTCTTGTATTTTGAGGTGCACCTGTATAAATCATAAAAGTATTGGAGCCATAGGAGACGGCTTCCTTGCTCGCGGCAAGCAGCATCTCCTTGCCGCTCATTGATACGTGAGAACCAATTTTCAACATCTTCCCCTTCTCCTTCTTGCGGCAGTACAAACCAGCCGTTATTTTTTCTTCATTTTATTCTGGCGTTTCCTGACTTTGGCAATTTCTTGATTGATTTTCTTTTTATATCCTGGCTTAACTTTCTTTGGTGCTTTTACAATTGCTTTGGCCATTTTATCGACTTCGTCTTCCTGCCGCTTACGTGTCTTCCGCTTATTTCGGTTGGCAATTTCGACAAGCCCGTCTTTGCCAAAGTCAACATGCTTGAATCCAATTCCCATTTTCTCAAGCCTATTCAGCGCATCTTCATCTGACGTATCATAGACAGTCAAGGCTGTGCCGGAAAAATTAGCTCTTGCGGTTCTTCCCACCCTATGAACATAAAAATCGAGATCGCTTGGCAACTCATAATTAATGACATGGCTGACCCCTTCTATATCAATACCCCTGGCTGCGAGGTCTGTCGCAACTATATATTGATACTCCAGGTCCTGAATCTGTTTCATCATCTTTTTTCGTTCACGCGGTGGAAGATCTCCGTGGACCCTTCCAACCTTCAAGCCTTTTCCAATTAGGAAATCTGCAACCTCATCGGCCATTTTCTTTGTGTTGGTAAAAACAATGGCGAGATAAGGGTTAAACGCTTGAAGAACATTAAATACAATTTCTTTCTTGTTTTTATGCCTCGAAGGCAATAGAAGGTGTTCAAGATTTTCAGCAGCTTTTTTCTTTGGATCTATATGGATGTACTTTGGATTTTCCATGTATTTTTTTAGAAATGGCTTAAGTTTCTCCGGTATCGTTGCAGAAAATACAAGCATTTGCAGCTTCTCTGGCATTCTGGAAGCAATTCTGTCGACATCCTCAAGGAATCCCATATCGAGCATTAAGTCAGCTTCATCAACCACCAATGTTTTGGCTGTATGAACAAATAGTGCTTGGTCCTCAATAAGCGCGTGAATCCTTGAAGGCGTCCCCACTACAATATGTGGCTGAATCTTAAGCTTTTCAATCGACTTTTGCTTATCGGTACCCCCAATATAATTACGGACAACGATTGTTTCCGGGCCTTCATAATGTTCTGCTGCTTTAAGGAATTGCTGATATATCTGACTAGCCAGTTCCCTTGTGGGCGCTGTAATGACTGCTTGAACCTCCTGGCGTCCAGGTTCAAGATGTTCAAGGATTGGCAGCAAGTAGGAGTGTGTCTTTCCTGTACCGGTCCTTGACTGACCAATTGCACTTGCTCCCTTTAAGGCTGCAGGTATCATTTGCTCTTGTATTTCAGTTGGCTTTGTGAATCCTAAAGATTCGACTGATTTTATTAAAAAAGGCTTTAAATTAAATTGATTAAATTGGTTTCCGCTCATTTTCAGGCTCCTTATATTCGGTTATGGAACTCTGCCCATCCTGTTATTATAGTAAAGATTCAAATGTAAAGCCACTTATTATTATGATTTGCCTAAAGACTTACTTTCATGAAGGGTTATGCAATAACAAAGGTTCTTGTTTTACTAATCCGTTTTTTAGAGATACGGTGCAAAAAGGCAAAGAATCATCAAAAGCATAACATAAATGGCGATCCTGCATATTTTAAAAAGAGGAAATAACTTTTGAGAGGAGTTAAGAACATGCCACCATTCCCGCCAATGAATAGGCAGGGAGGAATGAACCGGCCATTTATGGGACCCGGGAGACATCCTTTCGGCCCTGCACGCGGCTTTAATGGCCCTCCGTCGCCTTTCATGGGCTCTATGTCTCCAGGACGGCACCAAGGTCCCCAGGGACGCAGAGGAGGAGGAGGATTGCTTTCAAGGCTGCTCGGTAAATCAGGAGGAGGACAGGGTTCCACTAGGAATATGGTATCCGCGGCCGGCAACACACAATCAGGGTCCTTTCTGAAGACACTTAGCAACCCTGAAGCAATCAACAGCTTCCTTGCCAATACACAGAACGTTATCCAGACAGCACAATCGTTCGGTCCATTAATCGAACAATATGGCCCAATTATTAAAAACCTTCCATCAATGTGGAAACTTTATCGTGGCTTAAAAAATACAGATGGCGATGAAACACCCAAAAACGAGCCCCATCAAAAAAAGAAAAGGGTTGAATCGCATCCTTTAAAGGAAAATGAAATACCAAAGGATATAGAAGAGTCCAGCGATGGCCATGGCCATCCAGCTCCTCCACAACGGGGCGGATGGATTAGAAGGCCAAACAGGGTTGACGATGACAGAAGCCGGCCAAAATTATTTTTTTAAAGAAAGGTGCTGTATGGCACCTTTTTACATATTTATGACAGCATATTTCCTACCCGCCACTTTGGGCTTATAGCCTTCATACGTCTAAATTTCCTTATTAGCTTTGGATAACTAGTTCTCCGCAGCTTTTAATCTCTTTCAATTTTAAAGAATATTGTTCGTTAAATTTCCCGGTAAACCTGCATCCATTTTTTGATGTGAGATTTTTCACTTTGAACATATTATAATTACCTATATAATAAGAAGGTATAGCAAGTCTAACCTAACCAGGAGGGGCTTTTTTAATGAAGGTTATAAAAATTTCGCCGCGAGGCTATTGTTATGGTGTTGTTGATGCCATGGTTATCGCCCGGAATGCGGCACTCGACAAAACATTACCACGCCCTATCTACATCCTTGGGATGATTGTTCATAATAAGCATGTGACCGACGCATTTGCGGAGGAAGGCATTATTACCCTTGATGGAAGCAACCGAAAGGAAATTCTCGAGAAGGTTGACAAAGGCACCGTTATTTTTACAGCACACGGCATTTCGCCAGAGGTCCGCACCCTTGCAAAGGAGAAAGGCCTCGTTACCATTGATGCGACCTGTCCGGATGTAACCAAGACCCACGACTTAATCCGGGAAAAAGAAGCTGAAGGCTTTAAGGTGGTTTACATCGGTAAAAAAGGCCATCCTGAACCAGAAGGCGCGGTAGGCGTTGCCGCTCCGGGAGTTGTCCATCTTGTCGAAACAGAAGAGGATGTTAATGCTCTTAATTTACACCACGATAAAATAATCGTAACCAACCAGACGACAATGAGCCAATGGGATGTTTCCGTTATTATGAAGAGAGTAAAAGAGAAGTATCCCCATGCCGAAGTCCATAAGGAAATTTGCATGGCGACCCAAGTAAGGCAGGAGGCTGTCGCCCAGCAGGCTGGTGAAGCGGATGTGTTGATTGTTGTCGGAGATCCGAAAAGCAATAACTCCAACAGGCTTGCCCAGGTATCGCAAGAAATTGCCGATACAAAAGCCTATAGGATTGCCGATATCTCCGAGCTTGACCTTGAATGGCTAAAAGGTGCTGAAACGGTTGCCGTCACTTCTGGCGCATCGACCCCGACGCCTATAACAAAAGAAGTCATTATGTTCCTTGACCAGTTTGACCCTGAAAACCCAGCTACATGGGAACGAAAGAAAAAGGTACCTCTTTCAAAAATCCTGCCGAAGGTCAAAAAGGCTGAGGTGCAAAAATAGAAAAAAATCCGGCTGCCACTGGCCGGATTTTTTTCTGTTAACCTTCAGAAACCGCAGCTGCCTTTATATGGTTTTGAATGGATTCGTATCAATTTGAGATGCCAAAACTTCAACATCGAAGCCAGCTTCGTCACACTTCTTGCTCAATACGGAGGCAAGGCCCTTTTTCATGATCTTCTCAGCGATATGCCCAGGGTCAACCATATTAAGGCCAAGCATTAAAGCATCGTGAGCTACATGGAAATAAATATCCCCTGTCACATATACGTCGGCTCCCTTTCGTTTTGCCTGAGAAAAGTATTTATTTCCGTCCCCGCCTAGGACAGCAACTTTTTTTACTTTTGAAGTCAAGTCTCCAACAACCCGTACAGCTTCAACCTCAAAATCTTTCTTTACTTTTTCAGCAAACTCGGCAAGAGTCATCTCTTCAATCGTCCCAATCCTGCCAAGCCCGAGTATCTCCCCCTGATTCTCAAGAGGATAAACATCATAGGCTGGTTCTTCATAAGGGTGAGCCTTAAGCATCGCTGTAACAGCCTTCCTCGCAAGCCGGGATGGAACAACCGTCTCAACCCTTACTTCTTCAACTTTCTCAAGCTGCCCCTGCTTCCCTATATGAGGGTTCGTATTCTCTCCCGGAAGGAATCGGCCAGTACCATTCGAAGAGAACGAACAGTGAGAGTAATTACCGATTGCGCCTGCGCCTGCTTTTCCAAGTGCATCCCTCACCCTTTCGGCATCCTCTAGCGGAACATAAACAACAATCTTTTGCAGTTTTTCTTCATAGGTCGGTGATAGTATCTCTGTATCCTTAAGGTTGAGAGAATCAGCAAGCATATCATTCACTCCGCCCTTGGCCACATCTAGATTCGTATGGGCTGCATACACCGAAATGTCATGCTTAATCAACTTCTCGATCATTCTTCCTGGGACTGTGTCTGTTGCAAGCTTTGCCAGCGGACGATAAATCGGCGGATGGTGTGCAATGATTAGCTGTACCTGTTTGCTAATAGCTTCATCAACAACTGCCTCTGTCAGGTCCAGTGTAACCAGCACCCCTTTAACTGGCCGATTTAATTGTCCTATTTGAAGGCCAATTTTATCTCCCTCTACCGCGTATTCCTTCGGAGAGAAGGTTTCGAGCAGTTGAATAATTTCATGTCCATTTATTTTGTTCACTGATTTAAAACCTCCTCGACTAATGCTATTTTTTTCTGCAGTTCATCCTTTTTCGCACTTACTTCATCTGATGGCTTGGCAAGGCTTAGCCTTTCTAATACAATTTGCCAATTTTCCTTTTCGAGTTTCCATTTTTTTATAAACGGTTCTTTTTTACTCTTTAATAAAAACGGTCCAAACAATAGGCCGGTTTCCAGGCCGATTTCATATGGATGGGCAGGATTACCTCGTTCGGCAACAAGTACCTCGTAAATTTTCCCATCTTCTTCTAAAATATCTTCATTCACTAGTTCCCAGTTATTTTCGTATAGCCATTTCCTGATCGTCCAGGCTGCAATATTAGGCTGAAGTACTAGCCGTTTTACCCCTTCTAGCTTTCCCTTACCCGCTTCAAGGATATCTGAAATGAGAGCCCCTCCCATCCCTGCAATGGATATACAATCTACTTCTCCAGGGGAGATAACCTCCAATCCATTCCCTAAACGGACTTGAATGATGTCCTCCAGATTCTCTGCCTCTACCTCCCTCTTGGCAGTCGTATAAGGGCCTTCTACTACTTCACCTGCAATTGCAGATACAATCAAACCTTTGTTAGCTAGAAAGCACGGCAGATAAGCATGGTCGGAGCCAATGTCCGCCAGCCTTGCTCCTTTTGGTATGAAGTTGGCCACTGTCTGCAGCCGTTTTGATAATTGTCCTGAGTTCAAGGTATGCACCACTTTTCTTTCATCTCTATATCAGTATAAAAAAGAATGTTTCCATATGCAAAAAAACACGCTGCCATCTTGAATGGCAGCGTCTGCTGATTAAAAGTATTCAGTTTATTTCTTTTCAGAAAGCCATTTTGCTAATGCATCGGCCTCTGCACCCTGGGCGAGTCCGCCAGGCATCGTGCCTCTACCGTTAAGCACGACGTCCTTTATTTCCTCTTCGGAAAGCCTTGCTCCTACATCAGCAAGCTTAGGTGCGTTTCCCTGCCCTTGTAGCTTGTCACCGTGGCAAGTGATACAACCCTTTGCTTCATATAGCTCTTCAGGATTTGCTGCCTGTTCTGTTTTTTCGCCGCCTTTTTCCCCGTTGGCAAGTTCTTTCCCGTCTCCAAGCCCCTTGAAGGAAAGCACAAACATTAGGCCAATCCCCATAACCATGATCATGATGAAAGGAATGACTGGATTTTTCATGTGGAATACCCTCCCTTATGTACGTAGAAAAACAAATTTAATATTTCAAACAACTATTATTGTATATGAAAATGACTAGAAGGAAAAGGATAAAGTTACTTTTGTCACAATTAAAATGACAGAAGCGCAAGCGTAATCATGAAATAAATACTCTCCTAAATTATCGAAAAGGCTGGACAGGTGTTTCCCTCCAGCCTTTTTAGTGAATTAAATTTAGCTGCAGCCGACTTCCCTGGCTATCACCATTCGTTGAATTTCAGACGTGCCTTCACCAATTTCAAGCAGCTTGGCATCCCTCATATATCTTTCAACATGGTAATCCTTCATATACCCATAACCTCCGTGTATTTGGACAGCCTGATCCGTTACCTCCATGCATATCTCAGAGGCATATAGCTTGCACATGGAAGCTTCTTTTGAAAACCTCTTGCCCTGGTCCTTCAGCCAGGCAGCTTTATAGACCATTGTCCTCGCCAGTTCGATTTTCATTGCCATATCAGCAAGTTTAAACTGTATAGCCTGAAACGATGAAAGGCTCTTGCCAAATTGTTTTCGTTCTTTTGAATACTGAAGCGCCTTATCAAAAGCAGCCTGGGCAATTCCTACTGCCATCGCACCAATCCCAATCCTGCCTCCATCAAGAGTCATCAAGAATTGCTTGAAACCCTCTCCCTTTTTTCCGAGAAGATGTTCTTCCGGAACACGGACATCCTCAAGAACTAATTCAGTTGTATTGGATGAATGAAGTCCCATTTTTTCATAGTTATCAATTACAGCGAATCCTTTTGAATCTGTTGGGACGATTATTGCACTGATTTCCTTTTTATCGCCGCTGCCTCCAGTCACTGCTGTCAGAGCTAAATGTTTGGCATAACTGGCATTCGTTATGAAACATTTACTGCCATTTATCACCCATTCCCCATTTTCAAGCCTGGCAGATGTTCTTGTGCCTCCCGCATCCGAGCCTGCATTTGGCTCGGTTAAACCAAATGCCCCAAATGACTCACCAGTACATATTGGTGTTAGAAACATGCGTTTTTGTTCTTCAGTGCCAAACATATTGATAGGTGCTCCGCCAAGCGAAATATGGGCTGAGTACGTAATGCCCGTTGAACCGCAAGCCCTGCTCAATTCCTCGGTTACAATTGCGAAACTTATCGTATCAGCTCCGCCCCCGCCATATTCCTCAGGAAAAGGAAGGCCCATTATGCCCATGTCTGCAAGCTTCTTAAAAATATCTGCAGGAAATTCCTTTGTACGATCTCTTTCCAGGGCACCCGGAGCTACTTCAGCATCCGCAAACTCCCTTATAGTTTTTCGGATCATTTCTTGTTCCGCAGTCAAATTAAAATCCATATATCCCCCTCCAACAACAATGAATGCGCTTTCTTATCCATTATATGGGCACGTATGAATTTTCTCAACATTTATACTTTTTGAAAAACAAAGGTAGTTTTTATTAATTTTATTTTAAAGCGGATTTGCTTTCCCTCTCTTCATTCAGTAAAATGAATCAAACAGACACAGTTAACTTTTAAAAAGATGGAAGCAAACCTAGGAATGTGCAGCAAAGCATAATGGTTCCTTATGTCATTAAAAACTGCTATGCTAAAATGCTCTTTATTAAATAGCAATATCCTATAACACACCAAAAAATAAAAAGAGCCTGCCTCAATAGGGCAAGCTCATAGTTTGTTTCAATTTTATTCAAGGAAATCCTTTAAACGTTTGCTGCGGCTCGGATGGCGAAGCTTACGTAAAGCTTTTGCTTCGATTTGCCGGATCCGCTCACGGGTGACGCCAAATACCTTTCCGACTTCTTCAAGTGTCCTCGTGCGGCCATCATCAAGGCCAAAACGCAGGCGGAGGACATTTTCCTCCCTGTCGGTCAGCGTATCCAGAACGTCTTCAAGCTGCTCCTTCAAAAGCTCATATGCAGCATGCTCAGATGGAGATGTAGCATCCTGGTCTTCAATGAAGTCACCAAGATGTGAATCATCTTCTTCTCCGATAGGGGTTTCCAGCGATACTGGTTCCTGGGCAATTTTCAAAATTTCCCTAACCTTATCAGGCGTAAGATCCATATCCTCCGCAATTTCCTCCGGAGTTGGTTCGCGCCCAAGATCCTGGAGCAGCTGCCTTTGGACCCTTATCAATTTATTAATGGTTTCTACCATATGGACTGGGATACGGATTGTACGGGCTTGGTCTGCAATCGCACGTGTAATGGCCTGGCGGATCCACCATGTGGCATACGTACTGAATTTAAAGCCCTTACGGTAATCAAATTTCTCAACTGCTTTAATCAAGCCCATGTTGCCTTCCTGGATCAAATCGAGGAACAGCATTCCACGGCCAACATAGCGCTTGGCAATACTGACTACAAGCCTAAGATTGGCTTCAGCGAGACGGCGTTTTGCCTCTTCATCGCCTTTCTCAATCTTGTTGGCCAATTGGATTTCCTCTTCGGCGGTTAACAGGTCGACCCTGCCAATTTCTTTCAGGTACATCCGGACTGGGTCATTGATTTTGACACCCGGGGGGACACTCAAGTCATTCAGGTCAAATTCTTCATCATCCTTGGAAATTTCCTTTAGGCTTGGGCCGTCGTCCTCATCGTCATCACCCTTATTGCCTACAAGTTCAATTCCCTGGTCTGTAAGGGATTCATAAAATTCATCCATTTGTTCAGAATCCATATCAAAATTCGCCATTCTCTCGGCTATATCGTCATATGCAAGATGGCCGGCTTTTTTACCTTGGGCCGTTAACTTGTCTTTCACTTGTTCAATGGTCAATTCGTTATCGACCTCTTGTGACCGTGCTGATTTTTTTTCAGCCATTGGTCCCCCTCCTTAAAATTCATCCTAAACTACTTATAGTGATTTTTGCATTTGAATTATTTCAATTCCAAGCTGGCCAGCCCTGAGATAATCCTTTTGGGCTTCAGCCTCTTTTAGTTGGGCGCGTTTTTCATTTATCTTTAGCATCTTTTGATGTTTCAACACTTGATGGATATAATCATTTAGTTCCTGCTCAGCAAGTTCTTCGTTAAGGGTCATCATTTCTATATCAGCAACAAGCCTCCTCAGCTTTTCATCCCCAATATAATCAAGGAATTCACTTAATATGAACTGTTCCTTTTCCTCGTAATAACCGAAAAGGAAAGTAATGATTGCCTGGTGGTCATCATCATTAAGTGTATTTCCCTCAAGCATATCCTGGATAACATAAGCAGTGTCCCTGCTTCTGAGCATATGGGCGATAAGCCTCCGCTCCGCATTGTAATATGCTGGTTTCAGTCCGGTAATATGCCTGTATACTTGCTTACGTGCTACAGGTGCAGGTTCGGTAACCTGATTCGTGCTTTTTGGGGAGCTTGCTGCCATTTGCTGTTTCAATGCGTCTAAGGACAGTGAAAATTCACTCGAAAGCTGCCTCAGGTAATGGTCTTTTTCAATCGCCATAGGCAGCCTGCTTATTTCGCTTACTATCTTTTCGATATAAGCCAGCCTATCTCCTTCATTCTGAAGATTTTTTCCCCTTCTAAAATAAAGAAATTTGAAAGACATCCACGTATGGCTGGACTCAATTATTTCATGACGGAATCTTTCTGATCCAAACTTCTTGATGTAGTCATCCGGATCAAGCCCGTCTGGCATCATAGCTACCTTTATTTCAATACCAGCTTTAGCTAGCATGTTCCCAGAACGATAGGCTGCTTCAATTCCTGCGTTGTCTGAATCGTAACAGATTGTAACCGCCTGTGTATTGCGCCTGATGATGGCAATATGCTCATCAGTAAGTGATGTACCCATCGTGGCAATACCATTTTCAACACCAGCACGGTCGGCCGAGATTACATCTGCAAACCCCTCGAATAGGACAGCCTGGTGATGCCGGCGAATAACCGGCTTGGCATGATTGAAATTATATAGCGTTTTACTTTTATTAAAGATAGCCGTTTCAGGACTATTCAAGTACTTCGGCTTTTCATCTCCTAATGCCCTGCCTGAAAAAGCAATCGTCTTTCCATTATGATCAAGTATTGGAAACATAATCCTGTTCCTGAAACGGTCCAGGTATGTACCATCGCGCTCCCGTCTGACCAGAAGTCCTGCCTTTTCCATTATCTCCGGCTTAAAGCCTCTTTTTTGGAGATAGGTTGCGGTAAATTCCCATGAATCCATCGAATAACCTATTTGGAACTTATCAATTGATTCCCTGGTGAACCCGCGGTCCAGTAGATACTCAAGGGGCTCTTGACCCTCTTTTGTGTTTACAAGTAAATGATGATAGAATTTCCTTAAAAGTTCATGCGCATCAAAATATGGCTGCAACTCTGCATTTCTTTTGGGATCGCCGCCCGGAGTTTGGGAAATCTCCAGTTCAATCCCTGACCGCTCTGCAATCTTTAAGGCAGCTTCACTAAATGAGGCACCTTCAAGTTCCATTAAAAATGAAAAAACATTCCCGCCCGCTCCGCAGCCAAAACAATAGAAAATCTGTTTGTCGGGAGAGACAGAAAATGATGGTGAATTTTCCCCGTGGAATGGGCAAAGACCGAAATAATTCCTACCTTGCTTTTTCAGTTGCACATAATCGCTGATCACATCAACAATATCAACAGATTGCCTAATCTGATTGATTTTTTCTTCAGGTATGCGCTCTGCCATACGAACAACTCCAGTTATGTTTCTCTATAAAACGGGAATTCGCGGCCTGTCATCATTGAGAGCAGCTTCACATATTCCCTTAAGAACCGTTCCCGGTCTTCCGGCAAAAAAGGCGATGGACCTTTTCCATAATCCCCCCTCGCCCGGGCTTTTGCCTTTAAAAAGCGTATATCGAGCGCGGTTTGAATAGTATTATCCTCAAATACGATTCCCCTGGGCGACAGGACATAAACCCCTTTTGGAAGGAGTGTCGAAGCAAGCCCTATATCCTGGGTAACTGCACCATCACCCTTTTTGGTGTGGTTCATGATGTAGAGGTCTGCCGCTTCCCGGCTTGAATCAACGTATCTCCAATCCCAGTCCATATATTCCGGTTTACTGGTGGCATGCGCATAGGAGGCTACATAAATGGTCTTTACAGAAAAATCGGACGCCAATTGTGCGATTTCCTCTTTGACAGGGCACGAATCCGCATCCACAAAAATTCTAGGTCCATTGTTTTCCTTAGTATTAATTCTACATCCCCCCACAAATTCCTTCTTTTCTAACTAAGTTTTCGGAGATTGTGTCGAATTTTTTACTATAGGTTTCCTTGACATCTGACAATAAATAGTTTATTCGTTAAGATGCAAGTCTAAACCTGAAATGGTTATTTTTATCACAATTTTTTATTATAGAACATAAATAGCTTTTTTGCTAACATTTTATCTTACAAAATAATATTTATAAAACTGAAACAATATAGGTTAAATTTAAGTTTTTCTATAATCTCCGCTCCACAAAGGGAAGCATCTTGAATCAACATCGCAGAGACAGGCGCATTTTGCCTGTCACGAGGCACTTTGCTTTCCACGGGCGGCCTGGGAGCCTGTCTAGCTGCGGCTCCTAGCTCCTCGAGGTCGCTTCGGTCCCTCAGCTGAAGTCAAAGAGCGACTTCTGCTTCAGGCCCTCCAGCGCTTGTCGGAGCTGGGCAGTCGCCTTCGCTTTCCTTTCTCCTCGTCGCTTTGCTCCTGTGGGGTCTCCCACTGACATTTTCTCCCGTAGGACGTTGGGTAAGCTCCATAGGATAGCATCGCAGGAGAAAATGCGGTTTTTGCATTTTCGAACGAGTCTTCGTGCCTTCCGCTTCAATCAATAAAAAGCCACCATTGGAAATCTTTTAGTTTAAGCTATTAAGCCGTTATGACCAGGTTTTTTCACATCGCAAATGAAAGCGCAGAAACCCACAAGTTGCTTAACATCACAACCTCAAAGTATTCGGTAGAACATACCGCTAGTTTCTTCAGGTTTTTGTCCTTCGCGGTCATCAATCCCTATTTGTGACTTAGCAAGCTTTCATTCAGCAAGAGAGAAAGGCAAAACACATGTCCATCTGGGCATGTGTTTTTTTGGGTGCTGTGTATTTTATATTGTTAACTTATAATCATACTATAACTAACCGTTCAGGAATTGCGGATTTTTCTTAATATGACGTTGGCAGTTTCCTCTACAGCTTTATTGGTTACTTCGATAACCGGACAGCCAATCTTGGCGACTACTTTGTCAAAGAAGTCCAATTCCTCTTTTATCCTTGCTATATTTGCATAGCTCGCATTATCATTTAAACCGAGCGAAATGAGCCGTTCTTTTCGTATATTATTCAGTTTTTCAGAACTGATTTTTAAGCCGAAGCACTTCTCAGGCGGAACACGGTATAATTCTTCAGGTGGATCAACTTCTGGGACAAGCGGCACATTGGCTACCTTAAGCCTTTTATGGGCCAAGTATTGCGAAAGCGGTGTTTTAGATGTTCTTGACACGCCTATTAGAACAATGTCGGCTTTCATCAAACCCCTTGGGTCGCGGCCGTCATCATATTTAACTGCGAATTCAATTGCTTCGATTTTTTTAAAATAATCTTCATCCAGCTTTCTGACCAAGCCTGGCTCATAACGTGGGGTTATTCCACTTAATTGGCTGATTTGATCCATCAAAGGACCTAAAAGATCGACTGCAAAAAGGCCCTCTTCTTCAGTCTTCTCTTTCATATATGTCCTCATATCAGGCTTTACTAAAGTAAAAGCAATCATGCCTCTATCATAAGCTGCTAGTGAGACAACTTCATCAATATGGCTTTTATCTTCTACATACGGAAAGCGTTTTAGCTTCATATCGTTTCCGTTGAACTGTGTAATCGCAGCTTTTGTCACAAGCTCTGCTGTTTCCCCAACTGAATCGGATACTACATAAATGACTGGTTGCTCCATGGCTGATCCATTCCCCTCTACTCAATCTTCAGTCCTTGCCTCCGAGCGAAACAAACACCCTTGTTATGCTCGTTTTCGTAATCCTTCCAATCACTTCAAATCCTTGTTCCACTTCCCTCACAACAGGAAGAGAATCGATTTGCCTGTCAATTAATTGTTTAGCCACATCGATCAGGAGGTCCTCCTTGCGGCACACAGCGATATTTGGCATTCGGGTCATAATAATATTCACCGGCAAGGAGGAAAGCTCCTGATTGCCAAGGCTCGCCCGCAGTAAATCCTTTCTGGATAAAACACCTACGAGAATAGACTGGTTATCGACAACAAAAAGCGTACCTACATCTTCAAGGAACATTGTAACAATTGCATCATAGACTGAAACACTTTCATTTATCACAACAGGCCTGGATTGGTAATCACCTACCAGGATTTTTTGGAGTTTTTCAGATAACAGTTCATCTCCCGATTTCCCCGTATAAAAATATCCGACACGGGGCCTAGCATCAAGAAACCCGGCCATCGTTAATATCGCTAAGTCCGGCCTGAGCGTTGCTCTAGTCAAGTTCAGCCTTTCCGCAATATGTTCACCTGTTATGGGGCCGTTTTCTTTCACAATCTGCAAAATTTTGTCCTGCCTTTTATTCAGTTCTATGTTCTTTCACCACCATTCTCTAATCAAACCATCAATCTAAAATTGAATTCTTTCCTGAAGGAAACCAGCCAACTCGGAAATCGGTACTCGAGTTTGAACCATTGTATCACGATCTCGGACCGTTACTTGTTGATCTTCTGCAGTATCGAAATCCACTGTGATGCAATATGGCGTACCTATTTCATCATGGCGTCGATATCGTTTCCCGATGGAACCTGCCTCGTCAAAATCAACCATGAAGTCCTTGGCCAGGTTTGCAAAGATTTCACGAGCCGGCTCAGAAAGCTTCTTCGATAATGGGAGAATCGCTGCCTTGAATGGTGCAATAGCAGGATGGAGATGCATGACAGTTCTCGATGTGCCGTCTTCAAGCTGTTCCTCCTCATAAGCATCAATCAAATAAGCAAGCGTTACCCGGTCAGCGCCAAGGGATGGCTCGATACAATATGGGACAAACTTTTCATTGGTTTCAGTGTCAAGATAATGGAAATCCTCACCAGAAAATTGCATGTGCTGTTTTAAATCGTAATCGGTACGTGAAGCAACACCCCAAAGTTCACCCCATCCAAATGGAAACTTATATTCAAAGTCTGTAGTTGCGTTGCTATAATGGGAAAGCTCATCTTCAGAATGGTCGCGCAGCCTTAGATTATTTTCTTTGATGCCAAGAGAAATAAGCCATTTCTCTGCAAAATCCTTCCAATATGAAAACCATTCAAGTTCTGTTCCTGGCTTGCAGAAGAACTCAAGCTCCATTTGTTCAAATTCCCGTGTACGGAATGTGAAGTTACCAGGGGTAATTTCATTCCTGAAGCTTTTGCCTATTTGGGCGATGCCAAATGGCAACTTTTTTCTCATCGTCCGTTGGATGTTCTTAAAGTTCACAAAAATACCTTGAGCCGTTTCCGGGCGCAGGAAAATTTCATTCGTACTTGTTTCCGTTACACCCTGGAAGGTCTTGAACATCAAATTAAATTGGCGGATGCCCGTGAATTCCTTACTGCCACAATCAGGGCATGCTATGTCATGTTCCTTAATTAACTCTTCCATTTTTTCAAAAGGAAGGCCATCTACGATAAGTTCAATACCCTTTTGATCCAGGGCGTTTTCAATCAATTTATCTGCGCGGTGTCTTGCTTTGCAGTTTTTACAATCAATCATAGGATCATTAAAATTGCCGATATGACCTGAAGCTTCCCATGTGCGCGGATTCATTAAAATTGCAGCGTCTACGCCAACATTATACGGTGATTCCTGAACAAACTTTTTCCACCATGCTTTTTTAATATTGTTCTTTAGCTCCACTCCCAGTGGCCCATAGTCCCAAGTGTTTGCAAGACCGCCATAAATTTCAGAACCCGGGAAGACGAAGCCTCTATGCTTCGCATGTGATACGATTTGTTCCATTGTAACTGTCATTCTTCATTTCTCCTTTTTATTTAATAAGGTTGTGCGTGTTAGGAAAGGCTGGAAATTCCAGCAGAAAAATAAAAACTCCCGACTCTATGCCTAATCGGCATAGGGACGAGAGTTACCCGCGGTTCCACCCTATTTGCTGCTAATTCACAGCCACTTTCTAATTCAGGCCGCTCAGGACTGCCTTTCCCTGTGTTTACTGCCACCCGGCTTTCACCACCCCGGGCTCGCTTTTCGCAGAAAGTAACAGGTACTTCTTTCCTTCAATGCGGTTATATAATTGGTTCTTAAAAAAATAGTAGCGAAAAAGAAAGACAATGTCAACCAATGGTTAAAGCATGCCGCGAAAGCTGTCCATTGAATTCAGGAACTTTTTTGACTTAAGGTTTAAACCGGAATATTCCTCATAATAAGCAGAAATCAGTTTCTTTAATTCATCTTTCGTTTCCTGCTTTACCGAGATATTCCCAAGCCGCGACAGATCAAAATGATAAAAAAGGCGAAGCAGCTTTGCGGCAGCCTGAGAAATTTTATAGTGGTACGGATCCTTCTCAAGGCAGCGGTGGCAAATAAACCCGCCTTCTCTGATGGAAAAAGAAAAATGCCCGTCAGTGCTTCCACAAACGGAACATTGATCAAGTACCGGATAAAGGCCCAATACATTTAAGATCTTCATCTCATAAATCATTGTAATCACTTCAGGGTCATATCCTTCGTCAAAGCAAATGAGCGTCTGCAGGAGAAGCTCATAAAGATAAGGATTCGCCTTGCTGTCATCGGTCGCCTTATCAGTTAATTCGGAAACATAGCTCGCATATGCAGTCAGGAAAATATCCCCGCGTATTGACCTCATAGAGGAAATCATTTCACCTTGCTGCAAAGTGCCAAGACCGCTTCCTTTTTGGACAAGGAAGTAGCCATGCGTCAATAATTGAGTAATGGCGGAAAGCCGGCTGTTAGGCTTTTTGGCTCCCCGCGCCATTACTCCAATCTTTCCTCGTTCTCTGGTATACAATGTAACAACCTTGTTTGTTTCAGCATAATCGGTTGTCCGTATGATGATGCCTTCACATTTTTCGAGCATCTCAGTCACCATCCAGGTTTTGGACAAACTTATGAAACAGGAAAATCGACTTGCGCTAGCTCATCATCCAGATTACCGGGAATTTCTGTTTTGTCCTTCTCCATTTCCTTGAAGAGAAGATATGTGTCAATATTACCTGTCTGACTAAAGACTTTCCAGGTAAAATCCAACATCGAAAACCCCATCCTTTCTTAATATAGACTAGCTCGTTACTTCATTCCTGATTTACATTTATCATAGCCTGCCATCCAAAAATAATTAGACGAAAATATTGTTAAACATGAACATGCATAAACCTGCAAAAACGGTAATAGTCTGGTAAAGTGGGCCTAATACTCATCTTCGCGGAATCCATAATCCCGGAGCTGGGTCATTTTATTGCGCCAGTCCTTCTGAACTTTAACCCATAATTCAAGAAAGACTTTAGATCCCAACAGGTTTTCAATATCCACTCTGGCCCTTTTGCCGATTTCCTTCAGCATGCCACCCTGCTTACCAATGATAATTCCTTTTTGGGAATCCCTTTCGACTATGATTGTAGCCATAACATGGACCATGTCTTTATTAGGGTCCCGTTCCATTTTTTCAATTACTACTGCAAGCGAGTGAGGCACTTCTTCACGGGTTAGATGAAGAGCCTTTTCCCGGATCAATTCGGAAACGATAAACCTTTCGGGATGATCCGTGACCTGATCGGCCGGATAAAATTGCGGCCCCTCAGGCACATACTCCTTGATTTGCTGCAGCAATCGGTCAACGTTATTGCCTTCAAGTGCCGAAATTGGGACAATTTCCTTAAATGGGTGCCTTTCCTTATAGCTATCAATTATTTTCAACAACTGATCAGGATGCACCTTGTCAATTTTATTTATGATTAGGAATATCGGAGTCTTTATGGTTTGGAATTTTTCAAGGATAAATTCTTCCCCTCTGCCAAACCCTTCTTCCGCACTGACCATAAATAAGACCAGGTCCACTTCCTTCAATGTATTCTGGGCTACCTTCATCATAAAATCGCCCAATTTGTGCTTCGGTTTATGGATCCCTGGTGTATCAATGAAAATAAGCTGTGCATCCTCCTGCGTCAATACACCCTGAACCTTATTTCTTGTAGTCTGTGGCTTATCGCTCATTATGGCAATTTTTTGGCCAATGACCCTATTCAAAAATGTTGATTTTCCAACATTTGGCCTCCCGATAATCGAGATAAAACCTGACTTAAATCCTTTTCCTTCTCCGCTAGCGTTTATCATTCCTACAAATCCTCCGGTACATGACACCTGAAACGATGTCTCCTGGTTGTTTTATTCCTCGTTTAAAGTTGAGTAAAACCACTTTCCTGGCCTAAAGCAGATAGTCCACTAAAAAGGTTTTTAAACGTACTTCTATTTTACCCTAAAAAAACAAACGTTTCACCCTTTGCAAACAAATCGTAATATAAAAATTTCGAATTTTCACAAAATGATAGCGATAAACTATCTTTCAGGTCATTGTAGCGTATTGGTGTTCCGTTTTCAAATCACTGAACAAAAGCGCAAGTGCCTTGGTCATCGCCGTACAAAATGGAGGGACTTCGACTGAGATAAAATAAACCTTCCATCAGCGTTTTTTGCTGGATGGTTAGGTGAATGAATCGGACCTTTAGCGACAGTTGCCTACGAAGGAGGCCTACTGTCCTTTAAGGTGGGGTAAAGGAATCACGAAGAGCGATAGCGCATTCGTGCATGACTTATCGTAGGGAGGAGGCCTGAAGTTTGCGCACGCGTCCAGTGAGCTATCGCGTAATTTCGTGCGATCCATTTTCGGGGAAGCTTTCCTTGTGGAGCTAGACGTAGATACGCTCAGTAAAAAAAGTTATCCTCAATTGAAATTTATAATTTCCTTAAATATAAAAACCGGGCACAGCCCGGCTTATATAAACCATTTCATCACTTTTGGGATAAAGATAATCAACCCTATCAGGACAGATAAAACCGCATAAATTAAAACTGCCCCTGCGGCAATATCCTTCGCCTGTTTGGCAAGTGGATGAAAATCCTTCGTAACCAAATCCACAGTCCGTTCAATGGCTGTGTTTACTAATTCAAGTGATAGCATGCCGCCAATTGCCATAAGGACAAAAAGCCATTCCATCCTCGAAATGGAGGTTGCAATTGAAAGAATCACCACAATGATTGAAATTGAAATATGGATTTGGATATTTCCTTCCTTCCTGACAGCACCTGCAATTCCTGAAAATGCATATCCAAAGGACTTTATCATCCTGGCTGGACGAAAACGGTTATTCCCTTGCAAGCCCGAATTCATCAAGGATTTCCTTCTGAAGGGAAAACATTTCTGTTTCCTCCTCCTTCGTTTCATGATCATATCCAAGAAGATGGAGGAAGCCATGGACGGCCAGGAACCCGAGCTCCCTCGCAAAAGAGTGTCCGTATTCGGCGGCCTGCTCTTCCGCCCGTTCAATTGAAATAATAATATCACCAAGTACTCGGGGCATATCAGCACCACTAATCTCTATTTCACCTTCCCCTGGTTCCTCCATTGGAAACGAAATGACATCTGTCGGTGCATCCTTATGCCTGTATTCCAGATTAATTTCATGAATACGAGCATTATTTACAAACGTGACCGACACTTCACTGCTTTCTTCTACCTTCATCTTACGCGCAGTAAATTGAAGCAAGAGTTCAACCTGGGAAATACTCTCTTCCGCGACCTCATTTGTTTCATCCAAAAAATCTATAATCATACTCATGCCTGCCTCACATTTTGTTTTGTCGTTTCGGTAGGATACTCAATCCTCCGATGGAAAAAACCCTTTAGCGTCTCACAAAGTATGTGAGAGACAAGGTTCACTTCCTTAAGCGTTAAATCACATTCGTTCAGCTGCCCGTCCTGGAGCCTGTCCGAAACAATTGAATGGACAATCGATTCAATTTGCTCTGTTGTGGGTTGGCCGGTTGAACGGACAGCGGCTTCAACACTATCTGCAATCCCGATGATTGCGGCTTCTTTCGTTTGTGGTTTAGGGCCAGGGTACCTATACTCTGACTCATCAACAGCCCCGGCTTGTACTGCTTTATGATAAAAATATTTGATTAGCGACGTTCCATGATGCTGCTCAGCGATATCAACAATTTCCCTTGGCATTTTGTGCTTCCTTAGCATCGCAGCACCGTCCGTAGCATGGGCAATAATAATTTGCGCACTTTTCTCGGGAGTTAGTCTATCATGCGGATTTTCTCTATTCATCTGATTTTCAATGAAAAATAACGGTCTTTTTGTTTTTCCAATATCATGATAGTAACATCCTACTCTTGCAAGAAGTCCGTTGGCCCCAATTGCTTCACATGCAGCCTCAGACAAGTTGGCAACCATAACGCTATGATGATACGTGCCTGGTGCTTCTGTTAATATCTTCCTTAGGAGCGGATGATTTGGGTTGGACAATTCAATTAACTTCATCGTAGAAAGAATTCCAAAGCTTGTTTCGAAGAATGGCAATAATCCCATAGCCAGAATAGCAGCCAATAAGCCCGAAACAATGCCAAACAGGACGAACATCCCATACTCAAGTCCGCTATACTGCGCGTTTCTGAGCAGTACTAGTGAAAAAATCATACCCAAGTTTACTGCCGATACCAACATCCCAGCCGTCATGATTTTTGATCTGTCATGATGGTCCTTTAAAATGAGAGTAGCCGCGAGGCCACCAACTAATATATAAATTCCCGCGGACATATTGAGCGCTCCTGCCATTTCCTCATTGAAAATAATGCTTCCACAAATACTTTGGATTATGGCCATCATCCAGGCAAGCTTTTCATCTATAAGAATACTTATAATGATTCCTGCCATTGCCGCCGGAAATAAATAAAACGTCCCATCATGATTGAATACCTGGAACAAGCTGACGATTTTCATAATAATGATTGAAAAAGAAAATATCATCCCGAACAAAAGCAGGTTGGTTTGCCTTTTATCTGCTGAATCTTTTTGCTGTGAAAAATAATAATAAATTGAACCGAGGATAATGATAATCAACAGAACAAGCCCAATGAACGGACGTGCTGAATTTTCGCTATCAAGCAAGCCAACGAGCTTTAGCTGCCGGTAAATCTCACGGTTGACGAGATCTCCTTCGCTAACTATGATTTGGCCTTCGAGAATCTTGACAGGCTCCACAGCCTCTGCCGTTTGCCTTCTTGCCTCTTCTGTAGCCTGAGGATCAAAAAATTCATTTTGTATTACCGCGAACCTTCCCAATTGAATGGAAGCCCGTTTCAGTCCGGCATCCAGAGTTGAGAAGTTCAATTCTTCCTCGACTTTTTTCTTCGCATTCTCGACTTCATCTGCCGGTATTGGTTGTTCCATGGCATTATTGATTGCAGTCATAGTCAGGTCTTTTGCTATTGAAAGCTGCCCATTGTTAGCTGAAACGAGACCGGTGAACACCTCTTCAGGCAAGTCTTCAACCACGGATTGCGTCAGCTTTTCCTTTAACATTTTTACTTTTTCAGAAACAGTAGGTTCCTTAGGGGGAGGAGTAGGCTCTTCTTTTGGATTGTTCTCTTGTTCTTCTTTTAAATCCTGCTGAATTTCAGTATTTAATTCTATTGCGGAATCAAAAATTGAAGCAACTAGGTCCACTTGATTTTTGGCATACTCGGTTTTGACAGTGTAAATTCCCTGAACCCGGTCAAGCTCTTCCTGACGTTTTCGTTCAGTGCTTTCCTTATCCTCAACAGTGACAGGGGATACAACAGTTCTATCTGCGACATCAAAAAGGTTAATGCTCAATTGATCGGGCTTGACGTTGTTGTATAAGGAAACGAACAGGATGATTCCGAGCAATGAAAAAAACAAGACCCGGAAGAAAGCAAGGTCAAGCAGCCGCTTCACCTTTTGGAATTGTTTTTGCAGCAAGTCCATTGTGCGTTCCCCCTCCCAACCAACTGGATAATTTCATCATTTTATAAAAAACCAAATGTCTTTTTAAAAATCATACCAGTTTTTACAGGAAGTTTCACTTAAATTAAAAGATTTGCAAATTTGCTTTTCCCTGAATGTTCATCAATTTATATTTTTCTAACAATAAAAGCCGCCAATGGCGGCTTTAATCATGTTTTCCATATGCTTCAATAATTCGTGCGACAAGAGGATGGCGGACAACATCGCTTTGTTCAAGCCGAATGAATTCGATGCCCTTTACTCCATCTAATATTTCTTCAGCAGCAAATAAACCTGATTTTGCTCCTTTAGGTAAATCAACTTGGGTTTTGTCTCCAGTTATGACCATTTTTGATCCAAAGCCTAGCCGAGTCAGGAACATTTTCATTTGCGCGTGGGTTGTGTTCTGGGCTTCATCAAGAATGACAAACGCCTCATCAAGCGTCCTGCCCCTCATATAGGCAAGTGGGGCTATTTCAATTGTTCCCCGCTCTATTAGCCGCAATGTGTGTTCCATACCCAGTACATCATGCAGCGCATCATACAGTGGCCTCAAATATGGATCCACCTTTTCCTTCAGATCACCCGGCAGGAAACCAAGGCTCTCCCCAGCTTCAACAGCCGGCCTTGTCAAAATGATTTTATTGGCAGTACCATTCTTTAACGCAGCAACAGCCATAACAACGGCCAGGTAGGTTTTTCCCGTCCCTGCTGGACCGATTCCAAAAACAAGGTCATTTTTTCTCATGGCATTGATATAATAACGCTGCCCAATTGTTTTTACTCTTATTGACTTGCCTTTGGCATTCTTGGCTATTTCCTCATCATAGAGATGTTCGAAGTAATCAAGCGTCCCTTTTCTTGCCAATTCAACGGCATAGAGCACATCTCTTTGGTTTATGCCAATTCCTTTTCTTATGACACCAACAAGCTTTTCCAATACCGCGGCTGCCATCCCAGCATTTTCTTCGGTTCCTGTGACATGTATCGATTCACCACGGGAAACGATCGATACATTTAATTCCTGTTCAATCATCTTCAGGTTTGCATCCGAATTGCCAAAAAGCATCACGGCTTCATTAGGATTATCTAGTTGTAGTTGGAAATTTTTAAGGTTTTCTGTCATTCATGAGTCTCCTTGGATAATGGGTTGTCCTATCGCAATATTTTCCACTACTGTGTATAGGATTGACAGTCTTACTTTACCATTCGCAATTGACTGATGTAAAACTTTTTCCCCTTTTATAATAGCATCTTCATCAATTCGCTTTTTTATTTCCTTTTCAGCCCTATCTAATGCATTATTCAATGCCTCTTCCCTTGAATAGACCCTTTTGACCTCTTCACGCTCACGAATTGTCTTGTTCACATAGGAGACAGGCAATTCCCACTTTAAAAATTTGATAGGGGTTTCTGTAGCCTCCGTCTCAAAATCCTTAAATTCTGCTTTTCCAAATCCCCAAACAGGCAGGTTAAAATCCCCGAAACGGAGATAATGCTTCTGCTTTTCCTTGCCATTATAAACCTGGAATGTAGTATTGAGCGGAAGTTCTACATATGCTTTATACAATGTTTCTCCCCAAACCTCGCCAATCGAGGAAACCGGCTCCTGTTGACCCTCTCTGCCATATAAACCTGAAACCAGCAGCTGGCCAGGAACGACACGGTCATTCACTTCAAAAAGCCTTTGGCCCTTCTCAATAAAATAATTCACAATGATTGCTTCTTTTTTTGCAACAAGGTGTCGGGGTGAATAATACTCTGGTTCCTCAGGTTCATTTTTTTCAACAACCCGAAGCTGATAGGTTGTCCCGTGTAATTCAACTCCCACCCAGGTTATTGCACCTACCCGGTCTGTCAATTTCCGTTGAATCGCCTCTACGTTATCAAGAGCAAACTGTGCCCGTCCAATTTTTACCCCCATCTTGTCCAACTCTTTACGAATCTGATGTTCGGTTTCTGGCTGTGCACCTTTTATTTCTATACCCCAAACCATATTGGATAACAACATCACGAGAAATAAAAAAAGAAGGCCGCCTATCAAGAACCCAGAATTTTTCAGTAATCTTTTAAAGAGAAAAGGAAATCCTCCTTTCCTCACAAAGGTTATCTTACATTCCCTGTTTCTCGAATGCTTTCGTAATTCGAGGGCATCCTGGAGCCTGATTGTAAAAAGTATGATATCGGGACCTTTCCGTTTGACATCCCAAATCTGAATACCGTTTCTAATCAAAGAATTTACATAGCGCTCCAAGCCTTTTCCTGTCAACTTTACAGTAACCTTCCCAGTAAAAAACTCTGTCCACTGATTCTTCATAGTCAACCCCCGGCCTCTTCATTTATATAAACAACCTGATCAATTTTTCCTTCAAGGAGGATTTCTTCTGGCAGGATTGTTTTAATCACAAATGCCTTTCCTTTTATTAAGAGCTGTCCTTTTTTTAGCATCAGCCTTAATTCACGGTCAGTGAAAGAAAGGAGTCCCCTGTGATTTTCTATATAAATATGGATTTGGCCAATCATTGTAATTCTCGGCAAATCCATGATGACATCCTGGGGTAGATCCATTCTTGCTGCAATCCAGTTCCGCATTCGCTGGCTCAACTTTTTCGGCATAAAAAAGAACCCCCTCTCACATCATTTTTATGAAATGAAAAGGGATTCTAGCACATGTTTTTCCTTTTTATAGACTAGCATGGCCTTTTGCACGCAAGCAAAAGCTTATCTCCTGTAGTGAGGGCGCTTTGAACGAGGCGGACCAAGAATTTCGGCCCAAACCACTGCATCTGCCAGATTTTTTTCGGAAACCGAAATCATTTGGTCCTCTTCTGTCTTATCTTGAACCGGTTCTGCACTGACCCGGGACGCTTTTACAGGGGCTTTATCAGCTATTTTTAAAGGCTCGGCAGGTTTAGGCTGTGGAACAGCAGTCTTTTTTGTTGTACGACGTTCAATTTCCTTTAAGCTCTTCGGAATATCAGCCCTGGATACCTCTTTGTAGACCTCCTGAAATTCCTTCTTGAGCTCCGGGAGAGACCGTCGTCTTTTCTCGTTTGGATTTTCTTTAGCTTTTCCAAAAAAAGTTGATATTGCCGCGATGATGATAAAGAGAATAATTGTTTCCAAAGCCAGCCTCCTTCCTGATTCGGCCGGAATACCCCTTCACGCTTAAAAAAGGGTGGGTTTACTGGCCATCTTTCTTGTCATTTCCCATTTTGCCAATCGATCCTCGCATGTCAGTATCAGCCGAAATGTTTTTAAAGTTCATATAATCCATTACGCCGATATTCCCTGACTTTAAAGCCTGGGCCATTGCAAGCGGCACCTCTGCCTCAGCCTGGACAACCATGGCTCTCATTTCCTGGACACGGGCTTTCATTTCCTGCTCGGTCGCTACAGCCATTGCACGACGCTCTTCGGCTTTAGCCTGGGCGATTTTCTTGTCTGCTTCTGCTTGCTCAGTTTGAAGTTCCGCACCAATGTTTTTACCGATATCAACATCGGCAATATCAATCGATAGAATTTCAAAAGCCGTTCCGGCATCAAGGCCTTTAGATAGAACTGTTTGGGAAATCATATCTGGATTTTCAAGTACTTTGCTATGGTTTTCCGAAGAACCAATGGTAGACACGACACCTTCACCTACCCTGGCGACGATTGTCTCCTCACCGGCACCCCCAACAAGGCGGTCGATATTGGCACGAACGGTAATCCTTGCCTTAGCCTTAACCTCAATACCATTCATCGCTACACCTGCAATAAATGGAGTTTCAATAACTTTTGGGTTTACACTCATCTGAACCGCTTCAAGTACATCACGGCCTGCTAGATCGATGGCGGCACAACGTTCGAAACTAAGTTCAATATTAGCACGGTGCGCAGCAATCAGTGCATTGACAACACGGTCCACGTTCCCTCCAGCCAAGTAGTGGCTTTCAAGCTGGTTCGTCGACACATCAAGACCAGCTTTATGTGCCTTGATTAGTGGATTGATGACTCTGTGCGGAGTTACCCGGCGGAGCCTCATTCCAATAAGAGTGAATATGCTGACCCTGACACCAGCTGCCAGCGCCGAAATCCAAAGCATGACTGGTACAAAGGACAACAGTATTCCTAAAAGGATTAACCCTACTGCCACTATAACAACTAAAAATATAGCTTCATTCATTCATTTTACCTCCTCATTTGATGCTTTCTCTGACTACAACACGTGGTCCTTCAACTTCAATCACCTTTACAGTTGCTCCTTTTGCTATAAAAGAACCCTCTGTTACAACATCGACACGCTCGTTATTAAAAACAGCTGTTCCGGATGGACGGAGCACTGTAAGGGCCGTTCCTTCACTTCCCAGCAAATCGGTCCTGTTGATATTCGATACATATCCATCTTCTTTTCTCGCAGTATCAAACAATACCATTGAATTGAAAAGGGCCATTTTTTTGTGGAAGACTTTGACAAGCAAAATAAAAAATACGATTGAGAAAAAAATAGAGATAACGAGTGAAACACCCATTTGAAAAGTATTTTCACCCGCAAGGAACAGACTTCCCACCAAAGCGGCTATCCCTAGTGTTCCCGCAATTGCTCCTGGTAAAAAAAATTCCAAAAAAATAAGGACAATACCAGCAATAAATAATGCAAGTGTGCCAAAACCGGCAAGGCCGGCAATAAAATGGCCATAAAAGAATAGCAGCAATGCGGTTAGGCCAACGAGTCCCGGAAGCCCGAACCGTGGTGAAAAAAGCTCCATTACCATTGCCATACCAGCAATGGTCAATAGGATTGTAACAACAACAGGATCCGTTATAAATTCAGCCATAGCAATCCTCCTTTAGATGTTTTAGATCCTTCCTTTTAGTATGTACGCCTTAATTGCCCTTAAGTTTCATTTTTTGGCAAAATTAGAGCAGGTTTCCTTTATAGTTTAACACAACAATAGGCCATTCTTCCTAAATGAATAAAAAAAGGACTGACGGGAAAATTTCTCACCTAAAGTAAAAACCGCAGGCTTATCGCCTGCGGCCGTTGATGTCAGTTGAATTATGAAAGGTGTTGTTGCACAAGTTTATTAACAAGCGACCCGTCCGCCTTGCCTTTTACCTTTGGCATGATGGCAGCCATCACTTTTCCCATATCAGCTTTGGAAGTTGCACCGACCTCGGCAATAGTCTCCCTTACAATACCCGCAACTTCTTCTTCAGAGAGCTGCTGTGGCATATAAAGCTCAACGACTTCGATTTCCTGGCGCAATTTTTCAACAAGGTCTGCGCGACCTGCTTTATCAAACTCATGAAGGGAGTCTTTACGTTGTTTCATTTCGCGAGAAAGGACAGTGAGCTCTTCCTCTTCCGATAGGTCCTTGCCAAGCTTGATCGCTTCATTCTGCAAGGAAGCCTTAATCATCCGAATGACAGTGAGCTTGTCTTTGTCTTTACTTTTCATCGCTAGTTTCATATCAGTATTTAAATGTTCGAGAAGACTCAGGATAGTCCACCCTCTCTTAATTAAAACTTACGTTTCCTTGCTGCTTCAGACTTCTTCTTACGCTTAACACTTGGTTTTTCGTAGAATTCGCGCTTTCTTGCTTCTTGGATAGTACCTGACTTAGATACAGTACGTTTAAAGCGTCGAAGAGCATCTTCAAGCGATTCGTTTTTACGAACGACGGTTTTAGACATTAACTTTCCCTCCCTCCGAACACAACACACTCACATCAAACATGGAAATCCATGTACTTTGCCATTATAATACAACCTTCCTATGAGGTCAACTGTAATTACTATGAGACTGCCCCCATTTCGGTATATTTTATACAATCTTAGGCTTTTCAGTTTGAATAAATTGAAGTTACAGTCATGTTGCTTGGGGACAGGCCATAAACTGTTACAGGGAGTGGATGTTATGAAATATAGTTTTTTATTTATTCTTTGCATTGGTTTATTTGTTTTGGGAATGACAGTCATTAGGGTTGGCATGTTTAACCTTTCTGGAAAAAAATTAAAGGGATTCCTTGAGACACTTACCAGTACCCCTCTTAAGGGGATGCTCACGGGAACCTTTATTACGGCGATTTTACAAAGCAGTTCAACGGTGATGGTTTTAACAATTGGATTGATTTCTGCCCGGATTATGACCTTTCCCCAATCAATAGGGATCATTTTAGGTACTAATATTGGCACTACCTTTAAAACTGAACTCATTACCTATAATATCGGTGGGTACCTGCTGCCATTCGCAGTCGTGGGCGGAGTTTTATTTTTCACTAGAAAAGAAGCATTAAAAAGCATTGGTATGGTATTAATCGGCATTTCTGCTGTTTTTACGGCAATGAAAGGATTTGAAGCATTGGCAATTCCAATGACTTCTGTTAAGGCCATTAACAGTCTTCTCCTATCCTTAAATGAAAATGTTATGGCCGGCATTGCTATCGGCGCTTTAATGACTGCAATCATCCAGTCAAGTACAGCAATGACCGGGATTGCTATGGGTTTTTTAACTTCTGGAATATTGGGGCTCGAGGCAGGAATTGCAATCGTTCTTGGCGCCAATATCGGGACATGCATTACGGCACTTATTGCCTCGATTGGCGGAGGAGAGGAAGCGAGGCTTTCAGCATTCACCCATGTTTGGCTGAATGTACTTGGTGTACTCCTTTTCATCCCGCTTATCACGCCGCTGGCTGAAATCGGCCCTAAAATGGCATCTGCACCAGATTCACAGCTGGCTCACATCTCTGTCATTTTTAATGTTGCCGTTTCCCTTGCCGCCCTTCCTGTTGCCGAACGCTTCGGAAGGATGATTGTTTATCTTCATGGGAGCAAACAATAGAGCGTACAAAAGCACAAGCGGGCCTCGTGGCAGGCATGGATCTCTGAGGAGCTCTCCTTGCTTCCCTGCGGTAATTATTCTTAGAAGCATTCCATAATGGTAGGAAGAGTTTCGATTGAGTAGAGAAAATCTTACGTTAGCGTTCATTTGGACGCGGTTTCTCTGTTACCTTTGCATACTCGGGCAGCTCACTTCGGGCACTGATAAGTTACTGCATTATTTTTTGAAAAATCCCTTGTGGAAGTGGATAGTGAAGGTTAAACATATGAAAAAGCGGGAGGGGTTGAATCAAGGGAGAGGGCAAATTACTATTTGGAAGAAGCCAAAAGCCTTGGCTTAAAAATTGGCCTCGCATCGAGTTTAGGTTTCCTATGTTACCTTTTCATACCTCGGAAGCTGGGTTTGGGCACATAGAAGCTTTCTATGTTACCTTTTCATACCTCAGAAGCTGCATTCGGGCACATAGAAGCTTTCTATGTTACCTTTTTATACCCCGGAAGCTGCGTTCGGGCACATAGAAGCTTTCTATGTTACCTTTCCACATCTCGGAAGCTGCGTTTGGGCACATAGAAGCTTTCTATGTTACCTTTTCATACCTCAGAAGCTGCGTTCGGGCACATAGAAGCTATGCAAACTCGGGAGCTCACTTCGGCACTGATAAAGCTTCTTTTAAAATGCAGAGGAATGTAAGCTTCCAATAAAAATGGGATCCATCCATAAGGACAGATCCCTCTCATGTTACTTATACAACTGCTTCCGTTAATTCGGCCGCACCATCTTCAATGACACGTACAAATTGTCCTTCATTGAATGGATAGCCAGCCTTCGTGATTTTCACTTTGACAATTTTACGAATCATTTCCTCATTGCCAGGGAAAACAACTTTAAGATAATTATCTGTATACCCGACAAATAGTCCTGGTACCTCCGATTCCTTATATTCCTCTTCAGGAATGACTTCTAATACTTCATTCTCAAATTGAGAAGCATACTCCTTTGCAAGCTGGTCCGATAGGGCAATCAACTTATGAACACGCTCGTTTTTCACATCTTCGTCAACCTGATCTTCCATTCGCGCTGCTGGAGTGCCGGTACGCTTGGAATAAGGGAAAACATGGAGTTCAGAGAACTTATGCTTTTTAATAAAGTTGTAAGTATCCATAAACTCTTCTTCTGTCTCACCAGGAAATCCGACAATTACATCGGAAGTAACTGCTAGACCAGGAAGGGCTTCCTTCAGGCGGTCAAGGCGTTCTCCGAAAAATTCCATTGTATATTTCCGGCGCATCCGTTTTAGGACTGTATCTGACCCAGATTGGATTGGGATATGCAGATGGCGGACAATCAAATTTGAATCATTAATAACCTGGATTACTTCATCAGTAATCTGGCTTGCCTCAATGGAGGAGATACGAAGACGCTTAAGTCCTTTAACTTCAGCCTCCAGGTCACGAAGAAGGGCAGCAAGGTTGTAGTCCTTCAAATCTTCACCGTAGCCTCCAGTGTGGATGCCGGTGAGGACAATTTCCTTGTAGCCTGCATCAACGAGCTGCTGTGCCTGGCGAATGACTTCCTGCGGATCACGGGATCTCATTAGCCCGCGTGCCCAAGGGATAATACAGAAGGTACAGAAATTATTGCAGCCTTCCTGTATTTTTAAGGATGCTCTCGTTCTGTCAGTAAATGCCGGTACATCCAATTCCTCATATACCCGGTTCTTCATGATGTTGCGGACACCATTGATTGGCTGGCGCTCTTCTTTATATTGAGCAATATAGTCAAGCATTTTTACCCGATCCTGTGTGCCAACAACAATATCAACCCCTGGAATGGCCATGATTTCAGCGGGGGAAGTCTGTGCGTAGCACCCTGTTACACAAATGACTGCATCAGGGTTCTTACGAATAGCACGGCGGATGACCTGACGGCTTTTCTTATCGCCAGTGTTCGTTACCGTACATGTATTAATAATATAAACGTCCGAGGTTGATTCAAACTCAACCCTGTCGTAGCCTTCCTGTTTAAACAATTGCCAAATTGCTTCTGTTTCATAGTGGTTCACCTTGCATCCAAGAGTATGAAACGCGACTGTAGGCATCGTATTCTCACCTCATTAATTCTAAATGGTAGGATACTGCAGCCAGGGCATATAACGGCGCAGTCTCCGTCCTTAATATTCTCGGGCCAAGCCCGCAAAGCGTAAAGCCATGTTCCATTAAGAGTTGTACTTCCCCTTCAGAAAGCCCTCCTTCAGGACCAAACACAAACAGAATGGAATCTCCTGGTTTCGTTTCATTTAGAGTTGCCGAGAGCCTGGATGTTTCCCCAGACCGGCTTTCCTCTTCATATGCACATAGCAGGAAATCGTAGTTCTTGCTTTCTACAAGCAAGTCTTTAAAACTCATAGGGATAGTAACGTCAGGCAAAACATCACGATGGGATTGCTCTGCTGCTTCCTTAGCTATCTTTTGCCAACGCTCCGTTTTCTTGCCCTGCTTTTTTTCATCCAGTTTAACGACAGAGCGCGAGGCAGCGAATGGAATAAAACGATAGGCGCCCATTTCAGTCCCTTTTTGGATAATCCATTCCAGCTTGTCTCCTTTAGGGAGGCCACTGGCAATAGTAACCTTTACAGGGAGTTCAGAGGTTCCATCATTCCATTTTACAACGTCTGCCACGACTGTTTCACCGGTAATTTCTGCAATTTCGCAAACTGCACTTCTGCCAGCGGACGCAGCACAGATAATTTTATCACCCTGCACCATCCTCATGACTTTTACAATGTGATGGAAGTCGTCCCCCTTGATAAAAAAGCGGCCATTATCGAGTTGATCCACGAAATAACGCTGCACAAAACGCACCTCTCTTTAAGCATTGTTTCTATTTTACTAAAAGTTTTCTCTAAAGTCACTTCAGTGATGTTGTTTTTTAATAGTAAGCCTTCAAAATAGGGAGTATTTTCAATCCTGAAGTATAAAAAGTTATCCCGATTTAGATATTTCTATGGTCTACCACTCTAAAAACGTATAAAGGGAGCTTTTTAATTTACTAAAGGAAAAAGGCATCCGTCTATTTAAACGGACGCCAAGCTATCAATTTTAATTCCTTTTGGCAATAATTGCAACCCAGTCTTCCATCACAATCGTTTCAGAAATGGTAAAACCAGCATGAATCAAAGCTTCCTTAACCTGGTCCTTCTTGGGCTGGATGATACCTGAGGCAATAAATGTACCGCCAGGCTTTACTACACGAGCAACATCATCGGTAAATCGAAGAATGACTTCAGCAAGAATATTGGCGACGATTACATCAGCAGAGGTATCTTCAATCCCATCAAGAAGGTTGTTCCTTGCAACTGTAACCCTATCCTGGACCTTGTTCAGCTTAATATTCAGCCTCGCTGATTTGACCGCGACTTCATCAAGGTCATAAGCGTTCACTGAATTTGCACCAAGCAAAGCAGCTGCAATACTTAACACACCCGAACCCGTGCCAACATCAATAACATGGTCACCTTGCTGGACTGTTCTCTCAAGGGCCTGGATGCACATGACCGTCGTAGGATGTGTCCCAGTGCCAAAAGCCATACCGGGGTCCAGTTCAATAATCAGTTCATCACTAGAGACAGGAGTGTACTCCTCCCAGGTAGGAACAACTGTGAACCGTTCTGAAATTTTTACTGGATTATAATACTTTTTCCAGGCGGTTGCCCATTCCTCTTCGTTCACCTCGGAAATGGTCACTTGATTCAAACCGATATCAATGTCATGAATGATCAGGTTATTAATCGAGTCTTTAATAGCCTCGACTGTTTCTCCAAGGAAGCTGTTCACTGGAAGATATGCCTTTACAATGACTCCTTCTTCAGGGTAATCCAGTGGGTTCAGTTGATAGATTTCCCCAAACTGGTCTTCTCTTTCCTTTACCAGCTCTAACGGATCTTCTATAACAACACCACTTGCCCCCGCCTCATGAAGGATATTTGAAATTGGCTCGACCGCCTCATTCGCTGTATGGATGCTGATTTCAGACCATTTCATCACGATTGCCCCGCTCTCAATCGCCTTTAAAGGCGCGTTTTACTTTTGAAAAAAAACCTTCTTCATGTTCACCCAGCGGCGCACTTCCACTGATTTCAGCAAACTCACGAAGGAGCTGCTTTTGCTTGTCAGTTAGCTTGGTAGGCGTAACAATCTGGACGATAACATGCTGGTCCCCTGTACCATATCCTCGGACGTTCGGAATTCCTTTCCCGCGCAGGCGGAATTTCGTACCCGTCTGTGTTCCTGATGGAACCTTTAACTTAACCTTCCCATGAAGGGTTGGTACTTCTATTTCATCTCCCAGAGATGCCTGGACGAATGTTATTGGCATTTCACAGTATACATCATCCCCATCACGTTCAAAGAACTCATGAGGCCGCACATGGAAAACGACGTAAAGATCACCAGGAGGCCCTCCATTAATACCGGCTTCTCCCTGCCCTGACATCCTTAACTGCTGACCATCATCAATGCCGGCTGGGATCTTAACATGTATCTTTTTGCGCTTCCTGACTTTTCCTTCACCGCCGCAAGTAGTACATTTTTGTTTGATTTCCTTGCCTGTTCCATTACAGACATGGCAAACCCTGCGGTTAACAATTCTGCCGAAAGGAGTATTTTGCTCAACATTCAGCTGTCCCGTGCCGTGGCAATGCTTACAGGTTTCCGGATGAGTACCTGGTTTCGCACCAGAGCCATGGCATGTGCCACACGTCTCGTCACGAGGAATTTCAATATCAGTTTCCTTTCCGAACGCCGCTTCTTCAAAGGAGACTGTCATTGTGTACTGCAGGTCTGCACCCTGCCTAGGCGCATTTGGGTCACGCCTTCTGGTTGCCCCGCCGCCAAAGAACGTATTGAAGATATCTTCAAACCCGCCAAAACCGCCGCCAAAATCTGCGCCGCCGCCAAATCCCTGGTTCGGATCTGTGTGGCCAAACTGGTCATAGTGCGCGCGCTTTTGGTCGTCGCTTAGCGTTTCATAAGCTTCTTTTACTTCCTTAAACTTCTCGTCCGCATCCGGCTCCTGGTTAACGTCAGGATGAAGTTTTTTGGACAGTTTTCGGTAAGCTTTTTTAATCTCATCCTTGGAGGCTCCTTTGCCCAAGCCAAGGACTTCATAGTAATCCCTCTTGCTCATTAAAACCACTCCCGAAATATCACATAAAGATAATTGTACCATCCAGGCGGATGCTAAACAATAAAAAGAATTCTGTCTCTCCATTTGTCCAGACCATTATTTATTGGAAAAAGTGGAGGCTTTCTAAGCTCTAGCCTTTTTACACAAGAAAAGCCAAAGCCTGTTATTCTGACTTTGACTTTCTTGGTGGGCTTGCTGGTACATTCGTTACTTTTCGCCTTTAGGCATTTAGCTTGAGAATGATATTATTTATCGTCTTTTACTTCTTCAAACTCTGCATCTACGACATTGTCGTCTGTTTTTGCAGAGGCTTCAGGGCCTGCTCCCTGGCCTTGTTGTGCCTGGGCTTGCTTTGCAGCCTCTTCATACAGCTTTACTGAGAGATTTTGGACGATTTCAGAAAGTGCATCTTTCTTTGCACGCATTTCTTCAAGATCATTTTTCTCAATCGCTGCTTTCAGGGCATCTTTGGCTTCGTTTGCTTTTGCAACTTCAGCCGCATCTACTTTGCCTTCAAGATCCTTTAGAGTCTTTTCAGTCTGGAACACCAGCTGGTCAGCTTCATTGCGAAGGTCAGCTTCTTCTTTTGCTTTCTGGTCCGCTTCTGCGTTCAATTCAGCTTCTTTTACCATACGCTGAATTTCTTCATCGCTCAGGCCAGTTGAAGACTTGATTGTAATTTGCTGTTCTTTATTTGTGCCAAGGTCTTTCGCACGAACATTAACGATACCATTTTTGTCGATATCGAATGAAACTTCAATTTGCGGAATTCCGCGTGGTGCAGGCGGAATATCGGACAATTGGAAACGGCCCAAAGTTTTGTTGTGGGCTGCCATTGGCCGCTCGCCTTGAAGAACATGGATATCTACAGCTGTTTGATTATCCGCTGCAGTTGAGAAAATTTGTGATTTAGAAGTTGGGATTGTTGTATTGCGCTCTATCAACTTAGTCATGACGCCGCCCATTGTTTCAATACCAAGAGAAAGCGGAGTTACGTCAAGCAATACGATGTCCTTAACATCACCAGTGATGACGCCGCCCTGGATGGCAGCTCCCATCGCAACAACTTCATCAGGGTTAACGCCACGGCTCGGTTCCTTGCCAGTTGCACGCTTAATTGCTTCCTGTACCGCAGGGATACGAGTTGAACCCCCAACAAGGATAATTTTATCTACTTCAGAAGCAGATAGGCCAGCATCGCTTAACGCCTGGCGGAAAGGACCCATTGTACGTTCTACTAGGTGTGATGTAAGTTCATCAAATTTCGCCCTTGTCAATGTAATATCCATATGGAGCGGCCCTGCTGCTCCCGCAGTAATAAATGGAAGTGAAATTTGTGTTGAAGTAACACCCGAAAGGTCTTTTTTAGCCTTTTCAGCCGCATCCTTCAAGCGCTGCACTGCCATTTTATCCTGGGAAAGGTCAATGCCGTTTTCCTTTTTAAACTGATCAACCAAATAGTCAATGATAACTTGGTCGAAATCATCTCCGCCTAGACGGTTGTCACCGGCTGTTGCTTTTACCTCAAATACGCCGTCGCCAAGTTCAAGGATGGACACGTCAAACGTACCGCCACCAAGGTCATAGACCAGAATGGTCTGATCTTCTTCCAATTTATCCAAACCATATGCCAATGCTGCAGCAGTTGGCTCGTTGATGATACGTTCAACCTCAAGACCCGCAATGCGGCCTGCGTCTTTTGTCGCCTGGCGTTCCGCATCATTAAAATAAGCAGGAACTGTAATAACAGCCTTGGTAACTTTCTCACCAAGATAATCCTCAGCATATGATTTCAAATACTGAAGGACAATGGCGGAAACCTCCTGCGGAGTATATTTTTTGCCTTCAATTTCAACTGTATGGTTTGTTCCCATATGTCGTTTGATTGACATGATAGTGTTTGCATTTGTTACAGCCTGGCGCTTTGCTACTTCACCAATCTGGCGCTCGCCATTTTTGAATGCAACGACGGAAGGAGTCGTACGGTTGCCCTCAGGATTTGGGATAACCTTAGGCTCGCCGCCCTCTAGAACAGCAACACAGGAGTTGGTTGTTCCAAGGTCAATACCAATAATTTTGCTCATAACCTTTTCCTCCAATTCAATATGTAGATTTATTAACTCTACTGATTAACTTTTACCATTGATGGGCGGATGACCCTATCTTTAAGGACATACCCTTTCTGGAATTCTTCAACCACGGAATTAGGATCCATGGAATCGTCTTCCACTTGCATAACAGCCTGATGGAAATTCGGGTCAAATGGTTTACCCTTTGCCTCGATTATCTGCAAACCTTCTTTGTTCAAGGCTTCCATGAGGCCACGATATACCATTTCCATTCCCTGTTTAAAGGAATTTGCTTGTTCTCCCTCTAATTCCATCCCGAGCGCTCGCTCGAAATTATCTAAAGCCGGCAGTAAATCAGAAATTACGCTTTGCGCCCGATACTTTTCAGCAGCTTCAGCATCCAATCTCACACGACGGCGATAATTATCAAAATCAGCTTGCAGGCGTAAATAACGATTTTCAGCTTCTTCCAGCTTTTTCTCCAATTCAGAAATAGCACTTATAGTCTCGTCAGCAGGCTGCTGTTCATTTTCGTCAAAAATTTCTTCAATTTGCTGATCAGCATTTTCCTGTTCATTTGCCTGGTTATCATTCTTCATTTCTTCTGTCATCTTGCTCACCTCCCTTAAAAGTCAGGAATCTTTTATTTTTCAATCAGTCTTTAGTTTTTGCCAAGGAAAAGGGCGGAATAAGGCATTCCACCCTTACTAAATATCTCCACAGCTATTTCGTTTGATACAGCCTGGTCAAAACCGCAGACAAATCATGGCTCATGATTTTCAAAAGGCTGATCACCCTGGAATATTCCATTCGGGTTGGCCCAAGTATGGCGATACTGCCCAGCTTTTCGTCACCCATCGTGTAAGAGGCGGTTATCAAGCTGCAGTTTTCCATCGCGCTATTATCATTCTCCCTGCCAATCTTAATCGTGATGCCGGCTGGATTGTTTTTTATGAGTTCATATACGGGCCTTTCCTGTTCAATCATGGTCATTAAATCCCTGATTTTCGTAACATCGTTGAATTCAGGCTGGCTAAGGATATTTGTTTTTCCGGCAAAAAACAACTTTTCGCTAATCGGCATCGTGAACGTATCAGTAATCATATGAAGCATCCTGTCATAGTTCCTGATATGCTGGCTCAAGAGGACTGCTACTTCCTTATAAAGCTTATCCCGAAGATCAACAAGCGGTACACCGGTAAGTCTTTCATTCAAGATATTGACCATCTTTTCAAGATCGCTGGCATTCATGGAATCCGGCAGCTGGATCGTCTTGTTCTGGACATGGCCTGTATCCGTCACAATAATGGCAATCGCTGTTTCCGTATTCAGCGGGACTATCTCGATTTTCTTCAGCCTGTTTTCCTCGGCCGCAGGACCAAGCATAATCGAAGTATAGCTAGTCATTTCAGACAAAATCATTGCAGAGCGCTGAATGATTTTCTCGAATTCGAAAATCCTCTCCGCAAAAACTGATTTTATTTTAAATACATCCTGCTCATTGACCTTTTCTGGATACAGGAGATGATCCACATAATAACGGTATCCCTTTTCTGAAGGAACCCTTCCAGAAGATGTATGGGTTTTTTCAATAAAACCCAGTTCTTCCAAATCAGCCATTTCGTTCCGGATCGTCGCCGAACTTAACGAAATTCGTTCCTTTTTCGACAAACTTCGCGAGCCTACCGGCTGGGCAGAACGGATGAACTCATCCACGATGACTTGAAGTATTAGCAATTGGCGATCTGTCAGCAACATTCATCACCTCTGTTAGCACTCTTTAATATCGAGTGCTAATTCTACTAATAAAGTATCAAAACAGGTATGTCGTGTCAATGATTACGCCTTAAAAAAGGTCTTAATTAACCAACCAAAAATTCCTGAAACACTTCATTGCCAAGCATTCTTCCTTTGTTTGTAAGACGGATCCTGTCTCCATTCGCATCAATAAGGCCTTTTTTCGACAAGTCCTCCAGCTGTTTGGAAAAAATGCTGTCGAGCGGCATGCCGAATTTTTCCTTAAAACGAGCTTTATCCACTCCATCCACCTTCCTTAGGCCAAGGAACATTTCCTCTTCCATCGCTTCTTGCCTTGACACTTCACTTTCTTCAAAAATAGGAAGGTGTCCATCTTCTAAAGGAGACATGTATTTATTCAGCGGGCCAGCATTTGAACGGCGGTATCCCGCAAGATAGCTATGCGCCCCGGCACCAAATCCGTAATACGGTTCGTTGCTCCAGTATGTGAGATTGTGCTTGCTTTCATATCCTTCTTTTGCAAAGTTGCTTATTTCATATTGATGGCAGCCGTGACGTTCCATCTCTTCCATTAGAAGTTCAAACATGGCCGCTTCAATGTCCTCACCGGGCAGGGGGAGACGGCCTTTCCTCATCAGATTATAGAAGACTGTTTTCGGTTCGATAATGAGAGAATAACCTGAGAAATGCGGAAGGCCAAAAGAGAAAGCTTTTTCGAGCGTATCCTTGAAGTCTTCTAATGTTTGGCCCGGCAAGGCGTAAATCAAGTCAAGCGAAATATTCTCAAAACCAGCTTTCCTTGCGTTTGCAATCGTTGTAAAAACATCCTCTGCACGATGGCTTCTTCCTATCCTTTCAAGCAGTACATTATTAAAGGTTTGGACACCCAAGCTAAGGCGGTTAACTCCGTGATCTTTTAAAACCTTAAGCTTTTCGAGCGATAGATCGCCAGGGTTCCCTTCAAATGTATATTCAGTTTCTTCGTTTAGCGGAAGGTGATTGGCAATAATCCCACACAGCCTTTCAAGCTGCCTTTCGTCAAGAGATGTCGGGGTCCCGCCGCCAACAAAGACGCTGTCCATTTTTCCTGGCGGGTGCTGAGCTAGTGTGAGTTCAATTTCACGCTCCAGAAAATCAAGATATTTATCAACCGGCTGTCCTTTTAGAAAAACTTTATTAAAATCACAATAGTGGCAAATATGCTCACAAAAAGGGATATGAATATAGGCCGCACGGGGGCCGCCGTCAGGATTTATAATCATCTTTATTCACTTCCTAATCGAGAAAAGCGCAAGCGCCTTCGCTGGAGCTAGACAGTTCTCAAAAAATATACTTACTGTTACTACAAAAAAGAGGCAGGACTTGCCCTTTGCAAGGCTCGTCCAACCCCCTTGAATTATTTTTTCGGGCCATTGTCATCCATTTTCAGGACAGCCATAAAGGCCTCCTGTGGAACCTCGACAGAGCCGACTTGTTTCATCCGCTTTTTCCCTTCCTTCTGCTTCTCAAGGAGCTTCCGTTTACGGGAAATGTCTCCGCCATAACATTTTGCAAGAACGTTTTTGCGCATTGCTTTAATGGTGGATCGCGCGATAATCTTTTGACCCACTGCAGCTTGGATTGGTACCTCGAAGTGCTGTCTTGGAATTAAATCCTTAAGCTTTTCAACAATGACCTTCCCGCGCTCATAAGCAAAATCTTTATGGACGATAAAACTTAAGGCATCGACCTGTTCAGCATTCAGTAGGATGTCCATTTTGACAAGTTTCGAAGGCTTATAGCCGATCAGTTCATAATCAAAGGATGCATATCCTCTCGTATTCGATTTCAGCTGGTCGAAAAAGTCATAGACGATTTCAGCAAGAGGGATTTCATAAATAATGCTGACCCTGTTTTCAGACTGATACTGCATATCGATGAATATGCCGCGCTTATTCTGACAAAGCTCCATAATATCACCAACATAATCGTTCGGTGCCATCATTGTTGCCTTCACATACGGCTCCTCGACCCGATCAATTTTTTGAGGGTCGGGCATATCAGCAGGGTTATCAACCCTAATTTCTGTTCCATCTGTCATAACAACATGGTAAATAACACTAGGTGCCGTTGTAATCAAATCAATTTTGAATTCTCGCTCAATCCGCTCCTGGATAATCTCCATGTGAAGCAAACCAAGAAAACCACATCGGAAGCCGAAACCGAGTGCCTGAGATGTTTCTGGCTCAAATTGAAGGGCCGCATCGTTTAGCTCAAGCCTTTCCAATGCCTCACGCAAATCATTGAATTTGGCAGAATCAATAGGGTATAGCCCGCAATAAACCATAGGGTTCAATCTGCGGTAACCAGGAAGCGGTTCTGCAACTCCGCCTTTTGCATTAGTAATTGTATCACCTACCCTGGTATCTCCTACGTTTTTAATAGAAGCTGTCAGATAACCGACGTCCCCAACTGTCAGTTCGTCACGTGATGTTTCCTTCGGAGTGAAAACCCCTACATCGTTTACCTCGAATTCTTTGCCGGTTGCCATCATTTTAACCTTATCACCAGGTTTTACTGTTCCTTCGACAACACGGATATAGGCAATTACACCGCGATAAGCATCGTAAACTGAATCAAAAATCAACGCCTTCAATGGTCCTTCCGGATCCCCCTGCGGCGCAGGCACCTGCTTGACTACCTGCTCAAGGATATCCTCTATTCCAATGCCCGCCTTTGCCGAAGCAAGCACAGCCTCTGATGCATCAAGGCCAATGACATCTTCAATTTCCTGGCGAACCCGTTCCGGATCCGCGCTAGGCAGGTCAATTTTATTGATAACCGGCAGAATCTCGAGGTCATTATCAAGGGCAAGATAAACGTTTGCAAGCGTCTGAGCCTCGATCCCTTGTGCAGCATCAACAACTAAAATTGCTCCTTCGCAAGCCGCCAAACTCCGGGAGACTTCATACGTAAAGTCGACGTGTCCCGGGGTATCAATTAGATGGAATGTGTAATCTTCACCATCTCGTGCTTTATAGTTTAGCTGGACGGCATTCAATTTGATCGTAATACCTCTCTCACGCTCGAGATCCATCGAATCAAGGAGCTGTTCCTTCATTTCGCGTGAGGTCAGCGAATTCGTCTTCTCAAGTATGCGGTCCGCCAATGTTGATTTTCCATGGTCAATATGGGCAATGATCGAAAAGTTCCTGATTTTCGACTGCCTGTTTAATCTCTCTTCTCTATTCAATCGGGTTCACTCCTGTTATACGCACATGTAGACTATTTTTCATTATACCAATTGAAAAATCAAGATTCAATAATTACGGAAAACTGAAGAAAAATTAGAAGTTATTGGCGCAGGGGGATTTTCATATGTCTCTAATATATTTAATTACACTTGGGACTTGGGTAAAAACTGGCTCTCTCCCCTCCCAAACAAAGCGAACCGCCTTGTTCATAGGCTAAAAAAACAAAAATTACCAATAAAAAAGGCTGCCCCTATCATACCTTGGGACAACCTGTAAGATAAGATCAATCTGTAAAAGCTTCAACAACTGCCTTCGCAAGTCCGGATAGAATCGTGCCCAGCCCTTTTCCCAATGAAGAAAAAAGGTTATACCCCTCCGTCTTCTCCAATTGCGCCTTTTTCTCTTCGATGGTTTCGGAGACTTCTCCTCCCATAATGGCAACCTGAGTTTCTCCATTTTCTTTTTGAATGGAAACTGCCTGTTTGAAATCAGGGTCCTCGTAACCTTTCATACGGTCAATGCCTGTGTTCGCTGCCTGCATACCGATAAGTGCGGCGGCAAACATGAAACCAGCAAGAACCAGGCTTTTAACCATGAATAGCTTCATGTTCATCACCTCTCTATTGTTTATCGGCAGGCTGTTCTTTCGGATTTGACACGCTTTCCGCCTGCCAGAAGTAATCCGCGAATACATCTGCCAACGCATCAGCAGACCTGTTCAATTCTTCAAAAGTATTGTCGACACCGCCAAACTCAATCAGAATCGCATTGCCTGATAGGTCCTGATTGAACTTGCCGTTAGTATCAACACCCTTTTTCTCTATGACCCCACGGCTTAAGCCTTTATAATTTTTTTCCATTAGAGCATGAAGCTCTTCTGCAAGTTTTAAATTCTTCTTATAATTTGGATGCTCAGCTCCAATGACGAATGCAAGTTTTGCGTAACTTTTTCCATTGATTTTTTTCGTTGTCTTCTTTTTCCGGTGTGCGTCTCTATGGATATCAAAGAAATATTGAAGCTCCTTGTTGGTGGCCATTGCTTCTTTAACAACATTTCTTGATTCCACATAAGAGCTGCCGAAGCCAAGGCCTTTATTTACGAGAATATTATTTATATCCGTTTTATCAACAAACGTCCCTATTCCGCGAGCTTCAAGACTTTCCTTAAGCTGGTCTCCAATCTTTGTCACATTGATTTTTGAGTGGTAGGCCCGATCAGGATTCGTTTCTCCTTTTAAATAAGGCAGATAGGACTCCCGGTTATGCGAAAAATAGACGAATACGCCATCCTTCCACCTTGCCGCAGGAGCTCCCGGGCTTTTCTCAGGGTCCGGAATATCCTCCAGGTTCTGTAACGCGGCTTCCCGCTCTGCTTTCATAATTTCAATAGGCGGAGCAGATTCCATTGGCATATTGGTATAATTGGTACCCTCACCAGCAACAACGATTCTCCCATCAAAAGAGTAGAACCCAGGGAGTTCCCTTCCAAGCAAACTTCTCGGGTCATCGAGATTAATATTCGCTGAAAGCCCCAGGAACAGGCTAGTCAGCTTAGGGCTTGCATCACTTCCAGCTGCTCCGGCAAAATAGTGGTTCTCCCATCCCATAAATTGATAGAGAAGTTCCCCTTTGATTTCTTGATGAGAGCGGTTTACGGCGAGTGAAGAAAGCCTGGAACCTGTTTCAAAGGAAGCAAGCAATCCGCTGGCGGAAAAAGTACTTATTATCAAGAGAATCATTAATGCGCCTGCCTTTGCGACGCTAACACCTGAGACAATAAAGGCGTTGTTTTTTTTCATTGTTCCACCTCGTCCGGCATAGATTTACAACCAAACCCTAATTCGTCCGGGCCTGAATCCTAGTAAATCATATGATGATGCTAGAGTTGGTAGAACCTTTTCCTTTCATTAACGTGTATAAAAGCCTGCATTTTCCTGATCTACTTGGCTGTGTAACGCCGAGTTCATGCCGCTGGCAATCAGGTTGGCCATATCCTCTATAAAAACATCTACTTCCTTTGGTGTAACCATCAAATTATGGCCTAGCGGCGAAAGGACTTCATGTATTAATTGCCTCTTTTCCTCATCTTCTAGAGTGCCAACAATTCCAAGAAAGGTTTTGCGATGCTCTTCCTCAGGAAGATCTTCCTCAGTAAGTTTCCGGCGCTTTCCAAAAGTCATTCCGGCCGGAACAAGTGACCTTGATGGCTTGTCTCCCTCTTTCATTTCCTTCCCAAAATGCTTCAAAACAAAATCAATGGCGTCACTCGTTATCGAGACTGCATCCACGACAGTAGGAACTCCAATAGCGATTACAGGAATCCCTAAAGTCTCTTTGCTAAGCTCTTTCCGTTTATTGCCGACACCCGATCCTGGGTGAATCCCTGTATCAGAAATTTGGATGGTTGAATTAACTCTTTCAATTGACCTGGAAGCAAGGGCATCTATTGCAATAACAAAACCAGGCTTGGTTTTTTCAACAACCCCATGAATAATGTCACTAGTTTCAATTCCGGTCAGTCCCATTACCCCTGGAGCCAATGCACTTACAGCACGATACCCATCCTGGACACTTTCAGGCTGAAGCTCAAAGAGGTGGCGGGTTACGAGCAGGTTCTCACATACGATAGGGCCCAACGCATCAGGAGTTACGTTCCAGTTTCCAAGACCCACAACTAGACAGGAGTCGTCTTTGTTAATACCTGCATTCTCCAGAAAAGCGCTAAGTTCCCTGGCAAATAGCTTTTCGACTTTTTGCTGCAGTTCGGTATCCTGCTGTCTTATTCCCAATACTTCAATGGTGAGATAACTACCTGGCTTCTTGCCGATTTGCGCTTCTCCCTCTGGTGTGATTTCAACTAGCGAAACCTTCATGCCATCTATTTCCCTCTCCTTAATAATGACACCTTCGATTCGGGAAAGGTCTTCCTCTTGGCCAATCGTCCCTTCCCTTCCTGCAATTGCCATTTCCCTTGCTTCAACAGCAAGATCGGTCCTGACTGTATAGTTGCTAAGGTCAATTGATTCATTATTCATTAAAGGAGGCCTCCATTCAGCTAACTTTCTTTGCATACCTCATTATCTTTGCCTTATTTTTCCCAAATCATTCAAGCTGTCAAGGCGGGAGTTTTACACAATTTTTGTTTGAGTATTGCAATCCGGGCACCGTTTTGATAGAATATCTTTTGTTCCTTATAATTGTTTATGGAAGTGAAAGTCGAGTTCATAGATGTCTCGGTTTCTTGTTTAGGAGGTGAATGGAATGCCAAACATTAAATCTGCTATTAAGCGTGTAAAGGTAAACGAGAAAAACAATGCTCAAAATACCGCTGTGAAATCCGCAATGCGTACTGCTGTTAAAAAAGTTGAATCTGCTGTTACTGTAAACGACAGTGCTGCTGCAAAAGAAGTTTATGCTGACGCTGCTAGAAAGCTTGATAAAGCTGCTACAAAAGGCCTTATCCATAAAAATGCTGCAGCCCGCAAAAAAGCTCGCCTGGCTAAAAAAATCAACTCTCTATAAGAAAGGCAAGAGCGGCGCGTTGAGCTACTTGCTGTCGCTATCGCTTGAATATAAAAAGAGTTAACAGCCTGCATCCCCAAAAGGGAGCAGGCTGTTTTTTTATTGTGAATCCTTTTTACAGTGTACCCCCGCAAATCAATACGCAATTAGCTCCGCGGTTTATATCGCCGTACCCAACTTCATCAGGAATAGCTCAACAAGCAGTGATTTATCGGCACCACCCGTTTTCATTTGATAGTCAGCATCTGCAATCATCGCTATAATTTTGGCTAGTTCTTCATCCCCGAATCTTGATGCAAGTCCGGCAGCTATCTTGACCCGATATGGATGCACCTTAAGGGCAGAGGCTATCTGCTGCTGGCCGTATCCCTTTCTGCTGAGCTCTTTTATCTGATAAATCAGCCTGAATTGCCCAGCAAGAAGAGCGAGGATTTTAATAGGCTCCTCATTTTGCTTCAGGAGGTCATAGTAAATTCGGAGCGCCTCAGCTGAATTTCTTTGAACGACTTTATCCGTCAGACTAAATATATTTTGCTCGAGTGACTTTGGGATTAACATCTCAGCAGTCGCGGCATCAATTTTTCCTCCCTCTCCTGCATAAAGCGCAAGTTTGTCCAGCTCATTAGAAAGCATAGTCAGGTTGGATCCTGCGAGTGAGAGAATCGTTTCCACTGCCTCAGGCTTAAGAGTAATCCCGTTTTTGTCCGCCTTGTCTGAAATCCAGGCTTTCAGCTCAGGCTCACTCAGCTTCTTCATGTCTGCTACAGCAGCCAGCCGTTTGAGCTCCTTAGTAATTTTTTTTCGTTCGTCCAACTTTTCATATGGGGCCATAAAAACAAGAACGCTATATGGCGCGGGCTCCTTAATATACGCTTCAAGCCTGGAAAGGTTATGAGCTATTTTTTCCTTTTGCTTTTCCGAAGAGAGAAAATATGGATTGTGGGCAAAAACCACTTTTTTCTCACCAAGAAAAGGCAAGGTTTCTGCATCTTCAATAACTTCCTCTATTGGAGTTTCCTCAAGATCATAATTCGAGAAATTGAAATCCCGGTCATCCCCAAGGATATGTTCAAGTAAAAGCTGTCCAGTTTCTTTCATGAGAAAAGCTTCTGTCCCATACAAAAGGTAAACAGGCGAAAAATTCTTCTTTTTTATTTTTTTCCATAATTCAATTACCATTGAAATAATCTCTCCCTACTTACAAACAACCTATCTCTATCGTAAAGAAGCCCGTCCATTTTTACAAGCATTCAAAGGGAATCGGATATCCATTCCGATTCCCGTTTTATATGAACGCCGGCAAGGATAAGTCCCGGGCCTTAACCCGCCGGCGGAATGCCTTAGTGATTTTATTTTTGCCCCACGGCCGTAAACTATTTGTGTAAACTCCTGACAAAAGGTGAGGGCTGGATTTTTCAAAAAGGTTCGCTTATACTAAAATGGAAATAGGGAGGGGAAGCGTGTGAACGAATTCGAACAAAACGTCCAGGACAAACGGAACGATGCGATTGATTCAGGGGTAGGATTTATTGTGTCTTTTGGCTTTTTCGCAACCATGTTTTTAATTGCAACAGTGATCAAACTTATCGGATCTTAAATCTTAGTCCGGGGCCGCCCACGCGGCCTTTTTTTATTACTAATAAAACTTTGCATCTGTAGATACCATTCCTATCAAGTGTATCTTGCTTACGCTTTTGTTTATTCCTGATTGGATAGTGCATTGTATGGCAGATGAGTAGAAAAGGTTCCTTTTCCTCCATAAAAAGTATAAGTTATCGCGCCATGCAAATCGGTCCGAAAAATAATAGTGTCCAACTCCTTAAAGCGCTGGATAGTTTCTGTGTGGGGATGGCCGAATCTATTGCCGGCTCCAGCTGAAATTAGGATTATTTTTGGGCGATAAAGCGTTAGGAAATCTTCAGTTGACGACGTTTTACTGCCATGGTGGCCCGCTTTCAATACATCAATCCCAAGACCTGGATAATTGGCCATAATACTCTTTTCCCCTTGTTCTTCCAGATCCCCGCTAAAAAACCAACTCTTCCCTCCCAGCTTAGTAAAAAGGGAAATGGAATTGTCATTTCTTTCTTTATTATTGCCCTTCTCGGGAGAAAGGATATGGAAACTAGCCCCTCCGGCATACCATTTATCTCCTTTCGTGACCTCAGTTACCTTTATCTGTTTTTCCGCTGCCAGGGCAAGGATATCATGCTCCGATTTTGATTTCTCTTCAACATGCGGCATCACAATTTCCTTAACTTGCACCTCTTCGAGTATCGCTATTGCGCCGCCAATATGGTCCTGGTCTCCATGGGTCAAAATTAGCTTATCCAATTTTCCGATGCCCCTTGCCAGCAGAAAAGGAATGACAATATCCTGGCCCGGGTCAAACGAACTAACGCGCTCCTGCCATGGCTTTTTTTCAAAAACGATGCTCCCTCCTGCATCAATTAAATAATTTCCTTCACCGCCTGGAAGGGAGATTAAAATGCTGTCTCCCTGCCCGACATCGATTATAGTGATTTCGCCTGTTTTGGAAAAATTAGTGTTAGCATAACTGTGTACTGCCAAAATCAAAAATGGCACGGAAAGAATTAGAAGGCTTTTTTTCCACAATTGAATCTTTTCCCATAATTTAAAAACGGTTAGTACACCTATTGTATATAAAGCAAGAAGGAATATCGGGATTTTTCCTGGATAAAGCTGAATAGGCACCTTCGACAAGGCCAAGGCAAGGTTATCAGAAAAAATGATAATCGTATTAACAGCCCCGCCAATCCAGGCAGGTACACTTCCAAATAGTGCAATAAGGATATAAAAGCTATACACAACAGGGCTAAAGATAAAGCTGTAAAGGGGAATAAACACCAAATTGGCGAGAATGCTGATGAGAGGAACTGTATAGAAGTGGGTAAGCAGGATTGGCAAAGCGGCCAATTGAGAAATAACGGTTCCAGTAATCATAAAGGTTAGGCCTGTTAGTTCTTTTTCCTTGAAAGCCTGATAGGAAAAAACTAGCACAAATGTCACTGCATATGATAGCTGAAAACCCGCATTAAATAAAATATAAGGGCTTGTGAAAAGAAATATCAGAAAAGATAGGGCAAGAGCATCTACAATTCCAAACCCAATTCGATTTGAACCTAGAGGTATCGTGAGCATGATAGAAGCCATAATCACTGATCGGATAACAGATGGGCTCCCCCCGGCAAGTACAGCATAAACCGGCAAAAGGAGTATCAATAGGACGGCCATTTTTTCTCTGGCTACCCCGAGGCGTATCCCTGCATAAAGTACCAGTCCCGATAATAGACTTACCTGCATGCCGGATATTGCCAGCAAATGGCTGATGCCAAGCTTCGTATAAGCCCCTTCCAGGTTTTCGGGAATCTTTGATTGTTCGCCAAATATCAGAGCTGACACAAGTCTGGCTGTTTCTTTAGGAAGGCGCTCAGAAAGATGTTTTGTTTCAGTTTCCCTGACTCTCCCTATCATTTCGTAAAAAGTCAGCTTCCTTATCCTTGCATCTTCAAGCGGCATCGTATCCGAGTCAAATATCCAGTGAACCTGTTGTCTCCGTAAATAGCTTCGATAATCAAATCCGCCTGGATTCCGGGCTTCAGGCGGGATTTTTAACTCGCCGCCGAGAATTGACGAAACACCAAAGAAAGATGCTGAAAGGAGTTTTTCTTTTTCTGCTTCTGAGCGAATCCTATAGGTAACCAGAAGTTCTTCCCCTGATTCCAAATCCACCGCAAATGCTTTAAAGGAATCCCCATCAATTAACGCTCCTGAGCGGAAATCGAGTTGCAGGCTTCGTTCTCCCTTTCCTAGAATAGTCTGATTAGCAGACTCGGTATGCTTTGTTACAGCGAAAAATAGAGTAAATACAATCAAGGTTAAAATCACTTCATTCCTCTTTAGCTTATTCATTCCTTTTAAAATAAGAATTTGAGCACTGAAGAGTGTAAGCATGGGTAATGGGGAAGGCGCAGTTGCTGCAAGGACACCAAGAATTGAGGAAGGAACGAAGAAAATCGCCTTTGTTTTCATACAGCCTCCTAGATGGACAGGTATCCTTTAACAAACGGGATACCTGCCTAGGATTTACTTTACTGCTGGGGAATTGATTTTCCCGAGATCAAGGATTGGTTCAGTTAATGGTACTTTTTCAAGCTTCACACCGGCTTGTTCAAAAAGCTCAATTGCATAAGGATGATTTTTATAGTCCACGGCGTAATAAACGGTCTTGATGCCCGCTTGAATAATTGCTTTTGAACATTGCAGACAAGGAAAATGGGTGACATATATTTCCGCATCGCCTGTTGTTACACCGAACTTAGCGCATTGGAGCAGGGCATTCATCTCTGCATGAATGGTTCTGACACAGTGGTTATCAATAACATAACAGCCATGATCGCTGCAATGATCCCCGCCTGCGATTGAACCATTATATCCTCCTGCTATAATCCGCTTATCCCTTACAATTGTTGCACCTACCATCAGGCGGGTACAGGTGCTTCTCAGTGCGAGCAAATGGCTTTGGGCCATGAAATATTGATCCCATGAAATTCTCTCCACATTTCTCTCCCCCTGGCATAATTATATTTGTCCTTATTAGTTTACAGGTCTTATTTGAACTTGGTCAATGCACAGTAATTGCTCCTTCAAGTTTCTCGAACGTTTTATCACCAATCCCGCTGATCTCCTTCAGCTCTTCTGGTTTTTTAAACGGTCCGTTCTTTTCCCGATATTCTATAATCGCCGCCGCCTTTGAGGGTCCAATTCCAGGTATCTCCTGCAGTTCAGTTTCATTGGCCCGGTTTATATTTATTTTTCCATCTCCGGATGTAACGCTAGTACCAGAAGCAGTACCTCCCGCCTCTTCCCCTTTAGCAGGAACGTATACAATCATTTCATCCTGGAGTTTTTGGGCAAAATTGACCCCGGAAGTATCAGCACTTTCGGATAAGCCGCCTGCTAGTTCGATAATGTCAATAACACGCTCATCCGGGCTTGCGTGATAGACTCCTGGTTTTTTCACAGCTCCTTTTACATCTATAAGGATTGTGGTTGTATCGGGGACAGAGGGAGTTTCCTGCAAGCCCTCCTCTGATACGGCTGTGCTAGCAGCAATAATATCGGTTGGAGCGGTATCACGATTCGAATAATATAAAAACCCGAGGGCCACAGCAAGAGCTGCAGCTATATAATATTTATGATCAATCAGCCACTCTTTCATGACAGCACTTCCTTTAGGTATAATTTGCTAGTCTTATTCATATTGTGTTAGTGGTATTCGTTTGGCTAGGGAGGGATGAATATGAGAATTGGAATAATCGGAATAGGAAACATGGGGAAAATACTTGCAGAATCGTTTATTGGCAGCGGAATTGTTGAGGAGGAATCCGTAATTGCCTTTAATAGAACAAAATCTAAGGCGTTAAATCTTCAAAAGGATTTTCCTGGTATCTTTGTTGCGGATTCGGCGGCTGAGGCCGCCCGTTTATCAGATATCGTTTTTATTTGTGTAAAACCGTTGGATATCGCAAATCTGCTTAAAGATATCACCTCCTGTCTTTCAAAAGAAAAATGTCTCGTTTCAATAACAAGCCCAATTACAACCGGCCAGTTGGAGTCCCTTGTAGGCTGTTCGGTTATCAGGGCAATTCCAAGCATAACTAACCGTGCAAATGCCGGCGTTTCGCTGCTAACCTTCGGCGAAAAATGTGACCCAAAATGGAAGCTGATTGTGGAATCACTCATGGGAAAAATATCATCGCCGATAAAAATTGACCAGCCGTTAGTAAGAGTTGCGTCAGATATCGTTAGTTGCGGACCTGCTTTTATCAGTTTCATTCTTCAGGAATTTATAGAAGCAGCTGTAAAGGAAACAAATATTAGTAAGGAAATGGCTACAGATATGGCGAGTGGGATGATTATCGGCATGGGTGAACTGTTGAGGCAGGGACATTATACCCTTCCTGCACTACAGGAAAAGGTTTGTGTAAAAGGCGGGATCACCGGTGAAGGAATTAAAGTTCTAGAGGGCGGTGCTCTGGAGGATTTATTCAGGAATCTGTATAGGGCAACTCATGCAAAGTTCAATGAGGATCTTGAAAAAACTGAGAAACAATATTCAATACATTAGTAATTCGACACGAACATGTATAATCCTTTTTATTCAGCAAAAAAACAGCCATTCTCCTTAAAGGGAATGGCTACTCTTATTTAAGGGTTTTCTGGCAATGAAAAAAATTCGTTCCGAGTCTGCGGAAGGGGCGGCCAAATCAAAATCCGCTCCAATCTGCAGAACTTCAAAGCCTGCATTCTGGAGCCACGCTGTATACGCTTCTACTGGAAATGTCCTCTGATAGTGAATCTCGTCAAATCGATCATATTTTCCAGACTGTTCATCAAGGATGAAAAAACTGATTTCATGTTCCACACTGTTAGGGTGTTCGCCTTCGAAACTATCCCAGATATAAGCTACTTCATCCCCATTCAAGGAAAACGAGTGGTTGATAAATCCCTCGGCAACCTTATGGACAGAATGAACGTCAAAGACGAGTAATCCACCAGGAACAAGATGGTTAGCGACCCTTTCGAATGTTTCCGTAACCTCATTTTCAGAACAAAGATAATTTAAGGAATCACAAAATATGCCACACATCCCATACTGTCCGGGAAGTTCAAGTTCTGCCATATTCTGTTCATAAAAAGGGATGTTCATCCCTGCCTCCTCTGCTTTGGAACGGGCGACAGACAGCATTTCCGAGGAGAGATCAACGCCAGTAACAGAAAAGCCCTCGGAAGCAAACCTTATTGAAAGCTGCCCTGTTCCAGATCCCAAGTCAAGTAGGGACTTATCATCTTTTAATCCATAAAGCCTCCAGGCGGATAGAGCAAACTCCACCCAACTGGAATATGGGGCTTCTTCCATTAATGCATCATAATAATAGGCAAAACGTCCGTAACTCATGGATTGATAACGCTCGAAATATTTTCAAGCGGCGCGTCTCCCCAAAGGCGTTCGAGATTGTAATAAGTACGTTCATCACGATGGAACACATGAGCCACAACATCTCCCAAATCGATTAATACCCATCTGGCTTCATCGTAGCCTTCCATCCTTCTGACATCATAGCCATTTTCCCCAGCTTTGTCCCTGATTTCAGTAGCAATCGCCTGTACTTGCTTATCAGAATTACCATGGCAGATAATAAAATAATCAGCAATAAGGGAAATACCTTTCATATTTAAGGCCAATATATCTTCGGCCCTTTTGTCATCTGCGGCTTTAACCGCTACTTGTAAAAGATCTGCTTTGCTCATGCATCAATCCTCCTGTTTTCTATGAGGTCATTATATGTTAAAAAAGTTTCTGGATAAACCGTCTGGTTCCTATTCATTAAAAACATGATTGTATTCTTCACAGCCTGGGTAAGTGCCAAATCAAGGCTTTCTTCCGCCAGTTTACGGGTCTCTTCCACTCCTGGAAAATTCCTGCCTGGTTCAATATAGTCTGCCAAATAAATAATCTTTTCAAGCAAAGACATGCCAGGTCTGCCGGAAGTATGGTACCGTATGGCTCCCAATATTTCTTCATCCTGGATACCGGCTTCTTTTTGAGCAAGAAACGCACCGACTGGCGCATGCCACAATTCTGGGTTAAAGCTTAGCAAATCCTCGGGGTAACCATTTTGAAGGATAATTTGTTTCATTTCTTCCTTCGGGCGAAACTTTGCAATATCATGAAAAATAGCTGCAAGCTCCGCTTTTTTGCAATCAGCATTATTTTTTTCTGCAAGAGAAATCGCTGTTTCCATAACCCCGATTGTATGAAGATAACGATGTTCAGTTAAAAATGGCCTGACAAACGCCAGAGCTTGTTCACGTTCCATATAAACGGTTCTCCCTAATGTGCCGGATCACTTCCTCCGGTACCAAATATTTCACAGTTTCCCCGTTACGCAGCCTGTTTCTAACCAGGCTTGAGGATATATTGATTTCAGGAATGTCAACTGTCATAATTGGAAAATCGGTTGCCATGCTATAACCCGGCCTCTCTACACCGATAAAGGTAACCATTTTCATCAAGTCATCAATTCGATGCCATTTTGGAAGGTATTCGACCATATCGGCACCGATGATAAAATAAAATTGCTCCTCATTGTATTGACTTTTCAAGATTTCCATTGTGTCAACAGTATAGGAAGGTCCTGGCCTTTCAAGCTCACATGTTTCAACCTTAAACAATCTATTCCCCGTTATGGCCAGTTCAAGCATAGCCAGCCTGTCGCTATTCTCCGCGCCTGCTGACTTTTTTTTATGGGGCGGCTCCTGATTTGGCATAAACCATACTTCATCAAGTCCTGCCGAAATGCATACTTCGTTTGCAATAATCAAGTGGCCAATATGAGGGGGGTTGAATGTTCCTCCGAGAATACCGATTTTTTTCATTGGCCCTCCTCCTTATTATGCACGTTATGGAAGTTGTATTTGCTTATTTTCCACTGATTCTTTATAAAGTACGATGGTATGGCCGATTACCTGTACAAGCTCTGCTCTAGTTCCGTTTACAAGTTTTTCAGCAACTACATCCTTATCTTCATCACAATTCTGCAGGATGCTTACCTTAAGTAGTTCCCTTGCTTCCAATGCGTCGGCTATTTGAGCAACCATGTTTTCATTGACACCGCCTTTACCCACCTGAAAGATTGGGTTAAGATGATGAGCTTTTGACCGCAGGAATCGTTTTTGTTTACCTGTTAACATTTAGTTTCCACCTCCCAGCTGATCCATAACCAGCCGTTTCATTCTTTCAGTATCCGGCCTAATGCCGGTCCATAATTCAAATGCAAGTGCGCCTTGATGGATGAACATTCCAATCCCATTGATTGTCGTCGCCCCTTTTTTCCTTGCCATTTCAAGGAATTTGGTTTCAGATGGATTGTAAATGATATCCGCCACAACCTTTTGGGAATCAAGATTCAATAAATCCAATGGCATTTCCTCAGGTTTAGGAAACATGCCTGAAGGCGTCGTCTGAATGACAACGCCGTAATCATTAATGGCCCGCTCGGCTTCTTTGAGACTTAATGCAGATGAAGGGATTTTTGCCGCGATTTCTCCAGCCAATACCTTAGCATTGTCCATGCTCCGATTACATATATCGATTCGCTTTGGGTTGGTTTTCCCAATGGCAAAACTAATGGCCCTTGCTCCTCCACCCGCGCCAATCACGAGAATGTCTGCTCCCTCGGTAGAAACCCCTGCTTCTTCAAGGCTTCTCAAAAATCCAGGTCCGTCAGTATTATATCCTTTCAGCCTGCCATCTTCATTGATTACAGTATTGACTGCGCCAATTTCTCCTGCTAAAGGGTCTACGGCATCCAATAACGGAATGATGTCAGATTTAAACGGCACAGTAACATTGAACCCCGAAATGCCAAGGGCTCTAATGCCTTCCACCGCTTGATGAAGTTTCCCCTTCTCGACAAGAAATGGCTGGTAATAAGCATCAATATGATTGGAATGGAATAGATCATTTTGCATCAGCGGTGATTTGGATTGTGCTATTGGATTTCCAATGAGACCGTAAAGCTTCAAAATAACTCCCCCAATATACTTACATACATCTCAAGCTATTTGCGATCAATAGGGATGTTAGCTTGCTGTCAAGAAAACAACCGAATTAAAACAGTGATTTTCTCAAAAGCGTCTGTACACCCTTCGGAACATACGCGACGATTTTTGCTCCCGGGTCATTAATAGTCACCCAGCCAAGCCCGGAAAAGACGATATCAGTCTTGGCCTCTTTAATAATATACTCCTGTTTACCAAGTTCAGGAAGCAGATGTATTTCATCTGAGTCAGGCGGTGTCAGCATTCCACCGAGATGTTTCTCATATAACTCATCTGCATTTTCAGTTTTGGTACGGTGGATATCAATATCATTAGAGAAATGGCAGGCGAGGCCTCTTCTCCCGCCACTTACATAATCAAGTCTCCCTAAACCTCCGAAGAAAAGAGTTTGTCCCTCATTTAGCTGGAAGACCCGCGGTTTGATTTCCTTTTTAGGCGTGATTGCTTTTAATCCTTTTTTGCCAACATAATGTGCCATTTGATGATGATTAATGATTCCTGGAGTGTCAATGAGCGACTTGTCATCATCAAGCGGAATTTTTATTATATCAAGGGTCGTGCCGGGGAAATGGGAAGTTGTAATCACGTCCTGCCCTCCAGCCACCTCTTTAATAATCCTGTTAATAAATGTGGATTTGCCAACGTTAGTACAGCCTACTACAAACACATCTTTTCCCTGTCTGTATGAATCAATGGCCGCCGCAGCCTCACGGATGGATTGTCCCTTTGCCGCAGAAATAAGGAAAACATCCTCAGCATGCAGGCCAAGCTCCTTTGACTGCTTTTTCATCCAATTAATCAATTTCGTGTGTTTGACGGACTTTGGCAGAAGGTCAGCCTTATTCCCAATCAGGATGATTTTATTCTTACCCGCGAACCGGTGCATACCGGGAATCCAGCTGCCATTGAAGTCAAATATATCAACGATTTTGACTATCAAAGAATCAGTCTCACCAATACGGTTCAAGATTTTCAAAAAATCATCATCTGTCAGGCTTACATCCTGGACCTCATTATAATGTTTCAGCCGGAAACAGCGCTGGCAAATTATTTGTTCTTTATTAAGCGAAGATTGCGGTGCATAGCCAAGTTCACCTGGCTCATCTGTCTGAATGGCAATGCCGCAGCCCATACAAATATCATGTTCGTTACTCACTTCGAGTCCTCCCAATTGAGCATTCCCCTTTTTCGGAAGAAGCTCAAAATCCGCCTTTCAACTTTACGGTTAAATCTTGTTATCAATCCATCGGTAGAAGCGACCGGGACAACCAGGATTGTATGGAAGCCACCGCGGTTGCCGCCAAAGACATCAGTCAATAGCTGGTCACCAATTACCACTGTCTCTTCACGCTTGAGGCCCATTCGATTGATTGCTTTTTTAAACGCACGAGTCATTGGCTTTCGCGCTTGAAAAATGAATGGAATTCCTAGCGGATCGGAAAATGCTCTAACCCTTTGTTCATTATTATTGGAAACAATGGTCACCAATATATCATTTTTTCTCATTTCATCGAACCACTCTATAAGTTTTGGGGTGGCATACGGACGATCCCACTCAACAAGCGTGTTATCGAGATCAGTAATGATTCCTTTTATCCCCTTTTCTTTAAGCTGTTCAGGAGTTATTAAAAATATATTCTTCACATGTTCATCAGGAAGAAAATGCTTTAACATGGTAAACACCCTCTTTACATCTAATCATCTTGATTGGCAATGTTTTCATCATAACGAATTTTACCTCAGGTTTCAAAGATATTTATTATACCTTGAATTATAAATGTCTTAAAGTGACAGTATCCGAAAAAACAACTGAAAAATTGCAGAAATTCGAGAAAAAATCATGAATTTAATAAAAACTTTTCGACAAATTTCTTCCTTTTGAAACTTGTGTATAAAATTATCAACATTTTACCGCTTGTTACTATCACTTTTTTCCCATTTATAAACAATTTAATCACAGGTTATCCACGGGTGTATGTGGATAATAGGAACGATTGTTCTTAAATGACTTTTTTGATAGATTAGTGGTACAACATCCTGAACCTACAATATATGTTCATGTCATATAAATCATGCTTATAAAATGAGAGGGGAGTGCCAGTATGCGGAAATTATCTGATGACCTTTTGATCGAATCTTATTACAAAGCTATGGAACTTAACTTAAGCCCCGATTTTATTCGCCTAATCGAGAAAGAAATCCATCGCCGTTCATTATCTAATCGAATCAGAGTATCCTCTTGATACAGGCCCTAAGGGGCTTTTTTTATTTGCTGTTATTGCGAGGACACTAACGGACAAGTAAAAGGCGGCTCCAGTCCATGGGCCGCCTTCATTCTTTTAAAGATTCCATCGTTATTTTTTTCATAGATTAAGTTCAGCTTTTCAATACGCCAACCCTTTCACCCATGCGGATATCATGGGGGACATGAAGGGATTCGTCGGGAATAAACCTATCTTTTTCAAAAAGGAGTACAATTGTGGAACCAAAGCTAAAATAAGCTATTTCTTCACCTTTTTGAAGCTCTGAGCCAGAATGGGTAGTTTCAATAGAATTAACGAACATGGCTCCAACCTTTACTATTGCTACCATCCCTTCTTCCGTTTCAACTTCGGTAATCATTCGGTAATTTTTCGATAACGTATCGACCCCGTATTTTAATCCCCATTTATTGACTGGATATGATTTTGTGCCAAGAACCCACTGCTTCTGGACTTTTCCATTTACCGGACTATGAATTCGATGGTAATGGCTTGGGCTTAAATAAAATATCATATACACGCCATTCAAATACTTTTCAACCGCTTGCCGATCTCCCAGCATCTCTTCGACAGAATATATTTTTCCCTTTACTTCCATTTCACTTGATTCGCTGATTACCCCAATGTCTTCAATTACTGCATCCACAGGGCTGGTTACAGTATCCTTTGCCTGGTCTACTATTCGGGAACCAGGCTTTAGCTTTCGCACGAAAAGATCGTGCAAAGTCGGGAAGTCCTTAAGCTGTACCTCCATCTCCTCAGTATTAAGGCGATACGCTTTTGCAAAGCGGGCAACCGCGCGCCTGCTTACTCGGGATCGAGCAAACTTTTTCAATACATCTGATGACCATTTTCCGTTTGTCAATTCAATCAATAACCGGTAGATAGGCTGAAACAATGTAGTAACCTCCAAAAAGTGTAAATATACTATTTACGAATCGTCATAAAATACTTAAAATTAAATAATATAGGATATGAACTGTTATAAATCAAGAAAGCGCAAGCGGCTTGACCAGCGCCGTATGGACTCCTCGAAAAAGCTATCACTTTTTCTTCGTGCGATGCTGATGCTGCCGAAGCCTTCCTTGTGGAGGGCCTCGAAGGAGATAAAGGAAACACGATGAGCGAAAGCGAATCGATGTTGACTTATCGTAACGAGGGGACCGAAGTACACTAGGCGCTAGACGCTATAGCTAGACAGTGAACAAAAAACGGGGACCTGCGGCCTCTGCCTTTGTTTCTTTCATAACCGGGATGCTGCATTCCGGAAAGTAAAAGGAGTGAGGAAATGTTTTTATTTGATGTTATTGTTCCTACCTTTAAAAAGTTAAAGGCTCAGACTGCAAACGTACTAACCTTAATCAACTTATCACTTGGCGGTTTTGCCATTATCTCCACTTTACATGGAAACTTAAGGCTTAGCTTGCTGCTTATTTTCATCGCAGCCCTCGCCGACCGGTTCGATGGAATGGTCGCGAGGAAATTCAACATAGAATCGGAACTTGGAAAACAATTAGATTCCATGAGTGATATTATATCATTTGGTGTTGCTCCTGCACTATTATTATATCAAGGGATTTTATTTGAACTTGGCGCACCTGGAACGTTTTTCGCTGTGTTTTTTATTGCCTGCGGCGCATTCAGGCTGGCGCGGTTCAATATAACTGAAAGTAATGGGTATTTTACCGGCCTTCCAATTACTGCGGCTGGCTGCCTTGTGACGTTAAGCTATTTGGCCACGCCTTATCTTGCCCCGCAAATTTTTCTGTTCACAATTATGATTTTAGCTTTTCTCATGGTGTCTACTTTTAGACTTCGGAAGGTTTAAGGTTAAGAGAATGAACTGAATAGGGAATAGTAAAAATATAACCCCGGCAGATTACCGGGGTTATTGCCTTTTTATTATTTTGTTAGCTCAAGAAATTCATTTATATCATCAGTGCATAACTGCAGGGCGTCCTTCCAGAAATCAGCTTTTGTCAAATCGGCTCCCAAATGCTTCATTGCCAATTCCTCAACTGTCATCGAAGCAGTGTCTTTTAAGAGCGCAACGTATTTTTCTTCAAAACCGCTGCCTTCCTCCAAGGCCTGGGCATAAATGCCGAGGGAGAACAAGAATCCAAACGTGTAAGGGAAGTTGTAGAATGGCACACCGGTAATAAAGAAATGAAGCTTGGAAGCCCAGAAAGAAGGATGATAGGAATCCAGGGCGCCAAGATAAGCCTCTTCCTGCGCTTTTTCCATCAGCCCGTTAAGGCGTGCCGCACTTACGAAGCCAGCCTTTCTTTCTTCATAAAAGCTGGTTTCAAAAAGATATCGGGCATGAATATTCATAAGCAAAGCTACAGACCGTTGAATCTTATCGTCAAGCAGGGCAAGTTTTTCATCCTTTGACGAAGCATTTTTTACCGCAGCATCAGAGACGATCATTTCCGCAAAAGTAGACGCTGTCTCTGCCACATTCATCGCATAATTTCTGTTCAATAGATGTAAATTGCGCATTGCATACGTATGGAAGCCATGACCCAATTCATGGGCGAGTGTTGAAATGTTTGACGGTGTTCCTGAATAGGTCATAAAAATTCGGGATTGCATGGCTTCAGGAAAATATGTATGGAAGCCTCCTGGAGCTTTACCCGGGCGGTCTTCAGCTTCAATCCAATTATTTTCAAAGGCATGTCTGCTAAAGGACGTCATTTCTTCCCCAAACTTTGCAAACTGTTCAAGGATGAATTCCGCTCCTTCCTGGTATGAAACTTTAGTTTCCGTATTTCCATATGGGGCATCAAGATCGAACCAGCTTAGCTTTTCCACACCCATTAATTCAGCTCGGCGTTCAAGATATTTCTTTAGCGGCTGTTTCGCTTCCGAAATTGCTCCCCACATGGCATCGAGTGTTTCCTTACTCATTCTATTAATATCAAGTGGTTCCTTCAGGAAATCATCCCAGCCTCGCAATTTATAAACACTGAGCCTGAAACCAGCTAGATGGTTTAGGATTTTTGCAAAATAATCAGCATTTGCAGACCATGCTGTTTCCCATTCCTTAAACACAGCCTTGCGAACTTCCCGGTCAGGATTGGAAAACTGATTGGCTGCCTGTCCCACTGACAACAGTTTTTCTTCCCCGTTCTGAGTAAAAGGAATCTTCATTTTTCCAACGACCATGTCATACATCTGTCCCCAGGCATGATAGCCATCGACTCCAAGCGCATTAACGACTGCTTCTTCTTCCTTTGACAGTTTTTCTGCTGCGCGTGTCCGTCTCTCTGTTAAAACGAAAGCTAGTTCATTTAGCCTGTCGTCTTCCATTAATTTCTGCCATGCTTCTTCTGCAATTCCGGTTAAACTTCCATCCAACGCACCAAGAGCTGTTTGGAAAGACGCACTTAACCCCGTTACCTTTGACTGAAGTTCATAAGCCTTCTTATCCTCAGTATTTTGAGCCTTTAAACAGCTAATAAAAGCCCCAGCCTGCCTTATTTTCTTCGAAGCTTCCTCAAATAAGGAAATTAGTACTGCAAGTAAATCGGCATCTTTTTCTACTATTGAGGGCTGCCAGCTTTTCACCTTGCTATAAAATTGGTTGATGGTTCCTTCCGTATCGGTTAAATGAGCTTCAAATTCCTTCGAAGCGCTCCCGCCTGGGAAAAATACATCCAAATCCCAAACATCAGAATATGTATTTACACTCAAAATGTTTCCCCCTAATCTGTAATCCAGGCTAAGCCTGACAAACTCTATACCATCTTATTATAGGCAAGTATTTTGAAGATTTCCATAAATCATTCACAAAAGCGTAAGCGCCTTGATCATCGCCGTACAAAATGGAGGGGCTTCGACTGAGATAAAGTGAAACTTCCATCAGCGATTTTTGCTGATGGTTAGTTGAACGAATCGGACCTTTAGGATCAGTTGCCGAGGGAGGAGGCTTACTGAGCCTTAAGAGTGGGATAAAGGAATCACGAAGAGCGCAAGCGATTCGATGATGACTTATCGGAGGGAGGAGACCTGAAGTTTGATAGGCGATAGGCGCTGGAGCTAGACGTATACAAGCTAGATAAAAAAGTTTTCCACTGTCGCGAAATCTAAAGTATCCTTAACAGAAAAAACCCCTTAACTGGAAATAGGGTTCAATAATAAGCAGGGGCTCTCCTGGCTCTGAGTATAAGGAAGCGAGGGTCAACTACCCCCACTGAGATAGAGCGTTTCAGTGGGGGCTTGAGTTAGAACTCTAGGTCTTTTCGTCTAACACTAGACAGATTGACGCTCTAGAATTCATGTCACTTCAAGGTGACACCCCAAGTAATTTTTAGGTCGGTACTGGCAACGGACGATCGTTTTCCCACTTGCACCCTTCCTACTATGAGTTAAGGTTCCCCGAATGTAGTCGGCGAAGTCATAGCCTTGCGAACTATGTACTACAAGCCCCGGCACAAAAGGTACCGAGTACTCTTGGATGGTTGACACACCCACTACGCTATGCACGAGGCAACAGCTTTACGTTTTTGCACTTTTAAGACAGTTGGAGTTTTAACGTTAATCGTTTCGTGAAATTCTACAACTTCCGATTTTTTCAACGTATTCAACGCACCATTAATGTCCGCATGCATACACGGACCAGTTTTGGAACGATACAGTCCACGAGTGATACGTTTGCCACTGAATGTGTAGAGGAATTTATCACTTTCTGACCAAAAAGGAATCAGATCTTTATCCAGGAAACTGGCTTTGGACGTATAGCTCTCTTCCTGCTTCTTGAAACGGATGCCCTCTTTCATGCACTTATTTTCGATCGCAGAAATCAGCTTATTGAATGGAATTTGTACAAACTGCTGATTATTCTTTTTTCCCATATCACATTCTTGCTTCCAGCCGGCATTGTACCCGACAACAATCGTATCGATATTTAATTCTTTCACCTTTTTGAATAACAGGCCGACGGTTTGTGAGAAGTATCCGTTGATTTGATGTTCACGTTTGTTCCAAAGTCCCGCAATTTGGTTTGTCACAACCCGTTTTGAAATCCCATTTTCACTATTTTTTTGTTGCAGGTTGCTTATCTTCTTATTGAAGTATTGGTTGATGGACTTTAGCTCCTTGCCATCAATCAGAAATGTCTCGCCATGATTCGTTGCACAACTTACCAATCGGTCTACACCTAAATCGCAGCTCAAAGCACGAACCGTGGCCGTTGGTTGTTTCTTCATTTGAGCGATTTGCACTTCATACGTGTAATGCACCTCAAAGAACCGACCTTTTTGCTTTGGCACAATTTCAATGTAGGAGATTTTCTTGTTTAACAAGTTTTTTGGCATACGGATCTTGATCGAGCCGAAACGTTTTCTAAATTCAATGTTCATCGGAATTGTCCAATATCCATCCTTATCAACTTTAGGGACTTGATAGATTTCAATCACACGCTTTTCGGTTGAACGGGAGTATTTCGGGAATTTAGGTCGGCCCGTGAATGTCTCAGGGTTTTCCTTCCACTTTTTCAACGCCTCGAAAAAGCTTTTTACTTCTGCATATAATGTCCTTCGAATAGCCTGAACGGAGTTCGATTGAACACCCCAATAGTTCACATCAGCCTGCATGGCAGCGTCTACCTCCTTAACGGTGGCAATTCGATTGTTCGTCAAATAACTTTGTTTCATCGTATACAAGCCAACATTACGCAACGCTTTGGAACTATGTGACATGCGTTGAAGCAGACGGAATTCCTTGGCAGTAAGACTGGCTCGTCCAATATTCTGTTTTTGAGTGAACCGTTGAATGGTTTCGGTTTTCTTTCGTTTACGCAATACCTTAACTGGTTTCTTTTTAGCCATTTTGTTCACCACCTTTCCTGCCGATATAGGAAGGTCTTTCTTATCTATAATTATAGCATTAGGCTGGGCAAAAATCGAATGTTTGTTCGTATATTGACATAAAAATTTGTGGAAATTAGCTTCAGCCTTGGCTGACGGCAATTCATCACCACCTGAATTGTTGGGCTATGTTGGGCTTCACCTGTAAACAAATCAGATGGAGTCTTCTTGCCGAAAACGATAAAACTAAACGCGGAAAAGGACGAGGTGCTGCAAATCGAATTATGTACCTCAACACACAAAAAGGGCCTCCAATCAGGATGGCCCATTGGGTTCACTTATAATAGCAGTTGAAATACCACCAACCGCCGAATAACAGGATGATAATAAAAAGGATTATCAGCAATGCATACCAAAAGCCATAGCCGCCGCCGGCTCCATAGGGATAGGTGTACGGGCTAGGATAAGGATAACCGTAATACATATTTTCACCCCTTTCCTCTTACTATAGGGTATGTACCTATCCCAAAGGTGCATGGGCGAAAAAAAATAATTCTGCAAATCTTAGAGGCAACATAAGTTGCCATTCGGTCCATTATATAATCGGCACTTTTTAGCAAATTACGGAAATTTAGTTGGGACAGACACGAACCTTCTTATTTTGACATAGAGATTAGTTATACAGAATGCTGAACAGAAAGCGGGGGGAATGTATGTCCAGTATTTTGACTGCACTTGGATACATGGTAAAAGAAATTATCTTTCTCGTTTCGTATGTGAAAAACAATGCCTTTCCTCAGCCCTTGTCCTCTGCTGATGAGAAAAAGTACCTCAAGCTAATGGCTGCAGGGGATGCGAATGCCCGTAATCTCCTTATTGAGCACAATCTCCGGTTGGTAGCCCATATAGTGAAAAAATTCGAGAATACCGGAGAGGATCCCGAAGACTTAATCAGCATTGGTACCATTGGACTTATTAAGGCAATTGAAAGCTATTCGGATGGTAAGGGTACAAAACTCGCAACCTATGCTGCAAGATGCATAGAAAATGAAATTCTTATGCATTTGAGAGCGCTTAAAAAGACAAAAAAAGATGTTTCGCTACATGACCCTATTGGTCAGGATAAGGAGGGTAATGAAATTTCACTTATTGATGTACTAAAGTCCGAATCAGAGGATGTAATTGATACTATACAGCTAAATATGGAATTAGAAAAAATTAAACAGTTTATCGGAGTGCTTGATGCCCGCGAAAAAGAAGTCATAGTTGGAAGATTCGGGCTCGATCTCCAAAAGGAAAAAACGCAGCGTGAAATTGCCAAGGAACTCGGAATTTCAAGAAGTTATGTTTCAAGAATAGAAAAGAGAGCTCTAATGAAAATGTTCCATGAGTTTTACCGCGCAGAAAAAGATAAAAGGAAAAAGGGAAAGAGCAGCTGATAAATTCAGCTGCTCTTCATTTTTTTTAAAAAACATTCGAGATTATTCTATTCGTCAAAGGCTTCTCGCCAAGGAGGTGATGGACATGAATTTCCAAAAAATATTTTTGGGACAACAAAAAAGCATCAACCCCAAAGGGCAGATGCTTTCTCAGTTAATCTTCCACACTGACTTCAGCTGCAATCACACAGCCAATTACACCTGTAATTATCAAGGCTCCTACCATCAACAAAATCATATTCAGCACCCCTTGCTCCGCCAAGTATAACATTCTAAATTTAATTATAGTACAAACGGTGTCAACCATTCAATGAACTTATTCCCGATTAAGTCGGTATCGATTCATCTGTTGTTTCCGTTTCAAAAAAAACGTCAGCAAAAAACAATGTAATGGCATCACGGGCACTCCTTTCAAAAGGGTTACGTCGTATCTTTCATAATCCAAAAGCAACCTCTTCTATTCTGCATCAATAACAACATCTTCAACTCCACCTTTCCTCTCATTTTTGGCACCATCAAAACGGTCTGTAATAATTGAACCTGATTTTATTATCCTTTTCGGTAATCTGTCTGGTTTGCACTAATGAAATCAATTCTTCGGGGCTATATTCCCTCAGCTTGATTGTAATTGTAAAAAAGAAAATGTGAAGAGTCATTCTTATCACCACCTCTTAATTAAAACGGGCGGTACATGGAAAATTGGCGATCTTTGTTTTCCTCGGTAATTTTCTCAATGTATTCCCGTCTCATAATTTCTTCCGGGTTCATTTTGCGGCGTTTAATCGTCACAGTGATAAAGAAAATATTCAGTGTCATTCCTTTCACCTCCTTGTTATCCATATCCGATTTTTGGGCATAAAAAATACCGCAGGAAGCCCCTGCGGCATACCATGGCCAGAGCAGACCCCGCTTTAACACGGTTCCTTTCCGGCTTTTGGTTTTAGACATAGAAATGCCGCAGGCACAGTTCTCCCGCGGCATGGACATGGCGATATTAGCTTACAATAAATTTAAGCAATCCATTCCCCGAAGGCAGAACATGTATGAAGTTTGTAATCGAATTTTACCCAAGCAATTTTCTTAAACATGCGAATGCCTCCTTCCAGGAATTTTTAACTTACTACGGTAATTATATCCACCTGAACAATATTTGTAAACATTTATTTTGTAAAAAATTCATCTTTTCCCTTTTTATGGACTAGTATCCTGATTTTTCTTTTATAAGACAAGAAAAAAACGCCCAAAATGGACGTTGGATTTTTATAAGAAATATTCTTCTCCGTCTTCGTGCTCCATCAACTTTTTCCTGTATTCCTTAGATTTCAGGAAGAACAAAATTGAACCTGCCAGGAAAACCAGGGAAGCTACCGACATACCAGTCAGGTCGATATCACTTACCGGACCTGTAGGAAGAATTGTGCCTAGATAAAAGAACGAGCCAACAGCTAAGAGCACAATTCCAAGCCACCTGGCATCACACATTTTTTCATAAAGTTCTTTTGCCTGATTCATCATGCTCACCTACTTTTCTAGAATACTACTAAATTAATTTAGCATATTTTTATAGGCAGGGAGCAATGTAATTATTAACATTATGGGAACATTGTTAACTGTTTGCTTTCTTTTTCCAATCATTACTTCTAAAAGCCAAAGGGCGCCGGTTAGTTCCCGGCGCCTTTTCTGTTATTTATCCCAATGCATTCTTAAGGTCTTCAATCAGATCCTCGGCATCCTCAATACCAACCGAAATCCTGACGAGGCCGTCAGTAATCCCAAGCTCAGCCCTACGTTCCGCCGGGATTGAAGCATGTGTCATCCGCGCCGGCACCGAGATAAGGCTTTCTACCGCACCAAGGCTTTCCGCAAGCGTAAAGTAACGCACTTTGCTCAAGACCTGATCAGCTTTCTCAGCACTTCCCACATCAAAGGAAACCATACCTCCGAATCCGCGCGCCTGCTTTTTGGCAAGTTCATGGTTTGGATGGTTTTCAAGTCCTGGGTAAAAGACTTTTTCTACTCCTGGATGGCTAACTAGAAAATCAACGATTGCTTTTGTATTAGCCTCCATTTCTTCCATGCGGATTCCCAATGTTTTGATACCCCTCATTAGCAGCCAGGAGTCCTGCGGCCCAAGGACGCCTCCAGTTGAATTTTGTACAAAATGGAGGTCCTCAGCCAGCTTCTGGCTATTAACTACCGCAAGTCCTGCTATTACATCACTATGCCCGCCAAGGTATTTTGAGGCGCTATGCACTACGATATCTGCCCCTAACTCAATCGGGTTCTGCCAATATGGTGTCGAGAATGTATTATCGACAATTGTCAAAAGGCCATGCTCCTTTGCCAATTTGGCTACACCCTCAATATCAGTGATTTTAAGAAGGGGATTAGTTGGTGTCTCAAGGAAAATCGCCCTTGTATTTGGCCTGATTTCCCCTTTGATGTTCTCCAGGTTGCTTGTGTCAACAAAAGTAGAATCGATTCCTACACGATTCAAAACCTTCGTCATAACGCGGAAGGATCCACCATAAACGTCATCGGTCATGATTACGTGGTCTCCAGAGTTGAACAGCATCATAACGGCTGTCATTGCAGCCATGCCAGAACCAAATGCGAACCCCGCATTCCCGCCTTCAATATCCTTAATCAATTCTTCAAGTGCATGCCTTGTCGGATTTCCAGTTCTGGAATATTCAAAGCCCTTATGGCCTCCTACCCCTTCCTGGGCGTAAGTGGTAACCTGGTAAATTGGAATCGATACCGCGCCAGTATGAGGGTCGTTTGGTATACCGCCGTGTATGAGTCTTGTTTTTCTTTTCATTTATATCCCGCCTTCATATATTTTTTTACTCAAATACCGTTCGCTTCCATCAGGAAAAATCAAAACTATATTCGTTCCCGCCGGAGCCTTTTCTGCTTCGAGCAGCGCAGCATGCAGAGCCGCGCCGGATGAACTGCCAACCAGGAGCCCCTCTTTTGCAGCAAGCTCCTTGACGAGCAGGAATGCATCGTCATCCAGAACCGTATGGATGGAATCAAAATAACTTCGGTCCATATAGTCGGGGAGGAACTCCATTCCGATCCCTTCTGTCTTATGGGGACCGGATTCGCCACCGTTAAGGATGGATCCTTCTGGTTCCACAATGACTGTCTTCACCTTTTTATCTTGATCCTTTAAGTATCTGGCGGTTCCCATGAATGTACCGCCGGTGCCTGCACCTGCAACAAAAATATCAATTTTACCGTCCATTTGTTCCCAAATTTCGGGTCCGAGCGTTTTATAATATGTTTCAGGATTGGCAGGATTACCAAACTGCTGAGGACAGTAGGAGCCAGGAATATCGTTCAAAAGTTCCTTAGCCTTCCTAATGGCACCCTTCATTCCTTCTTCAGTTGGGGTATTGACGACTTTGGCACCAAGAGCCCTCATCAGATCCTGTTTTTCAAGGCTGAACTTTTCCGGAACGCAGAATATAACATTTACATCTTGATTAACAGCTGCCAGTGCAAGGCCAATTCCCGTGTTTCCCGCAGTCGGCTCAATGATTGTTCCTCCTGGGTGCAGTTTACCACTTTCCATCGCCTCTCTCAGAAGTTCAACACCGAGCCGATCCTTGACACTTCCTCCGGGATTAAGAAATTCAAGCTTGGCAAAAATACGTACTCCCTTTTTACGTTCAAATGTTTTAAGCTCGACAATTGGCGTATTGCCAATTAATTCATGCACACTTCCAAAAACGTTCATAACAGGCCTCCAATCTAATGGCCATTTTTCAAGGCCGAAACCATTTTCATAACGAGTGTTGCAGAGTTTCGGGCGGCTTTGTCCAGGAACTGGTCAAATGAAACGCCAGAATCCTTTCCGGCAATATCAGAAAGAGAACGGATTATCACAAAAGGAATCCCGAACTGATGGGCAACCTGGGCAATTGCAGCTGCTTCCATTTCAACTGCCTGTACGCCAGGGAAATTCTCACGGACAGCCTCTACCCTCTCTGCATTATCCATAAATGAATCCCCTGTTGTAATTAAGCCTTTGACAATCTGGATATCGTCTATTTCGGAAGCAGCAGCCTCAGCAACTGCAACCAATTTTTCATCCGCCTGGAACGCGGCTGGCAGCTGCGGAACTTGTCCATATTCATATCCAAATGCTGTGACATCCACATCATGATGGCGGATTTCTGTTGAGATAACAGCATCGCCAACGTTCAGCACTGGGTTCAGCCCGCCCGCTGAACCCGTATTGATTACACAGTCCGGCCTAAATTTTTCGAGCAGAATCGTCGTAGACATAGCCGCGTTCACTTTGCCAATTCCGGAACGAAGCAGGACAACTTCTGCACCGTGCATCGTTCCCAATGTGAATTCACAACCTGCAATGACTTCTTGTGTTTGGTTTTCAATATTGCTTCGTAATAAAACAACTTCTTCTTCCATAGCTCCGATAATTGCGATTTTCATTAGTAAACCTCACTTTTTAATTTTTACACCTTCCATTAGCCAGACAAACTCATTGCAGCGGGAAAACTGCGTATCAAATCCGTTGTCTTCTAAAATACTCTTCAGTATTGGGATTGTAGTGTAATATTCGCGCTGCAAATCTTCAGCAAGATTGTAATACCCTTTTTCCTTTGCGTCTAGAATAGCGGCTTCAAATGCCTCTTTGGATTCATACATAGTATCAGCAAATACTATTTTACCACCAACGGGCAATATCTTTCCATAAAGGGCTACAGCCTTTGCTTTTTCTTCATCAGTTAGATGGTGGAAGGCATACGTACTTACAAATGTATCAGGTTTTTCCACTCCCTCAAAATTCAAAAAATCACCATCCACTATTTTTACCTTCCCGGCCAATTTATCCAATGCAATTTTTCTCATTGCAGGAGATGGTTCGATGCCGGTTACTTTCAAGCCTTTTTCCAAAATTCTTTTTGTAAGATTACCCGTCCCTACACCAAATTCCGCCACATGGCCAACTGACCGGGATGCAACCTCCTCAAGGATGCCCTCATAATTCCGGAATACCTCTTTATACTCTTTGTCATGGCCATCTACAGTTTCATCATACGAATCTGCCCACACCTCAAATAAATCAAGAAATTCTCTGCCCATTTATCTCACTCTCCGCGAGTTAATTTTTAAATATACTAATTCCTATAGATATACTATGATTTAATGCGAACCATGTTCCCAATTTATCATAATTACACCTATCCATCAACTGCCGAATTGCAAGAGAGTGTGTGTTTTGGCTACAATGAAAAGGATAAATCAAAGGGAGTGTACGCAATGAATCTGCATTTTGACCTACTTGAGGATAAAATTGAATTTTTTGAGGCAACTAATATAAAAACACTGGAAAGTAAAATTGCTTCCCAAATTGAAGTGAACAAAGCAATTATGCTCCATGTCCAATCTGTTAACTATCAGATGCATGTAAATGAAAACGGCCAAACGTATTTTACTGCTGCCGTTCACTTCAAGTTAAAAAAACTCTAAAAAAAAGCGGGGATGGCTTTAGCCAACCCGCTATGATTTCTTATCGTTTTCTATTAATTCTTCAACTTTTACAGGTTTATACCCTTGGCCGTCTACCCATTGGATATATACCCTATAGGCCTGATCGCTTCCTTTTGCGCTCACAGTGCCAATTGCGGCACCCTCGTTACTTTTATCTCGCTCAAGCCACCAGACTGTCATTGAATTCTTATCCGTTTCAATCGCATAAGAAAGGGCATCAAGCATTTCCTGCCAGTCCTGTGAGCTATCATCTGTCACTACTTCATGTTCCCCTGTCTGCTGTGTTCCAACAGGTTTCCAGGCTGGATTTTCAATTGTTCTCTTCACATTGGGAGAGCTTCCGCCTTCAGTAACAACTGGTTCTGCATCTTCATTCTCGGACTCCTGCTCATCCGCTTCTTCTTCATCAGCTTCCTGCTCATCTTCTTTAGAAGATTCTCCGGCAGGATTTTCTTTCTGCCCGGATCCGCCGGTCCCATTTGAAGCACTAGTTTCCGGTTGAACTTGCGGCTTTGGAGATGCATCATTTCCTCCCGCAAAAATCGAGTACCCGACAGCTAAAATAGCAATGATTACAATAACAATTAAGCTATTTAAAATAAGATTAGTTTTTTTTCTTTTTGCACGATAACGTGAACGTGTACTTTGAGTGTAATCCTGTTCCATTGGACAAAGCCTCCCTAGCAAAGGTTGTCACTATTTTAACATGAGAAGCAAACAAGAGAAAAGGAAAAGCAGAAAGTGTTAGATTTCCCACTATCAATATAGGGGATAATCCTCGCGCTACTCCGCTTAGGTTAGGTACCCTTTAGACCATTTTTTAGTTGGCCTGATCATTAAGCTCTGATAAAAAGGTAACCATATCGGCAAACAGCGGGTTGACGCCACCTTCATGTCCATACACATCCAAATTAACTGTAACGAGTGCAAAGCGAGGATTTCTATACGGGAAATAACCTGCAAACCATTTATTATGAAGCTGTTTTCCGTTCTTAAACCTTCCTGTTTCGGCAGTTCCAGATTTACCAGCTACTTCATAAGGCAACTCTGAAAACCACCTTCCTGTCCCATTCTCATTAACTACAACTTCTCTTAGTAATTGCCCAAGTTCCTTTGCCGTTCCAGATGAAAGCTGCTCTCCATTAAGTTTATTTTCAGGGAACGTATACATAACTGCACCATTTTTATATGTGATTTCCGAAACAGCCCGAACCATTTCCTTTTCTCCTCCCCTTGCTATCGTGGCCATCATATTCGCGACTGCAAGCGGGGTTGCTCTTACTTCCTTTTGTCCAATTCCTGAAAGGGCAACATAGTTTCGATCGTTTCTTTCTTCATCAGAGATGAATACCCTCCCTTTTTCCTCATCAGGTAACTGTGAAAAGTTTGCGATCTGGAATACATGCCCCCGCCAGCCAACACCACCAGTTAGAGAAAGCTTTTCTGCGTATTCTTCAAGGATATTGGGGTCTATCTCCATAAGCTCTTTAGCCAATGATGCAAATGTATTATTACAGCTCATCGCAAAACTATCCGAAAAGCCCAGCAATCCATGCTGATATACCTGGTCAGGTCTACCGTCGATTGTCCGGCTGCAATCGTAAAGCCTTTCTTCTCCATCCAGTCCATAATCAATCGCAGCAGCTGCTACGGCCGTTTTAAAAACGGATCCCATAATTTGTTCCTTCAGCATAAGATTAACCATGCCATTTCCTTTAAAAGGATCCTTATCATTGACATTTGGCCTTGATACGGTTGCCAATATGCTATTAGTAGATATATCGAGAAGAATGAGGCCCCCCTTTTTAATGCCATGCTTATCAACAAGCTGCTCAGCCTGTTTTTGTATATCTAAATCAATCGTTGTCTTTATGCTCGCCGGATAAAAGGGGTTTGTTATACCTGTATACTTAACCTTTGTCCCAAATAAAGGGCTCCCGCTTCCATCGACATGGTAAACAAGCTGTGACTTCCTTTCAGCAACCAGAATCTCATCAAAGCTTACTTCGAGTCCAGAAATGCCTATTTGGGTCCGTAGCGGGAGGGACCGATCTGGATATCTTTTACTTAACTCGGTTTCATTCTCTCCCAGCACACCAATTAGTTGTTTTGCAACCGCATCCTGTTTTTCAAATTTCTTTTCGACTGCAAATACACCAGGTATTTTTAATGAATTAATTAATTGAACTTGTGAAGATGTCAAGGATAGCGGTTTAGGTTCCCCTAAAGCAAAAGGCGCTTTTGCCTGTTTGACAGCTTGAAGAATTTCATTTTCCTCTACTCCAACTGCATTGGCCACTTTTTCCACTGGCCATGAAGCATTTTTTAAAAAAGGGAAAAGAATTAAAACGGATAAATCCTCATGCGTCATCGATTCCCCTTTTCGGTCAAGAATCCTGCCGCGCCCATCATCGATCACTAATTCCTGTGACCGCTGCCTGACACTTTCTTCAAGAAGATTGATATGATGTGATGAAAAGCTTTCAGGTTCCCATAATTGAATTTGAACTAGTCTGCCTGCCAATATCAGAAATATAACCATATAAAAATACAGCATTCTTGCTGCCCGCTTTTTCCACATAAAAAAACACCTCGTCAAAAGCTTTGACGAGATGCCCTAATTTCAAACCTTAAACAATGGTCTGGTTATTTGATTAATGTGATCTTTACTGTCATTTCTCCGCCTGGTGTCTGAACAGAAACAACATCTCCAACCTTCTTGCCCATCAGGCTCCGAGCGATTGGAGAATCATTCGAGATTTTCCCTTCGAATGGATCTGCTTCTGCGCTTCCCACGATTGAGTATGTTTCTTCCTCGCCATCAGGCAATTCAACGAAAGTCACACTGCGTCCCAAGGAAACCGCATCGCCGGTAATTTCACTCTCAACAATGATTTTTGCATTGCGGATCATATTTTCAAGAGTAGTGATTCGTCCTTCAACAAAGGCTTGCTCTTCCTTTGCTGAATCGTACTCTGAGTTCTCGGACAAGTCGCCAAAGCTCCGTGCGATTTTAATTCTCTCAACCACTTCTTTACGTTTAACAGTCTTTAGATGTTCAAGTTCTTGAACAAGCTTATCTTTGCCTGCCTGTGTCATTGGAAATACTTTTTCTTGTGCCAAAATGTTCACTCCTTATAATCTCTGCACGACCTGTTGTGTGCGGTCTTTTTATGTAGTATTTTTCTGTAAAACAGATAGCAAGCGCGCTCTTGTTAAGGGCGCGCGCAACCTATATTTTACGTAATTGAGTTGAGGAAACGTAAACGCTTCCGGTTTTCTCTGTCCAGCTGCAGCATCCAACGCCTAGTGTCCTTCAGACCCCTCACTATGATAAGTCAACATCGAATCGCCCTTAGGGGCTCTTCGTGTTTCCTTTATCTCATGTCGGGGCCCTCCAGGCCATACGGCGCTGAACGGATGCTTCCGCTTTTCCTTGTCCAGCTGCAGCATCCAGCGCCTAGTGTCCTTCGGTCCCCTCGTTACGATAAGTCAACATCGATTCACTTCGTTCATCGTGTTTCCTTTATCTCCTACGGGGCCCTCCAGGCCATACGGCGCTAACCGGATGCTTCCGCTTTTCTTTATTTATGCTATTGTTTCATAAAATAGACTTTTGTTCAAGAATAGTTTGAATTTTAGTAACCATTAAATCGATGGCTACATAGTTGTGGCCGCCTTCTGGAATGATGACATCCGCATAGCGTTTTGTCGGTTCGACGAATTGGTTATGCATCGGCCTGACAACATTGACATACTGCTCGATAACTGACTCGACAGTTCTGCCGCGCTCTTTGATATCACGCTGAAGCCTTCTCAAAATCCGGATATCCGCATCTGTATCAACGAATAGTTTAATGTCCATCAGATTTCGAAGCCGTTCATCTTCCAGAATTAAAATTCCTTCCAAGATGATAACATCCTTGGGTTCAACATGAATCACTTGGCTGGACCTTGTATGAAGCGAATAATCATAAACAGGCTTTTCAATTGGTTCCCTTGCCAGCAATTTTTCAATATGCTCTATGAGCAAATCATTATCGAAAGCGAGCGGATGGTCATAATTTGTCTTAAGCCTTTCCTCAAATGGGAGACCGCTCTGATCTTTATAATAATAATCCTGCTCAATCATTAGGATGGAATGTCCCTTAAAGCTATCGAATATCGCCTTTGTTACAGATGTTTTCCCAGAACCCGAACCTCCGGCAACCCCGATTACAACTGGTTTGCGATCCATATTATTTCTCCTTCCGCATCATGTTGTTTGGGTAGACCGGCTTGTCCAGCCTAAACTTAACAATTTGTAGCGGATGGCGGGCAGCATCAAGCTCCAGCCCATCCTCATCCCAAATTTTTTCAATGACTGTATTAAAATTCTCTATTTCTGGCCCAAAAAATTCAACTTCATCCCCAGGCTTAAAAAAGTTCCTTTGCTGAAGTGTGACGATTTTGGTCTCTTCGTCATAACCTAGGACAAGTCCAACAAAGTCGAACTTGGTCTTTTTGGTATGATTGCCAAACATTTGCTCTTTATACCCGGGGACACCTTCAAAAAATGCTGGTGCGGTCTCCCGATTCGCGCACTTGTCGAGCTCTTCTATCCATTCTTCCTTGATCGTGAAGTTATCAGGATCTTCACAATAAGAATCAATCAGCTTCCGGTATACACTGACTACGGTTGCTATATAATGGATGGACTTCATCCGGCCTTCGATTTTCAGGCTGTCAATCCCCAATTCAATCATTTGTGGTATAGACTGAAGAAGGTTTAAATCCTTTGGGCTCATTGCAAAAGGAGCATCGTTTTCACCGAATAACGCCGTTTCACTCTCACCATCAAGCTTATACAGGTCATAATCCCAACGGCATGACTGGCAGCAGCCGCCACGGTTTGAATCCCGTGCAGTCATGTGATTGCTCAGTGTACAGCGGCCAGAATAGGCTATACACATTGCGCCGTGGATAAAAGTTTCAATTTCGATATCGACCTTTTCTTTCATTTCCCTGATTTCTTCGGCGCTAGTTTCACGTGCAAGCACGACCCGTTCCAATCCTTCTTCCTGCCAGAATTGAATTGCCTTCCAGTTGGAAAGTGATTGCTGTGTACTTAAATGCACCTCAATTTCAGGAGCAATCCTTCGGCACGTTTCGATGATAAGCGGATCGGCAACAATAATACCTGCCACACCAGCTTCCTTTAACCCCATCATATACTCTTCAAGACCATCAATATTTTCATTATGGGCAAAAATATTAGTAGTAACATATATTTTAGCGCCATATTGTTTGGCGAACTCTACGCCTTCTTTCATTTCTTCAAATGTAAAGTTATCAGCGTTCGAACGGAGGCCATATTCCTGGCCACCGATAAAGACGGCATCGGCTCCGTAATGGACGGCAACTTTAAGTTTTTCAAGGTTTCCGGCTGGGGCGAGCAGCTCGGGTTTTTTTACAATAACCCGCTTTCCATTAATGATTTCGGAAATTCGATCTTTTACTGCACTCATGGCCATATACCTCCTTTTCAGCTAGTTTAAAACTATAAGATCAATAAACTGTTTCCTTGAAGAAAAACCCGGTATCCAGCGGCCTTGAAGAAGGCTGGATTCTTTCAACTTCTTCAAGCAGCTCATCCTTTGCATCTTCGTACAAATCCGCATCCTCAAAATAAAGATCGATAGCTTTTCGATACAAACGGGTCACTTCAATGATGTACTCTGGAGACTTTAATATGCCGTCAATTTTAAAAGAATCGACACCGGCCTCAAGCATATCCTGAAGTTCATCAATAATACAGATATCATTAGGGCTCATGATATGCGTACCATTGGCGTCTTCGAAAATCGGATACTTTGTACCTCTCTCCTTGTCATGGAGAAACATATCCTTGCTTAGTTTGCTGTTCTGAATTTCCATTGTTTTGCCTTGGTACAGAAAATAATTTCCTAATAATGAACGCTTTGACTGGAACATGCAGCTCATCCCATGGACCTGGACTTCTATTTCAACCTCAGCTTTTTCCTTAATCTCGACGATAGCGTCCATGTTTATTTCCCTGGCCAACACAGCACGTTTCGCGCCTTTTCTCCCCCAATAATTGCAGGTATACCAGTTGGTTGCTGTTGTTTCTGTATTCCAATGAAGCTGCAAATCAGGAGTTACTTCACGCGCCGCCATTAACACAGCCGGGTCACCGAACAAAACCGCGTCAGCATCTGCTTCTTTAACAAATTTCAAGTAGTCTGCCAACTCGTCCACTTTTTCATTATGAAAAATGGCATTCATGGACACATACGCTTTTTTCCCTTTCGAATGGGCAAGCTCGATAGCCTCTTTTACCTCTTCCCGACTGAATTCCCCGGCGAGCCTAAGGGCATAACGCTGTTCCCCGATGACAAAGGCATCTGCGCCTGCATCAGCTAGAGGCAGAATATCTTGAACGCTTGTTGGTGTAACGAGCAATTCAGGCTTTTTCAAATTTTTCACCCTCTTTTATAACTTATGGCCACCCCATCACCAATCGGAAGGATGGTTGTTTCAAAGCCTTCCTGGCTGGTGAGCCATAGATTGTAGCCATGTATTTTTTCAGCCAGCTTAGCCAGCCTCTTATTATCATTTTGTTCATTATAGACGAGCCCTTTAAAAAGGACATTATCGGTAACAAGAACCCCTCCTGTGCGCAAATAGGGTTCATACAAAGCAAAAAATTTCTGATATTGCCCTTTGGCAGCATCAATGAATAATGCGTCGAATGGTGCAAATCCGCTTACTTTATCTGAAACCTCAAGTGCATCCCCTAAAATAGGATGTACCCTCGCCTTATAACCGCTCTTGTCAATATAATTCAGGGCAAGCCGAAACCGTTCTTCATCCCGTTCAATCGTGACCACCCTTGCATCAGGTATTGCTTCTGCCATTCGCAATGCTGAATAACCAATTGCTGTTCCTATTTCAAGGATCCGTTCAGGCTTCAAAATCCTCAGGACCTGGAGCAATGCTTCCATCCCGGTCGGCTCCATGATCGGTACATGGTTAACACCAGCGAAATCTTCCATTTCAGAGAATAAACCTTCCCTGGAAGGAAGAAGGCTCTCTAAATATGCCTGCAGTTTTTTATCCAACAAGTGATCCACCTCAACTTTACGGGTTGTAGCCTTAAACACGAAAAAATAGCGTTCACAGCAAACTGTCCATGGACCACAGAGGGCCTCATTCATTGTATGCTGTAATTGACGCTATACTCGATAATCGGGAACAAGTCCCTCTTCGCTTTCGCTTAACTTGCCATGACGAAATCGCCATGCTTAAATCCTGAACCATTTTACCATAAGAGCCGGGGAAAATCTATGCTTTCCCCGGCCTGGAATTAATTATTATTGGTGATATGCTGCGCTTTCAGTTTGTTATGTTCCTGAAGCGTTTTTGAAAAATAAACTTTCCCATCTTTAGCAGCAAGGAAATAATAGAATTTTGTATCCTCTGGATTCAATGCTGCTTCAATCGACATTTTACCAGCATTGGCGATCGGGCCTGGCGGAAGTCCTCGATGTTTATAAGTGTTATAAGGGGAGTCCACCTCCAGGTCTTTATAAAGGACACGGTCCTTGTGCTCTCCTTGTGCATAAAGAACAGTCGGGTCTGTTTGCAGCGGCATGCCGGCTTCTATCCGATTATAAAATACACTTGAGATTCGATTACGGTCAACCTTTTCAGTTGCTTCTTCTTCAATGAGTGAAGCCATCGTCAGCAGCTGGTGAGTAGAAATTTTCTTTTCCTGGCGAATTTGATTATATTCAGCCAAAACAGACTGAGTTTTTTCAAGCATCATAGTAACCAATTCATCAACAGTTGGTTTTTCCTTGTAAATTGGATACGTTGCCGGATACAAATATCCCTCAAGCGGATACTTTATATCTTTATTGAGGATATCTTTTGTCAGCAAGTCTGGATACTTCACCATTAACTTAGTGATATACTCGCGGTTATTCAACGTTTTAAAAACAGATTCCTGAGATTCACCTGAAGCTTTTGCAATAGCTGCAGCAATTTTTGTAAGCTGCATACCTTCTGGAATGGCTAACCGGAATTTTTCAGGCATAACAACTTTACCTGTTTTTAAGCTTTTGATAATGTTTGGAATCGTCATCGCTGGGGTCATTTTGTATTCCCCAGCCATAAAGCCTGACTCATTTTTAAATTTGACATAATATTTAAAAATACGAGCGTTTTTAATAATTCCGTTTTTCTCGAGCTCGTTCGCAATCCCTGTTACCGAAGACCCAATAGGAATGACGACATTCTTCGTTTCCTTGCTCGATGGATCAACTGGTTCTAGCGCAGATTTGACATATAAGTATCCACCGCCGCCAATTGCCAGCGCAAGCACAATTGCAACAAGCGTTATTACAAGGACAATTTTCCTGACTATTTTTGCTTCTCGCTGCCGCTCAATCATTTTTTGGCGGAAGATCTCTTTTTTTCCGTTGTTTTTGTCAGCAGACATTCTGCTTTCCCCTCCTGGTTTTAACAGGCCCTTCATCGACAATGGCATTTGTCTTATGTGTTTTTTGCCTATTATACAACAATTTTCTGTAAATTTTACGTTAACTACCGTTTTAATTTCAGCATATAAGTAAGGTTCTTGTCAATCACTCCCTAAAAAAGGCATCTGCAGTCGAGAAATCTTTAATGCTTGAACAACAAAAAAAGGCCAGCAATTTCTGCCGGCCTTTTTCCGTTATAATTAATCCTCGTGATCTTCCTGCTCATCCAGGAACGCGCCAAGGATTTCTTCAATTCTGTCCCATTCCTCGTCAGTTTCGATCGGAATTAAATCTCCTGCTTTACCTTCTTCTCCAGGAACAAAGGCTGAAGCATGGATTTCAATTTCATCATCACCATTTTCATCTGCATCTGCCGGATAATAAAGGACATATGACTTTCCGAACTCTTCCAGATCGAAAGTGGTGAGGATTGTGTACAATTGTTCTTTGCCGTCCTCATCTACTACGGTAATTTGGTTATCTCCATGTTCCATTTCATTCACCTCAAAATTTTTTACTGTCAAGAAATCCTTGCAAGATCATGACTGCAGCCATTTTATCAATGACCTTCTTCCGTTTTTTCCTGCTCATATCTGCTTCGAGAAGGACTCGTTCAGCAGCCATAGTTGTCATTCGTTCATCCCAAAGTACAACCGGTAAGGAAAACAGGCTTTCAACCTGGTCTGCATACCGCTGGCTTGCCTCGGCGCGAGGGCCAATTGTTCCATTCATGTTTTTGGGATATCCGATTACCACTTGGCTGACTGAGTACTCCTCTATAATTTTACCCAAACGGGCAAAACCAAACTCGTTGTTTTCCTCATCGATTTTTATTGTTTCCAGGCCTTGTGCAGTCCATCCCAATTCATCGCTGAGGGCGACGCCGACTGTTTTCGAGCCGACATCCAAACCCAATATCCGCATTATTTGCCTCCGCGTTTTTGTTTCAGATAAAACTTCACCAGTACTTCGATGATTTCATCCCGTTCAAGCTTCCTGATGATGTTGCGTGCATCCCGATGGCGCGGTATATAGGCAGGATCACCAGAAAGCAGGTAGCCGACAATCTGGTTGATCGGGTTATACCCTTTTTCCTGAAGTGCTTCATGCACCTGGAAAAGGACTTCGTCTACATCATGTTCAAATGGCTCTTCAGGAAAATTGAATCTCATTGTTTTGTCGAATGAGCTCATTGCCTGCACCTCGCATTTTCGTTTGCATAGAGAATAGATGGTAATATATTCATTCTACACTACTTGTCCTGATTATCAAATTGATTTTACCCATTCTTCAGCAAACTGAAGCGCACTTTCAAGCTTTGCCGGATCTTTTCCGCCTGCCTGGGCCATGTCTGGGCGACCGCCCCCGCTGCCCTCGCACCTTACCGCAACTTCTTTAACAAGCTTGCCGGCATGGTAGCCTTTTCCAATCAAATCTTGAGTTACAGCCGCTATTAAGTTTACTTTTCCTTCATTTGCGCTTCCAAGAACGATGACGGCAGACCCGAGCTTTTGTTTAAGGTCATCAGCCATTCCTCTCAATCCCGGCACATCCTGCCCCTGAACACTAGCAGACAGCAATGTGATGCCATTTACCTGTTTTGCCTTCGTTGTTAAATTTGAAGCTTCGATATGGCCAAGCTTTGCAGAAAGGGATTCATTTTCACGCTGAAGCTGTTTAAGCTCGCCAAGCAAGCCATCGATTCGTGACGGAAGGTCTTTAGGATTTGCTTTCAATTTTTCCGCAGAATCCTTAAGCAAACCTACCTGGCTGTTTAATAGCTCATAAGCAGCCTCACCAGTGACGGCTTCAATCCTGCGTGTTCCAGCACCAATTCCACTTTCTGCGACAATTTTGAACAGACCAATAACTGAAGTATTTGGCACATGGCAGCCTCCGCAAAGCTCAAGGCTATAGTCGCCCACCTTGACGACACGGACAATATCTCCATACTTTTCCCCGAAAAGAGCCATTGCACCCATTGCCTTTGCCTCTGCGATTGGCTTTAAGGAAATATCCACATGAATGTTTTGCCAAATTTTCTCGTTAACAATTTTTTCGATTGCTTCGAGCTCCTCATGTCTTACCTGGCCAAAATGGGAGAAGTCAAAACGAAGACGTTCTGCTTCAACAAGTGATCCAGCCTGATTTACATGTGTCCCAAGTACGTCCTTCAACGCCTGATGAAGCAAGTGGGTAGCTGTATGATTCTTAATAACTCTTACCCTGTTTTCACGATTGACAGCCGCGGCAACATTTTGGCCGGTTTTCAAGGTACCCTCAACAATTTCCACACGATGCAGATTCTGCCCGTTCGGCGCTTTTTTGACGTCCTTGACAAATACTTTCACGCCATCACCTATAATAAAGCCCTCATCTGCAATTTGGCCGCCGCTTTCTGCATAAAATGGCGTATGGTCCAAAATCAATTGAACTTCCTCTCCAGTTGAAGCTTCAGCAACAATTTCACCGTTTTGAAGAATAACTAAGACACTTGCATTGGTTTCAAGCTGGTCATAGCCAACAAAGTTGCTCTTTACCGTAATTTCACCAAGTATCCCGCTTTGTACCTGCATGGAATCAACATCCTGCCTTGCAGCTCGTGCACGTTCCCGCTGTGCAGCCATTTCCGCCTCAAAGCCGTCGTAATCAATCCCAAGCCCGCCTTCTTCTGCATATTCTTCTGTCAGTTCAACAGGGAAGCCATAGGTATCATATAGTCGGAATGCATCTTCGCCTGAAATCTCTTTGCTTCCAGTTTCTTTCGCTTTCTTGATTATTCCTTCAAGAATGGCAAGACCTTCATGCAATGTTTCGTGGAAGCGTTCCTCTTCATTCTTGATTACCTTTTGGATAAACTCCTGTTTGTCCTTAACCTCAGGATAGAAATCATGCATGATTTCCCCTACAACTGGCACTAACTCAAACATAAATGGACGATTAATCCCTATTTGCTTCGCATAGCGGACAGCACGTCGGAGCAAGCGCCTTAAAACATATCCTCGCCCTTCATTTGATGGCAGAGCGCCATCCCCGACTGCAAATGAAACAGTCCTGATATGGTCGGCAATAACCTTAAAGGCAACGTCTGATTCCTTTGATTCGCCATATTTTGCTCCCGAAATTTCCTCGGTCGCACGGATGATTGGCATAAATAAATCGGTATCAAAATTTGTTGGAACGTTTTGAACAACCGATGCCATCCGTTCAAGCCCCATCCCAGTATCAATGTTCTTCTTTGGAAGCGGTGTATACGTTCCGTCGGGATTATGGTTGAATTGCGAAAATACAAGATTCCATACTTCAAGATAGCGATCATTTTCCCCGCCAGGATAAAGCTCAGGATCGGTTGGGTCATCGCCATATTCAGGTCCGCGGTCATAGAAAATTTCAGTATTCGGGCCGCTTGGACCCTCGCCGATATCCCAGAAGTTCCCCTCCAGGCGGATTATTCTTTCCACGGGAATGCCAATTTTTTTGTTCCAATAGTCATATGCTTCATGGTCTTCCGGATGGACAGTTACAGATAGTTTTTCAGGATCAAAGCCCATCCATTTTTCTGAAGTCAGGAACTCCCATGCCCACTCAATCGCTTCTTCTTTGAAGTACTCTCCAATTGAAAAATTGCCGAGCATTTCAAAAAAAGTATGATGGCGCGCTGTTTTTCCGACGTTTTCAATATCATTTGTCCTAATTGATTTCTGGGCATTGGTGATCCTTGGATTATCCGGAATTACCCTGCCGTCAAAGTATTTCTTAAGTGTTGCGACTCCGCTGTTGATCCAAAGAAGGGATGGATCATCATGGGGAACAAGCGAAGCGCTTGGTTCAATCTGATGATTTTTTTCCTGGAAAAAGTCCAGAAACATCTTCCTGATTTGCGAGCCAGTTAATTGTTTCATTTCATATCCTCCATCATTTTTCTCGAATGTACAGCCAGCTTAAAAAAGAACACAAAAAAGCCCCCATCCCTGGACAGGGACGAGAGCTATGCTCGCGGTACCACCCTGATTATGGGCAAGTTTCTGCCCATCTCTCATTCATGCCTTAACGCGGCACACGGCAGTGATTAGCTGCACTCCGGATTAGCATTCTGCCAATTTTTCATCCCGGGCTCCTTCCAGCCAATGGAAGCCCTCTCTGGCCGCATAATGCGGTTGGATTGCCAATAGCATACTCAGTCCATCATCATGTTAAAAGATCATTTTTTCCTATGACTGGATTATAGCGATGCAAAAGGAGTTTGTCAATCAGGCTGATTTAATGAACTTTTACGAAAAATCCCTTCGCATGTATGATTGCTACTTTCAGGATTGCCAGGGTTGGAACGGCCAGGATCAATCCTGGTATCCCTCCAATTTCACCACCCGCTAATAGAGAAAGCATAATGAGCAGCGGATGCATGTGGAGGCTCTTTCCAACAATGTATGGAGATAAAATATTGCCCTCCAGGAACTGCAGGGAAAACACAATTCCCACCGTAACAAGAATCATTTTAGGAGACATAGAGGCAGCTATCGTGACAGCAGGAATCGCACCAATAATTGGACCAAAATAAGGTATAACATTGGTCAGGGCAACTACAAGCCCGAGCAGGAGCGGGAAACGAAGCCCAACTAGCCAGAATAGCATGGATGAAATCAGTCCCATAAGCGTGCAAACAAGTAGTTGGCCACGGATATAGCCTCCTAACGACTCATCAGCGTCTTTTAGGAAACGTTCACCTTGTCTCCGCCATTTTTTAGGAGTCATATACCAGATTGCCCTCTTCAGCACTTCATAATCCTTAAGCATGTAAAAAGCGATAAAAGGAATCACTGCAATGGTTAAAATTGAATCCGCCAGTTTTCCAAACCCAGCCGCAACCCGGTCAAAGAGACTATCCAGCCTTGCCTCCACAGAATTAATCGCTCCGTCAACTTTTTCCCTTATTCCATTTGGCCATCCCTCGGTCCTTTCCTCAAGGCCTGAAATAACTTGGCGATATTGGTCGGCAAAATCTGGTGCGCTCGCCGAGAGTTCGCGTATTTGTGAGATAAAGGCGGGTATTCCCTTATACAACGCAAATCCGGTACCGCCAAAAAAGATAATATAAATAACGAGTACTGCCAAACCACGATGAACGCCTTTGCTGTGAAGGTTTTCCACGATTGGGTGGAGAAGATATGCGATGAATCCCGCGGTAATAAAGGGAGTTAACAAAAAGCCTATTAGGCGGGCAGCAGGAATCCAGAAAGGCTTTAATATCATTATGACAAAAATCGTTGATAGCAACAGAAGGAAAAAACCAATCCGGTAAAACCATTTTAATTGTATGTTCATTCCGCACCTCCCTCAAAGCTAGTTTTTCAGAAGTGCGGGGTGTTTATTCCTAAATAGCAAGTCATCTCTTACCTACTCAATCTGAAGCAGGTAAAGACTCCTATTTCAAGGCTGTTCCTCCTTCATCGCCTTTATGAAGGACGGCTAGACACCTATTTCAAGGCTGTTCCCTCCTTCATAGCTCCCAATATCCGATTTCATACTTGGATTTTTAATTAGAACTATATATTTTAATCTATAGTTTTTCTGAGATTTCCGCTCCAGGCACTACGCTTTCCACGGGCGGCCTGGGAGCCTCCTCGGCGCGAGCGCCTGTGGGGTCTCCCACTGACCTTTTCTCCCGTAGGAGTCTTCGTGCCTTCCGCTACAATCAATAAATTGCCTATTCATCAGCAATTCTTTAGTTGAACTTATATACATAGCAAAAAACCGGGGTTTACCCCCGGTTTCATTTTAAAAACATAATTAACTTGAATAACGGCGTTCGTTTTCTTCAAACAGATCATCAAGCGAGCTTAAGGTTCCATCCTCTTCCACCTGGTGGGTATGGATCAGGCCTTTGGAAAGAGAAAGTTCAATAAAACAATTCCAGCAGTAGAACTGGTTGATTCCAATTTTGCCGATATCTTTGCTCTGGCAGTTGGGGCAGCTTAACATGGAATGGGCACCTCACGTTGTTTCTGGAGTTACGATGATGGTATCCTTTCCAAGCTTCGCGGGCCCGACCGCCTTGATGATTTTTTTCCCATCCTGCAGGTCCGAAAAGAATCCATCCGAAATTTCGTACCCTACGATTGTGCCCAGTTCTTCTTTAAAATATACGTCATTAAGGATTCCAAGTGATTCGCCTTCGCGGTTCATGACCATTTTTCCGGCAATTGGGCTCTGATGAGAAAGAGTATGGAACGGATTGTCCAACCTTTTCTCAAGAGCTACTTCTGATGAAATCATGACTCCATCTGGCCCTATGGATAGAATCTTTCCGTAATCAAGATAAAGCTTTTGCTTGAAAAAATTCTGTTTGTTGACGATCAGCCCATATACCTCGCCTTCTGCCAAGCAAAGATCCGCAACCGTCCCAAGTTTTTTTCCATTGTTTTCAGCTATGACGGGCAATCCTTTTACCAATCCGAATGTCCGCAAGACTCTCACGCCCTTTTCGAACATGAATGTCCGGCTGGATGGGGTAGCTTCACCTCCACCCAGGGGACTTATCGTTAGTTTTTAGCCAGTCACATAAAATCATAAGGCGAAATGTTTTCCATGCCAATCATCGGGCTCGTTTTCATCAGCATTTCCTCATAAGAAGGTTCTGCTCTTGCTGCAGCATATTCCAATTGGGGTTCATTAACTTTTTTCACTATTTCAGCAGCGGCCTCTGGCTCATGCTGTACACTTTCCCCACCAGCAGGCAAAGCATCGAGTAATTTCGCAGTAAGCGTTGTCTGCCTTGTCATTTCGTCATTTCGTTCTACTCCAAGCCTGAAGGCATCTTCCTCACCACAAAGAATCAAAAATTGCCTGCTGCGGGTGATAGCTGTATAAATCAAGTTCCGGCGCAGCATTCTGTAATAGCTTCTCGTAACCGGAAAAATTACAATTGGGAACTCGCTTCCCTGCGCTTTATGGACCGATGTGCAATAAGCATGGGTAATTTGGTTTAAGTCCTGGCGAGTGTAGGTGACCTCAATTCCATCGAATGAGACAATCACCATATCCTGCTTTTCAGTATTCTCTTTTGCATAAAAAATCGAAACGATTTCCCCGATGTCACCATTAAAGACGTTCTTTTCTGGCTGATTCACCAGCTGAAGCACCTTGTCTCCAATCCGGTATTTTACCTCACCAAAGGCAAGTTCCTTTCTATTACCATCAGGATTAGGGTTGAAAAGCTCCTGAAGTATGACATTCAGCCTATCAATGCCAGCAGGACCCTTATACATAGGGGCAAGCACTTGGATATCCCTGACATGATACCCCTTATTCCTGGCATTCAGGGCAACCTTTTCAACCACCTGTGCAAGCTGGTGGCCATTGCATTTTATAAAAGAACGATCTGCCTGCTGTTTGGAAAGGTCGGCGGGAACTGTACCATTCTTTATTTCGTGGGCAAGCATGATAATAGAAGAGCCCTCTGCCTGGCGGTAAATATCAGTCAGCCTGACTGTCGGTATCCGTTCAGATCTAAGCAAATCCTTTAGAACCTGTCCAGGGCCAACGGATGGAAGCTGATCTTCATCGCCAACCAGGATAACCTGAATAGATTCAGGCAGCGCCTTAAAGAGCTGATGGGCGAGCCAAATATCAACCATCGAGGATTCATCAACAATTAGAAGCTTTCCTTCAAGACTTGCTTCTTCATCATGGTTGAAGGTTTCTGAACCTGTATAACCAAGAAGCCTATGGATTGTAACAGCAGGAAGTCCTGTTGATTCACTCAGCCGCTTTGCCGCTCGTCCAGTCGGTGCAGCCAGCAGGATTGGAAAAGCCTCATCTTTTTTAAGATAATCCTTTGGCTCGAGGGAGCAGCCGTGAAGCTCTGCATAAAGCTCGACAATTCCCTTTATTACAGTTGTCTTTCCAGTACCCGGACCACCTGTTAAAATCATCATCGGCGATTGGATCGCAGTCTGGATTGCTTCCTTTTGCGATGGCGCATATTCGACGCCAAGCCTTTCTTCCAGGTCCCCAAGCGCTAACAGAAATTCGGACTCTGGGAACTGCCCGAACTCTTTTTGTTCGAGAATCCGCTTGATACTCGAGACAAGACCTTTTTCCGAAAAATAAAGAGAGGGCAAGTATACCCGCTGATTTTCTCCAGCAATTTTGCCTTCTTCTTCAAGCTTAATTAATTCCGCTGTAATGTCCTTGAATTCAATGACATCTCGCTTGTTCTCCTCTAGCAGCGCCTTAACCCGGAGCAGCACATCCCGTGCTTCCAAATAAACATGGCCTGCCTGCATACACTCCGTTTCAAGCGTGTAAAGGCACGCTGCCTTTATCCTGTGCGGGTGGCTGCCGGAAATACCAAGCTGAAAACCTAGCTCGTCCGCTCTGGTAAATCCGATACCCTCAATGTCCTCGACCAGCTGGTATGGGTTTTTCTGAATAACTTCTATCGTTGTTTCTTTGTAAACCTGATAAATCTTCATTGAAAGCTGCGGCCCGAATCCATATTGATTCAGGGCAACCATCACCTGTTCAAGTCCCTGATGCTCCATTAGCGTGTCATAAAGCATCTTCGCCTTATCAGGAGGCAGCTTTGGGATTGTATCGAGAAGGGAAGGCTGGTTCAGAATACGGGAAATTGCTTTTTCACCTAGCACTTCTACAATGGTTTCAGCAGTTTTTTTTCCAATTCCTTTAAAGATTTCACTTGAGAGATAAGCGATTACACCCTGTTTGGACTGGGGGATATCTTTTCGGAAATGAGTAACATGAAATTGCAGACCAAACTTCGGGTGCTCCTTAAATTCCCCGTAAAATAAATACGATTCCTGATCATGCAGCTTTGGGAAGTAACCTGTGACAACAGCTTCACGGTCTTCATACGTATCATTTGTATCGTCGACCCTTATTTTTGCAACGGTATACATGTTTGCTTCATTGTGGAAGATGGTCACAAATGGCCGTCCCTTGAGATATTTCCCCTGTTCGGAAAAAAGATCAAGTGAATCCTGCTGGTCCATAACAGCCCTCCTTTATGAAAGGTATTTCAATGGTTACATTTCTCAGCCAAGGCTGTCTTCAATAAACTGCTTTACACTCGCAGCCATACTATGTTCAGGATCAACCCGAAGAGCCTCATTCAAAAATCCAAGAGCTTTAGAAGTTTCCTCTTTAAAAGCGTAAGCGACTCCAAGGTTGTAGTACGCATCGGCATGGTTGGCATCCAATTGAATACAGGCGTCAAATTGTTCAATCGCAAGGTCGAGCTGATTTTCCTGGGCTAGATTTAGGCCATAGTGAAATCGTGCATCGACGTCTTCAGGTGAAAGCTCAACACTTCTTTGCAAATAAGGAATAGCAAGGAGGGTTTTGCCATCCTGGCTAAGTGACATTCCAAGCATGAAAAAATTGTCGCTCGAATCCAGTCCCTTTTTCATAGCCGCTTCAAACATAACCGTAGCTTTTTCAAAACTCTTCTTGTTGTAGTAGAGAGTTCCGATGCTATAATAGGCAGCTGCTGCGGAATCATCAAGCTCCAATGCTTTTTGGAAAAATTTCATTGCTCGCTCGTCATCGCCCGTCGCTGCGAGTAAATTGCCAAAATTAATATATCCAACCGGGTCTGCCGGATTCTCTTCTATTGCTTCATTGAAGGCGACTGCCGCTTCTTCAAGCTGCCCCGCCTGCATAAGTTCAATTCCTTTTACATTTTTGTCCATTATTATCACACTCCATCAGAAAACAGTATACCATAATGCTATTATCTTTTTTAATAGATGCAAATAGCAGCCCGAACTATTTCAATTTGTACTGCACACAGGTAATTGTGACCGTCTCTCGATTACAGGATGGAGCTGAAAAAAAGTAACAGAGCGTTTCAGTGACAAATGGAGTCCTCGAGAGTGTATATCCGGAATTTCAGAGTAGATATCCGGTAAAATAAAAATTTTTCCGAGATTTTTGAGTAGATATCCGGTAAATTCACAATTCAGACAAAAATCAAATCAGAAGCTGGACGAAAAAAATCCCGATTCACCAGCAGCACGCTGGGAATCGGGATTCATATTATCCTACATAATCCAGTTTTTCACCGTTCATGAACACTTCGTCAATCGTACCGCCGCCTAGGCATTCGTCACCATTGTAAAAGACGACAGCCTGACCAGGAGTGACAGCGCGGATAGGTTCATCAAACACTACCTCGGCCCTGCCTCCTTCAAGCAGCTTTACTGTAACACTATTATCTGCCTGACGGTATCTGAATTTGGCCGTACACTTGAACTCGGCTGGCTTTTCGGAATCTGAAGTCCAGCCTACATTGTCAGCCAGAATTGAAGTTGAATATAGCTTTTCATTATCAAAGCCTTGTCCGACATAAAGGACATTCCGCTCCAAGTCCTTGCCAATAACAAACCATGGATCACCTTGGCCGCCAATGCCAAGCCCATGGCGCTGGCCTATAGTGTAATACATTAGGCCGTCATGTTTGCCCTTGATTTCTCCATCCATCGTTTCCATATTGCCTGGCTGGGCTGGCAGATATTGACCGAGAAATTCCTTGAAGTTCCGCTCACCGATAAAGCAAATGCCTGTGCTGTCCTTTTTCGCAGCTGTTGCAAGTTCTGCTTCGGCAGCTATCTTCCTGACATCGGCCTTTTGAAGACCGCCAATCGGGAACATAACTCTGCTCAGCTGATCCTGGTTCAACTGATTAAGGAAGTAGGTTTGGTCCTTGTTTTCATCAAGGCCGCGGAGCATCTTGTATTCACCATCGCGGTAGGCAACCTGTGCATAGTGTCCTGTTGCTAGGTAATCGGCGCCAAGCTTCAGAGCATGTTCAAGGAACGCCTTGAACTTTATTTCCTTGTTGCACATAACATCCGGGTTAGGTGTCCTGCCAGCTTTGTATTCTTCAAGGAAATAGGTGAAGACCTTGTCCCAGTATTGCTTTTCAAAATTGACCGCATAATACGGGATCCCAATCTGATTGCACACTCGGATGACATCGTTATAATCCTCTGTTGCGGTACAGACCCCATTTTCATCTGTATCGTCCCAGTTCTTCATGAAAATTCCGATGACATCATAGCCCTGCTGCTTCAAAAGCAGTGCAGCGACGGAGGAGTCCACTCCCCCGGACATTCCAACAACAACCCTTGTGTTTTTTGGCTCTTTTCTTTCCATGATATCACCACACTTTTTCTATAAAAATTTATTGTAAGGGGAAACTCCCTAAAAGTTATTAAACAACTCGCCTATTGGTAAAGAATAGGCATTGATGCGAAATGGAGTGATATCCCCCTTTTCGCTAAAAATGGCTGCTAACCGCGCAGCCGTTTTGTTATTTTTGCTGTCTCTTTTGCTGTCCGCACAATATCCTCTTCTGTCGTGCCAAGCCCGAAGCTGAATCTGATTGAATTGGCAATTCGCTCGGATTCACTCCCAAACATGGCCACAAGGACATGAGACGGCTCAATTGAACCAGCCGTACACGCGGAACCACTTGAAACTGCTATCCCGGCCAAATCAAGGTTGACTAGCATCGCCTCAACATTGGTCCCAGGAAAACTCAAGTTTACTATATGAGGCAATGAGTTTACAAGCGAACCGTTCAGCTCGAACGTGGAAGTTTCTTCCTCAAGCACTTCGATAAACCGCTTTTTCAGGCGCAGGTAATTTTCCGCCTTTTCTTCCCTGGCATCGGCGGCAATCTGGGCAGCTTCCATAAAACCGAGGATTGAAACAAGATTTTCAGTTCCCGCCCTGCGTTTCCGTTCCTGCTCGCCTCCGAACGACCTTGGTGACAGCCGGATTCCTTCTCTCGCAAAAAGAAAGCCCGTCCCCTTTGGACCGTTGATTTTATGGGCAGATACTGACAGCAGGTCAATGCCCGCTTTTTGAACATCAATATCAACAAGGCCATAAGCCTGCACTGCATCAGTATGGAAGAAGGCCTGATGACCGCTTAAAAGAGCACCGATTTCTTCAATTGGCTGAAGCGTGCCCACCTCGTTGTTTCCGTACATAATCGTGACAAGAATCGTTTCATCTGTTAATGCCTTCTCCAGTTCATCAAGTGAAATCCTGCCTGTTTCATCCACAGACAGATAGGTTACCTGAAACCCTTGATCTTCAAGTTTCTTGCAGGCGTGCAGAACCGCATGGTGTTCAACTGCAGTTGTGATAATATGCCTGCCCTTTTCTTGATAGGATTCCGCTATCCCTAATATCGCCAGGTTATCCGCTTCGGTTCCACCGCTTGTAAAAATAATTTCGTTAGCCTTTGCTGCTATTCCCTTAGCCAAAACGTGGCGGGCTTCATCAAGCAAGTGGCGGGCTTCCCTGCCATAAGAGTGTATGCTTGATGGATTTCCATAAAAAGTCCCCATTGCACTGGCCATCTTTTCAATAACCTTCGGGTGCATAGGGGTGGTCGCAGCATGGTCCAAATAAATCCGTTCCATGGAAAATCACCTTCGTTTCTATGTTACTATCGCTATTTTATCCTTTAGATATAAAACATATAAGAATCTGGATTTTGATCTTCACTATGATTGGCCAAATCCTCAATTGTAGTGCTATCAAGCACGTCCCTGATGGCATCTCTGATTCTAATCCAAAGCTCGCGTTTAGCCGGCTCTTCATCCTCCATGCCCTCGACTGGTGTAATCGGGCCTTCAAGAACCCTGATAATGTCACCAGCAGTTATTTGCGCTGGTTCCTTAGAGAGAAGATATCCCCCATAAGCTCCTCTAATACTTTTAACCAGACCCGCATTTCGAAGCGGAGCGACCAGCTGTTCAAGATAATGCTCCGATAGATCATTTGCCTGGGCGATTGTTTTAAGCGAAATCGGACCTTCTCCATATTTTTTTGCCAGTTCAATCATAATAGTTAATCCATACCGACCTTTAGTAGAAATTTTCACAACTAGGCCCCCTTACTGATGTTCAGTTCGTTTTTTCTTTTTACTTTTTCTAATATTACATCTGTCAATCTATTGCATTGCGGCATAACTGCCCCGAATATCGGGCCAATCATAAAGCTAAACAGGATGGTTCCCCAGTTAACCGGGCCTCCAAGCCACCATCCAATCAGAAGGACAATTACCTCCATTGAACCGCGAACATTCCGGATTTTCCAGCCAGTCTTCTCGTAAACCGCTGCCATCAGGCTGTCGCGGGGCCCCGTACCAAGGCCTGCCGAGATATAAACACCCATGCCGCACGCATACACAATGATTCCCAGAGCAAACATGGCCGCTTCGCCAAAATGCGAAGAAGGCTCTTTTATAAAAGGCATCAACATGTACATATCAATAAATACGCCAATTAAAAGCATATTTAAAAACGCACCAATATGCGGAATTTCTTTTGCAATGATTGCAGCCGCTGTCAAGATTACAACTCCTACTAGTATCGACCAGCTGCCGACAGTCAAACCTATTTGATAATAGAGGCCAACGTGGAAGACATCCCAAGGTGTTGCTCCAGCATTGCTTCTGATAAGCAAGACAACCCCAAGAGACATGATAAGCAGGCCAATCGTAAAAACCGTCAGCCTCGCCCCTATCTGCCCCTTTCTTTTTTTAAACAATGAAAAGGACCCCTTTGCCTTAACAAACTTAAATTCCATCCTGCTATTATTATTAAATACAGAGTATATAGGTAGGCTTTAGAAATTATAGCACAAACAATGGCAATATGCATTGGTTCGGGAAAATTGCCATAATAGCAGAACTCCATGAGGAATGGTAAACTAAAAGGATAGACTTGTCTTTGGAGAGATGCAAAATGATGCAAGATAAACCACTTGCCTTTAGGATGCGGCCGAGAACGTTTGATGAAGTGTGCGGCCAGGAGCATTTAGTTGGCGATGGAAAAATAATAGCCAGAATGGTTAAAGCCAAACAGCTTTCTTCCATGATCCTGTATGGCCCCCCGGGCATCGGAAAAACGTCGATTGCAAGTGCAATTGCCGGCAGCACCCGATACGCCTTCAGGACATTGAATGCTGTCACGAATAATAAAAAGGATATGGAAATCGTCGCTGCTGAAGCAAAAATGTCAGGCAAGGTCATTCTACTTCTGGATGAGGTCCATCGCCTTGATAAGGCGAAGCAGGATTTTCTGCTTCCTTACCTTGAAAACGGGATGATCACCCTGATTGGTGCAACAACAAGCAATCCCTATCATAGCATCAATCCTGCAATCAGAAGCCGCTGCCAAATATTCGAGCTTAAGCCACTGGAGCCGGACGATATTAAAAAGGCGATCAACAGGGCTCTAGAGGATGATGAACGCGGCCTTGGCTCAATGGATATCGAAATCACCCCAGAAGCAATGAACCATTTTTCCCAGGGGTCAGGCGGCGATGTCAGAAGTGCACTAAATGCTGTTGAGCTCGCGTCACTTTCAACCGAGCCCAATGATTCTGGAAAAATTGTAATTGACGTAGCGACTGCAGAGGAATGCCTGCAGAAAAAAAGCTTTGTCCACGACAAGGACGGAGACGCACATTATGACGTTCTTTCAGGGTTCCAAAAATCAATCCGCGGCAGTGATGCCAACGCTGCTCTCCATTATCTTGGGCGGCTAATCGAAGCAGGTGACCTCCCAAGCATAGCAAGAAGGCTTTTGGTAATTGCCTATGAGGATGTCGGACTTGCCAACCCTCAGGCAGGTGCCAGGACACTTGCAGCAATTGAAACAGCAGAGCGAATTGGTTTCCCTGAAGCGAGAATCCCGCTTGCCAATGCTGTAATTGAACTATGTTTATCACCAAAATCCAATTCCGCAATCATGGCAATCGACTCGGCACTGAGCGATATCAGGAAAGGCTTGTCCGGCGATGTTCCCGACCATCTTCGCGACGCCCATTACAAAGGTGCAAAAGAGCTTGGACGCGGAATTGACTATTTGTATCCCCATGACTATGAAACAGGCTGGGTGCGCCAGCAATACCTTCCTGACAAACTAAAAAACAAACGCTACTACCAGCCAAAGAAAAACAGCAAATTTGAACAGGCATTTGCATCCGTTTATGAAAAATTGACGAAATAATAACAGAGAGGCTCCCTTGGGGGAAGCCTCTCTGTTTTGTAAATATTTCCCTATCCTAGATTAAAATGTAGCCAACAAGCTTTATTGGAACTGTTTTGAGCTTTCGGGCAGGCTAAAATGTTACCAATAGGCTTTATTGGAACTGTTTTGTACTTCCCAACAGGTCGAAATGTAACCAATTGGCTTTATTGGAACCGTTTCGAGCTCCCAGGCAGGCCGAAATGTAACCAATAGGCTTTATTGGAACCGTTTCGAGCTCCCAGCCAGGTCAAAATGTAGCCAATAGGCTTAGGACTGTTTCAAGCTCTTAGGCAGGATAAACTGGACATTTGTGGAGCCTGTAATCAACAGCATTCTTTAACATTCGAAAAAAAGAAACCCATAGCTCGAAGGCCATGGATTCCATAATTCATTTATTTTTCCGGAACGCCGGAAACACGGTCGATATGAATGTCTTTAAGAAGTTCCCGGACAACATAACTTGCCATAATCAGTCCAGCAACAGACGGTACGAATGCGTTCGAGGAAGGCGGCATTTGCGCTTTCCTGATTTCAGCTTTATCATTGCCAACTACTTTCCGTACGTCCTCACGAATGACAATCGGGCTTTCGCTTGAAAAGACAACCGGAATTCCTTTCCTGATGCCTTCCTTGCGCAATTTTGTCCGGATAACTTTGGCAATCGGGTCAGTATGAGTTTTGAAAATATCAGCAATTTCAAAGCGGGTCGGATCCATTTTATTGGCCGCTCCCATACTTGAAATCATCGGGATGCCACGTTTCAGACATTCCTTAATTAAATGGACTTTGTAAATAATCGTGTCTGAGGCATCGATAACAAAATCCGGTTTATAGGAAAACACTTCTTCATATGTTTCTTCGGTGTAGAACATTTTAAGGGAAATGACTTCACAATCCGGATTGATGTCGGCAATCCGTTCCTTCATCAAATCCGCCTTTGGCTTTCCAACCGTTGACAATAGCGCAATCACCTGGCGATTTACGTTTGTAATATCCACAACATCCTTATCAATAAGAATCAGACGTCCTACACCGGATCTGGCCAAGGCTTCTGCCGAAAACGATCCTACTCCGCCAATACCAAGCACTAATACTGTGCTGTTCTTCAAAATATCGAGGCCTTCCTGGCCGATTGCAAGTTCATTACGTGAAAATTGATGCAGCATTGCTATCACTCCATTTATATATCTGGCATACAGATTCAATTCCGCCTTTCACTCTCGGGCGGATGACGGTTTTATGTATCTTTACCCCGATAAAATATATACTATCCTCTTTTTTTATGCAAGAAGATTTCCAAACTAAAGGTGCAGAAAACACAGCGTGAACACACCACAATTCACTTGACCTACCTTCATGGAAGTCATCGGTTTATATTTCAAGGACAATTCCCAGTTTGTACAACATCAAATTGTACTTGAAAACAGGTTTCGAGGACATTTCACAATCCCCGCAACCTAAAATGTACTCGAAAACAGGTTTCAAAGACATTTCACGGTCAGTACAAACTCAAATTGTACTCCAAAATTGAATTCAAAAAACCGCTGTCAGATTATCCTTAACTGCTCTCGAAAATCCGCAAAGTTAACTTATAGCACAACAAAAAACCGGAGGAAGCATCCTCCGGGAAAGTATGTATTAAAGGGCGAAGAGTCCCAACTTGTGCCGTTACCTGATTCCTTCGTTTTGGCCCGCATTAAGCAGGTGGGTGTCCTGTCCGCCGTCACTGTAAGTCCCTAAAAAGGGCATTTACGCGGCAACGAAACCCGGACTCCCGAAGAAAAAATGTTCGGTCAAAACATTTAGGCGATGCAACGTACACTTCAGGACTCTTCTAACTTGAGTACATCATAGCATATTGGATGGATTTGTTCAAGCAACAACCCTTGTTACCTGTAATTTCCAGGTATACTTTTTCTCTAGGCCTTTTCATTTTTTGTTTTAAGGGCAAGGGCAAGATGAAGCTCATCCAATTGTGCATGGCTGACTTCACCAGGGGCGTTTGTCAATAAATCGCTTGCCGAAGCCGTTTTAGGGAATGCAATTGTGTCACGAAGGTTTGTGCTGCCCGCAAGTAGCATGACAAGTCTATCAAGCCCAAGTGCAATTCCGCCATGCGGAGGTGTGCCATATTCGAAGGCTTCGAGAAGGAATCCAAATTGCTCTCTGGCTTCTTCTTCGCTAAAACCTAGCACTTTGAACATTTTTTCCTGGATTTGAGCCTCGAAAATTCTCAGGGATCCGCCGCCAAGCTCGTAGCCATTCAAGACAAGGTCATAGGCTTGGGCGCGGACTTCCGCCGGATTTTCGTCCAATAAATCAAGGTCTTCACGGAATGGCATTGTGAATGGGTGGTGGGCAGCGTAGTAACGGCCATCCTCCTCTGAATATTCCAGCAGCGGCCAATCGGTCACCCAGAGGAAATTAAACTTACTCTGGTCGATCAACTCAAGCTCACGGCCTAGTTTTAACCTCAGGGCACCAAGTGCGTCTGCCACAACAGATTTCCTGTCAGCGACGAACAGGAGCAGGTCGCCAACCTCTGCCTCGGTGATGGCTTTGATTGCTTCACCGTCTTCCTCGGAGAAGAATTTTGCAATCGGTCCTTTTAGCCCGTCAGCCTCTACCTTTAGCCAGGCCAGTCCTTTTGCACCGTAAACGCCGGCAAACTCACCAAGCGCATCAATATCCTTACGCGAATATTTTGCAGCGCCGCCTTTTACAGCGATCGCCTTCACCTGTCCGCCATTTTCAACAGCTGATGCGAATACTTTGAAACCAGATCCTGCTACTGCTTCGGACAGGTCCTTCAGTTCCATGCCAAAGCGTGTGTCAGGTTTGTCAGATCCATATCGGGACATGGCTTCCTCATATTTCATACGAGGGAACTCGGCAGGAATTTCAACACCCTTTACTTCTTTCAAAAGCTTGGACATCATCTGCTCCATCATTCCGATAATATCATCCTGGCTCATAAAGCTGGTTTCGATATCGATTTGCGTGAATTCCGGCTGGCGGTCGGCACGAAGGTCCTCATCACGGAAACAGCGGGCAATCTGGTAATACCGTTCCACTCCTCCAACCATCAGCAGCTGCTTGAACAGCTGTGGAGATTGCGGCAGTGCATAGAATTCTCCTGGATGGACCCGGCTTGGGACGAGGTAGTCACGCGCGCCTTCAGGAGTGCTTTTTGTCAAAATCGGTGTTTCAATATCCAAGAAGCCTTCTCCATCAAGAAATTCACGGATAGTTTTTGTCACCTGGTGGCGCATTTTTAAAGTATTGAAAATCACCGGGCGCCGGAAGTCAAGATACCTGTATTTCAGGCGAACATCCTCAGATGCATCTGTTTTATCGGAAATAAGGAAAGGCGGAGTCTTCGCTTCATTGATAATCGTTACACTCTCGGCGATTATTTCAATCTTTCCTGTAGATATGTTCTCATTGATCGTCCCTTCATCACGGGCCACAACTGTGCCGACCACATTAAGGACATACTCGCTGCGGAACTTCTCGGCAATCTTATGGACGTCACTCTGCTGGTCTGGATTGAAAACAACCTGGACAATGCCTGTCCGGTCACGCAAGTCTACAAAGATTAGGCCTCCGAGGTCCCGGCGCTTCTGAACCCATCCTTTTAAAGTAACTTTTTCTCCTATAGCAGCATGCGGAACTTCGCCGCAAAAATAACTTCTTCCGTACATTATTATTCCTCCTTATCCTTGCAGTTCCCCGAACATTTTTACAAAAGAAGCTAGTTCTACTTCTTTCTGGTCGCCGGAAACCATATCTTTCAAATTGATAACACCTTTATCTAGCTCATCGTCACCCAGTACTGCAACAAATCGGGCATTCAACCGGTCGGCAGCCTTGAATTGGGCCTTAAGCTTCCTGTTCAAATAGTCGCGTTCGGCGGAAATCCCCTCTCTGCGAAGCTGCTGCAGCAAACCGACTGAATAGTCCTTTGCCTTTTCACCTAGAGAAACGATGTAGACATCTATTTCCCGCTTGACCGGAAGCTCGACTTTCTCTGCTTCCAGGGCGGCTATGAACCTTTCTATACTCAAAGCAAAGCCGATTCCTGCTGTTTCGGGACCTCCAAGATCCTCAACCAGGCCATTATAGCGGCCGCCGCCAGCGAGAGTGGTGATCGCGCCAAAGCCCTCTGCTTCACTCATAATCTCAAAGGCTGTGTGGTTATAATAATCAAGGCCCCGGACAAGATTCGGGTCAACCTCGAATGAAATATCCAGTTGTTTAAGATATTCCTGAACCTTTTCAAAATAGGAACGGGATTCTTCGTTAAGATAATCGACTATTGATGGAGCCGACTTCATTAACTCGTGGTCGCGGTCCTTTTTGCAGTCAAGGATTCTAAGCGGGTTTTTCTCAAGCCTAGTTTGGCAATCGCTGCAAAATTCTCCGATCCGCGGCTGAAAGTGGCTGACAAGCGCTTCCCTGTGGTCCTTCCGGCTTTCCTTGTCGCCTAGGCTGTTGATAACTAGCTTCAATTTTTTCAGTCCCAACTCGCTGTATAAAGCCATTGCCAGCGAAATTACTTCCGCATCAATGGCCGGGTCGTTGCTGCCAAGCGCCTCGACTCCGAACTGTACAAACTGGCGGAATCGGCCAGCCTGCGGGCGTTCATAGCGGAACATTGGTCCCATATAGTAAAGCTTTACAGGCTGATCGGCATATCCGAACATTTTCTTTTCTACATAAGCACGGACTGTTGAGGCAGTCCCTTCAGGGCGGAGGGTAAGGCTTCTGCCGCCGCGGTCTTCGAAGGTATACATTTCCTTCGTTACGATATCTGTTGTGTCACCGACTCCTCGGCTAAAAAGTTCTGTATGTTCAAAAACAGGCGTCCTGATTTCCTGGTATTGAAAGACTTTGCAAAGCTTGCGCGCTGTTTCTTCAATCAATTGCCACGTTTCCACCTGCCCTGGCAGGATATCCTGGGTTCCCCTTGGAATATTGATCGTCATGTGGATTCCTCCTAATATTTCTTTATATTTATCATGGAATGGCCCTTTTGATGGACCGATGATAGGAATTCTATTTGTATAGCTACAACAAAACCTTTAAGGCCGCCAACCATGGATTCTTTTTAAAATAAGATTATGTTAAACAACACTGTTGATTTCTGCTCTTGCTGCTTCAATCGCCAATGTTAAAAAACAAAATGCAAAATAAAAAAACTCCCCTCCCCTGTTTATTCCTAAACAAGGGACGAGAGTTTTGATTCCCGTGGTGCCACCCTAATTGAAACCCATAAATCTGGGCTTCCTCATTTACAGTTAACGCCTGCAACGTTCACCCCCTACTGCATTTTTCAGGGGGAAACCTCCGGAGTGTTCATTCATCAATCCTGCATGCGGGAAGGCTTTCAGCCCGGGACCCTCCCTCTCTGAACATGGCTTTTGGGTTGATTACTATGCTCCATCAACGGTTCTATCCGTATACCTATAGCAGCGAAGCAACAAAGGTGCCTTCGCTTTATTTATTTTATGATAAAGACCTCAACGCTTGTTGTCAAGCCGAATTACGATCTCTCAAGCCGTTTTTTCAGTTTTCGGACATCACGGATGGTCAACCCAAATTCACTAGCCAGCTCATACGTGCCCGAATTTTGTTCCTTTTCGATAAAATCATGGAAATCTACCCCAAATACTCCCTTTTCCCCTGAATGCGCATGCATGCCTTTGTCGCTGAATCTCATTTTCTGCACCCCTCCATCACATGACTATTTTTCTAGTGTTCCCAATCACATGAAAAAGTTTCGAGGTCCGGTGATAAATTTCTTCAGTTTTTGGTTCGTATACTAGGTATGTACTGGGACAACAATTTCCTTGACTTCAGGGAAAACAAATATTGAACTTGGTATTGGAATCATTTTAAGAAAGTAACCCCTAACAAAACAATTTCAATAGCCTCTCTTAGTATCGTTTCAAACCGAAAACCGAGTCAAAACAACGCCAATAGCCTCTCTTGGAACCATTTCATGCCGAAAAACAAGTCAAAACGATTTCAATAGCATGTCTTAAAATCATTTCAATACAGTCCGCCATACCAGCGCTTTTGGTCCCTCCCAAAATAGAATTTGGCTAGAAAAATGAAAAAACCAATGAAACTGGGACAATTTTCCGCTACAATAAAAGGTAAGTAGGAGGTGTCCAATGGGAAGGAAAATATTTTTGCTCGCTGCCTGCTGTGTCCTGCTTATCGGGGCTGTCTTCCCATTAAAGGAATACGCTGCAGGGATTACTGTCACCGCAGCGGTTGACGGCCTTAATATCAGGAGCGGTCCCGGCTTAAGCTACAGTGTTGTTGCTACTGTAAAAAAGGGAGCAGTTTTTACCGTCCTCTCAGAAAAAGGAGAATGGATGCAGCTCAGACTTTCCACAGGAAAAACCGGCTGGGCTGCCAATTGGCTGGTGAACCGCCAGCAAGCCGCTTCCAAAACCAATACAACCGCGATTATTACAGCGGACAAGCTTCGAATTAGGAGTGGACCAGGAACCAACTATTCGATGACAGGTTCATTGACAATGGGCGAGCAGGTTACTATCCTCGAAAACTCTGGACTTTGGAGTAAGATCGAAAGTAAACGCGGCAGCGGCTGGGTTTCAAGTGAATTCCTGAAAGAGACAGGCTCACCAGGAAAAACAACAGGAACTGCACCAGCAACATCAGCGGCTAAGACGAAAATAAAAGTTGTAAACGCAGATATTTTGAATGTGCGCACAACTCCTTCATCCAAAGCTGCCGTTGCCGGGAAGCTAAAGCAGGGCGCCAAAGTAGAAGTCTTGTCAGAATCAAACGGCTGGTCGAAAATCTCATTCTCAAATGGAAAAATAGGTTGGGTAAGCTCTGAATTTTTATCAGCGCAAGAAGAGAGCCCGAACTCTGGGAAAAATTCCACGGGTATTATCGGAACTGTAACAGCGACAGCACTCAGTGTCAGAAACGCAGGTTCTTTGGACGGGAAGATTATTGCGACAGTCAAAAAAGGCCAGAAGTTCAGCATACTTGAAGAAAAGAATAGCTGGGCCAAAATTGAATACCAAAAAGGCAAATATGGCTGGGTGGCAGGCTGGTACCTTGTTAAGGCTGCCGAGGAACCAGGCAATGCTGCCGGCAATACTGGCAAGGAAGTCAATGAAAGCAAGGTGACTATCCTCCATGACGGAAGCAACATCCGTCAAAAGCCGGAATTGAATGCAAAAGTGATTGCCCGTGGAAACAAGGGTGAACAATTCAAAGTTAAGAAAGTGTCGGGCAGCTGGTACGAAATCGAGCTCAAGAATGGCTCTAGCGGTTTTATCGCAGGCTGGATTGTCCAGGTATCTGGCAGTGCACCTCAAATCAGTAAGGAAGATGGTTTTTCATACCTAAAAAACAAAGTAATTGTTATTGACCCCGGCCATGGCGGAATTGATACTGGTACCATCGGGGTAAGAGGTACATACGAAAAAGGCCTAACATTAAAGACTGCGAACCTCTTAACCAGTAAGCTCACAAAGCACGGTGCCAAAGTTGTGATGACGCGGAGCCGCGATACGTATTATTCGCTGCCTTCAAGGGTCAGCTCTGCGCATATAAATGGTGCGGACGCATTCATTTCAATCCATTATGATTCTATTAACGACAGAACAGTACGCGGAATGACCACCTATTATTATCATTCCTATCAAAAGAAACTCGCTGAAACAGTCCATTCAGCAACGGTTACTGAAACAAAATCAAAAAATCGGAACGCCCGCTTCGGCGATTATCATGTAATAAGGGAAAACAAGCAGGCAGCAGCCCTCATTGAGCTTGGTTTCCTGAGCAATGCGTCCGAGGAAATGGGTGTCCTAAGCAACCAATTCCAGGAAAGTGCATCGACAGGAATTGTGAACGGGCTTGCCCGCTATTTCAAGGAAAAATAACTCCAACCAAAACGAACACCCGCCAACAACCTCGGCGGGTGTTTTTATATCATCAGAATTTATACTGGCCGCCCCTTTTTACATCTTTTTCCACAAAGGGAAGCTCCTGAGAATTATTATCGCAGGGACACAAAGGGAAGCATCCTTGAATTAACATCGCAGAGAAAGGCGGGTCTTTGCCTGGCTCGAGGCGGATTTTGCTATCGCGAAGCCGCTTGGCTTATGTTTCAAGCTTTGCTATCTATAATTAGTGTAACTGGACCATCATTCACAAGGCTGACATCCATCATTGCGCCAAATCGGCCCGTTTCGACAGTGATTCCTTTGTCCCGGAGCATGCTGTTGAACGTTTCATAAAGGCCATTTGCAACTTCAGGCCTGGCCGCTGCCATGAAATTTGGGCGCCTGCCTTTTCGGCAATCTCCATAGAGCGTAAATTGGGAAACTGACAAAATATCGCCGCCGACATCAAGAAGCGACAAGTTCATTTTGCCTTCCTCATCCTCATAAATCCGCAAATTCGCAATTTTATCAGCTAAAAAGGCCGCATCCTTTTCTGTATCCTCATGAGTAACACCCAGCAGGACAACAAGTCCTTTCGGAATACTGCCGACTACTTCCCCATCTACTGTCACGCTTGCTTGCTTGCTGCGCTGAACAACTGCTTTCATTTCTTAATCTCCTGTCTCAAAAGAATTAAAAAAACCGCAGCGCAGCGATATACTAGTTCATAATCCGCCGCACTGCGTATATTTCAGGTATTTGTTTGATCCTGTCAACAACCTTGTGTAAATGGCTGACATTGTGAATGGCAATCGACATAATGATTGTCGCCACTTTATTTCGGTCCGACTTGCCTGAAACAGCCGTAATGTTCGTCTTCGTTTCATTGACAGCCTGAAGAACCTCGTTCAACAACCCGCGCCTGTCGTAACCGCTAATTTCAATATCAACATTGTATTCCTTCCGGTCAGTGAACGAAGAATCCCAGTCAACCGAAATCAGCCGGGCTTGGTCCTCATTTTCAATATTCGGGCAATCAGCACGGTGCACAGATACTCCGCGCCCTTTTGTGATAAAACCGATAATTTCATCGCCAGGTACCGGATTACAGCATTTAGAAAGCCGGATCAGCAGATTATCGATGCCCGCGACCCGTACACCGGAATCACGCTTTTTTACAACAGTCGTCGCCGGCGTCTTCAATTCCGTCAGGGCTTCGGATATATTCGTCACAGCTTCTTGGTCACGTTTCTTCCGCCATTTCTCAGTCAAGCGGTTCGTAACTTGAAGAGCCGTAATGCCATTATATCCAACCGCGGCATACATATCCTCTTCGTTGGTGAAGTTAAACTTCTCGGCAACCTTCCGCACATTATCAGGTGTCAGAATTTCCTTTACATCGAAATTCATAGCTCTAATTTCTTTTTCAACCAGTTCGCGGCCTTTCTCGATATTCTCGTCACGCCGCTGCTTTTTGAAAAATTGGCGAATCTTATTCTTCGCTTGTGAAGTCTGGGCGAGCTTCAGCCAATCCTGGCTTGGCCCGTACGAATGCTTCGACGTCAAAATCTCAATGATGTCCCCGGTCTTAAGCTTATAATCAAGCGTAACCATCTTCCCATTGATTTTTGCACCGATTGTTTTATTGCCGATTTCCGAGTGAATCCGATAGGCAAAATCAATTGGAACCGACCCGGATGGCAGCTCGATTACATCGCCCTTCGGAGTAAACACAAACACCATATCCGAAAACAAATCTATTTTTAGAGATTCCATGAATTCTTCAGCATTGGCCGTATCATTCTGGAATTCAAGAATATTTCTGAACCATGTCAGTTTTTGCTCAAAAGAGGCACTTTCACTAACGCTTTTGCCTTCCTTGTATGCCCAGTGGGCGGCAATCCCGAATTCAGCAATCCTGTGCATCTCAGTGGTCCTGATTTGGACCTCGAGTGGATCTCCCTTCGGACCGATGACAGTTGTATGGAGGGACTGATACATATTCGGCTTCGGCATCGCAATGTAATCCTTAAAGCGGCCAGGCATCGGCTTCCAGCATGTATGGATGATTCCAAGGACAGCGTAGCAATCCTTAATGCTGTTAACAACAATCCTCACAGCAAGCAAATCATAAATCTCGCTGAACTGCTTATTCTGAAGCACCATCTTCCGATAAATGCTGTAAATATGCTTAGGCCTGCCGGAAATCTCCGCCTTAATGGAAACCTCACCGACACGTTCGCGCACTTCCTCAATCACATCATCCAAATATTGCTCCCGCTCAGCACGCTTCCTTTTCATGAGGTTGACAATCCGGTAATATTGCTGCGGATTCAAATAGCGGAGCGCAGTATCTTCAAGCTCCCACTTAATCTTCGAAATACCAAGCCTGTGTGCAAGCGGCGCGAAGATTTCAAGCGTCTCATTCGCAATACGCTGCTGCTTTTCGAACGGAAGATGCTTCAGCGTCCTCATATTATGCAATCGGTCGGCAAGCTTAATCAAAATGACCCGGATATCCTGGGCCATAGCCACGAACATTTTCCGGTGGTTTTCCGCCTGCTGTTCCTCATGCGATTTATATTTAATTTTGCCCAGCTTCGTCACGCCGTCAACAAGCATGGCCACTTCTTCGTTAAACTCAGCTTCAATATCCTTTAGGGTAATGGCTGTATCTTCAACGACATCATGGAGAAATCCCGCAGCTACCGTAGCAGGGTCCATCTCCAGGTCAGCAAGAATTCCCGCAACCTGGACCGGATGGATAATATACGGCTCACCGGATTTCCGAATTTGATCACGATGGGCAATCTCGGCATACTCGTACGCCTTCTGCACAAGTGCCACGTGCTCATCGTTCAAATATGCCCTTGTCTTGTCGATGACTTGTTCGGCGGTCAGCACTGAATCGTTCGCCATAAAATCACCTTTGTTTCTTAGTAGAAAATATAGAGCCGAACTACAACCAACAAGGCCCCTTTGTTCCCTAGATTTATGAAAATATTAGTGGATTGTTACTATTATCGAGAAAAAATCCAAGGATGTAAAGTGATTCAAAAGGATTTTTAACCGAAAACATGAAATATGTCGAAAAAAGGGTTCTTTTTTGCTTTTTGGAAAAATTGGCCGATACGCTTTAAATGAATCACAACCTGCATACGAAATCAAAAGCGTAAGCGCCTTGGTCATCGCCGTACAAACTGGAGGGGCTTCGACTGAGATAAAGGAATCACGAAGAGCGACAGCGATTCGATGATGACTTATCGCAGGGAGGAGACCTGAAGTTTGCTAGGCGATAGGCGCTGGAGCTAGAGGAAAAAAGTGACAAGATAATAATTCTGATATTACAAAGAAAACTCGCCGACTGGCGAGCCCCTTAGCTTTAGACAAGCTTTTGGCACAAATTTAAAACCAAGAAAAGATTATTTTCATCAAGAAAGCACCTTACAGAAGCTTCCTTCAAACCATCATAACACTTAATAATCCAACAAGGTCAAAACATCATAGCCTTCAAGCTTTTCCCGGCCTTCCAGATAAGTCAGTTCAATAAGAAAAGCAATTCCGGCAACGATTCCGCCAAGCTCTTCAACTAACTTGATCGTCGCTTCGATTGTTCCGCCAGTCGCAAGAAGATCATCCGTAATAAGGATGCGCTGACCTGGCTGTATGGCATCTCTATGGATTGTAAGTACGTTGGTGCCGTATTCAAGCCCATAGCTCTTTTTAATCGTTTCACGAGGGAGTTTGCCTTCTTTTCGAACAGGCGCAAAACCAACCCCAAGCGAATAAGCAACCGGGCAGCCAATGATGAAGCCGCGCGCTTCAGGGCCGACAACAAGGTCAATTTTCTTTTCCTTTGCATATGAGACAATTTGGTCTGTCGCATATTTATAGGCTTCCCCATTATTCATTAGCGGTGTAATATCTTTAAACTTGATGCCTTCTTTTGGCCAGTCAGGCACAATTGTAACATACTGTCTTAAATCCATTCTTTTACTGCCTCCTCATTTTCAACAGGCTCTGCCAGGATTTGGGCGAAAAGGCTTTTCAGCTGCCCATAGGAAGAAAATAATAAATCCTGCTCAAGAGCGATATGTGCTTGCTTATCCTGGTAAGTTTGCGACTCAGCCAGGTCTCGTTTATTTGAAGTCTTGGCAACGGAAATTAATCCATTGTTTATTGTAACAAACTCAAGCTCAAAAAACACCTCGGACATGAAATCGATTGTCTCCTTCGTCCATCCCCGCCTCTTTGCCAGCAGGCCGCCATATTTATTAATATCAAATGGCGAGTTTTTCAAAAGGAACGCGTAATACCACTTGAAGTGGTCCCTGCCAGGGATCGTACTGAAAAATTCACTGTTTTCCTTATAAAAAGCGGCATACATTCTCTCAGGGCATTTTCCGGCAAGCAGCGCATTAAAGATAGCCTTAGATGGCGGCATATCAACCAACACAATGCTTGCACCATCAAGCCTTGCCGCTTCTGCCGTTTCAATTGTATCAGCGACAATAACTTCATCCTTTTCACCAGGCACAATAGCCTGAAGGTACTGCCGATCGAACAAAACGAAAATTTTACTGATATCAGGCAGCTTTGCCCGCAGTGAACCGAAAGAGCGGACTCCGCGTATGTCAAACAGCTGCCAATGCCTGACTGCAATATCCTGAAGCATGATTTGCGGCTTCCTGATATTATTCCATTCATTTATCGAAAGCTCTCCGGCAATTGAAAGCCTTGATGCAGGTGAAATATGATCAAAAAACTTCCCCAGGCCAAACCCAATTGCATCAACTGATTTTTCGTCACCAGCAAGTGTGAGCTTTAGATGGTTGTGGTCGCTGCCAATTTTACGAATTGTTGATATTTCCGCATTCTCGATCGAAATCCTTGGCTTCGGATTATCCATACCATAAGGAGCGAGCAGTTGAAGCTCCTCTAAAATTTCAAGGGTACAATCGGAAATAGATATTTCAGCATCAAGCTGCATTACCGGAATGAAATCATCATCGCTCATTTGCATTTCTGCCAGCTGGTTAAGCCTTCTTCGCAGCTCGGCTACATCTTCAAGCTTCAATGTCATTCCTGCTGCCATCGGATGGCCTCCGAAGTGTGGAAGAAGTTCCCTAGTGGTTGACAGATTTTTGAAAAGGTCAAAGCCTGGAATACTTCTGGCCGATCCTTTTGCAAGTCCTTTTTCCCGGTCGTAACTCAGGACAATTACCGGCCGGTAGTATCTCTCCACCAGTTTCGATGCAACGATACCGATGACACCGGCATGCCAGCCCTCCTTACCAACAACCAGCACTTTGTTTGAGTCAGGCGGGAATTCTTTTTCCACCTGTTCAATCGCTTCAAGTGTAATAGATTGGACAATTGCCTGTCGCTCCTTGTTAAGCGAATCCATTTCATGGGCCAGCTCTGCAGCTTCCTCCATGTTATCGGACAAAAGCAAGTCAACCGCCATGCTCGCATGTTCAAGCCTTCCCACAGCATTAATCCGTGGCGCAAGCGAAAATCCAATCGTCTCTTCATTAATTGTTTGGAGTTCGACACCGGCAACCTTGAAAATTGCCTTGATTCCAATATTTTTAGTCGATTTAAGCTTTTCAATGCCTTTTTTGGCAATTAGCCGATTTTCCCCTGTTAACGAAACAAGGTCGGCAATCGTGCCAATAACGGCAATTTCCAAAAGATGCTCTGGAAGTTTCCCGTAAAGGGCATGTGCCACTTTGAAGGCAACACCCACACCGGCAAGTTCCCTAAATGGATAGTTGCTCCCAGGCAGTTTTGGATGAATAATCGCAAGAGCCTCCGGTAAAACCGGTCCAGGCTCATGGTGATCTGTGATTATCAGATTAACATTTAACTCTCTGGCTATTTCCGCCTCATGAATTGCTGCAATTCCAGTATCAACGGTAATAATGAGCTCAATTCCACTTTCGGCCGCTTTCCTGAATGCTGCTTCATTCGGTCCATACCCTTCGGAAAACCTGTCCGGTATGTAGAAGCTTACATTTGCTCCAAGTTCTCTTAGCGTAATCATCAGAACAGTTGTACTGCTTACACCGTCCGCATCATAATCTCCATATATTAGTATCGGTTCCTGATTGGCAATTGCCTCCTGGATCCGGGCAACCGCCCTATCCATACCCTCAAGCAAAAACGGATCGTGAAAATCCTGCCCGCCAAATAGAAAAGTCCGGGCAGAGTCAGAATTGTCAATCCCCCGGTTTAATAGCATTGAAGAAACAAGGGGAGATATATTCAGTTCTTCTGCGAGTTTTTCAGCCGTGCCCAAATCATAATCCCGGACAATCCAACGTGTTTTTGAATGTAACATACGTTCACCCCTCAACTTTTCTATTATACAGGAGCAGGAAAACCAGCACAATCATCTATTCTTGCGGACAATGGATTTCAGGGTAATTTTGGGACCAATGGGCGGAACAGAGTTCAGAGTCTTCGCGTTCATTGGAGCCGTTTTGGACTTCGCGACTGCTGGAAAATGGTACCAATAAGGTGTATTGGTTATGTTTGAAGGATTTCAGATGTGCGAAATGGAACCAAGGCATGCGGATTTTTTAATTACTACTAGTCTTTTCTGTTTGGGGACTAGTGTTTCTCTGAGTATCACTAGATAAAAACGACCAGCTGTTTTTCCCTTATAGCAAGAACTTACTGGCTTTTTTACGTAGTACTTTTAGTACTACTCAGAGTATTACTAATTTTCCTCTCTAGATAACTAGTGAACCTCTGAGTATCACTAGATAAAAACGACCAGCAAATTCCCCCCTATAGCAAGAAATTGCTGGTTTTTTCACGTAGTACTTTTAGTACTACTCAGAGTAGTACTACTATTTTCCTCGAAACAACTAGTGAACCTCCGAGTTCACTAGAGAAAACTTACCAGCTGATTTTCACTTATAGCAAGAAAGTATCCCTGCCTTTCTTTCACAAAAAGAAAAACCGCAGAAAATCTGCGGTTAGACTTGTGGCTGGTCGTTGTATTTGCGTTTTTCTTTGTAAGTGATGAGAACACCCTTCTTCTTCAACTCGCGCGTTTTCCATTCCACCCACAGCTGTGCTGCGATATAGATGGAAGAGTACGTGCCGACAATTAGACCGACAAGTAAAGCGAGTGAGAAGCTGCGAATCGACTCGCTACCGAAAAACAAAAGCGCTACTACAGTCAAAGCAACCATTGCCACCGTGTTGATTGAACGACCGAGGGTTTGCCTGATACTTGTATTAACAACATCGGCAATTTCTTCCTTCGTCTTCAGGCGGCGGCGTTTCTGCATGTTCTCACGCATCCGGTCAAAGGTAACGATTGTATCATTGATTGCGTAACCGATAACGGTAAGGACGGCAGCAATGAAGGTGATATCCACTTCCCAGCGAATGATGCTAAAGAGCGGGAAGATGAAGAATGCCGCAAACAGCAAGGCTATGATAGCTGATATCCCCATTGGGAGATCAAATCGGAAAGCAACGAAAATGATCAAGCCCAGTGATGCAAGCGCCAGAGCTATCAAAGCATTTTTTGCCAATTCCTTTCCGACTGTCGGCGAGACACTGTTGACAGTTGGATCTGAGCCATATATATCATGAAGGCCCTGTTTTAATTGAGTGATTTCATCCTTGGACATTTCTTCTTTAAACCTAGCGACGCCGATTTCGTCGTTATTCCCTGAGATGACAATATCTTCAGTTTCAAGACCAACCTTCTTGAGATCAGCCGAGAACTGTTCGGTTGTCAAAGGCTTATCCGAGAGTACCTCCACACGAGTACCTTGCGTAAAATCAATGCCGAGATTCAGCCTGAACATTAACAGAATGACAATGCCCACAGCGACGATTGCACCGGATGCAATGAAGAAGGCCTTCCGGTTACGTACGAAATCAATTCTGTCAAACTTTGTTTTAAGTTCAAGTGTATCTACGCCTTCAGCAATGTCGTGGATGTCGCTCTTTTTAACACCGAACCAGCCGGGCTTGTTATTCAGGAAGCCGCTGTTTACCCAAAGGCCGAGCAGCCATCTTGAAAGATAAACGTTCGTAAAGAAACTTCCTAGAATACCAATGATCAAGCTTGTCGCGAACCCTTTGACAGAGCTTGTCCCGTAGAAAAAGAGGACCACACCTGCGAGCAAGGTTGTAAGGTTGGCATCTGTAACTGTGGAGAGCGAGTTTTCGTTCCCTGCTTTGAAGGCCGCCTTGATTGTTTTACCAACCTTGATTTCCTCTTTAATCCGTTCATACGTAATGATGTTCGCGTCTACGGCCATACCGACACCGAGAATCAAGGCTGCGATGCCCGGCAGCGTCAGGACGACGTTCATCCAATCAAATATAAGCAAAGTCAAAAATAGATAAATAGTTAAAGTAATTGTCGCAATAAAACCTGGGAATCGGTAATAGGCAATCATGAAAATGAAAATAGCAAGAACACCGATAATTCCTGCAAAAACCGTCTCATCCAAAGCCTTTTCACCGAATTTAGCTCCAACCGACGTTGAATAAATCTCATCCAACTGGACTGGAAGTGCCCCCGCATTCAGCAGGCTTGCGAGAGTCTGGGCTTCGTCAGGTGTGAATTGTCCTTCGATGGAAACTTCGTTGTCGTTAAAAACCTGGCTGACTGTAGGAGCAGAAAGGAATTTCGGATTTTCTTTTCCGATTTCCTCCTTAAAGGAATCGACTCCCTCCTCAAAATCAAGCCAGATAACAAGAACATTGTTCGGAGCGTTGTTCACGATTTCCTGTGTTACCTCGCGGAACTTATCCGCGCTTTTTAATTTAAGAGAGACGGCTGGCCTTCCCTGCTGGTCAAACGTTTGCTTTGCACCGTTTTCCGCAAGGTCGGTTCCGTCCATCATCAGTTTATCATTTGCATCCCGGAAGCTAAGATTTGCTTCGGTAGACAACATTTCCCGGGCCTTTGCCTGGTCGGTTACCCCGGCAAGCTGCACCCTGATTCGGTCGTCCCCTTCAATTTGAATATTTGGTTCACTGACACCAAGGACGTTAATACGCCTGTCCAGAGCTTCGGCTGTGCTTGCCAGTGCTTCCTGGTTGATCTTTTGCCCTTCCTTTGCAGGCTTCACTTCATAAAGGATTTCAAATCCGCCCTGCAAATCAAGGCCTAGCTTGATGTTGCCCAAGATGTTTTTGGATGTGGCTCCTATAATGCTCCCCACGATAAGGACAATGAGGATGAAAGCCACAATCCTGTTGCGTTTAACCATGTGATGAACCTCCTTAAATTCCTGGCAAAGCTAACCTGTAAATACATTTTAAGTCCAATAGAATTATTATGATTTATAAGGAATAGCCTGTCAATTCCACTTAGATGACATTTTTTACACAAAATTGGATTTGAAGAAACTCCTGCAAAAACTTATTAAGGCTCTGCAACAGGTCTGCAGAGCCGCTAATGGCCTTTTTCAACCCGATTCTTCATGAATTAATAACCCAATCTCTACTAACAATTAATCTACAAATATCCTCAATTATTTGAGCAGTTCCTTCCATTCTTCCTGATTATCCATGGAAAACGGGGATTCCTTGTATGTTTCCTGAGTCGCATAGCTGATGAAATCACTAACTTTAACAGACAAAATGTCCTGGACAAGTTCATGGAGAAGCTTTTCCCCGTTGTCCTTTTTCCATTTCTTCTTAATAAGATAGCCCCACAGCTCTTGTTCGTTGATTGATTCATTGCCAAGAAGACGGAATTCCTCTAGCTTGCTTTCAAGGACTGGAAAAAGCTGATCCCGGTACTGGTCGTATGTATGCCCGTATTCCATTATTGGAACCTCCTGAAACAGTTTGTCTTTTGTGTGTAGCTTCGCTAATTATAGCCGCTCACTATTAAACTTGCAGAGATAAAATTCCATAATCGGCACTTATATAGTCCCGCTACGCTCCATCAACTTATTTTGCTTGTTCCCGCTTGATAAACAGTCCCTTTCCATGAATATGGAATGAAAGTATAACTCATATTTAGTTTTCTGACATGCTCTATGTCTGTTTGTCCACCCCGGTGCATATAGTTAATTGTATATTATCTCCACTATTTTGAGAAGGTGGGAAACGAATGTCTAAGTTTTTAAAAGGAACAGTTATCCTGCTTCTCGCAGGATTTATTACTAGAATGCTAGGATTCATCAATCGGATTGCAATTGCCCGTTTCATCGGTGAGGAAGGTGTCGGCCTCTATATGATGGCGTACCCGACATTGGTGCTCGTCATTACGATTACTCAGTTCGGCCTGCCGGTGGCGATTTCAAAAAATATTGCTGAGGCAGAAGCCCGCGGTGAATACGGAAAAATAAAAAAGATTCTTGTTGTTTCCTTAGCTACCACTCTTACTCTATCCGCCATTTTCACACCTGCGATGATTCTGCTCGCACCATGGCTGGCAGAAACGCTGTTCACAGACAGCCGGACGTATTATCCGTTAATTGCCATTGCTCCTGTTGTGCCCATCATCGCGGTTTCTTCCGTTTTGCGCGGTTATTTCCAGGGCAGGCAAAATATGAAGCCTTCCGCTTACTCGCAAATATTGGAGCAAACCTTCAGAATTGCACTTATTGCCGTAATGACAAAAACCTTCCTTCCGTATGGGATTGAATTCGCCGCCGCCGGGGCAATGCTTTCTGCCGTAATTGGTGAGCTTGTTTCTTTAGTCTATCTTATGACCGCATTTAAATTAAAGAAAAAGTTCAGGGTACGAAAGGATTTCTTCAAGTTCGTCAAATCAGGCAAGCAGTCCTTTAAAGAGCTGATGAGTGTCGCAGTCCCAACAACAGGCAGCAGGCTGATCGGGTCTGTCTCCTGGTTCTTTGAGCCGATTGTCGTCTCGCATAGCCTTGGGCTTGCAGGGGTAGCAACGGCCCTCGCAACTAAACAATATGGCGCATTGACCGGCTTCGCGATGCCGCTTCTGTTGCTGCCATCTTTTATTACATATTCACTGGCAACTTCACTTGTCCCGGCAATCAGCGAAGCAAACTCTAAAAACAACAGTAAGCTGATTGAACACCGCCTCCAGCAAGCATTGCGCTTTTCCATTTTAACAGGGGGGATATCAGTTGCTGTTCTTTATGTGCTTGCCGACCCATTAATGACATTGATGTATGGATCCTCAAATGGGGCTGGATTTATCAGGCTGATGGCTCCGTTCTTCTTATTTTATTATTATCAAGGGCCGCTGCAGGCAGCATTGCAGGCTTTGAACCTGGCAAGGGCAGCCATGATTAATAGCCTGATTGGAGCGGTTATCAAAACAGCCGTCATTTTCCTTCTCGCATCACAGCCAGCCTTTGGTATCAATGGTGTCGCACTTGGATTGATGACTGGAACCGTTCTGGTTACACTTCTCCATTTTGCAACTGTCCTCAAACGGATTTCATTTTCTTTTTATGTAATGGAATATTTAAAAATTCTAGTCGTAATTGCCGTTTCAGGCTATGCAGGTTTTCTTATTTACCATGGATTTTCTCCGGATATTTCGTTGCTAAACAAAGTGGTCATTTCCACTATAAGTATGGCAGCCATTTATTCAATGCTCATCCTTTTCCTTAAACTTATCCGGCCGCAGGAGTTAAAACGGATTCCCTGGATTGGAGGCTTTCTTTCAAGGCTGACTCCGTAATGAGAAAGATATTTTTTCCAAAAAAATGCTGGCTCCCAATTTAGGTAGCCAGCATTTTATTTGTTATTTATATCGACATACATTTTTCCTTGATCATAGCTGCAAAATGAAATATCCTTTACCTGCAAATCGCCTTTTTTATTAAGTTCTTCTAAAAGCCAATCTTTTGACTTATTAATTCGTCTAAGATTTTCTTCCTGAATATTTCCATCAATAATGAGGGGCATTGTAATATCACCCTTTGAATGATCTCGCTTCCCGTTTCCTTTTGGCTCTTTTTTAAAAACGGACAACTTTCCGGATGTTTCAAGTATAGCAAATTCTACGTCTGATATATTTCGGATATCCTTTTCCCTCAGTTGTACAAGCAAATCATCAAAATTATAGCGCTGTTTTTTCATTGCCTTTTCATCAATATTGCCTTTGTTGATAATAATTGTTGGCCTGCCATCGATTAAATCCCTAAACCACTTGCTTTTTAATGAAACGTAAGCAAACACAATTTGTATTCCGACAAGCCCAAGCATTGGAATGAGTGAGTGAAAGATGGAATCTGCCGTATTTTCAATCGCCATTGATGCAATCTCTGCCAGCATTATAAACACAACCAGATCAAGAACACTAAGTTCACCAATTTCCCTCTTCCCCATCAGCCTGAAGGTTATTAGGATGACAAGGTACAAAAATATGGTCCGTAACAGAAGTTCCAAATGTTCCATTGCCCAAAGCACCTCCAAGGTTTAAACATGTTTAGTTTCCGCTTTTCAACACGATTAAGTAAGGTACTTATTGCCAAGTTTCTTTCAAACGGGACTTCTATTCCTGGTTCTTGTGAATATGCTTGTACTAGGCAAAGATTGGAGTGTATGGAAGGGAGATGGTGAAAATCGAAACAAGGAGCATGGGAAAAGGCATTCTATCCGGGCTGGTGTTCATTTTTGTATTCGCGGTATTCAGCTCACTCATTTTTTCATTATTGTTGAGGTTCACATCTGTTAGGGAAGTATCACTTGAATACATTATTACAGCCATGTCATTTATCGGGTTGTTCGGGGGTGGCTTCCTATCGGGTGGAAAGGCCGGGCAGAAAGGCTGGTTGCTTGGCGGTTTGACCGGAATGATTTATTCACTTATCATTTTTCTATTTCAATATCTCGGCTACGATAAGCTGTTCGACGTCGAGCAAATCGTGTACCATGTCTGCTACATCCTGATTGCCATGATGGGCGGTATCCTCGGCGTCAATTTGGCTGGTCCCAAACGGACAGCAGCTTAAAAATATGCAAAAAGGCATTCACTCGGAATGCCTTTTTAATGTTTCATTTAGTTTGCAGAATCGGATGAAACATCGCGGATAGCCGCACGGTCGTATGTAAGACGGCTGCCATCGCCACAAAGGATGACTACCTTGTCCTCATCCAATGAATCGACAAAGCCATGAAGGCCACCGATTGTTACAACACGGTCCCCTTTTTTCAAATCACTTTGCATCTGCTGGACTGCCTTCTGACGCTTTTGCTGCGGGCGGATCAGCAGGAAGTAAAACAGGACAAACATAAGAATAAGCGGTCCCAAAGTACCAATTAAATTTCCGTCCAAATGATTTCCCTCCTTTCAAAAATTATATATTTAGAAATTTTTTGCATCCGGTTTATTGAATCCGTAACGCTCAAAATATTCTTCCCTGAAGTCTCCCAGGCGGTCTTCTCTGATAGCCTGTCTGACTTGCTCCATTAATTCTAACAGAAAATGCAGATTATGATAAGTTGTAAGTCTGATACCAAACGTTTCCTCACAGCGGATTAAATGGCGGATATAGGCCCTGCTGTAATTCCGGCAGGTGTAGCAGCTGCAATTTTCGTCAATCGGACCAAAGTCACGAGCATATTTTGCATTTTTGATAACAAGTCTGCCAGTACTGGTCATTAGTGTACCATTCCGGGCAATTCTTGTCGGAAGCACACAGTCGAACATATCAATCCCGCGGATAGCCCCGTCTATTAAGGAGTCTGGAGAACCAACGCCCATGAGATATCTTGGTTTGTTGGCCGGTAAAAGCGGTGTCGTAAATTCAAGGACGCGGTTCATGACATCCTTCGGTTCCCCCACTGACAATCCCCCTACAGCATAACCAGGAAAGTCAAGGCTTGTAAGATCACTAGCACTTTGTTTGCGAAGGTGTTCAAACTCGCCTCCCTGGACAATTCCGAACAGCCCCTGGTCCTGAGGTCGCTGGTGGGCATTCAGGCAGCGTTCTGCCCATCTCGAAGTCCGCTCCACAGACTTCTTCATATACTCTTCGGTTGCCGGGAATGGCGGGCATTCATCAAATGCCATCATGATATCTGAACCAAGCGCATTTTGAATCTCCATCGCTTTTTCTGGGGAAAGGAAAAGCTTGTCACCATTCAGGTGATTGCGGAAATGAACACCTTCCTCTTCAATTTTCCGGAATTCGCTTAATGAGAATACCTGAAAACCACCAGAATCAGTTAGAATAGCTCTGTCCCAGTTCATGAACTTATGTAAGCCGCCTGCTTCACGGATAATTTCATGTCCCGGACGGAGCCATAGATGATAGGTATTGCTCAAAATGATTTTGGCTCCCATTTCCTTGAGGTCTTCAGGTGACATCGTCTTGACCGTCGCAAGTGTGCCGACTGGCATGAACATCGGTGTATCAAAGCTGCCGTGCGGGGTATGGACCCGTCCGAGCCTGGCACCGGTTTGCTTGCATGTGTGTATTAATTCGTATCGTATTGCTGTCAAAGCATTGTACTCCTTCCATTTGAAGAAATGCGCTCATTTTGCGCAAAAAATAGGGACCTAGACAAACTCCTAGACAATCAGCATTGCATCGCCAAAGCTAAAGAATCTGTACCGTTCTTTCACTGCTGTTTCATATGCATGAAGGACATTTTCCCTGCCGGCAAGTGCACTAACGAGCATGATTAATGTTGATTTTGGAAGGTGAAAGTTGGTCACCATACCATCAATAGCCTTAAATTCATAACCAGGATAAATAAAGATATCGGTCCAGCCGCTTGAAGCATTAAATTTCCCATTATTTGAGGAAGCAACAGTCTCGAGGGTCCTCGTAGATGTAGTTCCAACAGTGATGATCCTGCCGCCACTCTCCCTCGTTTCATTTAGCGTCCGCGCGGTTTCCTCCGAAACGATATAAAACTCGGAATGCATATCATGTTCGGCTATTGTCTCCACGCTAACTGGCCTGAATGTGCCAAGGCCAACATGGAGCGTAATAAACGCCGCTTTTACACCTAACTCCTTGATTTCATCGAGGAGTTCCTCGGTAAAGTGAAGGCCTGCGGTTGGCGCTGCAGCCGAGCCTCTTTCTTTTGCATAAACAGTCTGATAGCGGTCCTTATCATCAAGCTGTTCCTTTATATAAGGAGGAAGCGGCATTTCACCAAGCGAGTCGAGGATCTCATAAAAAATGCCTTCATAGTTGAATTCCAGGACCCGTCCGCCATGCTCGGCCTCAGCCGTGCAGACTGCTTTTAGGATGCCTTCCCCAAATTCCAGTTCCGTTCCTTCCTTTACCCGCTTGGCAGGTTTTACAAGCGTTTCCCATTTGTCACCTTCAAGCTGCTTGAGCAAAAGAATTTCGATGTTCGCGCCTGTATCCTTTTTAACGCCATGAAGCCTTGCCGGAAGTACCTTTGTATCGTTTAGAACGAGGCAGTCGCCTGGCTTCAAATAATCCTTAATTGCCTTGAATTTCTCATGCTTCAAATCACCTGTCTGCTTATCCAGGACCATCAGCCTGCTGTCCGACCTATCAAGAAGCGGTGTCTGGGCAATAAGTTCTTCAGGTAGATGAAAATCAAAAATATCCACTTTCATTTGCTACACCCTTACTATAATAACGTTTTATACCATCTAGACCCTCTTTACGGGCTTATCTGAACTTCCCGATGACAAAAAGGATCAGCGATAGGACAATACTTAAAACAATCGATGTTACAACAGGAAAATAAAAGGTAGTATTGCCCTTTTTGATTAAAATATCACCTGGCAGCTTGCCCAGATTAAAAATTGGCATAAGCAGACCAATTAGGAAAATGACGGCTCCAATTACCATTAGCATCTTTGAAAATGGGGTCATTTCTTTTCGGGCACCTCCATATGAAAATGGCGATAAACGAGGTCGGTTACTACTCTCCCCCTCGGGGTACGCTGCAAGAATCCTATTTGCAAAAGGTAAGGCTCGTATACATCCTCTATTGTGTCGGATTCCTCGCCAATTGAAGCTGCAATCGTATCCAATCCTACCGGTCCGCCCCGGAATTTCTCGATAATGCCAATCAAAAGTTTATGATCAATATGATCTAGCCCGAGCCTGTCTACCTGAAGAAGTTCTAACGCCTCTGATGCTAGTACCTGGTCAATTTCACCATTGCCGCGCACCTGAGCAAAATCCCGCACCCTTCGCAAGAGCCTGTTGGCAATTCTCGGAGTCCCGCGAGACCTTCTTGCAATTTCCGCAGCCGCTGTTGGACTTATTACTGTATCCAGTATAATCGCAGTCCGCTCAACGATATCCCTTAGCTGTTCTTCCTTATAATACTCGAGGCGGGCCAAAACTCCAAATCGATCCCGCAACGGAGCGGAAATCGCACCGGCCCTTGTCGTGGCGCCAACAAGTGTGAAAGGTGGAAGGTCAATCCGCACCGAGCGGGCTTCCGGTCCTTTCCCAATCACTATATCAAGACAAAAATCCTCCATTGCCGGATACAATACTTCCTCGATTGCCCTTGGAAGCCGATGAATCTCGTCAATGAATAATACATCGCCAGGCTCAAGTGAAGCAAGGATGGCAGCAAGATCGCCAGGCCTCTCGATGGCTGGCCCCGAGGTGGTCCTTAAATTCACGCCCATCTCATTGGCAATAATTGCGGCAAGAGTTGTTTTTCCAAGTCCTGGAGGTCCATATAAAAGCACATGGTCAAGTGTTTCCTTCCGCATCCTTGCCGCGCTGATGAACACTTCAAGATTGGCTTTAACTTTATCTTGCCCAATATATTGCTTGAGTGTCTGCGGCCTGAGACTTGTTTCAAAAATAAGCTCCTGTTTGTCCGCCTCGCTCGAAATCACTCGTTCATCCACTCTCGATCACCTTTACTTTATTAGCCGCTGCAGGGCTTTTTTAATATATTGGTCCGTCGACAGGTCTTCTTTTTGCAATTCCTTCGATACTTTATTTACTTCCTTTTCTGTATAACCCAGTGCCTTTAACGCAAGAATTGCTTCATCAAGCTGGCTGTTTCCAGCTGCCGGAACAAACCCTGCCCCGTCCTGGTTAAACAGGTCCGGAAATAATGAAGGCGTAATGTTTTTAAGCTTACCCTTCAAATCCAGTATCATTTGCCGGGCTGTCTTTTTCCCTACTCCCGGGAATTTAATTAGGAACGCCTCGTCTTCCTGTTCAATCGCATATACAACCTGCTCCGGCTGTCCGTATGCCAGGATTGCGAGCGCTCCTTTAGGCCCAATTCCAGAAACACTTAATAACTTGGTGAAAAGCGTTTTTTCTTCTCTTTTTGAAAATCCGAAAAGACTCATAGCATCCTCCCGGACATAATGATAGACAAAGACCGTTACGTCTGTACCAATTTTACTTGAATAGGCAAAAGGATTTGGCGTCGATATTTGCCAGCCAATCCCTGCATTTTCTACTACTATGTATTCCGGACCAACAAAGTCCAGTTTCCCGCGAATGAAATCAAACACTTTTTTCTCTCCTCTTCCATGCTGAACTCCATTCTACCATACTATCTTTGTTTATTTGAAAAAAGTTTCCTCATCACTGCACACTTCTTCAATTGCCAGAAAACTCATGTAGGAATGTTATTATGAAATTCTTCGTTAAGTTAAACTGCCCAAGTAAACGGAAGAAGACCAGGCATAATATACGCTGGTCTCTTTTATATAAAATGAATCCTTAATGGCTAATTTTTTCGCAGGACGAATAAGGCTTATAGCTTTCAAGCACTTCTACGTACTGATCCTTTGTACGTATCGGGATTCCCCTTTTTAGTTCATCGTGCTTCCTGCTCTCTAACTTTTTCACATCAATTTGATAAAAAGATTGGATAATTTGAGAGTATGGAGGCCTGCCATTAAAAATAGCCAGAACTCTCCCCTGTCCAAGCCCAAAATAACCATTTGATTTTAAAAGAGGAGAAATATCCTCAACTTGCTTCCTTAAAACAACCGAATTTTTGCCAACATCAACGGTTGTCCAATTCTCATATTTTGACCAGAAATCCTCCCAGGACTTTACCGTTTCAACGACCTTTTCCTGGCTGATTTCCCCATCAACATACATTTTTTCGAGTGTTACGCTCAGACGAAGAGGCTCCGAAATCGCTTTTTCATCTGCTAATGCCCTGATATCCGGACAAATGAGCCCGCTTACCAGAAGGACCAGAAATGCAGCCACAAAATATACTGTTTTCCGTTTCATATTGCCCACCTCTTCCTTTTATTACTGCTAATCCTTTATTATCTTTTCCCTTTATTGCCTAATTATCCTTTTTAGCAGAAAGCATGTTAAACAACGTTGTTGATTTCCGCTCCAGGCGCTTCGCTTTCCACGGGCGGCCTGGGAGCCTCCTCGGCGCCAGCGCCTGTGGGGTCTCCCACTGACCTTTTCTCCCGTAGGAGTCTTCGCGCCTTCCTCTCCAACCAACAATGCTAATAAATCAACAATATCTAAATGGGAAAAAGCAATACCCTGGGGCATCGCCTTTGATTAACCTGATTTAATTTTTTCCTTTACATCAAATACAAATTTCCTTCTTGCATCATACTGGTACATCGTTTGGTCCAAAACCTGCTTAAGTCTCACTGCATCGGGCGGGTTCCGTTCCCGCATGACCCGATTCCATTCTCTTAAAATATCCGACGGATAAACAAGTCCATATAAAAAACCCTTATTATATAAATAAGGTGCAATCTGTGTGTACTTGGACAGGTGTTTCAACGACCACCGAATATAAGGCAGAATGCGGTTGGCATACTGCAAAAAATCGACCGCTGGCGACCCGATGCTGATTAGGTCGAAATCAATGAGAAAAACCTTTCCTGTCTTAGACCGAATAAAATTATGATGGGCTACATCTCCATGCAGCACTGCGGGCATCTCCGCTTGCAAAAATCTCTCCTGAACATTCATCCCATCCAAGGCCCGATTTGCCCACTCAATTAGTTCAGCTACTATCGTTTCATCAAGATATCTTCCGATTTCTTTCCTATTGGCTATAAAACAATCAAGTCTCTCCTCCCACTTATCCAGAAGACTTGCTGAAGGAACCGTGGATTGAAACTCCTTTTCAAGAGTTTGTGAAATTCGGTGGAATTTAGTCAATAACCTTGCTCCATTTAATCTGTCAGCTTCCCAATAGTAATTAAATGTATTTGGATGCGGAGGAATAAACTCCATACAACCATAAAATAAACCATCCCAATACAACGGATCCAGGCCAGGAAATGCCATGTAGGAATACGTTTCTGTAAACCCACTTTCTTTAAGCCTTCTCGTAAAAGACTCCATTAGCTTTAAACGGGTATACGAAGAATAGCCTTTCAGAATAAAATTTCCAGCGGAAGTTTTTAAAAACAGAACCTTTGGACGGATTGGCTCAATGGCAAGAATTGTTGCAGAAATATGTTGATCCAAATAAGAGAGGAGACGATTCAAAAAGTCCTCGTCTCCCGGATTGGTGCGTTTAATCTGCGCTTTCATCAAAGTATCCATGCTGGCCTGGACTTAGAGGGCCAATTCCATAAGGATTCAACAGCGGTGGCTGTGAAAAAGGCAATGGCGGGGAAAAAATCCTTGGTACGCCTGGGATGAAGTCATTTTCTCTCATCGCACCCTGATCACCGCCGATGGTTTCGTTACCAGTCTGCCCTGTCTCAGACATGAACGGCATTTGCTGCTCGCCATATGGCGGCTGGCCTCCCATCATTGGGAGTTGTTGGCCTCCGTATTGCGGCTGCCCTCCCGTCATTGGGAATTGCTGATCACCTCCGTATGGCGCTTGGCCTCCCATCATCGGGAATTGCTGTTGGCCTCCGTATTGCGGCTGGCCTCCCGTCATTGGGAATTGCTGATCACCTCCGTATGGCGGCTGGTCTCCCATCATCGGGAATTGCTGTTGACCTCCGTATGGCGACTGCCCTCCCATCATCGGGAATTGCTGTTGACCTCCGTATGGCGGCTGGCCACCCATCATCGGGAATTGCTCTTGACCTCCGTATGGCGGCTGCCCTCCCATCATCGGGAATTGCTGTTGACCTCCGTATGGCGGCTGGCCTCCCATCATTGGGAATTGCTCTTGACCTCCGTATGGCGGCTGCCCTCCCATCATCGGGAATTGCTCTTGACCTCCGTATGGCGGCTGACCTCCCATCATCGGGAACTGCTGTTGACCTCCATATGGCGGCTGGCCTCCCATCATCGGGAATTGCTCTTGACCTCCGTATGGCGGCTGGCCTCCCATCATTGGGAATTGCTGTTCGCTTCCGTATGGCGGCTGGCCTCCCATCATCGGGAATGGCTGTTGACCTCCGTATTGCGGCTGGTCACCCATGATCGGAAATTGCTCTTGACCTCCGTATGGTGGCTGCCCTCCCATCATTGGGAATTGCTGTTGACCTCCGTATTGCGGCTGGCTTCCCGTCATTGGGAATTGCTGTTCGTCTCCGAATGGCGGTTGGCCTCCCATCATCGGGAACTGCTGTTGACCTCCATATGGTGGCTGCCCTCCCATCATCGGGAATGGCTGTTGGCTTCCGTATGATGGCTGGTCTCCCATCATCGGGAATGGCTGTTGACCTTCGCATGGCGCCTGCCCTCCCATCATCGGGAACTGCTGTTGACCTCCGTATGATGGCTGGCCTCCCATCATCGGGTATTGTTCTTCTCCCATTAATGGTTCTGCTCCACTCAGCGGTACCCCAACTCCCGGTTGAGCTTGAACTCCGAATTGCTGACCGTAGGTTAAAGGCTGTTGGCCATAACCCGGACCCGGGAATTGTCCCATTTGCTGTTGCTCATAACCCATCCCAAATTGAGGATGTTGGCCCATGAAAGGCATGGAAGATGAAGATGAAGACGACGATTCTTCGTCATATTGAACACCGGCAACTCCCATCATCTGAGGATAACCTGGTGACATTTGATACATTTCACCTGCAACCTCCGGGAATGGAGGACATGGAACGTCTGAAACACCCATCATCTGAGGGTAAGCGGGCGGCATCTGATACATTTCACCTGCAGCCTCCGGGAATGGCGGACATGGAGCGTCTGTAACTCCCATCATCTGAGGGTAAGCGGGAGGCATATTGTACATTTCACCCGCAACCCCCGGGAATGGCGGACATACTGGCATAGGAGGGCACGGCATAAACTGCGGCGGTGGGCATGGAGTACATACGCCTGGCATCACCGGTGTTACATAATAACATTCCTCTACTACTGGTGGTGGGCAATATTCTTCGACAACTGGCTGAACTGGAGTTGGTGTTGGAATTGGTGGAGGGACAGGAACTTCGACTTTTGGTGGAATTGGTATTTCTTTTTTAGGCGGAAGCGGTATTTCCTTCATTGGTGGAATCGGCACTTCCTTGATGGGTGCAATCGGTACTTCCTTTATGGGTGAGATTGGTACTTCTTTTTTTGGCGGGATTGGTATTTCCTTTTTCGGTGCAGGAATTGGCTGCATAGGTACTTCTTTGATCGGTGGAAGCGGTACTTCTTTGATCGGTGCGATTGGTATTTCCTTTATCGGTGCAGGGATTGGCTGCATAGGTGCTTCCTTGATCGGTGGAAGCGGCACTTCTTTTATAGGTGCGATTGGTGCTTCCTTGATCGGTGCAGGGATTGGCTGCATAGGTGCTTCCTTGATCGGTGGAAGCGGCACTTCTTTTACTGGTTTAAGCGGTGCTTCTTTAATAGGTTTAATAGGAACTTCTTTGATAGACATATTGTTCATATTCATCATGAAATTATTTTCTGTTTCCATTTGCGGAACCTTTGGCTGATATGGCGTGACCGGTGTTTCTTCCGTGATTGGTTCAGTTGGTACTGGAACATCCGGTGATTCGTCCTGTGACAATGTTTTAAGGTTTGAAAAAGGGTGCTGAGCAGTTGGGGCTTCCTTCACGACCCCGTATTTTATGGATGCTCCCTGATTTGTCCCAGTGGCAGGGGCTTGTTTTTTTATGTTGCCGCCTCCAGTTGGGACCTTAATTTTCATACCGGGCATAATCATATCAGGATTGCTGAGCTGTGAATTCATCTTCTTCAGCTCTTCAAAATTCACGCCGTACTTCTTGGCGATCTTCCAAAGAGTATCCCCTTTCTGTACGATATGGATTCTCACTCTGATTTCCCCTCCTATGGCATAAGTCCATATAGTGTATGTCGGTCTGGGCAAAATGCTAACAATCTACATAAAAAGTTATGCAACCTTTGAAATCTATATGATTCAAGCGTGAAAAATAAAAGATTAATTACCGGAATATTCTGCACTTAGAGATATAATTTCAAAACCGCTGAATTATTTTTAAAACCGTTAGAATTAATTAAAAAAACGCTGAATTATTTGATCAACCAAACAGAAACACCCCCTCCGTATACTGGAGGATGACCAGAATAGCAAAAAAGACGGAACTCTTTGCTCCGTCTTTTCTCACATCATGCGTGCTGAAGCATGCGTTCTAAAGCAAGCCTTGCATTCTCAGCAACTTCTTCTGAAACTTCTATGATATTGTGTGCGTCCTGTTCTTCCATCGTTTCCAGGGACCACAACAGGTGCGGCAGATCAATTCTGTTCATTGTCAGACACGGGCACATGTGAGGGTTTAGGGAAATGATATGCTTGTCGGGATGCTGCTTGATCAATCGGTTTACCAGATTCATTTCTGTTCCGATTGCCCAGGAAGTTCCCGGAGCAGCTTTTTCGATTGCATTAATTATATAAGCCGTTGAACCAGCTTCATCCGATAAAGCGACTACTTCCCGGCTGCATTCCGGATGAACAATGATTTTCATTTCTGGGTACTGCTTGCGGACATCGGCGATATTCCCTGTAGTGAAATTCTCATGGACCGAGCAATGGCCCTTCCAAAGAATAACCTTCACCGTTTCCAGTTCACCCTCGAATTCGAGTGAATTGGTAATTGGATTCCAAACAGCCATTTCATCTAAGCCGACACCTAAATTGAACGCAGTATTTCTTCCCAAATGCTGATCAGGCAGGAAAAGGAGCCGCTCCTTCTGTTCAAACGCCCATTCCACCATAGTTTCTGCATTCGAGGACGTTACTGTCGCACCCCCATTGGCACCAACAAACGACTTAATTGCTGCTGTGGAATTGACATACGTGAGCGGAACAATCGTATCTCCGAACATCTTTTGAAGTTCTGCCCAGGCACGCTCGGTTTGCTGAATGTTGGCCATGTCCGCCATTGAACAGCCAGCCCGCATGTCAGGCAAAAAGACCTTTTGATTTTTGCTGGTTAAAATATCCGCGGTCTCCGCCATAAAATGGACGCCGCAAAACACAATGAATTCCGCCTCTTTATTTTCCGCGGACAGCTGGGCAAGTTTAAGAGAATCACCGGTCGCATCAGCAAACTGAATGACCTCATCCTTTTGGTAATGGTGGCCAGGAATGAACAGCTTCGCACCAAACCTCTCCTTGATTGCCCTTACCCCAGCTTCCAATTCTTCTACCGACATTTCCCGATAGCGGTCGGGAATCATGGTGTTTTTTTTCAAAGCTGCAAGGATGCTCATCGTTCATTCTCCTTCCTAAAGGAAACCTTCACACTAATATCAAGCGCTTTTGCCGAATGAGTGATGAAACCGAGGGAAATGTAATCGACACCTGTCTCCCCATAGGTTGCTAGATTGCCAAGCTGAATTCCGCCTGATGCTTCCGTTACAATCCCCTCTGGAACTAGCTTAATCAACTCCCGGATTTCATCTGGTGTCCGGTTGTCAAACATAATAACATCCGCTTTTGCCTCTACCGCTTCAATTACCTGTTCAGCGGATTCTGTTTCGACCTCTATTTTGACCATGTGCCCAGCTTTTTCCTTAATCGCCCGCACAGCATTAGTGATCGATCCAGCAAAGGATATGTGGTTGTCTTTGACCATTACGCCGTCGTAAAGACCGAAACGGTGATTATAGCCGCCGCCGACCCGGACAGCATACTTATCAAGCATCCGCAGTCCCGGCATAGTTTTTCTTGTATCACAAATTTTGGTGTGGGTGCTGTTCAGCTCACCGACCGCTTTTTTTGTCAGAGTTGCAATCCCGCTCATCCGCTGGACAAGATTCAGGATGACCCTTTCGCCTTTCAGAAGGTCGCGAACAGAGCCAGTCGCAGTCGCAATCCGCTGGCCGATTTCAATCCTCTCCCCGTCCTTAACAAACAGTTCAACCTCAATCGAAGGATTTAGCAAGGCAAAACCGGTGTGAATCACATCCGTACCACAGAAGATTCCATCTTCTTTTGCCAAAAATACAATCTCTCCGGCGGTTCCCTCTGGAAAAAGCAGGTCGGTCGTAACATCTTGTTCACCAATATCTTCTATAAAAAATTGCTCAAGTAGCGAGCGCAGTTTGAAGGTATTCATTCTCCCCATCCTCCGTTCCAACTCTTTTGTGTAAAATAATTCTCCCCTGCCAGGCTTCATCATCCTCTGCCGGAAAATCTTCCCGATAATGCCCGCCTCTGCTCTCAGTCCGTTCAAGTGCTGACTCGGTAACAAGCCTTGCTGTAATCAGCATAAATAGTTTAGTAAGTTCATCCGTGGTAAAAGCGTCCAGGGACTCCAGGTTATCAACAGGGAATTCAGCAAGCCATTCCAATTGTTCAATCAACCCTTGTGCAGACCGGACAATCCCCACCCGTTTCATCATCGTTTGCTTTATGGTTTTTATTGAAGGAAGATTTAAAGGCTTGCCAGCGGCTTTCTGGATAGTCCCCACCGGCATGGAATCTCTTCCGCTTGGATTTTCGTTCAGCCATTCCGCAAGCTTTTTTCCTTGATACAATCCTTCCAGGAGGGAATTGCTGGCAAGCCTGTTGGCGCCATGAAGGCCGGTGCAAGCCACTTCCCCGATAGCAAAAAGCCCATTAATGGTAGTCCTTCCAATCAGGTCTGTTTTAACCCCTCCCATGAGGAAATGGCTTCCGGGCACAACCGGAATCCGCCTCCCTGACAAATCCACTCCGTTTTTCAAACAAATCTCGGTAACAGTTGGAAATTTCTTTTCAAAGTTATCTATCCGGGATATATCCAAATAGGTCTGCATCCCGCTTGATATATAGCTGAAAATCGTTTGGGCAACAATATGCCGCGGGGCAAGGTCTTTGTATGGATGAACCCCTTCCATGATTGGCTGGCCGTCTTCAGTTACAAGGATTCCTCCTTCTCCCCTTACCGCCTCAGAAACTAGTCCTCTTGTTTTTCCATTTACAAAAAGAAGTGTCGGGTGAAATTGGATGAATTCCATATCGGCTATCTCCGCTCCGGCCCGATACGCCATCGCAATTCCGTCTCCGGTCACCGCGCTTGAGTTCGATGTAAATTCATACAGACCGCCGCACCCGCCAGTAGCAAGAATGACATGCTTTGCATAAAAAGTTCTAATCCTGCCATCAGCTGTCTTTGCCTTGGCTCCAATGCATTTGTTATCATTTAGGAGCAGTTCGTATGTGTACATATTTTCTTCTACTTCGATATTGCCCCGAATTTTTTCTACAAGATAGTCGATGACTGTCCTGCCTGTGGCATCGCCGCCTCCATGGACAATTCGGTTTCGGCAATGGGCCCCTTCCATGCCAAGAACGATCGTGCCATTTTGATCCAAATCAAAAACTGGTGCATCATCAGCTATTTCATTAATCAGTGAGGGAGCCTCATTCAATACTGCTTCCACTATATCCGGCCGGTTATGGTAGCGCCCGGCCTCCAGTGTGTCTTGTTTGTGAAAAGCTGGAGAATCGGTTTCACCGATTGCCGCAGCAATTCCTCCCTGTGCCAGGTAGGAATTTGACGTCTTTACCGTTGCTTTTGTGAGAACCTTCACTTTTCGAGAAACATCTATGTGGGTTGCCAGCTGCAGGGCAGCAATCCCGCTTCCAATGATTAAAATATCCGTTGATTCCAATGATGCTTACCTCCTGACTAAACAGGTGTCTTGACATCTATCTTTACACACAATTAGACTATTTACAAGTAATTTTCACCCTAGAAGAATATGAGTATAGGAGAATAGAAGATGAATTATTTTGATTTTGCAGCGACCACGCCTATTGGCAAGGAAGCACTAGAAGTATATAACCAGGTATCCATTCAGTTCTTTGGCAATCCAAACAGCCTTCATGATAGTGGAGGTGCTGCTAGAGACATTGTCGAGGAATCACGCAGCCTTATTGCGCAAAGTTTTGGCGTCAGTTCAGAAGGGGTTTATTTTACAAGTGGCGGTTCTGAAGGGAATTTCTTATGTCTAGAGGCACTCCTCTCCGCCCGTCATGAAGGTAAGCATATCATTACAGGCTATGCGGAACATTCATCCGTGAGCGGGGTCTTGAACAGGCTGGAGAACAACGGATACGAAATCACAAGGCTTCCCTTTACCTCTTCTGGCACGATTAATATGAGTGCCTTCAAGGACGCTATCAGGCCTGATACAGTAGTAGCAGCCATTCAGCTTGTGAACCCTGAAATTGGCACAATTCAGCCTATTAAGGAGATCGGCGCACTTTGCAAAAGCAGCGGAATTCTCTTTCATTCCGATTTTGTACAGGCTGCCGGAAAAATTGACATTCGTCCGCTAATATCTTCTGTCTCAAGCTTCTCCGTGTCCGGCCATAAGTTATATGGTCCTAAGGGCATTGGCTGTGTTTACATTAACCCCGAAGTTGCCTGGAAGCCGTTCTTTCCCGGAACATCCCACGAAAAAGGCTTAAGGCCAGGAACATTGAATGTGCCCGCCATCGCTGCGATGGCAACTGCCGCTGAAAAGGCAGTAAGACATATTCCAGAGAATGTAAATAGGTTTACGGCACTGCGAACTGAATTTTTACTGGGATTGGAACCTTTAAGAGGAAAACTTGCTATATTCGGTTCAACAGGGGATCAACAATATCCTGCGATTATCGGACTTGGTATTGCCGGCATAGAAGGACAATGGCTTATGCTCGAATGCAATCGGCTCGGTTATGCGATTTCAACCGGGACTGCCTGCCACTCAGGGATGCTATCCCCATCCAAGACGATGCAGGCAATCGGCATTGATGGCAAGCAGGCAAAAGAGTTTGTAAGAATATCTTTCGGAACAACAACAAGTGAAAATGACGCAAAAAAACTCGCTGCCGATATTGTCGGAATAGCCGGCAAATTTTGATTGAAGGATATCTATTAATGCTTATGCTAAAATAGGATTAACCATCCTACCGGGAGTTGTTGTATATGGGTGAACAAAAGAAATTGCTTGGAGATGAGCGGAGAGCGATTATTTTGTCGCTTTTGAAGGATAGTAACGAGCCGATTACAGGCAGCGAGCTGGCGGCTAGGGCAAATGTCAGCAGACAAATCATTGTAGGTGACATCACGCTTCTAAAAGCCAAAAGCGAACCGATCATCGCGACAAGCCAGGGATATTTGTATTTGAAACAAAATACTCAGGCGCCTGTTTATGAAAAGACCATAGCCTGCTTCCATGCTCCTGATAAAACAGAGCAGGAATTAATCGCCATCGTGGACGAAGGAGTCACCGTTAAGGATGTCAAAATCGAACATCCTGTCTACGGAGACCTGACAGCATCAATCATGGTCTCGAATCGCCCAGAGGTTTCAAAATTCATGACGAAGGTCAGGGAAACGAATGCTTCCTTCCTATCCGAACTGACTGGCGGTTATCATTTGCACACGCTGACCGCTGGTTCTAAGGAAGCACTTGAAAGAGCTGAACAAACCCTTCATAAGGCCGGGTTCCTGATTACAAATTAGAGAAAGCTCAAAGAAAGGCCTGTTCCCTCACCGGGAAACAGGCCTTTACCATTTCTTAAGCTCCTGTGCCGAGTATTTCGACACTTTCAACGTATTCAAGCTGCTTTAAGGTTTCAAGCAAGTCTTCTATTTCCACCTTAATTTCTTTGATATTAAGGGAAAGGGTAACAACCGCTCTACCTTGAAGTGGGATGGATTGATTGATGGACAAGACATTGCAGCCGGCATTTGCAACTATGCCAAGCAGCTGCGATAGCGTGCCGGAACGATCCTCCAAATGGAAAACGAGCGTGACAAGCCGATCCTTCACAATTTGTGAAAATGGATAGACCGTATCCTTGTACTTGTAAAAAGCACTCCGGCTAAGGTCAACCTGGCGGACAGCTTCGCCAACATTCAAAGCTTTGCCACGTTCAAGCAGTTCCTTTGCATCAATGGTCTTCTTCATCGCTTCCGGCAATACATCTTCCCTGACCAGATAAAATTTCAAATCTCCCTTTTTATAACTCAAACCAACCACACCCCGCTTAAGCCATTACTCAATAAACTCAAATTCAAATTCAAGCAGCCTGACAATGTCGCCATCCTGGGCACCGCGCTCCCTTAGTGCATCATCGACACCCATGCCGCGCAGCTGGCGGGCAAAGCGGCGAACCGACTCATCACGGGAGAAGTCCGTCATTTTGAACAATCTTTCTAGACTGTCACCAGAAATAACATAAGCGCCATCTGGATCTCTGGTAATTTTGAATTGCTCCGGCTCGTTCTCATGCTTATAAACAACCCTGTTCACACTTGTATCCTCAAGTGCTTCTTCATGGAGCGGGAATTCAGGTGTTTCAGCAATTTTATCAGCGATGGCAAACAGCAAATCCCTCAGCCCCTGCCTAGTAACCGCGGAGATTGGGAAAATAGGATAATCTTCCTGGATTTGCTCCTTGAAAGCCTTCAGGTTTTCCTCTGCTTCCGGCATGTCCATCTTGTTTGCAACAATGATTTGCGGACGCTCGGTCAGCCTAAGATTGTATTGCTGAAGTTCCTGATTAATTTTCGTATAATCCTCAAACGGATCCCGGCCTTCTGTCGCCGCCATGTCAATCACATGGACAATAACTCTGGTCCGCTCGATATGGCGCAGGAACTGATGTCCCAGGCCAACTCCCTGATGGGCACCTTCAATCAAGCCTGGAAGGTCTGCCATTACAAAACTGCGGCCATCTTCCGTTTCAACAACACCGAGGTTCGGTACGATTGTTGTAAAATGGTATTCGGCAATCTTCGGCTTTGCTGAGGATACAACAGAAAGAAGCGTGGATTTTCCGACACTTGGAAAACCGACTAGCCCGCAGTCAGCAAGCAGCTTCAATTCGAGTATAACGTTCCTCTCCTGGCCTGGCTCTCCTTTTTCGGAAAGCTCGGGAGCTGGATTTTGCGGAGTAGCAAACCGTGAATTGCCGCGTCCTCCACGGCCTCCCTTTGCGATAACGGCAGTTTGGCCATTTTCTACAAGGTCGGCGATGATCGCATTCGTTTCTTCATCATAGATGACTGTGCCAGGCGGGACCTTGACAATCATATCCTTGGCACCACGCCCATGCTGGTTTTTCGACATGCCGTGTTCGCCGCGGTCAGCCTTAAAGTGGCGCTTATAGCGGAAATCTATCAGAGTGCTGAGGCCTTCTTCAACCTGGAAAACAACGTTGGCTCCCTTGCCGCCGTCACCGCCAGCAGGGCCTCCATTGGGCACATATTTTTCACGGCGGAACGCGACCATACCATCGCCGCCATCCCCGCCTTTTACATAAACTTTCACCTGATCAACAAACATTTTTCAAAATCCTCCCGTCTGTATCGAAAAGCATAAGTGGATGGTTTGGGTCCGCTTATGGGTCATACTTGAAAAGACCAAATCCATGCCCCGATGGCCATATCCATTCACTAACTTTTCCTTCTGATCTACACGGCGGGACATCCGTTAGCAGAACGGCACAAAAACCTCTACATCGAGCTCCTCGCGGGTAAGCTCCCTTACAGAAATTTTCAAGCCGCTGCCTTTCTGAAGGAGTTCGCCAAGCAGCTTCGTCTCTTTTATTATTCCGCTAAAATCAAAATTGAAACTTACTCCATCCTCGACCTGGTTCAGGCAGATGGAGAGGCTGTTCTCCTGGTAAGGTTCAACAGATTGATCCAATATGGAAAAGAATTCAGCCACCCACTCTGTAATCGCAGTTTCATCAACCGGCTCTGCTTGTTGTTCGTACAAAACCTCGTATTCAAGCGTGAAATGGTGTCCTTCCCAATTTGCTCTTAGCAGCTGAGATGCAAGCTCAGGCATTTTAAGATTCGAAAGCTTCGATTCCTGTTGAGTCTCAATAATGATTTTATCAATCACAGCTTTTGCACAATCCATCCGATCCAAATCAAGATTCCCTTTTATCAGCTGCAGCCTGTTCAGCCAGTCATGTCGGGAATACCTGAGAACTTCAACAAGATCCCAATTCTTTTCCATACATTACTCCTTATACCTAATGCTCATTTGCTCATAGTATAACAAAAAAAGCCTGGTTCGTAAGCAAATTTGGCACTATCGGAAAATTCTGGTTTGGACATGTATCTTACACTCACCCCAACAGGGTGTTTAACAAATTCTGTTCGATAAAAAGATGCTGGTTTAGGCATCTTGGAATTCGCCAGTATCGGCTGGGTGGACCATAGGTCATTGCACCCTAGTGAATAAGGGGACTATTTCCGCTTATATAGTAAACCGTCCTAAAAACAGCCTCAATAGACGGAGAATTTCCGCCTAATGACTTAAAAAGCGCTTATTTAGAGGGGTATGTGTTTTCATAAGGGAATTATCTCCGCTTATTTCACCCGATAAAAGTTCCCTTCGGTAGCATAAGTGGAAAATCTCCGCTTATTTTTCTATCGCTGGCTGCACAGCGATTAAACTGATAAAACCACTACTATTAGCGAAGAGCCTAAATGATTTAACCTGCCTTCTTTTTCCAGTAAAAAACACAAAAAGAAAACCCCAGCCATGGAGGCTAGAGTTTTCAGAACGTTAACTTAAGCTTCTTGAGCTGCTGGATAAACGCTCACTTTTTTGCGGTCACGGCCGAAGCGTTCGAATTTAACAACGCCGTCAACTTTTGCAAAAAGAGTGTCGTCCCCACCGCGGCCTACGTTTTCACCTGGATAGATCTTTGTACCGCGTTGACGGTAAAGAATAGAACCACCAGTTACGAACTGGCCATCCGCACGCTTCGCGCCAAGGCGCTTAGAGATTGAGTCACGGCCGTTCTTTGTAGAACCTACTCCCTTTTTGGAAGCAAACAATTGAAGATCCAATTTTAATAACATTTATTCCACCTCCTGGTTTTTGAAGGTAATTCGTATGTGCTTTCCGTACTCTTCTTCGATCGTTTTCAACGAGTAGTACATTCCTTCGAGAAGAATCTGAATTTTAGCTTGCTCCTGCGCCGAGAGGTTTCCCGGAATCACACAGCGGAGCAGACCTTCTTCATAATCAATCTCTGTTTCGGGAACGACTCCCGTAATCTCGTGGATGGCATTTATTGCACCAACAGAAACTGCGGAAACGCCCGCACAGACGATATCCTCGCCCCGTTTTGCAAAAAAAGCATGGCCACTGATTGAAAACGAATCAATCGAGCCGGTGTCATTTCGAATAATCGCTACATTTATCATCAAATCACGCCTTACGCGTTGATTTTGCCGATTACAACTTTAGTGTATGGCTGACGATGACCTTGCTTTTTACGGTAGTTTTTCTTCGCTTTGAGCTTGAAAACGATGATTTTCTTTGCGCGGCCCTGCTTTTCAACAGTAGCTGTAACAGTTGCGCCTTCAACAACCGGGCTGCCAACCTTAACATTTTCACCACCAACGAAAAGAACCTTATCAAATGTAACTGTTTCGCCTGCTTCAGCGTTCAGCTTTTCGATGTAGATGGCTTGGCCTTCTTCTACACGGATTTGCTTACCGCCTGTTTCGATAATTGCGTACATGAACTTGCACCTCCTCTTAGTCTAAGACTCGCCAACCCAGGCGTTTGCTCCCGCAAATCTTGAAAACCTGTTCTGAGCGGTTGTAGCACGGGTGCGCTACAAACATAACATGAAAATACTATCACAACTTGGCACGTAGTGTCAACCTAATTTACGGGCTTTTTCCTTAAGTTCATCCGCAGAACCAAACTGCAGGATTTTATAAAAATGAATCGGCGAAACAGCAACACTAAAGATAATTTTCATACCCAGTGACTTTTCAATCCTATTTAAGTGGATATTTCCTTCCCCGCTAAAAACTGACCTTACCTGCTCGGTCGCCTCAATCAGGACTGCATCCTCAAGGCTGCCGCGGTATTCCCACAGCTCGCGTTCCAGCTTGAACGCCACAGTTTCCGGGCTTGACACCCTTCCCGTCCCTTCACATGAAGGGCATTTTACTGTTAGTGTTTCTCCGAAAGACTCTCCAACACGCCTTCTGGTAATCTGGAGAATTCCGAGCGACGTAAACCCGGCCACCCTCGTCCGCCGCCAATCCTTTTTCAGCTCCGCTTCCATCTTTTTAGCAACGAGCTCACGGTCATGGTCTTGCTTCATATCGATGAAATCAATCAGAATAATTCCAGCCAGGTCGCGAAGCCTTATTTGCCTGGCGGTTTCCTCCGTTGCCATAAGGTTTGTTTTTAAGACCGTTTCCCGCAAGTTGTTTTTTCCGGAAAACTTGCCTGTATTCACATCAATAGCGATCAATGTTTCCGTTTCTTCAAAAAGCAAATAGCCGCCATTTTCGAGCCAAACCACTCTTCGAAGCAGCTTATCAAGCTCTTTATCAGTTCCGTATGCATCAAATATATTCGGTTTGCCTGAATAATACGAAAATGAAAGGCCTTTTCCAAAAGCCTTCAGCTTTTCAAGGAATGCCAGGTCGTCAGCCATTACTTCTCCTTCCTCGATTGTAGTCAGCAGTTCCTGAACTTTTTCAAGGAAAGGATCGCTCGAGGAAAGGAGGAAGGGCTTCTTTAATCCCGCTGCTTTTTGAAAAAGCACAGAAGCTTCCTCGCGAAGCTGATCTAGTTCAACCAGGAGGTCTTCATCGCTGACTATCTCGGAGGAAGTCCTGAACAAAACACCTTCCGGATCAATCGTGGCATCGCGGCCCAGGTTCCTAATTTGCTCACGCCTCTCTGAAGAAGCCATTTTCTTGGAAACAGCCACCTGTTTTCCCTGGGGCATATAGACAAGATGGGCGCCGCCAAATTCAAGGATCCCGGTCACCTTCGCACCCTTAGTTCCCACCGGATCTTTTTCCACCTGAACGAGCAGCCGCTCACCCTGGCTGACATACGATGAAACCGACTTTTTTGCTTTTGCTTCGGCAGGCTCATCCGACTGGACAAATGAGGCAAGAGCATCACGATGCAGATACGCGTTCCTCCCGGTTCCAATGTCCACAAAGGCAGCATTCATGCCTGGAAGCACCTTGGTGACAATCCCCAGGAAAATACTTCCAACAAGAGTTTGGCTGTCTTCGCGGCTCAGTTCGATTCTTTCCACTTTGCCGTCCTTTAAATAGGCGGCCCGTTTTTCCCGGGCACCGTAATTAATAATTAATTGGTTCATGAGTAAACCCCGCTTCTCTAAATCTCTACTCATTATAAAGTTAAACTTTAATCAATGGGGATTTTTTATCCCACTGATTGTTAGTTTAACCAATCAGGTTTTTACGGACAGTAATTCCCACCCTTTCTTTTATTAAGAATTTTGAAGGGGATCTTACCGCCCAATTAATGTGGGATAGCGCAAAAAAGGCATTCGCCAGGCGGAACCCGGGAATACCCTTTCCAATCAATATACAAAAAACAAGTCTCCGATTTTTCCGGATATTCGATGCTCGGAAAAGCATGCATGAAGCACTTCATTTTCATCAAGAATGCCTTTTTCTCCAGCAGCGCTGTCAATGACGATTGAATGCTTGAACCCGCGCCGGAATTTTGCCAATACCTCCAGGATCGGTTCCCCTTCGTTTGCTTTTATTAGCTGTAATCCCGAAAGATTGCTATCTTTCTTTCCGTAATAGCGCTCCAGCAAAAAACGCATGAACACATAGTGGCGCTGCTTCCATTCAAAGAATAAAGTAAAGTAAAGGAATCCAGCAATAATCCAGCTATTCAAATGCAGCGGAGCAATCACCAGGATACCAAGGGTAAATACGATAAGAGCTGCAAATGAAGCAATCAAAGCCCATCGATGCGCTTCGGGGAAAGGTTTCCAAAGGGACAATCCCAAGAAAAGCAGCTTTCCGCCATCAAGCGGCCAAATTGGAAGCAGATTGAAAACGAGAATCATCATATTATACTCGAGAAATAATTCAAAGGTAGAATCGAGGATCAACCCAGAGCTGTGCAGAATATAAGCCGCTGCAATCATCCATACATGCTGAACTGGACCGGCCAGAATGACAATAGTTTCTTCCTTGAGCGGCCGGTTCCCATGCTCATCCATTTCCGCAACCCCGCCAAATGGAAGCAGCGTGATCCGCTTAATCCGCCACGAAAACATGGCTGCTGCAAACGCATGGCCGATTTCATGAATGAAAATGATAAACAGCAGCATACATAGCTCTTGAAAGTGGGCGGTAACGACTGCCAGGGCTGCTGCGAGCCATAACAGGGGATGGATATGGACAAGCCCCAGCAGTGATGCGGCTTTATTCAAATGAAATCACCTTGATTGGATCGATGAAGCCCTCTTCTTTCTTTTTTATCGCAAAATAAAACTCCCCTTTTGTTTCATCGGCACTTGGCCCTACCCTGCCAATTTCCTTCGATTTCCCAACGTGATCATAAAGGCCAACTGAAATTGAATCAAGATTTCCATACCAGGACTCGGTGTTATCAGCATGCTGAACAATGACAGTTTTCCCAAGCCCCTCCTTAACACTGGCAAACTTGACGAGCCCCTCTTTGATGGACTCTACGGGGGCATCCTTTTCAGTTCCAATCATGATACCCTGGCCATTTTTTTCAAAGTTTTCGAGTATTTTTCCTGAGGCTGGCATGGCAAAGTCAGTCTGCACTGGCTCATCACTTGTTGGCTGGGGAAGCAAGGCAAGCGGCTTGCCGAATTTATCTTCATACCACTGGCTGACCGTGGCAAACTGGAAGTCTTCTGTGAATCCTTTTAAAACAAGCTCCCTCGCCGGATCCGCCGCAGGTGACTGACTGCGGAACAGGATGGCAATCGCCAGGAATAATACCGCTGAACCAAGCAGCTTAAAGAAAAACACTTCCTTCTTAAATAAGGGATGGCTGCCCTCATCTGGTCCGGTTTCATAGGAAATCATCTCATTGAATCGGTAGTTCTCATCGTCCTGGAGCCAGCCGGGTACTGGCGTTTTGCCAGGTCTTTCAGGTAATTTATTGCTTGTCCGCCGGCTCCGTTCCTTTTTCCGCTGAGCTATTCGCCTGCGGATTTCCTCCTTGCTTGGCTGCATATCTCCACCAACCTTTTTTACCACGTTTTTGTACAAGTCTATGAAGGAGTTGTCCGGTGTATGCTACCGAATGGAGGAGTTCATTTTAAAAGGTCTTTTAAGTTGGCGCTCTATCTATGGTGGAGGTGATTTTTTTTTAGCACGACCTAAACCTCACTAGTAAAAACATACTAAATTACGTATTGAACTATAGCCAGGGTCTGGCCCGGGCCATTGTGAACATAGCCATGACTATGAACCTGACTAGTCTTTTCAGAAAAATAACCCCTAATTTTATAGCGAAAACTTACTATAGTTTATTTTTTTATATAGTCAGGGTCTGGCCCGGATGGCTTGGTAACTAGTGAGTACTATCATAAAATAACTAGTGAACGAGCTTCCGTTTTCCCTCAACTTGTTTCAAAGCAGGGAAAACCCATACACAAAAAAGCCCTGCCGAATCACAATGATTCCAGCAGGGCTTCACATTTCTATTAATCTACTTATTTAACGCCAAAAAACCTCTTAATTTTCGTAAATACGCCTTTGTTGTCATCCTCAAGCTGTTGTAGCGGAATTGATTCACCGAGAATCCTGCGGGCAATGTTCCGATAGGCAATTGATGCTTTGCTGTTTGGGTTCATTGCGATAGGCTCACCATAATGTGAGGCCTTGATGACCTCATCATCATCAGCGACAATTCCCAGCAATTCAATCGACAGGTGGTAGCTGATTTCTTCCACATCCAATGTTTCGCCATTTTTCATCATTTGCGGCCTGATCCGATTGATAATCAATTTTGGCGATTCGATGTTTTCTTCTTTTTCGAGCAAGCCAATAATCCTGTCAGCATCGCGGACAGCCGATTTTTCCGGAGTTGTCACGACAATTGCCCTGTCAGCCCCTGCAATGGCGTTCCTGTAGCCATGCTCAATTCCGGCAGGGCAATCGATGATAATGTAATCAAAATCCTGCTTAAGCTGTTCAACGAGCATTTTTACCTGCTCGGGCGTGACAGCGGTCTTATCCTCAGTCTGGGCCGCAGGCAATAAATAGAGAAGCCCGTCAAAACGCTTATCCTTTACAAGCGCCTGGTGCATTTTGCAGCGGCCCTGGGCTACGTCGACCAGGTCATAAATGATCCTGTTCTCAAGTCCCATGACCACGTCAAGATTCCTAAGGCCGATATCGGTGTCGACCAGGCAGACCTTCTTCCCCTGCAGGGCAAGGGCTGTACCTAAATTAGCGGAAGTCGTCGTCTTGCCGACGCCGCCCTTCCCGGATGTAATTACGATTGCTTCCCCCACGTTAACGCCCTCCTTCTAATCTAGTTAATCCAGGCCTTAAACCTGCCAATGACTGAAGCCTGCCAAGCGCAATTTCATTTTCTTCATCTATGTACGCGCATTCCATGTCACGCATATTTTCTGGGCCATTTATATTCGGCAGAGTCAGTACATTCTGGCTAATCCTTAGCTGCGATGGCGCCATGGCAGAAGCAGCAATGATGGCTTCAGTATCGCCATAACAGCCTGCGTGGGCAATCCCCTTGAGGATTCCCATGATAAAAATATTGCCGCCGGCCATGACTACCCCGCCAGGATTGACATCACCAATGAGCAATAGGTCGCCGGGCACTTCAAGAACCTGGCCAGAGCGAATCACCCTTGCCACGGTGCTAACTTGCGACCTTTCCGCCAGTTGTTTAGCTTCCTGTATCGAGATAACATCTGATTCAATCGTTTCGACAACAAGATCCTTTTTTTTTCGGATGAGCTGCTTCAGTTCTTCCTGCTGCTCATTTGTTAGGAAACGGTTCCCGGACTTCACATTCACATGAAGGAGGTTGCCGTCTCCGCTGCTATTTTCATGGATTGAAAGCTTGCTTTCCAAATCCCGCTTTAATTCTTCGTACGAGCAAAGGTCATCAAGGAACAGCGTGATGCCATCCTTCGTCCCTTTAATCGTCACATGCTGCCGTTTGCTCACGCCTTTCACCCCGATCATCAAACACACAACCTTCCCTGGCTATCCAGGGTACAGACTGCCTTTATTATATTTCGACATACATTGCCAAAAATCCTTTTTAAAGGCTTTCATCCTGTGCCAATTTTTCAAAAAAGCGCCTGAATGGATAAAAGGCCACTGCCAGGAAAACAAAGTTCAGGACAATGACCGGCAAAAGGCGCACTTCAGCGAATGCTGAAAACGGCATTTCTGTAATGCCAATAAAATTGTTCAATTTATAAATCACAATTTCCAGGGCTGAAATAGCTGCAAGTATCGCCACAATCGCGACAAGAACGTTTGCATGGAAAACCCGCATCAGCCTCGATACCATAACAATCGTCAATGGAAACAGGAATAAATAGACTCCGATTATTTCAGTATAAACGATGTCAAAAAGAAGCCCAAACACAAATCCATAAATAACGGCTTGTTTTTGTTTCCCATAAATCGCGAACAACATCAGGATGCCAATCAAGAATCTTGGAACCAAAATGTATTTATCCATGAAATATTCCGACGGCAGAAGCTGGACAAAGATACTTTCAATTGTAAAAAAAAGGAACAACAAAAGAGGAAGGAAGACACGCCTCACAATTCTTCCTCCTTATCATCCACCATTTCTGAAGCAAGCGGCTTGTCCATTAACCGTTTAATTACCATTACTTCACTAATGTCGTAGAAGTTTGCGCCAGGCTTCACAAAGGCAATCTGGTTCAATCCGTATTGGTCAGGCTGGACTTCCTCGATTTTCCCTACCAAAAGCCCTTTAGGGAACACTCCGCCAAGGCCCGAAGTCACGACTGTCTGTCCCTTTTTCACTTTCGCTTCATACGGAATTTTTTTGACTTGAAGAAGTTTCTTTTCCTCATCATATCCTTCGACAAACCCATAGATTTCCTCTTTTCCCTGGGTTACAACAGAAATCCTGTTCTTTGGATCCATCGCACTGAGAAGCTGGACTGTTGAGGAAAAGTCGTTAACGCTTTTAACCTTGCCGATCAGGCCCTCGGCTGTAATAACAGCCATATTTTTTTCAAGCCCGTCTGATGAGCCCTTGTTGATGATAATCAGTTCATTCCAGCGGTCCGGGTTCCGGCCCATAATCGTTGCCTGAATGATATCCGAATTGCTCAAGGACTCCGTTTTATCGAGCGTCTTGCGAAGTTCTTCATTTTCTTTTTCAAGCTGATAGACTTCTGCTTCAAGCCGCGCAATATCTACTACTCTTGTTTTCAACTTTTTATTTTCATTGTATGTATCTTGTAGATCCGAAACATTTTCGAAAAAGCCCGCTACATACTGGACGGGAGTAGAGACAAGCGACTGAAGCCAGCCGGTGGAGTCCTTTACGAACTGCTCCGGCCACGTCAGCCTATCACGTTCTCTTAAAGAAAATCCGATTAATGCAACCAGGATAATGACACTTACTAACAGGATAATGAGGCGTTTGTTAAAAAAAGATTGTGGCATCATTCACACCTCGTTTTGCAGCCATTTATCTAGAGTCCCTGCTTTTGTTTTTAAACAGGTCGATATGATCAAGCGCCTTACCTGTCCCAATTGCCACACAATCAAGCGGATTTTCCGCGATTAGGACTGGTATATTTGTTTCTTCGCCAATGACCTTATCAAGGTTGCGCAGAAGGGCTCCTCCGCCGGTCAGGACAATTCCTCTGTCCATGATATCAGCGGCAAGCTCAGGCGGTGTTTTTTCAAGCGTGCTTTTTACCGCTTCAACAATCGCATACACCGTGTCATGAAGCGCTCCGCCAATTTCAGCGGCAGTAATTTCAATCGTCTTTGGCAGACCAGTTAAAAGGTCGCGGCCGCGGATTTCCATATTTTCAATACCTTCCGCATTTCCGGCCGAGCCGATTTCCATTTTGATTGTCTCCGCTGTACGGTCGCCAATCATCAAATTATAGTTTTTGCGAATATATTGAATGATTGCTTCATCCATTTCATCACCGGCAATCCGGATCGACTGGCTTGTCACGATGCCTCCAAGGGAAATGATCGCCACTTCGGTCGTACCGCCGCCGATGTCAACAACCATACTTCCTGTCGGTTCCCAGACAGGCAGATTCGCGCCAATCGCAGCCGCAAAAGGTTCTTCTATTGGAAAGGCATCACGCGCACCGGCTTGCTTTGTTGCGTCAATAACAGCCCGGCGTTCCACAGCAGTAATTCCGGATGGAACACAAACCATGATATACGGCTTGCTGCTCTTAAAAATCCCTTTACTTTTCATAGCTTCACGAATGTAATACTTCATCATCGTTGCCGTTGTATCATAATCGGCAATAACTCCATCCTTCATCGGCCTTAAGGCTACAATATTGCCAGGAGTCCTTCCGATCATATTTTTCGCTTCGTTCCCGACAGCGACAATATCTTTTGTATCCGTCTGAAAAGCAACAACTGATGGCTCCCTTAAAACGATTCCTTTTCCTTTAACATAAACAAGTGTATTGGCAGTCCCCAAATCTATGCCAAGATCTCTTGATCCTAATCCAAACATTCGCGTATCTCCCTTTCCGTAGCAAAAATTCTGTCATTAACCCTCCTGGCGAAAAGAGGGTGTTCATATTCTAAAATTGTTGAAAAACTCAGCAATTAAATCGTATTTTTTAATGGGCAGGCCCTAAAAAATCATAAGCCTTATTATATCGTAACGTCAAATAAAAACATAGTATTACAAGTAACCTTTTTCCTTCAGAGACACAAATTTATTTTCCCCGATAATCAAATGGTCGAGTACATCTATTCCAATGATCTTGCCGCACTCCGACAGCCTTTTCGTTACTTCGATATCCTCCCTGCTAGGAGTAGGGTCGCCTGAGGGGTGATTATGGAGACAAATAATGGAAGCAGCTGACCTTCGGAACGCTTCCTTGAACACCTCACGGGGATGCACAATCGAAGCATTCAGGCTACCAATGAAGATTGTCTGTTTGTGGAGAACCTGGTTCTTTGTGTTGAGATAGAGGCAAACGAAGTGTTCCTGGCTCAGGAAGCGCATCTCGTTCATCACATAGTTTGCCCCATCTTCCGGGGAACGAATGACATAACGCTCATTGTTGGAGAGGTTGGCAACTCGGCTTCCCAACTCAAGCGCCGCCAATAGCTGGATTGCTTTCGCCTGGCCGATGCCCTTAATTGCTGTTATTTCCTCGAGTGAGGCAGCTTTTAGAAGCCGGAGTCCCTCGAAATGGGACAGGAGCCGATTTGCCAATTGAAGGACAGACTCATCCTTAGTTCCTGTTCTTAACAGCAGTGCAATCAATTCATGGTTTGAAAGGCTGGATGGTCCGCCGGAAATGAATCGTTCCCGGGGCCTTTCCTCCTGGGGGTAATCACGGATCATTAATGTATTGCTCGTCAAACGTGTTTCCTCCCTTATAGTAGGGAGAGCCGGACGTTTACTAATGCCCGGAACCTTTCATCAATACGGAAGCGGGTAGCCTGCCTTGGCAAGCTCCCGGACTGTCCTGGAGACAGGGAGCCCGACAACGCTAAAATAATCGCCGTCAATCTTTTTGACAAGCATACCGCCCAGACCCTGGATACCATAGCCGCCTGCTTTGTCCAGCGGCTCCCCGCTATCCGCATAATATTCGATTTCCCTGTCCGTCAACTCCCAGAAATGGACTTCAGTTTTTTCATAAAAACGGGACTTTGCTTCCGGGGAGATGATGGCTACCCCGGTGTAAACATGGTGGACACTGCCTGACAAAAGCTTCAGCATCCCGATTGCTTCCTCGCGATTGGCGGGCTTACCAAGCACATTACCGTCTGCAACAACAATCGTGTCGGCGCCAATGACAAAGTCACCGGGATGGTCATGAGACACGGCAACAGCCTTCCGTTCAGCAAGCCCCATCACAATGTCTTCAGGAGATGAGCCAGGTGCAAAGCTTTCGTCAACATCTGAGCTGTAAATGTGGAAAGTAAGCTGGAGATTTTCTAGAAGTTCCTTTCGCCGTGGAGATGAAGAGGCTAAAATGAGGTTCGGCATACAATCACCTTTCTTTTTGCTATGTTTGGGGAGATACATTCCAATCGTATCAAACTTCGCCCCTGCAAACAATTTCTAATGATTAAAGTGTCGAAATTTTTCCGTTCCTATACATACAAAAATACCCGGGCGATGTGCCCGGATACCAGTTAGAAGGATTGATATAATGCAAGGAAGTCGAGGAGGTGCTGCTGTGCTTTGATACTTCCTGCTTCATCAAGTGTCCCTGCAAGCAGAGTAGCCGCACCAGTCAGCTCCCCGTACATACTTTTGATAGCACCATTTTTCAGTTTGCTTTCATCAATTTTTTGAAGCTCGGACTGTGCGTTTTTTGCGGCTTCTCCCGTACTGCCACCCGTGATATTTGCTGCAGCGGCATTACTTAGGCCTTCATAAAGTGCAGGAACTTTTTTCAAAAAAGCTGCATCCTGTTCAGCGAGTTTTCCGGCATCCTTCTCAGGGAAAGCAACCTCTTTTGCATAAATCTCTATGCCTTTTGCCTTCAAGGCTGCTCCAACTTCCTTAGCGTCTTCGATACTCGCTGCAACACCAACAAGCATCATCGCCTGGCCATCCTTATCAAATACTGCAGCGGGAATCCCTTTTGAGACAAGTTCCTCTTTTACCGAAGTTGCCGAGTCTTTATTCGTATAGATCCCTTCCTGGACTGCAAAGGTTGTAATTGGCTGCAGTGTGGCCGCAGCAGTTTTGCCAGCAGATACCGGTTTCTCTCTATCGGCAGGGGTAACTGCATTGGTCGGTGTGATAGCCTCTTCAACGCCATCACCCGAGATAAGCAGCTTTAGCATTCCAGCTCCTAATGTAACCCCGATTAATATCGCGAAAATAACAGGAACAATAATTGGTTTCAAATTAAGTGTATTAAATTGGAAAGCTGGTTTTGAAGATTTAGAAGGCTTGACTGCTTTTGGGTAGATTGAGGCACTTTCAGTTGCTTCCTTTATTATGTATTCTTTAGGTGTTTCAGCAGGTTCAAATTCCGGCAAAATCCATTCAAAGCTTTCTTCCCCTGCTTCTAAAGCAGCAGCCTGTTCAGGCTGGGCCGGAGTGACCATTTCTTTTGTCTCGGGTACCCTGACCGTCTCTTGCCTCTTGTTATCTTCTTTATACGGCCTGCTGTCGCCATTTATCTTAATCGTTATCGTATTGTTTTTCGGCTTGTCCACAATTCGCGCATCCCTTCTGCCACGGCGGATTTGTTTTAATCCAGCTTCAGCGCCTAGCCCCTCGAGGTCTTAAGCCGTTTCCCTCCTGAGGGCAGGCCATCCTGCGGGCTCTTATCTTTTGCAGGTCGGTCCTGATCAAGTCGCTTACGCTTTTTGTAATCCTACCATACAGGCAAAAAAAAATAACAAGGTTTTTGTCGCCTTGTTATAAGATGCTTTCGCCAATTACTGATTTAATTTTCACTTTTATCGTCTGTTTCAGTTTCATTCTTCTCAGGTGTCGAGAATGTTGTTAACGGATTCCGTTTTTTAGCAGGCTCAGGTGTTTCGATAGTCGGTGTATGCTTGGCAAGATCAGCAAGGTCCGGCATGTAGAAGGCTGAAAGTGTTATTGTAAATTTCAATGATGGTTCTTCAGCTAAAATAGTTGTTACTTCATGGTTACCGATATAGTTAATCGATTCAACAACAGCAATCCGCTTAAGACTTTCAAGGGTTGCAATAAACTTTTCAATTTCCTCGTATCCAGCTGCTTCAAGGGCAAGCTGGACGGTTACTTTTTTGACTCCTTCAGGAACCGCAATTACCGACTTCGGCTCAACAAGCTTACCGTTCTCGTCAGTTGTAGTTCCATCAATTGTATCACCTTCCGCAGCTTCGATAGTTGTCTCATTTGCGACAGCTTCTAGGGCTGCCCCGTCAGGGTTTTCTTCAGTATTTTCTACGCCTCCATCCTGTGCAAATGACATTGAAAGAACTTTGGAGCCAGAGATTACTTCTGCTTTTTCAAAATCAAGAATCAATTGTTCAACAAGCGGTTTAACTGGAATTTTCGTTTGGAGCTGGGTTGTACTTTCTGATGAAAACTCTTCTGTTTCCTTTTCCTTGCCTTGCAAAACTCCCAAAAGCTGTTCCTCTGTTTTAAGTGAAGCTTCTTTCGTTTCAAGGTCTGCCTTCAATGGCTGAACCCAGAGGAAATAACCTCCAGCCACAAACAAGACAAATAGGGCAGAAAGGCTAGCTATGATTAGGTTTTGCTTTTTCGAATCCAGCCTCATAGCCCGCTCTCTCCTTCCTCGTCTTCAAGAACTGAAGACTTTACAGTGTCCTTATTAAGCTTTATCTCAAATTGCCCCTGGTAACGAGGCAGTATTTCTTCCTCATTATCATTATTCAAGTTTAAAGTAGTTTCAGTTGCCGGCTCTCCGACTTGCTGTGTAGCTGTCAAACTTAAAAGCATCGCTTCATTTACCCATTCTGACTCGTTCAGTCTGTTTAGGAAATAAGCTGCTTCCCTACTTGTGTCGAATTGGACTGTCAGTGATAGAGTACCGGATTCCTGATAAGCAAAAGTCTGGATAAATCCTCGCTCCGGTAGTAATGAGGTGAATTCCCGCATCACTGGTACAGAAGGGACAATATAGTCTTCAGCCCAAACAACTGACTGTTCAAGCTTGGAAACAGAATCCGCTTCAGTGAGCTCGGTTGTTTTCTTTTGTTCAATCTCTGCTAATTTTTTAGTCGTATCTAATCTATTTTCAACAACAGCAACATCGGCTTTCAAAGTCGAAGCTTGCCAGAAAAGCGCCCCGCCCGCCGTGATAAAGAGAAGTGCCAATATCAAAGTGGAAGTGAGAAGCTTTCTGCTTTCTTGCTTCTTTTTCGGTAGCAAATTAATTTCAATCAGCATCATCTCACCTCTTTCAGTGAAAGCCCAAGTGCAAGAGTATGCGTTTGAGGGAAGGTTCTATCCCGGTTATTCTGTATTTTGTCAGTTGAAAAAACAACTACTGGCAGTGTAAATTGCTCTTTAATTTCTTCATGGATACGCGCTAGCATGGGATGGTCTCCCACGAGAAGGATTTTGGTTATTCCTGAAGTTTCAACATTCGCGGAATACTTATAAAAATCCATAAGCTTGACCATTTCCGAATAGATATTCGAAAATTGCCATTCGAGCTGAAAGGCCTCGCCAATAAACTTGTATTCGCTCGCCCCTGATCGATCATGAAGAACTTCCCAGTTATTTGCATCGAAATCCAACTGAAACTGCCTCATAAAATAAGGGATATGGTTCTCAAAGATACACATACTGACAGAAGTCATATTTACCTGGACGGTAAACAACCGCTCGTTGGGCTGTAGTCCATTCAAAGAATGATAAAGGCGATATAAGGCAAGTGGTGAAATATCCGCCGAGACGGGAACAAGCCTTAAACCTGACAATAGCTCCGAATACTCCATAACATATTTTTCAGGAGAAGCAAATAAGAGTAGTTCTTTCTTCCCGTCCTTCACGCCCAGAGGATAAGCGTCAAAAACCGGGTCTTCAAACGGCAAATGTATGCTGGCTCCAAGCTCCATATAAAGATGACTTTCTATCTCATCCTCCTCTATGTCTCCAGGAATAGTGATTTTTCGAATAATAACCAGTGGATCAGGAACTACAAAATGGATAGGCCGTCTGCTAATCTTCCATTCGTCAATACACTCATCAAGAATAGTAGAAAGAGTTTCAAAGTCTACAATTTTCCCTTCCTCAATAATCCCGGGAGGAAGAAAGCGCTCTCCCCATCTCTGAGGAACAGGAGGAGTGGCAGACTTAAGCTCGAGAAAACGTATGCTGTGGTCGTTAAATATGATGTTGATCGTTCGTTTGTTGCCAAGCGAAAGGGAAAAAGCCATGCAAACTACCCCTTTGTTATCAGGTTACAACTACTATATAAATAAATTTAAATACATCTTAATTAATTCGTTTCCGAAAAAATACGCAACCAGCGTTCCCAGGGCAATAAATGGCCCAAACGGTATTGGCTGGCGCCGCTTAACAATTTTTAAAAATATACCCACAATTCCAAACATCGCTCCGAATAATGTGGAGAGGAAGAAAGACAAAAGCACCAGCTTTGTTCCAAGCACAAAACCAATTAGAGCATAAAGCTTAATATCTCCTCCGCCCATACCGCCTTTGCTGATAATTGAAATCAGTAAAAGAAGACTAAATCCAGCAGCCCCGCCAACAAGGGAATCCCACCAGGGGGAAAGCGGCCAAAGGATACGTTCAAATAAAAAAATCCCTGCAAACACAATTAAGATTTTATCAGGGATGAGCATATAAGCGATGTCGGATACAGTAATGATGATAAACAGCGAAATCAACGTCCAGACTATTACTAGCTCCAGGCTCCAACCCAGGAGTAAAGGTGCCAGGACAAATAAAATCCCCGTTAAAAGCTCCATGATTGGATAAACAGGGGAAATCCGCGACTCACAGCCACGGCATTTCCCCCTTTGAAAAACATATGAAAATACAGGAACCAATTCCCACGCTCTAAGCTTATGCCCGCAGTTCGGGCATGAAGAGCCTGGACGGACAATCGATTTTCCTTCAGGCACTCTTAGGCCGACAACATTGTAGAAGGAGCCGAGGGTGATGCCGTAAATAAAAACAATTCCTATAAATAAATTAGTTTCCACTGTACTTTAATAATTCATCTTCGGTAGCGAATCCTGTTGTAGCACCAGAAACTACAGTATTTGCATCATGCTCGGAAATTCTGTATACTCCACCAACATATTCTACTAGATAATCTTTACCAGCATCCTTTACATTTTCAACCAAATCTCCAATTTTACCAATACTGACCGCTGTGCCACCACCACTTGGCGTCAAAGATCCATCATCATCCCATTGAGTAATACTAGCATTGGATGCGCGTGACAATTTAGCCGCATTGATGATTTGGATTGCTTCAGCAACTTTTGCATCATTCTTAGTTTTTGTAATTAAACCTCCTATTGAAGGTATTGCAATTGCTGCGATAATTCCCAAAATAACAATAACGGCCAACAGTTCAATAAGCGTTAAACCACGTTGATCTTTCATTTTCCTTTTCAAAGCCTTGAACATTTTCCCCGCTCCTTTTAAGGTCTAAAAACCTATAAAATTAGTACACTCTCATTATACAACAGATGTTTCCTGTAAAAAATGGCTTTTTGTAAAAATTTCACTATTTTTAGTAGTTCTTGTCAAATTGGTTAAACATCTCAAACATAGGTACCATAATGCTCAAAACAATCGTTCCTACTAGTCCTGCGAGAACCACTATCATTAAGGGTTCTATCAATGATTTTAAGCGGTCAGTTCCTGTATCGACTTCTTTTTCATAAAACTCGGCTACTTTGTCCAGCATCGCATCAAGGGAACCGGTTTGTTCTCCTATTGATATCATTTGCGTGACTAGAGGCGGAAAGGCCCAGTGTTCATCCATCGGGATTGTCATCGACTGCCCCTTTTCTAAAGAATCCCGCGACTTCTTTACTACTCTCGCAATCACTTCATTTTCAACTACATTCTCCACTATGGACATCGCCTGCAGAATCGGAACCGAACTGGAAAATAATGAACTTAATGTTCTTGTTAACCTGGCCAGGGCTGCTTTTTGCAGGAGCTTGCCGAAGATTGGCATTCTCAGCAAGGCATAGTCAAGATAATACTTCGTCTCCTTGTTTCTCTTCATAACAAGAAACGCTACGCTTACAAATACACCAAGCAATAGAAGGAGCCACCAAAATTGTTGAACGAAATCGCTTGCCGAAAGGACAAATTTAGTTATTCCCGGCAATTCAGCATTCATCCCATCAAACATGTCTACGAATGTAGGAACTACTGACACAAGGAGAAAAATGACAACTCCAACTGCTATAAAACCGATGACAGCTGGATATGACAACGCGGAAACTATTTTCTGCTTGGTGTGATGCTGTTTCTCAAAATGCTGGGCTAATCTTTCAAGCGTCCCGTCAAGGTTACCACTCGCTTCTCCAGCCCGAAGCATATTTACAAACATCGGGGTGAATATTTTCTTATGCTTCGCTAATGCCTGCGAAAGCTGGTGTCCTTCCCGCAATTCCGATTCAATGGAAATCAGGGCTTTTCTAAGCGGTTTGCTTTCAGTTTGCTGAGAAAGAATGGCTGTCGCATCAACAACGGTTACCCCTGCTTTTAACAACGTTGCAAATTGGCGAATATAAATAACAAAATGCTCAAGCTTTACAGGATTTCCAATTGTGATGTCCTTTGTCAGAAGTGTTTCCGGAACCTCGCTTATATCGACAACCCGGACCCCATCTTCCTTTAATTTAAGAAGAGCTTCACGTTTTGAAACAGCATTGATGACACCCTGCCTTGAGCCACGTCTGTCACGACCCTCATATTTAAACCTGGCCATTGAAAATCAACTCCTGCAAGTACGGCTCCGCGACATCCTTAAGGATAGTCCCCCGCTCAATCATTTCTTTAATAGCATAATCCAGTGTATGCATCCCGAGGGCACGTGACGTTTGCATAATACTCGCTATTTGGTGAATCTTTTCATTACGAATCAAGTTGGCAATCGCAGGGTTATTGACCATGATTTCAGTTGCCGCCCTCCTGCCAGTCCTGTCCGCAGTCGGGAAAAGTCGCTGCGAAATAATTCCGACTAGAACTGAAGCAAGCTGAATCCGTATTTGTGGCTGTTGGTTGGGTGGAAATACATCGATGATCCTGTTGATTGTTGCCGGTGCGCTAGATGTATGCAGCGTTCCAAGGACAAGATGGCCTGTTTCGGCTGCAGTTATTGCTGTCTGGATTGTTTCAAGGTCTCGCATTTCACCTACAAGGATGACATCCGGATCCTGACGGAGCGCGGCGCGAAGCCCGTTGGCAAAATTGCCAGTATCGAAGCCTACCTCCCGTTGATCTATAATACAATTTCCATGCTTATGCAAATATTCAATTGGATCCTCGAGAGTAATAATGTGATTCCGCATTGTCATGTTCATATAATGAATCATCGAAGCAAGTGTTGTTGACTTTCCGCTTCCGGTTGGCCCTGTTACAAGCACTAGACCCTGCGGCTTCTCCATCAGTTTTTTTAACGTATCCGGCATTCCCAATTCTTCAATGGTAGGTATTTTAGATGGCACAGTACGTAAGGCAATTGCAATGCAATTTCGCTGATGGTACGTATTGACCCTGAACCGGGATACACCGGGTACACTGTAGGAAAAATCAAGCTCCCCTTTTTCCTTAAAAATTTGCCACATTGTCTCCGGGATAATCGCTTTAGCCATGCTTTCTGTATCAGCCGGTTTAAGTGGCTCTTTGCCGTACCGTTTCAAGTCGCCATTGATTCTTAATATCGGCGGAACACCTACTGTCAAATGAACATCCGATGCCTTATGTTCAGAGGCCGCCCTTAGAATCTGGTCTATTTGGTCCTTCATTTTGATCTCCTACTCCAGGATCGCCACTCTCAGTACTTCCTCAGTTGTTGTCAATCCTTGTTTTATTTTTAGCAGGCCATCATCTATTAGAAAAATTGTTTTATTTTTTAAGGCAATTTCCTTGAGGCGCTGGATTGATTCTCCGTCCATTATCAGGCGTTTCATGTCGTCACTAATTGGGAGAACCTCGTGCAGTGCAATACGCCCCTTATAGCCAGTCATATTACATGATGAGCACCCAATACCACGCGGAACCTTCTCAATCCTGATCCCGCGTTTCGCGAAAATCTCAAGTTCCCGTTTTGACGGTTCGACCATCCCCGCACAATCGCGGCAAACCTTCCTTACAAGGCGCTGGGCTACTATCCCGCTCAATGATGCGGCAACCATGAATGGCTCTACGCCCATATCAATCAGCCTTGAAACCGTACCTAACGCATCATTCGTATGGAGCGTGCTTAAAACAAGATGGCCGGTCAAGGAAGCACGAACTGCAATATCAGCTGTTTCTTTATCCCGGATTTCCCCAACCATTATTATGTTTGGATCCTGGCGGAGAATAGAGCGCAAACCGGCTGCAAATGTCATCCCGACATTCTGGTTTACCTGGATTTGATTAATTCCTTCAAGCTGGTACTCGACCGGATCCTCAACTGTAATTATATTAACGGCTTCACTGTTCAGCTTGTTCAGAGCAGCATATAGTGTTGAAGATTTACCCGACCCGGTTGGCCCGGTTATTAATACAATCCCAGTAGGCCGCTCTATCATCTCGATGAATCTTTTGTGATTAAGCTGATTGAAACCAAGCTTCGCCAAATCATTCAATGCGCTTCCCATATCGAGCAGACGCAGAACAATTTTTTCCCCGTAAACAGTTGGTAGGGTTGAAACTCGCAAATCAATAGGATGAAAATCAATATTCAGCTTAATCCGTCCATCCTGAGGGATACGATATTCAGTAATATCTAGGTTGGACATAATCTTGATTCTCGCAGCAAGAATGTTTTGCATGTTTTTTGGAAGAGTTCTCTCCACTCGTAAAATTCCATCTATCCGGTAACGAATCACTACTTTTGTTTCATGCGGGTCGATATGGATATCACTGGCACGTTGAACAGCCGCATTGACCAGAATCTGGTTTACAAGCCTGACGATGGGTGAATCAAGGTCAGTAACATCATCACTAGCGGCTCCATCCTTTGTTGGAAGCTCACCAAGAAGTTCTTCAAGACCTTCGTCGGTATTGTAATATTTATTGATTGACCGAAGGATGTCATCCTTCGTGGCAATAGCTGTTTCAATATGAAAACCTGTCATTAGCCTAAGGTCATCGATGGCAAGAAAGTCCATCGGGTCCGACATTGCAATAAAGAGTTTGTCCCCGTCTTTTTTAAGAGGTATTATTAAATGCCTTCTGGCTAGCTCCTTTGGAACAAGACTAAAGAGATTTTTATCAAATGGATAGTTAAACAGGCTGATATGGGGAATACCCAACTGGAACTCCAGCACTTCAATTAGCTGGTGTTCCGTAATAAATCCACGTTGTACCAATGCTTCTCCAAGCCTTTGTTTCGGTGCTTTATCCTTCAAAGCAGCTTGAAGTTGTTCTTCTGAAATGATTCCTGCTTCGGTAAGCAGATCTCCGAGCCGTTTTCGTGCTTGTCTCATTCAACATCCCTGCTTATCGTTTATTTCGGTTGCTCATTTGGCTTGCCCCAAAGATCACCATCATCGCCACTTTCACTAGGCTCCTCAGTCGTAGCATCATCATCAACTTCAACTGGCAATGCTGATGGGTCCATGACAGCAGGATTACTTTCTCCTTCTGAAGGTGAAGGCGTAACTAAAACGGGATTCCCTTCAACCGGGTTAGTTCCAGGATCTGGATCCGTTGTCCCCACAGGGTTTGGGCTAACTGGATTTGTCGGAACTGCAGATAGTGCCCTAATCTCTACCCTTGGGACAGGTGGATAATAATCCTCAGAAATTGCAACGGTGTCAATCAGTGTTCCATTGCTGTACACTTCTCTGTAAATAGTGATGATTTTTCCTTCTTTACCTTCTTCTTCAATCGTTACCTGGCCAGTTGTTAAAAGAGGACTGTATTGAATAATTGTTTTTGGCTTAAATTCCTCTTTTCCATCTGAAACAGCCTTGTATTCATAGAGAAATGGTATACCAATTATGGATGCAGTAAGTGTGTCTCCAGCATACTCAAAATCCAGTTTGAATTCAGCTTCATTTGGATTATAAAAAGAGAAATCAATTCCCCGCTCCGGCTCAATACGTGCTTCTGAACCGAGATCACTAAATTCAGGGATTTCTTTACTAATATTTCGTTCTATTAATTCAAAATTTGTGTGGAGCACCGCTATATACACTGCAGATGCCATCATACTGAGCGCGTCGGAAGAAAGGCTCTCCAACTTCTCATTTTCTATATAACGAAGGAATGAGAATTCTGAACTTGCTTGAATTGTGATTCCTTGAAAAGCTTCTACAGCCTTCTCGAGTTCGTGGGAAGACTCTTTAACATCAACAGTACCTGTAGTAATCACTTCAGGATTCTGATTTACTCCAACAATAAATTCAGCAAGCTTTATAACAACTTCCCCGGATTGTAAAGTTGATGCCGGTTCTATGAGTTTTGCATGAAGGTCTTTAAGGTTGATTTCCTGGCCTATAAGCTGCGGAGAAATCAAAGTTATCCATTCTACAATTGCCGCTTCATCCACACTGATACTCAATGCATTTTGCCGGCCATTGACTAGTGATGTAACGGTTCCTTCAAAATCAAAAGCGAACTGTTCTTTATCCAACTCTATCATTTTTTCTTTGTAAACTAATTTATACGCAGTATTTGCCTGCCACTCTGCCAGGCCAGCCTTTAGCATGTCCAATGCTTCTGTTGGGGATTTCCCTTCAAGGTTAATTGTTCCAACAGCAGTTCCCGGCAGGTATCCTTCGTTACCAGCGAAAAGTGAACCGAAGGCTTTAGCTCCATAATTTGAAAACCCAAATACATAAGCAGAGCATAGGAACAGGATAATAAAGAGTTTTATAAATTGCTGATTCTTTTTCAAAGGAAATAGCCCCTTCCTATTGGGAACCTCACGTATTTCACAATCATCTATCGGCCTGCTTTATACCAGCGGCAACCTCAAGAACAGCGGATAAGTATTCCTCTTCCACTTCTATCATAGATCCCCGCAATTCTTTAGATTGATTCGGATCAACAATATCGAAGTCCAGCAGCGGGAGGGATTCATCAACAGAACCTGTTTTTTCCTCAGAGAGGATAACAGAGGGTTCTATCGGTGAAGCTTCCGTACTTATATCGAACCCAATATCATCAAGAAAGGAAACTTCAACTTCATTATCCATGCCCGAAACAGCAACTTCTGATAGGGAAGAAATCTGATAGAGGTTATTTTCATCTATCGATATTTGCAGATCTTTTCCTACCTGAGGATCCTTAGCGGCGATTAATACATCCTCCCTCTTATCCTCAAAAACTACTTCATCTATTTCAGGCAAACGGCGGTGGTCATCAGCAGTACCTTTTTGTATCTGTGAATTCCATCCTTCCACTAGTACTTTTTTAGTATAAAGAAAGTCTCCCAGCTTTCCATTCATGACATAAGCAATTAATCCAGAAAACAAAAACAGCAAAAGGCCCATTTGCCATGGTTCAAATATCCCATCTCCAAGAGAGGTTCCAATGGCCAAAAATGATGCAATTAGTGCGGTAACAATCTTTCCTTTCGCCGTTAATCCGAGTGGGAGCAGGAATAAAATGGGGATAAGCAATACGAGCGACCCTATACCAAAAACAAATACTTCCATAAAAATCCCCTTTTCCACTAAATAAGGTGCTAGATTTTTCAAATGTTTGCAAAATACCACTGAAATATATAAAAATTGACATTTTTCATTTCCTGATTATTGTATAATAAACTTACTAATTTAAAAAGAGGGTGAAAGCCAAAGTGAACAAAAATTCCTTAAATCAAGAGGGATTTACGTTATTAGAAGTTCTCCTATCAATTGTTCTATTAACGATAATACTGACTTCGTTCCTCGGCTTCTTTACCCAGTCGGCGATCTTTAATAAAAAGAATGAACAAAAGCTGGATACGATGCAGACAGCACAAACAATTATAAATTTGATAGAGATCAATATAGAGAAACAAGATTTAATAATATTAAATTTAATCGATGCCAATGGAATCGTTTTAAATAAACCAAAGTCCTTAAATAAATTGGAACTTGAACAATATTTAGGTGAACCAATTTCAAGCGACTACACCATAAGCGCTCTTATGGATAATAGTTCGTTCATTATTAATAATACCGCGGAGAATTTAATCATGTTTAAGGTCATTGTTCAAAATCCTGCTGATAGTAATGATAAATCGGAAACATATACTTATATTCGAAGGTGAGCCATGAAAAATGATAGAGGGGTAACCTTAATTGAACTTTTAGCAGCTTTATCACTAATTCTAGTAGTATCCGGATTATTATATGGGGTTTTAATTGGTACAAATAAAAACTATGACACCATTTCAGAAAAAGGAAATCTAAATCGGGAAGCGAACTTAATCTTAGCAACTATAACCAATTACCATCATAAACAAGAACTGCACACTGTTGAAGCTGATAAGTCTGAAACATATGTACTAAAATATGATCCTTTACTCAAAAAGGGATTCATTGGAAAGTCATCTGCCACTCTCGTTCCATTACAACCTAATACGAAGACAATGTATATAGAAATTGATGGTGCAAGCTTTTCTGGAGAAAAGAAGATCAACACTGCTGATCCGCTTTATATTTACTTAAAGGTAGAAAATCAACAAAATCAAACCTACGAAATTGAAACTATTATTAAACAATATTAAGGGGGAAATGTATGAAAAGTGAAAGAGGGTATGCTTTGTTATTGGTTATGATTATAGCTACCTTAACAATGATCTTTGCTCTTTCTCTAAGTGGTTTGGCATTATCAACTAGAGCTCAGCTAAATAAAACAGATGACATTAACAAAGCAACGGACATAGCAGAAATGGGAGTAACATATTATCAAAAAATTGTAGAAAAACTTGTTAATTCCGCTAAAGGCACAGCAGCATCTAAAACCCAGCAATATTTTACTGGGAGTAATCCTAGCCAGCAACAGCGCGATTATTACTTGGATCAAACCTTCAAAAGCGATTTAACAAGCCTCTTACAAACAAATAATGCCCAAGTGAACGTTGATACACCAAGTAATAATTTTAAAATAACATTTAAATCCCTTGTCCCAAATCCTGAAAAACCAAATGAGTTGATAGTAAAGTTTGAAAGTACGGGACAAACGAACAATGAAAAAAGGCCTATAACGGGGTTCTTCACAATTAAGAAAAGTACAACAAATAGCAGAGTCGGAGAACTAAAGCCTGTTCCTTCTCATTACAAAATTATTGAGAACTATCCAGTAGAACTCTTAAATAAACCACCGAAATTTAAAACAAATAACAACTCTACTTACTTCAAAGAGAAAGTAACAATCCAAGGAAATCGGATTTTAACAGTAAATGGAGAGGCATACTTTAAAGACTTGGAACTTCAGGGTTCTGCAGCCATACAAATTAATGGAGATGCAATTTTCGAAAAAGAAATAACGGTAATTGGAAACGCCTATAAAATATGTATCACTGGAAAAACATACTTGCTGGATTCAACAAAGGCTAAGCTTACTTCCTATCCTATCCCTAGAAATACATGTACAAAGCCGGATACCAGTGAATGGTTTTTTAACCCCAATGAAGGAATAAAAGTAACATACTGAAAAAGGCTAAAGCGGACAATATCCGTTTAGCCTTTTTGCTTTATTAAAGCCCTTTATTTCACATACGCCGCAACCCTATTCCTGCCAGCCCTCTTTGCCCCAACATAAAGGGCACGGTCGGCATGCCGGAGGAGTGCTAGCGCATCTTCTGCGTCATCAGGAGCAGAGGCAATCCCAAACGATGCGGTGACTTTTACTGACAACTGTTCACCTTCTATATTCTCTTTCAAGATAAATGGCCAGCTGGCAATGGATTGTCTTATAAGTTCCGCCAGATTGTATGCTTCCCTGTCCGTGGCTTCAGGCAAGAGTATAACAAACTCCTCCCCACCATAGCGAGCGACAGTTCCGGCTTCCCCAACAATCCTTTCGATTCGGGACGCTAATTCCCTTAATACTTCATTTCCGCTTTGGTGTCCATATGTATCATTAACAGATTTAAAATGATCTATGTCCAAAATAATCAAAGCTAAACGTTCACGACTGTGCTGTAAAAGCAGATTAAATTCCCTGTTAAGTACCCTTTCAAAATACCGATAGTTATGAAGCCTGGTAAGGGAACAACGCTCACTTTCCTCTTTGGCCTGTTCATAATGGCGCACATTTTCGACAGCTATGGCATAGTGTGAACAAAGGATATCGACAATTATAAGGAGCGACTTTTCATAGGCACGCTTTCGTCTTGATGCTAACACAAGAATGCCCATTGTTTTGCCATTTTTCATCATAGGCACTCCAAGTATGCTTTCCGCGTCATCCGGAACATGGGAACTAACAATATGGGACCATTCCTTTTTAGTTCCAAAAAGGACCGGCTTTCCTGTTCCCCAAACGGTGCCGCTGATTCCCTGATTTTTCTTCATTGCAAATTGGCGATTCGGAAGGACAGTCCCATTCTCGATCCTTCTTACCATCACAAGCTGGTCATTTTCCTGAACTTCGATGACAAATGCATAATCAATTGGGAGCATGCCTGAAAGCTTTTGTAGAAAAAGATCGGTTACCTCATTTACCTTGCTTTGCTCGGCAAGCTGGTGGCCAATTTCAGCGGCCTTCTGAAGGTATTCGTTGATAACTTGTGTCCTGGAAAAAGCCCTCAGGAGCAGCGCCACGCTTGCAAAAGGGCCGCCGATAAATAATAGCGCAAGAGAATACAGATCTCCATGAAGCTTATAAAGCACGAATCCAAGCGGGAATGTAATCATTGTTGTTATCGATTCCCACACGAAATCCTTGCCAAAATAAGATTCCTTGGACTTGTAAACAACTCTTTGGAAAAACATGATGATCAGCTGGTGAAGTACATAATAAAAGAACGCATAAGCTAAAGCTATCCAAATTGGATTTCCGCCATTTTCGAAGTCGGGATTTATTTTGCCGCCAAGACTAAAATAAACGATGCCGCTGCACAGTGATACTATAAAAAACATTAACGAGTTGAGGGGCAGCCTGAACATACCCTCCTTTGGAAGCTTAAGCCTAAAAAGAAGGACAAGTACGGACACCTGTACTGTAATCATCTCAACGAAAAGGCCATAGCGAAGAAAAACAGCGATGGATACCCATTGGATTAAGAAGACGGGTGTACCATTAATGATCATCGGCATACAGGCAACTATGGAAGCTAGTGCAAGAAATCCGATAATGTCAAGTATGTTTAAATCGGCCGGAGGTGGAAAGCTAGTATATGTAAGTACAAGACCGGGAGGAACGAGCAATAGCCAGAACAAAAATATAGCTTTTTTAATCCTTGAATTTACGCTCAATTCCATCCCTCCATTTCCACAAATAGTCACAATTTTTTAAAATCATTTTATCAAACTTTCAGAAGCTTGTCACAATAATAAGTTCGAATCACAAAATATTTTTTTCTAAATATTGGCGAATCTCAGATATAAAATAAAGTGAACCAGTAATGACTAGTACATCACTACCCTGAAGTTTTTGCTTTTCGTGCAAAATGGCACTCTTCCAATCATCAACTGCTGAATTGGTAGATTTAGTTCCGATATTTAAAAGTTCATTGGCACTTGCCGCACGCGGGAAGTCAAATGAAACGAAGGTAAGGCTTGATGAGACCTCTTCCAGCTGGGCAATCATACTGCCGAGCGGTTTATCCTTCAGAGCGGCAAAGACAATCCGAATTTGTTCTTTTTTGAAACGGGATGACAGTTCCTCGACGAGCGCCTGAACCCCTTCTGTGTTATGGGCTCCATCAAGGATAATGAACGGATTCTCGGAGACAATCTCCAGCCTGCCCGGCCAAAAAGCATCCTTCAGTCCTTGCCTGATTGCTGGTTCGTCAGCCCGCACCATTCCTTGTTTATTTAAATATCCGACAGCAGTTACAGCGAGTGCGGCGTTGGCTGTTTGATGCTCGCCAATCATCGTAATTTCTAGGTTATCCAGCTTTCTAAACGGGCTTATGACTGTAAATCTTTCACCACGTTTAGCTTTGTCATGGTCACTAATCACAATCTCTTCCCCGAGTCGCATTAAGCTGGAGCCTCTGCTTTCAGCCTGTTCTTCTAAAACCTTTAGTGCCTCCGGCTGAAGCGTTCCTGTAATAGCGTGAATGCCCTCTTTAATAATTCCAGCTTTTTCAAAGGCGATTTCTTCGTATGTATTTCCAAGAATCGCTACATGATCCAGGCCAATATTTGTAATAATTGAGATCATCGGCTTAAGGATATTTGTCGAATCGAACCTGCCTCCAAGCCCGACTTCAAAAATGGCAAGATCAATTCCCTCGGTCTCGCCAAAATAGACAAATGCCATTGCCGTGATGATTTCAAATTCAGTCGGCCCGCCAAGTTCTGATTGGTCAAGCTCACCAGCCAGCGGCTTAATCCTGTTTGCCAGTTGGAGGATTATTTCGTCCGATACCGGCTGTCCATTGACGCTTATCCGCTCGTTAAAGGTCTCGATGTATGGTGATGTAAAGGTGCCGACAGTATATCCCGCTGCCTCGTAAATCGACCGGAGAAACGTAACCGTCGAGCCTTTTCCATTCGTGCCGCCGACATGGATTGATTTCACCTTATTCTCTGGATTGCCGAGCCGTTCCATCATCCATTCCATTCTTGATAGGCCTGGTTTCATGCCCAGCCTTAGCCTTCCATGTATCCATTCCAAAGCTTCATTATAGGTTTGAAACATAGTAATGCCTCCATTTGCAAACATACCGAAGACGAATTCCAGTACGGAATCCGTCTTCAGATTGTCTATTTAAGTCTTATTACCCGCGAAGCTCCTTAATACGAGCCTCTACGATTGCCCTCTTTTCGGAGTAATCAGCTTCTTTGGCGCGCTCTTCTTCGATCACGTGAGCAGGGGCTTTTTTAACAAACCCTTCATTGCCAAGCTTCTTCTGAACACGTTCAACTTCTTTATCGAGACGGGCCTTTTCTTTTTCTAGGCGGGCGATTTCTTCCTCAATGTTGATCAGTCCTTCAAGAGGAAGGATGATTTCAACACCGGTGATCACGGCTGTCATCGCTTTGTCAGGAGTTGCCAGCTCTGTGCCAATCTGCAGCTCTTCCGGATTACAGAAGCGCTCGATGTAGGCACGGTTCTTATTAACCATATCAAGGTAGCTAGCGTCCTTCGCCTTAACGAGCATTTTGATTTTTTTGCTTAAAGGTGTGTTCACTTCGGCCCTGATGTTGCGGACAGAGCGGATGATTTCAACAAGCAGCTTCATTTCTTCAGCCGCGGCTTCATCTGACAGTTCTTGGTTTGCCTTTGGCCATTCGGCAGTCGTAATTGACTCGCCTTTATGCGGCAAATGCTGCCAAATTTCCTCTGTGATGAACGGCATGAACGGATGCATCAGCCTCATTGTGTTATCAAGAACGTATGCCAAAATTGAACGGGTCGTCTTCTTGGCAGCTTCGTCTTCCCCATAAAGAGGAAGCTTCGCCATTTCAATATACCAGTCACAGAAATCATCCCAGATGAAGTTGTACAATGCACGGCCAACTTCGCCAAATTCATAGCGATCAGACAAACGGGTAACCGTTTCGATTGTTTCATTCAATCTCGTCAGAATCCATTTATCGGCAGTCGACTTTTCACCGCTGAAGTCTATTTCCTCGTATGTGAGTCCTGCCATGTTCATCAACGCGAAACGCGATGCATTCCAGATTTTGTTCGCAAAGTTCCAGGTTGCTTCAACCTTTTCCGTGCTGTAACGAAGGTCCTGGCCAGGCGAGCTTCCGGTTGAAAGGAAGTAACGGAGTGAATCGGCACCATACTGGGCGATTACATCCATCGGGTCAACACCGTTTCCAAGCGATTTACTCATCTTACGGCCTTCCGCATCTCGAACGAGACCGTGGATAAGAACATCCTTGAATGGGCGCTCTCCGGTGAACTCAAGGCTTTGGAAAATCATCCTTGATACCCAGAAGCCAATGATGTCATAACCGGTGACAAGTACATCGGTTGGGAAGTAACGCTTATAGTCGGCAGCTTCCGTGTCAGGCCAGCCCATTGTTGAGAACGGCCATAGCGCAGAGCTGAACCATGTATCAAGAACGTCCTTGTCCTGTGTCCAGTTCTCACTATCCTCTGGCGCGTTTTCACCAACATATAGTTCACCGGTTTCGTTATGGTACCAGGCAGGAATCCGGTGACCCCACCAAAGCTGACGTGAAATACACCAGTCACGGGTATTTTCCATCCAGCGTAAATAGTTATTTTCAAAGCGGTCAGGAACAAAGTTTACTTTGTTTTCCTTTTGCTGAAGCGCGATTGCCTCATCAGCTAGCGGCTGCATTTTAACGAACCATTGTGTTGACAGATAGGGCTCGACAACAGCATCGCTCCGCTCGGAATGGCCTACCGAGTGAAGGTGATCTTCAATTTTGAACAATACACCCTGCTCTTGAAGGTCTTTGACAATCTGCTTGCGGCATTCGAAGCGGTCCATGCCCTGATATTTACCTGCGCGTGCATTCATTGAGCCGTCTTCGTTCATAACAAGGATGCGCTCCAGGTTATGCCTGTTGCCAATTTCAAAGTCATTCGGGTCGTGCGCCGGAGTAATTTTAACAGCACCCGAACCAAACTCCATATCAACATAATCATCGCCGACAATCGGGATTTCACGGTTAGTGATTGGCAGGATGACTGTTTTTCCAATCAAATGCTTGTAGCGGTCGTCTTCAGGATGAACAGCTACTGCGGTATCGCCAAGCATTGTTTCCGGACGAGTCGTCGCGATTTCAATGTGGCCGGAGCCATCAGCCAAAGGATACCTCATATGGTAAAACGCGCCCTGGACATCCTTGTGGATAACCTCGATATCAGAAAGAGCTGTCTTTGTAGCCGGGTCCCAGTTAATGATATATTCGCCGCGGTAAATCAGGCCTTTTTCATAAAGAGTGACGAATACTTTTTTAACCGCATCGGAAAGCCCTTCATCAAGAGTGAACCGCTCACGGCTGTAATCCAGGCCAAGCCCAAGCTTTGCCCATTGCTCACGGATATGGCCGGCGTACTCTTCCTTCCATCTCCACGTTTCTTCAACAAACTTCTCACGGCCAAGGTCATAGCGTGATTTCCCTTCGCTGCGAAGTTTTTGTTCAACCTTCGCCTGAGTCGCAATTCCGGCATGGTCCATTCCAGGAAGCCATAGTGTGTCGTAGCCCTGCATCCTCTTCATCCTGGTGATGATATCCTGAAGCGTTGTATCCCATGCATGGCCAAGGTGAAGCTTTCCAGTAACGTTTGGCGGCGGAATAACGACCGTGTATGGCTTTTTCGTTTCATCATCCTTCGCCTCGAAAAACTTGCCCTTCACCCACCACTCGTAACGACCTTGCTCAATCGATTGCGGATCGTACTTCGTCGGCATGCTAATTTCATTTTGATCCATTGTGATTCCTCCTTATAAAAAGCTGATTAAAAATAGCTCTGATGGTGATTCCACCTGTTTGAAAAAATAAAGGGAGAAATTACCTTTACATCGGTAAATAATCATATTTACCGATTAATAAGGGGAGTTTTTCCGCTTATTTGATTAAAACCCAGGGATTTTGCCTTCTTTTGAGAGGTTAAGGGAAATATCTCCCCTTATTTCTGCTTCTTAGGATTTCCCTGCATACAATAGCGGTAAATTCTCCCTCTAATAAATTCCCATAACTCTACGTTAATCAAAAATGTATACAAACAGAGCCAAAATAAAAAACTCCACTCATCCCTTATAAAAGGACGAATGGAGTTCGCTCGCGGTACCACCTTTTTTCCGGCATAAAAAAGAGCCGGCTCTCATGTTTTTAACGGAGTTGATCCGTCTTCCACTACTGGGCACTGGCCGTTGGCAGAAGAAGCTCGAGGGTGACGTTTCCAATGGGCAGCCTGGGAAACCTTTCAGCTGGTAAGTCTCCCTCTCTGGAAAGCATGCGGGTCATTGTACTTTTCCCTGTCTTTGCTTTTAGTTATTAATTTATTTTATATCATATCCAAAAAACCTTGCTTACGTCAATCAGGATGGCCAATTTTTTTCAATTTCATGCGTTTTTTTCGAAAATGGGCATTCACCTATCAAGCTTTCTCATCATACACTTTATAAAGTGAAACTTCCATTAGTATGGCTTTACCACGACGGTATTCAGTTGAAGAAATTTGAGTGGTGTTTTTAGCAAAAAGGGGGAAGTGCGGTGAAAAGGAGAAGATTCAACATTTATACTTATCCTCCGTGGGTGAGGACAATTAGAGCGGTGGCAGCCCAGTTCAGCATTCCATTCTGCATCTTTCAAGGAATTCGGACGATTCTGCTTCCAACGACATTCGATGTACTCCTGCTAGCGGGATTAATTTTACTAGCAACGGCCTTATACCTTGAAATTATTTAAGGAGCCAAGTGATGTGGTCACTGGGCTCCTTCTTTTTGTGCCTCCGCCTGGCGGTCCATTTCCGCAAGCCGGATGACAAGATATTCGGTATTTTTCAAATGCCAGTATTCCTTTAGCAGCCTTCTGGAAAAGGCATACTCGTTCCGGCCTTTTTCATTGTTAAAATACGCTTCCGCCACTCTCGTGATTTGAAGCGGATGCGCAAGATAACTATAAAACAGCAGCTTTTCGTCAGGCTTAAAGGGAAAATACTTAAAATAGTGTGTTACCGTTGCAACCGCCTCTTCATTTTGCTTCGGCGTGGTCCTGAGCATCCTTGAGATGAACGGAAGTAAATCATGGATAGGCGAACCTAAGCCAGCTCTTTCAAAGTTTATAAAATAACCATAGCCATTCTCGTTATAAACAAAGTGCTCCGGCTTTAATTTTCCATGGACAATGACCATCCTGGCCTTTTCATCATCCTTGCTTTTTTCCTGCCATTCCTTAAGCTTTTCCTTCGAGTATTTCACCGCCTGGCTGATTTCATTGTAATAAAGGCAGAATTGCAGCTCAAACGGCGACATATAGGTTCTCTTTTCGCAATTCTCAATGAATCCATCAAGGAACTCCTGATTTTTATCATAATGAAGGGTCATTCTTTCAAAATGTTCCGAGCGCTCTTCTTTATCTACCTTTACTTCTCGTGAAGAAAGAGTGTGGAGGCGGGCAAGTTCGCGGACCATCTGCATACTTCTTTCCCTGTAGGCCTGCTGCACGTCATTCGGCAGCCATGGCATCAGATAATAAAGCCTTTGACCCGACAAAATCCCATACCTTCCATCAAGAGCCGGATAGATGGGAACGATTCTGTTATAGCCACGCTGATAGAGGTACTGGACATGCTTGATGAAATCGATCCCTGTATGCGCATCGATAGACTTAAGAGCAAATGTACCTTTGTTGCTGTATATTTTTTTAATATTGCCGAAGTCCTCTATAAAATAAGGTTCAATCCCGTATTGCTGCAACAATGGCGCGAATTCCCTCAAGCGGTTTTGTTCATTCATCGGAATTCAGCTCACTTCCGGATTGTAAAATAACAAAACAGTGAGCGAGCATGTGCCCGCTCAACTGAGATTGCTGTTATTTCTTTGCAAATGCTTCAGGTATATAAAGCACTTGCCCTTCAAAAACATCCTGGTTTATTTCAAGGTTGTTATAGCGGAGTATATTTTGAACCGAGACGCTGTACCTATCTGACAGGCTGTCAAGAGAATCGCCTTTTTGGACTATGCATACCTTCAACTTTGCATGCCTCTCCTGTTCGTCCCGGCGGGCAAAGAATTCAGTCAGTGACATGCTGTTCTTCTTGGCCTTCTTCTTTTGAACAGGTGGAGACGATGATGATTCCTGCTCGACCTCCTCAGTTTCCGCTACCGGAGCTGCAGGCTGTTCAACCTGGGCTGCACCTTCAGATTCCAGTTGGTCTTCGGCAGACTGCTGAGCCTCAGAATTAGATGTGGCGTCTTGCTGCTGAGCTTGTTCATGTGCTGCTTCAGGGTGGAAGCCCTGTTGATTATTATCTTCTGGATACTGGGTTACTCCAGGCTGACCGCCTGTTTGGTACTGGGTTGCCTCTTGGTATTGAGCTGCCCCTGGCTGTTGCTGCACCTGCTGTTGAGGTACTGGCTGCTGCTGTACCGGCGGCTGTGCGACCGGCTGTTGGAATGGCTGAGGCTGTCCTGGCTGCATTTCGCCCCTCCCAGCCACAGACTGGGCCTGATTCCAATACGACGCAAACGAAGGATTGAATGGAAATGCAGAGAATGTCGCCAGTTCATCGGGATTTTCTTCCGGCATTCTTCTGGCTTCCGCTTTAAAAACCAACTCCTCGTCTTCCTGTTCTTCTTCTACTTCTTCTACTTCTTCTTCCTCTGCCGCATATTCTTCTTCGAGATCTTCCTCTGTCTCGTATTCACGGAGCTGAGCTTCCAGGAAAATTTCTTCCGGCTCCTCTTTCACTTCAGGCTCTCCTGCATAGATGCCGCTAATAATCAGCTCTGCGGTCAGTTTCATGCAGCTTCTTTCCGTAAAAGAATAATCAAATGAATCCACAATTACATCAATATCGTAGATGCTTTCAATCCGGTTTACCGGAATGGTAATGTCAACAGGGAACCTGTGAGCAAACTCCCAAACTCCCTCCTCACGCCATGCTGCGGACTGGACATATCTTAGAGCCGGCTCAGCTTCATCATATTCCTGCGGCTCATTCCCGTTGCACTCATATTCTCCTGTCAAATCAAGCGCACCACGGATGCTGATGTATCCGTCGCTCTCCTGGACTGTTATGTCCGGGCTCAGCGAAATCGAGACGAGTTCATCGACTTCCTGTCCTTTCCGAAACCATAAGGATTCTTCTAAAGTAAATCGCAAAGACGATTTATTCTCCTGAGACAAAGCGACTCCTCCTTTCATCTCTTTCGTAAAAAATCACCATGTCACTTACACTCTATGAACATTTTTGGGCGATTATGATTAAAACGAGGAGGTCGATCCAGGCAAATGTTAAATACCTTCCGTCATAGTGGGATAGGTTGTGATGAAGAGATATAAACCGTCTTAGTGCATTTTGTTATTGATGATAATTGGGATTGAGGGGTGCGGGGTGTTGTAGGTTTCGGGTTGTGGCTAGTAAAAAGTAGTCACGAATTTGTTGCTTTGGTGGTTAGAATTAACTAAATAGTTTATGATACCTGCCTGACAGTTACTAATCCCTTCACGGCAGTAACTATTTTAGAAAAGGAAATGGCTAGTGATAAAGTGTGAAGACTAACTAAATCCGATGACTAACCGTTGACTATATTCTAGTAAAAAAGAATATGACACCTGACTGACAGTAACTAACCCCTGCACGTCAGTAGCTATATTAGAAAAATATTCACTAGTGGAAAAGTGTGGTTTTTCATTCTGAAAACTAAATTTATAATCAAAAGCCATCCTACCCAACAGCCAAAATAAAAAAAGCACCCCCGCTCCAAAGAACGGGAATGCCTAACTAATTTATTTTAGCTTTGAAAATGCAACTTCAGCAGCTTGAATGGTCTTTTCGATATCTTCATCGCTGTGAGCGGTAGACAGGAATAGCCCTTCGAACTGGGATGGCGGCAGGAAGACGCCCTGGTTGGCCATTTCCGCGTAGTATTGCGCGAAGAATTCAAGGTTCGATGTCTTGGCAATGTCATAGTTGGTGACTTTTTCGTTTGTAAAGAAAATGCCGATCATGGAACCTGCACGGTTGATGCAGTAAGGGATGTCATATTTCTCAGCAGCCTCACTCAGGCCTTTTTCAAGCATATCAGCCTTGCGTCCGAACTCTTTGTAAGTTTCAGGAGTCAGCTGGCTCAAGGTAGCATAGCCTGCAGTCATTGCAAGCGGGTTGCCGGAAAGTGTGCCTGCCTGGTAGATTGGGCCGGCTGGCGCGATTTGCTGCATGATATCAGCACGACCGCCGAATGCACCTACAGGAAGTCCGCCGCCGATAACCTTGCCAAGGCATGTCAAGTCTGGTGTAACGCCAAAGTAGCCCTGTGCGCAATTGTAGTCAACGCGGAAGCCAGTCATAACTTCATCGAAAATCAACAATGAACCATATTGGGTGGTGATTTCCCGCAAGCCTTCAAGGAAACCTGGCAGCGGAGGAACAACGCCCATATTACCCGCAACCGGCTCAACGATTAAACCGGCAATGTCTTCGCCGAATTGCTCAAACGCATATCGGACTGCTTCAAGGTCATTGTAAGGAACTGTAATTGTATTCTTTGCAATGCCTTCCGGTACGCCAGGGCTGTCAGGCAAACCAAGTGTCGCAACACCCGAGCCTGCTTTAATCAGCAACGAATCACCGTGGCCGTGGTAGCAGCCTTCGAACTTAAGAATCTTGTTTCGGCCAGTAAAACCACGCGCGAGGCGCAAGGCGCTCATTGTCGCTTCAGTTCCGGATGAAACCATTCGAACGATTTCGATGGAAGGAACACGATCAATAACGAGCTTTGCCACTTCATTTTCCATCAAGGTCGGTGCGCCGAAGCTAGTACCAAGCTCGGCAACCTGCTTGATCGCTTCAACGACTTTATCGTTTGTATGGCCAAGGATCAGCGGACCCCAGGATAATACATAATCGATATATTCATTGCCGTCAATATCGTAAATTTTGGAGCCATTGCCCCGCTCCATGAAGATTGGGTCCATATTGACCGCCTTGAACGCGCGGACAGGGCTGTTAACGCCGCCTGGCAAAAGTTGTTTTGCTTCTTTAAAAGCTGCAATTGATTTTTCGTAAGAGCGCATCACGATTCCCTCATTTCTCTATTTAAGGACAGTCACTACTTTATCCAGCTCTGGTGGCCCGTCGAACAGGCACTGAGCTTTTCTATTCCTTCAGCCATTTTGCTGCATCTTTAGCAAAGTACGTAATGATAAGGTCAGCTCCGGCGCGTTTCATGCCAGTAAGCATTTCAAGAACAATCGCTTTTTCATCGATCCAGCCTTGTTGTGCAGCACCTTTGACCATCGAATATTCGCCGCTTACGTTGTAGGCAACAACAGGCAAGTTGAAGTTATTTTTTACATCGCGAACAATGTCTAAATAGGACAGTGCCGGCTTGACGATTAGGAAGTCCGCTCCTTCAAGGACATCGGATTCTGCTTCGCGCATAGCCTCAATCCGGTTGGCAGGGTCCATCTGATAAGTTTTCCTGTCGCCAAATTGCGGTGTGCTTTCTGCCGCTTCACGGAATGGCCCGTAAAAAGCAGAAGAATATTTAACAGCGTAGCTCATGATTGGAACTTCTAGGAAGCCAGCCTCATCAAGGCCGGCGCGGATTGCAGCCACAAAGCCGTCCATCATATTGGAAGGAGCAATAATGTCAGCGCCTGCTTTTGCCTGGCTGACTGCAGTTTTAACAAGCAGTTCAAGAGACTCGTCATTCAGGACACGGCTTCCTTCAACAACTCCGCAATGGCCATGGCTTGTATACTCACACAGGCATGTATCCGCTACAACTAGCATTTCTGGGTGGCGTTCTTTAATGAAACGTGTTGCTTCCTGGACAATCCCATGGTCGTGGAAAGCGCCTGTTCCGCATTCGTCCTTATCCTGTGGAACACCGAACAGGATGACCGACTTGATTCCAAGTTCAACGACTTCGTCAATTTCGGCACCAAGCAGGTCCATCGATACCTGGTAAACTCCTGGCATTGAGGAAATTTCATTTTTAATATTCTCGCCTTCAATGATGAACATAGGGTAAATGAAATCATCGACATGAAGATGGGTTTCCCTAACAAGCGCCCTCATATTCGCGCTAGTGCGCAGGCGGCGATGACGTGAAAATTGAAGTTCCATAATTCTTACCTCCGGACTATTTCTGGTAAAACCAGAATTTTATTCTTTTTCTATTGTACTAGCTTATTGAACGCTTTCCAAATATTCGATAGTGCTCTCAACCATATCCGCTACGGTATACTGCTCCGGCGACGCATGGACAGTGAAGCCAAATTCAAGCAATCGCTGATGAGTGACAGGCCCGATACATGCCACAATGCAGCGGTCCGCCTCATCCCGTAGTCCATACTCTTCAACCGCTTCCATAAAATGATTCACGGTCGAAGGACTTGTGAACATGAGAATATCAAGTCCGCCCCCGGTGAGTGCTTTTTTCAGTTTTAGTTTGCTCGGTTCGGGAAGTACCGTTTCATATACAACGATTTCATCGGCATACGAGCCGTTTTCCCTGATTGTCATGGCAATATGTTCCCTTGCCAGGTTCCCTTTTGGAATCAGGACCCGGGAACCCGGATTTATATTGGCGATGAACTCTTCAGCGAAGACCTCAGCGACGTATTTAGAAGGTACAAAGTGCGGTCCAAGACCTTTTTTCTCCAAAAGAATGCCTGTCCTATCCCCGATTGCCGCAACCTTTGGGAGGTGTGCAGGCAATCCTTCCGGGAAAAAAGACAGGAAAGTTTCGACGGTCGTATTGCTTGTAAAAACAATCCAATCATACGATTCGAGTGAATTTAGCACTTGTTTGAGGTTCCCATCCAAGCTAATTGGCTTAAAGGAAATAAGAGGGATTTCGACTGGAATCCCTCCGTACTTTTCAATGAGCCGTGAAAATGATTTGGCCTGGCCGGCCCCCCTCGGTATCAAAACTTGTTTACCTGCCAGGGGCTCCGGGGTAATCATTCACTGTCCAGCTCCTCTTTTACTTTATCAATAAGCTCTTTTGCGCCTTTATCGATCAGGAGGCTTGCAGCTTTTTCTCCAACTTCTTCAGGGTTAGTTCCTGTAACGGTGTCTTTGTAGACTTCTTTTCCATCTGGAGAAGCGACAAGTACGTTAAGTGAAATTTCTCCATCTTCTTCAGCAGTTGCAAAGCCTGCGATTGGCACCTGGCAGCCGCCTTCCATCTTTTGCAGGAAGGAGCGCTCGGCACGCACAGCAAGCGCAGTCTTTTTACAGGTGAATTTTTCAAAAATCTCGAGCAGTTCAGTATCATCTTCACGGCACTCGATTGACAGTGCACCTTGGCCAACAGCCGGAATACAGGTTTCAGCATCGATGAATTCAGTAACTACTTCCTTTGCCCAGCCAAGGCGGGAAAGCCCTGCTGCAGCAAGAATAATAGCATCATATTCACCGTTATTCAGCTTGTCGAGGCGTGTATCAACATTTCCGCGGATCCATTTGATCTCAAGATCTGGACGCTTCAAAAGCAACTGTGAGCTGCGGCGCAGGCTGCTTGTTCCAACGACCGCACCAGCTGGGAGGTCCATCAATTTAACGTGGTCCCTTGAAATTAGAGCATCACGATGATCTTCACGGAACGGAATGCAGCCGATTGTCAAACCTTCTGGAAGGACAGCAGGCATATCTTTCATGCTGTGGACAGCCATATCGATTCCTTTATCAAGCATGGCCTGTTCGATTTCTTTTACAAAAAGTCCTTTGCCACCCACTTTTGAGAGCGTAACATCAAGGATCCGGTCCCCTTTTGTGACAATTTCCTTTACTTCAAATTCATACGATGGCCCCGCAATCTTTTTTAATTGCTCGATAACCCAATTTGTTTGGGTAAGTGCCAACTTACTGCGTCTGGAACCTACTATAATTTTTCTCATATGATGCCTCCTAATCTACGAATACCAAAAGTGGAATGACGACAATTTTCCAAAAAGGAAGAAGTTGATCAGCACAAACAGGAAAGCGGCTATATTCCATATCGCAAGCTGCCTGCCCGCAATGTTTTTTACAATTCTCAAATACAGGTACACACTATATGCTCCAAGCAAGATGAAGGAGCCAAGCACCTTGGAGTCATACCAGGGCATTTCCGGCACCTTCCAGTATGCCCAATGAAGCCCGAGAATCAGGCTTAGAAGAAGCATCGGTACGCCAATCACTGCATGAAGATAGCTGAATTGTTCGAGCTTGGAAAGATCCGCGATCCGGATGAGCCGGGCTCCCCACTTTTTTCTTTTCAACAAATCATACTGAATCATGTAAAGCAGGGAAAATACAAATGACATGGTAAATGCCCCGTAGGACAGAATAGCCATCGTTATATGGATAAGGAGTAGCTCGGAAATGAGCTGCTCGCTAATCAAATGGGATTCATACTGGTCCGGTGTGAAAATATGGATGACCATAATGATAAAACCAAGTATGTTCGTGAAGAATACGATAAAATCCATTTTTAAAAGCCTGTTAATTCCAAGTGAGAGCGTTATCAGTACCCATGTGTAAAAATAAAGGCCCTCGGATATCGTCAGGACTGGAAACCGTCCAGTGTTCAACATATAAAAGATTAAGAACCCCGTTTGCAAAACCCATACAAATGCAAGTAACCAGAAGGCAACCTTATTCGCCTTCCGGTTATGGTGGATAAAATCAAAGAAATATAACAGCACACTTAAGGCATATAGGATAACCGTCAATTCGTGCAGTCTCGTCATGTGGATGTCAAACATAGACATTACCCCTCTTATGACTGAAAGGAAGCCTGCGGTGCATGAACCAACTCTTTCGCGGTTTCGGCTGCTTTCGATTGTTGTTGCTCCTCGACAAGCTCTTTGATGTTAAAGATTGTCATGAACAAATCAAGAGCCTCGTCGGCATCAGGGCGCGCGGCCAGTTCTTTTGCCTGGAGGATTGGATCTTTAAGCAGCTGATTAATTATGCTCTTCGTATGCTTGTTCAATACCTTTTTATCCCTATCGGAAAGGTGTGGCAGTTTGCGCTCGATACTGATCATCGTCTCGGACTGGATTACATGAGCTTTTTCCCTTAGCGCCGAGATGACAGGCACAACTCCAAGCGTGTTCAGCCACTGTTTAAAATCAACAATTTCCTTCTCAATCATCATCATGATGGCCGCAGCAGCTTTCTTCCGCTCCTGAAGGTTAGCCTCAACAATCCCCTCAAGGTCATCAATATCATATAAAAACACACTATTTAATTCGGAAATGCGCGGGTCGAGGTCGCGCGGCACTGCGATGTCAACCATGAACAATGGCTTCCCTTTACGGCGCTTTTCAACCTGTTCCATCATTTCCTTTGTAATCACGAAATTACTTGCACCAGTGGAGCTGATTAAAATATCGGCTTCAACAAGTGAATTTTGAAGTTCGAAAAGCTGCTTTGCCTGTCCGCCAAATTTCTCGGCCAGTACAAGGGCTTTTTCAAAGGTCCTATTTATGACTGTCACGCCGCCAACACCAGATCCATGCAGGTTCTGCGCAGCGAGTTCACCCATTTTGCCAGCTCCGAAAATCAGCACATGCTTATCTTCAAGCGATCCAAAAATCTTTCTAGCAAGTTCAACTGCTGCATAGCTTACTGATACCGCATTGGCACCAATATCAGTTTCAGCATGGCCACGTTTGGCAACGGTAATAGCTTGTTTAAACAGGTGATTGAATACTGTTCCTGTCGTCTTCATCTCCTGTGAAAGAAGGAAGCTTGACCTTACCTGTCCAAGGATTTGGGTTTCGCCAAGAACCATTGAGTTCAAACCGCAGGAAACATTAAAAAGATGTTCCACGGCTCCATCGCTTTCATATATGAATAGGTATGGCGAGAATTCAGCTTGCTCCAACCCAAACCAATCAGCGAGGAATTCTTTTATATAGTACCGTCCAGTATGGATCTGGTCCACAACTGCATATATCTCTGTCCTGTTGCATGTTGACAAGATGACGTTCTCGAGAATGCTCTTTTTGGCGTTCAGGGCGGCCGTCGCCTTCCCAAGATCATTCGGATTGAACGTCAGCCGCTCACGAATTTCAACAGGGGCGGTTTTATAATTTAGTCCTGCCACTAAAATATGCATGTGTTAACTAACACCCCCAACTTTATCACGTAACTAACTACTGAGATTATATCATGGACAATTTAGCAGCTAACCTGAAAAATGTGAACAGAAAGCGAAACTCTATGTTAATATTAAGAATAAATTAATAAAAAATTAATGGTTCGTCCCTATGTAACATTAGCAAATATAGCTAGGTTTTTCAAGGATACCTTACTGGAAGCGATGTGAATGAATGAGAACGCAGCAAATATTCCCCGGAGTTATTCTAATCGGCTTCGGAGCTTATTTCTTTCTGGAGCAATCAGGCTTCACAGCATTAAAACAATTCTATACATGGCCTACTCTTCTTTTGATTGTCGGAGTTGCTTTTCTCTGCCAGGGCTATTTAGCCAAAGACCATACCTCAATTTTGCCAGGAATCATTCTGGCCGGCTTTGGGCTCCATTTTCATGTGGTAGGGAAGCTCCCATTTTGGCCCCCGCATATCGGGACATTTTTGGCCATTATCGCAGTTGGCTTCCTGCTCCAATACCAAAAGACAGGCAAAGGACTACTAAACGGGCTCCTCTTTCTGATAGTCGCAATCCTGCTTTTGTTCACTGACAAGGTCGGGGTGTGGCTTAGCCTTGTTGAGAGCAGCATTTCACTGATCTGGAAATTCTGGCCGCTTCTTCTGGTTCTTGCCGGCGTGTGGATGGTCTTTTTTAGGAGAAAGTAAGCCAGGGTCGTTGAATGACCCAAAGTCTGTGAGAGTTCATGTTAAATACATGGCTCTCTTTTTATTAGTGACTTTAAATCTCCAGCGATCAACGATAAGGTTACTTAGAGCAGCTATTAGTTACTTCATGAAGAGCTCGGCCATCAATAAAGTTACATAGAGCCTCTATCAGTTGCATTTTGAGGCGCTCCCATTTCAACAAGGTAACTTAGAGCTTCAGTTACCTTACGATTTGCTCAGTTACCTACAAGGTCACTTAGCTTTTACTTTACCGCATACACCCGTTGATTATTCTAGGAAGCTTTCCTTATGTACCCGCTACAACCTTCTTGCTTAAATCCAAAAAATAAAAGCTGGAGGCAGGCCATATATGGCTTTCCCCCAGCTTTTTTTATTCTTCGCTATTCGTCCTGTTATCTTCTTTCATATAACTCTTCAGCACTCCCCAGGCTTCATCCCTTCCAAGTCCAGTTTCGGACGAGAACAGTACCATTGGGTCATTAGGGTCGACATTCAAGGTTTGCTTGACGACCTTCAAATGCTTTTGCCATTTTCCTTTTGGGATTTTATCAGCCTTGGTCGCAATAATAATGCATGGAATGTTATAGTGCTTCAGAAATTCATACATCGTCACATCATCCTTTGAGGGCGGATGGCGAAGGTCGATAATTTGGACGACCGCCTTCAGCTGCTCACGGGACGTGATGTATGTTTCAATCATTTTTCCCCAGGCTTCCCGCTCCGTTTTCGAAACCTTGGCGTAGCCATAGCCTGGTACATCAACGAAGTGAAGGATTTCATTGATCAGATAGAAATTCAGCGTCTGCGTTTTCCCTGGTTTCGAAGAAGTCCGCGCCAAATTCTTCCGATTCAGCATCTTGTTTATAAATGAGCTTTTCCCGACATTCGAACGTCCGGCTAAAGCAAACTCGGGCAAAGCCGAATCAGGATACTGATCCGGCTTGACCGCGCTTATTACTATATCTGCACTTGTTACCTTCATGCTTTTCCTCCATCCGATAGCGCATGCTTCAGCACCTCATCGACATGGGAAACGAGAACGAATTCCAACTGGTTGCGCACACTTTCTGGGATATCATCAATGTCTTTTTCATTGTCTCTCGGTAAAATAATCTTCGTAAGTCCGGCACGATGAGCGCTTAAAGTTTTTTCCTTCAATCCGCCAATCGGCAGTACGCGCCCCCTCAAGGTAATTTCGCCTGTCATCCCGACTTCACGGCGAATCGGCTTACCCGATAATGCTGAAACAAGCGCAGTTGCAATTGTAATCCCCGCGGAAGGACCGTCTTTCGGAACTGCCCCCTCCGGAACGTGGATATGGATATCATGTTTTTCATGGAAGTCTGGATCAATTCCAAGCTCAGACGCATTTGAACGGATGTAGCTAAACGCAGCCTGGGCACTTTCCTTCATAACATCCCCAAGCTTTCCTGTTAAAACAAGCTTGCCTTTTCCAGGGGAAATTGACACTTCGATCTGAAGTGTATCGCCGCCCACAGTTGTATAAGCAAGACCTGTCGCAACACCAACCTGATCCTCTAGCTCAGCCTGACCATAACGGAAAACTGGTTTGCCAAGGAATTCCTCAAGATTTTTTTCTGTTACAACAACCTTTTTCTTTTCACCAGCAACAATGATTTTTGCGGTTTTCCGGCAAATCTTCGCCATTTGGCGCTCAAGGCTGCGGACACCCGCTTCTCTTGTATAATAACGGACAACCTTCAGGATGGCTTCCTCCCTTATCTGGAGAGTACCTTTTGAAAGACCGTTTTCTTTAATTTGCTTTGGAAGAAGATGATCCTTTGCAATATGGACTTTCTCAACTTCCGTATAACCAGCAATCGTAATGATTTCCATCCTGTCACGCAATGGACCCGGGATAGTCGCAAGGTTATTGGCGGTCGCGATGAACATAACTTTGGAAAGATCATACGGCTCTTCAATATAATGATCGCTGAAATTGAAGTTCTGTTCAGGGTCAAGCACTTCAAGCATGGCCGCTGATGGATCGCCGCGGAAATCGCTAGACATCTTGTCGATTTCATCAAGCAAGAAAACTGGATTGATCGTGCCAGCTTTTTTCATACCCTGAATGATGCGTCCTGGCATTGCCCCGACATACGTCCTTCTGTGGCCGCGGATTTCGGATTCATCCCGGACACCGCCCAAAGAAACCCGGATGAAATTGCGGTTAAGCGAGCGGGCAATTGACTTGGCCAAACTCGTCTTCCCGACTCCCGGAGGTCCTGCAAGGCAAAGGATCGGTCCTCTCAGAGAATTAGTCAGCTTTTGAACTGCCAGGTACTCAAGGACACGCTCTTTTACTTTTTCAAGCCCATAATGGTCTTCGTTGAGAATTTCTTCTGCTCTTGCGATATCGAGGTCATCTTCGGTTCGTTTTGTCCATGGAATCGCAACGAGCCATTCAATGTAATTCCGGATTACAGCGCTTTCCGCCGAACTTGACGGCACTTTTTCATAACGGTCCAGCTCACGGTAAGCAACAGCCTGGACTGATTCCGGCATCCCTGCCATCTCAATTTTCTCTGTGAGTTCGGCAACTTCTCCAGTTTTTCCTTCTTTGTCACCAAGTTCTTTCTGGATAGCCTTCATTTGCTCACGGAGGTAGTATTCCTTCTGGGTGCGTTCCATTGACCGTTTGACGCGCTGGCCAATTTTTTTCTCGAGGTTAAGGACTTCCTTCTCATTGTGGATGATATCGACTACCTTGCTCATCCGTTCCTTTACATCAATCGTCTCAAGAATTTCCTGCTTATCCTTCAGCTTTAGAGGAAGGTGGGATGAAATGATATCCGCCATCCTGCCTGGCTCTTCGATGTCTGTAACGGACGCATATGTCTCTGCGGAAATCTTCTTTGACATCTTTATGTATTGTTCAAAATAATCAAGCATTGTTCTCATTAATGCCTGATCTTCAACATCCTTTGTTTCTTTGTCTTCAAACTCCTCAACAGTTACAGAGAAGTATTCTTCCCTGTCATAAAAGGAGACAATCTTGGCACGCTTTAGCCCCTCCACAAGAACACGGATCGTTCCGTTTGGCAGCTTTAGCATTTGCTTTACTTTTGTCAACGTACCCATGTTATATAAGTCATCTTCAGACGGCTCATCTATCGAAATATCCTTTTGGGTTGTTAAAAAAATCAGATGGTCATCGACCATTGCCCGTTCGAGCGCCTGAACCGATTTTTCACGGCCAACATCCAGATGGAGCACCATTGTTGGATAGACCAGCAGCCCTCTAAGCGGCAGGAGGGGGACTTGTTTCTCATTCGTTTCTGCCATTACCCATGCACCTCCAAAATGCATTCATTTATTCCTTTTTAGGGGGAATTTGTCTTTGTTCAATTCTATCTTATTTAAGAAAACGTGTCTAATATATCATCCCTAGTCCTTTTAGGTTTAGGCGATTGTACCCGCCTTCTTAGTATCCTGTTCAAGTTAGTATTTATGTTGTTTCTATTAAAAAAATTCTTTTAGAAGAAGACGGAGGTCATTCCTCTTATAAGACTTCCTTGAATCACCTTGAAATTCGGTTTATACCTATTTCTCACATCGGACCGTCAATTATGAGGGGATCTACTCTCAGTTAAAAAAGGAACCTCGGCCAAACGTATCCGAAGTTCCCTGTTCAGTTGGGATGAAACTATACAGATTCCTTTTTGGACATTTGAACGGCTGCGGGAATGACAGTTCCGTCCCCTTCAGCAATTACATGTGTTCCTCCACTTTGTGGAACGGAGTTATTTGAAGAATCCTTTTTGAGAGCAAGGTCGATTACTTCATTAAAGTGTGTGACTGGTATAATTTCAATGCCGTCTATCTCATTTAGGATAGACTGCATATTCTCGGCAGGGACAATCACTGTTTTGGCACCAGCCTTTTTAGCGGCAACTACCTTTGCAAACACGCCTCCGATTGGTTTTACATGCCCGTGAATGGAAATTTCACCTGTCATTGCAATACGGTTATCAACCGGAATTTTATAAATAGCAGAGTAAATTCCAGTTGCCATCGCAATCCCTGCTGAAGGCCCGTCAATTGGAATGCCTCCCGGGAAATTCACATGAATATCAAACTCATCCGCCGGGACCTCCATTGTTCTTAGGACGGTAATAACATTTTCAATCGAGCCGCGCGCCATACTCTTGCGCCGGATCGATTTTCCCTGGCCGCCAATGCTTTCTTCCTCGACAATCCCGGTAATATTGATTGAACCTTTTTCTTTTGCCGGAATGACACTCACTTCAATTTCTAAAAGAGCTCCTGAATTAGGTCCGTAAACCGCCAGCCCATTAACAAGTCCTATTGCAGGCAAGTCGTTAATTTTCCGTTCCATTCTCGGTGATGCCTGGCTGGAATGGATAACCCACTCAATATCTTCGTCTTTAATTTCTTTCCTGTCCTGGGTAATCGCAAGCCCGGCAGCTGTTTGAATCATATTGACTGCTTCGCGCCCATTTCGCGCATAATTTGAAAGAATTTCTAGGCCGCTTTCATTGATTGCCATTTCAACCTTGTCCGCTGCTTTTTTCGCAACAGTCATGATTTCGTCCTGGCTTAGCTCTCTGAAAAATACCTCCATACAGCGAGAACGGATTGCAGGCGGTATTTCGTTTGGAGTCCTCGTCGTTGCACCAATCAGCCGGAAGTCAGCCGGAAGACCATTTTTGAAAATATCATGTATATGGGTTGGAATCGAGGGGTTTTCTTCGTGGTAATACGCACTTTCAAGAAAAACCTTTCTATCCTCAAGCACCTTTAAAAGCTTGTTCATTTGAATTGGGTGCAGTTCGCCAATCTCATCAATGAAGAGGACACCGCCATGGGCATTGGTAACTGCACCCTGTTTTGGCTGCGGAATCCCGGCCTGTCCCATCGCGCCCGCACCCTGATAAATAGGATCATGGACGGAACCGATTAGAGGATCTGCAATGCCTCGTTCGTCAAACCTTGCTGTTGTCGCGTCAAGTTCTATAAAGACGGAGGATTGCTGAAATGGCGACTTTTGGTTTCTCTTTGCTTCCTCCAATACAAGTCTCGCTGCAGCAGTTTTACCGACACCCGGAGGACCATACACAATGACATGCTGGGGATTAGGTCCGCAAAGTGCTGCCTTTAACGCTTTAATTCCATCTTTTTGACCTACAATATCATCAAAGGAGCCCGGCCTTACTCTTTCCGCAAGCGGCTCTGTCAGAGAAATCGATCTCATTTTGCGGAGCTGTTCCATTTCCTTCTTAGATTCTTTATCAATAGTGACCTTTTGAGTACGTTGATTCTTTAGCAAGTTCCAAAAATACAGCCCAATGATGATGCCGAAGAAGAGCTGTACAAACAAGGCGATTCCCATCCAACTCATCCTTTTCCCTCCTGAACATTACGTTTTCCGTTACTTGTTAGTATTTCCGTTGGAGGGTTCGAATAAACAAAAAGTTACTGAATATCGGACAGGTAAAAAGAGAGGTTTACAAAGACAGGAGTATGACCTTGAGGCGTTGCAAGTGCTAAGTAGTTTAAACTTCAGTTTTTCTGTAATTTCCGCTTCAGGCACTTCGCTTTCCGCGGGCGGTCGCGGAGCCTCCTCGGTGCCTATGGCACCTGCGGGGTCTCCCCTGTCCCGCTTTTCCCGCAGGAGTCTCCGTGCCTTCCGCTTCAATTAATAGAGATTCTAAACTTCATCAATTCTTAAGTTTCCCAAAGTCAAAATTGCGCTTGAACCATTTCTAAAGAACCAGTATCGAGGATATTTCATTGTTTTAGAAATTGAAATTGTACTCGAAATTATATTACCGGGACATTCCACTCCTCAAAAAATTGAAATTGTACTCGAAAACCTGTTTCAAGGACATTTCACTTCTCCTAAAAATTGAAATCGTACTCGAAAATCTTTTTCAAGTAATTATTGTTTCTTGAGCTAGCCAGCCAGGTACATTTTAAAAAAACCATTGCCGAAAACAATAAAAAGCTGCCCGGCAGGTTACCGGACAGCGGTATTAACATTTAGGCGGATGTACGCTCTTCGTTGATGACGGTGCCTTCCTCATTGACAAGCTTCGGAACGCTGTTGTCTGTGACTGTTTCCTTTGTGATGATACATTTTGTAATATCATCGCGGGAAGGAAGGTCAAACATGACATCCAGCATGATTCCTTCAATGATGGAACGCAAGCCGCGTGCCCCTGTTTTACGCTCAATCGCTTTTTTAGCAATTTCCACGAGGGCACCTTCTTCAAATTCAAGCTCTACCTCATCAAGCTCAAGCATTTTCTGATACTGCTTAACTAGAGCGTTCTTTGGTTTTGTCAGGATTTCAATCAACGCATCTTCGTCAAGCTGTTCAAGGCTCGCAATAACTGGAAGACGGCCGATGAATTCAGGGATAAGCCCAAATTTCAGCAAGTCTTCTGGAAGGACCTTAGAAAGCAATTCCTTCTGGCTGACTTCTACCTGCTTTACATCAGAGCCGAAACCGATGACCTTCTGGCCTAGGCGGCGCTTGATAATCGATTCGATTCCATCAAAAGCTCCACCGCAAATGAATAGGATATTTGTGGTATCGATTTGGATGAACTCCTGGTGAGGATGCTTCCTGCCTCCCTGTGGAGGAACACTCGCAACAGTTCCTTCAAGGATTTTTAGAAGCGCCTGCTGAACACCTTCACCTGAAACATCTCTTGTAATAGATGGATTTTCAGATTTACGTGCAACTTTGTCAATTTCATCAATATAAATGATCCCTTTTTCAGCCTTTTCGACATCATAGTCGGCAGCCTGGATCAATTTCAGCAAAATATTCTCCACGTCTTCACCGACGTAACCTGCTTCAGTTAGCGAGGTAGCATCTGCAATCGCGAACGGTACGTTCAGGATGCGGGCAAGGGTCTGAGCGAGGAGAGTTTTCCCGCTGCCAGTAGGCCCAATCATACAGATATTGCTCTTTGAGAGTTCAACATCATCGATTTTGCTATTGGAGTTAATGCGCTTGTAGTGGTTGTAAACTGCCACCGAAAGCGACTTTTTTGCCTTTTCCTGGCCGATGACATATTCATCAAGGATTTCGAGGATTTCCTTTGGCTTAGGAACATCCTTGAACTCGACTTCCTCTTCAGTGCCAAGCTCCTCCTCGACGATTTCAGTACATAATTCAATGCACTCATCACATATATATACCCCAGGACCAGCGACAAGCTTGCGGACCTGATCCTGCGTCTTGCCACAGAAGGAACACTTTAACTGCCCTTTTTCATCATTGAATTTGAACAAATCTTTCACCCCTCTAAAACGGATTCTCATTATGAATAAGCTGCTTATTTGCAGGCTTAAATTTGAAATTTGGGAACAATCTTACAAGCAAAAGGCGTTATGTATTGCATTGTACCACATGATACATGCTTTCTGGAAATAATAACTCTCGCCGATTCCGCCTAAAATATTCCACAAACTCCGAAATAACCTGCATGGCCAAACGATATCTCTTGTCCAGCTTCAGCACTCACCGTGTGCTTCCGCTTTCCTATGTACTTACTAAAGCTTAACCACATTTAGCATGAATTAAGCCCAATGCCCAAAAACTTTTGATATGTATAATAGATGGAACTTAAGATTTCCACTGCTGGCGTGGAGCCTTCGCGCCTTCAGCTTCAATCGAACTGCTGAATTTTTTTAAACTGCTTTTTCAATATGCAGTGCTACTCTTATTATAATATGTAATCGCTAAATTGTATAAAACAAGGCACGATAAATCGCGCCTTGTTTTTTATGTTATATAGAATTATTCAGCAGCAACTGTTTTGCTGTTTTCAACTAGGAAGTCAGCAGCCTTATTTTTCTGAAGGTCAGACTTGATGCCTTCAGTTCCGCCTAGAGCCATTGTGATGTTCTCTGGAGTCATGTTGTACATTTCGGACATCTTAGTTAATTCTGCATTAACATCTTCTTCAGAAACTTCGATGTTTTCAGCTTCAGCAATTGCGTCAAGCACAAGGCTTACACGGACACGCTGCTCAGCATCGCTCTTCATTTGTTCGCGAAGAGCTGCTTCATCCTGTCCGGAGAACTGGTAGTAAAGCTCCATGTTCATTCCTTGCATTTGCAGACGCTGTTCGAATTCTTGAAGCATACGGTCTGTTTCGTTGCGGACCATTGCATCTGGAACTTCGATTTCTGCATTTGCAGCAGCTTTTTCTACAACTGAATCGCGGACATGATGCTCTTTTTGATGTCCTTTGTCATGCTCAAGGCGTGAACGGATTTTAGCTTTCAACTCATCTAGAGTTTCAACTTCATCATCTACATCCTTGGCAAACTCATCATCAAGTGCAGGAAGTTCCTTTGACTTGATTTCATGAACAGTTACCTGGAAAGTAGCTGCTTTGCCAGCAAGTTCTGCAGCATGGTATTCCTCTGGGAATGTTACTTCAACATCCTTTGATTCACCAGCAGCAACGCCTACAAGCTGCTCTTCGAAACCAGGGATGAATGAACCAGAACCAAGCTCCAGGGAATAGTTTTCAGACTCGCCGCCTTCAAATGCTTCGCCATCAACGAAACCTTTGAAATCCATTACGACAGTATCGCCTTCTGCAGCCGCGCCTTCTTCTTTAACAACAAGCTCGGAATGGCGTTCCTGCATAGTCTTGATTTCAGCGTCAACGTCTTCTTCGCTTACAGTTGTATCAAATTCAGTCACTTCAAGGCCTTTGTATTCACCAAGTTTTACTTCAGGCTTTACTTCAACAGTAATTTTGAATACTGCGCTTGAGCCTCTTTCGAACTTCTCAACATCAACTTCAGGACGGTCAATTGGCTCAATGCCAGTTTCGTCAAGTGCGGAAGAATAAGCTTCCGGCAGAAGGTAGTCGATCGCATCCTGGTAGAGTGCTTCAACTCCATACATTTTTTCAAAAAGCGGACGAGGCATTTTTCCTTTACGGAAGCCAGGCGCGTTAACTTGCTTTACAACTTTTTTAAAAGCAATATCAAGAGACTCCGCAACTTTTTCTTCACTTACTTCTACAGTAAGGACACCGCGGTTCCCTTCTAATTTTTCCCAAGTAGCAGACATTTTGTTCCCTCCAACAATCTATTTCCTAATTTACCAATGGTAGAATCGCTCGCTATGTAAGGCATAAGCTGTTTTTACACATTGCAACCACTACATTATAACATACGATTTTGTTCTTTCAACTCTGGGGCCTAAATTATAGGATAAGAAATTTCCTCCACTTTTCCTATCCAACCGGCAGCTTCACTCACATGCTCTGCGATTGTACCGTATTTTTCGGCTAATCTCTCCATGTCAGGCTCATTGCCAAGGTAGAGGAGTGCAGTATATTCAAACGCTGCAGCCCACGCAGCCTGATCGGCCGGTGATAATTCGAATGGATACACAGCAAATGCGTACCGTGCCAACAGGCTTAAAGCACTTTCAAGCAAAAGCGGGTCCTGATGCTCTAGAGCCTTGATTAGCTGAACTCCCGCCTCATTATCGTTTGGCTGGGAATGGGGTGGCTTAAGCTCTTGTGGATTTATTTTTTCCAGCATCCCAAACTTCCTTACATTGATAACATTCGTAACTTCCTGTTCTCGCAAGATATTCAACAGCATCGTCTTCAAGAATGGATGGCCCTCTTCGGCTGATAGGAAAGCGGAAATTTCATCTATAAACGGGCGGATGTTCTGGTTGGAAAGTTTCCCTGCAATTCCCACCTGCTCGTTCAAGTCCGTTATCGAGAACAAATCCAGGTCTCCCGGTTTGAGTTCTTCCTGATGAAAAGGTTCTGCTTCCATTTCTTCAAGTGGTTGGACAGGCTCCTGTTCCGCGAGCCTCTGACAAAACTGGAGGATTGTGATGAAATGTTCTTTCTTCTCAGCTGGCACCTCCTTTTCCTCAATTAATGCCTCTAGTATTTTCGTAATTTCTCTATATTCATGAAGCTGAATGAGAATCGTGATATACATTTCGACGATCTGAAAATAGTCTCCCTGCCCGACCATAAGCATTTCCTTGCATAGTTCCTTTGCCTTGTTTAGCGCCCCTGCCTCGAAATAAGCCAGCACCAGCGCGGCCATAACATCCTCATTATCGGAATCAAGTTTATACCCCTGCTCAAGCAGCTCAATTGCTTCCCGAAACTGTTTGTCCTGCAGAGCCTCAATCCCTTTTTCGACTAACCGTCGTTCAACATTTGGAAAAAGGACAATATTGTCTCCATCTTCCTTTTTCATAAAAAATCATCCTTTAAGTCATACATGCTTTAGTTGAAAAAAGTTTAGCACGGAGTTTGTAAAAATACAATTTGTAGCAGGAGAAACATAGGTGGAATTTATCTCTTCTATATAGTATTTCAATAAACGTTCCCTACTATTTTGCGAAACATTTAATCATAGTACCACGTAAAGCCTTCTAAACTTCCTTTACTCATGGCAAGTGCCTATTTTGAGATAAAGAAAAAGCCGGCAGCCTCGTTTTGAGGTTACCGGCTAGTATAGCGTCCCAGGAGAGATTCGAACTCCCGACCGCACGCTTAGAAGGCGTGTGCTCTATCCAGCTGAGCTACTGGGACAATATAAAAAATTAAAACAAAGTTTATTCAACACAAACTGTTTTGCTACTATCCCACCCCTGCCTCAGAAAATTAATTCAAGGAGACGCTCGGCAGGTGCGCTGATGTTATTAAAGGAAGCATATTCAGCGAGCTGAGCTACTGGGACAAAGTGAATCCGTTCGTTTAACGAACATTTTTAATTATAGTAGCCAAGTAAGCAGATGTCAACAAGTTTTCTCAAACTTTCTTCAACTGGAAATTTAACGGAAAAAGCGGAGCTTAATTGGCATCCGCCTTTTCCAGTCTTTTACTGATTTAAGTGGAATTGTTGTTTGAATTCGGGAAGTTCGCCTTTTTCCAAATCAAAAACATTGACCTCTACATGGGCCTCGTCAATGCCCAGGATCAGGTAGGTTTTCTCCTCAAGCCCTCTTGGCAGCCTGATGCTTCCCGGATTTACGAACAGGATGCCTCCTGACATTTCTGCACCAAGAAGATGTGAATGTCCAAAGCAGACAATCTCTGCGCCTGCCTCGCAAGCCTTGTACAATAGGCTCATCAATGTTGATTTGACGGAGTAAAGGTGCCCGTGTGTCACGAGGATTTTCCTGCCGGCAACTTCTACGATTTCTTCATCAGGATAGCCAGGGTGAAAGTCGCAATTTCCGCCGACGGCGACAAACCCCTTCAACGCCTCGTCATCCTTTGGCAGTTCGGAATCACCGCAATGGATGAAAACATCCACATCCGGGTGCCTGTCCTTAAGCGTCCTCATTGGAGCTGCCGAGCCATGGCTATCGCTCAAAACCAATACCTTTTTCATGCCAAATCAGCACCATTTTTCGAATCAAGCACCACTCGAAGCTTCGATAAGGCATTAGCCCGGTGGCTGATCGCATTTTTCTCTTCCTTTGAAAGCTCAGCCATTGTCCGGCCAAGGTGTGGCACATAAAAAATTGGGTCATAGCCGAAACCGTTTGTGCCGCGCCGTTCTGTAAGGATGATACCTTCACATGTACCGTCAACGGTAATCGTCTCTTGTCCAGGAACTGCAAATGCCAGGGCGCAATGGAAGCGGGCAGTACGATTTTCTTCAGTTATATCGTCCAGTTCTTCAAGAACCTTATCAATATTGGCCTGATCGTTTTTCGCTTCTCCTGCATAACGCGCTGAAAAAATACCAGGTCGGCCTTCCAGAGCATCGATGGCAAGGCCTGAATCATCACCGATAACTGCCTTACCCAGCTTCTTTGAGATGGTCTCTGCTTTGAGAATCGCGTTTTCCGCAAAGGTCATGCCTGTTTCTTCTACATCAGGTGCATTTGGGAAATCCAGCAGTGTCATGACTTTGATGCCCTTTTCTGCAAAAATCGCTTCGAATTCCTTCGCCTTTCCGGCATTTTTGGTTGCTATGATTACTTCTTTCACAGGGATCTTCCTCCTAACTACTTTGAAATCCTAGAATCTATTTTACCCGAAATGTTAGCGCCAAGCGCAATTCTTTGCTTCTCAAACAATTCAACCAGCCCAGCTTCTGCCGCCTCAAGCATTTGGTTTAACTGTTGCCGTGAAAAAGTTGACTCCTCTCCCGTTCCCTGGAGCTCAACAAATTCACCGCTACCGGTCATGACGACATTCATATCAACCAATGCTTTCGAATCTTCTACATAATTTAAATCAAGAACAGCCTGTCCATCGTCAAGAATTCCAACGCTTGTAGCTGCGAGGAAATTGGTTATCGGAAAAGGGGTCAGACCCCTTTTTTGAACGAGGCCGTTTAGGGCTAGCGCCATGGCTATAAATGCTCCGGTAATGGAGGCGGTTCTGGTTCCGCCATCTGCCTGGATGACATCGCAGTCAATCCAAACTGTTCTTTCGCCAATAGCCTCGAGGTCAACAACCGCCCTGAGCGCGCGCCCGATCAGGCGCTGGATTTCCATCGTCCGGCCTGTCACCTTGCCCTTGGACGATTCACGGATGTTTCGCTGCTCCGTTGCCCTAGGAAGCATGGAATATTCAGCAGTAATCCAGCCTTTACCTGCGCCGCGCATAAAAGGAGGGACTCGTTCCTCGATGCTGGCTGAGCAAATGACTTTTGTGTCGCCAACGGAGATTAGAACGGACCCCTCCGGATGTTTTAAATAATTGGTTTCAATATGTATATCGCGTAATTGAAGTGGTTCCCTGCCATCGTATCGCATATGAAAGTCCTCCCTAATTTAGCTTTTATATGAGTGTCGACCCATTTTTCAAAAAAGAAAGAAGAGGCTGCTTTTGGGCTGCCTCTTTGATTTTCTCTATATAGTATAACAAATATTGTTTTTTAGAAACTACCAGTGTTGACTTTTTCAGGGCGTGTGACTGGCGCTGTCAATTTCTTTCCATCTTCTTGGACGAGTTCGGCCTTGCCATCAACTAGAATGGATACTTCCTTGATGCCATCCAGCTCTGTTAGGGAGAGGACAAGGGCATCCATGAGCTGTTCGGATATGATTTTTTCTTCAAAGCTGTGGTAGACCGCTTCATTGAAGTTTAGCGTGACTTTTTCGCCTTCAATTTTTGGATCGTCGAGAAGTTTTACCTGGTTCATGAATTCACTTTCAAGGCTGGTTGTGGATGGGCCTTTCGCTAGCTCCTGGACAGCAGCTTCTATGTCGCTGGCGACAGTATTGCTGACGCGCTTTGTCACAGGTACATAGTAGTAGGAGCCTTCTTCGCCGCCAACATAGTAAACTGTGACCGGTCTGGTGTTCATGATATCCGTTACGGTTGAGGAGTCGAGGTTAATGCCCGAATCCCTTGACAAGGAATCGCTGATTGGTGTGCCATTGACCGGCATTTCAGTGAGTTCGTGCCCGTTCAGCTTCAGCTTGACTTTGTCAACTGAGTCAAACTGGGTCAAGGTCCAGGTGACAGACTGCAGGATTTTCAATTCATCTTCAGGCTGGTAGTTCTTGAATTCCTTTGAAAAATTCACTGTGGCAACTTTGTCATCATTGATGTCGACTGATATGTCCGTGTCCGCTGGAAGGACTGCCCTGAAGCCATTCGGCAGCATTTCAGAAACTGGTCCGTTTTCAACAAGGTATTCCAAAGCCTGTCTGGCGACTGAATTTGTTTTTGGCAGTTCGAGTGCCTGGGAAACAACGAAGCCCTCTTTATCGATCAAATAGAGCTCTGTTTTAAGAGTGCCTTGTGTTTCTGCTGAGTCACCTTCTTCTGGTGTACCTGTTACCCCTTTTTCATTTTCAAAAGAAGTGCTTTTTGGCGGGTCAATTTTTTTGACCGTTTCCGTTCCGAATAATCCGCACCCTGATAGCAAAATCGAAGTGACCAGCACAGCCGATGCCAGCACCTTAGGTTTAGTTGTGGACATGAAAATCCCTCCCGAGACAGTTTGTACTACATGTATACGAGCCCCGGGAGATTTTAGACCAAGCCTTGAAAAATAAAACAGTGGGTTGCTGCTTACAATCTTTAAAAATTGGATTGGTAAAAGTGGAGCTGCGGTTAAGTACACTAGGAATACTCAGACACTCACTAGGTAATCAACAGGAAAAATTAGTAGGTCTCCGAGTAGTACTAAAAATGACTACTTTTCTCAACCACACTTTATTGCCAGTCGATATTTGTGGGTGGTTAGTTTTCACTAACAGTACTCAGAGACTCACTAGCAAAAATAGTTACACAAACAACTACACCTTGAACCACCTATAATCTCAGTCCGAGCCACAAAAAAAGAAAAGCCCCCCTTGGGAGCTTTAAGAATTAATCCAATTTAATTGTTTTGACACCAGTTACCTCATAGTCAAGCCATTCTGATGCTATTTTTGAAAATATAACATCTGAACCAGTTGTGTAAAATTCATGTTTCGGAAGTTCATTGTCCTGGTCGATCAATCCGCGATAATCGAGGATTGTGCTCACTTCTCTGGCTGTTTCGTCACCAGAGCTAATGACTTTGACATCCGTACCCATATACTGCTTGATTAACGGTTCAAGCAACGGATAATGGGTACAGCCAAGGATGAGCGTATCGAGTTTATGCCCCTTTAATGGCTCGAGAGCCTCGGCGACAATCCGTTCGGCAAGTTCGCCTTTCACCTCGCCGCTCTCTACAAGCGGAACAAATTTCGGGCAGGCATGGCTGACGACGGATACTCTGCTGACGAGTGACTTTAATGCCTTTTCGTAGGCGCCGCTTTTTACCGTGCCAATAGTTCCAATGACGCCAACATGATAGTTTTCGGTATTTTTAATTGCTGCCCTCGCCCCTGGATAAATGACCCCAACTACAGGGATATCCAGTTCCCTGCGGATATCGTCGAGGACAGCCGCTGTAGCTGTATTGCAGGCAATGACAAGCATTTTTATGTTTTTGCCAAGTAAAAAACGCGTCAGCTGCCAGGTGAATTTACGGACCTCCTGGACTGTCCGCGGCCCATATGGACATCGTTTTGTGTCACCGAGATAAATAATTTGTTCATTTGGAAGCTGGCGCATGACTTCCCTTGCTACAGTCAAACCGCCTACCCCCGAGTCAATAATTCCGATTGGCTGTTTCAAAACCCTCGCCTCATTTTTCCCGCATTTCCTGATGCAATTTTGTCATGTTGTGCTGGAGTACAGCCACTTCTTCAGTAGTAAAGTTTTTTAATGTATCGGTCAGGTATTCCTGCCTTTTTTTAATAACTTCATCGATGATCCGCCCGCCCTCTTCAAGCAAATGGATCCTTACGACACGCCTGTCCTTCGGGTCTTTAACACGAACTACAAGCTCATTCTTTTCCATCCGGTCAACCAGGTCAGTGGTGGTACTGAATGCTAGATACATTTTATTGGATAGTTCACCTATAGTCATGTCGCCATCTTCAAATAGCCATTGAAGTGCGACGAATTGCGGCGGGGTGATGGTATAGTTGCTGAGCATTTCCCTGCCCTTTTGCTTTATAATACCCGCTATGTAACGAAGATCCTTTTCAATTTGAGCAACGATAGCTGGATCCAATTTTTCAGTCCGAACCTGTTCCATTTCTCAACCACTCCCATAAAAAGCCCTAAAGGCTGTTATCCACAATTTCTGCTTACGTTTATTTTCTACTTTTTTCACCAAAAGTTCAAGGAAAACAACAATCCTAGTATAGCATGTCCCATTTACAAACAAATGGAGACCGGCCTCCATGATGGATGCCGGTCCTGATTAGAGCTCGAGCTCTCCCATTCGCAGGAGTTCTACTACTGCCTGAGAACGCCCCTTAACGCCGAGCTTTTGCATTGCATTCGATATGTGGTTTCTGACCGTTTTTTCGCTTATATATAAATCACCAGCGATGTCTTTGGTTGTTTTGTCCTGTACCAACAGTTCGAATACTTCTCTCTCCCGTTTGGTGAGCAATGGTTTATGGTTGAATCCGGTTTCCTTCAAGTATTGTAACCCTCCTTGCCTTCGCCAGTTGTGAATCGTGGGATGGGTATATATTTAGTCAGAATATAGTATGTAATGATTTCCTTATGAGTGACTAAATTTACTTGATTATTGCTGGATTCTCTGGATTCGCAAGAAGACTTTTCATTTCATCTGTCCAAGGGACTCCCTTGCCGGTTTTCTTGGATATTTGAACCATTGTCCCCCTGCCTGTGAAACAAATCTCCCCTTTCCCGGTTCTGCCCATATAATGGATATCTACTGAAGATGTCCCCACTTTGTTTGCTTTAACAAAAATATCAATGTTTTCATCAAAATAAACCTGCTTTAAAAAATCGCATTGAAGGTCGGCCACAATAGGTATGGTTTCATTTGCTGGTTTTACCCAGTCCTGCATGAAGCCAATATGCTTAAAGAATTCAATCCTTGCTAATTCAAAGTATGTAAACGGAACTGTATTGTTCAAATGCCCAAACATATCTGTCTCTGAAAAACGAACTTTTACGCGATGATAAAATTGAAACCCCTCAGCCCACTTGTCCATATCTTCAATATAATTAATTCTCCCCACAATGATCCTCCTCGTTTGTTTCATGTTTTGTGAATGAATGACCATTCATTATTTAATTATAACTCTTGAGCGTAAAAAGGAAATTATTATGCACTTATTTTAATAAAAGAAAAGACTGCCGGATTACTCCGACAGCCCACTGTAGGCCAAATCCTTTAAGCTGCTTTTCTCTTTCGCGCTGCAAGGTAGGAAATTCCTCCTGTTGCGAACAGCAATCCACCGGCCAGCAGCAGGTTATAGGATTCTGTTGCAGTATTGGGAAGTCCGTTTCCATTTCCAGGTGTAGGGTTCCCCGGATGGTTCGTACCAGGGGTATTGCCGGGTTTATCACCTGGTTTATCTCCCGGCTTGTCTCCTGGCTTATCTCCCGGCTTGTCTCCTGGCTTATCTCCCGGCTTGTCTCCTGGTTTATCCCCCGGCTTATCACCTGGTTTATCGCCTGGTTTGTCTTCCTCTTCGTCAAGAACTAAAACATATGTGCTTAATGCAGGGACTGTTACTTTGTTACCCTCGACTACTTCGATTGCTTCGGTGCCAGCGTCTACTCCATTTACAACCAAATCCCATTCTCCATCTGAGGGCAGGGTGATTTCTACTGGAGTTCTTGTTCCATTGTGGCTGACAGCGATTTGTTCTGCGTCATCGCCATTTGCATTTTCATCGATAACAAAAGCAACGGACCCTTCAGGAGCTTCAAGGAATGCTAGATGTTCCTTAATATCCTCTGCAGTGGTCATTCTGAACGCTGGGTGTTCGTTCCTCAGGGCAACTAGGCCTTTGAAGTACTCAACTTCTGGGTCAAATTCACTGCGGCGCTGCCAGTCAAGCTGGTTCACGGAATCCGGAGACTTATAGCTATTATGGTCTCCGCCTTTTGTGCGCATGAATTCCTGGCCGGCATGGATAAAGGATATCCCCTGAGATGTCAGAACTATTGAGCTTGCAAGCTTGTGCATTTGCTTTCTGGTGTCCTCGGAATCTTCCGGATTGGTCAAAAGAAGTTTATCCCAAAGTGTATGGTTATCATGTGCCTCGACATAGGTTACTGTTTGCTCGGGATCATCGGAAAAAGTTTTAATTTCATCAGAGTATTCAATTCCGCCGACAATTCCTTTCTTCATCCTGAGTTCCATGCCTGGCTTGCCATTGACAAAGCCGTTATCCAAGTCGCCAAAGACGCTGCCCTTCAAGCCATCGCGGATATCGTCATTGAAATGTGCGATTCCAGGCATTTTGGAGGCATTCTTCTGGTTCGCTTTCAGCTCTGCAGGCAAGTTTGTCGCCAAATCCCAGCCTTCGCCAATCACAATAATTGATGGATCAATTTCATCAAGAGCCTTGCGCACCTCATTCATTGTGTCAACATCATGGATGCCCATTAAGTCGAAACGGAAGCCGTCAATATTGTACTCTTCAGCCCAATATTTTACGGAATCGACAATGAATTTGCTCATCATTTTATGCTCGGAAGCAGTATCATTACCTACTCCAGTTCCGTTGGAAAGGCTGCCGTCTTCGTTGTAACGGTAATAATAGCCAGGCACAAGCTTATGAAGGTTCGATTCAAAAGCACTGAACATATGGTTGTAAACAACATCCATGACAATACGCAGGTCATTGTCGTGCAATGTTTGAACCATCTGCTTCATTTCCTTAATCCTTATAGCAGGTGTATATGGATCAGTGGAATACGAGCCTTCCGGTACATTATAGTTTTTCGGATCATAGCCCCAGTTGTATTGAGGTGTATCAAGCTTTGTTTCATCAACGCTAGCTGTGTTGTAGTCGTACATCGGGATGAACTGGACGTGTGTCACACCAAGATCCTTAATGTGATCAAGTCCGGTTTTCACTCCGTCAGGTCCAGTGGTGCCTGTTTGGGCAACACCAAGGAATTTCCCTTTATGCTCATCGGAAACGCCGCTTTCCGGGTGAATCGTCAAGTCCCTGATATGCGCTTCATAAATAATCGCATCTTCACGGTTTTTAAAAGCTGGCTTATCCTCTTTCCAAACAGATGGATCAGTAGAATTCAGGTCTAGCACTGCACCTTTGTCGCCATTTACTGCAACCGCGCGGACGTATGGGTCAACGGCTTCATTCCACGTGTCACCGATTTTGACTTTATACGTATAAAGCGTTCCATTCTGGTCGCCATCAAGGACTGCTGTCCATGTTCCATTTTCTGCACGAGTCATTGGAAGCTCTGTTCCGGTTTGGCTATCCCATTTTTCATAGGTTACAAGCATTGCTTCGCTTGCAGTCGGAGCCCAGAGGCGGAATTTAGTTTCTTCTTTCGAATAGGTGTTTCCGAGATCATTTCCAGGATAATAGAACTTTTCCTCGAATGATTTGCTGCCGATTACTTTACCCAGCTGGACAGTCGCCTCGCCAAAGCCTTCCTTGGCAACTTTATAAACTTTTGCAAAATCCAATTCTTCCTTCGTTGTAATAATCACTTTATTTGTCATATCGCCCGCATTGGCATCTGCGGCTTCAATTTTATCAATCTCGGCACCGGTAAGGGTAATGCCATGGTTTGATACAGAGAAAGGAAGATTTGTAGCCAGTGTAATCTTATTCATTTCATCAATTGTGGCTATGGTGATTTTTGGTGTCCGGTCGACCTTTGCCGGGTTGTCGTAAATCCGTGACTGCCCCTGGACGAGCCATACTTCGGCTTTCCCGTCAGCACTGAAATCTGTAATCCATCGATCGCCCTCACTTGGGTCTTTGGCAGACCAATCAGACTTCCTGACGATAAAACCAACCTTGGTTGCACCATCTAGGTTGTCCGCCTTGAATACACCTTGCTTACCATAAGACGTTGTTTTATCTAATTTGACTGCCTGGCCATCGGATTTGTCTGTCCAAACCCAAATATCCCAGTCATCATAGTTTAAATCATAACGATAATAATTGAACTTCACTTCAAGTGAGTTATACGTTTTTGGTGGCGATTCGCCATCCGGATTGCTTGTATAAACCGTATCATCGCCGGCTTTTATCCAAACTTCATCATTGCCGTCCCAGATGCCTTCGATAAAGCGGTCGCCGCCATCTTTTTCCCAGCTATCGGTACGGACGATAAAGCCGATTTTATTATGATCGCCAGGAATCTTCAGTTCAGCAACTTTCCCAAATTCATCTTCTCCAGTGAATTGGAAAACCTCGCCGCTCATCCCATCCGGCCACACCCACAAATTCCAATCTTTTGTATCTCCTGCTTTCGGCTGATAATGGATTTTGATCGAAGTTGTAATTGGCTGCTGTGCAACCTTGACATCAATATTCCTTGGATTTAGGGCGTCAAAGCTGAAAATATATTCTTCTGAAGTTTCAGGGGTGAATTTCAAATTGTCCCCATCAAGCCATTGTCCATCCATTACATATTTAAATTCAATAGTTTTGCCAGCTTCAAGGACGATCGGTTCACTTATCCAAAGCTTCGAGTCGGCATCATAGGTAAGCGGATTGTTTTCGCCATCCCATGAAAGCGGCTCAGACCCGCGCAAAACAACCTTCTCGTAAATTTTATTTCTATCAATCGGCTTGTCGCTAAAAGTTAAGTCGCCAGTAATTTCAAAGACTTCAAAAGACTTGGCAGGCACTGTGAATTTCAGGTCGCCATTGCTGTCATTTGAAATAGTGTCTTTATTTAGCGAGTCTGTCAGAGTTACATTGGTAATTTCCAATTGGTTGTAAAGTGAATTTACATCAACTTCTTTTGGCTCAGTCCCTTTGTTGACAACAACGAGGAATTGGCCCGTTTCATCTGTACGCTCGAATGCAAACACATTCTCATCGGCGGAAAGCCTTTGGAATTCCCCTGAACTCAACGCAGTTTCGCTAGAGCGCAAGTTTGCTAACTTGCTATAGAATTCTTTTAGCTGAAGGTCCTGCTTTTCAGCATCCCAAGGCATCATTTCACGGTAGTAGCGGTCCTTCCAGTCAGAGACAGAATTGTGGTCCTTGCTTTGTGAAAGGCCTACCTCATCACCATAATAGATTACTGGCGCGCCTGGCAGGGTAAATTGCGTTGCGACCGCAAGCTTCAATTTATCCTTATCGCCGCCAGCTTCAAAAAGGAAACGCGGCTGGTCATGGCTATCTAAAAATGATGCTGTAACGAATTCCCTTGGATAGGTATTGATATTTTCACTTACCGTATTGCTTAAACCAACCATGCTTTGATCTTTAGCAAACGTATTGACAAAAGCATCTCTCATGCCAAAATCAAGGGCGCCGTCTAGTTCGCCAGCGTAAGAGTTTATTTTTTCACGGCTGTCCCAAACCTCACCGTAAATAAATGCCTCTGGTTTAAGTTCCTTTACTTTATGGCGAAAATCCACCCAGTAGCTATAGCTTGGGCCTTTTGCATAATCAAGGCGGAAGCCGTCAAAATCCAGCTCATCAAGCCAGAAAGGTACAACTTCGTTTAAAATATAGTCGCGTACTTCATAGTTGTTGTTGTTTAATTCAGGGAGTTCAGCAATGCCGGAGAACGAGTTATATTTTTCCGGCCATTGGGTAAATGTGTACCAGTCATAATATTGGCTGCTTTCGCCATTTTTCAGGGCATCTTGGAAAAATGGATGCTGTATAGACGTATGGTTCGGTACAAAGTCATAAACCACTTTCAATCCTTTTGCATGTGCAGTGTCAATGACTTGTTTCATTAAGTTGCGATCACCGAAATGATCTTCAATTTTTTCAAAATCGGCAGGATGATATCCGTGGGAATATGGGCCTTCAAATACTGGTGAGAGCCAGATTGTGTTGGCCCCTGTACTCTTAATGTAATCGATTTTATCAAGAACACCCTTAAGGTCCCCGCCCATCCAGCCTTTTAACTGCTCATCGTAAGGCAGGTTTTTAGTGCCGGGTTCGTCATTTGTCTCGTCTCCGTTATTGAAGCGGTCAACAAACACATGATAAATGATTGCATTCTTTGCCCAGCCAGGAGACTCGTATTGGTCAACATAGTAGGCAAATTCGGTTGCCCCTTCTGGAACAAGGCTATTGGTGTCGGCAAATTGAGAGCTTAAGCCACCGTCTGCCCATACATCGGCAATGTATTTAACTCGGGTATCATTTGCTTGTTTAGGTATAACACCAGTAAAAACAGTGGTTGTTACACCATTTTCAACAGTTGGCTCGTTTGCAGCGAGGGTAATGGCTTGACCATTTTCTGCTTTTCCTAGTGCTCCAACCGGCTTTGTACCATCGATTGTATAGTACAAAGCTCCTTTCGTAACCGTTCCAAAGTGCTTAACGGTTACTGAGACTGACACATTGTCTGCACTTGTTGGCACAGCGGGTGAAAACGAGAAGTTATGGTGAACATCCTTTGCGACCGGTACCGCTTTCCATTCAACAACTGTGTCGGAATATACTTTCCCTCCTTCAACAAAAGTGGCAGTCCGCTTTTGCTCACGCTTTTCTACATACTTGGCATCACCAAGCGCGTACAAATACTCGATTGTGTCACCTTTATTTCCAGCAAGATCGATTTTCCATTTCCGCTCTTCTACTTTTGTAAGAGACGTAACAGTATAATTAAAACCGTTCAAAGTTGAACCAAGTGTTGGTGCTGCCCAGTCTGGTGTCCCTTCAGGAAGAGTCACTTCCAAAGTCATTGATCCAGAAAAGGATGACAAGTCAATCCGGACATCTACAGTTCGTTCCTGGCCGGGATGAAAAATGAATACATAATTACCAGTCTGCGGAGGGGTAAATACAAGATTGCTCCCTTCCATCCAGTTTCCGTCCATAACAAACTTGTATTCTACCTTCTTGCCACCTTCAAGTTCGTAAGCTCTGCTTTTCCAAACTTGTTCTTCAGCGTTCCAAGTGAGGGGATCCTTATCCCCGCTCCAATGTTCACTGAAGGATGGTGCATCACCTCGCAAAACGACAGTATTATACGTTTTCTCTGCCGCTTCAACAAAAGGTGCAAACGGTACCACAAATGTCGAAAACAAAAGCACCACTGTCAAAATGGTTGATATGTACCTTTTCAACGCCCTACCCCCTACTAAAATAAGTATGTGAAAACGATTGCACAAATCAGTAAAAAAATAGATTTCATGCAATCGTTTTCATTAAAATCATATCATCCCAAATCCGTTTTTTCAATTTGAAATTTTATAAAAATTTACATTTAAAACTACGTTGATAACATAGTGAATTCTGCTAGAGCGACATGAAAGTGGAGTTTTTCAAGTTTGACGAAAACAGAGAGGAGTTTTCCTGGTTGCTTCATTTCATACAGGAAGTTTTCATAGAAAAACCAGCGATTCCGCTGGTCAATTTTCTTTCTTCGGTTTTGCATAGATAATGTATCTGTCCGGTGCGTTCCCTACAAAGCTGAAGGGATAGCAAGTTGTCACAATCAATTCTTCTTCTTCCCTTTGAAGAGTAATAATTGAAGTGTCATCGGCATCAACGATTTTGGTCCTGGTGATCTCATAGGCGAAATCACCGTGTGGCATTTTAACATGTAACGAATCGCCAATTTCCAGTTCACCAAGTCTCCGGAATACAGTGTCCCGGTGGCCAGAAAGAACAATCTGCCCGTTTTCGCCCGGGTAGTAGGAACCCTTATAATGGCCGACACCTTTTTTCAGATCATTAGGGTCGGTCCCTTCTACAATCGCCAATTCGGACTCGATAGCGGGTATGTCAAGAATCCCTACAACATCACCAAAACCTGGCTTTAACAGGCCGGTTTCATCTCGTGGAATTTCCTTTGCAGCGGCATTCGCTTTTGGCTCAATCAAATTGCGTGCTTCTTCCAGCGATTTATTTCCCTTAATTTTTGTCTCCGCAAGCTGAAAGCCTCCAATACCAAGGGCAACTATCCCTGACAGAATCAACAGGAGCGGAATTATTGTTTTTAGCTTCATTCGCTTGCCTCGCTTCACAGGGTTATTAACTTCATTATATCAAAAAGCTTACTGGCAGGCATCAGATTAATAGGGGGTTCATTCTTTTATGTTAAACAAGTCTATTGATTTCCACTTCAATCAACTCTTATAAAAACAACATGTCCTTTTACACAAAAATAAAGACTGCCCATTTGGACAGTCTTTATTAGTTATGCGTGGTCGCTTCCGAAGAAGTTCCGGAAAGCTTGGAATGAAGTATCACGGTTAAGTGCTGCGATTGACGTTGTGAGCGGAATGCCTTTCGGGCAGGACTGCACACAGTTTTGCGAATTGCCGCATTCTGAGATTCCACCGTCACCCATAATCGCATTCAAGCGCTCAGCCTTGTTCATTTCACCGGTAGGATGAGCATTGAACAGACGCACCTGGGATAATGGGGCAGGTCCGATAAAGTCGGATTTGCTATTGACGTTCGGGCAAGCTTCCAGACAAACGCCGCATGTCATACATTTTGACAGCTCATACGCCCACTGGCGCTTTGTTTCAGGCATACGAGGGCCAGGGCCAAGATCGTAAGTACCGTCAATCGGAATCCATGCTTTTACTTTTTTAAGTGAATCAAACATCCTGCTTCGGTCAACTTGAAGGTCACGAATAATCGGGAATGTTTTCATCGGAGCAAGACGGATTGGCTGTTCAAGCTTATCAACGAGCGCCGAGCACGATTGGCGAGGCTTATCATTGATAATCATCGAACATGCCCCGCACACTTCCTCAAGACAGTTCATTTCCCAGGCTACAGGTGTTGTTTTCTTTCCGTCCTTCGTTACCGGGTTCTTACGGATTTCCATCAGTGCGGAAATGACGTTCATATTCGGACGATATGGAAGGGAAAAGGTTTCTTCATAAGAGTCAGAATCAGGAGTGTCCTGACGTGTAATGATAAAATCTACTGTTTTCTGTGAAGCCGCTGCTGCTCCATTTACAGGTGTTTCTGTCACTGTTGTTTCAGGCATTCGACTCTACTCCCCCTTCTTCTTCGTATAGTCACGCTTACGCGGTTTGATTAGGGATACATCTACATCTTCGTAAGTGATTTCCGGAGCCGACTTTTGGCCGGTGAACTTTGCCATTGTTGTTTTAAGGAAATCATCATCGTTACGATCAGGGAATTCCGGCTTGTAGTGGGCACCGCGGCTCTCATTCCTGTTCAGGGCCCCAAGCGTGATTACCCTTGCAAGCTGAATCATGTTTTGGAGCTGGCGGGTAAATGCTGCTCCCTGATTGCTCCAGCGTGCTGTATCGTTAATATTGATATTTTCATAGCGTTCAATTAATTCCTGAAGCTTGTCATCTGTCTTACGAAGCCTGTCATTGTAACGGACGACTGTGACGTTATCTGTCATCCATTCGCCAAGTTCCTTATGAAGCATGTACGCATTTTCAGTTCCATTCATCGACATAATATGGCTCCATTTCGCTTCTTCCTCGCGAACATGGTTCTCATATACAGACGTATCGACAGCCTCGGAGCTCTTCTCAAGCCCATTGATATACCTCACAGCGTTTGGCCCAGCGACCATGCCGCCGTATACCGCGGACAGAAGCGAGTTTGCTCCCAGGCGGTTCGCGCCGTGCTGGGAATAATCACACTCTCCGGCAGCAAACAAACCAGGAATGCTCGTCATCTGATCATAATCGACCCAAAGCCCGCCCATAGAATAGTGGACAGCAGGGAAGATTTTCATAGGAACCTTGCGTGGGTCATCGCCCATGAATTTCTCATAGATTTCAATAATCCCTCCGAGCTTGATGTCAAGTTCATGAGGATCTTTATGGGAAAGATCAAGGTATACCATGTTCTCACCGTTGATTCCAAGCTTTTGGCTTACGCATACATCGAAAATTTCACGTGTAGCGATATCCCTTGGAACAAGGTTTCCATAGGCAGGATATTTCTCCTCAAGGAAGTACCATGGTTTCCCGTCTTTATATGTCCAAATCCGGCCGCCTTCACCGCGGGCTGATTCACTCATCAGGCGGAGCTTGTCATCCCCAGGGATGGCTGTCGGGTGGATCTGGATGAATTCACCGTTTGCATAATGTGCACCCTGCTGGAAAACTATTGCCGCAGCAGAACCGGTATTAATGATCGAGTTCGTCGATTTTCCAAAAATAATTCCCGGTCCGCCAGTTGCCATGATAACGGCATCAGCGGAGAATGAATGAATTTCCATCGAAGTCAAGTGCTGAGCTGTGATTCCGCGGCATACACCATCGTCATCGACTACGGCGCCAAGGAATTCCCAGCCTTCGTATTTTGTAACAAGCCCTGCTACTTCAAAGCGGCGGACCTGTTCGTCCAATGCATAAAGAAGCTGCTGACCAGTAGTCGCGCCAGCAAATGCTGTGCGGTGATACTGTGTACCGCCAAAGCGGCGGAAGTCCAGCAATCCTTCCGGAGTCCTGTTGAACATAACACCCATCCTGTCGAACAAGTGGATGATTCCAGGTGCGGCTTCACACATTGCCTTTACTGGAGGCTGATTCGCCAGGAAGTCCCCTCCGTAAACAGTGTCATCAAAATGTTCCCATGGAGAGTCGCCTTCCCCTTTTGTATTGACTGCTCCGTTGATCCCGCCCTGCGCGCAAACGGAGTGCGACCGCTTTACAGGCACGAGGGAGAACAATTCAACTGGGGTGCCTTCTTCGGCAACCTTGATTGTCGCCATCAACCCGGCAAGCCCGCCTCCGACGATTATGATTTTACCTTTAGCCATCTAGTTCCACTCCCTATCCTAATTCCAATTCTGTCAGGTACGAACCCTGGTTATGTGTTAATTAAATGAATGCTGTTAAGGCGCGAATTCCAACAAAGGAAAGGGCGATAAACAGGCCGATTGTGAAATACGTCGCAAGTTGTTGCGAACGCGGAGTCACTGTGATGCCCCAGGTGACCAAGAACGACCAAAGCCCATTGGAAAAGTGGAAGATAGCCGAAAGTACGCCTACAACGTAAAAAACAAACATGAATGGCGAACTGAGAATGTCAGCCATCATATTGAAATCAACATGAGCGCCAAATGCAGCCGCAATACGTGTTTCCCATACATGCCAAACAACAAAAATAAGTGTAATGATGCCGGTCACACGTTGAAGCGTAAACATCCAGTTACGGAAATAGCTATACCTTTTCGGGTTATTTTTTGCCGTAAACGCAATATAAATCCCATAGATAGCGTGATAAAGCAACGGCAGATAAATTACGACTGTCTCAAGCACGAGCCTGAATGGAAGATTACCCATGAAGTCGGCTGCCTTGTTAAATGAATCGGCGCCATATGCTGCAAAATGGTTCACCGTCAAGTGCTGAATCAAGAATACACCGATTGGAATGATGCCAAGCAGCGAGTGCAGCCTGCGATACAAAAACTCTCTGTTTTCCGCCATAAACATACCCCCTAGTAATTGCGATGATGGCTCCCCTATAAAACTATAAACCTATCATCATTGTGAAAAACTTATGAACCTTTTTTTACATTATTGTGACATGTTCATTTTACCCCCAGTCACGGGGGTCGTCAAGAAAACGGATACAGAAAATCGACCAAAAAACTAAATTTTGAAAATATATTAATATAGAATAGCAGTTTTTCCACTATCAACTTAAATAGCATTATTGCCCCTAAAGGGCTAAATATTTTCATTATATTTGTATATTAGAATATTCTTCCAAGCTCTGATTATTCTTTCAAGGTTTTTCCTGACTATAAATTTGTATATAATAGAGTTGTAGAAAGAGGGGAATTTTTTTGAACGAGCAAACTGCATCTGAAGTTAAAGAAACTGAAACTGTGAGCAAATTTGGATATGAATTGATTAGGGAAGTACTTCTTCCCGAATTACTTGGAAAAAATACGCCTGAGCTTATGTATTGGGCTGGTAAACTTTTAGCCAGGAAATACCCATTGAAATCGGTTGATGAAATAAAAGCCTTTTTTGCACGTGCATCCTGGGGCGATTTGGTTGTTCGCAAGGAGAAGAAAAATGAAATTGAATTTGAGCTCTCAACCATTCTGCTTGCTTCACGAGTCACTTCTAAGGCTGAAACTTATTTCCAGTTGGAAGCAGGCTTTCTCGCTCAGCAATTCGAACTGCAAAAGGGTGTAGTTGCGGAAGCCTTTGAGCACCCGATCAAAAAGGCAAAGGTAGCCTCATTTACAGTTAAATGGGACAGTATGGACTTCATTAAGTAAAATACAAGCAAAACCCCTCTCCATTTCAGGTGAAAAGAGAGGGGTTTTGCTTTAAGAGCGGACGCTGGTACCGGCTAGTGAAAACGCATCATGCAGCGTTTCTACGGCTGTGACCATCAGTTTTTCTTCAATTACGACCGATACTTTGATTTCAGATGTGCTGACCATTTTCACCTGAATACCATTATCAGCTAGCACGCTAAACATTTGTGCAGCTACGCCTGGGTTAGAAACCATTCCCGAGCCGACAATGGAAACCTTCGAAAGTCCTGTTTCGGTTTCAATCCTGTCATATCCTAGTGTCTTCCGGTTTGCCTCAAGAACCTCAATCGTCCTTTCAAGATCATCGGTTTTAATGGAAAAAGATAGATTTGCAGTCCCTTCGCCGGTCACACTCTGGATAATGATGTCTACGTTTAATTCGTTTTCTGCCAGCGCAGTAAAAATGGATGGCAAACCTTTTAGCGATTCAGACAGTCCGATTACGGATACCCTTGTTATTTGATCCTCAAAAGCGACTCCCCGTACAATAAGATTTTCTTCCATCGATACTTCCTCCTCAATCATCGTTCCGTTTTCTCTTTCCATACTTGACCTGACAACCAGCGGTATTCCGTAATTTTTCGCAAATTCAACTGCCCTAGGGTGTAGGACACCTGCGCCGAGATTCGCTAATTCAAGCATTTCATCATATGAAATCGATAGTAATTTCCGAGCATTTTTCACATACCGCGGATCGGTTGTAAACACTCCGGTAACATCCGTATAAATATCGCAGCGGGCAGCCTTTAATGCCGCGGCCAGCGCAACTGCAGTCGTATCGGAACCTCCGCGGCCAAGAGTGGTGATATCTCCCGAGTCTGTTACCCCTTGGAATCCTGCGACAACAGCTACTTTTCCACTCTCAAGTGTTTTTGCAACAACAGAAGGCTCAATGGACTGAATCCTTGCGTTTCCATGAACAGGTTCAGTTGTGATTCCTGCCTGCCATCCTGTAAAGGAAACTGCTTCCTGCCCCAGTGCCTTTAATGCCATGCTTAAAAGTGAAATCGTTACCTGTTCCCCTGTTGAAAGAAGCATGTCCATTTCACGCTTGGATGGCGAAGATGTGATACCCTTTGCCAGCGCAACCAACTGATCTGTTGTCTTCCCCATTGCTGATACAACGACTACTACATCATTGCCGTTCGCCCGTTCTTCAAGAACCCTTTTTGCGACATTCATGATGCGCTCTGGTGTTCCAACAGATGTGCCTCCGAATTTCTGAACAATAATTGCCACTGTTTCCCCTTCTTTCAATCAATTCTAAATTTCTGTTGTTATCTACACAAATAAAAAAAGGCAATGAGAGAATATCTCATTGCCCGGATACGCAAAATACAAATTTACGCATCTATGTGAGATAGCCCTCCAGGGTGGATAACCCTGACAATCCTGCATTTATTCAATACAGGACCAGCATGGGATGGAATGGGCCATCCTCAGCTTCGGCGGTATTCCCTTTCAAAATCCTTCTTAGATTCCCATAATCTCCGGATTCTTACTCTTGAAGCCCGCGCCTCTACCTACACTTTAGAAGTTTAAAGTGATAGTATTATTAAATTTCCATCATTATAGCATAGGATAATAAATTCTGACAATATTATGTGTTCAGCTTTTTTATTAATTCTTCGGCAACTGCTGCTGGAATGCCAAGCGCATGGAATTGTTCAGGTGTTGCCTCTTTCATTTTTTTAACAGAGCCAAAGTTCTTTAATAACAGCTTTTTCCGCTTTTCACCGATGCCGGAAATAGAATCCAGAATCGACTGAAAAGCACTCTTGCCGCGCAGCTGCCTGTGGAATGTTATTGCGAAGCGGTGAACCTCGTCCTGGATTCGCTGCAACAGGTAGAACTCCTGGCTATTTCTTGTCAGCGGCATGATTTCCAGAGGATTGCCAAACAGCAAATTAGATGTTTTATGCTTCTCGTCTTTAACGAGACCCCCAAGTGGAATATCGAGTCCAAGCTCATTCTCCAAAACATCACGGACTGCCTCAACATGGCCTTTGCCTCCATCTATAATAATCAGGTCTGGAAGCGGAAGCCCTTCTTTCAAGGCACGCGAATATCGTCTTCTTGCAACCTCGCGCATTGATTCATAATCATCCGGACCCTTTACAGATTTAATCTTATACTTCCTGTATTCCTTTTTATACGGCTTCCCATCCATAAACACAACCATCGCCGATACGGGGTCAGTCCCCTGGATATTTGAATTGTCGAATGCCTCAATTCGATTCGGTGTATGGATGCCAAGGATCGCTCCGAGGTTTTCGACAGCTTTAATGGTCCGGTGTTCATCGCGCTCAATGAGGGAAAACTTTTCAGTCAAGGCAATCTGCGCATTTTTGACTGCAAGCTTGACGAGGTCCTTTTTCGGGCCGCGCTGAGGCTGTAGTACTTTAACACCTAACAGCGTTTCGGCCATCTGGCAGTCGACGCTATCCTGAATAAGGATTTCCTTCGGTTTGAAGTGGCTCGCCTGATCGTAAAACTGTCCAAGGAAAGTCAGCATCTCCTCCTCAGGCTCTCCGTATACAGGAAAAAGTGAAACATCACGCTCAATCAGCTTGCCCTGCCTGACAAAGAAAACCTGGACACACATCCAGCCTTTATCGACAGCATAGCCAAACACATCACGGTCCGTAAAATCAGTGGTCGTAATTTTTTGCTTCTCCATTGTTGCTTCAATATTGGCAATTTGATCACGAAATTCCTTGGCACGTTCAAAATCAAGCTGTTCAGCGGCCTCCGTCATCTTCTCAGTAAGTTCCTTTTTGATTTCCTTGTAGCCGCCGTTCAGGAAACGGGTTATTTCGTCAGTCATTCTTTTATATTCCGACTCCGGCACTTCCTTCACACAAGGTGCCAGGCACTGGCCTAGATGGTAATAAAGGCAGACCCGGTCGGGCAACGTCGCACATTTCCTAAGCGGGTAAATCCGGTCAAGCAGCTTCTTCGTTTCATTCGCTGCCTGTACATTCGGGTAAGGGCCAAAGTACTTCCCCTTATCGCGCTTCACCTTCCTGGTAATAATAAGCTTTGGATGCCGCTCCGCAGTCAGCTTAATGAACGGATACGTTTTATCATCCTTCAGCATAATATTGTATTTCGGGTCATGTACCTTAATCAGGTTCAGCTCGAGAATGAGCGCCTCCATGTTAGAGGATGTAACGATATATTCAAAATCCTCGATCTCACCGACGAGCCGCTGTGTTTTTGCATCATGCGAGCCGGTAAAGTAGGATCTTACTCTGTTCTTTAACACTTTTGCCTTGCCGACATAGATGATGGTTCCTTGTCGGTCTTTCATTAAATAGCAGCCTGGCTGGTCCGGCAGCAGAGCCAGCTTTTGCTTGATCGTTTCATTCATGTCTGCGGACACCGCCTTCTCAATACTTGTGCAAAAGACTATTATACCGCGTTTTTCACTATTCTACCATAGGGGCGTAGCGGATTGAATTTTGAGCATGGCGCGTCGACCAGTTTTTAGTAGAAAAGCGTAAGCGCCTCGGTCATCGCCGTACAAAATGGAGGGACTTCGACTGAGATAAAGTGAAACTTCCATCAGCGATTTCTGCTGATGGTTAGTTGAACGAATCGGACCTTTAGGATCAGTTGCCCACGGAGGAGGCTTACTGAGCCTTAAGAGTGGGATAAAGGAATCACGAAGAGCGATAGTGATTCGATGATGACTTATCGTAGGGAGGAGGCCTGAAGTTTGATAGGCGATAGGCGCTCCTCGAAAAAGCTATCGCTTTTTCTTCGTGCGATGCTTATGCTGCCGGAGCCTTCCTTGTGAAGCTAGACATAAAGAATCCAGCCCTGGCAAATTGCCGGGGCTGGATTCTTTATGCTTATAGGTGATTTTCGATAACCGCTGTAAGGTTTTCTTTAGGCTGGTAGCCGACAACCTTGTCAACAACTTCGCCGTCTTTCATAAGAAGCAGTGTTGGGATGCTCATAACGCCGTATTGGGACGCAGTTTCAGGATTTTCATCAACATCGAGTTTGACGATTTTTACTTTGTCGCCAATTTCGCCATCAATTTCTTCAAGAACAGGAGCAATCATTTTGCAAGGGCCGCACCAAGTTGCCCAAAAATCTACAAGAACAAGGCCTTTTCCGGTTTCGCCGGAGAAGTTTTGGTCTGTTACGTTTGAAATAGCCATGTTAAGCCTCCTAATTGTTTCTAAAATTCTACCGAAAGTATACCACCATTTTCCTATGCATGCTAATAATTTGTTTCACCTGTATCGTCCCCATTTTCCTGGGCCGGCATTCGGGAAATTTAGGGGAGGGAATATATTCGGCCTTTGGTTTTTCCTTTGGCTTTAAGGTCCATAGACTGAAGCAGCCTCCTAGCAATATGGGGCGAGGGAAGCTTTAAGAGTTCACAACATTCCTGGTTGGATATTGAATTTTTCACAACCAATAGATAGTCTTTTATAACTGTTGTATGGGCATCCTTTGATTGCGCTTTGCACCAGCGGCAATGCCAGTTCACTCCTCTTCGATCCATCGGCCGCTTCTTGCAAGAGGTACACGGCACTGCTAGCAGAAGCTCATCCTTCTTCAGACCATAATTTTTAAGGACATCAATGGTTTCGGGGGTATGTGCCTTTTTGAGGAGCCTGGCTGCCTTTTTAATTTCCTTTTCTGTAACAATATCTTTTTTGTAACGTTTCGCGAGTTCCAAAACTTTAAGGGGGAGACTTTTTGCAGTCCCAACGTGCCTTGCAACAGAACCGCTGCTGCAGCGGAATGAAGCCTTTTCACTACTTATAATGGCTAGGTGCTCTATTGGAGGTATCTGAAATTTGTGGCTGGCGAACCATTCTTTCAATTGGTTGGAATGGTTAAGGGCTTGAACGAGCGGATTGTCCGCCCCTGTAGTGGTGTCATGGAAATGAACGGTGAGGACACCTGTATCTCCGTTAAAATATAATTCATTAGAAAAACTCTTGATCTCAACAACAATGAAAAATTTAGTAGTGAGGATTAACGTATCGATTTGGAAAATGAGATCCTTGTAGGTAAGACGGAGGTCATGTAGAACGAAGTATTCATCGGGGAGAAGTTGGGTGTAGTAATCTGCATCCTGCTCTCCTTTGTATCCTTTTCTGCGGTTTTTCAGTTCTTGTTTTACTTTTGGAACCACTGAATAATTGGGTTCAAGAAATCTCAGTAATGCTTCAAGAGTTAAAATCTTTACCGGGACCCCTCTCGGTTTCAATAACTGCAGATAAATCACTCCTTTTAATTTTCGATACATTCTTTTCTTCTTTATGATCGGTCGTGAACCCTTTTAAATGGTGTTAAATTCATTAATTAGACACCGATTTTACAATAATTGTTATTTCGAGGGGTGCGTTTTACAATATTTGTAAGACTTTTCATCCTCATAAAATTAATTCAGCGATTTTTTCATTAATTCGAACAGTTTTTAAATTAATTCAGCGGTTTTCAAATTAATTCTCTAAGTGCGGAATATTCAGACAAATTAAATTTAAAAAACGGATGGTTTTCACCACCCGCCCATTACTTATTAAGAATGTACCTGCAATTTCTTAAATTCTTCTGTAAGGAGTGGGACCACTTCGAACAGGTCTCCGACGATCCCATAATCAGCGACTTTGAAGATGTTGGCTTCAGGATCCTTGTTGATGGCTACAATGACTTTTGAGTTGGACATTCCGGCTAAGTGCTGGATGGCTCCGGAAATACCGCAGGCAATGTATAAGTCTGGTGTAACAACCTTACCAGTTTGGCCGATTTGCAGTGAGTAATCGCAATAGTTGGCATCGCATGCTCCGCGGGATGCACCAACTGCACCGCCAAGCACCTGTGCGAGTTCCTTCAATGGCTCGAATCCGTCCGTGCTCTTAACACCGCGGCCACCAGCCACGACTACTTTCGCTTCAGAAAGGTCGACACCGTCGGTAGCTTTCCTGACAACTTCCTTTACAATCGTCCTGAGATCTTTAATTTCAACGGCGACTGATTCGGAATTTCCGCTTGCTCCGTCATTTTTGCTGAGTGGAGCAATATTATTAGGGCGGATGGTAGCAAATATGATACCATCTGTAACAATTTTCTTTTCAAATGCCTTGCCTGAATAGATCGGCCTTGTGAACACAAGATTTCCACCTGCTGCTTCAAGGTCGGTTACGTCTGAAACAAGTCCGCTGCCAAGCTTTGCGGCAACTTTTGGCGCCAAATCCTTTCCTTGTGCGGTGTGGCCAAAAATGATGCCTTCAGGGCTCTCGGCATCAACGACTGCCAATAATGCCTGGGAATAACCGTCCGGAGTGTAATTTTTAAGCTTCGCGTCTTCTACAACGACAACCCTGTCCGCTCCATATTGGAAAAGCTCCTCACTTAAAGCGCTTACACTTTCGCCAACAAGAAGCCCAACTACTTCGCCGCCTTCTGCTACTATTTTACCCGCTGCAATGGCTTCGAACGTAACATTCCTTAACGAACCGTCACGAACCTCGCCCAATACCAAAACTTTTCTCGCCATAACTCTTTCCCCCCTATTAAACTACTTTTGCTTCGCTATGCAAAAGCTGGACTAGTTCTTTCACCTGGTCAGCAAGCTCACCTTGAAGGACGCGCCCTGCCTCTTTCTTAGGCGGCAGATAAATTTCAATCGTCTTTGTCTTCGCCTCGACATCGTCCTCTTCTAGGTCAAGATCATCTAATTCCAATTCTTCAAGCGGTTTCTTTTTCGCCTTCATAATTCCCGGAAGCGAAGGATAGCGAGGGTCGTTGAGCCCTTGCTGAGCAGTTACAAGCAGTGGCAATGACGTTTCGACAACCTCGGAGTCACCTTCAACATCACGGGTTACAGTGACAGTGCCGCCGTTGATTTCGAGTTTAGTGATCGTTGTGACGTATGGAATATCGAGCAATTCGGCTACACGAGGCCCAACCTGTCCTGATCCTCCGTCAATTGCGACATTGCCGCCAAGGATTAGGTCAGCATCTTTGTCTTTTAAAAATTCGGCGAGGATTTTTGCTGTTGTAAACTGATCGCCATTTTCAACATCATCCTCGGTATTGATAAGGACCGCTTTATCCGCACCCATCGCTAGAGCAGTTCTGAGCTGCTTTTCAGCTTCCTCAGATCCAACCGATACAACAGTTACTTCCCCACCCTGTGCATCTCTGACACGGATTGCTTCCTCAATTGCATATTCATCGTACGGGTTGATGATGAATTCGGCTCCATCCTCGTTGATTTTTCCGCCCGATATTGAAATTTTTTCTTCAGTATCGAACGTTCTTTTCATTAATACAAAAATATTCATGCCGTTTTCCCTCCCAAAATTCATTCTTCTAAAGATTGAAAAAAATCGGGACAAAAAAAATCCCTGTATGGATATTCCCGCAGGGCCTTGTGCCCTGCAGGATTATCTTTATCCTTTAAAATCCGGCTCCCGCTTTTCAATAAATGCCTGGATGCCTTCCTTGCCATCTTCGGACATGAACACCTCGCCGAACAGGCTGGCTTCACGTTTTACACCTTCATAAAACTGTGCCGATTTAGAGTAGTTCAGAAGCTCAATCGCTGCCTTCAATGAACCAGAGCTCTTTTTGGCAATCTTTTTTGCCAGTGTAAAAGCATGCTCCATCAGTTCAGCTTCCGGATATGCGTGGTTGGCAAGTCCATAGTGGACGGCTTCAAGGCCTGTAATCGGTTCAGATGTAAACATCATTTCCGCAGCGCGTGCAAAGCCAACATATCGAGGCAGCCTTTGTGTTCCAGCAAATCCCGGAACAAGTCCCAGCTGCAACTCAGGAAGACCGAGCTTGGCTGTTTCACTTACCAGCCTGATATGGCAGGCCATCGCAAGTTCAAGTCCGCCTCCCAATGCCGCACCATGGATGGCCGCAATGATTGGTTTTGGAAATCTTTCCATTCTCTCAAAAAGGTCTTGGCCAAGCTTGCCATGTGAAGCGAAGTCGCTTTCCGATTTGATGCTAGTAAACTCTTTTATATCCGCCCCCGCGGAGAAGAACCGTCCTTCTCCATGAATAAGAAGCACCCTGATGTCGTTTCTTGGTTCGACTTCATCCAGTACCGAAGCTAGTTCCTTCAGAACTCCCGACGAGAGAGCATTTGCTGGCGGACGGGCTATGGAGATTGTTGCAATCCCGCCGTCATCGGTCCATTTTAAAAATTCCATCGTCAATTCCTCCTTACTTGCCATTACTGCTAATCCCATTAAGCAGCAATCTATGAACAGGGCCGCTTAACGCATTTAAATCATACTTCTGTTCATTCATTACCCAGGAAGTCACGGTTTCATCAATTGTCCCAAAAATCATCTGCCGTGCAAGCCTAACATCAAGCCCGTCAGAAAATTCACCATTGCTTTTGCCTTCAGTCAGTATTTTATCAATGACCTGAAGGTACCCCTTCAGAACTTCATTGATCCGATGGCGAAGTTCCTTGTTGGATTGCCTGAGCTCCAGCTGGGTAACAATGGCAAGATGATGATCAGTCGACAGCAAATTGAAATGAGAATTCACCAACAGTAATAACTTCTCTGCGGCCGTCCCTTTTCCTGCCATCATCGCCTCAATTTTTTCTATGTAGGTTCCCATCTTTTCTTCAAATAAAGAAATCAGGATATCTTCCTTGTTTTTAAAATACAAATAAATCGTACCGTCCGCCACACCAGCCTGCTTGGCAATCTTTGAGACTTGGGCCTGGTGATAGCCATGTTCCGCTATTACAACAACGGCGGCATCAATGATTTGCATGTATTTTGGTTTGTTTTTCTTCAACCCCGATCCCTCCTTCTTGAAGAAAAAATATGATTTTTTTAAAATGAATGACCATTCATTCATAATTTCATTTTAAATCCCCGGCTCTTTACCTGTCAAGCCTCCAGCACTGTGCCTACTTGAACTTTCCCTCACTATCATAACATAAACTAAAATCGTTCACATTCACTGTCATGGTGACGGATACTTTTAAGTTTCATTTTCTACATAAAACAAGAAGCCGCATAAGCGGCCCCCCCTTTAGGCATGCTTCTGTTCTTCTTCGACAAGCTTTCTTTTTTCCTCATCAATCAGTGCACGCCTGAGGATTTTTCCGACAGCGGTTTTAGGCAGTTCTTTTCTGAATTCATAAATACGCGGCACTTTGAATGAAGCAAGGTGCTTTCTGGCAAATTCATCGAGATCCTTTTCAGACAGGGTAGCTCCTTCTTTTGCGACTACATACGCCTTAACCGTTTCCCCGCGGTATGGGTCTGGTACACCTGCAGCTACAACCTCCTGGACATCTGGATGTTCGTAGAGAACTTCCTCAATTTCACGCGGATAGATGTTGAAGCCGCCGGCAATAATCATGTCCTTTTTCCGATCTACAATATAGAAGTACCCATCTTCATCCATATAACCGAGGTCACCAGTCAACAGCCATCCATCCTTCAGGGTCATTGCCGTGTCCTCCGGGCGATTCCAATAACCCTTCATTACCTGGGGACCTCTTACGGCAATCTCGCCAATTTCACCTGCGGGCAGCCGCTCACCATTCTCCATTGAAAGGATGGCCGCGTCAGTATCTGGCCATGGTACGCCAACACTTCCTTTTACCCTCGGGCGGTCCCAGAGGAAATTAGAATGGGTTACAGGTGACGATTCAGTAAGGCCATAACCTTCAACCAGTTTTCCACCCGTTACTTTTTCAAATTTCTCCTGTACTTCAACCGGTAGCGGTGCCGATCCGCTTATACAGGAATCAATGGATGAGAGGTCGTATTTTTGAATATCGGGATGGTTCAATAATCCTATATAAATTGTTGGGGCACCCGGGAAGAGTGTCGGCTTTTTCTTTTGGATTGTTTTTAGTGTGTCCTCTACATCAAATTTTGGCATAAGAATGATTTCATTGGCTTCTATGATTGAGAGAAGGAGGACCGTTGTCATCCCGTACACATGGAACAATGGCAATATCCCCAGTACCCTTTCTTTCCCCCTCTGACACTTATACATCCACTTTCTGCACATGGTCGTATTTGCAATAAGGTTTTTGTGCGTCAGCATGACACCCTTTGGAAAGCCTGTTGTTCCTCCGGTATATTGAAGGAGTGCAAGATCTTCTTCAAAATCAAATGGAAAGGCCTCAATTGGGCCAGCTGGCCGTTTCATGATTTCGGTGAGCAGATGGTCACTGCCTTCGTGCTTTACATTTACAACTATCCCGTACTGTTTTTTCTGGATGAATGGGTAAATTAGGTTTTTCGGGAATGGGAGATAGTCTTTGATAGCGGTTACAATTAGGTGTTTTAAATTAGTCTGCTTCATGACCTTTGAAACACGCGGGTACAAAATATCGAGGGTAACAATAGCAAGAGCACCGGAATCCTTCATTTGGTATTCCAGCTCACGTTCTGTATACAGAGGATTCGTCTGAACTACGATACCGCCTGCCATTAAAATCCCGAAGAAGCTAATCACTGCCGCGGGTGTATTAGGCAGCATCACTGCGACGCGATCCCCTTTGCCAATTCCTATAGACTGAAGGTAGGATGCCAATTTCTGAGCCGACTCTCTCACTTCTCTGAATGTAAGGTTCTTACCCATAAAGTGAATAGCTGTTTTATCCGGAAACTCATCAGCAGCCTGAAGCAAATACTCATGCAGAGGGTCTGTCGAATAATCTAGCACCGCTGGTATCTCTTCGGGATAATGTTTTAACCACGGTTTGGTTTCGTTCATAAGCGCCTCCTTATTGGTGAATTTTTTAAAAATTCTTTCTTTTCTTTTCCCACTATTATAATCTATTCATGCCAATACGACAAACAGAATACATTGACCTAGGAAATTAGGAATATGCAGTATAAAAGTAACATCTATATTAAGGGGCACAAAGTTTCTCTTTTGGGACAGGCTCTTTTTAGGTGAAATAGTGCCAGTTTATTTTCGCTCCACAAAGGGAAGACTCCACGATTAGTCATCGCAGGAGAAAATACGATCTTTTCATTTTCGAACGAGTCTTCGCGCCTTCCGCTACAATCAACTCCAAAAACAAAATCCCCTTCAATAAAACCGTCTTTTTATAGATAAAAGAGCCGCTGCAAACGCAGCGGCTCACCTTATGCAAAAAACGCCATATAAATAACGCCAATCAGGAAAAAGAGTCCACAAAGAGCCAGTAATACCTTCCCCAGTGTTTCCACTTTACTTTACCTCGCTTTAAATACCGGACCCGATAATAAACGATAATCCGATAGAAATAACCATTGAAATAAACCCAACGGCCATGTTGCCTTTCTCAATTTCCTGATCCACATTGAACTTCGGGGTCAGGAATTCGAAAATAAAATAGCCGCAAAGAAGGAGCGCGAAGCCATACACACCCCAGCCAATCATTGATAGGACAGAATTGTGCTCAAGGATGGCGTAGCGGAATATGTTAGCAATCCCAAGGATTTTTCCGCCTGTCGCCATGGCCACAGCCATATTCCCTTTTTTGATTTCTTCCCAGTTGTCATACTTGGTTACCAACTCAAATACAGCAAGGGATAAGACCAGGAAGAGGACAACGACACTATAATAGGCTGCAATTTGAATATATTCATTTTGCCAGAATTGTTCCATACCGGTATTCTCCCCGAATTTATTTAAACTCTGCTATCGTTACTCCAGTTCCGCCTTCACCAGCATCGCCAAACCGTATTTTTTTGACTGAGCGATGATTGCGAAGATATTCCTGGACTCCCTGCCTTAATGCGCCTGTCCCCTTGCCATGGATGATTGAAACTCGAGGATAGCCGGCCAATAGCGCGTCGTCGATGTATTTTTCTACTTTCATTAAAGCATCTTCATAACGTTCACCGCGTAAATCCAATTCAAGACCCACATGTGAATCGCGGCCTTTGACAATTGCCATCGGCTTGATTTCCTTCGGCTTCGGTACATTAATATATTCCAGGTCCTTTTCAGCCACTTTCATTTTCAGGATACCGATTTGGACCTGCCATTCATTATTCGAAGACTTTTCAATCAGGGTTCCCTTCTGGTCAAAGGTGAGTACCTTTACTTCATCCCCTGGCTTTAAAGTATGCTTCGCGGCCTTTTTCGCACCCGGTTTTTCTGTCTTCTTCACCTCTGGTGCGGCTCCGGCCAACCGCTGCCTTGCATCAATCAGTTCGTGTTCTTTGATTTCCGCATTTTTTTCTAAGCGCATTTTTCTGAGATCGGCGATAATGTCTTCTGCTTCACGGGTGGCATTTTCAACAATTTTGCGAGCCTTCTCGGCCGCTTTTTCCATCAATGCATCCTTCTGGTCATAATACTCGACAACTTGCTTTTGAAGGTCGGAATGCAGCTTTTCAGCCTGGCGCAAAAGATCATGGGCATCAGCCAGTTCTTCCTCAGCTTCACGCCTGCTTGTTTCCAAAGATGAAATCATTTTATCGATTTGCGAGCTATTCTCACCAACATGCGATCTCGCGCTGGCTATGACGTTCTCATTCAAGCCGAGCCGCTTGGAAATTTCAAATGCATTGCTTCGGCCAGGCACCCCAAGCAGAAGTCTGTATGTCGGGCTCAATGTCTCAATGTCAAACTCGACACTTGCATTCATTACACCTTCCCGGTTGTAGCCATAAGCCTTCAATTCAGGGTAGTGAGTCGTCGCAATCACCCGAGTCCCGCGACTGTGCACTTCATCAAGAATTGAAATCGCCAGGGCAGCTCCCTCCTGCGGGTCTGTTCCTGCTCCAAGCTCATCGAATAGGACAAAGCTGTTGCCGTCCGCCTTATTAAGGATGTCGACAATATTGACCATATGTGAGGAGAATGTACTTAAGCTTTGCTCAATTGATTGTTCGTCGCCGATATCTGCATATACCGCAGAGAAAACGGCCAACTCGGAACCGTCAAGTGCAGGAATCTGCAAACCGGACTGAGCCATTAGCGTACATAGACCGACCGTTTTCAATGTTACCGTCTTTCCTCCTGTATTTGGCCCTGTAATGACAATCGTCGTGAAATCCTTCCCAAGCACGATATCATTCGGCACGACCACATCAACAGGAATTAAGGGATGGCGAGCCTTATAAAGTGCAATTCTGCCTTCATTGTTCATCCTTGGTTTGGAGCCTTTTATCGAACGGCCATAACGTGCTTTTGCAAAAATAAAATCAAGCTCGCCGAGCACCTCGGTTATCTCTTCTAACTCCAAGCTATGATCAGCAACCATTGCAGAAAGTTCGGCAAGGATTCTTTCAATCTCAAGTGATTCCTTTACCCTGATGTCCTGCACTTGATTATTGAGTTGGACGACCACTTGCGGCTCAATGAACAGGGTTTGTCCGGATGAACTTTGATCATGGATAATGCCGCCATAATGGGCCCGGTATTCCTGCTTTACCGGGATCACGAATCTGTCATTTCGGATTGTGATGATGGCATCGGAAAGCATTTTTTGTGCATTTGATGAGCGGATCATGCTTTCAAGCTTTTCCCTAACCCTTGCTTGATTCGACCGTAGCTGCTGGCGGAGTGCCCTCAGTGTTTCACTGGCTGTATCAAGGACTTCTCCGCTTTCTTCGATTGCCATTTTGATAGCCTGCTCAAGATTCGCAAGCGGAACAATCCTGCTTGTATAGCCTACCAGGTGCGGGACCTTGCTATTTTCATCATCCAGGTTTTCTATAAAGCGTTTGATTTGCCTGCTGGCATGTACTGAACTTGCAACCTGGACTAGTTCCATTGGACTTAAAGTTCCGCCAATAACAGATCGTTTTATATGTGCCCTGATATCATGAATGCCAGAAAGCGGCACATTTCCCTTAAGCCTTAATGCCGTCGTCGCCTCATCCGTTTCTTCCTGCAGACGCTCAACTTCGTGATAGTCCGTTGAAGGAACGAGCCTTGAAAGCTTATCCCGCCCTAGCGGGGATGAAGCAAAATCTGATAGCTGTTCCCTGACCTTGAAAAACTCAAGGACTTTCATTGTTCTTTCCTGCATGGAGAAGCTCTCCTTTATCTGTATGCTGCTGTTTTTGTGAATACAGTGGCAGCTTAATTTATCAATTACGGTGATGCAAAAATTGAAGCAGTTCGTCCAAAGTATACGTATTCAGGACTGAACTGCCTTTAATCCAGCCTTTCCTGGCGGCGGCAACTCCGATTTGCATATGGTTCAACATCCCTACTTTGTGGGCATCTGTATTAATTGCAATCTTTACGCCAATTTCCTGGGCTTTCTTCAAGTATTCGTAAGAAAGGTCAAGCCGATGCGGATTTGCATTCAGCTCCAGTGCCGTATTTGTTTCCTTTGCCAAGTTCAGCAGCATGTCGATATCAACATCATACCCAGCCCTGCGTCCAATCAGCCTTCCAGTAGGATGGGCAATGATATCGACATGTGGATTCTCAAGTGCCGTTCTCAGCCTTGCCATGATTTTTTCACGAGGCTGTGAAAAGGCGGAATGAATTGATGCGATAACGATATCAAGTTCCCCAAGCAATTCGTCGTCATAATCCAGAGTGCCGTCCGGCAGGATATCCATCTCAACTCCGGAGAGAATTTTAAAATCATTATATTTGGCATTTAAGCGGCGTATTTCTTCGTTCTGCTCCCGAAGTCGTTCCGGAGTCAGTCCATTGGCCACCTTTAAAAATTGTGAGTGGTCGGTAATGGCGATATAGCTATACCCCATTGCCCTGCACGCTTCAGCCATCTCTTCAATTGTGTGGGCTCCATCACTCCATGTTGAGTGCATATGAAGATCGCCCTGGATTTGTTCAATGCCAACCAGTCCGAACTCCGGTGTGTATTTCTCCACTTCAGTGCCATCTTCGCGAATTTCAGGAGGAAAGAAAGGCAAGCCGAAATGGGCGTAAAACTCTTCCTCTGTATTAAAAGTCTTTACACCCGCCTCTGATTCAACCCCATACTCGCTGATCTTTTCCCCGCGTTCCTTAGCAAGCTGCCTCATTCGAACATTGTGGTCCTTTGAACCGGTAAAATGGTGGAGGGCAGTCGCATATTCATCACTTGAAACAAGCCGGAAATCGGCCGAAATATCATAGTCGAACCCAAAGGTGATCGAGACCTTAGTATCACCTGCACCGATAATTTCCTTTATATCCGGAAGTCCCAGCAGCTGTTGCCTTACCGATTCCGGGTTGCTTGTGGCAATGATGAAGTCAAGGTCCTTGACTGTTTCAGCCCATCGGCGAATACTTCCGGCTCTTGAAAACTTTTCAATATCGTTCATTTCAGATAGTTGCATTTCAATTTTCGCTGCAATTGGCAGCATGTAAGCTAGCGGAAGACGTTCTGGACGTTCGCCCGCTTTTTCGATGGCAGCCAGGATTTTCTCTTCGGATTTTTTCCCGAATCCCGGTAATTCCGAAATTTTATGCAGCCGGCATGCTTCTTCCAGATCTGCGATATCCTCGATCCCAAGAAGATCATGGAGCTTGGCGAGTTTTTTCCCGCCTAGGCCTGGAAGCTTTAATAGCGGAACTAACCCTGCAGGGACTTCTTCCTGCAGTTCCTTAAGAACGGAGGAGCTGCCTTCCTGGATAAATTCTTCTATTACCGCAGCAGTCCCTTTGCCTATACCGGATATAGCTGTAAAATCAGTAATTCCGGAAAGGCTGCGATTATCGGTTTCCAAAGCAAAGGCTGCTTTTCTGAAAGCCGATACTTTAAACGGATTTTCCCCTTTAAGTTCCATATAAACAGCAATGGTCTCAAGCAGTCCAATTACATCTTTTTTATTTTTTTCCATTGTTAGTACCCACCATCCCTTCATTACGTTTAAGCAAGCGAAAAGTTCCAATAAAACGAGAAACCGCAAGAGCGGTCCCCAGAGCTGTACTAAAAAAATTTTAAACAGAAAAGAAAAACTCCTCTGCTGTCAGAGAAGTTCAAGCAGCGATATTGTCAATCCACCATTCCTTGAGCTGCTGTGAAAGAACTGGAGTGTGTTTGATCATACCTTCAGCCAGGACAGAATCCTTCATAGCCTCCTGAATGAAGCCCATCGGAACAAGCGCCCCGATATACAATAATAAAAACAAAATCAAGTAAACTTCCAGGAAGCCAAGTGCTCCCCCTGCCCAAATATTCAAATGTTTTATAATTGGCAGGTGGGCAAGAAAATCGAGCATCGCCCCGATGATCTGAATCAGCACCTTTACTGCGATGAATATAGCGATGAATGCAAATGCCCGGTAGAAAGCATCTTCCGCCCCTGTTGCTGATGTCAAAACAGAAAGTGGCGATGTTTCACCAAGTGACGGATATGGAACCCATAGCTTTAGCCTTGGCGCGAGGATATCATAATACTTATAAGCAACTATGTATGCAACGATAAATCCAATTAAATGAATAAATTGCAGAATGAAACCCCGTTTTAGGCCGATAAAAAAACCCATAATGAATAAAAGAATTATAGCTAAATCCAGCATTCCCCTTTAACCCTTATCCCTTCCCGTTTCTGATTTCAGCTTTTCCAGCTCGTCTCTAATTTTAATAAAATCATTTACAGCATTAACCGCGGTCAGAACAGCCAGTTTATTCACATCTAACGAAGGATTCTTGGAACTGATTTCCCGCATTTTGTCATCGACCAGTGATGCCACCAGCCTGACATGGCTTGAGCTTTCCGGACCGATTATGACATATTGCTGGCCAAATATATCGACCGTTGTCCTATTTTTATTTACATTTGACACATAACTGCCTCCATTCAAAGAATCCTAATCCCTATAATACCAGAACCCGCTTTTCTGGAAAAGTGTAACCGACTATTTCCCAGCTTCAAGCATGGATTTTGTCATATTGCGCTATTTTTTTGTACTAATCTATTACACTTTTTTCGTGGATTAATCTCCTCCACCTGACCATCGATTAATCCACTAAAACGATAATCTAGAATATAAATTTCCCTAAGTCTTGTTTTTCCCTCACCTCAAGGATTGAGAGCCGCAAAGCCTGATAATACTGGTAAAAAGTATGCTACAATAAGCTGACAACAAACCATAAAGGAGTGCACTGTTTTGGGAACTGCCGTCATTACCGTAACACCTGAGCAAATCCATAAATTGAGGGAGCACTATTCCCGTTTTATTATAGAGAAGCTGCCGCAGGGCAGTGTTTTCGCAGCCAAAACTCCTTCCTGTATGGTCACTGCCTATAAATCAGGGAAAGTACTATTTCAGGGTTCAGGCGCTGAAAACGAAGCCGCTCAATGGGGAAATCCCGCTTCGAGCCCAAGTGCCGCAGGCTCAAAAAAAACTACTGTAAAAAAGCCGGCTCCCGGTTCACACCTGCCTGCTGGCTTCAACCTCTTATCAGTAATCGGTTCAGATGAAGTAGGTACCGGCGACTACTTTGGGCCGATTACTGTTGTCGCCGCCTATGCCCGGAAACAGGATCTGCCGCTTCTTAAGGAACTTGGTGTCCGTGATTCCAAGGACTTAAATGATGAGAGAATTATTGCAATCGCCAAGGACATAAAAGATGTGATTCCCTATAGCCTGCTGACTCTCCATAACGAAAAGTACAATGAGATGCAGCAGTCAGGTATGTCTCAAGGCAAATTGAAGGCGCTCCTACATAACCAGGCAATCGGACATGTCCTTAAAAAAATTGCTCCTGAAATGCCAGATGCTATTTTAATTGACCAATTTGCTGAGGCCGGGATTTATTACAACCATTTGAAAGGCCAGAAGGCAATTATCCGCGACAAGGTCTTTTTCAGTACTAAGGCTGAAGGGTTGCACTTATCCGTTGCAGCAGCGTCGATTCTTGCGCGTTATGCATTTATCCGGCACTTTGAAAATCTTTCAGCGGAAGCAGGGTTTCTAATACCAAAAGGCGCCGGACCAAAAGTAGATGAAGCCGCCGCAAAGCTAATATTGACAAAAGGGCAGCAGGCTCTTCCGAAATTTGTGAAGCTTCACTTTGCCAATACTCAAAAAGCCAAGAATCTAGTCGCGAAAAGAAGAAGCAACCACTAGTGTTTTGGCATTAAACAGTACATTATTCGATACTATTTCAGTATAATTGGGGGCAATTAGAATCCCCAATTTCCTCAAGCAAAAAGAGTTGGGAGATGAACTCCCAACTCTTTTGTATTTTCATGCATTAAGCTCTCAGGACTGCCCCTGCTTTTTCTTCCAATGCCCTTAACACCTTGTTATGGACCTTCGTTACCTCTTCATCCGTAAGGGTCCGCTCAGGGTTAAAGTACTTCAAAGAGAACGCAATTGACTTTTTGCCCGCTTCCATGTGCTCGCCTTCATAAAGGTCAAACACATCAGCCTCTTTAAGAAGAGGTGTCCCGCTCTCAAGGATAATACTGCGTAGGTCTCCAGCCGCAGCTGCCGTATCAACGACAAGTGCAATATCCCTCGTGATGGAAGGGAAACGTGGGATTGGTTCGTAGTGCAGTGGTTCTTTATCCGCCTCAAGCAATGCTTCGAGCTTAAGTTCAAGTACATACGTATCCTTTAAATCCAGTTCATTTTGCAAAGTAGGATGAACTTGGCCAACAAAACCGATTCTTACTCCATCCAACAGGATTTCAGCGGTACGGCCAGGATGCATGTTATCCAGCTGAACAGCCGCGTAGGTGACTCGTTCTGCAAGACCGAGCTTTTCAGTAAGGCCTTCAACCACGCCTTTTAGAACAAAGAAATCAACAGGTTTCTTCTCTCCCTGCCATGGATGTGAATGCCATAGGCCAGTTATTGCCGCAGCAAGATGCTCCTCTTCGGCAGGCAGCTCTTCGCCTTTTGAAAGGAATACTGCGCCTACTTCATAGACTGCAAGGCTGTCTGCCTGCCGGGCACCGTTGTATTTCAGCACTTCAAGCAATTGTGGAAGGATGCTTAACCGAAGCTGGCTGCGTTCTTCACTCATCGGCATGGCAAGCTTGATTGGTTCTGTTTTTTCAAGAGCAAATTGGGAAACTTTTTCTTCACTTGTTAACGAATAAGTTATCGCCTGATATAGACCAGCGCCTTCAAGGTAATTCCTGACCACCCTGCGCTTAGCCTGGTATGGAGATAACATTCCTGCCAGCTGTTCGCCGGAAGGCAAGGTTTGCGGGATGTTGTCATAGCCATATAGGCGTGATACTTCCTCGTACAAGTCTTCAGGAATGGTGATATCCCCTCGACGAGTTGGAACAGTTACAGTGACGTCAGTTCCTTCTACAGTCGTTTCAAAGCCTAACCGCGCAAAAATTTCGGTAACATCGGTTATTGTCAATTCCATTCCAAGGAAGGAATTCATTTTTACCGTATTAAGTGTAACAACTGCAGGTTCAATACTTAAAGTATCGGCTTCAACTGACCCTTCCAGAACCACACCTTCAGCGTATTCTGCCATTAATGCTGCAGCCCGTTCACCAGCAGCACGCACACGGTTAGGATCGACTCCTTTTTCGTAGCGGGAACTTGCTTCACTGCGCAGGCCATGGTCTTTCGAAGCCTTGCGGATTGTGCCTCCTGTGAAATAAGCCGATTCAAGCAGGACAGTTGTCGTATCAGAGGTTACCTCTGAATTAGCTCCGCCCATTACTCCAGCAATTGCAACCGGCTCTGTGCCATTTGTAATAACAAGATGGTCAGGTGTGAGAGTTCTTTCTGCATCATCAAGGGTAACAATTTTTTCACCAACATGTGCACGTCGGACAAGAATTTCCTTTGATCCGAGCCTGTCATAATCAAAAGCATGAAGAGGCTGGCCATATTCAAGCAGGATGTAGTTGGTAATGTCGACAACATTGTTGTGCGGTCGAATACCAGCCGCCATCAACCGTGTTTGCATCCAAAGCGGAGATGGGCCGATTTTAACGTTTTTAATTACTTTTGCAGCATATAATGGATTATCTTCTGGTGCTTCAACAGAAACTTTAATATAATCCGATGCTTTTTCATCTGACTCACTTAACTTTGTTTTAGGAAGCTTGACCTCTCTGCCCAAAATGGCTGCCACTTCGTAGGCAACACCGAGCATGCTCATTGCATCTGCACGATTGGGTGTCAGACTCAATTCAAGAACCTGGTCATCCCTGTTCAATGCCTCAATCGCGTCTTCACCAGGTACAGCGTCAGCAGGGAAAACGAAGATGCCCTCTGCGTATTCTTTTGGGACGATTTTCCCTTCCATTCCCAGCTCCTGAAGTGAACAAATCATTCCGTTGGATTCCTCACCGCGCAATTTCGCCTTCTTGATTTTAAAATTGCCTGGCAGAACAGCACCTGTTTTAGCTACAGCCACTTTCTGACCCTGTGCCACATTCGGAGCACCGCAAATGATTTGAACCGGGTTTTCCTCCCCGATATCAACTTGGCATTTGCTTAATTTATCAGCATTGGGATGCTGTTCACGCTGGAGTACATGCCCGATAACGACACCGGTGATTCCTTCATTAAGGGTTTCTACACCTTCAACTTCAATCCCGCTTTTTGTAATTTTTTCAGCTAACTCACTAGCTGACACTCCAGATAAATCAACATAATCCTGGAGCCATTTATATGAAACAAACATTTATAGGACCTCCTTTTTAAAATAAACCTTCCTCAGTACGACACTCGCTGATAGTTACTAGGAATCAATAGGAACAATTCTCTCCGCTGGAAGCTTAACTGCCTCTTGAGGCTTGAAAAATTTATTCCTGCTCTGAGAACTGCTTTAGGAAACGAATGTCGTTTGTATAGAAATGGCGAATATCGTCAATTCCGTACTTTAGCATTGCGATTCTCTCCGGTCCCATTCCAAAAGCGAAACCAGTGTATTTTTTAGAGTCATAGCCAGCCATTTCAAGCACGTTCGGATGAACCATGCCCGCGCCTAAAATTTCAATCCAGCCTGTTCCCTTACAGACGCTGCAGCCATGACCGCCGCAAATTTTACAGGAAATGTCCATTTCAACTGACGGCTCAGTGAATGGGAAAAAGCTAGGGCGAAGCCTGATTTTCCTGTCCTCACCGAACATTTTCTTAGAAAACTCAGCAAGGGTTCCCTTAAGGTCGCTCATCCGTATGTTTTCACCAACAACAAGCCCTTCAACCTGGGTGAATTGATGTGAGTGAGTCGCATCATCGTTATCACGGCGATACACCTTGCCAGGGCAGATGATTCGGATCGGCCCTACTCCACCCTGCTTTTCCATCGTCCTAGCCTGCACAGGGGATGTGTGGGTGCGCATGAGGATATCTTCGGTTATGTAAAATGAATCCTGCATATCACGAGCCGGATGGCCTTTTGGCAGATTTAGGGCTTCAAAGTTATAATAATCCTTTTCGACTTCCGGCCCTTCAGCAATTTGGTAGCCCATTCCGATGAAAAGGTCTTCGATTTCTTCAATAATTTTTGTAAGAGGATGAGGGCTGCCTGTCTTGACCGGACGGCCAGGCAGGGTTACATCAATTGTTTCGGAGGCAAGGCGCTCATTGACGGCTGCTTCTTCAAGCTGTACCTGCTTACTAGAAATAGCCTCCTCGATCGCTCCCCTTACTTCATTGACGAGCGCACCCATTTTCGGCCGTTCCTCAGCGGATAACTTGCCCATCCCGCGCAGCACCTCGGTGATTGGTCCCTTTTTTCCGAGATAAGCAACACGGACATCATTTAATTCCTTCAAATTTTGTGCCTGTTCAACTTTTTCAAGTGCTTCAGTTTGCAATTCTGCAAGTCTTTCCTGCATGTGATTTTCCTCCTTATTTAGAATCCATTGATTGTTATCCGCATGGGATAATGTAGCAATTAGCAAATGCTCCTATCATATTAAGAGCCAGGGGAATTTTACTTCCATAGCTTTAATCTTATAGCCTTCCTGTTAGCTCAGCACCGCCTCTTTTCCACACAAAAAAAGCCCCTCCCAATAAAGGGACGAGGCTTTGTGATCGCGGTACCACCCTTGTTAACAACGTATGTATGCACATTCGTGTTCACTTCATTGAAATAACGGATTTTAGCCGGTACACCTTTACATTCCTTAGAAATGGTCCCGGTGTCAACTCTGGAGGTGAACGCACACATCCCTGCCCTAAAAATGCTTTCAGTCGCGGCACTTTTTCCCTTTAAAGGCGGTTTAATGAAGGTGCTCTTCTCCGTCATTGTTTTTCGATTATGAATTTAGTTGCTATTATAGCGTAAATTCAGCAGCGATTCAAACGTTTGCTGAATTTTTCAAGGAATAAAGGAGAATCCCGGCTGCAACCGCAACATTTAGAGACTCACTTTTTCCATGGATTGGAACATACAAATTGTCGTCTGTAATAGACAGCAGGTGTTTGGACACACCGTTGCCTTCGTTTCCGACCAGCAGGGCAAATGTGCTGCCTGGCGCTGCATCTGTATATGTCCGGGCGTTCTCCAGTGCTGTTCCGTATACCGGAATGCCCTTCGCCTTCAGCTTCGGGATCCACTCATCAAGCTTTCCTGTTAAAACTGGCAGGTGGAAATGGCTTCCCTGTGCAGAACGAAGTACCTTTGGATTGTAAATATCAACACTGCCTGACCCTACTATAACCGCGTCAATACCGGCTGCATCTGCAGTCCGTATCATTGTTCCAAGATTCCCCGGGTCCTGGACAGCATCCAGTAATAGAAGCGTATTAGCATCAGCCAAGCTTTCATTAACGGATTCTTGCTTGCATACAGCAAGAATTCCCTGGGGGGTTTCGGTTTCCGATAGGCTTTTGAAAATTTCCTTTGTTACGATTGTAACCGGGGTATCCTTATAATCCAATCGATGGGGAATATCGGTTTCATCCGCAATAATTAATTCAATTACAGTACCTGAATCTTTAAGTGCTTCCTCCACCAAGTGAAACCCTTCTGCTAAAAAAAGGCCTGTTCTCTCACGCTCTTTTTTCATCGCAAGTTTTTTCCATTGTTTCACCTGTGGGTTTTGGGCAGATTGGATGTGCTTCACTTTCTCTTCCGCCTTTCTCTAAACTCATTTTCTAATTATAGCCTATTGCAAATACATATTAAAACCATGAAAAGAAAAAGATAGTAAAGAACATTAAAAAGGAGGGATAAACCATGGATTTAAATTTACGTGCAGCTGTCATCCATAATATTGCGAATAATACCCAGCAGGAGCTTGAGGATACCATTGTCGATGCCATTCAAAATGGTGAAGAAAAAATGCTTCCGGGCCTTGGCGTGCTTTTTGAAATCATTTGGAATAACTCTTCCGAAGATGAAAAAAAGGAAATGCTCGAGGCACTTGAAGGTGGTCTCAAAAAGTAAGTAATTAAGTGGCTATGAGTGTGAGGAACGCTCATCTATAACGCCTTAAAAAAGCTCCCCGGCAATTGCCAGGGAGCTTTCCTATTAACCCAACTTAATGTTTTCAACAGTTTGTGCGTCAAGCCGCTTAACAACTTCAACAATTAGTTTGACTGTATTTTCATAATCATCACGGTGAAGCATCGCTGCATGAGAGTGAATATATCTGGTAGCAATTGTAATCGCCAGTGCCGGAACGCCTTTATGAGAAAGATGAATGGCACCCGCGTCCGTACCGCCGCCAGGGACAGTATCAAATTGGTAAGGAATGCCTAATTCATCCGCTGTATCAGTGATGAAATCGCGAAGCCCCTTATGGGACACCATTGATGCATCGTAAAGGATGATTTGCGGGCCTTTACCCATTTTTCCAAGTGCTTCTTTCTCAGTAACCCCTGGTGTGTCACCGGCAATTCCGACATCGACGCCAAAGCCGATATCAGGCTCAATTTTAGCAGCTGCTGTCCTTGCGCCGCGCAGGCCAACTTCCTCCTGGATTGTACCAACTCCATATACCACGTTAGGATGCTCCACATCCTTCAACTGCTTCAGGACATCAATGGCCACCGCACAGCCAATCCGATTATCCCACGCTTTTGCAAGCAGCATCTTTTCGTTTTTCATGACAGTGAATTCAAAGTAAGGAACGATCATATCACCAGGGCGGACTCCCCACTCGGATGCCTCATCCCTGCTTGTCGCGCCAATATCAATGAACATATCCTTGATTTCGACCGGCTTTTTCCTTTGTTCGGCCGTTAGGATATGAGGGGGCTTTGACCCGATAACACCCGTCACCTCACCTTTGCGGGTAACGATTGTAACACGCTGGGCGAGCATGACCTGGCCCCACCAACCGCCAACAGGCTGGAAGCGAATAAAGCCCTTTTCATCGATTTGTGTAGCCATAAAGCCAACTTCATCCAGATGGCCGGCTACCATGATTTTCGGTCCGCCTTCCTTGCCTGTCTTTGTGGCAATCAAGCTGCCAAGGCCATCTGTTGTAATTTCATCTGCATATGGAGCTATGTACTCTTTCATAACCTCGCGGACTTCCCTCTCATTGCCAGGGATGCCCTTTGCATCGGTCAGTGCTTTTAGCATTTGCAATGTTTCATCTAATTGTTGTGCCATACGATTGACCCCCCTCTTTTTATAGGTTTATGCAAGGCAGTATAGTAAGAAAGCTTGCACATCTCTTTGCCCGTTCATTATACAAAAAGCCTGGCTGTTTGTAAAAATATTCTATTAATCAGTACTCCTATTACCTTATAAAGTATAAAACATTTTTAAATAAATTATCCTTCCATAGCACAACCCAAACTAAAAAATCAGATAATCGTCCTCCCGGTATAGGAATGCGATAACTTCTGTATCCAGCCCGATCTAACTTAATGAATCTTATTTAATTTCAAAAAGAGCAGCTGTTTTTCCTGCTCTTTCAGTTAATCTTATATAATTTTTATTCATTGTCCTTTTTTAGCAGTTGCACCGTTTAAATATCTATTTCTTCCAGTGGTTACGAAGCTCAATTATTCTTGTGATCATAGTTTTGTCTTCTAGCTCATCAAATACATAGGGATCTGGCCATATGTTTACCTCTATGATCCAGGGAAAAAAGTCTCGATCTAAACCAATGTCGATTCCTATGGCATTCAAGTTATATAATTGGCCAATTTGTTCTCCGAGTTTCCTGAGCTTGTTTTTATATGCAACCAATTTTTCGCCATTCATATGCTTAGCTAATAAGGGTTCTACAGGATATACCATTCCGTTGCTATGGAAATTGGTGACAATTCTTTGCGGGTCGGCCACGCGTCCTAGCATGCCAGTGACTTCATATTTCTTATCTGGGGTCCGCTGTACCATGATCCGCAAATCAAAAATGCATCTTTCGTATTTTAATAAATGAATTCCCTTTTGAATAATATATTTTTTGTTTTTTGTTTTCCGCTTTTTCATTATATCTTTGATCTCTTTGTCTAATGATGCAAGCAAATCAGCAAACGTATCATAGGTGTAAATTTTCGTCTTCCTCTGAAACGTATACTGATTGGAACCATCTTCATTCTCCACGCGCTCCACCCTGATTACACCCCTGCCAAAACTCCAATTGTCGGGCTTGACATATACCATTCGGTGCCTGTCTAGCATATTTGACAGGTTTGTGGGATTAAACCACTTTGTTTCCGGAACAAATTGGCGAAACTCACTTTGGTTTTCCAAAACATTCTTTAGTGTCCATTTACTCCTTTTTCTTTTCGTTTTGGACTCAACAGGTCCCTCTCCCCGGTACCCTGTAAAGTTGGATTCGATTTTTTTATATGTGTCCATATCGGTTTTTTTAAAACTTTTAAACCGAGGCTCAAGATTTACCTCAATCAACCAGGGCTTTAAGTTTTCATCGTATCCAATATCAAAACCTAGTATTTGAAGTTGAGTGCACTTTTCGGATAATCGATTGGCCATTTTAACCACCAGTTTTTCAAGCTTTTCTCGGTATACCGGAATTTCTTCGTCAGAAAGGAAGCTTCCCATGACTTGTTCATACCGCATTGGGATTCCGCTACTCGAGTAGTTCGTCACGATTTTTGCTGGATGCCCTGCTCTTGCTACAATTCCTGCTGGTTCCCACTTTTTTGTTTTCTTATTTAGCTGGACAATGACTCTTATATCGAAAAATCTGTCTTCATATTTTAGCAGCGGGATTCCCTGTTGAATCATATACCGGCCCTTTGCCCGCTTTTTAGTTTTTTGAATCTTCTCAACCTTCTTTTTTAACGATGAATATAGTTTTTCAAAGGTCGTAAATGTTTTTGTTTTTTTTACATAATGATACGTATAAATTGGTTCTTTTCCGTCTTCTCCCTTTTGGACCTTAATAACGCCGCTCCCTCCAGTACCTAGAGAAGGTTTGACAAATACGGCTTCATGCTTTTCTAGCATACTCTTAAGATTTTTTTTATTTAGCCACTTTGTTTCGGGGATATAGCCCTTTATTTCACGATTCTTTATTAATACCTTTGTTTTTTGCCATTTGCTAACTAACTTTTCAAAGGAGATCATGAAGGCACCTTCTTTTTTACAGTTTCATAAAGTACTGCTTGTTTTAATACCCTGCCAATGCACCGGCGTATACCAATGGAGCAGCCACTATACGCCGATACATTTTGCGGTCTTTAATGGTCTTTAAAGGGCTATTATGATTATGTGATCGGTTATTAACCTCAATAATCCATACTCGTAAATTAGAATCAACCATTACGTCGAAAGCCACATCTCCATAGTGGACATTCTTTTCATCCAGCCCCCTGCAAACTTTTTTACATATGCCAATTAACTCTTCCCTTTTTCCTTTCGCCGCTTTTTTGCTTAACTTATAGACCTTCCTCAAAGCCTGGGAAGTAGGAAGAAAATAATCGGTTAAGACTCGGTTTGTAGCTATACTCCCTTTAACTCCTATTCGCGCATAAGTTCCAGCGCATTCCCATGTCTTTTCTTCGCTTTTCTGAAGAATCACCCTGAAAACAATATTTCTATTAAGCTCACTGTTCATAATTGGCTGCTGTGCAAGATGCGGCCTGTTATCAAGAGATTCCAAGAAAGCAGTAAAATTACCATAGTCTAAATGTTTTGTTTGGTTTCTTACATTTTTAACTGCATATTGTTCTCCTTCCAGTGTCACGGTATAAATGCCAGCCGCCTTCATGCCCCCAGATGGTTTTATATAAATACATTTAAACCTTCCGAGCATATTGAAAACTCTGTCTTTTTCCTGCAGCTGGATTGTTTCTGGAAAATAATGAATGACATCAGGCGAATCGGACAGTTTATCATAAAGCTCCCATTTATTTAATAATGGATAGTTAAAGACTTTCTCATCCATCAATTCTGATAATTGATCCAGAGCTGCCGCTTTCCCTCTTCTATAGAGCACCTCTGGGAAAGGAAATATGCCCGATTCCCAAGTTTCTTTTTTTTCAGGGCCACCGGGGTTGAAATAATACCCACCAATCGTTTTGTTCTTAAAATCAATGGAATCTGCTGAAGCTATGATAAACAGCCCGCCTACATCCTTGTAACGAGCAGTATATTTTTTCAGTCTCCTTAGCCTTTTGGGGGTCATCTTTTTTGACTGTTTATTGAATATAAAAGCAATGACAGGACCGACATGGAAAGTGTCCCGTTCAATCCTCCACTTGAGATCCACTTCACATAGCATTGAAAACGCCTCGGCAAATTGTCTGTGTATTCCAATGCTCTCACTTCCAATATTAGTGGAAAATTTGACGTTTACTTCTTTTTTAAAACCTCCGAAGGCGAAGGTCATGGTTTCATTTGTTTCATTAAAATGATTTTGCAAACACTGTGGAAGTATTAGATCACATTCTCCAATGCCCTCCATATAACAAAAGCGCATATTGATCCTCCTTTAACCCTTCATCTTTAACTTATGTGAACAGGGGTTTTTTGCCTGTGTACTTTCATTACTTTTTGGTTCTTCACCAAAAGAAATGCTTTAAATTTGTTTGTTGATTTCCGCTCCACAAAGGGAAGCTTCTAAGAATAACCATCGCGGGACACAAAGGAAAGCTTCCGTGAATAATCATCGCAGGGATAGGCCGTTCTTGCCTGTCACGAGGCGCCCTTTGTCTGTCACGTGAATGTTCGCGGACCTTAGGGGCATGAGATGAGCCTCCTTGACGATAAAGAGTCTGTGGGGCCTCACCTGCCCCGCAATAGTATCGCACCTTCTGCTCCAATCAACCGTTCTTTTATTGCAAACCAGCACTTATGGTGAAGATCCTACCTTTCTCAAATCTTACAGCTAATTCCAATTTTCTATTGAAAAATAACGAAAGCATCCAACAATCTGGATGCTTTCTCTACCATTTTGGCTCGGAATTTTTTCTTTTCAATAAATCCATTTCCAAGCACTGAATCCACAATTGAAACTAATGTCGATTTCAACGCTTATTCTTTATTTGAATAGAGCGTATCCAAGACAGTTACCCGCATCAGTTTGTTTTTCATTCCAGTCCATACCCACCACCCCAAACCTGTCCGTGTACTCTTATTTTATGGCAGGATTGGAGTTGGTGAGTTTCTGTACTTAAAATAGACTAATGATGAGTCGCGAGGTACTTTGAATATTTGACTGTCCTTTTCGCCACCTCAAACTCCCGATGCTGTGAACCCGGCCTCCAATTCACCTCAAAAATCCAGATTTTTTGCTGTGAGTCAATTCCAACATCAATACCGAGTTCATCAAACCTGCGGTTGAAAACCTCCTCAAGATGATAGGAAAAAGTAAGTGCGAATTGTTCAAGGAGCCTCCTAATATTGAAATATTCGTCACCAAATTGTTCCTTTAGGAAGGGGTCCAGTTCTCCCCGATACCCTCCGCCGCTGATATTACTAATCAGCTTTCCAGTTCCGCTGATCCTCGGGTAAATAAGATTAATTTCCCATTCACCCTCGCCATTCTTCTGAACATGAAGCCGAAAGTCATATGTCAGGCCATTGCGGGTTTTACATTCAATAAATGGCTGAAACAAATATTTTTGTTCTTTCTTTAGCTCTTCTATTAATAAATGAAATTGGGATGAATCAAGTACCTTCTCTTCATTTCCGTCAATAATGTTAAATTCATCTTTGTTTTTTTCATCGACAAATAAAATATTTATGCCCTTGTTTCCCGAAAATGGCTTGATTACTATTCGTCGCCCCTGTTCTAAAAGCTCAAATAATTGTTCTGTTTTCTTTAAAGGAAATGTAGGGATTAGAAAATTTGCGAAATCACCCTTTTTCTGAACTGCCCGGTATACTTTCATTTTGTTAGGCACCGGTTGACTGGTGAAGGGGATTATTTTTTTTAATTTCCTATAAATTTTTTTTTGCCTTCTTGTCCTCGGCCTGCTGATATTAATAACCACTTGAGGGAGGTCCATTTTTCGCTGCACCCATTTTCCTTTCCTGTAAACCCAGCCTTCTATTTTCCGGGACTTAAGGTTAACTCCCTGATAAGAAAAGTAAACAAAAGGAATTCCCTCCATCTTTGCAGCTGCTGCGAACGCATACGCCTTTTTTTCATCATCAGGTTTTTTCCTGTAATGAAGCATACCGATTAATGTCATATAAATACCTCCCTTTACAGGGGTTCTATGAAAAATATAATTTCCTTTGCTGCCATTTGAGCAATCTTTTTTGCCTCAGCAAAACTCTCTGCGGAAGCAATCACATAAGCATATCGGTCCCCTAATGAATTGGGAGGGGCTAATATGGTTCCTTTTCGCGGTTTCACATAAACCTCTATAACGCCTTCATGAGATAAGGCACGTTTTTTCCCCGTAACCCTCAAAAGTATCCCCCGTGCATCCACAGTAACGAATTGTGCATATACATGCTTTAGTTTACTCTGTTTCAATTCAGGTTCCTGTCCAAGGTGTAATTTAATAATCTCTTGCACCAAATTTAAACCGGTGCCTTCGTGCAGGATTTGATTCATGGCACCGCCCGATACCCTTGGATTGATTTCAATAAGCTTCCACTCCCCGTTCACCCATCTCATTTCCAAATGGCATGAGCCCAAAGTCATATCCAGGGCCGAAAGCACTTTCGCTACGACAGAATCCAGCTCCTCGTGTTGTGTTTCACTTAGTGAAGCCGGGTAATGATAACCTGTTACAATAAAGCGCTCCCCTTTGGAGATAAACTGTTCGATAATGCCAATAATTCGAGCCTTTCCCTCCCATACAAGGACTTCAATTAAGTATTGAGGGCCATTTAAATATTCTTCAATTAAAATAGGCTGCTCGGGAAACTGTTTCCTTAATGATAGGATTGCTTGTTCCAGTTCTCTCTTTGTTTCAGCTAAAAGGACATCCTTTGATCCATTCGACCGGGGAGATTTAACAATAAGGGGAAGAGAATGTTCAAAACTCTCGGCTGCTATTTCTAAAGAGTCTTTAGGTTGAATCACCATAAAAAACGGATTGAAATCCATGTTTTGCAGTGCCTTCCTAACTCTGGTTTTCTCCTCCATTTTGTATATCGCTGTGGGTGAGGGATGTATAAGACCCAATTCAATGGACAGGAGTGTAGCAGTATACACAAATGGATCCACCAAACTTAGGCAGGCTTTGATATTTTTCCCCTGTCCTTTCAGCAAATCAAGCTCTTCTTTAAGACACTCCCTCTTTTGCAAATCTTCAAGGTAAATCATCTGATGCACATCCGAAAATTCTTCTCTTTGTTCGATAAACTTTTTTCTGTCTGTAAAAAGGACCGTAAAAAAACCCATCCTCTCTGCTGCTTTAATTGCTTCCCTGCTTGTTCCAGACTTATTGCATCCAATAAAAATAACCGTATCCATTTTTTCATCCTCCAATTTTCTTAAAAGGAGTTCCTAATTACCTTATTCAATTTCTTTAATGGGGTGTATGTACATGGAACCAAACACATGAAGGAAATTAGTGAGAATACAATACTATTATTTGAGGAGAAATGTTTTAAAGGTTGAAGGCATAATGCAAGTAGGAGGGGGATTAGCCTCCGTCCTCTCAGTCGAGTAACCCCTGGGAATTTCACCCAGAGGCTCTCACAGAACCGCACTTGAATCCCTCAATCCAATAGATTGGATGAGCCATCAGCCTGTTTGGGGGGACCATTCGCAAGAAAATAACCTCGGAATTATTTAATTCATCTGCGGGATTACTCGTAAAGCTTAAACGGCCGCTTTTAAGATTCCTATTCAGGGGGAAACATTCATAAACAAAAAAACGTTTAATTCGATTGGATATTTCTTAAAAATTGCTGGTAACTCTTTTTCATTCTTTCTAATCTCGTCTCCCATGGAAGACCACAGTGATGCATTATATTGGGTTTTTGTGCAACATCTTTACGATTAGGTCTGCTATTCCACTTAAGATGCAGGTGTCCAACTTTCGATGTGTATTTTGTCGGGCCTTCATAGGCAAGTATTTTCACATTTCTGTTTTTATAACCCAGGAGTTTTAAAAATGCTTGTTGATCCCACCAGCCTCTGCGACGCTTCTTTTTAAATTTCCAAATATGCTCTAAAATCTCTAAGGTTACAGGATCGCGTTTAACAACGATGACACCACTATTAGGAAATAGAGGATTTCTATCGAAATAACTCGTCATATAAATGACATGATTGGATAATAACTCTTTACGTATATCTTCCGAGGGATCCACGATTATTGTATCGGCATCCATCCACATTACAATTTGATAGTATTTTAATAGATTGTATAAAAGGAATACCTTATGTTTTTTAGGCTTTTGATCCGGAAGAAGGAGATCTTTATAAAACAAAGTGTCAATATTATGAAGACGACCGTAATATTCAACCGTTGGTTTCATTATTTCCATTGAAGCAACATGGTCTGTACCTGTTGCTAAACAACAAATAACCATATTACTTTTAGGCTTTAAATTAAAATCGTACAATGGTATCATTTTATCTCTCCTTTATGAGTTCTCTTTTCATAGCAGCCAGGCTCATTAAATATTTTCCATATTCACTTTTTAATAACGGTTTTCCCAGTAGCTCTATTTGAGTATTTGAAATGAGGTTCAAATTAAAGGCCACTGCCTCTATACATCCGATTTTTTTGTTGTGTTTTTTTCAACGCCTTCAACATACAGAAATGCTTTAATCAGCGAACGATGAGTGCATGTATCAAACAATGAAACTTCCTCGTTTAATACATCCAAAAATAATTCATCCATATCAAGATAAGCCTTATTTGCATCCGTATTTTCTATTTCCCCACGAACTAAGGTAATTAGTTTCTTAGCAATATCTATAACTCAATTATCATAAAAGCAAAATAGCCTTTGGATTTTTCGGTTCTTTTTTAAATCCGCCAAAGAAGGAACTTTTCATTGTTGTTTTAGTGTATTCACTTGCTTGATATTTTGCTTAGGTGTTTTTCCTCTGTTTAATTGGACATCTGACTGTTATTCCTGTTTTTCCCGTTTTGGCCTTTCTTGCATGAATGAAGGTCCATTTTCTGTAAGTCAAATCACTTGGATAGACTGTATTCACTACTCACCTATTATCTAACAAAGGCTATGGAGATTTTTGAAAAAACGGACACATAATTGGTAGGGAAAGGAAATCCTTCAAGTACTTTAAAAAAAGATACTTCTTAGGAAGTGAAAATAAACCGGGGAAAAGCTCGCTAAAAGGAGGCACACTTATTTTTAAAAAGGAACTCTATCCGGAGTTGAAATTTCCTTTAAAGAGGGTTCAGGTACCGACAGAATATTCGTAAAAAAATGACAGGAGAAAAATGTTAGAATCCATACAACCAGCAGGTACAATTACGTCTATTTAAGACGCTCCGGTAACAGTTCCCATACATTTGCACAGAAATAAGGCGCTTATAAAAAAGAGTAAAGTAATTGGGGAAGTGAAAAACTACAAAGCCAATCGGAATTGGATTTAGTAAAAAGAAGATAGGGTAAATTAATTCATTCATTATCTCTAAATAGAAAAAGGGCTGCTCATATCTTTAAGCAGCCCTTTTACTTCCTAATTACATATTTGAATATCATCGTAAAGTGTCTTCATCCCGCTCGGATGGCACTTCTAAATTAAAGTTATGCCACCCTCCCTTGTCACCTTCTGTTTTTCCATGCGTATTTTAAATCAGAAATTACTCCGCGTATAAACGGCATTGGGTCATCCAAACGAAATGATGCAAATGCTTTTACTCCTGTAAAAGATTTTATCCATTTACCGAAGTTCATACTACCCTTTTTACGATTCTCCAAAAATCCTAAAAAATTTCGCACAAGATGGACCCATTTCCCCCCCTCCTTTTGATTTAATTCCTTAGGAGGATTTTGGCCGGTCGCCATTAAATAATATAAATAGGAAAAATCTATTCCCGATGCATATGACAGACTGTTGGATACTGTTGTCCGGGCATTTATTTCGATAAATTTAAGGGTGCCATCCCGTGGATCCATTTTATATTCGGCATGAGCCAAACCAACAAAATTAAGTGTTTTAAAGAATGACACCCCCATTTTGACGAGTTCTTCATTCTTTTTGCTTAACACAAGGACGCCTGATCCAAATATGGGTGGATATTGTTGAAGTTTTTGGCTGGAGAACAAACCGATTAAATCCATTTGTTTATTAAAAAGAGTGGCTATTTCGTAAACACAGTGATCGTCACCGGGGATGAATTCCTGTATCATTAATTCACCGAATTGTGCATAAAACGGGTACAAGGTTCTTAACTGAGATGCGCTTTCAATAATGATTGCCTTTTTATTCATCCGCTTGCGGTAATCCGCTGAGAATGCGGGTTTTAATATACATGGAAAAACAAGACCTTCTACAATATTTTCCAGTTGGTCTGGATTTTCAATAAAAAAGGTTTTCGGAGTCGGAATGTTATGCTTAAGAGCTAGATTATAAGTTTGCCTTTTATCTAGTACAGATTGGATTAAGGAATGATCTGGCATAATGAATAAAAAGTATTCAGCTAACTGATCTCTGAACTTGGAAATAAAAAAAACATAATCATCGGACCCTGCAAACAGGACGGCTTTACGTTTCAAATTCCCCCCCTTTTTAATTAGGTGGTCTAACAGTTTATCCTCTTCATATATTGGGTGTGGACAAGGTCCACATTCGGCGTAGAGAGTTCTTCCTTTTTTATATTTTGATAAGACATCATAGGCATAAACCATAATGCCCTTTCGCTTTAAACTGCGGATTATTCCTAGACCATTAATACTTAAATCTAAAACAATTGCAGGGAAGTCATGCTTAGGTTTATGATTCTTTGGTATTTTCAAAAACATTCACTCCTAAACTCAATGTATAGGAATTGATAAAATCGAAATTACATAATATATATGCTACTCTTGTTACTTTTGAACTGGCGTATCTCTATTTATTACTTAACAAATCAAATAGTTTAATTAGATGCGGATATTGATTGTACGAATCAATTTCATTTCTCTGGTGGATAATTCGAGCCACTCTTTTCCGGTCATCCTGAATACCCGCACTTTGCATTAAGTTTATAATCTTCTTCCCCTGGGAATCCAAGATGGCTGCTTCTTGCAGCAACTCAACAATACATCGGTTGAATTCTTCATACTTTCCAGGAAAATTCCTTATAACGGCATAATGTTCATTCATGATGGTTTCCATAAATGTATAGTCATTTTTTTGAACTGATTTTAAGGACCTGATACAAACATCCAGAACAGGATGCTTTTGTTGAAAAAGTACCCGGTTCTTTTTTCCTTGCTTTAAGTGGCCCGAAGCTTTGGGGTGCTCTTGGTGATAGCGAATCAGTTCCGGTTCTACAATAAACTTAACACCAGCTTTTTTTAATCGAAAAGCCAAATCATGATCTTCTGTTCCCCAACCCTTATAATCTTCATCATATCCGCCAATCCTGTTAATTGTGTCTTTTTTTACAGAAAGGTTGCCAACACAAGCCAGCCAATTTAAATGACTAGAATCAAAATTATCACCTAAATGTTCCAAAACATTATTGGTGTGCCTTTTTGTAATGGACAGCATTTGTAATTGCGAAAAGTTTCGAATGTCTTCCTTTTTTAAGAGAACGATTGGAGACCTTAATCGCTTTACATATCGGCCAATATTTTTTGAATGGAGTTTTTTCCCGAGCCGCTTCGAAAACCACCTTCTGGCGAGTTTTTCTTTTAGTAACCTGGAAAGATCTTTCCTTTGTTTAGAATTAAAACTAGGATAGAGGCAAGAATAAAGTTTATATCGTTTCCTCCCCCCGATTACTACTGCATGATCCGTTGATTGATGATGTTTTAAATGATTTTCTACATATTTAGCATCAACAATCATCTCCGCATCTAAAAACATAACAACTTTACCCTCGGCTATCCGGAGCCCTTTATTCCTGGTGGCAGCCAGACCTAAATTCGACTTATTACGAATGTATTTAAACTTATAACGTGGAGAGAACTGCTTAAGGAGCGGGGTTTCGTCGGTAGAAGAGTCATCTATTAAGATCACTTCCATCTTAGACAAATCAAACGTTTGATTTTCTAATGAGAATAGACAAAACAAATTTAAAGGGTAACGGTTAAAGGACGGAATGATAATGCTAACATCCATACTAAGACCTCTTTCAACAGTTTTCTTAAAACCGTTCTACATAAAGTTTTTATTGAACCATCAGCAAGTCGAATAATGCGATTAAGTGTCTATAATTCTTAAAAGATTCAATTTTACTTCTTTGCTGTATGATTCGTTCCTTCCTTTCATTGTCTGTTTCAAAATCTGTCTTCGCCAAAAGGCTCTTAATTGCTTTTTTTTGGGCTTTTAATTTTGTGATTTCTTGGAGCATAGAGATAATAGAATCTAGAAATTCAGTATACCATTCAGGAAACTTACCCGAAAGTAATGTATATTCCTTTAAAATATTTTCTACAAATAGGTAATCAAATTTTTTAATATATTTAAGAGATCTTATACAAACATCTAGAGTTGGATGTTTTTGTTGAAAATACACGATTTGTTTCAACCAATTCTTTTTCTTGTTTCGAGATATGGGATGTTCTTGGTGATACCGTTTCAATTCTCGGTCTACTTTAAATTTTGCTCCTGCTTTATACAGCCGGTAAGCAAACTCTCTGTCTTCCACCCCCCAATGGATAAAATTTTCGTCATATCCTCCTGCTTTTATGATTAGATTTCTTCTTAAAGAAATATTACCCAGGCAAGCCATCCATGCAATTGGACTTGTTTCAAAACGATCTCCCAGTTTTTTCAGTGTATTTTTCGTTAGTTTTTTTGGTACAGTATACGGAGCTATACTTCGGAAGTCTGTAATATCCTTTTTTCCAAGAAGAGGAATTGGAGCGTTTATTTTACGGATAAACGGCCCAATTCTTTCGCCTTTCATCACCTGTTTTAATCGTGCTCTTACCTTTTTGCTTTTTTTTGCAAGAACCTTTAGTTCCTTTATTTGCTTAGCATTAAGCTCAGGGAAAAGGTAAGAATACAGTTTTACACCAACTCCACCTCCAATGACAACTGTATTTTCCTCTTTGAGATGGTGCCGATAGTTATTTTTTACATATTCCGGATCGATGACCATTTCCGAATCCAAAATAATAATAATCTCCCCTTTAGCCTCCTTGATTCCTTTATTTCGGGCAGCTGCTAGGCCCAAATTATCTCTGTTACGAATATATTTAAATTTATAAGGGGGCTTATAATCTTTAAGAAGGGGGGTTTGATCCGTAGATGCATCATCAATTAAAATCACTTCCATTTTAGTAAGGTCAAAGGTCTGTTTCTCCAATGCATATAAACTTAGGAGTAAATGAGAGTATCGGTTAAAAGATGGCATGATTATACTCACATCCATATGTTTACCTCCCTCAAAAATACTATTTGCTACCCTTTTTGTTTATCGGTTTAGCTGGAATCCCAGCCACCGTATCGAAAGCATTTACATCTCTAATAACTACTGATCCCATTCCGGCAAGCGAACCTTCTCCTATCGTAATCCCTTGTTTTAGAATTACTCCAGGAGCGATCCAGCTGTTTTGCATCATGGTTGTATTCCCCCCCAGATGTGTTTGATGGGTAATCATTCCATGTTCATTAATGACCACATCATGAGATATGTGATTTAAGTTGCCAATCTTAACATTCTTTTTTATGACTGTATCGGATAACTTGCCTCTTGCTATTACTGTATTACTTCCTACTTCAACATAATCACCTAATTTAACTCCTCCAAGATGGGGAAACTTCACATATTCTCCTTGTAAGTTCTTTTGATAACCAAACCCATCTGCCCCTATCACGGCTCCGCTGTGGATGATGCAATTTGAACCAATAGATACATTATTGCCGATAACCACATTGTGAAAAATTCTTGTTTCCTCACCGATACATACGTTATCCCCTATGATGACACCATGACCAATACATACATTTCTGCCTATTTGAACATTATTCTGGCTAATGACTGCTGTATTGGATATACCTGTAAATGCTGGTTTGGGATGAAATTCATTCACCACAATAGCAAACGTATCCCTCGGATTTTCAACAGGAATAAAAACGATTCCTGTATGTTCTGGAACAGCAGAGTTTATGGGGCAAAGGACGGCTGCACTTTTTATAGTCGACCACTCAAAAGTCTGAGCTTCCATTCTTGATAAAGTGTTTGCTTTTGAATCATATATTGAAGAAAAACCTGTGATGACCAGGTCTTTGTTAATTTCCCCTATGGCCGGTTGGGTAAGTAATTTGTTTTCTCTTAAGAAATCTAATAGAGTGCTTAGTTTAAGACTCATCTCCATCTAAAAATCCTCTCCAACTCCGAGAATTTTTCTGGCTTCTTTTGGTGTGGCAATCTCCCTGTTCAGGTCAGCCGCATATTTTGCCAATCTTTCTACCAGCTGTACATTATTCCTTGCCAGCTCACCGTATTTAAAATAAACGTTATCTTCCAGCCCGGTTCTAATATGCCCCCCTTGAATAATGCCTAATAAATTCATAGGTAACTGCCCTTTGCCCACAGCTGCAATTGACCAGGTACTATTTGATGGAATGCTCTCTTTTAAATGAAGAAGGTTCTTGGCATTGGCTGGAATACCTCCTGGAACCCCCAGCACAAACTGAAAGTGCAAAGGCTCTTGCAAAAGTCCTGACTTAGCCAGCTTTAAAGCTTGGTCAATCATTCCAAAATCAAAAATCTCTATTTCTGGTTTTATTTTGTATTCATTTATCTTTTCTGCAAGCCTGCGAACAAATGCAGGAGAATTAATCATGACACTGTCTTTTCGGTTCATGGACCCCGGAGTGAAAGTCGCCATTTCTGGCTTGCAGACAAGGTGATTCCATCTGTCTGCTTCAACCCCTTTTTGCCCCCATCCTGTAGTAGTTAAATTGATAATAACATCGCACCGTTCCCTAATTTTCTCCACTATCTCTTGATACAGATCGACACGCTGGCTTGGAGTACCATCGTTTTCACGGGCATGAATATGAGCAATCGAAGCACCTGCTTTCCAGCATTCATAAACTTCATTTGCGATTTCATCGGGTGTTATGGGAAGGTTTGGGTTATCTCTTCTTGTTGTAACGCCGCCAGTAACGGCAGCAGTGATAATCATTTTCTCCAAGTTTTTCACCTCTCTTTTGATTTCTAGAAAATTTTATTTACCTTACTTCCATATTCTTCTTATAACCTCAAACGCTTCAGCATGTTCCAAACCCACTGTCATCCCTCTTACAGATGCTAAAGACTTAACACCTTCATAAGAACGTGGATGAGGATAAGGGCGCATTTCCACATCATACTCTTTCAGTGCGAGAAGTTTATCTTGCAAGGTATCCGAAATATTGACGAAATAATTAGGCTTAAATGTTCGATCATTCGTTTGCTCCGTCCATTCACTAGAAGAAACGGTCTCGAAACAAAGAAGTTCAACCATCGTTTTACCAGGAAGCGGCCGTGCAGCAGTTAATACTGCCTGGTAAGTGACCTGATGATCTTTATTTAAATCTCCATAATGATGAGTGAGAATCATCTCAGGATTGTAGATGTCAAGTAACTTTTCAATTTCTTTCGTAATTTGATGGAGGGGGATTGTATGCATCCTCAAATTTGGAAGTTTAAGAAAATGAAACTCCTTAACACCAAGAATCTTATTTGCCTGTTCTATACACTTTTCAATTTGATGCTCTTCTTCCTTGCGGCCCTTTGCAGTAATAATGGTTACAACTTCGTATCCATTGTTTACCAACTTCTTAATCGTACCACCACACCCCAATATTTCATCATCCGGGTGAGAAACTATGACAAGAACTTTTTTCTTCAAAATTATCACCTCTAACTGTAAATTCAGCGACTTATTCGAAACCGCTATATAGGACGAATGAGCCTTTTCAATAAGATATTTAAGCACTCCGGCAAACCGAAATTCCTCTGCGGATGACTTCTGGCCATTCCCCTGCTCTTCTTGCGGTCCTCCACTGAACTATCCTCGACTGAAAAAGTCGATTCTTTGAAAGTTTATTTAAAATAGAAGGCTGAATTATCGAGGGATTCCATCCCGCCACATCGATTTGTTCCAGCTTTTTAACAAGTCTTCTAGCATTGTTAAAGTTTCCGCATCGCATCACTCATGAATTCCAGTACATCAAGAACCTGGGTCCTGAAAGCTTCGTTGAGGTCTCGCACACCCAAAGAGGCCGAAATAGACAGGCCGCGCTGCCCTAGATTCCTTTAAAGCCAGTCTCCTCCACTATTTATGCGGATAAACCATTATGTGCTTCCATTAACAATTCAACCTTTTCAAATTGAAGCATTGTTTTCAGCTGAGAAGTCTTTTTTATCGCCTTTTTCCTTTCATGTTAATCCTTGAAAGGCTGATTATCATTACACAATCCAACCCCATTCGGAATAATCCTTTTTCAAAGCGGGCCCTTACAAGTAACAATACATAATATGTCAGAGGCATGTTTTGGTCCGGGCTTTTCATGATTTGATAAACATACCTATAAAGCATTTGGTTGGTTTGGCCCCGTGCTTCATAACCGTAAGGCATAGATTTCTTGCAAATTACCAATTAGAAGTAATGAATGAAGGAAGATGAAAAAATAGCTTGGGGTAAACTTTGAATGGATTGGCATCGATCAATTAATTCAAATAGGTATTCCTTTAAAGATCTGTACACGATTAAGAGTGTAATGACTTTAGGATCAAATGCACGTGGGGATGGTGGCTTGAACAGATTTAACGATAAATTAAGACTTGGGGAGAACAAAAAAGTTCAGATTACTGTTGAGGCACACCAATAAACCACATTTTTTCAAAAACCGAATTATGCATTATTTATCGAAGCCGACTTTAGCGGACAGCTTCAGATTTATAGGGTTTCCGGTCAGGCATAAAAAAAATAAATAAATTAGAGTTAAAATAGTTTCCAAGCATATCCGTATTGAATATAAATACATAAAATCAAGGTGTTTGAGAGAAGGGCTTGAATTGTGAAATCGGTTGTTTTTATCGAGACAAATCGATATGGATCCAGTATGGAAGGAATGATCACTGCTGGAAAACTCGGATACGATGTCCATTTAATTACAGCAAAGAAACGGTACCTCGAAGAACGGATTCCAGAATTAAACGCTGTACATTTTATCGCGGATCTAAAGGAAGAAAACCTCAAAAAAACAATAACTGAAATAAAGAGAGAAAAAGATGTATCACTCATTATTAGCTTTGTGGATCCATTCGTTTCACTAGCCGCAAAAATGAACCGTTTTTTCTGCGGGGGAAACATTGATAATGGAGCATTGAGTATAATGGAGAACAAGATTTTATTTAGATCCCATTTATCACGCCTACAATATTCGCCCAATTATGATATCATCCATGATCATACACCGTTGAATAGTTTGTACATTAAACTTAAAGAAAGTTATCCCATCGTTCTCAAATCACCCTCATCTTCTGGCTCTAGGGATGTGTATTTCATTCATTCAGAAACTCATTTAAAAAACAGAATAAAATTTTTAAAAAGGAAAAAACCAAATGAGGATTTGCTAATTGAAGAATATCTCGAGGGGCCTCAATATATTGTAGAAGCAATAGTTTACAACGGGGAAATTCAAATTGCAGCTATCATTGAACAGGAAATTACAAAACAATTTAAATTTATCGTAACAGGTTACAGTATTTCACCTATTATGGATAAAGAGGCAGTCGATGGCATAGTAGAAGTTACAAAAGCAATCCTTGAGGAGCTTAAATTGGAAAATGGGAATTGCCATCTGGAACTTCGAAATGTAAATGGAACGTGGAAGCTAGTAGAAATCAATCCCCGGATTTCTGGAGGGCCGGTAAATAATTTGATTGAACACGCTTACGGTTTTAACTATACCGAACAAATAATAAACCTCTACATGGGAAAAAAGCCGGTTATAGAATCGCAATGGAACCATTTTGTCCATGCTCATTTATTTACAGTGGATCAAGTAGGCAAATTAGTAAAAATGACAGGATTGGAGGAAGCCCAAAAGGCACAGGGCATCATTGATATTTTTATAAGAGCAGAACCAGGGCAGATTCTCTCCCCTCCACTTTCCATGGGGCATAGGTATGGGTATGTGATTGCAAAAGGGAGAACAAAAGACGAGGCCCGAAGCCTTGCGTTATCGGCTTCAAAGAAGGTGAAATTTGAATTGGCCCCATATAATGGTTAAGCGAGGTGAAACCATGGATGAACTGAATAATAAACGGAATACATGCTTTGGAGAACTTTTAGAAAGAATGAAGGATGTAAAAATACCTTGTTGTGTATATATAAAAAAGGGGAATCTCTTTAATTTTCCGGCAAACCATTCCTACTATGATTGTGTGCTTACTCCTGTTTTTAAGATAATGAGGGTTGAAAAAAAATCAGGTTGCATAGAACTATCACCACTTATTCCGATTGATATTGAAGGCTGCCCATCAGACCTTTCCGAACATTTATTTTCTTTGGTAGAAACAAATGACAGGTTCACTTTCCAGCTGGACTGTATATGTGGAATAATAGGCCTCCCACCTGAATTAGTAAATCAATGTTTACCTCCGATTGAACCCAAATGCTAAAAAGCTTTTATTTAAAGACTTTTAGCATCTTTACAGGACCCGATTAAGGGTCCTTTTATATTGGATTAAAGCTTAATCCGAAGTTAGTTTTTTAATACTGCCAAATGAATTCCGCATTGATTTTTTGATTAATACATTTGTGTTCCTGTCTGTTAATTGTGTTAGTAAATCAACTAATACTTCATCATGCTCGAGAACGGTTATATTTTTCTTGTCCATTCATAACTCAAGAGCTCGGCTCGCAATGTATTTCGATTCCTTCCCAATTGTTACAAGTTTTTCAATATTAAATTTTAGAATTAAATCCCCAATTTTTATATGTTCACTCTTTGACGCAGCTCCAAGCTCTTTAATATCACCTAGAACAACAATGGGTCATCCTGTGATTGCTCAGCAGTGCAGACAGTAAATCAAGGGGGCGATGGAAACGTCAGGAGGTGCTTTCCTAAATCGTGCTTAGTCCTGCAGTATAAAAAACGGTTCTGCCAAAAAGACTGTTGGATCAAGTGCTTCGGATAATTTAAAAACCTTATATACATAGGGATCTATGAAGCCGATAAAAGTCTCTTATGCCCCTGTCCCGTATCGTTTTACATTGGTAGCAAATTTTTCAGACTCATCTCCTTGCTACATCTTATGTCATTAACTTCAGGCAATTCCTTTTATTCCTTTATTCGAAGTAAAAAATTATAATATCCGAGCCCTTTGCTGCCCATATACTGTTCCTGCTCCTTCCTGTTTTTATATGTTCCAATGAATGCAATGGCTTCCATAATGTACTACTCCCTGAGTCAACTCGTTGGCTCCTGTAAGAAAATACTTATATATTGTATTCTTACTATTTATTTTTAATTGTTACTAGAATGAAAATAGGTAAGTGTGGATATATCCATGGGGGATAGCTGAAGATGTAAAAGAGTAATTTTCTTTAAAAGAGAAGCCGCTCTATCAGAAAAAGGGCTTCTCTTTTAATCGTGTGATTAATGAATTAATGTAAAAATTGCTTTTATTTTATTCCCGACGAACCAAAGCCCCCTTCACCTCTATCGGAACTGGTTATTTCAATAACTTCCTGGATTTTTACTTTTGTCACAGGTGCTATGATCATTTGGGCAATCCTCATTTGTCTTTCCACCCGGAATTCTTCTTTCCCATGATTAATTAAAATTACCTTTACTTCTCCTCTATAGCCCTCATCAATAGTACCCGGGCTATTTAATACGGTTATAGAATGTCTTAGAGCCAAACCGCTTCTCGGCCTCACCTGGGCTTCTGTATCCTCTGGAAGCTCTATGATAATTCCAGTACGAACCAAAGCAGATTCTCCTGGTTTGATTATTTTTTCCTCTGCCGAATATAAATCCAGACCAGCATCTCCCGGATTTGCCCGGATTGGTAGCTTTGCATCCTTATGTACTAATTTAACCTTTAATGTATAAGTCAACGCTTCATCTCCTCCAACATTATCAATGAATTATTTAAAATAATTTAGCAGCAGCGTAAAAGATAGCCAAGATTTCAATGGCGGCAAGCAAAGGTAAACCGAATTTAAATGACACATGCTTTGTTTTATGACGAAAGTAATTCATTCCAATTGTTGCCCCAATTGCACCTCCAGCTAATGCTGACAGCCACAGAGTCTGTTCAGAAATTCTGTATTGGCCGTTTCTGGCCCTTCTTTTGTCAATCCCCATCATTGAAAAGGAAATGATATTTATAACCAGCAAATATATAAAAATCGCCTTTTCCATGTATTTTCCCCCTTACACATGAAGAAAAAGCCATTCCCAGTTACGGAAATGGCTTTGTCATTGAGATTTACTTGTTATACTGTGCTTTAGCAACATCAGCAAGTTGTGCAAATGCTTGAGCATCGCTTACTGCAAGCTCAGCAAGCATCTTGCGGTTCACTTCGACGCCAGCAAGCTTTAGGCCATGCATCAGGCGGCTATAAGAAAGGCCGTTGATGCGTGCAGCTGCATTGATACGAGTGATCCAAAGCTTACGGAAGTCGCGCTTCTTCTGGCGACGGTCACGGTAAGCATATTGCAGGGATTTCATAACCTGCTGGTTAGCAACTTTATATAATGTATGTTTAGATCCGTAATAACCTTTAGCTAATTTAAGAACTCTTTTACGACGCTTGCGCGTTACAGTACCGCCTTTTACACGTGGCATGTAATTTCCCTCCTATATGTGAATCATCGTTCGAGATTACTTGAGATTGTCAAGCATTTGACGAATACGTCTGAAATCGCCTTTGGAAACAATTGCAGATTTGCGAAGCTTACGCTTTGCTTTTGTAGACTTGTTCGCAAACAAGTGGCTAGTATAAGCGTGGGAACGTTTCAGTTTACCAGAACCGGTCTTTTTGAAACGCTTAGCAGTTCCACGGTGAGTTTTCATTTTTGGCATTGGGATGTCCTCCTTGTTACTTTTCGATTTTAGGTGCTAAGACCAGGAACATGCTCCGGCCATCCATTTTAGGATGGGATTCGATCGTAGCAACTTCCTTGCACTCTGCGGCAAAACGGTCCAGTACACGCTGGCCGATTTCCTTATGTGTAATCGCACGGCCCTTGAAACGGATCGATGCTTTTACCTTATCGCCCTTTTCAAGGAACTTGATCGCATTGCGAAGCTTTGTATTAAAGTCATGTTCATCGATCGATGGGCTCAGGCGAACCTCTTTCGTCGTGATAACTTTTTGGTTCTTACGCGCTTCTTTGTCTTTCTTTTGCTGTTCGAATTTGAATTTGCCATAATCCATAATCCGGGCCACAGGCGGCTTGGCGTTTGGCGCGACAAGCACAAGGTCAAGATTTACACGGCCTGCGATTTCAAGCGCTTCAAATTTCGATTTGATTCCAAGCTGCTCGCCATTTTGGTCAATAAGTCGAACTTCGCGGGCGCGAATGCCTTCGTTCAACAACATTTGGTCTTTGCTAATAGTTAGACACCTCCAGGTTTAATACACGAATACGCTGCCGGACAGGTTTTTTTACAATAAAAAAAGTGCGGATGTATACACCCACACTTACGTACATAAATAAGGTTTGAACCAAACCATAACGTAAAACCTGCCAACAGCCGAGTGCGTCAGCTAGGTGAGAAGCGGGTGCTTCTTCTTCCCAACAATTCGTATTCTCTTTTCACCTTAGTAACTATATCACATGCCAAATCCTGTGTCAAACATGCTGTAGTTTTCTTGGCAACTATTGTATTGTATCAGACCACAAAACTTAATTCAACATGAAATTATTTTTTCTTTCTAAAATTATTTCCCAAAATATGGACAATATTCCAACTATCGCTTGTTTTTCTATTCCTGATAGCGGGAATAGACTTCATACGCCCCTAAATGGCGGCGATGAATGTTTACTAGGAGGTAGATTCAAATGAGTAAGCGTGTAGTTGGTGTTTATCACACAGAAGAGGAATTAATTGAAGCTGTTGAACGATATCAAAATGACGGAAACAATCTTACTAATCTTTCGGTTTATGGAAAAACGGATGGATCTATGTCCCATCTTGGCAATTTAACAGGTGTATCCGAAGCCCAGATCGTTCAGGACGATACCGATACACATAAGGATAAGGGGTTCTTCGAAAGTCTCGCCTCGGCATTTGATGGCGGTACAGATAACGACGAATCTACCTATTATGATCGGTTAGTAAGCTATGGACTTAGTGAAGCTGAGGCCAGGGAATATGCTGGTGACCTTGAATCGGGGAGGATAATCCTGTTCGAGGAAACCGGAGGAGCTTTTGATAGCAGTCTGAAACAGAGTGGAACAAATATTGCTTCAACCACATCTGATACACTCGAGACGGATGATGAGCGTACATTGAGACTGCGGGAAGAGAAGCTTGATGTCCACAAAGACCGCGTCCAAACGGGTGAGGTTGAAATTCGTAAAGATGTCGTCGAAGAACAGAAGACAATCAATGTTCCTGTAACAAATGAAGAAGTATATGTTGACCGTCGCCCGGTTGATGGCAATGAGGCTAATCTAGAGGCGGGTCCTATCGGTGATAACGAAACGATCCGCGTTCCTATTGTCGAGGAAAAAGTCGAGGTTACAAAAAAACCTGTTGTCAATGAGGAACTTGTTATTGGCAAAAAAGAAGTCCAGTCTACAGAACAAGTAGTTGAGAATGTTAAGCGTGAAGAGGCTCATATTGAATCTGAAGGCGACACAGATATTGATGAAAGACGCAAAGACAGGTTCTAGACCTTTTAAAATAAAAGGGCTGCCGGAAAAAAACCGGCAGCCCTCTTTTATTTTATCACCAATATAACTTAAACCGAGCAAGATACTCCCCGATTAGTTTCTGTTTACTTCATTTTTCAACTGAGAAAGGAAATCGTCAAACGACATAGTTTCTGACTTCTGCTCTCCGTATTTGCGGACATTGACGCCTTTCTCTTCTACTTCTTTGTCCCCGACAACAAGCATATAAGGAGTTTTTTGCATTTGCGCTTCACGGATTTTATAGCCGATTTTTTCATCACGGCTGTCAAGTTCGACACGGAACCCAGCTTCCTGAAGCTGCTCCTGCACCTTGCGGGCATATTCACTATGAGCTACTGGTGAAACTGGTATTACCTGTACTTGGACCGGTGCGAGCCATGCCGGGAATGCACCTTTGTATTCCTCAATCAGGAATGCGACAAAGCGTTCCATTGTGGATACAACGCCGCGGTGAATAACAACCGGCCGATGCGGCTTTCCATCTTCTCCAACATAAGTAAGGTCAAAGCGCTCAGGCAGCAAGAAATCAAGCTGGACAGTTGACAATGTTTCATCTTTGCCAAGGGCTGTCCTAACCTGGACGTCAAGCTTTGGCCCGTAGAAAGCAGCCTCCCCTTCAGCCTCAAAATACTCCAGGCCAAGATCATCCATTGTTTCCTTCAGCATTGACTGTGCTTTTTCCCACATGTCGTCGTCATCGAAATATTTCTCAGTGTTTTCAGGATCACGGTAAGAAAGTCTAAACGAATAATCATTAATTTCAAAATCTTTATACACATTAAGAATCAGGTTCACAACACGCTTGAACTCGTCTTTGATCTGGTCAGGGCGTACAAAGATGTGCGCATCGTTCAAAGTCATTCCACGGACACGCTGTAGGCCGGAAAGTGCACCTGACATTTCATAACGGTGCATGAGGCCAAGCTCAGCAATCCGAATTGGCAGTTCACGGTAGCTGTGCATCGAATTCTTGTACACCATCATATGGTGCGGACAGTTCATCGGCCGCAGGACAAGCTGTTCATTATCCATTTCCATTACTGGGAACATGTCTTCCTGATAATGATCCCAGTGCCCGGAAGTTTTATAAAGGTCAACGCTCCCCATAACTGGAGTATAAACATGATCATATCCAAGCCTAGTTTCTTTATCAACGATATAGCGTTCAATGATGCGGCGTATCGTAGCGCCTTTTGGAAGCCAGATTGGCAGCCCCTGTCCGACTTTCTGGGAATTGGTGAACAAGTTAAGTTCCTTGCCTATTTTTCTGTGGTCGCGTTCTTTTGCTTCTTCCAGCAGACGAAGGTGCTCTTTCAGGTCTTCTTTCTTGAAGAAGGCAGTTCCGTAGATGCGCTGAAGCATTTTATTGTCGCTATTGCCCCGCCAGTATGCTCCGGCGATACTTAAAAGCTTAAATTCCTTAAGCTTCCCAGTTGAAGGGACATGAACCCCGCGGCAAAGATCAAAGAATTCTCCCTGATAATAGATTGTTACTTTTTCGTCAGCAGGAATCGCCTCAAGAAGTTCAAGCTTATATTCATCGTCAATCTCTTTATAAATTCTTTCTGCTTCAGCTCTGCTAACTTCCTTGCGTTCAATATCAAGGTTTTCATTGATGATTTTAGCCATTTCTTTTTCAATAGCTGGAAGATCTTCCGGAGTGAGAGACTGGTCAAGATCAATATCATAATAGAAACCGCCTTCGATAACCGGTCCGATTCCTAATTTCACTTCAGGATAAAGCCTCTTGATTGCCTGGGCCATCAAGTGTGCTGAACTATGGCGCAGAACCTCCAGTGCTTCAGAAGAATCTTGTGTGATGATTTCTACTGAAGCATCCCCTTCAATAGGTCTCCGCAGGTCATACATTTGTCCGTTTACCTTACCGGCAATTGCCTTCTTCCTAAGTCCCGGGCTTATGGATTGTGCAATATCTTCAGTTGTCGTACCCTGTGGAAACTCCTTGACTGCTCCATCAGGAAACGTAATTTTTAGCACTGACATAACTTTTCCTCCTTTTTTGCGGTCAGACATTATAATGATGAGGCGGTGTTATACAAGGATGTTGATTTGCACTCCAGGCGCTTCGCTTTCCGCGGGCGGCCTGGGAGCCTCCTCGGCGCTAGCGCCTGTGGGGTCTCCCACTGACCTTTTCTCCCGCAGGAGTCTTCGCGCCTTCCGCTCCAATCAACTCTGTTTTAAAACAACAGTCTTTTAACACAGCCAAATAAAAAAAGCCCGTCCCTGGAAAAGGGACGAGCTGTTACACACGTGGTTCCACCCAATTTTTCATATCCCTAAAACCCTGTGGGCAGGAGTATGACTTTGGACAGATAACGGCTGTGGCCGCCAGCAATTACTAATCCGTAAAGGACTTTCACGGCTGGAGTTTAAAGGTGGTAAGCATTTCTTACGTGTTAGGAGGTTTGCACCAAGCCCTCCCTCTCTGGAAACCATATAGAAATACCCATGTCCTTATCATTACTTTTGCTAAGTTTAATTGCTATGTACGTTATTATAATGATTCATCTTTGAAAAATCAAGCAGTCTGAGCTTTCGTTTTCAAGAGCCCACATTTAATTGCTTCTCCGCAATGGAAACTCCTCTAGGCCTAGCAGTAAGATTCTTTCCTCAAATACATTCGCCAGGGTCCGGGCTAGCGGTTCATCCTGGTCCTCAGTGTACAGCACTATTTTCTTTGGGGCAAGCGAAAGGAGTGGAGCTATTGCTACAGAATCCACATATATTGGATGATTGATCAGCAGCTTTCTGTCAATCATTTTTGCAAGCTCAGCTTTTTTTACTTCCTGCATATTCACATCATAGAATGTGACTCCATCTTTTGCGAGCAAATGGATTTCTTCTATTTTCGAAGGCCGTCCAGCCAAGAAAGTTCTTAATGATTCTATAAAAACTTGATATTCCTGTTCCATTTTGTATTCATCGATAGACAATGCTGCTATTTCACGTAAATACTCAAAGACCGGCCTGAGCCTGAACTTCGTAATCGAATCAAAAGAAAGCAGTGCGTCCGCACCTACAATTTCATCTATAGATTTTTTTACTAGTCCGCCTGGAAACGGTTGTTCCATAAAGATAGTCAGATCCTGCCTTTCCCCATCAAGGATGGAATACATAATATCGGTAATATGCTGCTCCTCTGCCTGATCCCGAAAAAAATAGGTGTCCCTTACAATTTCCCTGAACCATTCATCCAATTTTACAATCATAATAAATTCATAAAACGCATCTTTTAATGTATGAAGGCACTCTCCCAAAGGGGAAAGTATTATAAGTTTTGCTTCTTGCTCTTCATGCAGCTGCATCTCTATGTGGATTTTGTGTTTTTGTATATGTTTTTGCAAAAGCTGCTGAAAGCTCTTTGCATCCAGAGTGCTCCGGAAATTGATCTCCGCCAACCAAATCCCCCCTATCCCAAGAATTCTATTGTTATATATATGGGGGGCTGTTCTTGATTAGAAGGAGAACGAAAGAAAACTCGCTGATAACAAGCTTTCCGCAGACATACTAAATACAAAAGAAGCCACCGCAGGCCGGCAGCTTCAATATTTGTTCAATCTATTAAGCCCTTCGGTTAGGGCCATCAAGCATAACCGGCTCGCTCAAATACTTTATACGTTCCATAATTCTGCGGGCCTTCATTTTTTCTTCTTCTCCGCGCTGGCTATATGTTAAATGATGCTCTAACTGATCCAGATTAAAGTTTGATGTGAAGAAGGTCGGAAGCTTCTCGAGCATCCTGAATTGAAGGATTGGCCCAAGCACTTCGTCCCTTGTCCAGCTCGACATCGCCTCTGCCCCGATATCATCGAGCATAAGGATAGGTTCCTTTTTTAAAGCCTCAATCTTCTCGTTCAAGGTGTTATCACCAATCGCACTTTTCATTTCGCGCAATAATTCAGGCACATAAACAATCATTGAAGAAATTTGCTTCTTGGCCAATTCGTTCGCAAGCGCTCCAAGAAGGTAAGATTTGCCGACACCAAACTTCCCGTACAAATACAAGCCTTTTGGATTATTCCCATCGATGTAGTTCATCGCAAACATGGCAGCCTTTTCTGCTGCATCAAGACGTCCCGGTGAACCGCCAATATCCAGGCTCGCAAATGATGCTTGGAGGATTTCCCTTGGAACATGAAGGCTGCGGATCAACTTTTCATTCTTCCTTTTCTCATCATCCATCACTTTGCGAGGGCACCTATCGTATTGAACATCTATTGAGTTACGTGAAAGGACAAGATCAGGATGATAGCCCTGGATAATATTCCTGCACGACTCAAGGCTTTCACAATCCCTGCATTGCTTACTTTGGCTTGTGTATTCATAGAGCTTGACAAGGCTTCTTTCAACCATTCCATCCGTTATATCGAGCTTGTTTTTCTCAAGAAATGCTCTTACATCAGGGTCTGTAACAACCTGTTCTTTCATCTGTTCATACCGCTTCATAAAGCTTTCACTTGATGCAAGCCGTCTTAATGTTTTGTCAATGCGTTCCATAAGTTCCCCTCCCTTCTGGGTATATAAGCGAAACTTCTCTTACTTAATCAACAAGCTTACTAATGCCGGATATCCTACTCCCTAAAGGCCTTTAGTTTCTCTTCTACTTCCTTTTTTCGGGCTTCAAGTTCTGCAGAGGACTCCTTGCTTTCAGGACTGGCTTTGCTTGACTCCTCATCAAACCAATCCGGAAGTATTTCCTGACGGATTGTATTTTTCTTTGTCTGGCGCTTTGTCCCGGTGGAAGCAGGAGAGCCTGAGTTTTTCCATTCAAGGTACTTTTTGTGTTCCTTCCTTGAAAGATCTACTGCTTCCTTTGCAGTCTTTAGCTGCTTCCTCGCCCAATGGCTGGCAATCCGCTCAACATAACTTTTCGTCATCTTCATATCGCTTTTAATCATAACTGTTTGAATCAAAGCATTGATAACTCCAGGCATCAGCTTCTGATTGAACATGACATCCTCGATGATTTGCAAATCAGCTTTGGATGGCTCCGCTCCTCCAGATAAATCCCTTAAAACCTGAAGTGGGGATGCCGTCTCGAAATAGTGAATTAATTTTTCATCCTGCGTCTTTGGTTCTTCAAGCTGCTCTCTGTATGCGGGTGGCTGTACCCGCTCAACAAGGGCTGGCAGCTTGTCGTAATGGACGAATTGGTACCAATCCCGGGCAGCCTTCCTGAGCTCTTCCAAATCAATTTCATCATTTTCATTTAAAGCGCTTAGGACTATATTCTTCATTTGCATAACATCGATTGAATACAGGAAAGCCAAATTGCTAATGGCATCCTTTACTTTTTCATTGAGTGCCTTTTTAGGTAAAAGGGAATCACTTAGGCCTGAAATAAGCAAATTGAAGTCAAACGTTTCTTTTGGAATCTGAATTGGATTAGGTTCATTCCTGCCCATGAATGTTTGTCCCTCTTCCGCATTAAGGTCGACAGCATGGTCCTGAAGATAATGAATAGCGTCCGGCGGTGCCGAAGAGTAGACTTCCTGAAAGGCTTTTGTCACGTCCCGATACCCTTCATTCCCGTCCATCGCCTTGTCACAGAAGAACTTCTTCAGTCTGGCAAAATTATTTTTTCCTATTTTCCTGTATAAATAGACATTCAGCATTCCGTCCATAAAAAACTGTTCTGGACTAAGAGGCGGCTGCAATTCGTAGATAAACGAACGGGTTCCTTCTTCACTCTTTACATACGTCTTTAAAAGGCCAATGCCCTCAAGCTTTAGCCTCGCTTCATAAATTCCTTTTAGGTTCATTCCTGTCATATTCATCAGGAAATGGTGGGTAGAGGAATCAGCCCACAGCCGGTTTTCCTCCAGTTCTCCCCAAAGAGTCAAATAGACACTGAAGCAGTCCGGCCCTATCAGAGGCTGATAAAGGAAGGAGAGTATTTTTCTGTCATAATCATGAAGCAGTCCATTGGAAGCCACGACATAATGGTCTACCGGGACTAATTCCTGCCAATGTTGAGCCATATACCTTCACCTTTCCAACCTAATCTATAAGTCCACCAGTGGCAAACTTCCGGAGAAAAACGAGGCATCCGCTTTCGATTGCGAATGCCTGCAGAGCAAAGGGAAAAGAGTTCCCTTAGAATACTTATTTCTGTTCCTTTTTAATCAATTCTTTCAGCTCATCAATAAAGACATTTATATCCTTGAATTGGCGGTAAACAGATGCGAAACGGACATAGGCGACTTCATCAATAAGCGCTAGCCTGTCCATCACCATTTCACCGATTGCCTCACTTTTAATTTCCGAAACACCCTGGCTCCGGAGTTCCTTTTCAACATCTGCGGTTATATCTTCAATCTCCTTGAGTGGCACGGGCCGCTTTTCACAGGCTTTTATCAACCCACGCAGTATCTTGTCGCGGCTGAATTCTTCACGGGTTCCTTCCTTTTTTACAACAATCAAAGGGATTTCTTCCACCTTTTCAAATGTTGTAAACCGATAGCCGCACTTTTCACATTCACGACGCCTTCTTGTCGAGCGTCCTTCATCAACAGGCCTGGAGTCAAGTACACGGGTACCGCTATTTTGGCATGCCGGGCATTTCAAACTAAATCAGCTCCATCATTCCGGCCCTTCTCAAAAAAGGAGACCGGCGGGGATATTTAAATAGTTTCATCACCTTTAATCTTATTAAAAACAAACTTAATGTACAAGATTTATTCCACTCTTAATGGGCAGTAAGACCCCCAAAATCAAAATTTTAAGGTGAAAAAGAATTTGGGCAGGGGTCAACTGCCCATAAAGGTCCGATTGGTTCACCTAACAATCAGTGGGGGATGAACACCCCCACTGATTGAAGGTTCACTTTATTCCGCGTTTTTCCCAGCGCCAATATATGTATGCGCCTTGTCTAGTTCTTCATACAATTCAAGAATTACCTTTTTCAAGGCTGGATAATTACCCAAAGGTGAAAAACGTTCAGTGGATAGATGAAAATCGACCGCGGTTTCAAATGGCCTGACAGTTACAATAGTCGCAATTAAAAATGAAGCAAATGGATTGGTTATATCAGCAGCAATTTCACCACGCTCCTTCGAGGAGTCCGTAATGACCGTGCCCTTTCTTTTCTTTATGATGCCTTCAACTGTGACGAATAGCGTATCCTTATTGGCACGATAGTAATGGGTACGCAAATCAGCATCCCCATGGCCTTCATTTGTTTCACAGCTATTTCGAAAACGCGCAAATAACTTCAAGGTTCCTACCTCCATGTCTCTCTCGGGCTGAAAATATATCAGCAACATTTATATAATAAGTGTAACTCATTTTACCAATAAAATAAAAAGAGGCGCCTTCGTTAGCGCCTCGAATAGTAGTAGTTATGAAGTTACAGGGCTTTTGCCTGTTTAACCTGGACAGGGCCCATGCCACGTGGAAGCTCAATATTCTCCCGGGTTTTTGCATTCAAGGCGGCAGCAATATAATCTGCGGCAACATTTGGATTCAAATCTCCACACGTATATACATCAATGCTTGCATAGCCGTGTTCAGGAAAACTATGAATCGTCAGATGAGATTCGGAAATAATGACTACGCCACTTACTCCCTGCGGTGCAAACTTATGGAATGCCACCTCACGGATTTCCGCACCAGACCTTAATGCAGCTTCGACAAATGTTTGTTCAATGTAATCCATGTTGTTCAGTTTCTCAAAATCGCATCCCCAAAGTTCAGAGATCACATGTCTACCTAGTGTTTCCATATTCATTATCCCCCTCTAACATTTTTGCTTCCTTCCAGAAACTTTGTGCTGACGGCAGCCGGCCATTACCACGGGGGAAAGTTAGTCCAATGAGGTCCTAACCCTTTAAGTAATGAATGGATACCAGTTCCAAGAAGTTCACGATGACTAGTATACTTCCTTTATATTCATTTTGCAACCTGAGAAACTACAATACTTTGGTTTCTCTTTCCTTTTCCATTCCTGCTTCTTATGAATGACATTTTGGCTTCCTAGCGACCATGAAATGTCATTCATCACCTTTATGAATGACATTTTGTCCTCCTGGAGACCGTAAAATGTCACTCATCGCCTTTATGAATGTCACTTTGCCTACCTGGCGATCATGAAATGTCACTTATATTCACTTATACCAAAATACCCTTACAGTAAATGTTTTCCATTAGGGGGGGGCAACATCTATCTACTTAAAGGAGTGCTCTTTTAAAGTACTTAAACTTGTCCAAAAAAATAAAGCTGCCAACATGTGGCAGCTTTTAGAGTTGAAAAATCAGTGAAGGTTAACCAACTTTCATTTCGGACCTTTTAGAAATTTGCGATGCGACGAATTTTGCCAGTTCGACTACCCTTGACGAATATCCCCATTCATTGTCATACCAGGCAAGCACCTTTACTTTTCGGCTTCCCATTACCATGGTGGACAGCCCGTCAATGATAGCAGAATGAGGGTTCGTATTAAAATCAATGGAAACCAGCGGCTCCTCAGTATATGACAAAATCCCTTTTAATTCTCCATTGGCAGCTTCAATGAACGCGGAATTAACATCATCTATAGTGACATCCTTGTTAAGGTCTACAACCAGGTCAACCAGCGAAACATTCGGAGTCGGCACCCTTAATGCCATACCATGAAGCTTGCCTTTTAATTGCGGCAGCACTAGCGCAAGAGCTTTGGCGGCACCTGTTGTAGTCGGGATAATAGACTGGCCGCACGCACGGGCCCTTCTCAGATCCGGATGTGGATTATCGATATTTTTCTGATCATTTGTATAAGCATGTACAGTTGTCATCAAGCCATTATCAATACCAAATTTCTCATCAAGAATTTTGGCAACCGGTGCAAGGCAGTTTGTTGTGCATGAAGCATTTGAAATAATATCATGCTCATTAATGTTTAGTGCGTCTTCATTCACACCCATTACAATTGTGACATCCTCATTTTTACCCGGAGCAGATAAAATAACTTTTTTCGCGCCAGCATCAAGATGGAGAGCTGCTTTTTCACGGGAATTGAATTTGCCAGTAGCTTCAATCACAATATCTATATCCAATTTACCCCATGGCAGCTGCTCAGGGTTTCTGTTAGCCAGTAATTTGACCCTTTTACCGTTTACAATCAATTCATCTTCAAGAGGAACTATAGTACCTTCAAATGTGCCATGGTTTGTATCATATTTTAACAGGTGTGCCAATGTTTCCGCAGGATAACTGGCATTCACCGCGACAATTTCTATATCGTTTTCAAGGATTGCCTTCCGGAAAACCATTCTTCCGATTCTTCCAAATCCATTTATTGCTATTCTCGCCTTCATGTAACGGCCCCTTCCTTCATTTATGTTATACTTTTAAACTCATTTTTATAGAATTAGTATAACATATTTGTTAATAAAGGTGCCAAATAAAGTGTCATTTTTAAAAAGATTTCTCAAAAATAGTGTAACGTCTAGGATATGTTTAAAATTCATCAGAATACCATGAATAGTATAACCAATTCCCCTTGACGAGTATAGTATAATCTTTGCTATATGAGGCTGGGCTGTCCAAAAATGATGTATTGGTAACGTTTTGGATTCTGAAGACATGCGAAATGTAACCAATAACGTGTATTAGTAACGTTTCATGCTCTAGAGAAAGGTGAAATGTAACCAAGGAGGTGTATTGGTAACATTTTGGGGGCTTAAGAGAGGTGAAATGTAACCAATAAGTGAGTTGAACATTTCTAGTCTTAATCAAATAAAAATGAGGCCTCCAAAGTTTACTTTTGGGGCCTCATAAACGTTAATATCCTGCCTGCCACTTTTCAAGTATCTCCAATAGCTGGCGTTTTGTTTCCTCTACTGTACCGTTATTGTTGATGACAGCATCAGCCATGGCAGCTTTTTCCGAGAGCTGCATTTGCGAACCGATGCGCGACTCTGCCTCTTCTTTGGAAAAAGCATTCCTTTCCATCAGCCGGGTTAGCTGAACTTCACGATCCACATAAACAACAACTGTTTTATCAGCCATATACTGCAGCTTGCTTTCAAAGAGGAGCGGGATATCAAGGATGACCGTTCGGGCTCCAGCTTTTATAGCATCCTCCTTTTTACCAAGCATCCTTCTTCTAACTTCTGGATGTACAAAAGAATTTAATAACAGCCGCTTTTCTTCATTATTAAACACAATTGAGCCGAGTGCCGGCCGATCAATCCCGCCATCAGGCAGGAGAATGCTTTTTCCAAAGCTGGAGACTATTTTTTCATAGGCAGGTTCACCTGGCTCTACGGCGAGGCGTGCCTCAACATCGGCATCAATAACCGGCATTCCCATTTCCATACACATCCGGGAGACTGTACTTTTGCCGCTCGCGATTCCGCCAGTTAATCCAATTGTAAGTGTCATACTGTTCCCCCGCCATCCTGAAGCCTTTGGCAGTTAGGGCAAAAATGAGTGCCCCTTCCTCCAACAACACTCTTCGAAAGCGGATTCCCGCAGGCTTTGCATTCTTCATCCTTCCGTCCGTAAACAAGCAGCTCCTGCTGAAACATGCCCATCTGCCCTTGAGAATTTATATAGGATCGGATTGTACTTCCACCCTTTTCAACCGCTTCCCCAAGGGTTGCGACAATCTGGTCGTAGAGAACCTCGATTTCTTCCTCTGTAAGGGAGCTAGCGAGGCGCTCCGGATGAATTCTTGCCCTAAACAGCGCCTCATCTACATAAATATTGCCGAGTCCGACCAGTATTGTCTGGTCTAATAGAGCCGGCTTAATCTTTCGGTTGGTTCTTGCAAGCTTTCCTGCAAGATATTCCGGAGTGAATTCCACTGAGAAAGGCTCCGGTCCTAGCCCAAATAATGGCGCTTGTTCAAATTCTGTTCCTTTAAGGAATAAATGCATCGTGCCGAATTTGCGGACATCCCGGTACCTTAGTTCGAATCCATCTTCAAAGTGAAAAATTACGTGGGTATGCTTATTAACAGGTTCCTCCGCCGAATCAAGCGAATATTTTCCTTCCATGCGCAGATGGGAAACTAATGTAAAGTCATCAGTATAAAGAAGCAGGAACTTTCCCCGTCTGCCGATTTCAAGAAAACTCTGCCCCATTAGGGCATCTGTGAACTGTTCTGTATCCACTGGATTTTTAACCATTTTCGGCCAAAATACCGAGACATTTTTAATTTTTTTACCAATAATTAAATGTTCAAGTGTTTTTCGGACCGTTTCTACCTCTGGAAGCTCAGGCAATCGGGCACCTCCTTTTATGAAGAAACTGATTCATTATTTTGCATCGTACCATGACGGTCCGTATGAATAATCGACCTTTAAAGGCACCTTTAATTCGATTGCATTTTCCATAACTTCAGGAACAAGCTTTTCAAGTACTGCAATTTCTTCCTTTGGTGCTTCAAAAATCAATTCGTCATGTACGGAAAGAAGAAGCTTCGACTTCAGACCTTCTTTTCTTAACGCATCAGCCATCTCGACCATCGCTTTTTTTATAATATCTGCAGCAGTTCCCTGGATTGGAGTATTCATGGCTGTCCGCTCTGCAAAGCTTCTCAGGTTGAAGTTGCGGCTTGTAATTTCGGGAATATACCGCCTTCTATGCAGCAACGTGGTCACATAGCCCTGCTGCTTGGCGATTTTGACGATATCCTCCATATAGTCCTGGACACCCGGGTAGCTATGCAAGTAGCGTTCAATGAACTGGCCTGCTTCCTTCCTGGTAATCCCAAGGCTTTGGGAAAGACCGAAATCACTTATTCCATATACAATCCCGAAGTTAACTGCCTTGGCATGGCGGCGCATATTAGAAGTGACCTCATCTGCCTCGACATGGAAAACGGCCATCGCAGTTTTTGTATGGATGTCTTCCCCGGATTTAAACGCATCAATGAGCTTCTCATCATCAGCAATATGGGCAAGCACTCGCAGTTCAATTTGTGAATAGTCTGCAGCAAATATGACCCATCCTTCTTCAGATGGAACAAATGCTTTCCGGATTTTCCTGCCTTCCTCAAGACGGATAGGAATGTTTTGCAGATTGGGATCCGTTGAGCTAAGCCTGCCTGTAGCAGTTAGCGCTTGATTAAAGCGGGTATGGACTTTATCAGTTTTAGGGTCAACGACTTTCAAAAGCCCGTCAATATAGGTTGATTGAAGTTTTCCTAACTGCCTGTAATCAAGGATCAGCCGGATAATTTCATGATCTGCAGAAAGCTTCTCCAATACATCAGCTGATGTGGAGTAGCCTGTTTTTGTTTTTTTGCCATGCGGCATGCCTAGTTTTTCAAAAAGTATCGTGCCCAGCTGTTTTGGCGAATTGATATTAAACTTTTCGCCAGCCATTTCATGGATTTGTTCTTCTATGACAGCCAATTTTTCAAGAAGCTCTTTGCCCATCGCTTTCAATTGCCCAAGGTCCACTTTTACACCCGCAGATTCCATATCGGCAAGCACAAGCGTCAATGGCATTTCGAGCTCTGTAAAAAGTTCATACTGCCCGTTTTCCCGCAAATCCTTTTCTAAAAGAGGCTTTAGCTTACGGATAGCAATACCCTTCCGCACAAGATGGCCAGCAAGTTCTGCCTGTTCCGGAACTTTCCTTTTTGCCCCCCGTCCATAGAAGGTATCATCAGCCTGTACATTCTTTAACCGGTATTTCTTTTCAATCGCAGAAAGATCATCAAAGCTCGCGGTTGGGTCGGTAATATAAGCGGCAATGAATACATCGAATACGACACCCTTCAAATGAATTCCGCGGCGCCTAAGTGCAACCTCAGTACCTTTTGCATCGTACACGACTTTAAGGCTGGATTCATCCTCTGCCCATTCCTTAAATGCCTGCGACTCGAAGGCAATTGTTGAAGGAATAAAATAGTTCCCTTTTTCATTTACAATTGAAAAACCGATGATATCTGCATAATGGTAATTATCATCAAGAATCTCGACATAAAGTGCCGAATCATCTGTTAATAAATCAGGAGTTATTTCGTCAAGTATTTCAACGTCAACTTCGGTAAGCTCAGTGTCATCTGCTCCGACGCCCTCGTCTCCCCCTAATTTCTCTAAAAGTGAATTGAAGCCAAGCTCTTTATAAATCGAAATAAGTTTCTCCCGATCATAGCCCTCAAATGAAATATTATCGAGTTGAATCTCAACGGGAGCTTCTCTTGTAATCGTGGCCAATTCTTTGCTCATGATTGCCTGCTGCCTGAATTCTTCAAGCTTTTCACGCAGCTTTTTCCCGGAAACCTTGTCAGTCGATTCCAGGAGCTTTTCAAGCGTTTCAAATTCTTTTAACAGCTTAATTGCTGTCTTCTCACCTACACCTGGAACCCCTGGAATATTATCTGAAGAATCTCCCATAAGCCCCTTCATATCAATTATTTGCCACGGCGCAAGCCCGTATTTTTCTTTTATATGTTCCGGAGTATACTCCTCAATGTCGGTGATACCCTTCCTTGTAATTCCGACAGTTGTTTTATCAGAAGAAAGCTGGGTTAAATCCTTGTCTCCGGAAATGACCCTGACATCATACCCTTCCTGTTCCGCCTTTAAGGAAAGAGTTCCAATGATATCATCTGCCTCATAATTTTCAAGTTCATATCGTGGAATTTGGTAGGCATCCAGCAATTCACGGATGAATGGGAATTGTTCGGAAAGCTCTGGCGGTGTTTTTTGCCTGCCGCCTTTATACTCGCTGAACGTGCTATGGCGGAATGTTGTCTTGCCGGCATCAAACGCTACAAGCATATGAGTCGGTTTTTCATCCTCAAGTATTTTGTTCAGCATCATTGTAAAACCATACACAGCGTTTGTATGGATGCCTCTTTCATTGTTCAGGAGCGGCAATGCAAAAAAGGCACGGTAGGCAATGCTGTTTCCGTCAATTAAAACTAATTTTTTCTTTTCCAAATCAATTCCTCCTCATTTCGCAAAACCCGCCAGACAGCTATAGCATGTTAAAAATTCCATCCTTAAACGGTCATCTTTTAGACCTGCCCCTGAATGACTTCCTGAACTCGAGAATGAATTCACTTCCATTGCCAGGGTTGCTCTTCACGACAATTTTTCCATGATGGGCTTCTACAATATGTTTTACAATCGCAAGGCCAAGGCCAGTTCCGCCTGAATTCCTGCTTCTGTCCCTATCCACCCTGTAAAAACGTTCAAATATCCTTGGAATTTCGGCCGGTGCTATTCCCATACCATTATCCTTCACCATCAGTCTTACCCTTTTCCCGGTATCTTGAACAGTTACTTCAATTTGCCCGTCCCGGGGAGTATATGCAATGGCATTTGACATTAAATTAATGATAACTTGCTTGAGCCGGTATGGATCTCCTTCCATCTCCAGTTGTTCTGGGTCATTGAAGACGTTAACCGTAATATTTTTTTCGGTTGCCCTTCCTTCAAGGAGAGTCGTGACCTCCTTCACAAGGCTTACGACATCAAATTTAGAAATATCGAGCCGGAAATTATGCTGTTCTATTTTTGATAAATCAAGTAGATCCTGAATTAGATGCTGAATCCTGTCGCTTTCCTTCTGTATAATCGAAAGGAAATCCCGAAGCGCTTTTTCATCGTTCATTGCCCCGTCAAGCAATGTTTCAGTAAATCCCTTAATAGATGTAATCGGTGTCTTTAACTCGTGAGATACGTTTGCAACAAAATCCTTGCGCACTTGCTCCAGTTTCTTGAGCTCAGTAATATCATGAAATACGAGCAAGACCCCTTTCCAGACACTATGGGTACTGATAATTGGGAGTGCTGATACATCAAAATGTCTTCGTTCAATCGAGATTGGAAGGACGACCTGCGCATGCTGCTTTTTCTCAGTGATAAAGATAGTTTCAATCATTTCATTAATTTCCGGGTATGGAATCGCCTCATAATATTGTTTATTAAGCACATCTGCCGAATCGACATCAAAAATATCGCTATATCCCCGGTTTATTAAGTTGATAAATCCGCGGCTATCAATAAGAACCAGACCGCTTCCGATATTTTCAATCAGGGTGGTCAGCCGTTCCTGCTGCATTTCCTGAGATCTGGCCATATCCTCGAGATTCCTGGCCAAAACATTGATAGAAGAACTCAGCAGTCCTGTTTCATCAACCTTATCTTCTACATAAGTACGTGCACGGTAATTCCCTTTGGCAAGCTCCATAGCAACATTGGCAGCCGATTCGATGGGCTTTGCATACCGCTTGGTGATTCTCATCCCCAGAAGCGTTATGATAATAAGAGCAAGGAAAAGGCTAATGGAAAGAAGCCACCATATATTTTTGTACGCATCTTTTAACTCACTTGATGCAAGACTTAGAAAAAGGTAGCCTTCGGTTATGTCTCCATTACTTATTTCAGTCCAATAATAATGTGTATCTTGATCATCTTTTAAGTTAAAGAAACGCTTCCGCTCCTTCTTACCGGAAATGGCGTCCTTCACCATTCCTTCGGTGTTTAAAGCTGCTTCCCTGCTGCTGTATAAAATATTGCCCTTTCTGTCAGCCAGAATAATACCTGCTCCCAGATCATCGCCAAACTTGCCCAATTCCTGCTTATCGGTGCCTTCAAGGCCTCCATAATCCTCTATATAACGGCTGACAAGGTTACCTTCTTTTTCGAGACGCTCATAGAACGAGTCGATATAATAATCCTTGAACAACTGTCCGAGTAAAAGTCCGAGACCAAGCAGAACTACAACAATCAGGAAGACAAGGGCAATTAAAAGCCTTGTCCTATATTTTGTCATTCTCCTTTAGGCTCCTCTAGTTTATAGCCCAACCCCCGGATTGTTTTAATATATTGCGGCTTTTTGGTATCTGACTCTATTTTTTCCCTAAGATGAGATATATGTACATCCACAATCCTTGTATCTCCTGCGAAGTCATAATTCCAGACGGTGCTAAGAAGCTGATCTCTGGTCAGGACACGGTTTTTGTTTTGTGCCAGGCAATTGAGCAATTCGAACTCTTTAAGAGTCAGTTCGAGGACCTCTTCATTGAAAAACGCTTCAAACCGATCAGGGTAGACCTTCAAGGCCCCAATCTGTATTGCTTCCTGTTCGACGGGCTCCTCCTGTTGCTTTTCCTGGAATTGAGCGGATCTTCGGAGAATTGCTTTGACACGGGCAAGAACCTCCCTCGGGCTAAATGGTTTCACCATATAATCATCCGCGCCAAGTTCAAGGCCAAGAATCTTATCAAGTTCATCATCCTTCGCTGTCAACATGAGGATGGGAATCATAATTTTTTGCTGGCGCAGCTGTTTGCACACTTCAATTCCGTCTATGCCAGGAAGCATGAGGTCCAGAATAATCATGTCCGGTTTATCCCGCAAAGCTGTTTCCCGGCCTTCTTCTCCATCCATAGCGGTGATTACCTCATAGCCGCCTTGCTCAAGATTGTACTTTAATAACGTAACAATAGACTGTTCATCATCCACAACCAGCACTTTTTTCTTCATAATGTCCCCCGGTTCTTTTATTGTTCTTCTACTTTTAAAGTTTCTATCAATTCTATAGTATAGGAAAAAAATAATGGCTTCAAGAAAAGCGAAATCTCCTGCGTATACCAAAATAGGTGCTGATTTATCCAGGTTTCCTTTCTGAACACATGTTAACCAAGCATAAAGGGACTTATTGAGTTTATCAGATTGCGAATATCCGGCGGGCTGCGTGTCCTCCGCTCCATTCAGTAAAGTCCCTGCCCTTTGGCATTTCTTTAAGCTTAAATGGCTTGGTTTAACTTCTATTTTTAGCTGAAGTGTTATCAAAAATGCCTACGAAATCATATGAACTCCGGACTTTTCCAAAAACAAAGAACAAAAGCGCAAGCGCCTTGGTAATCGCCGTACAAAATGGAGGGACTTCGGCTGAGATAAAGGAATCACGAAGAGCGCTAGCGATTCGATGATGACTTATCGTAGGGAGGAGGCCTGAAGTTTGCTAGGCGATAGGCGCTGGAGCTAGACGTAGATACGCTCAGTAATAAAAGTATCCACAGTGGCCAAAACTATAATTTCCTTGAACAAGAAAAAGACAGCTTTTTAGCTGCCTTAAAAGTTTTCAAGTACGCTGCCATCCATATCAGCAAGAGGATGGGGAGGGCAGACTTTCACTTTTCCTGTTATAACCGGCTCTTTTTTTTCATTCGTGCCTTCGATTGAAATGGTAATCGCATGCTTCTTCTCATCTACCTCAATCACTTCAAGCAGAAAATCTACGGTTCCATAATGGTAGACTGGCTTTGGAAACTCAAGTTCCTGGGATAAGATGTGGCTTCCAGGCCCAGGAAGATATTTAGTTATGGCTGAGGTAATAACACCTATCAGCATAACTGCTGGAACAATTGGTTTTCCATAGGGTGTTTGCGATGCATAGTCATGCTGAATATAAAGTGGGTTTGCATCATTTGTAAGGCCGAGATACAGAAGCAAATCCCTATCCTCAATTTTTTCAGTAAGGGCCAATTTTTCGCCGGGTTTAATTTCCTCAATCCTTCTGCCTAATTTGCGCTTTTTTCCTAAAATCACTGTTGGCACCTCCAGCGGAAGCGGAATTTGGTCTTAATGCTTTTTAATGGGTGTAAGTAATTATTTTACCCAAAGGACTGACATGCATTATATGCTTTTAGAAAGCTGTGTTAATGGATTTTGTTTATTTATTGGAATTGTTGGCTGTACGCGAAGACTCGTTCGAAAATACATCCGCATTTTCTCCCCCGATGTCTCTACAATGAAATCCTAACGGTAAAAAAGGTTAGTGAACCTTTATTGACGACTCTGCCCTTAAATTCTTTACCTTCAAAGTCGTTAAGAATCTCTATTGACGACCGCACTATCCATTTCTTTACCTGCAGGGTCGCCAAGAACCTCTATTGACGACCGCACCTTTTATTTCTTAACCAGCAGGGTCGTCAAGAACCTTTATTGACGACCCTACCCTTTTTCTCTTTACCTGCTGGGTCGTCAAGAACCAGGCACAGCCAAAATTAATCGATTTATTCCATTGCTAAAAAAATAAATTTCTAAAAGCCATCCTATGCACAATACTAAAAACACTTTCAAGTTAGCAAAAAATTCGGGGGCTGCCCCCGAATTTTGTTAGGTCTCGATTTACGCTAGGACAGTCATGACATTTCTGACAGCCTCGGCAGACTTATCAAGTGCAGCCTTTTCCTCTTCCGTCAACTCAAGTTCAATAACTTTTTCGATACCGTTAGCACCAAGGATGGTAGGTACACCAAGATAGATGCCTTCATATCCATACTCGCCTTCTAGATAGGCAATGGATGGAAGAACACGCCTCTGGTCTTTCAGGATAGCTTCACACATTTCTACAAGGGAAGCGGCAGGAGCATAGTATGCACTCCCATTTCCTAGTAGGTTAACAATTTCACCGCCGCCTTTGCGAGTACGCTCTACGATACTATCCAGGCGTTCCTTTGAAATGAGCGTCTCTAGCGGAATGCCTCCAGCATAGGAATAACGGACAAGAGGTACCATTTCGTCTCCATGCCCACCAAGAACGAAACCTGTAATATCTTTAACAGACAAGTTCAGTTCCTGGGCAATAAAAGTGCGGAAACGGGCTGTGTCAAGGACGCCGGACTGGCCAATGACTCGGTTCTTAGGGAATCCTGTTTCCTTGAATACAGTATAGGTCATAGCATCGACTGGGTTGGTCAAAACGACGATGAAACTATTAGGAGAATACTTGACGACTTCCTGAGCAACGCTTTTCATGATTTTCTGGTTTGTTTGGACGAGATCGTCACGGCTCATGCCGGGCTTACGGGCAATGCCTGCAGTAATAACGACAATATCGGAATCTTTTGTGTCTTCATAGCTTGATGTACCGGTGATGTTCGCATCAAATCCCTGTACCGGGCCAGCCTGAAGCATGTCAAGAGCTTTTCCTTTTGTCGGGTTTTCCATTTGTGGAATATCAACGAGAACTACATCTCCCAATTCCTTCTGTGCCAACAGGAAAGCTGTAGTGGCACCCGTGAAACCACTTCCGATAACCGAAATCTTTTTGCGTTTCAGTGACATGAAAATATCCCCCTTGTTCTCCGTTTTTTAAAATTGACCAACAGGCGGACATAGCCGCCTGCTCCCATCCCTATTCCATGTTCTTAATCAGTTCATCGCCAAATTGCGAAGTTTTAACTTCTGTGGCGCCTTCCATCAAACGAGCAAAATCATATGTGACAACCTTGGAAGCAATAGTTTTCTCCATGGATTTTACGATTAGGTTTGCCGCTTCATTCCAGCCAAGATGTTCAAGCAACAAGACACCGGATAGGATAACAGAAGAAGGGTTTACCTTGTCGAGACCTGCATACTTAGGTGCTGTTCCATGAGTCGCTTCAAAAATAGCATGGCCAGTTTCATAGTTGATGTTTGCGCCTGGTGCGATACCAATTCCGCCAACCTGTGCAGCAAGGGCATCGGAAATGTAGTCACCGTTCAGGTTCATAGTTGCAACAACGTCAAACTCTTTTGGCCGAGTAAGAATTTGCTGAAGGAAGATGTCGGCAATTGCATCCTTTACAATGATTTTGCCTTCCGCTTCTGCGTCAGCCTGAGCCTTATTAGCGGCTTCAGTTCCCTGCTCATCTTTAATGCGGTCATACTGTGCCCAAGTAAACACTTTATCTCCGAATTCTTTTTCAGCCAATTCATAGCCCCAGTTTTTGAAGGCACCTTCTGTGTACTTCATGATATTACCTTTATGTACAAGTGTAAGCGATTTGCGGCCTTCCTTGATTGCATAATCGAGGGCTGCGCGTACAAGGCGTGTTGTACCTTCTTCGGAAACAGGCTTAATACCGATACCGGATGTTTCCGGGAAACGGATTTTGTTTACACCCATTTCAGTTTGCAGGAAGTCGATAAGCTTTTTGACTTCATCGGATCCCTTTTGGTACTCAATTCCCGCATAAATGTCCTCTGTGTTTTCACGGAAGATTACCATGTCAGTATCTTGCGGACGTTTTACCGGTGAAGGAACGCCTTCAAACCATCTTACTGGACGCAAGCAAACGAACAGATCAAGCTCCTGGCGAAGTGCAACGTTCAAGGAACGGATTCCACCACCAATTGGAGTGGTCAAAGGACCTTTGATTGCAATCAGGTATTCGTTGATTGTCTCTAGCGTTTCCTTAGGAAGCCATTCACCAGTTTGATTGAACGCTTTTTCCCCGGCAAGAACTTCCTTCCAAACTATTTTCTTTTCACCCTTATATGCTTTTTCAACCGCTGCATCAAGAACCCGTACGGACGATGCCCAAATATCAGGGCCAGTTCCGTCTCCTTCAATGAATGGAACGACTGGATTGTTAGGTACATTCAATACCCCGTTTTGTACTGTAATTTTTTCTCCTTGCATCCTAAAAACTCCCTCCATTGTTCAAATACTAAACCTACTAATTTACTTCGCCGCGGGATAAAGGTTAGAAGCCATAGCTTCTAACCCTTACGGCTGCGAAGGGAACCCGGTTAAAACATGAGTCCCTGCTAATCTATTACACCATGTGGAAACAGGAAAGTAAAATGTTCAACAATCGTTAACGCAGGCCGATTGGCACATACTTCTGCATTCCAGGGCCGTTATAATCGGCGCGCGGGCGGATTAGCCTGTTATTATCATATTGTTCGAGAATATGGGCAAGCCAGCCTGAGACACGGCTTACTGCAAAAATAGGTGTAAACAAGTCATGGTCAATTCCAAGACTATGATATACGGAAGCGGAATAGAAATCGACGTTTGGCGGAAGATTCTTTTCGCCCGTAACAATTTCTTCAATGCGTGTACTCATCTCATACCAATGAGGCTCTCCAGTTAGCTCAGTCAACTTTTTCGACATGGCGCGAAGATGTTTTGCACGCGGGTCACCCTGGCGATAGACACGGTGGCCAAAGCCCATGATTTTCTCTTTATTCGCCAGTTTGCCCCTGACATAAGGCTCCACATTTTCAAGCGTTCCAATCTCTTTCAGCATCTTCATAACCGCTTCGTTTGCTCCCCCATGAAGAGGGCCTTTCAATGCACCAATTGCCGCTGTAACACCAGAGTAGACATCAGAAAGGGTTGCCACACAAACCCTTGCAGTGAAAGTTGAAGCATTCAATTCATGGTCTGCATGGAGGACAAGTGCTTTGTCCAGGGCTTCTACAGCAATCGCATCTGGTTCATTTCCAGTAAGCATATAAAGGAAGTTCGCCGCAAAGCCAAGATCCTGCCTTGGCGCTACAGGCTCCAGCCCTTTTCGAATCCTGGCAAACGCAGTAATTAGTGACGGCATTTTAGCTTGCAGCCTGACCGCCTTCCGATAGTTTGCCTCCTGATCCATGAGGTCTGCTTCTGTATCGTACAATCCTAGTAGTGAAACCGCAGATCTTAGGGCTGCCATTGGATGCACTGATTGAATTGGATACATTTTAAAATGGTCTAACACTTCCTGCGGCAGGCTTGCTTCAGCAGCCAATTGGCCCCTCAGCACTTCAAGCTCTGTTTCTGTAGGAAGCTTGCGGTGCCATAGCAAGTAAATAACTTCTTCGAAACTAGCATTCTCTGCTAAATCATCGATATCAAATCCTACATACGTCAATGTATCGTCGATGATTGAGCTGATGGAAGAGGTTGTTGCAACAACTCCTTCGAGACCGCGTGTAACTGACATCTCCAATCTCTCCTTTGCCTTTTAAATTTTCCCCATGCCTCTGTCCTATAGTGTTTATGGAATAAAAACAAAAGTTTGAGCGCTCGCTCGGAATGTCCCCGAAAAAATCAGCATATGCCGTTAGGCACATGCCAAACTTTATGGCAGCCCTTCCAATACTGGATAGGTAACTGCCTCATTCCTTTCCACTATACACTATACACAATTATTTAATCATAACAATAGGTTATATGTAAAAAAGATTGCGCTTACACGTTCTATTATAAACAATTATCAGATTTTTGTGAACGAAAAGGATTTGGAAAAATTAAAATTACTATATTAGTAGAAAAAGATGACTATGAAAATTTTAATCCGTTTGATTAATCTATTTCCAATATCTTTAAAAAAATGGAAGTTCATTATGGACAACCTGGCATAACTATTCTGATAGCCGCATATAAGGGAACAGGGGTTCATCTTTCATAGACGGCGCAGGTATAATCCTAAAGCAATTTACATGCCATATTGTAAAAATCTTTTTGCTTGTTTTCCATTAGTTGTTAGTTTTAGGCATTTAATCCCCCACTTCTCACTCGCATACTTGGAACTTGAGGTGGGGGTCTTACTGCCTTTTAACGAGGGAAAAAATCCAGTAGCTTCATTGCTGCATATGCAATTCCTGCGCCAATTAAAGGTCCTACAGCGACCCCATTGAAAAGGGAGACGGCGAGGATTGTGCCTAATACAAGCGCAGTCGTGATATGCGGGTCTTCTGCAAGAAGCGTTACTCCACCTTTAGCAAGCATCGCTACCAACAGACCGGAAAGCAATGCAATCCAGGCATATGGGGATTTGAAGGCTCCTCCTAAATCCTTAAAACCTATGGTGCCATTTGCAATGGGGGCAAGCACTGCAATCGTAATAATTGTTACACCCCAATTAATGCCTCTAGTCTGCAGGTAGGAAAAAGCTTTTCCATCAAGGCCAATCATTTTTAATAAAAGCAAAACAGTAATAGCAATCATAAGCGATTGATTTTTTGCTGCAAAAGCAATGCCGAGCAGCAGAAACAAGAATAAATATGCCTGATACATGATAGGTCTTCCCTTCTTTATGAGGTACTTGAGCATTGACCTCCACTTACTTTATCTTGAGTATTCGAATACTTGCGCTCTAAAAAAATCAATATGTTTAGATTAAATCTAGCCGTTGGGTACGGATATTAAACACTCTTGCCGAACGAGCCAAATAACTTACAGATCCAAATGACTACTCACACTAAATTACAAGTTTTCGCTTTATAAAGAACGACTAAACCCAGGGAGGCAATGTCATTGAACTCCGTTTATCTTAACCGGGCCATCAAATTATTATTTATTATCGTAATTTCAGTGTTTTTGCTTATTTCAGTTTATTATGTGTCTGTTATTGCCTATCCGTTCCTTATTGCATTCATTATTGCTTTTCTGATGAATCCGGCTGTTAATCTTATGGAAAAAAAGGGGAGAATGCCAAGGCCTGTTGCCGTACTTCTTACTCTCCTTTTGTTAGTTTCGATATTTGCGGGAATCATTACCCTTTTAGTCGCTGAGATTGTAAGTGGTGCCACTTATTTGGCTGCTGTACTTCCATCCCATTTGAATACGCTTGTGCGGTTTAGCGAGATCTGGTTTGCTTCACAAGTAATCCCTCTTTACAACCAGGTGACAGGGATGTTCAACGATCTTGATGCAGGTCAGCAAGAAACTATTTTGAAAAACATTCAAAATGCAGGCCAAAAGTTCGGAACAACAGTTGGAGATTTCCTGCAAGGTTTTTTTGAAAATATACCTGCTATTCTCGGGTGGTTTCCAAATGCAGCAACTGTACTGATCTTTTCTTTCCTAGCAACCTTTTTTATTAGTAAAGACTGGTACCGTCTTACAGCTATTGGCGGGCGCCTTGTGCCTGGAAAAGCCTGGACAAGCAGCAGAAAAGTGTTTGTTGAATTAAAAAGAGCCCTTTTCGGCTTTGCAAAGGCGCAGCTGACTCTAATCTCAATTACAACAGTGATTATTTTAATCGGGCTGCTTTTTCTTCGAGTTGATTACGCAATTACAATTGCACTCGTTGCCGGCCTTGTCGATATTATTCCGTACCTTGGAACCGGAGCAGTTTTCGTTCCATGGATTTTATTTGAAGTCATTTCGGGCGATATCAGGCTTGCCATCGGCCTTGGTGTTCTTTACATCATTGTGTTAGTCCAACGACAGGTCATGGAACCTAAAATTTTGTCTTCAAATATCGGGCTGGATCCACTGGCGACATTGGTCGCTCTATTTGTAGGCTTTAAAGTGCTAGGGTTTCTAGGACTTATCGTTGGTCCAGTTGTGCTCGTAGTTATAAACACATTAAGACGAGCAAATGTATTTAGAGATATTTGGACCTATATCAAAGGCCATCATTCTGGAATCAAGTGAATTATAAAATATAAAAGCCGGATCTCTGGGGATTCCGGCGTTTGTTTTAATAGTAGAAAATATATCGGAACTGTCTAACTTAAAAAAGGAATGCTCCGGCAGGATAAGTATCGCAGAGAGACAAATAACAGCTCCCTTGAATTAACATCGCAGAGACAGACGGTTCTTTACCTGGAACGTGGTGCCTTTGCCCGTCACACAAAGGCACTTGCGATTTTGTTTGTTCATCTTATTATTTTTACATTGCCTTTATTTATCCAACGTTTAATAGCAAGTGCCAGCCATCGTTTAAAAAACTTCCTGGTTAACGGCAATAGCAGGAGAATCCCGAACACATCACTTAGAAAACCAGGCGATAGCAGCATTGTACCCCCAATCAGGATGCATACCCCGTCCAGAACAGCGTCACCGGGCATTTGGCCATAGTTGAGCTGCTGCCTTGCCTGATTGATAATCTTCATTCCCTGGCTTCGTGCCAGATACGTTCCGAGAATACCTGTCAAAATAATCAGCAGTACAGTCAAAGGGACGCCAATCTGTTTGCCTGACCAAAGCAATACACCAATTTCAGCTGCTGGTACAGCTATAATTAAGATAAAGAACCATATTCGGAACAAGCGAGGCCCTCCTATTAAAATAACTTTTTATCCTTTAAGCAAGTATAACAAAAATAAATAATTACGGTTATTGGTCATTGGCACTTTTGTGAAGCATCAACTAGCACGGATATCCCTTTGATTGATAAAGGCTGCATACCCGTGATTTTCTCGTAATGTGTTAAGGGACGGGAACGGCGCATTCATGCGAATAAACAAAAAGAAGGGAACTCCCCTTCTTTTTGTTTAGACTATTGTGTTAGAACTCAATAGTCTTCTTATAGTACGCTTGCATGTCCGTCATAGATAAATCCAGTACTAGCATCTACTGTAAGTTCCTGGCCATCCTTAAAGATCGAAGTTGCGTTTTCGACCCCAACGATGACTGGAATACCTACATTAAGGCCTACAACTGCTGCATGGCTTGTCAGCCCGCCTTCTTCAGTAATAAGCGCTCCACACTTTTCAATTGCAGGCATCATATCACGATCGCTGCCGAATGTGATAAGGATATCGCCCGGCTGTACTTTTGCGTTTGCTTCCTCTGCATTTCGTGCAACTACAGCTCTTCCATAGGCTGATTTTTTGCCAATGCCCTGAGCTTTTGCAAGAATATCACCAACGATATGGATTTTCATCATATTCGTGCTTCCAGCTTCTGCAACTGGCACACCTGCAGTAATAACAACTAAATCGCCATGCTTTACAATGCCGCTGTTTAAGCTTTCGCCAACTGCAATATCGAGCATTTCGTCAGTACCTTTAACTTGTCTGCCCAACTGAGGATAAACACCCCATACAAGCCCTAGACGCCTGCGTACGCCTGCATCTGATGTTACAGCGACGATTGGAGCCTTTGGACGGTATTTGGAAACCATTTTTGCAGAGTGGCCGCTTACCGTAGGAGTGATGATAGCACTTACCTCCAGGTTAAGGGCAGTGTGTGCAACCGATTGAGCAACAGCATCAGTGGTATTGTGTTCAGTATCTTTGCTGCGTGCTGTTAGGATTTCTTTATGGTTTAGTGCTTCTTCAGCTCTTGAAGCGATGTTATGCATAGTTTGGACAGCTTCAACCGGGTAGAGTCCTGCAGCTGTCTCGCCAGAAAGCATGATTGCATCTGTTCCGTCGAAAATCGCGTTTGCAACGTCACTCGCTTCAGCGCGTGTCGGCCTTGGGTTTCTTTGCATAGAATCAAGCATTTGCGTAGCTGTAATAACCGGTTTGGCTTCAGCATTACACTTTTTGATGAGCAATTTTTGGACAAGCGGTACTTCCTCGGCAGGAATCTCAACACCAAGGTCTCCACGTGCTACCATCAAACCATCTGAAACTTCAAGGATTTCGTCAATATTATCAACGCCTTCCTGGTTTTCAATTTTAGGGATGATGTGAATGTGGGAAGCATTGTTATCTTCTAAAAGCTGACGGATTTCAAGAACATCTTTTGCCCTTCGAACAAAAGAAGCAGCGATGAAATCAACGCCCTGGCTAATACCGAATAGGATATCGTTCTTATCCTTTTCAGTAATTCCCGGTAAATTTACTGAAACACCCGGGACGTTAACACCTTTTTTATTTTTTAAAGTGCCGCTGTTTAGAATTTTTGTTTTGATTGTTTGCTTCTCTTTATTAATCTCGAGTACTTCCAGACCAATTAAGCCATCATCAAGAAGAATCCTCGAACCTGGGTGAACATCGTCAATAAGGCCAGGGTAAGTAACAGAAAACATTTCCTCTGTACCTTCAACTTCAGTCATTGAAACAATGACTTCATTGCCTGATTTTAGCTCAATTGCGCCATCCTTCATGTTATTGGTCCGAATTTCAGGGCCTTTCGTATCCAATAGGATTGCAACGTTTTTACCGGTCTTTTCAGCCGCTTCACGGATTCTTGAAATTCTAGCACCATGCTCCTCGAAGTCACCATGAGAGAAATTCAGGCGTGCTACATTCATTCCTGCTTCCATTAATGAACTGAGTTTTTCAACACTCTCACTTGCTGGTCCAATTGTACAGACAATCTTAGTTTTGCGCATTTTAGTTCCTCCTGTTAGCTAACCTTAAATAGACAATTCCTGTGATAATTTATAAATATCGAGATCAAGGACATGTTTCTTTTCTTCCAATACTTCAATTATATCGTAATCAACAATGCTATTTTTTTCGATACCGACTGCCCTTCCGCCTTTTCCTTCAATTAGAAGCTCAACTGCCCGGGCACCAAGCCGGCTGGCCAGAACGCGGTCCCTGACCGTTGGAGATCCGCCGCGCTGGATATGTCCAAGAACGGAAACCCTTGTATCAAAATCGGTTAGCTCTTTTAACTCACGGGCCAAGTCAACTCCGCTGCCTACACCTTCAGCAATAACAATGATACTATGTTTCTTGCCACGTTCATTGCCTCGCCGCAGTTTATCAACGATATCCTTCACATCATAATTTTCTTCCGGGATCAGGATAGTTTCCGCGCCTCCCGCAAGTCCAGCCCAAAGAGCAATATCACCAGCATCACGCCCCATTACTTCAATAATGAAAGTGCGTTCATGTGAGCTGGCAGTATCCCTGATTTTATCTATTGCAGCTATAACTGTGTTAAGTGCTGTATCAAATCCAATCGTAAATTCCGTCCCGGGAATGTCATTATCAATCGTTCCCGGTATACCTACACACGGAAAACCTTGTTCTGTGAGAGCTTTTGCTCCACGGTAAGAACCATCTCCGCCAATGACCACCAGGCCTTCGATTCCCAACTTCTTCATTTGTTCAATTCCCTGCTGCTGGCCTTCTCTTGTTTTAAATTCTAATGCTCTTGCAGATTGGAGGATCGTTCCCCCTCTTTGAATAATATCCCCAACCGAACCTATTTCAAGCTTATGGATGTTCCCGTTCATCAATCCGGCATATCCGCCATAAATCCCGTACACTTCAAGCTCATGGTAAATACCTTTACGCACAACCGCCCGAATGGCAGCATTCATTCCTGGAGAATCCCCACCGCTTGTCAGAACACCAATCTTCTTCATCCAATTCACCTCTTATCCGTTTTTAACCATATGTATTTTTCTATTTTGAAGCTATCTGAGTTATTATTCACATTTAACCCAAGGATAACTCTAAAATACCACTAAGTATGAGGTCTAACAACTTTATCGGCGGAAAAAACCAAAACACAGAATTATCCGCAAAGTGAAAGCGTTTTATTACTATTGTTTACAAACTGGCCAAAAATACCGCAAAAAAATGGACGTGCTTAGACAGCACGCCATTAATTTACCCCGATAAAGTTGTTTAAAAACGAATATTCGCCAATTGCCTTATATTTGCTATAACGCTCGACGGCTAGTTCCGTTGGTGATAGTTTTGATAGCTCCTTTAGAGAACGGAACAACGCTTTATCAATTTCATGCGCCTGGCTTTCAACATCACGATGGGCGCCGCCTCTTACTTCCGGTATAATCCCATCAACGATGCCAAGGCCCTTTAAGTCGGGTGCGGTTATTTTCATTGATTCTGCAGCACGCCTTGCTTTGGAAGCATCCTTCCAAAGAATAGAGGCAGCTCCCTCTGGTGAAATAACAGAATAGGTAGAGTTCTCAAGCATCAGGATATGGTTGCCTACTCCTAGCGCCAGGGCTCCACCACTTCCTCCTTCACCTATTACAATGCAAACAATGGGAACTTGCATACTAGCCATCTCGAAAAGATTCCTTGCAATTGCTTCACTTTGGCCGCGCTCCTCGGCAGCTTTCCCGGGATATGCGCCCTTTGTATCAATAAAACAAATAATCGGGCGCCCGAACTTTTCAGCCTGCTTCATGAGCCTTAATGCCTTCCTATATCCTTCAGGGTGCGGCATTCCAAAGTTACGGCGGATATTTTCCTTTGTGTCCTTGCCACGCTGGTGGCCAATGACCGTTACCGGCTTCCCCTTGAACTTTGCAATTCCGCCAACAATCGCTTCGTCATCGCCATAAAGCCTATCGCCGTGGCATTCAAAAAAGTCGGTAAACAAATAGCCAATGTAGTCAAGTGTCGTCGGCCTGGACGGGTGCCTGGCAATCTGGACACGATCCCATGGCTTTATATTTGAATATACATCATTTTCGAGCTTTTCAAGGCGGGCTGAAAGCCTGTCTATTTCTGCTGTTAAATCGACATCGGTTTTTTGGGTATATTCTTTAAGTTCAGTTATCTTTTTTCTAAGTTCTATTATAGGTTTCTCGAATTCCAGCTCACCTACCATACGAGATCCTCCCTGCCCTGATGCATATCTAAAATTACACCAATTCTATCTTTCAAATCATGCCTGCTGATAACAGCATCAAGCTGGCCGTGCTTTAACAAAAACTCTGCGGTCTGAAAATCCTCTGGAAGTTCTTCTCTGATTGTCTGCTCAATAATCCGTCTGCCCGCAAAGCCAATTAACGCACCGGGCTCAGCGATATTATAATCCCCAAGTGATGCAAAGCTGGCCGAGACCCCGCCTGTTGTCGGATGAGTCATAATTGAAATAAACAGTCCGCCCTCATCGCTTAACTTCTTTAATGCGACACTTGTTTTGGCCATCTGCATAAGGCTGAGAACACCCTCTTGCATTCGGGCACCGCCAGAAGCAGTGAAAATGACAAAAGGAACCCGTAATTCTGCCGCCTTTTCAACGGCCCTGGTGATTTTTTCACCAACTACAGAGCCCATGCTCCCCATCCTAAAGGTGGAATCCATGACAGCAAGTACAATTTTCAGGCCATTAACCTCGCCGATTCCTGTAACAACTGCCTCATTTATATTTGTGTTCTTTCTATCCTTTTCCACTTTTTCAAGATAATCCGGAAAGTTTAAAGGGTTGACAGAAACCATGTCTGCATTGAATTCATCAAAACTTCCTTCATCCAGGAAGCTATTTACCCTTTCACGAGCATTCATTGGAAAGTGATGACCGCATTGGAAACAAACTTTCAGGTTCTTTTCCAGTTCACGGGTATAAACAATCTTCTTGCAGCCAGGACATTTTGTCATGATGCCTTCCGGAACATCCTGTCTAGCTGCTTCGGAAGGTATTGCTGCATACTTTCTTTTTTTGGATTTTGTTAATAATTCCTTTAGCAATTTCGTACCTCCCTAAATAGTAACGGAATACAATGTTTCGACTTCTCATGTACTTGCATAAATAAAAGGCCGAACCTAAAGTGGCCAGACCACTGATCTGATTAAAAAGGCCTGGCTCTGCCTAGGCTTGCTTGACCTATACTATAGTCGATTTTTTATCAAAAAGATGCCGGTTCCTGTCGCCCATTTACTGACAAATTCCTCATTTTTCTGTATTGCCCAAGAACGGAAGCCTCATCCCCGGATTCAAGTTCTTTAACCAAAAGGGCATATTCTTCAGGCTTCGCGGAAAACCTTTCAAAATCCTGGGAATTATAATAGTCCTTTAAAATGACCCATATTCTTAAGAACAAATGATTGTCTGCAAGAAGAACGACATTACGGAAAAACTCATCATCATTGACTTTTTTCTCATCCGCCAGAGCTGCGAGTATGCCAAGTGACTGATTGGCCCCTTTTTGCAGGATGATTCTAAGGCAATCCATTTCGAGGAAGTATTTCGTTTCCCTGACATCTCTCTTTGCCTTGTCATCCTGAAGGACAAAGGTACTTAATAACTGGACTAGCTGGTTGCCTTTGAAATCACGGATAAAGGTTCCTTCGCCTCTCCTTGTTTCAATTAATCCAAGCAGCTCCAATGCCCGAAGTGCTTCTCTAACGGAGGAACGCCCGACATTCAGGCGCTCCGTTAATTCCCGTTCAGAAGGTATTTTATCTCCAGATTTAAGTCCATCCGCAGTTATCATCTCTCTAAGCTGCCTGACTATTTCGATATAAACCTTAGAATTCTGCTTGGTGTCGGTCACAGGTATATTCACTGTCCTTTACTTATCATCGAAAGACGTGCAGTTCTTTCCTTAACCTCTTCAGGATCTACCTTGATTCGGGCAACGCCTGTTTCCATAGCAGCCTTTGCAACCGCTGCGGCAACCTCAGGAGCCACCCTTGGATCGAATGGGCCAGGAATGACATAATCCTCATGAAGCTCTTCCTCACTGATAAGACTTGCAATTGCTTTGACCGCGGCAATTTTCATTGCTTCATTTATATGAGTCGCGCGGGCATCAAGCGCTCCCCTGAAAATCCCGGGAAACGCCAGGACATTGTTCACCTGATTAGGGAAATCGGAACGTCCTGTCCCTACCACCCTTGCACCCGCAGCCTTTGCTTCATCAGGCATAATTTCCGGAATAGGATTGGCCATCGCAAAAATAATTGGTCCTTCGTTCATCGAAGCAACCATTTCTTTTGTCACTGATCCAGCCGCGGAAACTCCAATGAAAACATCGGCGCCTTTGATAACATCAACAAGCTCCCCATGAATTCTATCACGGTTCGTGAATTTAGCGACCTGGTCCTTTATCTTGTTCATCCCAGTCGGGCGGCCTTCATAAATGGCGCCTTTTGTATCGCACATGATAATGTCACGTACGCCATAATGATGAAGCAATTTAATAATGGCTATACCGGCCGCACCCGCACCATTAGCTACGACCTTGATTTCAGTCATCTTCTTGCCTGTAAGCTTCAGTGCATTCACAAGTCCCGCTGCAGTAACAATCGCAGTGCCATGCTGGTCATCATGGAATATTGGAATATTTGTTTCCTTTTTAAGCCGTTCTTCGATTTCAAAACAATTTGGCGCTGCTATGTCTTCAAGATTGACACCGCCAAAAGTTGGCTCAAGCAGCTTGACAGTTTCAATAATTTTTTCAACATCTGTTGTGTTCAGGCAGATAGGAAAGGCATCGACTCCGGCAAAGCTTTTGAAAAGCACAGCCTTTCCTTCCATAACAGGAAGAGCAGCTTCAGGTCCAATATTGCCTAGGCCGAGTACTGCGGTGCCGTCGGACACGACAGCAACCATGTTGCCCTTCATTGTATAATCATAAACAGTTTCCGGTTTATCATAGATTTCTTTACAAGGTTCTGCTACTCCTGGTGAGTATGCAAGGCTTAAATCCCTGGCATTTCTTACTTCAACTTTCGACTTTGATTCCAATTTTCCTCGATGAAGGCGGTGCATATGAAGGGCTTCTTCTCGCAATGTCAAGGCAATTCACTCCTCTAGAAATGTCAGGAATTATATAAATTATTCATTCAAAAGTGGTCAGACCACGCTGTCTCTTAAACACTATACCATATCTGTAACCCTTGTAAAGCGTAATATTATTAGCTAAACAAATTTTCGAGAGAAGTGCTGGGCAGCAATTAATGTGGTTTCTCGGTTAGGCTGTCCAATTAATCAGCCAACAGCAATACCCTCTAGTTTAGGAGGGATGTTTTTGTTGTTTAATATCCAACTAATTGTAAAAGGATTGTGCTCCACATTCATCAAGGCTTCTGTTTTAGCGGCGGGTGGTTGACGACAACATTTTCTTCACCAAGGAACCTCTTCAGCTCCTCGAGGAGTAAATTCGATGGTGTGACCTGGTGTTGCGCCCCAAGTTTCACCGTCTTATTGGCACCGTCATAATGGAGGATTACTTCGGTTGTACCTTTGTTTGAGGAAAGAATCTCCTTTAGTTCAGATAGGCGCCCAGTCTCCTGATTATAGGCAGTCAGCCTAAGGTATAATCGTTCCTTCCGGCGATTTTGAAGCCATTCATCTATGTCTGCCGAATTCCGAATAATAAATTGAAGCTTGCCATTTCTTTCTTCGGTTTTTCCTTCAATAACAGCCATCCGCCCCTGGTTCAACTGCTTCGAATGTTTCCTGTATACATCCGGAAATGCGACCGCCTCCATATCACCACTTGAATCATTTATAGTCAAAAAGGCCATTGGCTCACCTTTTTTGGTACGAATTACTTTGGAACTTGTTATATATATCCCGGCCGAAGCAAAGCCTGTTTCTTTCGCCAGCTCTGTTATGGATTTTGCCCCACACTCCTGCAAGGCCTTCTCATGCATGGAAAGAGGATGGCTGGACAGATAAAAGCCGAGCACTTCTTTTTCAAAAGCAAGCTTATCCTCTAATCTTATAGGGTCTACTTCAACGTATTTTGGCTCTGGCATAAAATCCTCTGTAGAAAAAAGCCCAGCCTGTCCATCCTCCTCAGGCCTCATAAGCTGTGCATGCTCGATGGCAATATCAAGGCTTGCGAGCAGCGAAGCGCGATCCATTCCAAATTCATCGAAACTGCCCGAATGTACCAGCGCCTCAAGTGTTTTCCGTGAAGCGGACTTTTGGGGAAGGCGAATGCAAAAGTCAAAAAGCCCCTTAAATGGCTTTCCTCTCCTCGCCTCCGCTATATCCCTCACGACCGTCCCGCCAACGCCTTTAATACCTGCTAATGCATAACGGATCTTTCCGGATTCAACATGAAAGGAATATTTGCTCTTGTTTATGGAAGGAGGCAGCACTTCGAGTCCAAGGCCTTTCAGTTCCCTGATATATTGAGCAATTTTTGTATCATTTCCGAGGGCTGAAGTCAACAGCCCTGCCATAAAATGAGTGGGATAGTGCGCTTTCAGGTAGGCCAACTGGCACGATATGACACTGTACGCAACAGCATGGCTCTTATTGAAACCGTAATTGGCGAACCTGACGATTAAATCGTATACTTCGTTCGCAGCTGAAGCATCGTAACCTTTTTTCAGGGCTCCAGCCACAAAATGTTCTCTTTCTTTATCAAGTACATCCTTTTTCTTTTTGCTTACAGCTCTGCGGAGCAGATCGGCTTCCCCTAGTGAAAAACCAGCCATTGCCGATGCAACCTGCATGATCTGTTCCTGATAGACTATGACACCATAGGTTGGTTCAAGAATGGGCTTGAGCACCTCATGGGGATAAGTGATTTTTTCGCGTCCATGCTTCCTGTCTATGAACAGCGGGATATTCTCCATTGGCCCGGGACGGTACAAGGCATTAACCGCGACAATATCTTCAAAACGGTTAGGCTTCAGGCGGACAAGCACTTTTCGCATGCCTTCCGATTCAAGCTGAAATATCCCTGTTGTTTCGCCTTTTGCCAACAAACTGAAGGTTTTTGAGTCATTAAGCGGGATTGAGCGTATGTCAAGATTCTTTCCGGTGTCCCTTCTGATTGAATCCGCTATCGCCTCCAATAAGGTCAAATTGCGAAGCCCCAGGAAATCCATTTTCAATAACCCAATATCCTCAAGGTGCTCCATCGAATATTGAGTCAGATATACTTGATTGTGCCCTCCTTGAATCGGGATGAGGTCAACAAGCTGGCTTCCAGTAATGACGACACCAGCAGCATGTGTCGACGTATGGCGCGGTAAACCTTCGAGCTTTTTTGCCGTGTCAAAAAGTTTTGTATAAGTCGGATTTTCAGCAATGATATCCCTTAGTCTTGAAGACTCGCGATACGCTTCCTCAAGTGTTATCCCATTTCTGGATGGAATCGACTTTGATAGCTGATCCAATTCTTTTGTATTCAAGCCGAATGCCCTTCCAACATCCCGGAGAGCGGCCTTAGCTGCGAGAGTCCCAAAAGTAGTAATTTGTGCAACATGGAGTTCACCATATTTTCTGGCAACATATGCAATCATTTCATCGCGCCTGTGGTCCGGAAAGTCAATATCAATATCGGGCATAGTGATTCGTTCGGGGTTCAGGAAACGCTCGAACAAAAGCCCATGCTCAAGCGGATCGACATCGGTTATGTAAAGGGAATAAGCAACTAGCGATCCGGCAGCCGAGCCACGTCCCGGCCCAGTCAGAATGCCGTGATCACGTGCGTACTTCATAAAGTCCCAAACAATCAGGAAATAATCGCTGTACCGCATTTTCTTTATAACATCAAGTTCATAACGAAGCCTTTCAAAATACTCCTCGCCGCAGCCTGGGAGACGTTTGTTTAACCCTTCCAGGCAAAGGCTCTCCAGCTTACTTTCTGGTGAAACCCCCTCAGGAAGAGGATAGTCAGGCATATGAAATTTTCCAAACTCGAATTCAACAGAACATTTCCCAGCAATCCCAATGGTATTTTCCAAGGCATCGGGATAACCGGCAAACAGCTCGGTCATTTCCTTTGACTCTTTAAGATAGTATCCTGTTCCAGGCAGTTTTGGCCTGCCATCGTCCTGAAGCTTGGCCCCATCCCGGATTGCAAGCAGGCATTCATGGGCGAGAGCATCTTCAGCACTTAGGTAATGCACTGAATTGCATGCAACGGTCCCAATTGAAAGTTCTTTCGCAAGCTCGGACAGCCGGTTGTTCAAGGTATGCTCCTGTTCAAGGCCGTGATCCTGCAGGGAAAAATAAAACTCATTAGTAAAAAGTCCTTTAAACAGTCCTGCAAGTGAGGCTGCGGCATCTCTTTCCTCCTTAAGAAGGAGCGTTTCAATTTCTCCTTCCAATCCAGGAGTCAGGGCAATTAGACCAGCGGCATAAGACTTTAGCCATTTCATTGGCAATCCTTCTGCAGATTTTGTTTGAACCGCACTTGATATTTTAAGGAGATTTCCGAAGCCCAGCCGGTTTTTGGCAAGCAGGACAAGCGGAAACGCCTCTCCTTCGTTACGGTCACTCAACACATCAACTGTAAGCCCCAAAATTGGCTTCACACCATTTTTTTTGCATTCCTTATAAAATTCAATCGCCCCGTACAGGACGTTCCGGTCGGTAAGGGCGAGTGCAAGATAGCCTTTCTTCTTCGCATCCGCCACGAGTCCCGGAATAGAAGCTGTGCTTGTGAGAAGGCTGTATGCGCTATATGTTTGGAGATGGATAAACGACATAGATTCACGCCCTTATGTTTTTTCTTACTCTTATTATAGTTGTTCAGCTAGGGAAAAGAAAATATATGTTCCCCTTTTTTACTGAGAGATATAGGAAGTTAAAAGGTTTGTCTCATATTGAATCACTACAGCCCATAAGATTAAGTATGGGGTCTGGCAATGCGGTTATTTTCACTTGTATTGAAAGCGCCCGCGATCTCAAAAGGCAATTACCGGAATATTCTGCACTTATAGATATAATTTCAAAACCGCTGAATTATTATAAAAACTGTAAGAATTAATTAAAAAACCGCTGAATTAAATGAACAACCTAACAAAAACACCCCTCTGTATACTGGAGCCTCATGATAAGTATTTTAAAAAATTTAGTTTATTCTACATAGTTTAAACTTTACTTTTTTCCCGTCATTTCCGCTCCACAATGGAAGCTCCGGAGAATAATCATCCTTGAGAAAGCACCGCAGGAGAAAATGCGTATTTTGCATTTCCGAATGAGTATTCGTTTCTTCTAATCTTCTGCAATTCTTTAGTTTAACGTATTTAGTCAGCTAATAGAAAAGGATGGATTCTATGAATCAGGCAGGTTTCTTCCCATCATTTATTGAAAGTTATTTCATTGCGCTTGGGGTTTTACTCGGCGGAGCAATCATTGGGGGAATTGCCTCGTTCCTGACTGGGCAGCCGGCACTTACCGCAATTACAAGGCTATCATCCTCATTGCGGATATGGGCAATTGTCGCCGCTATTGGAGGAACCTTTGATGCCGTTTACCAATTTGAAAGAGGGATATTCGAGGGGCAAACTCGGGATATATTCAAGCAAATCTTAATAATTCTGTCTGCGCTCGGGGGAGCCCAAACCGGCGCCCTCCTGATCGAATGGTTTACGCAGGAGCATATGACACCATGAGAGTCCCGCCATTGTATAATGACAGGTCTTGGCAGAGGTTCTTCGCCGGTATGGCAATTGGGGCCGCTATCAGCTGGTCTATATTTATTTATATAAATGGAGTATTTCAGGAACAGCAATCAATTCTTGTAAAGGACCAGCAGGACGAAATAAAGAAGCTCCAGGATGATATTGCTATTTGGCAGGAAGATTACAAGAACTTAAACAAGCAAAATATCGAACAACTTCTAATCCAGAATATCCAGGTAAAAATCACAAACCATCAAAAATATGACCTCGATCTCCTCAGCGTCCATCAGACAGAAGACACTGTCATGGAAGATTTAAAAACCTTAAAGGCAAAGGATTTGGAAGTTGCATTTAAAAACAAGGAATTAATAAAAAGGGTTATTGAGAATAGAAGAGTGACCATTAACGACAAGAAATATCGGCTGGAAGTGACTGAAATAATTATCTATACAACACTCGTTATCCAGCTTCATATCAATCTGGATAGATAGAAAAGCGTAAGCGCCTTGCTCAGCGTCGTATGGACTGGAGGGCCTCGAAGGAGATAAAGGAAACACGATGAGCGCAAGCGAATCGATGTTGACTTATCGTAACGAGGGGACCGAAGTACACTAGGCGCTAGGCGCTGGAGCTAGACAAGAAAAGCGCAAGCGCCTTCGTGACAGGCAAAATGCGCCTGTCTCTGCGATGATTATTCTTGGAAGCTTTCCTATGTGCTCAGCGCCGTATGGACTCCCCGAAAATCTTCATTACGCTATCTCGTAATTTAGTGCGATGCCTTTTCGAGGGCTTTCCTTGTGCTCTCACTTTTTCTTCGTGCGAAGCCTATTCTGCCGAAGCCTTCCCTGTGGAGCTAGACAGTTCTCAAAAAAGATATACTTTCTGATTTTATTAAAAAGGCTCTCGCATTTTTAGCGGGAGCCTCTATTGTTTACAACTAATTTTCCTTACAAACTTCTTTAAGCTCGTGGAGGACACTGTCTTTCTCGTTCCAGGAATAAATGGAAGCTCCTGCGGCGAGCGGGTGGCCGCCTCCATTAAATTTCCTTGCCACCCCATTGATGACAGGACCCCTGGAGCGGAGCCTTACCCTTATTTGATCTTCTTCTTCAATAAAGAACACCCAGGCTTTTACACCTTCAACATTCCCCAGAGTGCTGACAAGCAGAGATGCCTCCGAAGCAACAGCGTTAAATTCTGCAAGAAGTTCCTTTGTTAAATCGACTGAGGCAACACCGTGTTCATGCATTTGGAAATGCTGGAGAATATAGCCGTTCAGTTTTATGATAGTGGGGCTGAGTTCATACATTTTGTCATACAGCTCATTCCTAGAAAAACTGTAGCGGATCAATTCCCCGGCATAAGCAAATGTCTTATTCGTTGTACTTGGGTAAAGGAACCTTCCTGTATCCCCGACAATGCCAGCGTATAACCGCCGCGCTGCTTCATCATTCATTTTCAGGCCGCGATCCTTGCCTTCCAGATAAAGCTCATAAATCATCTCGCTGGTCGAGCTTGCACCGGTATCTACCCACATGATATCACCATATTTATCTTCGTTTGGATGGTGGTCAATTTTTATTAGCATTTCACCATTTCTATACCGTTCATCACAGATACGCTCTGTATTCGCAGTATCACAAACAATTACCAATGCTCCTTTGTACATTTCATCAGGAATTTGATCTGGCTCAAATAAAAACGACAGTGTTCTTTCTCCTTTGCCGGCAAGGTAAATCGATTTATTCGGATAAGACTCCTTAAGGATTTCAGCCAATCCCCCCTGCGACCCATAAGCATCAGGATCAGGCCTGACATGTCTATGAATAATGATTGTATCAAACGTTTCAATTGCATCAAAAATTTTAGTTTTCATAATAAACTCCTTTTCCTTATGCTTCTCTCCAGCGCGATGGAAAGTGCATGGTAGCGCTCATCGCCATTTCCGGTTAAAATGGTATTTAAAGTGAAACTTCAATCAGTGGGGGTTCTTCATCCCTCACTGATTGTTAGTCGCGCAAAGCCCGATTGATTTTTCTAAGGGCTGAAGCCCCAAGAAAAATCTTATTTCACCAATCGGGCTTTTACGGGCTGTTATCCCCCACCTTTACTTCTTCAATTCCTCTACGATCTTGAGGTGGGGGGCATACAGCCCGTTAATGCGGGATAAAGCTACTTTACTACTGGAGGTTCACACACAATGCCTGTTCTTGTTTTCATCATTATTATTTCTTTTGTCTTTTATGTTTATTTCAAAGTCAAATATGTAAGAAGCAGACGTCCCGCGGAAAGACTTTGGCTTACATCCAAATCAGGGATTGCCCTGGGAATCTTTGTATTGGCATTTGGCATAAACCAATTATTTTTGTTCCAAACAACTGTTACATATATTGTTGCTGCCGTCTTTATTTTTCTGGGAGCAATTAATATCTGGTCTGGTATTAAATCATATAAATTCTATCTTCCCCACGCCATCAAGGAGGCAGAAGGAGAGAATGCATAACTTGAAAAATGCGCCTGCTGGCGCATTTTTCAGTTTTTGTCGTGCTAAACGCTTTTGGATCTTAATGCCTGTCTATAAGCTGGCACATCATCATTGCTTTTCCGACAAGGACCCCTTCATTGAATACCTCGATGTCCACCTTCCCGAATTTCCTTCCTACTTCAAGAACTTTCGGATATATTTCAAGGCTGCTTTCAATTTGCACGGGCTTTAAAAAGTAGATTGTCATATTCTCAACAACAAGGTCACCTTTTTTGTATCCTCTTAATACCCTGCTTGCTGCTTCTGTAACAATCGTAGTGAATACTCCATAGGAAATTGTTCCGAGATGATTTGTCATCTGCGGGCTTACCTCTATCTGGTAAAAGTCATCCCCTTTTGTTTTGCCTGTGGAAAGGGTCATCTGATTCGTGACAATATCATCTAATGTTTCTCCCACCTGCGGTTGGCGTTGAATCATTTGCAGAGCTTTTAAGACATCTTGCCGGCTAATGATTCCCTCAAGCCGGTTGGAATCATCGACGACAGGAAGAAGTTCAATACCTTCCCATACCATCATATGGGACGCTGATGCTACACTGGTCTTGCCGCTGACCGTCATCGGGTTCTTAGTCATCACTTTTTCAATCAGTGTATCAGGATCATGGCCTATGACGTCCTTTGCAGTAACCATTCCCTGGATTTTCATGCTTTGGTCCACGACGGGATAACGCCCATGTTTGGTTTCCCTGTTAAACATATGCCATTGGCTTGCCCTGTCGGTTGTTCGTAAATAGACGGTTTCCGCCAACGGTGTCAGAATATCCTCGACAAGGGTGATTTCCTTTTTAATCAACTGATCATAAATCGCCCTATTAATCATCGTCGCAACCGTAAATGTATCATAGCTTGTGGAAATGACCGGCATCTGCAGCTTGTCCGCCAGGCGCTTAACATGCTCTTCGGTATCGAAACCACCAGTAACAAGCACTGCTGCTCCTGCTTTTAACGCATGCTCATGGGCCTTGATTCTGTTACCGACAATCAATAAATTTCCCGCTCCTGTATAACGCATCATCGCTTCAAGCTGCATTGCGCCGATGACGAATTTATTCAATGTTTTGTGCAGGCCGGCGCGCCCTCCTAAAACTTGTCCTTCGACTATGTTGACGATTTCTGCATAAGTCAGTTTCTCAATATTTTCTTTTTTCTTCCGTTCAATCCTGATTGTGCCGACCCGTTCAATCGTACTGACATATCCTTTGTTTTCCGCATCTTTTATCGCCCTGTATGCGGTTCCTTCACTCACATTCATCGCCTTGGCGATTTGGCGCACTGAAATTTTTTCTCCGATAGGGAGCTCGTCTATATAATGCAGGATTTGTTCGTGCTTAGTTGCCAAGACCTTCACCCTTTGCTTTTGTTTCCGCTATCCATTGCGGGTTTTCCTATTATTTATTATAAGGTTAATAATTTCCCGATTCAATGAAGGATAGCCGAAAAAACACAAGCTAAAGACTTTTGCCCCGGGCTTGAATTCTTTTCCTGCTTGTTTGCAATGCCCCTTTATCTTGTTTCTTGCTCTTTCTTACAAGTCCTGCCATATTCCCGCTGATGACTAGCAGCGCAGCAGTTGACCAGGCAGCGGTAAACGCGCCTGCCTCACTGGAAAAATCAAGCGACAGCCGGGGACCCGCATAATAAATCATCAACACCGCTAAAAGCAAACAGATAAGCAAACGATTTTTCTTCATTCCGATTCCTCCACTTCACTATGCTAGTTCCATTATTATGCTATAGCGAAGCAAATAAGACGGGCTTTCCATTGATTGAGGATGAAACCTTATCAATCGTTCTATTGGTTACATTTCGTATGTCTCTGTAACCCAAAACGTTCCCAATACGGCTTATTGGTTACATTTTGCATGTTTTCTAAACCTGAAACGTTGTCAATGCGGCCTATTGGTTACATTTCGCGTATTTTCCAATCACAAAATGTTGCCAATACAGGTAAAACTTGAATGTCTACAGAAACTAGAAGAAGATTTATAGTTGGTTCCCTGCAGGTTGACCTTACAATTCCAGCGAATCACCCGGTTCCATTACCCTCCCATTTTTCCCCTCAAGCAAATCTACAAAAGCATGCGGATCCTGCTTAATTGGCGGGAAAGTATTGTAGTGCATCGGTACAACTAGTTTTGCATTCAACAGCTCAGCCGCATAGGCCGCATCTTCCGGTCCCATTGTGAAGTTGTCTCCGATGGGCAGAAAAGCCAAGTCAATAGGGTGCCTGTCGCCTATTAATTTCATATCCGAGAATAATCCAGTATCCCCTGCATGGTAAAGGGTCTTTCCTTCAGCCATCACCAAAATGCCGGCTGGCATTCCGCAATAAACCAACTGCTTATCCTCTGTTTCATAACTCGAACCATGAAAAGCCTGGGTAAGCTTTACCTTTCCAAAGTCAAATTGGTAAGAGCCGCCGATATGCATTCCATGGGTTTTTACTCCCTTCCATCCTAGGTAGGTTGCCAGCTCGTGATTTGCGATTACGAGGGAATCATTCTTTTTTGCGAGGCTGACGGTATCGCCAACATGATCGTTATGCCCATGTGACAGAATAATAACATCTGGTTTTTCCTCATTTGCCTTCAAATCCGTCAGACTATTGTAACTGATGAACGGGTCAATCAGGATGGTCTTGCCCCCGGTTACTATTTTAACTACTGAATGGCCATGATATGAAACTTTCATTTTATAATCCCCTTTCTCCTTGTTTACTTATATTTTTCCATTCCTTTTGGCTATTTCCTGCTGCCATTTCCTTATACCCTTAATTTTAGGCAGCTATAACCCAATATCATTTAGAAAAATTGGTATAATAGGATGGTATACATAGAAATTGACTGGAGGTTTCGTAATGAACCAGAGATTAGAAAAACTTTCTTTATGGATGAAGGAGCAAGGAATTGATGTTTGTTTTTTAACATCTCCTGATAACGTCTTTTATTTGTCGGGATATTATACCGATCCACACGAACGATTATTGGCACTTGCTGTATTCCAGGAGAACGAGCCTTTCCTCGTTTGCCCTGCCATGGAAAAAAACGATGCCAGGAATTCAGGCTGGGAAAATGAAATTATCGGCTTCACCGATACAGATAATCCTTGGGCAATGATAAATAAGGCAATTGCCGCCCGGACTTCCGCCTCAATTCGCAAGGTTGCAATTGAAAAAGAGCATATGAATGTGGAACGATACGAAGAAATCCAACGCCTTTTCCCGGATGCCTCCGATATTCTTTCCGCTGAAGAAAGAATGAGAACACTCAGGCTTGTAAAGGACGAACGCGAAATGAAGTCGCTTCGCGAAGCGTGCTCCCTGGCCGATTATGCAATCGAAGTTGGCAGCAGCGAAATACGCGAGGGAAAAACCGAGCTTGAAGTGCTAGCCGCGATTGAATATGAATTAAAGAAAAAGGGCGTTAGTCAAATGTCCTTTAGCACCATGGTCCTTACAGGTAAAAACGGCGCATCCCCACACGGTAATCCGGGCCAAACCAAAATCCAGAAAGGGGACCTCGTCCTTTTTGACCTCGGGGTGGTGGTAGACCACTACTGCTCAGATATTACTAGGACAGTTGCCTATGGAGATATAAACGACAAGCAAAAGGAAATCTACGATACTGTTCTAAAAGCAAACCTGGCTGCCATTAAGGCTTCACGTCCTGGTGCACCATGTTCCGAGGTGGACCTTGCTGCCAGGAACGTAATTGCCGATGCGGGTTATGGTGAATTCTTTCCGCATCGCCTAGGACACGGGCTTGGAATCAGCATTCATGAATATCCTTCCCTGACAGCAACTAATCCTCTTTTAATTGAAGAAGGCATGGTATTTACAATTGAACCAGGCATCTATGTTTCTGAATTGGCAGGAGTCAGGATTGAAGACGATGTTTATGTAACAGCAAACGGCGTTGAAATATTAACGAAATTCCCAAAAGAATTACAGATAATAAAGTAACAATCAGAGAAAGTAAAAAAGCAGGATGTCGGCTTAATTAGCCGGCATCCTGCTTTCTCTTTTATTTAAGTTGTTCAAGAAGGCTTCTTGTATTTTTGAATTCTAATCCGTGCGCTTCAGCAACAGCCTCATAAGTAACGAATCCATTCAGCGTATTGATCCCCTTAAGCAAAGCTTCATTATCAAGGCATGCCTGCTTGAAGCCTTTATTGGCAATTTGAAGTGCGTATGGGACAGTCACGTTTGTTAAAGCAATTGTCGAGGTTCTCGGTACTGCACCTGGCATGTTTGCGACTGCATAATGGACAACCTCGTGCTTGATATATGTTGGGTTATCATGAGTAGTGATTCTGTCGGTTGTTTCAAAAATGCCGCCCTGGTCGATAGCGATATCGACGACGACACTTCCCGGCCTCATGGACTTAATCATTTCTTCAGTGACAAGCTTTGGCGCCTTCGCACCTGGTATCAGTACAGCACCAATCACCAAATCGGATTCTTTAACAGCTTCGGCTATATTAAGCGGATTGGACATGAGGGTGGTAATTTCCGAACCAAAAATGTCATCCAATTGGCGTAGACGATCAGGATTAAGGTCGATGATAGTAACTTTGGCGCCAAGCCCGATGGCCATTTTCGCTGCATTTGTACCGGCAACCCCTCCGCCAATAATTGAAACAGTGCCTCTTTGAACTCCAGGGACACCAGAAAGCAGGATCCCCCGTCCTCCATGGAATTTTTCCAGAAATTGAGCCCCTATTTGTGCCGCCATCCTCCCAGCTACTTCACTCATTGGGGTCAGAAGCGGCAAGGCTCCATTTGGCAGCTGGACAGTTTCATACGCAATGCCGACTACCTTGCTTTCAATTAACGCTTTCGTCAATTCTGGTTCCGGAGCTAAATGTAAATATGTAAACAAGATTAAGCCTTCATAAAAATATTTGTATTCTTCAGGAAGCGGCTCCTTAACCTTCATAACCATTTCCTTTTCCCATGCTTCTCCGGCTGTTGGAACAATTTGTGCCCCAGCAGACAGGTAATCCTCATCAGTAAAGCCAGAACCCAGGCCTGCACCTGATTCTATATAAACTTCGTGGCCGAACTTTAGCAGGTTGACAACTCCCGCCGGTGTCATCGCAACTCTGTTTTCATTGTTTTTTATTTCTGCTGGTACTCCAATTTTCATCCCATTGCCTCCTACGTCATTTTCATTGACAAGCACTGCAATCCCTTTTATTTTAACAAAAGAAGCTATCGCAGGGAAATTTTATACTGAAGCAAACAAACGGAGTGCCTGCTGCCAGCCAGGCACTCCGCGGATAAAATTTTTACCAATAGTAAGGATATCCGTAATAAGGGTATGGGTAATAAGGGTATGGGTAATACGGATAAGGATAGCCATATCCAGGTCCAATCAGGGCACCTGCCGCAAGTCCGCCAAGGAAACCACCAAGGAATGGTCCTCCAAACCCAAATCCCCATCGACGCCTACCCCAACGTCCAAAACCCCAAGGCTGGCGCATATCATTCATATCAATTTGGCCATGGACACCAAATGCCTGGGGCTGCGCAGTCATTAATTGATAGTCATTATTCAACTCATTTCCTCCTCATTTATTTCTGGGTACACTAAAGGATATGCAAAGGACACAAGATGGTATTGGGTATCCGCCCTGACTGGCAAAAAAACCGGGCATAGTTTTTCGTCTATAACCCGACCAGTTTAAACTCAAAATTTGTCTGAAATAAAAACCAAGGCGGCGGAGCGGAGGATAACCAGACGGACTTACCTGCACATAAAAAAAGCTGCCTCGGCAGCTTTTTTGTTATTCTCCTTTAGATTGGAGATTTTCCTGGGTCCTTGCCTTTGCTTCCTGCTCCCCCATAAATCCGCTGTTGTAGGAATCCATGATCTGGGTGCTGACTTCCTCTAGACCTTTTTTCTCAAAAGTAAAACGGCTGCGCTCATTCTGGTTCTCATCCTTCATTAGAAGTTTCCTCCAATTGTTCTTTTCGTCCATATGATTAGATTACCTCTTTATTTTTTCGAATTTCCCAACACATATGCACTGTTTTTTATGTATAATTTGATTTATATAAACATGCATCTCGTCACTTCGGAATTATGTATGTTTGCTACTCTCAATTTGGGGGAATGTCCATGGCGAACCATTATCAAAAAATTCTTGTGGCGGTTGACGGCTCCAAGGCAGCGGAACTGGCTTTTAAGAAAGCTATTGGGATAGCATCGAGAAATCAAGCGAGATTGCTCCTCGTTCATGTGATTGACACACGTACATTCTCACTAGTTGAAGCATATGGCCAAGGACTTGTTGATAGAGCTGCACAAAATGCCAACGAATTATTGGACATGTATAAACAGCAAGCTAGATTAGCCGGTATTGTTGACGTTGACTATATCATTGAATTCGGTTCTCCTAAGTTAAGGATTCCAAAGGATATTGCCCGAAACAATAATATTGACCTTATTATCTGCGGCGCCACTGGGATGAATTCGGTAGAACGTTTCCTGATTGGAAGTGTCTCGGAGAATATTACTCTGCACGCGCCATGTGATGTCCTTGTTGTGAGGACAGAAAAGGAATTTACGTAGAATTATAAAACTTTTATCTATAAGGATAGATTGGAGGAAGAGAATGGAACAATTTTTCAGTTATGACAGAAGACTTGGTATACCTTTACCACGCCTTGAAAAAGATTTTAGCCAATATGATAGGGACATCCGAGAAAAAATTCTTTTCTCATGGGAACAAATACGCGGTGCGATTCCTGACCGGATTAAGGAGCTTGAGCTTCATATTAATGAAAAACAAGCAGCTCTTTCAAACGAAAGCAGCTTCACTAAATCCTGTGAGCTGAATAGTGAGATTGCGGAGCTAGCCTCTATTATCAATGATTTATGGCTGTGGTACAGATCAGCCGATTCATTAGAAGAAACAAATAAAATGCACTCGTAATGGTGATGGCTGAGCTGTGTGGCGTAATTGATTTATTATTTGGATTCCGCCCATTATGTGGTGTTTCTTAAACGCTCCAATCAGCTTGTAATGGTAAAAAGCTCCCGCTTGGTCGGGAGCTTTCTTTATTTTCCATTATTTTAAATCCTTTTTCAGTTCCCTTACGACATGGCCAATTTCGGGCAAAATTAATTTTTCCATTGCCAGCCTTACCGCCCCGGTGGAACCAGGCGTTGAAAAAACAGCTCGGTTGTTGACGACCCCGGCAGCTGCGCGAGAAAGAATCGCAGCTGAGCCAATGTCTTCCTGGTAACTAAGCATTCTGAATAATTCTCCGAACCCAGCAATCTCTTTTTCGAATAGCTTCGAAACCGTCTCAATGGTTACATCTCTTTTCGCAATCCCTGTACCGCCATTAGTCAGGATCACATCAATTCCTGGAGCTGAGGCTCCATTAAGTACTTCCGCTTTTATTGCTTCTTCTTCATCTTTTACAATTACATAATCAGCAATGGTATGCCCTGAAGATTCAAGAAGGCTAATCATTAATTTCCCGCTTTTGTCTGTATCTTTATCCCTAGTATCACTAACGGTAATAATCTTGCAAGAAACCGTATTTGGAGCCTCTGTTTTATGCTCACTAACACTCATAAAATGTCCTCCTTATTCATCAAGTACCGAAGCCGGTAATAGTTATGGGAAAAATCTGTCACTCTTCTGGTCAATTGATAATTCGAAACAGCCCCTACCGCCATACTGACAATAGGAAGGCCCTGTATCAGTTTTTTTCTGAAAGCCGCTATTACAATTGCCTTAAGAAGCTGACGAATCGGCTGTTCAAGCCATGAGGCATCTGTCAATCTGTCATTCCCCTGGTAAAAATAGCGGTCATCCTCACTATTCAAGTCCTGTTTAAGCGAATCCCAGCTTTCAGCCTGAAGCCTTGGAGGCAGTGTTGCAGTATGAAACACCTTCAAGGCAGTCATCATTTCAAATGGGGTATTTACTTCTATTCCATATGTCATAGATAGCAGCTGGACAGCACGAAGATTAATTACAGCCATTGCGGGGATGTCGATTCCAAGCAGTAAACTTCCTCCAGTCCCTGACATTCCTCCCTGTGCGAAGGAATACAGCCTGTGCCGGGCAATTTGCTGTTGAGCGATAAAATTCAATTCGTCAATGTCCAGTTTTCGCAAGTCTTCAATTCTCTCGATATCATGATTGAATACTCTAGCTGAAGCAAGGATTCGATCTTTAGCATCCAATTGGAATTGTGCTCCTAATATCATCGCGTGGAGATGAAACATCCAAGTATCAACAAGTGAAAAAAACTTAGTCTGTACATCTTTAGGAAGCATTGAAAAACCAGCTTCCAAATATTTTTCATACGTAATTTGAAAATCGTTCGGCTCATAGGCCTGCATACGATTTTCCCAGTCTTTTATCTCAGCAAGGACACTCTTTTCCCGATCTGTCAGTACCATAGCCAGCCCCCTCATATGGACTTTTCAACAGTATAGCATAACTGGCAGAAAATAGAGAAAATCGAAATAAAAGCATACGTGAATTCGTGCCAGGCTGGAGTTCGAGGTAGACAAACACAATACATTCACAGTAGCCAATTTATAACTGCAAAAAAAGCTGCACCAGTCGCCTGGAGCAGCTTCTTAATATTCCTATTGAATATTACCTAGACGCAATACGTCACGGGCAATCATTACTTCTTCATCTGTCGGAATGATAATAACCTTAACTGGAGAGTGTGGATAGTTGATAAATGCCTCTTCTCCTCTTACTTCGTTTAATGAAGGATCCCAATATACACCCATGAATTCGAGTCCGCGAAGAACCCTCGCGCGGATGGAAGCACTGTTTTCACCAATACCAGCAGTAAAGATGATTGCGTCTACCCCATACATACGGGCAGAATAAGAACCGATGTACTTATGGATTCTGTTTGCAAACACTTCAAGTGCTAGCTCGGCACGGTCGTTACCTTTTTCAGCTTCAAGTTCGATATCCCTAAGGTCGCTTGAGAATCCGGAAACAGCAAGCATACCGCTTTTCTTGTTCAGAACATCAAGAACTTCTTCAGCTGTTTTCCCAGTCTTCTCCATGATGTATGGAATAAGAGCAGGGTCAATGTTACCCGAACGAGTTCCCATTGTTACACCAGCAAGTGGTGTGAAGCCCATTGAAGTATCAATCGACTTCCCGCCTTCAATAGCAGCAATGCTGGCACCGTTGCCTAGATGGCAAGAAAGCAGCCTTAGCTGTTCAATTGGACGTCCCAGCAATTCAGCAGCACGCTGGGAAACATATTTATGTGAAGTTCCATGGAATCCATATTTCCTGATACCGTATTTTTCGTAATATTCGTATGGCAGGCTGTATAGATAAGAGCTTTCAGGCATTGTCTGATGGAACGCTGTGTCAAAAACGGCTACAGCAGGCACGTTAGGAAGAACCTGCTGGAATGCACGGATACCTGTAAGGTTGGCTGGGTTATGCAATGGTGCAAGTTCAGATAGTTCTTCGATTTTATTCAAAACTTGTTCTGTAATAAGCACTGAATCAGTGAATGTTTCTCCTCCGTGAACTACACGGTGACCAATACCGCTAATTTCATCAAGTGACTTAATAATGCCTGTTGATGTGAGCTTGTCCAACAAAATTTTAACGGCAACATCGTGATCGGGAATTTCTGTAACTTCCTTGACTTTTTCGCTACCCACACTGATAGTAAAAATAGCATCGTTAAGGCCAATCCGTTCGACAATGCCCTTTGTGATAACTGTTTCGCTAGGCATTTCAAAAAGCTGGAACTTCAATGAAGAACTGCCCGCATTAATCGCAATAACTTTTGACATTTAATAAACGCTCCTTTTTTATTGCCTTTCAAAACCAGAATTTCTTTACTAAACTGCAGTCCATCTGGGTTATTTTATACCACAAGACAATATTATATGTTCTCTTTAACCATTGTACCCACTCCTAAAACCGATTATCAAGGTCTGAGAGTTATTGCAAACGTTTTCCGAACAAAAGTAAATATATTCTGACTTCTCATTCGTATTTTCGTCACTTTTCCGACACATTTTTGTAATTAAATGGTCACTTTTATAAAAAAAGCACCCTCCTAAAAGGAAGATGCTCCACATTATTTATTCTCTGCAATCCATGTATTGATATTCGTCAAGATTGCTTCAGTCCCCTTCTGATTTGAAAGTGAAGGAAGTTCTGCAAGCAGGACCTGTTTTGGCGGTTTCGTGCCGGCTCCTGACTTTTGAAGAATCAGAATGCTTTTAGCAGATTGCTTTGATTTGAACATCGAAAGCGGGAGCTGGAGAAGGCCTTGTATATGGGCATTTCCCTTTAAGTATTCATTAAGCTTTGGTGCTTCCGGACTTTCAAACAAACCATTTGGGATTACAAAAAATAAATATCCTCCCGGTTTTGTCTGATTCATGGATTGCTCAATGAACAAGTGATGGGCATATGAATGGCCTTCCGATGCGGAAAGGTCGTATTCAGAAGCGCGCTCATCATCTGGATAATATCCGACCGGCAAATCGCTTACCACTGCATCAACAGGTTCAATAAACACTTGTTTCAGGCTGTCCTGGTTAAAGAGCTGGACAGCATGCTGCTGAAGATTTGCATTCACATATGCAAGCCTGATGAGCACATCGTCAATCTCCAGCCCGACAGATTCGACCTGTTTATGTATTTGCTGGTTGATTACGGTGGTTAGTAAGTTGCCTGTTCCCACCGCTGGATCAAGCAGCCTAAAAGAAGTATTCCGGACAAATTTTAGGACAAGGTAACCCATAAGCATCCCGACGGAATCTGGTGTCATTTGGTGGTTGGTCTGGACATTCTCTTTCATTCCTTTTAAAATCGCAAGCTGAAAAGCCTTTCTCCGCTCTTCCTTAGAAAAGGATTCAAGCCTAATGGATTCGTAACTCTTTTTAAGCCTCTTGCCATTAAGTTCACTCACTTCATCCTGAAGAACCGTTCCGTGGAACAGATTTTCTCCCGTTTCTGCAAGAGCTTCTAAATATGTGCAAGATAACTCCTCCTGCAGGACGGTTGTTGTTTCATTAAAAACGGCAAACAATTGTTCAACCGGAGATAGTTTCATATATAAGCCTCCGTTATTTCATTCTTTTTCCCATTGTAGCGGCTTTTGCCCTCATCCACAAGGGAGAGGAATTAAGAAAAGCGAAAGCGCCTTGCCCAGCGCCGTATGAACTGGAGGGCCTCGAAGGAGATAAAGGAAACACGATGAGCGTAAGCGAATCGATGTTGACTTATCGTAACGAGGGGACCGAAGTACACTAGGCGCTAGGCGCTGGAGCTAGACAGTTAAAAAATATTACTTTTATAAAAATTATAAAAGCCCCGGAACACCGGGGCTAACAGTAAACTGCCAGCTTCAATTCTACTGTAACAGCCTGATTAGGGACAGTCCTATTCTACATCCCTTGACTATTGAGCTTTTTTGGCAGCTTCAAGAGCAGCTTCATAATCCGGGTGTGTTGTCCCTTCGCTTACATACTCAGCATATGTAACAGTATCAGAGGAATCTACAACAAATACTGCGCGGGCAAGCAATCTTAATTCTTTCATAACAACTCCGTACGCTTCCCCAAAGGAAAGGTCGCGGTGGTCGGAAAGAGTTTGTACGTTTTCAACTCCAGCAGCCCCGCACCAGCGCTTCTGTGCAAAAGGAAGGTCAACACTAATCGTTAGGACTTTCACATTGCCAAGGCTGCTCGCTTCTTCATTAAAGCGGCGCGTCTGTGCATCGCATACCCCTGTATCAAGTGATGGCACAACAGAAATCAGCCTTACTTGTCCCTTAGTATCCTCAAGAGTTACCTCGCTCATATCATTAGCAAGGACAGTAAATTCTGGTGCTTTGTCCCCTACCTTTACTTCACTTCCAACCAATGTTACCGGATTGCTTTTAAATGTTACAGATGCCATTCCCAATTCCTCCTTCATCGTATGGTACAATATTCCTGTACAAGTTAACTATGTACAGAGTAAATATAACTTTCCCACCTCCTTTTTGCAAAAAATATAAACTTTAGTGTTCTGGATTACCAAAATAGGAAAAATAAAAAACTAAGGGAGGCAGCATTTTTGAAATATAGTTGGGATCATACAATTCAGCACGTCAATAATCTTGAAAAAAGCATTGATGTATTTGGCGCCCATGGGCTTAAGGCCTTTAAGGGGGGCTCACATACCAATTGGGGAACCTACAATGCACTCAGCTATTTCGGGCTTTGCTACATTGAATTCCTCGGCATTGAAAATCTAAATCTTGCAAAGCAAGTCGAAGAGCCAATCTTGTTTGTCAAGGATAGTCTTGAACTCCTTCCAGATCGTGAGGTTTTTGGCCGGGTTGCCCTCCGGACAGATGATATCGAAAAAGCAGCCCAGTTATTGAAGGAAGAGTCTCTAGCTGTATCGGACATTTTTGAAGGAAGAAGACGGAATGCCCAAGGACAATTGATCGAATGGAAAATGCTGATGCTTGAAGGTGACTTTGAAGGCCTTTTGTATCCATTCATCATCCAGTGGAGGGATTCTGATGATTCCAGGAAAAAGAATTTAATGGACGCAGGAGCCATTTGTCCCCACCCAATTGGTTCAGTGGATATCTCCAGTGCTATTTTTTCAGTAAAAAATCCAGCCGAGACTGCCAGCCACTGGAGCAAGCTGTTTGGATTTCCGATTGAACATATAGACGATCAATTCTCACTTCTTTCTGTCGACGGCCAATCCTTTCTCTTTCAAAAAGGAGCCGCCAACCGTCTGACCGAGCTCCTTTTTACAACCGATAATCTAGCCATGAAAGGAAGGACCATCACTCTCGGAAGTGCCACTTACAGATTTAAATGAGAAAAGGGCAAGCTTGTGGGCTTGCCCTTTTCTACTAGAAATCCAAATCCTCATCGTCAGATTTGCCCTTTTTCTTATCGCTGTCTTTGTTCTTCTCTTTGTTCTTTTCTTTGTCCTGATCTTGCTTGTCACTTGAACCGGATTGGCTCTTCTTGGACATCATTTGCTGAATCTTATCCACGGCCTGCGGAGCCGTTTCAAGAATCCTTTCAAGCAAATGGGTGCTCTCATCAAGATGGAGCATCTTAACTCCCTTTGAGTTTACGATGAGAAACGCAATCGGCGTAATCGATACTCCCCCGCCGCTGCCTCCTCCAAAAGGATGCTTACCGGACTCCTGACTACCTTCGCCAAACTCAGTGCCACCTGCTGCAAATCCAAAGCCCACCTTTGAAACTGTAAGAATCACACTTCCATCAGGAGTTTCGACCGGATCACCAATGATTGTATTCACATCAATCATTTCTTTCAGGCTTTCCATCGCGGTCGTCATCAACCCCTGAATAGGATGCTCTGACATAAAGGTTCCTCCTTATTATAAAAAATCATTATTCCTCATTCGGCATAACCTGCATTGATTTTGAAATAAGCTCACTTTTTTTGCCTTTCCAATGCGTAAAAATCCTGATTCCTGCTGAAATAGCTTTCCCAGCCCGGAAGGTAAACATACACGCTAACATTGTTCCTGCTATCCTATATTGAAAGTACGGCGTTACATGCAGGGAGGGCTTAACCTTCAATTTCATATGGTGATGCACCAGGCCGGCAATGCTTCCTTTCACAGCCCAAACAGCACCAGCAAGCATGCCAGTCACTGCAGCATCTCCAGTTCCAATTGCGGTTTTCCAGTCGAATTTCCTTACCGTAATTTGCGCAAGAAATTCCATTAAAATCGGATGCACACCAATGATTCTATTTATAATTTCTTTTCCTTTTTCCAGCATTGATAGAAGTTCCTCAGCAGTTAGCCGGCCTCCTGTGTCCTCTTTTTCCTTGCTGCCTTTTTCACCCTCCGCTTTAAGAGCGGGTGGATTAGTTTCAGCCTCAATGACTGGAATTTTAACTGTATAACGAATCAGTCCGAACCAGGCCCGAAGCTGAATGTATAGTTTATTGTTACCGCTATAATTCACATATTCAACTTTGATGGTAATCCGAGTCATCCAGATAAGTATAATTAGCAAAATAATACCAATTAAAATAAGAGTGAGCCAAAGCACGTTTGTTCACGCCCTTTCAGCCTGTTAGTATTTGCCATTAAACAAAAAAATAAACCTGTCCCCCCATGGGAACAGGTCTCTAATGAATTATATATTAACGATCAACATGTATCACAGCTGTGTCCGCAAAGATATCATGCAATGCCTTCTTTTGTGGATGAAAAGCTGGTATAAGATACAAAACAAATATAGTCTTTGAAATAAAGCGTCCAATCCATTCTCTAATCAGGACATCCTGCCAGCTCAATTTCCCATCCTTCAGGTCGATGACAGCCAGCCCAAAGGCCATTTTACCCAGGGTCTGCCCAAGGAATTTAGTCATCAACACAAAGTACAAATAAAATAGAGCCGCAGTAGCAATAGTTTTCGGAGAAAACAAACCTCCTGATGAGGGGATCCCGATAAGCATAAACACCGGCGAAATAATGATACGCCCAATGCTTCCAACCACTAGCAGATCAAGCAGGTATGCCCAAAACCTCATCCAAAATCCAGCTCTTCTGACTGGGTACTTTGGAACGGTTTCAGTTTGATGGATGCCATTCAGTGAGGATCGCTCCCGATGGTATTCTGCAGCGTGAGGGTTCGTCTCTATTGTTCCCTCTGTCTCTCCCCGTCTATCTTCACTAGCTGTTTCCGCTTCACCCTGGCTGTCCTGCTTTTTATCCCCCAGTACTCCCTCAGAGAGGGGCTGGTCAGCCTCCGTTTCTTGATTCTGATGTCGGAAGCTGTTTTCTTCTGGTTTATCATTTCGTTCCATTAAGCTTCCTCCCTTATTCAGAATACAAATACATTAACCGTGGGGAATTGGTTTTTGAGATAATGTCCAAAAGTCCCTGAATTTCAATATCTCCGCCAAACACTTTTTGAGCTCCCATGCTAAAAAGAGATCCAAATCCCATGCCAGTGGCATAGCGGACCACTTGGGCATCACCTAGGTCCTTGTCCTTCTTCATTGCATCAATTACGTCATCAAAATAGCCATATCCATCAATCAGGCCAAGCTCCTTTGCCTGCCGCCCGTCGTAAATCCGGCCGTCGGCAAGTTTCTTTACTTCTTCAACTGGCATATTTCTGCCTTCAGAAATCACCTTGACAAAACCTTGATATGAATTGTCAATCATATCCTGAAGGATTTTTCTTTCCGCATCGGTCATCTCTCTTGTCGGACTCATGATATCCTTGTAAGGGCCGCTTTTGATTGTTGTAAATTCAACTCCATATTTTTCGGCGAGCCCTTCATAATTGATTCCCTGCATGATAACGCCTAGCGATCCAGTCAAGGTTTCCTGGCTGGCAAAAATTTTATCTGCAGGTGCCGATATGTAATAGCCTCCGGAAGCAGCCATCGATCCCATTGAAATATAGACAGGCTTTTTCGTTTCTTTTTGAATTTCTACGATCCGGTCATGGATTTCAGCGCTTTCGACAACACCGCCACCTGGTGAATTCACTCTAATAATGATTCCTTTAACAGCGTCATCCTCCTTGGCACTGTCAAGCTGTTCAAGAAACGTGCGATGATTGTATGCAGGGCTTTCAAGCAAAGAAACAGCATCTCCCGTATCCTGAATGGTTCCATTTACATCAAGAACCGCTATTTTTTCAAATTCACTGCCTTCTTCAATTACTTCCTCAACAAATCCTTGTTCTGCTCCAGCAAAGATATCCGTAAAATCGCTTTCGATACCTGCGGAAGCAAAAGAAGATAAGAAACTAATAACTACGGAAAAGAAAAACAATACAGCTGCGATTCCAATCGCGGCCCAGCGTTTTCCATTCATATGCAGGTCCCCCTCTTTACTAATTTTCTGTTTCGTTTTTAAAATGTACCAAGACATGCTAAACTTGGTAATAAACAATACTAGTTTATCAAATCGGGTATTTATTTCATACAAATAACTCTAGCCCTTTGAGGAGGAAATGTGATGCCAAATCGTAAAAATCTTTATCTATACCATAGCAGGGATGCTGAAATCCTGAAGAAGGTTAAGCCCATTTATGACCAGGCAGAGAAATATGGCTTTACGCTGGTTAAGGATTATCACGATGCAAATATCATTACCAGCATAGGCGGTGAGGGAACCTTCCTTCAGGCAGTTCAAAAAACGGGTTTTCGGGATGATTGCCTCTACGTAGGTATATCAACATCAGAGAGCTTAAGCATGTATTGCGATTTTCAAATTGACAACCTTGAAGGTTTGGTTGAAGCTGCTTCCCAAAATGATCAGATCGAGGTACGCCGCTATCCAACCATTGAGGTAACTGTGGATGACGAAAGTAAATTCCAGTGCCTGAATGAATTTAGCATCAAGTCCTCTATAATCAAAACGTTCGTCCTTGATGTGTACATAGATGATTTGTACTTTGAAACCTTCCGGGGAGACGGAATGATTGTCGCTACACCAACAGGAAGTACAGCTTACAACAAATCGGTCAACGGTGCCATTGTTGACCCGCTCCTTCCATGTATGCAGGTGAGCGAGCTGGCTTCCGTCAATAACAACCGTTTCAGGACTCTCGGTTCCTCCTTTATCCTGAGCGGAGACCGCACCCTTACCCTTAAGGTGGTTAAAGACGGGAACGATTATCCAACAATGGGTATGGACAATGAGGCATTAAGCGTCCAGCATGTTGAAAAGGTTCAAGTAAAGCTGAGCAATAAAATAATTAAGACTGTGAAGCTAAAGGACAATTCCTTCTGGGAAAAAGTTAAACGGACGTTTCTTTAATATAAAGCGTAAGCGCCTTGGTCAGGCGAGCTTAATAAAAAAGGCATTCACCGGTATTTCCTACCGGGAATGCCTTTTTTTATTAATGTTTCCTAACTCTCAGCCCAATCGATGTGAACAGCTTTGTCTTTGACAAGGAGTAAATGGTAAGAGCTGACCAAATGAACATAAATGCCAGAAGCTGTATGCCGCTGAAATGTTCTTCATATACAAATACACCAAGAATAAGAGTGAGAGTTGGTGCGATGTATTGCAGGAAGCCTAGCATTGACAGCGGTATTTTTTGCGCCCCTCCAGCAAAGAGTAGCAGCGGCAACGCGGTAGCAGGGCCGGCGGCTGCAAGGAGAAGATTTGTCCCAATCCCATTATGAAGGAATGCCGATGTGCCTTCCATAAGTAAAAAACCGAGATATACAGCCGCAATTGGCGTCACAACCATTGTCTCAAGTGTTAACCCTATGGCCGCTTCTACCTTGATCAGCTTTTTGGCAAGCCCATAAATACCGAATGAAATTGCCAGGGTTAAAGCAATCCATGGGAAATGTCCATAAGAGAACGAAATAATTAAAACACCTGTAAAAGCTAAAATAAAGGAAACGTATTGGGCAAGGCTAAGTTTTTCCTTTAGAACAATCACACCGAGAAGAACACTGACTAAAGGATTCATATAATAGCCAAGGCTTGCTTCTATCATTTGTCCTGAATTGACAGCCCAAATATAGACAAACCAATTGATTGTAATCAACACAGATGCACAAGCAAGAGCATACATTTGCTTTGGATGTGTCCGGAAACCCTTTACTACAGCAGACACGGATGCCTGTTTATTAGTTAAATATAATAGGATGGCCATAAAAACAAAGGACCAAAAAATACGGTTCGCTAGTATTTCAATTGAGTCGACATGGCCGAGAAGCTTCCAGTATATTGGCAAGAGGCCCCAAAGCAGATAGGAAAAACCCGCTTGAATCGCTCCATTTTTTATATCGTTATTCCCCATCATTCTACCCCGTTCTTTCTAGTTTCGAAATAATTCACATTATAACTCAAAATGAAGTGAATGTGGGGGTTTTTAAAAAAATAGCCTTAGAAACATTAATCATGCGACTGGCTATGCGGATCTTTAGGTGAAGTATTACTTATGAAGACGGGAACAGACCATAAAACGACTGCTCCCCTTCCTTCATTTGGATTATGAAGACGGGAACAGAAGATAAAATGACCGCTACCCTTCCTTCATTTAGCATATGAAGACGGGAACAGACTAAAAAACGATCGCTACCTTCCTTCATCGGGTTTATGAAAACGAAAATTTCTATATTTTATTAAAAAAAGTTACTGCTGCTCTCAAAGACTACCTCGCCGCCAATGATTGTCATGACTGCTTTGGTTTCGGCAACTGTCTCTTTCGGTATAGTAAACAGATCCCGATCGATAACTGTAAAATCAGCGATGTTCCCTTCCCTTATCTCACCACGGTCGTTTTCATGGCTTGCAGCATATGCACTTCCCTTTGTATATAGGCTTAGCGCTTCATAAACCGTCAAGGCCTGGCCAGCCCCATACACCTTGCCATTTGCTACCCTATTAACCGCCGCATCGATTCCCTTAAATGGATCAGGATACTCGATTGGCGCATCGGATCCACCTGAGCAGGCAATTCCACGGTCAATTAACGTTTTCCACGCATATGCATGCTCAAGCCTGCTAGTTCCTATCCTGTCAATCACCCAAGGAAAATCCGATTGCAGGAATACAGGCTGCAGGTCAAGGACAAGCGGCAGTTTAGCAGCTCGTTCAATCAAATCCTCGCGAAGTATCTGAGCGTGAATTAGCCGATCCCGTCCAGGGCCCTTCAAAGGGTGCGCTTCAATTGCATCAAGGCAATATTCAAATCCCAAATCTCCAATCGCATGGATGGCTACCGGCATGTTATGCTTTCTTGCCTCTCCAACAAGCTTTGACAGCTCATCACGAGTGAAAATCGCGACTCCGTTGGTAGAAGGTTCATCATCGTATGGCTCACTTAACAGAGCAGTCCGGCCGCCAAGTGCTCCGTCCGAGAAAATTTTCATAGCGCCAAACTCTATCCACTCGTTACCTGAGTGAAAAGAGAATCCCCCATTTTCAAAATCCTCGATTACGCCATGGTGGACAAGCAAATGGGCACGGAACTTCAAGCCATCATTTTCAATCGCTCGTATGAATACCCTCAGAGTCTTTTCAAAGTTGCCGTAATAATTTAAATCTTCCGTGTGTACACCAGTGATTCCTAGCCTATATAAATCATGGATGGATGCCTTAATAGCACGTAAAAGATAGTCCTCTGACGCTTCAGGAACGACAGAATAAATAAGATCCTGGGCACTGTCTTTCAACACACCGCTAAAACGTCCGTCAACGTCAGTCGAAATCACCCCGCCAGCCGGGATTTTTGTTTTTTCATTAATTCCCGCGGCCTCAAGTGCCATGGAATTTACAACAATTGCATGCCTGCAGATTCTTTTTAAAACAACAGGCCGATCTGGCACGATTTTATCGAGCTCAGCTTTGTGCAAAGGCGTGGGCTCGTCCCAGAGGTTTTCATTCCAGCCCTCACCAATGAGCCAATCGCCATCCTTTAAACCTAGCGAATACGCTTTGACAGCTTCGAATACTTCCTGCCTGTTTTTGCAGGAAGACAAATCGAGGCGGATTAGCCGCTCTCCATGCCCAATTAAATGAATATGGCTGTCTACTATGCCGGGAAGCATCGTACAGCCCTGCAGGTCAATTTTTTTGTCAATTTCTCCGTAATAGGCAGCCTCCAACTCAGCCTTGCTGCCAATTTTAATAATTTTTCCATCCTTTGTAAGAACGGCCTCTACTTGATGCCCTTCCTCTTTCATTGTATAAATTGGGCCCCCATACATAAGTGTAGCCATTCTGTCATTCTCCTTTACTCAAATCTAAAGCAGGCGGAGACCCGCCTGCTTTTCATTTTACAATTAATGCCCCGCTTAAACATCCTTAGAGCTTTAGTGTCTTGTAGTTTGCGCCGCTTCCTTTTGCCGTAATTCGATCCGGCGGATTTTCCCCGATGTTGTTTTTGGAAGCTCCTCTAGAAACTCAATCTTTCGCGGATATTTGTAAGGAGCGGTCAAAGTCTTAACATGTTCCTGCAGGTCCTTGACAAGGCTTTGCCTGTCAACCGTTGTTTCCTCCCTCAGAACAACAAACGCCTTTACAATGTTGCCCCTAATTTCGTCAGGGCTGGCAACAACCGCGCATTCTTTAACAAGCGGATGTTTGACAAGCGCATCCTCGACTTCAAACGGCCCGATTGTATAGCCGGAACTGATAATGATATCATCCCCACGTCCTTCAAACCAGAAATAGCCATCCTCGTCCTTTTTCGCCTTATCCCCGGTAATATAATACTCGCCCCTGAATTGCATGGAGGTACGCTCAGGGTCTTTATAATATTTTTTAAATAGTGCCGGTGATTCTACGTGGACAGCAATGTCGCCAACTTCCCCCGCTTTGCATGGATTGCCAAATTCATCGATAATCTCAACGGTGTTTCCTGGTGTCGGCCTACCCATTGATCCTGGCCTTAACTCCATCTCCTTTGTAATTCCGACAAGCAGGGTATTCTCAGTCTGGCCGTAACCGTCACGAACATCGACATTAAAGTATTTTTTAAATGTATCGATTACTTCCCTGTTCAAGGGTTCTCCTGCCGAAACAGCGCTATGGAGATGCGGCAGCTTGAAATCTTGGAGATTCTCCGCTTTGGCCATAAGCCTGTATTCGGTCGGAGTACAGCACAGCACATTGATTTCATTGCCTTCAAGTAATTGCAAATACTTTACAGGCTCAAATTTACCATGATAAACATAGCCTGTCGCACCCGAACCAAGAACAGACAGGAAAGGGCTCCAAATCCATTTTTGCCAGCCCGGCCCCGCCGTCGCCCAAACTGTATCTGTTTCTTGAATACAGAGCCAATGGGGAGCAGCAGTTCTCAAATGGGCATAGGCCCAGCCATGGGTATGCACAACTCCCTTCGGATTTCCAGTTGTACCTGATGTATAAGAGAGGAATGCCATATCGTCCTTCGTGGTATCAGCATGTCCAAGTTCAGTGGATGCCAGTTCCATCTCCCTATCAAGGAATGTCCAACCTTCTGCTGGCTCGCCAACGATGAATTTAGCCATGCCTTCCTTTTGAATACTCGCGAATTCGTTTGCGAAAGGATAATAGCTGACAACAGCCTTCACATCACCATGGGATACCCTGTATTGAAGATCTTTCTCCCTTAGCATTTCGGAGCTTGGAATCACAGCAAGTCCGGTTTTTAGCGCTGCAAGATAAACGACATATGCTTCAATTAACCTTGGGATTACGACAAGGACCACATCTCCTTTTTCAAGGCCGGCTGCTTTGAAGACGTTTCCTGCTTTGTTAACTCGTTCAATTAATTGTTGGTATGTAACTTCCTTCTTTTCTCCCGCCTCATTTTCCCAGATAAGGGCTTTTCTTGTCGGATTTGCTTCAGCAAATCGTTCAACCTCTGAAACCAGGTTGTACTTCAGAGGCGCAATTAAATCCTCACGTTTCATTACTTCCCCTCCTTAAGTTCTCTTTCCCACATTAATTATATATATTTTTTAAAAAATTAGAAATTTATTTTATCGGTACATCAGGAAAGGAAAATAAAGGGCTAAATATCCCGGAACACAAATAAGGAGCGGTTTTACCCGCTCCCTGTAGCCATAGTATTAAATTTGCTTACCTAGAGAAACCGCCGTTAAGTTGTTGCTGAGCCATAGAAACGAGGCGCTTAGTGATTTCACCACCGACAGAACCGTTAGCGCGAGAAGTAGTTTCTGCACCAAGGTTTACGCCGAATTCAGAAGCGATTTCAACCTTCATTTGTTGAAGAGCTTGCTCAGCTCCTGGTACTAGAAGATTGTTGCTGTTGTTGTTTGGCATGTGATTTCACCTCCTTGTGAGTATATAATGTGTCATATCACACGGCTTCATTCAACAACGTAATTGGTAATTGTTCTCATCATTTTTGCAACGCTTAACGTATCTTAGTACCACACTTTTTAAAAAAGATCATCCAGTTCATGCTGCTGCCTGCTGTAGCCAGGTGTAATCCTGATCGTTTCGGTTCCTTCAACCGCACGCTCTACATAAGGGCCAAAATCGATAAAGCTTTCATAAAAGACAACCTTGTCTTTTTTCGGCTTTGTTTTTGGTGAGGCCGGGACAAATATGGTGCAGCAATCTTCATAAGGCAGGATGGAAATACTATATGTCCCTAATTCTTCTGCCAGCTTGATTATTTCTGTCTTATCCTCTGTAATCAGCGGACGAAGGATTGGTGTATTCGTTACATCATTGATTGCATACATACTTTCAAGCGTCTGGCTGGCAACCTGACCAAGGCTTTCCCCAGTTATAATTGCCAGTCCATCATTTCGTTCCCTGATTGCATCTGCAATTCTAAGCATAAACCGTCTTGTCGCTGTCATTGAATAGTTTTCTGGAATTTGAGCCCGGACCGCCTCCTGAAGCTCTGTAAAAGGCACAATATGGAGGACAATTTCTCCACTAACCTCTGCCAGTTTTTCGGCAAGGTCAATTACTTTTTGCCTTGCTCGTTCACTTGTGTACGGAGGGCTATGAAAATGGACAGCCTCAATCTGGACGCCGCGCTTCATCGCAAGGAAGCCTGCCACAGGGCTATCGATCCCTCCGGACAGCATCAGCATGGCTTTTCCGCCTGTTCCGAGCGGCAGCCCCCCGGCTCCTTGAATCGTTTCACATGACAAATAAGCTGCTTCATTTCTTATTTCAATTACAAGGTTGATGTCTGGTTTTTTTACCTGTACTTTTAGGCCAGGCAGATTATTTAGCAAATATGCCCCAAATACCTGGTTGATTCCATCTGTATCCAGCTCAAAGCTCTTATCTGAACGTTTCCCCGTAACCTTGAAGGTTTTTCCTTCTTCAAACACAGATTTCAATAGGCCCAGTGCAGCCTCCTGCATGGCTGGAATATCTTTTTCAACGCGGATGGCCGGGCTGAACGACTGAATACCGAAAATTTTTTTCAGCTTGAGCATGACATCGCGGCTGTCTTCTCCATTTAAAAGTACGTACATTCTATCCCTGGACGCTTCAATTTTAATCGCAGGGTGCTCTGTCAGGGCAAGCTTAATGCTTCTTCTCAGCATGTCGACAAACTTGCCCCGATTGCGCCCTTTTGTTGAAATTTCTCCATAGCGGATCAATATTCTGTCATATTGCATCTATTTCAAAACCCTTCCCAATTCGTTTACTGTTTTTTGAATCGCCTCAAGTACAAACCTGGCCTCTTCTAAAGTATTTTCAAATGAGAGACTGATTCTCGCCGCACTTCCTGCCAGACTTTCTGGCACTCCCATTTCCAAAAGTGTTGTGCTGGCAGTTCTTTTCTTTGAAGAACATGCGCTTGTGGTCGAAATAAACACGCCTTTTTCTTCAAGTGCATGGACAAACGTTTCGGATTTAATTCCCACTACGGAGAAATTAACAATATGGGGAGCAGTACCCTCTGAAGGAGTATTGAGGACAATTCCTTCCATTTTGTCCAAACCCATTCTTATTGTTTCTTTAATTGTAATCAATGAATCCATTCTAGTTTTTTGTTTTTCCATGGACATTCGGAACGCTTTTGCCATGGCCACGATGCCCGCTGGATTTTCTGTTCCCCCACGCCGGCTGCCTTCCTGGCTTCCTCCGGCTAATAGCGATTCCAGCCTAAGTCCCTTTTTAACAAAAAGCCCGCCAGTTCCTTTTAAGCCATGAAATTTATGCGCAGAAAATGTATACAGGCTTACTCCAGAATTGCTTAAGTCTAGAGGGACTTTCCCAGCCCCCTGGACACCATCGACATGAAAAAGGACTTTGGGGTAGTTCTTAAGCAAGGTTCCAATTTCTTCTATTGGCTGAATCGTCCCAACCTCATTATTTATATGCATGACGGAAACGAGAATGGTTTCATCTGTAATCGCCTTCTGAATATCCTCGGGATTTACTCTTCCATTGTGGTCAACGGGGATAAAGGTAACCTTGAATCCATCCTTTTCGAGTTGAAGCAGAGGCTCCCTGACTGATGGATGTTCAATCGATGTTGCAATTAAGTGCCTTCCCCGGTTCTTGTAGCCGTATGCGGCACCTTTAATAGCAAGATTATTGCTTTCTGTTCCGCCTGATGTAAAAACCACTTCTTCCGCTTCGCAGCCAAGCAGCCCGGCAATTTGTGCCCGCGCCTGGGTGATGAGCCGTTCTACCCTGGCTCCCATTCCGTGGAGTGAAGAAGGATTCGCAAAAAAGTCTGATGCGACCTTCACATAGGAATCTACAACATCCGGATATGGTTTTGTTGTTGCACTGTTGTCAAAATAAATCATTGCGTTACCCTCCGGTATATTAGTGTCCCCTAAATTTTATCGATTCGATAACCTCAAAGTAGCATTATTCAATTTTGGAGGCAATCGAAAAGTGCAAACCTTGATGACAAGGGAGATCCACTTATCCAATTGAAAAAGAGATGTGTTAACTCGAACAAGAAAAGCGCTGGCTAATCGATGTTGACTTATCGTAACGAGGAGACCGAAGTACACTTGGCGCTCCTCGAAAAAGCAAACCGCCTTTCTTCGTGCGATGTTTATGCTGCCGAAGCATTTCTTGTGGAGCTGGACAGAAAAAGAACCGGGCTGATATGCCACGGTCCCTTGACTATTATTAATCTGCAGAAACAAAAGTTTCAATTTTTTTGATTGCTCCAGGGTCAATTTCTTCGATAGATGTAGCTGCCTGTTCGAGCGCAGCCTCATAATTAAATTCCCTGAATGACTTTTCCGCGTCCGAAAGGCCCTTGGCAACGGATGGATATTTACTCCTGTATCTGTTTCCATACTGGATAACCCTCTCGGCAAGAATGACGTTTTCAATCATTTCCTTGGTTGTTACAGCAAGCTTTTCTATTGTCAGCTCCGCAATTTCAAGATGCTGTTTGACAGCATCTATATCTAGCGGCTTTTCTTCAAGCTTCTGCCTGACATTGCGGATACTTTCATAGCCATCTTCCAATAAATACGTATACTGTTCAGGAAGACCAGGGATATTGCTCCTGGCCACCAATCTGGTAGTTTCGGAAATTTTCTTAATCAATTCCCTGACGGTTTCCCGAGCTTCCATTTCATCTTTTCTTAGGTCGCTCAATTTTTTTGCAAAAACCTCTTGTTCCTCACTGAATGCTTGAAGCTCATCTTTCATTTCAGCCAATTCGGAGCTAATGACGGTTTGAGCCGTTTCATTCAGCTTGATTTTTTCTAGAAGGATATCATATCGTTTAACGATGTCGGCGAGTTTTTTCTCAAGCTTGCGCTGAGAAGCAAAATCCTTTTCATTCAAATGATATGTTTCCTGTATATGAGTAACTTCGGCTTTAACACTTTCGTTTTTCTCGATTGCATGTTCCAGGGTATCCCCTGATTGATCCACATTTTGCTGAATATACAGTTTTGCCTTTACTTCGTTTTCGAGGAGATCCATTAGTCTATCAATACGGATTTTTAATTCCTCAATTCCGTGCTCAGCTTTTTCAATCTCGACGTTTTCCAGCATGGAAAGAAAACCTTCAAGTTCTTTTTCCATCTCGGCAAGTTCCGTATCTATTTCGAGATGGTCAAGGCAATATCCGTTTGACACCATATCCCGGTAACCGTCAGCCAGTTCATTTACCTGGGATGGCAGCAAAGATTGGCATTCAATCAGCAGCTGAGGGGCCCGCTCCATCTTATTCCCCATGTCCTCTAGCAGCTGCCGGAGGCTAAGGACGGTTTCTCTAGCCTGAAGATAATCACCATTATTTGTTTTCTCCTCAAACTCGGTGAATTTTAACGCTGCCTCTTCAAGGATTTCTTCCAGTCTTTTTTCAGCTCTGCCAAAGCTGTGCCGGTGTGCGAGCAAGGTCTTTTTCGATTCCCTGTAAATTTCCCGAAGTTCTTCAATCTCACCCCGGTTCTTCTCCTCGCTTCCTATCAGCTCATTTAGCTCAGACAGAATTCTCTTAATTTCTTCTTCGGTCACTTCGAGAACCGCTGTTATTTCACGCTGAACTTCCTTTGCCTTTCCAAAGCGGTACTTATCTATGTATTCCTCGCCATCGAAAAGCATTTCTTCCACTTCAGGAAGCTTGACAGTGACAATCTCATCCCATTCATTGCGCCAGCGTTCAAACAATTCTTCCGTCTGGCCTGTCATGTTCAGCTGCTTGACCCTTGACATCTCCGCCAGGACAGGCCTGTCCATAATATCTAGCTTCCAGGCCTCAAGCCTGTCTATCTCTTTAAAGTGTTTTCTTTTAATAAAATAACCTATAATAAACAATGCAATCGCAAGGAAAATAACTCCAATAATAATTTCCATAATATCCCCCTGTTTCATCAATCAAAGACAGATACTTACTTATGTAAAAGTGCAATTATACGTAATTTAATGCCTTTATGATACCATGGAAGCGACATTTTTTGACGTGGAATTTCATTTTTTTTCAAAAAACTTGGCTTTTTTAGTTGAAAAAGCGCATTTTCGCCTCTTATGGCTAAAATGCGCTCATTAAGAGCTATGTTCATTCAACTACATTGACGATGGAAATGCAAATGATTTACAAGGCAAATATATGATGTTTTCTGTTCTTGCGGGTGGAAATACAACTTAAAGCCGACCTAACAAAAAACATCCGGGAAAATTTCCCGGATGTTTGCTAATTCTATATTAAATTGCAATGGTTGCTTGATCCGTTACGAGGAGAGAACCATCCACCCAATCGAAAAGCTGATCCAGGTATTTGTCTGCAAAATAACGTTCATGAGGAAAAACATGGAGAACTTCGGTAATATAATGAGGATTTAAAAATGGCATCGTCAACAGCCCTTTTATTTGAATGATCGCATAAGGAACCGCCAGTTTCCGGAAAGCACCATCCTTCATTCCCCGTTCCAGAATTGCCTGAAAATAATACTTTTCTTTTTGGTAATACGTAGACATGATTTCCCTGACTGTCTGCGAATCAAGCGACATTTCCCTTACAATGAAGCGGGACATCTGGGTGTTGGCACATTGGAAATACATCAGGTTTTCCATTACTTTTTTAAGGCACACACTGGCGCCAAAATCGAGCAGGGACATCGCCTCCTCAATTTGAGCAAGGTATAGTTCGAAATAAGTAGTTAAGCAGTATTCCAGCAGCCCATGTTTGTTATCAAAATAATACGCAATGTTTGCCGGATTAACACCGGCCTTGGCTGCGATGTCGCGAATTGATGTACCTGCAAATCCTTTTGTATTAAAAAGTGACACAGCGGCAAGAACAATGGCTTCCTTTTTGTTTTTCCTCATCACAAGCCTCCCCTGTGCCCCGATTTTGACAAAGGAACACTCTTGTATAGTTTCTCTCTTTCCTCTTAATTTCCTTTTAAAAAATATCGACAGTTTCTGCCCAAGATGTACAATATCTGATAAAATTGTTTAAATAGCTTTACGAAGAAAGGGGAATGAGAATGTTTAATGTCGAAATGTACAAAGGCAGTCGAGAAGAAAATTACAGCCTTGTCATAAAGCAATTACAAGCTTTGCTTGAAGGGGAGAAAAACGCAATTGCCAATTTAAGCAATGCCTCCTCCCTTCTAAATCAATTCCTTGACCGCATCAATTGGGTCGGATTTTATCTGGTTGATGGGGATAGCGAACTAGTACTCGGGCCATTTCAAGGGCTCCCTGCCTGCGTAAGAATTCCTTTTGGCAAAGGGGTTTGCGGTACCTCGGCAGCAAAACTGGAAACAGTCCGGGTGGAAGATGTGCATTTGTTCCCAGGTCACATTGCCTGCGATGCCGCCTCGCAATCGGAAATTGTCGTACCACTGGTCAAGGATGGACAGCTTCTAGGTGTTCTGGACATTGATTCTCCAGAGAAAAACAGATTCGATGCACTCGACCAGGAAAAGCTGGAAGAGTTTGTAGCTGTATTAGTAAAATATCTATAGGAGAAAAGCCGGGACAATCAGTTGTCCGGCTTTTTTTCTTATAGTTTCTCCAGGGCCTGCTCAAGGTCATTTTTGATATCAACCCATGCTTCAAGCCCAACGGATAGCCTTATCAGATTGTCCCTGATCCCCATCCTTAACCGTTCATCCTCCGGTACTGCTGAATGAGTCATTGTTGCAGGATGCTGTGCAAGTGTTTCGGCATCCCCTAAAGAGACGGCAATTTTTATCAATTTCAGCTCATCAAGAAATCTTTGGGCTGTCTCCTTTGTTCCTTCAATTTCAAATGAAATGAGAGCACCTGGTTTCTTCATTTGTTTTTTTGCAATATGGTAATCTTCATGCTCCGGATCTCCCGGATAAAAAATCTTTGAAACTTTAGGGTGATTTTTCAAAAAAGCAAAAATATGCTCTGTATTCTCACAATGCCGGTCCATCCTTACAGCAAGAGTCTTTATGCCCCTGAGCAAAAGCCATGCATCAAACGGCGACATGACGCCTCCAACATCCTTCTGTGCCGCCATGGCTACCCTTTTCATAAAATCAGCTTTGCCTGCTGCGACACCAGCAATAACATCACCATGTCCACAAATGTATTTTGTCGCACTGTGAAGCGTTACATCGCAACCCAACGCCAGCGGGTTTTGCAGATACGGCGAGGAAAATGTATTGTCAACTACAACTGGAATCCCTTTGCCGTTTGCAATGTTGGCAACCATCTCAAGATCAACAAGCTTCATTGTTGGATTGATAGGAGTTTCTATAAAGATGCAGGTTGTATTCGGCTGAATCGCTTGTTCAACTTGGTTGGCATTATCCATAGGTGAGAAGCTGTGAGTGACTCCGAACCGATCCTGCATGAGCTGCAAGAGGCCGAATGTGCAGCCATATACTCCTGGAGAACACAAAATATGGTCTCCCGATTTTACAATAGAAAAGAGAATCGCAGATACGGCAGCCATACCGGAGGAAAAGGCCAGTGCCGCTTCGGCTCCTTCAAGCTCCGCAATCCTTTTTTCAAGAATGCTAATGGTTGGGTTTCCCAATCGCGTGTAAATATAGCCATCCTCATTTCCCGCAAATCGCCTTTCTCCCTGTGCTGCATTGTCAAAAACAAATGTCGAAGTCTGAAAAAGTGGCGGCACAAGGCTGCCATGATGGTCCTTTGGCTCATAACCTGAATGAATCATCCTCGTTTCAAGCTGTAATTCTTTCTCTTCCATGTTTTTCTCCCCCCTCAACTTTGAAAACGCTTACATATTATGCTTCTAGCATATGATATCCCCTCCAATTTTGAAAGCAAAAACATGCGTACAAAATTATTTACTATGAGTACTGGGATAATGAGGTAGGTTTTTTTATAATAGACTTGTACTAATTTTTCTATTGAAAAGGGAGTGTCCCATGATAAAAAAAGCAAGGATCGAATCAAGAGAACTGCGAATCCTCCGCTATTTGGACAGACGGATGGAATTGCCAGAAGACTTCAAACACCAATATATCAACCTGAAGAAGGGCTATGAAGGAGAGTTGATGTTTGATGAGCGAACCGAATTGCTTACCTGCGACTGTATTATTTTGAATGATTTATTACTGCAGTTTAACGGCAGGACATTTCAAATCGACACATTGATTATTTTTCCAAACGGGATTATCATCTTTGAGGTGAAGAATTTTGAAGGAGAATTTTTTTATCAAGACGAAAAATTATTTATAAAGCCGCATACGGAAGTTTCTGATCCCCTGCTTCAATTAAGCAGGTGCGAGACCCTAATAAGGCAGCTCTTGAAAAGCATAGGCTTCAATATGCAAGTGGACAGCTCTGTTGTCTTCATCAACCCCGAATTCACCTTATACAATGCACCTCTCGATAAGCCCATCATTCTTCCCACCCATCTCAACCGTCATCTTAAAAAACTTGATACAAACACTGGCAAGCTCAGCGGTTACCATTCGTTACTCGCAGATAAGCTAAACTCAATGCATATGCAAAAATCCCCTTTTGAACAGCTCCCCGCTTATACATTTGAACAGGTTCGACCCGGAATGGTTTGCAAAACGTGTGATTCATTTGATGTTTACGTGGAGGGGAAGAAATTAATATGCAAAAAATGCGCCCATGCTGAGAATGTTGAGGATGCTGTTATGCGCCACGTGGAGGAGTTTAAGCTTCTATTTCCGGATGAGAAGATTACAACCATCGTAATGCATAAGTGGTGCGGGATATTGTCCATGAAATGGATAAAGGGGATTCTCGAAAGAAATTTAAAAATGGTTAAATTAAGTAGATGGTCTTATTTTGAGTAGCAAATTTTTAGGTTTTTGCTTCTTTAAATCTATTGAAGACCCAATCAGGTTTTCTAGCTCATAGAATCGCCAGGATGTTATATTGATGACCAGACACTTTTTTTACTCACAGGATCGTCAAGAAGTTATATTGACGACCGGACAAAACTTTTTTTGCTTACAGGGTCGTCAAGAAGTTGTATTGACGACCGGACACCGCTTTTTCTGGCTCACAGGGTCGTCAAGGAGTTGTATTGACGACCGGACACCACTTTTTTTGATAAAGTCCATATAATTGTGTAAAAAGAAAAAGGGTCAAATTAATTCCTTTTGTCAACAATGTTATCAGCGACGAAAACAATGTGGAGGAATTAATGATGACCCAAATTCAGTTTAACCTAAATACCGACGTTTTAAAAGAAGCCGTAATGGCTTCCAACATCGACACTGTGATGAAAGCGTCCATTGTCCTTGTATTGAATGCCGTAATGGAAAAGGAGCGGGACGAGTATCTCCAGGCTGGGGCCTACGAGCGGAATTCAATTCGCCGCGACTACCGAAATGGTTATTATGAACGCGATCTTTTACTCAGTATCGGCAAAGTTACCTTGAAGGTGCCCCGTACACGGGGTGGAGACTTTTCGACAACCGTTTTTGAAAGGTATTCAAGATGCGACCAGGCGTTTATCCTCTCTATGCTTGAAATGGTTGTAAATGGCGTATCCACCCGAAAGGTCAAGCATATTGTCAAACAATTATGCGGGGAGAGTGTTTCAAAATCCTTCGTTTCTTCTCTGACGGAAATGCTTGACCCGGTGGTGAGCCAATGGGCCAGCCGGCCTCTTAACACTAAATATTATCCTTATATTTTTGCAGATGCGATGTATATCAAGGTAAGGGAACATAACCGCGTGGTCTCCAAAGCCGTTTATATCGCGACAGCGATTGATGAAGGCAATCACCGGGATGTCTTAGGCTTAAAAGTGGCCCACTCCGAGAGTTTTGAAGCATGGCAGAGTTTTTTCCAGCACCTTCAGGAAAGAGGACTCCAATCCCCCAAAATAGTTATTTCTGACGCACACAAAGGCCTGAAAGCCGCCATAGCTAAAGAGTTCGTGGGAACCATCTGGCAACGTTGCCTGGTTCATTTCAAAAGAAACATTTTCACCAATCTGCCCAAAAAAGAAATGGATGAGGTGAAATTCGGGCTTAAGAGGATCTTTGATGTAGCTGAGGCGGATGAGGCTAGGCGGTTTAAGGATGAATTTATAGACCGGTTTGGGGATAATCCTAAACTTGAGCGTACACTGAGAACATTGGAAGAAGGCTTCGAGGATGCCATTCAGTTCCTTAACGAACCTGCCAAGTACCACCCATATATCCGAAGTACAAATTCGCTGGAACGGTTGAATCAGGAAGTCCGTAGAAGGGAAAGGTCAATCCGAATTTTCCCCAATACCCAATCTGCATTTCGAATGATTGGCGCAATCCTGATTGACTATACGGAAGAACAAGAAAGGAAAAAGATCCTTTTTAAAAAATAGACGCGAAGCGCGAAATTTTTGGTGGAATGAAGGGGGTACCCCCTTCATTCCACCAAAAATAAAATAAGCTGATATACCATTGTATAGGAATTTACACAAGATAGTGGACTTGACTCTTTTTTTTTACTCGCAGGGTCGTCAAGGAGTTGTATTGACGACCGGACACCACTTTTTTTACTCATAGGGTCGTCAAGGAGTTGTATTGACGACCGGACCTACTTTTTTCGGTCCACAGGGTCGTCAAGAAGCTCATTATTAAAATGGAGCTCTAACCGAAACCAACGGTGTAGCGAAAATCCCCTTGACTAATAGTTAACAAAAGTAATATAATAGTCTTTGTGTAAAATATTGCAGCCTGAATGAACCCTTTATGGCTCGCATTTTGTTCCTCACTTAAGCGGACGCATCAATGTGCCCATGGCAATAAGTGATGGTGCATCTTGTAACCCTATGCTGCTGGGGCGAAGGTGCATGAAAACAAAATGGCCCATACTGATGATTCATACGGTTTTTATTTTACCAAAATAAAAACACACAAGGAGGAGTCTCTCATGGCTCGTTATACCGGCCCAAGCTGGAAAATTTCCCGCCGCCTTGGAATTTCCCTAAGCGGTACAGGAAAAGAAATTGAAAAGCGTCCTTACGCTCCAGGCCCTCATGGTCCAAACCAACGCAAGAAAATTTCCGAATACGGATTGCAGTTGCAAGAAAAGCAAAAGCTCCGTCACATGTACGGAGTGAACGAGCGCCAGTTCCGCACACTGTTTGTCAAAGCAGGCAAAATGGCGGGCGTACACGGCGAAAACTTCATGATTCTTCTTGAATCTCGCCTTGATAACCTTGTTTACCGCCTTGGTCTTGCTCGCACTCGCCGTGCAGCTCGCCAGTTGGTAAACCACGGCCACATCCTTGTTGATGGTTCACGCGTTGATATTCCATCATACCGCGTTGCTCCTGGCCAAACAATCAGCCTTCGTGAAAAGTCCCGCAACCTTGATGTTGTAAAGGAATCTCTTGATGTGAACAGCTTTGTTCCAGATTACCTGACTTTCGATGCTGACAAGCTTGAAGGAACATTCACTCGCCTACCAGAGCGTTCTGAACTTCCTGCTGAAATCAACGAAACTCTTATCGTTGAGTTCTACAGCCGTTAATAATCCGGCAACAGCCGATAAAGACCCGGTCCAACCATTGGACCGGGTCTTTTTTTATTTGGCTCTGTTATTAATCATTGTTGATTTTCGTGCAATTCATAGGAGGAGAATTTCCGTCTAATGTAAAAAGTCGATGCTTAAACAGCAGATTTAAGCGGAATATTCCGCTTAAGAATCCAACGATTTGGATAAAACAGACGGAAAAACTCCGCTTATTTTTCAAACCCAATGAAAATCAACATTCAAATATAATAGAGCCTTTTATTTAAATCCAAACCGCTTATATAAAAAACCAAGCAGTACGTATAAAGCCAACACGATCAAGGCAGTTGCCAGCCTCTCCGTCCATACCCCATCTGCCATGAGCACTGGGCCAAGCCCAAAAAAAGTCAGAAGGCCCAACAGAACAAGAAAAACGAGATGCACCAGCCATTTCATTGGTTCATCACTCCTTTCTAAAATAGACGAAGACTGCTTGTCCCCAGTTTCTCTTGATTGCCCCTCATCTGAATAAAAAAATTGCCACAGGCGAAATACCTGCGGCAATGATCATTAAAACCTGATTAACGTGTATTTCTTCTTGCCTCTGCGGATGATCGAAAACTTCCCTTCAATCCTGTCGTCATCCTTTAGGACATATGCTGTATCGGTAACCTTTTCACCATTCACGGAAACTGCACCTGTTGTTATATCCTCACGAGCCTGACGCTTGGAAGGGGAGATTTTTGCTGCAACCAGCAGGTCGACAAGTGTTTCTTCCCCGGCAAATTCGTAGGAAGGAACGTCCTTGAAGCCTTGCTCAATTTCAGAAGCTGACAGGCTTTTTACATCCCCGCTGAACAAGGCAGCGGAAATCTTGATTGCCTGGTCAAGCGACTCCTGTCCGTGGATTAACCTGGTCATTTCTTCAGCAAGCGACTTTTGCGCTTTCCTAAGATGAGGCTCCTCCTGAACTGACTTCTCAAATGCATCAATTTCCTCATGAGACAAGAATGTAAAGAATTTCAGGTATTTGACTACATCGGCATCAGCTGTGTTTACCCAGAATTGGTAGAACTCGTAAGGAGTCGTCTTCTCTGGATCAAGCCAAATTGATCCGCCTTCTGTTTTCCCAAACTTTGTTCCATCGGCCTTTGTAACAAGTGGAATGGTCATTCCAAAGGCCTTTTCGCTCTCAGGAAGCATTTTCCGGATTAATTCCAGCCCTGTTGTAATATTCCCCCACTGATCACTGCCGCCGACTTGCAGCCTGCACTGATGCTTCTCATACAAATGCTTGAAATCCATTCCCTGCAGGATGGTATATGTGAATTCTGTAAACGATATCCCGGAATCAAGGCGGCTGGCAATCGTATCTTTTGCGAGCAAGTAATTGATCCCGATATGTTTCCCGTAATCCCTCAGGAATGTAATGATATCCAAATCTTTTGTCCACTCATAGTTATTCACCATAAGGGCACCATTCTCGCCTTCAAAGTCAAAAATGGTCTTCAGCTGTTCTGTCAGCCGCTCAACATTATGCTGCACCGTTTCAATAGACTGCAAGGTCCGTTCGGCGTTTGGCTTTGGGTCTCCAATCAGTCCGGTCGCGCCGCCAACTAGTACAATTGGACGATGGCCCGCCTGCTGGAACCTCCTTAATGTAAGAAATGGAATCAAATGCCCGATGTGCATGCTGTCGCCGGTCGGGTCCATACCGCAATATAACGATATTTTTTCGTTTGAGAGAGTGTCCCTTAACCCCTCTTCATCTGTTTGCTGGTAAATGATTCCTCTCCACTGTAAATCCTGTAATAAATCCATAGAAACTCCTCCATCTTTGGCAAAATAAAAACGCCCCTGCAAAATGCAGGGACGCAAAACGTAATCGCGCGGTACCACCCAGCTTGAGAAAATAAATTCTCCAACTCTTGAGATAACGGTTCACACCGTGCCGCCCACAAATAAGCAGGGGTCAAAAGCTCCGGGTTGTAATTCATTTTTCCATTTGGACTGCCTCGCACCTGCCGGCAGCTCTCTTCAACCAGTGATGGAAAAACTACTTATTCCTTTCACAGCCTTCAATATATTCAAATTAAACGTTAATTCTTTTTACCATAGGGAAGAATAAATGTCAATTCCCCGGCAGATTTTGAAAATTCCAGAGTTTCTCCATTTTTTACTGTCGCTTTATGCTATAATGTATGTGATTTTGGAGGGATGATATGGAGAAGAATAAGCACTCATTATTCGATAGGGCAAAGTCCATTTTCACTAATAAAAAAACGGTCAAGAATGCCAGGATTGCATACGGGGTCCTCTGGAACCTATTCTTGATGTTCCTGGTTGTTTCTGTTGCCGGCGGCGCATTTGCTGCAGGAACAGGCGCAGGATATTTCGCTTCACTTGTGAAGGATGAGCCAGTGCGCAGCTATGAAAGCATGAAGAAGGATATTTATAATTATACGGAAACTTCGGATGTGTATTTTGCACATAATGTTCCGCTCGGAAAGCTTCGCAGCGACCTTTACCGGGAGGAAATAAAGCTTGAAAATGTATCACCACATTTAATTAATGCGGTCATTGCCACTGAAGATGAGTATTTCTATGAGCATGATGGTGTCGTGCCAAAGGCTATCCTTAGGGCGCTTGTCCAGGAAGTGACTAATGCGCCAATGCAATCAGGCGGAAGTACACTCACCCAGCAGCTGATCAAGAACCAGATATTGACGAACGAGGTCTCTTTTGAACGAAAGGCAAAGGAAATACTTCTTGCCCTCAGGCTCGAAAAGTTTTTTGAGAAAGAGGAAATTCTTGAAGCCTATCTCAATATGGCTACCTTTGGGCGTAATTCATCTGGACGCAATATAGCCGGAGTTCAATCAGCAGCTAAAGGGATTTTTGGCACTGATGCGAAAAAGCTGAATCTTGCCCAGGCCGCCTTTATTGCCGGCTTGCCGCAGAGCCCTTTCGGCTATACGCCATTCACTCAGGACAAAAAGATTAAGGAAAACCTTGAACCCGGGTTAACAAGAATGAAGGTTGTCCTGAAACGTATGTATGATGGCGGCTACATTGACGAAAAGCAATATGAGGAAGCACGGGCTTATGATGTTACAAAGGATTTTGTAAAACCAGGAGCAGATCCTCTTGAAAAATATCCTTGGGTAATGGTTGAAGCCGAACAGCGGGCGACTGACATCCTTGCGAAACTAATCGCTGATAAGGATGGCGTTACTGAAAAAGAACTTAGCAAGGACGATAAGCTATATAACAAGTATTTTACTCTTGCAGGACGCGAGTTTAGACAGAACGGCTATAGCATTCATACAACTATTGATAAGAAGATTTATGATGCCATGGAGAAGGCAAAGAATAAATACCCTTATTATGGCCCTGATAAACCTGAAACAAAAATAGATCCTGAAACAAAGAAGAAGAAAACAGTCATGGAGCCGGTTGAAGTCGGGGCAATCATGATTGAAAACAAAACAGGAAAAATCATCAGTTTCGTCGGAGGCCGGGATTTCAAGAAACAGGAATTGAACCATGCGACGAGGTCTCTCAGGAACAACGGTTCGACAATGAAGCCTCTGCTGGTATACGCGCCTGCATTTGAATTGGGAGCAGCATCCCCCGGCACCATTCTGCCTGATGTTCCTTTGCACCTGAATCCTTCAGACCCAGGCAATCCATGGCCGAGAAACTATGGGGGCGGCTACAGCGGAATGGCGACGGCGAGATATGCATTTGCCAAGTCCTATAACGTCCCTGCCGTGAAACTATATTCAGAAATCCAGAGTAAGAATCCGGCGAAGTACCTTGAAAAAATGGGCTTCACCTCTCTTGGAAAAGATGATTATCATAACAGATCGACAGCCCTCGGCTCGATGGCTAAGGGTGTGACTGTTGAAGAAAACACAAATGCGTTCTCGACATTTGCAAATCAGGGCAAGTTTGTCGATGCTTATATGATTGAAAAAATCACCGATAAAGAAGGCAAAGTTATTTATCAGCATAAGGTAAAACCGACAAACGTATTCAGTCCGCAAACTGCTTATCTCACCCTCGATGTCATGCGTGACGTCTTTGATTACGGTACAGCTGCCAGTGTTAGAAACAAACTGAAATTCAGTACTGACTGGGCTGGAAAAACTGGTACAGGAAATGAGTATTATGATTCCTGGATTGTTGCAACAAATCCAAACATCACAATGGGTATATGGACAGGATATGATACACAAAAATCGCTGCGGGCCAAAGGAAATCTCAGCTACAGCCAGCGGACGAATTATCTGTGGGCTGACCTTTTAAATGCAGCCTATGATATAAATCCAAAGCTTGTCGATCCGGAAGCCAGGTTCAAGATGCCTAGCGGGATTGTCACAAGATCATTCTGCGCGATTTCCGGAACGCTGCCATCAGAGGCCTGCAAAAGAGCCGGCCTTGTCGAAACTGACATTTTTAATGCCAAGTATGTGCCAACAAAATCAGATAACAGCCTAAGTACTGGCAAGTATGTAAGGATTGGCGATAAAAACTACATGGCGCTTGATTCCACCCCGGATGATTTTGCTGAAACAGGGCTTGTCCTGAATCCGGAATATGCATCTGCATTGACTGGTACGAATTTCAAGAATGCATCGGCGCTTATTCCGAAAATGAAGCGATGGTCAAATCTTTTAGTGCCTGATGCAAAACTTGCTGAAAACGGAAAAACCCCTGCTTCTGTTAAAGTCGCTGCCCAAGGCAATACTCTAAAATGGAATGCTGTCAACGAGTCGGATATTATTGGATATCGTGTCTATAAAGTTGGCGGATCCAAGGTAGCCAGTATCCGGGCCGGCACAGGGCTATCCTATCCTGCGAAACCAGGCATCTATTATGTCACTGCAGTCGATATTGCAGGAAAGGAATCCGCACCATCAAATGAAATTGAAATTGGCGGAACAAAGAGTGAAGAAAAATCAAAGAAAGCGAAATCGCCTTCGTAACAGGTTTGTCCCTGTTTTCTCTCTAGCTTCCCATTGTGTCCCAGACTTTTCTGCTAATAAAAAAACAAACAACCGCACCGGAGAATGGTTTTCCGGTGCGGTTTGTTTTTTCATATAGTCAATGTAATTTAGTCTTCCATTGTCGAAAGATCGCCAGTCGGCAGGTCGAGCTCCCATGCTTTCAGGACACGCCTCATGATTTTCCCGCTTCGGGTCTTCGGAAGCTTATCGCGGAAATCGATTTCCCTTGGTGCCGCGTGCGCAGCCAGGCCTTTTTTAACATATTGGCGGATTTCTTCCTTCAGATCCTCGGATGGCTCATAGCCGTCCCTCAAAGCAATGAATGCTTTGATGATTTCTCCGCGGACAGGATCAGGCTTTCCAATTACTCCGGCCTCGGCTACAGCTGGATGTTCAACGAGCTTGCTCTCTACCTCGAAAGGACCTACCCTTTCTCCTGATGTCATAATGACATCGTCAACACGGCCCTGGAACCAGAAATAGCCCTCCTCATCCATATATGCAGAGTCACCTGTTACATACCAGTCTCCAGGCATAAAATACGATTCATATTTTTGAGGATTGTTCCAGATCGCATGCATCATTGATGGCCAGCCTCTTTTAATGGCGAGATTGCCCATTCTGTATGGCGGAAGTTCTTCACCCCGGTCATCGACAATCGCGGCCTGAACGCCAGGCAGCGGTTTACCCATTGAACCAGGCTTGACTGGCATACAAGGATAATTGCAAATGAGCTGTGCTCCTGTCTCTGTCATCCACCAAGTGTCATGGATGCGCTTATTGAACACTTTCATGCCCCATTTGACTACCTCGGGGTTTAACGGTTCACCTACACTTAGAACATGGCGGAGGCTTGAAAGATCGTACTTCTTCACAATTTCATCACCCGCACCCATCAGCATGCGGAAGGCAGTCGGAGCGCTGTACCATACGGTTACTCCGAATTCCTCAATCATTTTGTACCATGTATCCGGCGAGAAACGGCCCCCAACAATGACATTCGAAACCCCGGCAAGCCATGGCCCGAAAATGCCATAGGAAGTTCCTGTGACCCAGCCTGGATCTGCTGTACACCAGTATACATCGTCTTCTTTCAGATCAAGGACCCATTGCCCTGTCTGGTAATGCTGAATCATGGCATTATGGACATGAAGAACACCTTTAGGCTTCCCTGTCGAACCGGAAGTATAGTGAAGGATTAGGCCATCCTGCCGGTCCACCCATTCAATCTTCAGTTTTTTATCAGCTTCTGCAAACTTTTTCTTGAAATCAATGATCTTATCCGTTTCCTGGACTCCGTCACCTACGATAAATATGTACTTCAATGCAGGAAGTTCATCAACCGGAACCCTATTTAGCAACTCCGGAGTTGTGACAATTACTTTCGCTTCGCTGTCCTGGAGACGGTCCCTTACTGCACCCTCCATGAAGGCTTCAAAGAGCGGACCAACAATCGCGCCAAGCTTAATGGCACCGAGAACTGCAAAATAAAGCTCTGGTGAGCGCGGCATGAAAATAAAGACGCGGTCCCCTTTTTCCACATCCCCATATGTTTTTAGCACATTTGCCGCTTTGTTGGACAATTCCTTCATTTCCTTGAACGTGTACTTTTCATTCCGCTCCTGGTCCTTGTAGTAAAGGGCCACCTTATTCTTGCGGAATGTGTCGGCATGACGGTCAATTGCCTCGTGAGCCAAATTTACAAGGCCTGTCTCATGCCAGCTAAATGCCTTTTCAGTTTCTTTCCAGTCAAAATTCTTGTAGGTTTCATTATAATCCTTAAGATTATAATCCCCTTGAATAACTGGCAGCGCTTCCATTTTCACTTTAAACTTTCCCCCTTTATCGCGTTTATATTATTATAGTATAAAAGAATGTTATTCACAATTTTTAAAATATTTTCCCTTTATACTTTAATATTGTGGTTCTTTTCCAGAAAATTTAGTGAAAGCGCTTTATCATTCCGGATTTTATGTATAATAGAGGTATTATCTAAGCTTAGCAGGCGGTGACGTAATGGAACATATAAAAACATATAATGCGAAAGAGCTAAAAACCGCAAAAGGAAATCTCATCATTGAAGGGCCAATTTCTGCCGAAAAACTAGCGGGCTATGAATTTCACGAGAATCTTGTTGCTTTCCGGCAGCCAGCCCAGCAGCACAAGGCATTAATTGAAATTGCCTCATTGCCTGAGGGCCGTATTATTATTGCCAGGCACAACCATGAAATTGTCGGCTATGTAACATATTTATACCCTGATCCGCTTGAACGCTGGTCTGAGGGCAAAATGGAAGATTTGATAGAGCTCGGGGCCATTGAGGTTATACCCGAGTTTCGAGGGGCATCCGTTGGTAAAAACCTTCTTAGAGTATCGATGATGGATGATGCAATGGAGGACTACATAACGATAACCACCGAATATTATTGGCATTGGGACTTGAAAGGAACTGGATTAAATGTATGGGAATATAGAAAGGTCATGGAGAAAATGATGAATGCCGGCGGCCTGGAATGGTATGCGACTGATGATCCCGAAATCAGTTCTCACCCGGCAAATTGCCTTATGGCCCGTATTGGCAAAAGGGTAAGCCCGGAATCCATTCAAAAATTTGACCAGCTCAGGTTCATGAACCGCTTCATGTATTAGGGGGTAGTGTGATGATTATAGAACAAATCATGAAAACCAATGTTGCCACCTTAAAGGCTTCAAATACGATTGCAGATGCAATCAAAATGATGGAAGATCACAAAATACGGCACATCCCAATAATAGATGAACAGCGGCATGTTGTTGGACTTGTGTCGGATAGAGATATCAGGGATGCAGCTCCGTCTATTTTTAGGCGGGAGGAGCATGTTGAAGATCTTCAAAAGCCTTTGGAAACGATTATGAAACGAAATCTCATTACCGGGCACCCTCTCGACTTTGTTGAGGAAATTGCCGCCCTGCTTTATGAGCATCATATTAGCTGTGTACCAGTCATCCTGGACCAGAGGCTTGTGGGAATTGTGACAGAAACAGACCTGCTCCACACACTTGTGGAACTTACTGGCGCACATCAGCCGGGTTCACAAATTGAAGTAAAGGTGCCCAATAAAGCCGGGACTCTCTGGGAAGTAGCCAATGTGATTAAGAACCGTAAAGCTAATATCCAAAGTGTCCTTGTTTATCCTGATAAACAAGATGAAGCATACAAAATATTGGTCATCCGTGTACAGACAATGAATCCTGTTGGCCTTATCCATGACCTGAAGGCTGCCGGTCATCATGTGGTATGGCCAAATATTCCGGGTATGCCAATATGAACGATTCAAGCGCCTTTATTTTTTCAGAAGAACTACTGAAATACAATTTTGGCAGCCAGCACCCTTTTAATCAATTTAGGATTAAGCTGACAATTGACCTTTTAAAACACTCAGGCGCTCTGGATGACTCATCAATCGTTCCACCACGGATGGCCACTGAAGAGGAATTATGCCTTATTCATGATCCCTCCTATGTCCATGCTGTCAAAATGGCTGGAAAAGGTCTTTTAACTGGAGATTCGGCAGAGAACTTTGGACTGGGAACCGAGGACACCCCAATATTTCCTAATATGCATGAAGCCAGCGCAATGATAGTGGGAGGAACACTAGAAGCGGTCGATATGGTTATGACAGGAAAAACGTCCCATGCATTGCACCTCGGGGGAGGGCTTCATCATGGATTTAGGGGAAAGGCCTCAGGATTTTGCATATACAATGACAGCTCCGTGGCAATAAAATATTTGCAGGAAAAATACAAGGCAAGGGTCCTTTATGTAGACACGGATGCACATCACGGGGATGGGGTTCAATGGTCCTTTTATGACGATCCGGATGTATGCACCTTATCTATTCATGAGACAGGTAGATATCTCTTTCCTGGTACCGGCTCAATAAACGAGCGCGGCCAGGGAAAAGGATATGGTTTTTCTTTTAATATTCCTTTGGATGCCTTCACGGAAGACGAATCTTGGCTGCAAATCTACAGAACAGCTCTGACAGAGGTTACTGAGTTCTTTAAACCCGATATAATCCTGACCCAAAACGGTGCGGATTCACATTACTATGACCCGCTTACCCATTTATATGGGACAATGAATATCTACCGTGAAATACCAAAGCTCGCCCATGAACTTGCACATCGCTATTGCAATGGCCGATGGGTTGCTGTAGGCGGCGGAGGCTATGATATTTGGAGGGTTGTTCCAAGAGCATGGGCTTTGATTTGGATGGAAATGACCGGGAAGGCTTCAAGTGCGACCGGAAATCTGCCTGCTGCCTGGACTGAAAAGTGGCAAACCAAAGCCGGGGTGCCTCTTCCCGATTCGTGGGAGGACGGTCCGGATATTTACAATCCTATCCCCAGAAAAGCAGAGATAACTGAAAAGAACTTATTGACACTTGAAAAAGCACTGTATCCTATCAGAAATACATCAAAAACTGAATCTGTATAATTTTTATAGTGTTTTCAGCTTTGCTGCTATTAAGATAGAGAATGTAAGGTAAAACAGGAATTTTTGTTTAGCACCGCTCTGTCCGTTTTACATTCAAAAGGCTGTCCCAAAAGCTCGTTTAGTGACGAACTTTCGAGACAGCCTTTTTATACGTCCAGCTCCAACGCCTATCGCCTAGCAAACTTCAGGTCTCCTCCCTACGATAAGTCATGCACGAATGCGCTGTCGCTCTTCGTGATTCCTTTACCCCACCTTAAAGGACAGTAGCCTCCTTCGTCGGCAACTGTCCCTAAAGGTCCGATTCATTCACCTAACCATCAGCCAAAAAGCGCTGATGGAAGGTTCATTTTATCTCAGTCGAAGCCCCTCCACTTTGTACGGCCATGATCACTAAGGAAAGCTCCTCAGAATAATCATCGCAGGGACAGGCGGTTTTTGCCTGTCACGAAGGCGCTTGCGCTTTTGTTTTTTACTTCGTTGAATTTCTTTGTTCGATTCGATGCGGAAGGACAACGGTATGCTCATCGACCTTTTCCTTATTCATATACTTAGTCAAAAGCCTCATTGATACTGCGCCTATATCATATAATGGCTGCACGAGCGTTGTAAGCTGTGGACGAACCATGAGTGAAAGCCTGGTATTATCTGAAGTAATCACCTCAAAGTCCTCAGGTATACTAAAGCCCTTATCCTGAGCCCCATGGATAACCCCAAGTGCCATTTCATCAGATCCAACGAGGATTGCAGTCGGCCTTTCGTCTGACTCAATCAGTTTTTCTATTGCTTCGATGCCTGAATCATACGTATAGTCACCTTCTACAATATATTCCTCATTAAATTGAATACCTGCCTCGTCAAGAGCCCTCTTATATCCCTTCAGCTTCAATTCGCTGTTCTTTGGCTCGTGAAGCGGCCCGATTATGAAGGCGATGCGTTTATGGCCTCGCTCGACATATTCCATTACTGAGTCAAATACAGCCTGCTCGTAATCAATATTGACAGATGGAATTTCCCTGGTCTGTTCCACTGATCCAGCCAATACAATCGGGACCGGGGATTTTTTAAATTCTTCTACATGCTCCGTAGTGATATTTCCTCCCATAAAAACAATACCATCTACCTGCTTACCCAGCATTGTGTTCAGAAGGTGAAGTTCCTTGTCCTTATTTTGGTCGGAGTTGCTGAGGATAATATTATATTTATACATCGTAGCGATGTCCTCAATACCCCTTGCTAGTTCGGCAAAGAAAATGCTCGAGATGTCTGGAATTATGACACCGACTGTTGTAGTCTTTTTGCTCGCAAGTCCCCTTGCCACAGCGTTTGGCCTATAACCAAGTCTGTCGATTACTTCCATAACCTTTTTTCTTGTTGCAGGCTTAACATTCGGGTTTCCGTTTACAACCCTTGACACCGTCGCCATTGAAACATTCGCTTCCCTGGCAACATCATAAATCGTAATATTCATCTGTGTAACACTCCTTAAAAACAGGCCATTTTTTTTATTTTGCCTCTTCTTGAATTCGCTAGTCATTTTTAGTATGTGATTGAATAAACATACTAGTTTTGTTTAATCATACGATAACCGCCGAATTGCTGCAATTAACATCGTCTAAATTTATTTGAAAATTTACAAGTCCGCGGAGCTTTGGCAGGCTGCTTGAGGCACTTCGCCTTCTCCGTTGCCTAAACAAACTCAAGCAAATCAATTTGGGTACTGAAGCCTTCTCCGTACCTTCCAACCCAAGGCGGCTCCCTTTCGCCACTGACAGGATTAACCCCGGTTGTACATCAATTTATTGAGTAATCATTGAGCTTGGCCGCATCATGGCAATAGGAATTTTCTTTTTAACATAAGAATGCCTTCTGTCCCGGACAGAAGGCATTCTGAGGATTATTGGCGCACTAGGTTTGAGGCCATAAGCTCTGATAGAAAACTGTCAAACTGCTCCAGGTTCATTTGCTGAGCCGAATCCGACAAAGCGACAGCTGGATCCGGATGAACCTCTGCCATCACGCCATCCGCACCGATTGCAAGGGCAGCCTTAGCAGCAGGAAGGAGTAAATCCCTTCTGCCAGTAGAATGAGTTACATCAACCATGACAGGAAGATGGGTTTCCTGCTTTAAGATTGGTACTGCAGTAATATCGAGCGTGTTCCTTGTTGCTTTTTCATACGTCCTAATACCGCGCTCACAAAGAATGATATTGCCGTTACCCTGTGACATGATATATTCAGCAGCATTGATAAATTCTTCAATAGTTGCGGAGATTCCACGTTTTAGCAAAATTGGCTTTGTTGAAGCGCCTGCTGCTTTCAGCAATTCAAAGTTCTGCATATTTCTCGCGCCAATCTGGATGACATCAAGATATTCTTCAGCCATCTCGATATCGGCAGGGTTAACGATTTCACTAATAACCGCCATATTGTACTCTTGGGAAATCCGCTTTAGAATTTTCAATCCTTCAACACCTAGCCCCTGGAAGTCATAAGGAGATGTACGCGGCTTAAATGCCCCACCTCTAAGCAGCTTGAGGCCCTTTTGCTGCATATGCTTCGCGACAGTGGCAACTTGTTCATAGGACTCTACTGCACAAGGCCCAAAAACAAAGTGTGGTTTCCCGTCACCAATTTGCTCGCCATTAACTTCTACAATTGTGTTTTCAGGGTGCTTTTTCCTGGAAACAAGCAGAGCTTTGCTGTGATCATCTTTTTGCAGCTCCAGGCTGGCCTTGAAAATTTCCTTGAAAATATGTTCAATGGTTGAATCTTCAAATGGCCCTTCATTTTTCTGCTTGATGATATCGAGCATTTTTCTTTCACGTACAGGATCAAATCGATACACTCCCTGGGTTTCCTTCACACGCCCAATTTCCTGAGCCAATTGTGCGCGCTCGCTGATAATCTGAAGGAGTTCCATATTGAGTTCATCAATACGGGACCGTAACTTATCCAATTCATTCATACCGTATTCCGTCCTTTCGTCAGCCCGAGTTTCATCAATAGTTTTAGGCAATAATGGAGAATTAGCGCATCTCCCGGCTAATAGGATATATTATACTTTATTACGAAAATTTTGTCATCATTTTCTTTAACAATTAAACGCTTTTAAGTGTTAAAGTATCCTTTTTCTCTCTGCTCCCTATTATTGCCCATCCCGCATAAAAATAAAGAAAACTCGCCATTTGGCGAGCTTGGGAACAAAATAAAGAGTACGGCCACTTTCAGTTGGTTATCCAGCATGAAGGCGGCTAACAATCAATATAACAATTAAAAACTTTTAATTATCCTTGGATTGCTTCGTTTAGGGATTTTTTTGTTATTTTCCAATGGGAAGCATTCCACACTGGCTGTCCATCTGCAAAGAGGATAGCTTGAGGGGATTCATGCTTAATCCCATATGTTTCAGCGATATGAGTGGATAGAGGCCGTGATTCCTGAACAATCAGCATCCAGGCAGGTATGCTGTCATCGCCGGCAAATTCACCATATTCTTCAAATGCAGCATGCGAAATGGGACAAGTGCTGCTATGCTTCAGGATCATGACCTTCGATTCCTTTTTAATAATTTCATCGAATTGTTCAATTGATTCAAGTGTATTAATCATTACGATTCTCCTTTTCCTAGTGATTTCATGCAAAACGGTGAAGCAATAATATCACTTCACCGTCCCGTTTTTCAACTAATCAGTTCCAGACTGTTAGCTATTGTATTTAGTTTCTTCGCCATCAAGAGCTTCCTTGACTTCCTCGAGCTTTTCACGGACTTCGGCATCATCGGAAAGGGTCAGTTCCTCAAAAGGCCTGTTGGAGGTTTCAAGCGGAATATACTCCGTCTCTACAGCCGGAACCTCAGCCTCACCAGTTGGTTCCTCAACAGTCTCAGACCCCTTGATTTTACCAATCAAATTGGAGGATTGCTGAGAGACTGCCTGTGTTAATGAAGATGTTTTTTCTTTCGTGATGTTGGTTAGTTCGCCAGTCTTTTCAACGACTGTATCCTTCATTTGGACTGTTCTGTCCTTCAGAGCGGATGCTTGTCCTGAGACAGATTCCCTCATTTCACGCCCTGACTTTGGTGCGAGGAATAACGCCGCAGCGGCACCAATCAAGCCGCCTATTACTGCACCTGTTATGAAGTCTTTTGATGTGACATTCTTTTCTTCAAACTCTCTCATTCCATTGTCCCTGCCTGTCATTGATACAAGGCCTCCCTTATTGTAAATTACCCCTATCAGTTTGGGGCTCCAACAACTCACGTTTCACTGAAGCTGTAGCTGCAGCCTGTTTCCTAGCATTCCACTTGTCCTTCAATTCAATGAGAACATTGCTCCATTGAACGATTTGTGAAATCTTGTCCTTATTCTGGTCAATTTGTTTATCAACCGAGCCAACAATAGTCTGGACAGATTGGTTAAATTTGTTGACTGATGTCCCGACATTTTTCACCGCTTCAACAACCGTATTGAGACTTTCAGATTTCCTGTGGATATCGTCTGCTAAAGCATTGGTTTTATGCAAGAGAACTGCTGTTTCCTTCGTGACCCCATCAAGCTGGCGTTCGAGGCCCACCAGAGTCTTCGATACACTTTCTAGAGTGATTTGGAGCGATTTCAATGTCTTTGATAAATAGATTACAAGGACAAAAAATGCTATAGCAATAACCGCTACACTTAAATATAAAATTACTTCCATCTGTTCTACACCTCCGTTAATCTACAGTTACTTTTACCCATAGGGAAAAACCATAAACAGCTGGTTGTATTATTATTTCCCTAAAACTTATTTTTTTCCTTCAAAAGAAAGAAAGTTTTTCTTCTTTAATCTAAATTTTAAACTTTTTCCACCAATTGGGTTAAACTAGTAGATGGAATAAATAACGCGAAAGCATCTTTCTGAAAGTAATGAAAGGTTTATTCTCTAGATAAATAAAGGAGGTCTCCGATATGAAGGACCCTAGAATTGAGACACTGGCAAAGAATTTAATTAATTATTCTGTCCGGCTGCAAAAAGGTGAAAAAGTATTGATTGAAAATTTCGGGCTTCAGCGCGAGCTTGTAACAGCGCTGGTCAAAGAGGCATACGCTGCTGGCGGCTACCCCTTCGTCCTTCTTAAAGACCATCAGGTAGACCGGGCGCTGCTGATGGGCGCACAGGAAGAAAACTTTAGCATGATTGCTGACTTTGAAGCTGCTGTAATGAAGGAAATGGATGCATACATAGGCTTGCGCTCCGGAAATAACATTAGCGAACATGCTGATGTTCCGGATGAAAAAATGAAAATCCATGGGAACACGATTGGCAAGAAGGTACATAGAGATATCCGCGTCCCTAAGACTAAGTGGGTAGTACTCAGGTACCCGACATCATCCATGGCCCAATTGGCGAAAATGAGTACAGAAGCATTTGAAGACTTTTATTTTAATGTATGTAACTTGGATTACAGCAAGATGGATAAAGCAATGGACAGCCTTGTCGAGCTGATGAACAGGACTGATAAAGTCCGTTTGACCGGCCCCGGAACTGATCTTACCTTCTCAATTAAAGACATTCCAGCAATTAAGTGTGCAGGCCAAATGAATATTCCCGACGGTGAGGTTTATACCGCCCCTGTACGGGATTCAGTAAATGGCGTTATCACATACAATACACCTTCGCCTTACCAGGGTTTTACTTTTGAGAATGTCAAGCTTACTTTCAAGGATGGCAAAATTGTTGAAGCAGTTTCGAATGATACAGAACGTATTAACAAAATTTTCGATACCGATGAAGGTGCCCGTTATGTAGGAGAGTTTGCAATTGGTGTCAATCCTTATATCCAGACTCCAATGCAAGATATCCTGTTTGATGAAAAAATTGATGGAAGCTTCCACTTCACACCTGGACAAAGCTATGATGACGCCTATAACGGCAACCACTCCAATATCCATTGGGACATGGTCAATATCCAGCGTCCTGAATACGGTGGCGGGGAAATCTATTTTGATGATGTACTAATCCGCAAGGACGGCCGCTTCGTTCTTCCTGAACTAGAGCAACTGAATCCGGAGAACCTAAAGTAAGCAGTCTAACGCGTAATTTCATGTGATGCAATTTCAGAGAAGCTTTTCTTGTTCAGCTAGAGGCAGACAAACTCAATAAAAAAGTTATCCACAGTCTGGAATATTAAACTTCCTTTATAATAAAAAGGATGCAGGTAAACCTGCATCCTTTTTCATTCTCTTTGCCAACGGTCATTTTCCGTTAGTATCCTGGTAAAGATTAAGCGGTATATGCTTTTTCATAAGCTATCTGGAACTTTTGGATATCGCCGGCACCCATGAATATGATGACGCCGCCCTCATGCCCCTGAAGGATTTCGGTATGTTCCTCCGATAGGACCTCGGCCCCGCCAATTTTATCTACCAAATCATTAATGGACAGCTTTCCATGATTTTCCCTGGCGGAACCAAAGATATCACACAAATAAACTTTATCAGCCAGGCTTAGGCTGTCTGCGAATTCCTGGAGGAATGTCTGTGTCCTGGTGAACGTATGAGGCTGGAATACAGCAACAATTTCCCTGTCAGGAAACTTTTGCCTTGCTGCATCAAGTGTAGCCCTAATTTCAGTAGGATGATGGGCGTAATCATCTATAACAATTTGGCTTCCAAGCTTTTTCTCTGTAAACCTTCTTTTAACACCTTCAAAGGTTCTGAGCTGATCCTTGACGATGTTAACATCCATACTTTCATAATGGCAAATGGCAATCACCGCAAGTGAGTTAAGGATATTATGGTCTCCGTAGGAAGGAAGCGTAAATGTTTCGAAGTACGTATTACGTACAAAAACATCGAACGTAGTTCCCTCAGGGCTTTTGATAATATTCCGAGCTTGAAAATCATTGTCCTCCCCAAAACCATAAAACACAACGGGTACTTTCGCTTGAATTTTTTGAAGATGCTCGTCATCGCCGCAGGCAATGATGCCTTTCTTGACCTGAAGAGCTACTTCCTGAAATGCTGAAAATACATCCTCAATATTTGCAAAATAATCGGGATGATCAAAATCGATATTAGTCATAATGGCATAATCCGGGTGGTACGATAGGAAATGCCTCCGGTATTCACATGCTTCAAAAACAAAATAAGAAGCATCCAGCTCACCTTTGCCTGTACCATCACCAATTAGGTAGGAAGTAGGCTTAGCCCCTTTCATGACATGGGCAAGAAGACCTGTTGTAGAGGTCTTGCCATGGGCCCCAGTGACTCCTACACTAATGAACTTCTCCATAAATTCCCCGAGAAAACGGTGATAACGGATAACATCAAGGCCAAGCCTTAAAGCCTCCTGAATTTCTTCATGTGTATCGGGAAAGGCATTACCTGCGATAACAACCATGCCTGGCTGAATATTTTCTTTTTGAAAAGGAAGGATCTTTATTCCGGATTCCTCAAGAGCCTGCTGAGTAAAAAACCGCTTTTCGACATCAGAGCCCTGCACTTCATAATTCATATCATGGAGAACTTGTGCGAGAGCACTCATTCCGGACCCCTTGATACCTACAAAATGGTAAATAGTCATATAAAGAACCTCCAACAAACATCTTTCTGTAACACAGTATATGACGCCCAATGTTAATTGCTAATTGGAAAAAAAGCCCAGTACTATCCAATGAAACAATATAATATTGAATTATAACACGTTTGCCGGGTAGACACTATCAAACAAACTCTTTAAAGTACGAAAGCAACAAAAGCGCAAGCGCCTTGGTCATCGCCGTACAAACTGGAGGGGCTTCGACTGGATAAAGGAATCACGAAAAGCGAAAACGATTCGATGATGACTTATCGCAGGGAGGAGACCTGAAGTTTGCGCACGCGTAGGCGCTGGAGCTAGATGTAGCCATACCTGATAAGATGCCTGTTACTCTAAGTATTTACCCAAACGGATAAAGAATACTACAAATTAACCAAATTAAACCAAACCTATCGGCGTCCAAATTCATGAATAGATTCAAGTTCCGCTTCGGTTATCAGGACATCCCTTGGCTTCGATCCCCTGGCTCCTGAAATATATCCCGACTCCTCCATCATATCAATCAGCCGGGCCGCCCGATTATACCCTACTTTAAACCTTCTTTGAAGACTAGAAGTGGAGGCCCCTCCCTGTTCAACTACAAATTCACAAGCTTCAAAGAATAATTCATCCTCTTCCTCTGTAACCTGAGCCTTTTTTAAGAGTTCTTCCTGTTCGAATAAATAATTCGGGCTTCTTTGTTCTCTAGTAAAATCAGCTACCTTGTCAATCTCATCATCCGTAACGAACGTTCCTTGAAGCCGGACTGGCTTTGATGATCCATTTTCAAGAAACAGCATATCCCCACGTCCAAGCAGCTTTTCAGCACCGGCCATATCTATAATCGTTCTTGAATCGATCTGGGATGAAACCGAGAAGGCGATACGAGTTGGCACGTTCGCTTTGATCAGGCCAGTAATGACATCCACTGATGGCCTTTGTGTAGCTATGATTAAATGTATCCCGCATGCCCTTGCCTTTTGAGCAATCCGGCAGATCGCTTCTTCCACATCCGCTGGTGCCATCATCATTAAATCCGCTAACTCATCGATAACGATTACAATGAACGGCAGTTTATCTGAATACCGTTTCGTTTTCATGGCAAGGTCATTATAGCGAGTTATCTCCCTTACACCCGCATGTGCAAACAGTTCATAGCGCCTCTCCATTTCCTCAACTGCCCATTTCAAGGATGCTGTTGCAGCCTTTACATCAGTAATGACAGGGCTGACTAAATGAGGAATCCTATTATATGGTGCTAGTTCAACCATTTTAGGGTCAATAAGCAAAAGCCTTAAATCATCCGGACTTGCCTTGTATAGAAGGCTGACTAGGATGGAGTTAATGCAAACGCTTTTCCCAGAACCAGTGGAACCGGCTATTAATCCATGTGGCATCTTCTTTAAATCAGTAACAATCGGCTTGCCGGAAATATCCAGCCCTAATACTGCAGTTAAGGGTGACTGGTTCTCCTTAAAGACAGAGCTGTCAATAATCTCCCGAATCATAACCGGGCGTGATTTTGAATTAGGGACTTCAATTCCAATTGTATGCTTACCCGGAATTGGGGCCTCAATCCGTATATCTCTCGCAGCCAAACTTAATTTAATGTCATCTGAAAGGTTTGTTACCTTATTCACTTTTACACCAGGTTCGGGATGTACTTCAAACCTAGTTACTGAAGGTCCTTGAGTCACATTGACAACCTTGGCTCCAACATTGAAATTATGAAGAGTCTCCTCAAGCATTTTCCTTCGCGATTCGAGCCAGGTTGGATCTCCATCTGCATGTACTGGAGGATCAAGCAAATTGGCCCCTGGGAAACTATACACATCTCCATACTCATCATTATCAGGAGGATTTGTAGTAGATGTGCTTTCTGGCTTGGCAGGCACTTTATTCAGCAGAGAGCGGTTTGCGGCATTTTTCTGCTGTTCCAGTTTTCGTTTATCATCTTTGAGCATCAATACATTAAACGGAAGATGCGACCTTCTTTTTGGCCTGTCTTCCTCTTTCTTATGTTCCTCTTTTACAAACTCGGCAGTTTCCTTGCCATCGATAGGCAGTGAATCACCTTTTACATAATTCTGTTCAGGCTCTATTTTTTGTGGGGGTAGAATGCCAGGTTCGCCAATCGGAGCCGGTGGATGAACCGATTCCTGCAGGCCTTCAGTCTCAATTTCCCCTTCCACTTCAAGGACAGTTCCTGTATCACGAACATCTTCAAGGGTTTCAGCCATGACTTGAATATCTGGAGCTTCAGAGACTGCTTTTCCAGCTTCCATATCATTGGAATTTTCCACTTCACGTTGCGTCAAAACCTTGATTTCATGGTCTTTTTCAAGTGCACCAGGAACAACTTGAAGGTTCCCAGCTTTGGTTACATTCGTTGCAGCTTTCGTATCATTGGAAACTTGTATCAAAGCAGGGCTTTCATCGACCACTTCAAGAGTTTCAGCTACCACTTGAATATCAGCAGTTTCGGTAACAATTTTTCCAGCTTCCGTTTCATTGAATACTTCCACTTCAGGCTGCGTCAATACATGAGTATCATCGACTACTTCAAAAGTGTCAAGGACAACTTGAAGATCTGAAGCTTCAGAAACAGTTTTTCCAGCTGCCATATCATTGGATACTTCCACTTCAGGCTGTGTCAATACATTAGTTTCATCGACTACTTCAAGAGTTTCAGCTGCGACTTGAATATTAGCAGTTTCAGAAGCAGTTATTCCAGCCTCTGTTTCATTGGATACTTCTACTTCAGGCTGGATCAAATCTGGGCTTTCATCTACCTCTTCAAGAGTATCAGCGATGACTTGATCAGAAACACTCTTTGTATCTTCTTGTTCTTCTAAAATTTGATTTGCTAGTTCGATTACAGATGGAATTGTGGTTTCTTCCTTGTTGAACTCCATGGTTATCTTAGCATCGATTTCTGCATCAGAAACAGGAGTTTTATCCTGAAAAGCAGGTCCATTATTCCACACTTCATCATCCTGATTACTGACACTAATTCTTTCGTCAGCAGGTAAGATGCTCTTAAGATTGTCTTCCTCAGCTAGCAAACTTTCAAGTCCTGGGGCGGTCACTGGCACTTCAATATGTATCGGAGACTCTGGTGAAATATACTCCTCTACATCCAGAAAACCATTCAGTTCATATACAATTGGCTCCTCAACTACTGGCTTTTCTGTCATCTCTTTTTTCTGATTTGAATATCCGAATACAGGTGATGGAATTTCAGTAGGCGTGAAAGGACGAACTTTTTTTACTTGGCGTTCTTTCTGGGCAGGCTCCTGTTTAATTTCATTGAGCGGGTTTCGCCTGTTACGATTCTCGCTCCGAACCTTTGATTCTTCTCTCTTGGCAATTCTGTTATCTGGTATAAGTGGAAAACGGAAGTTGCCTTTTGGATACTCATAGACAACTCTGGCTTCAGTTTCTTTTTTTGTGTGACTAGTCGATAACGATTGGCTCTTATAAGGCGTATCTTCAACTTCTACGTCTTCCTCTTCCTGATTGCTCAGGAACTTATTGTAAATATTTTTGATAAAACTCAATTCAATCACTCTTTCCCGAAATCTTCTTCTATTGTATTTTAACAGGATTCCGAAAAAGTTCGACAGTATTTATCGAATTATAGCGAAAAACAGCTGGATTCAGACTTTTGAACTATTGGACTTTCACTAAGAGTCAGTCCTTTGGGCGTGTATATTGGAAAATGAATGAAAAACTGCACTTTACAAAGTCATGATGAACCGGAGCGTGCCTATTAATAATCAGCAAATACATGATAGCTATTTCTTTGGCCGATTTTTACCAAGAATGAAAATTGGCTCAAGCTCTCCATTTTCAAATAGGAATGACAAAGCTGTAACTGGAGTTTTGCCGGCTGCGAAGAAGCCCATTGCCATCTGGGCAAGAACATCATAACCAGTGTCATTCCGAATATCAGCAATAATCAATACATCCTGATGCGGTACTGCCAGCGCCATCGTTCCTGAGATTCTCGTTTGCATCTCAACAAGGAAACCTTTGTTCAGGATCCTGCTCGCGTCATATCCATCATTCGTATTCAAAAAGTAGAAAATATTGTCAGCTACCTTGTCTTCCTTTAACGGTACCGGGAGTGACCTTACATTGAACATAGCCACTTCCCTAATTTGCCCCTGGTCCCATCCTTCCTTTTGTAAAAGCTTCGTATCAATCAACCTATAGGTGTTGCCCATATCGTAGGCATAATAAATCCTTGTTTCTGCTGTATGCTCATCGTAAAGAAAAGGGTTTCCTTCCTCTGGCTCAGTCGGGAAGGAGGCAGACCTGATCACAGGAAATACCTTCTTCATCTCCCCGCTTATTTCCTTTTGGCCCGACATTGCTTCCAGGCCTTCCTCTATGTAATAGATTACCTCTTCGATTGCCGTATCGTTTCGTTCGTGCCATTTTGCAACAATTCCGCCTATAGAGACGGTTATTCCTTTTCCACTTACTTCATGTTCAATTCTAAGTTCATCTTTATCTCGATCATAGATAAATTTCCGGTCGGGCTTAGTTAGCCGTTCCTCCAGTATTTTCCTCATTTTCCGGCTGTCCATTTTCAACCTGTAAACCCCCAATAAATAGTGTAAATTAGTGATTAACTCGCCACTCGACAAGCTTTTGTCCCCGTCAGTGCTATAAACATAGTTATTCCAATAACCATGTCTTTTGACCAAAAAAAATCCATCTCAAGCAGAGAGATGGAAGATTGTCCATTAGCGAAGCCCAGTCATGAAACCTGCTATTTCTTCTGGGGTTTTCCTGTCCTTACTTACAAAACGGCCAAGTTCCTTTCCATTTTCAAAGCCAATAAAGCTCGGAATCCCATAAACATCAAGCTGCTGGCAAAGGTCAATGAATTTGTCCCGGTCTACATGGACAAATGTAAAATCCTTGAACTGTCCCTCAATATCGGGCATAACTGGTTCAATAACCCTGCAATCGGGGCACCAATCAGCCGAAAACATGAAAACATGTTTACCTGTATTTTTTAAATCCTCAAATTGATCCATAGATTCTAAATGTATCATCCAGTATTCCTCCTATTTGCCGCATGTCATTCCTTGTTTCCATAATAGCAAGCGAATGGCGGCAGGTCTAATCAAACGGCCCGCGCCTGTTTTATAATTCCCCAATCAGGCTGAACACAAACCAAGAAAAGCGCAGCGCCTTCGTGACAGGCAAAGACCGCCTGTCCCTGCGATGTTTAATCTAAGGAGCTTTCCTTAGTGGCCCAGCGCCGTATGGACTGGAGGGCCTCGAAGGAGATAAAGGAAACACGATGAGTGCAAGCGAATCGATGTTGACTTATCGTAACGAGGGGACCGAAGTACACTAGGCGCTCCTCGAAAAAGCTACCGCTTTTTCTTCGTGCGATGCTGCCGAAGCCTTCCTTGTGTAGCTAGACAGTTCTCAAGGAAAAGATATATTTCTGATATTAAAAAAATGGATGGCCAGCCGGCCACCCAATTAACGTCTATTTATTAATCTCTACAGAATTAGCAATTCGCATCAGTACTTTCGCCTCGTCATCAAGGCTTCCGGTTTTGGTTTCGGTTGTTACTTTAACACCGCCTATTCCGGTTGTCAGGGAATTCAATCCCTCGTCAAGCTGTTTAATTACTAGGTAGCCCAATCGGCCTTCACCCTGAAACTCATCTACCGCCTCTGGGTCGCCGTAAGCCTGGGTTGTTGCATCAAAGACCACCCTGCTATCCTTGCCTTCATGTGGGTTATAAAAAAGGATATACGTCTTTGCCCCATTTTTCAAAATGACATTATTCGGCTTGACCTCTTCAACTTCGAATCCAAACGGCAAGTAAAAGCTAATTTCATCGGTTTTCTCATTGGCCTTTTTCTTTTTTTCTTCAAAAGAAGTTTTTGCCTCAACTCTCGCCTTTTCTCTTTCTTTTTCAAAAGAAGGGCCGCCGCAGGCACTCAAAACCAACATGGCAGCAATAATAAAAATTGCTGTTGGAAATCGTCTTTTCATCATTTTCCCTCCCGGCAGGATCCGCCAATTCAGATTTTGCCCAAGAAGGAAAAAGTCGAATTTTGCACCCCGGCCGACAATTTTAGATTTCTCTTTTATCATACTCCCATTGGGTATCAGTGACAAGTCTACCTTTTAATTGCCATTTAATTTATGCAGGTTGATTCGATACAAATGTTGCCCATATAGCAGTTTAACTATGTGTGTGAACATTGCGGCTCTGTCTACCTGGCCGTTTGAGAAGATGCCTATTGCACCTGCAGTCTTTCGAATATTTGTCATTTTAGTGTATTCATCCATGACTGGGCCGAGTTCTTTTCCTCCCAGCAGCTTCCCCGCCACTTCATCAGGCAGCCGGATTCTTGCACCCCCGGCAATTAAAGGAGATTGGCCAGGCTCAGCAAGCGCTCCCCAATTGCATAGAAAGAGGCCATACTTTGTCATTTGCACTCCGCCTTCTAGGCCGATGCCAAGGTCACCTTTTTCAAGAGCCTTTTGAGCCCTATTTATTGCTCCCTCTATCGTTTCCCCATCTGAAAAGGGCTGTGCTGAAACACCAGAGGGTACATCACAGGAAATGAAATCAGCCCCAACAATCTCTTTGAATACATCCTGTACCGCGGAGATTTTCGCGGGATTTTTTGATCCAATAGCTACTTTCATAAGATTCCTCCAACTCTATCCGACTACAACGAAAAGCCTTCGCGGCCAGAAGCAGCGAAGGCAAAAACATAACTGTAACCGGGCAAGAAGTAAAATTAACTATTTGATTTAATCGTTTGTACTGTAGTTTTGTCAAAAGACTTGACAAGCTTTACTAACAATTCTTTTGCGGCTGCATAATCATCAACATGCATGATTGATGCATGAGTATGGATGTATCTTGCACATATACCGATAACTGCACTTGGTATTCCTTCAAGTGAAGTATGGACACGTCCTGCATCCGTGCCTCCTGGTGAAACAAAATATTGATAAGGAATTTTGTGCGTCTCAGCGGTATCCAGGATGAACTCTCTCATACCGCGATGGGTTACCATGGATCTGTCGAGGATCCGAAGAAGCGTCCCCTTGCCAAGCTGGCCAAATTCTTCTTTGTTTCCTGATGCATCATTGGCAGGGCTGGCGTCGAGAGCGAGAAAAAGGTCGGGCTTAATCATATTTGCTGCAGTTTGTGCTCCCCTTAAGCCCACTTCTTCCTGAACTGTTGCTCCTGAAAATAATGTATTTGGAAGGTCAATACCGTTTACTTCTTCCAATAATTCAATTGCCAAACCACAGCCATATCGGTTATCCCAAGCTTTAGCCATTATCTTCTTTGGATTTGCCATTGGAGTGAACGGACATATAGGCAAAATGGACTGCCCTGGCCGAATTCCAGCCTTTTCGGCATCTTCTCTATTATCTGCGCCAATATCGATTAGCATATTTTTTATTTCCATTGGCTTATTCCGTTTCGCTTCATCAAGAAGATGCGGCGGGATGGACCCGATGACACCAATTAAAGGACCATTTTCGGTTATAATCTGTACTCGCTGGGCAAGCAGTACCTGGCTCCACCACCCTCCAAGCGGCTGAAAGCGGAGCATTCCATTCGGAGTAATGGAAGTGACCATGAAGCCAACCTCATCCATATGGCCGGCAACCATGATTTTTGGATCTCCATCCTTTCCTTTTCTAATCCCGAAAATACTTCCCAGATTATCCTGAATAATCTCATCGGAAAAAGGTTCAAGCCGTTCTCTCATATAACTTCGAACTGCATGCTCATTTCCAGGAGCACCTGGCAGTTCGGTTAATGTTTTAAACAGTTCTATTGTTTTTTGATTCATAATTGTTCTACTCCCTCCAAAGGACAAATAAATCTCATTAAAATACCAACTAATTTTTATGTATACACCCAATTTTACAGAACTTTCACACGGGATGCCATATCATTTACTTTTTTCAGTGGGTTCTTTCACCATTCTAGGATATACTGGTATTGAAATGTAACCGATTAATATCCTGTTAGGGAGGCGATTCATGTGAATTGGAAAACTTTTTTATTGGGAGTTGCAACCGGAGCGGCGGCAGCCTATGCAGTAAACGAAGTCATTTCAGATAACAAGGATGTCCCTGCACAAAAAGTCCTTTCCCATGCTAGAAGCCAGTTCAAATCTTCCGGTCCTGTAAGTGGTTCGTGGATTCATATGGAGGCACTTCCATTTGAGAAAAATGGTATCCACTACCGGGTCTACAGGGGCGGGATTACCAGGCAGGTTTCTGATAGCACCCAACCTGGAGAGCAGTTCGAATTTGTTGCAGATGCTACAACCGGCACAATCCTGGAAGTATCCAGATTATAGACCTAAAGCGTAAGCGCCTCGCGACAGGCAAAATACGCCTGGCTCTGCGATAATTATTCTCAGAAGTTCCTTTGTATCCCATGAACTTATGCTGGCGAAGCTTTCCTTGTGGATCTGGATAAACAAAGACTGAGACTGGCAGCCAGCCAGTCTCTTTTTTGCTAGTACCGTCTATATGGAAATGATACTATCGTGCCAGACCGTCACCTGTTACTACCGTTCCCGCTTTACTTCCCCTATAACATTCCCATTTTCATCCCATTTGACTGCCCGATAATAAGCATCATGGTAAAAGAAAAACCATGCATTGTTTTCCTTCCCATGAGCGATCCACTTTTGCTTGGCAGGAATTGATTCCATAGGATAATCATCGTATGCAAGAACCCAAAGCGGATTTTGATGGGCTTGTGTTGGCATGATATCAGCCATATGAATCCCCAGCTCGCCGCCATCTTCGATTAAAATAATAGAATGGCCGTTACTATGGCCGCCTGTATGGATCATGGTAAACGGGCCTTGATTCCACTCCTTATCGAATGTCTCTACCTGCCCTTCAATCGATTCCCAGTTTTCCTTCCAATATGTATTCTTTGACCGGACGTTTGGATTTCTCATCTCATCCCATTCAATTTGCGAAGTGATTATTTTAGCATTAGGAAAAGACGATGAGTAATTCCCCTCGGCATCCACTTTTGTCAGTCCGCATGCATGGTCGAAATGAAGGTGAGTCATCAGGACATAATCAATGTCCTCATAGCCAAGACCAAATTCAGCCAAGTCCGATTCCAATTGTGATTCCTCTGTTGCACCATAATTTCTTTTTTGCTTGTCAGTCAGTTTATTGTTTCCTAATCCAGTTTCAATTAAATAATTTTTACCTTCATATTGCACAAGGATTGGGTCAGATCTTAATTCAATTTGGTTCTTTTCATTGCACGGATATTTCTTTTCCCATAGCGGCTTGGGAACAACGCCGAACATCGCCCCGCCATCCATATTGGTTACACCGCCCTTTAACCAGGCAAGTTCAACTCCACCAATTTGTAAACGCTCCATTGAATATCCCTCCTTAATTTGGCTGACAGGAAAGCATGGATTATTTTTAAATATTTTAGATGCCAAGCTTTTCTATACTTTTTTATTTTACCACTAACATTTCCAATTTTCGCTTTTGAGACATTTTTCGAAATAAAAAGAAAAGCACCCTCGCAATGGAGGATGCCTGTAACTCAATTTCTATATTGAACTTCGCATCGATAGATCCGGCTGCCCTTACCGGAAAATTTCTCTTCATACTCAGTCATGATGTTTCCAGCAAAATTGCTGTTGTGTAAATCAAGGCTTACATATTTCAAAAGCATGCCATACTCTGAAAAGCTCACTAAAGAATATTCAAAAAGACCCTGATTATCCGTCTTAAAATGAATTTCTCCGCCATCAATTAGTATTTCCTCGTATAATGCTAGAAAGCTTTTATAAGTAAGACGCCTTTTTGCATGACGTGTCTTTGGCCATGGGTCCGAAAAGTTAAGATATAACCTGCTAACGTCTCCCTTTGCAAAAATGGACAGAAGTTCAGCCGCATCCACGTTGAGAAGCTTTACATTTGGAAGCTCCGCCTCAATAATCCGGTCCAATGCAGTCACAATAACTCCCTCGTGCAGTTCAATACCAAGGTAATTAATGTCGGGATTGGCAGCAGCCATGCCGGTAATAAATCTTCCTTTCCCTGTACCGACTTCAATATGGAGAGGGTTCTCATTTCCAAACACTTCATTCCATTTCCCCTTATGCTGCTCAGGGGATGAAATAACATATTGAGGGTACTGCCGAATTTTTTCGCCGGCCCATGGTTTATTACGAAATCTCATACTCGCACTCCTATCATAAAAACCCTTTTCTGAAAGGATAGTCTGAACATCACCTGTCAGAAAAGGTTATACGTCCTAAAAAATCATTCGGTTTAAAAGATATCATGAACTGAAAATCCATGCAAGCAGCTCAATGAATAAACAAACATGGGAATCCACAACCTAAGTTATGGATTCCCATATAGAAAAGAAATGAAAGGATGACACATATGCCATTAAACAGCCAGGATCAGGCTGCTGTCCTTAAGGATATCCTAAGCAACCATCAAACCGATTGCTGTGGTTCTGTCGCAGAGTGCGAACAAGTTGAACGCCTGGTAAAGTCACTTATGGCCCACACTGGCATAAACAAAAATGTAAAAGGCATCTTACAGGATATATATGAATATGGCCAGCATGGAGCCCAAAGCACGGACCTGGATAATCATATTCAAGCCCATCAAGGTCAGCTTTCAAACTGGGTAAGTGATATCGACCAGTTTTCAGGCCAACTTTAATAACCTGGCCAGAAATCCCAGCCATTTATTCATCTCGCCATCCTGGTTTTTGTCCTTACACCATTGAACTGTCGAAATAGCCTGGCCTGTAACATACCATTTCATACGCAGCTCCAGGTTTGAAGTCAAAGGCATTCCATAACGGCTAAGCCAGGAAAGCCAATCTTTCTCGGGAACATACCAGTATAAAAGCATTCCCAAATCAATTGCCGGATCCCCAACTGTCGCTCCGTCCCAATCAATCAGGTATAACTGGCTGTCTTCACCTAGCAGCCAGTTATTATGATTAACATCACTATGGCAAACAACATGGTGAGAATATTGAACATTTCCAATTTCGTTTTTCAAAAAACGCAGGCCTTCCTTGACCACAGGGTGCTGGGCAATATCGGGGTCAAGGCTTTTAATAAGGCTATCTAGCATATTTTGTGGAACTACTGGTTTTTTTCCCAGCCGAATAAGCATCGAAAGCAGCGGCTCAGAGCTATGAATCTTTTTGAGCAGCTTTGCGACACTTTCCTGGCCCATTTCTTCCGGTTCCAATTCCCTGCCATTCTTCCATTGCTGGGCAGTAATAACATCGCCAGTTTCAAGCCTTTTTGTCCATACAAGCTTTGGAACAATTCCCTCTGCAGAAAGCACCGCCAAAAAAGGCGATGAATTGCGTTTCAGAAAAAGCTTCTGTTCCTTATACTCTGCATAAAAGGCTTTGCCTGTGGCGCCCCCGGCCGGGACTATTTCCCATTCATTCCCTAATATATATTCCAAAACAGGTCACCTACACTATGTCCGTAACATCTTGCGCTGTCCGCGGTTGCGGTCCGTATTTTTGGGCAATGTACGCTCATTGCTTTTAAACGCCGGTGCCCGGTTGTATTGGAGAATCGAGGTTCAAAGAGAAAAGTAAATTGACTTATAAAGTAAAAAAGACAGCTACTGTATACTTATTACAATAGCTATCTTATAAATATTAGCGCCATTCGGCATTATTCGTCAAGAGACTATAGACAGAAAAGACAAATTCCCTAATTATTTTTTGACTAAAACCATTATACTGACCGGTTCCAGGACGGCTGTTTCGTCACGTGTAATCGTCCTTAGGGGCTGAATTGCTGCATGAAGATCATCTGCAAGCACATCCCATTCACCGTCAGGAAGCGTAATATGGTGGATATATACGGTTGGATTCACAATAAGGATTATCTCCTCTTGATCAACCCCCGAATTAAAGTGGAAGCCGATTAGCGGATGCTGCAGACCCAAATCCTTTAAATTAATCCTAATATCCTCGGCACTTCTATATCGGAAACATTCGAGCTGTTTTCTAATTTCAATTAATCCCTTAATATAGCGAACATTTTCCGAATGCCTAATTTTTCGTTCCCAGTCTAATTGATTTACCTCATCAGGTTCTTTATAGCTATTGCCTATTCCTCCCTTTGTCCTGAAAAATTCCTGGCCACTGTGAAGAAAAGGAACTCCCTGCGCAAGCAGTACAAGACTAGTTGCAAGTTTATGGCATTTCATTTTTAATAAATCACCTGAATTGTCCAGGCAAGCTTCCAGCTTATCCCAAAGAGTATGGTTATCATGCGCCTCAACATAATTAACTGACTGTACTGGCTCATTGAATACCCCTTTGCCATCCGTAAATAGGCCAATGCTTCCAGCAAGAGCTTCCTTTGCTCGATCAGTATAGGTTCCATTCCCCAGGGCATAGCCGCGTTCATAAAGATTAAATGTACTTCCCTTGATGGAGTCACGGAACTGGTCATTGAATTGGCCGATGGACGGCATCAAATTCTGATTCCGCATAGCTGCCTTTTCAGATGAAGGAAGCGGAGTGTTCAATTCCCAACCCTCTCCAATAATAATCATACTTGGCTTTAGACTGTCGCAAATCTCTCGGATTCCATTTACCGTTTCAACATCGAGGATGCCCATCAAATCCATTCTTATCCCGTCAATGTTGTATTCCTTCACCCAATATCGGACAGAGTCATGAATGAATTTTCGTGCCATTAGCCTTTCAGAAGCAATATCATTGCCTACACCCGTGCCATCCGAAGGCTGCCCATCTGAATGAAACCGGAAGAAGTATCCCGGGACAATTTTTTCAAAAGGAGATTGTTCCCTAATATAAACATGATTATAGACTACATCCATAATGACTCTTAAGCCCTCGGAATGAAATCCCTCAATCATCTGCTTCAATTCAACGATTCGTTTATATGGATCGGATGGGTCTGTTGAATAACTGCCCTCTGGAACGTTAAAAAGGAGCGGGTTGTAGCCCCAATTATATTCCGTTCTTTCCAATTCATTAATGCCCGCAAAATCATTGAATGGCAGGAACTCAACATGTGTCACGCCAAGTTCTTTCACATATGACAATCCCGCAGCCTTTCCGTCAGCACCGTTCGCATCCGTCTCTGCTGCCCCGATATAGAGGCCTTTGTGGCTGACTCCGCTATCAGGATGGATTGTAAAATCACGGATATGCGTTTCATATATAATCGCATCCACAGGATGAGTGAAAGGTGGAAGTTGGACTGGCTGAACTCTAGTATTTTCAAGCTTGGCGACAACACTATGAGTTGTGTTCGCAGAAGCTGCTACTGAATAGGGGTCCACCGCTTCCCTCCATTCATGGTTTACAAGAACCATAAAAGTGTAACGGTAAAATTCAAGGTCTCGCGCCAATTCTGCTGACCATACCCCCTTTTCTCCCCTGGACAGCTTCACAAGCTCAAAAAACTTCCCTCCTGGCGGGAAAAGTTTTACTTTTACTTGAATAGCAGTCGGGGCCCATAGTTTAAAGGTTGTATAGCCATCCTTACAAATTGCCCCCAAATCTTCACCCTGATAAAAAAAAATCTCATCGAAATCAGTCGTACGAACTACAGCGCGAATTTCCACGTCCGCTTCTATGCCGTTCATTCCTGATAAAAAATACTCCGTCCCAAATTCAAATTCTCCCTGGAATCTGCAGGATAATTTTAAACCATCCTCTACATCCGTGATATCAACTAATTCGAGGGGAATATCAGTTGTTCCATTTGATAATGTGAATGAAGCGGAAGCTGCTTCCCGATAGGAGAGAGGAAGCAAAATAGTGATTTCATTCATTGCATCAAGGTATGCATTAAAGTCTCGCTTAACGGAAGCCATTTGACTCACCACCAATTTTTCTATTCTTTTAAAGTTCTGCGATTGGACAGGATTTTGAATGCTCCGGGTAATACCGTTGCACTCCCATAATTGGCTTTTCCAATATATTCTCCATCTGCATGAAAATCAATTTCTGCAGTTGATGAGATTGAAATTTTCTTGCCCTGAAAAGTATGTACTTCATTAAAGTATATATGTTTCCCCCAGAATACGCTCATAAACACTAACAACAGCTTAAGTCTGGAAAGGCGGGTCACCACCGTGATATCGAGCATGCCATCACTGGCCATTGCTGTTGGCGATATAATCATCCCGCCGCCATAATAAGGCTGGTTCGAAATAGTAACAAACCACGTTTGTTCATATATATGCCTATTTCCGTCAATCGTTAATTCAATTGTTCCAGGCTTATAGGAAAATAGCTCCTTTAAAAGGATATATACATACACAAGCCTGCCTAGCGAAAAACGGTTGAACAATGCTTTCATGCTTGTCTCATTCGCTTTTTTTGAAACGAGCGCATCAAACCCTCCGCCCATATTATTAATAAACAGGCGTGCCTGGTTTCCGTTTAATGACAAATTACCACCATCAACTGTATCTGAAGGTTCGCAATTCGTTTCAAGCAAATCATTCAATGCCGCCAAGGGCTCACGAGGCAAGGAAAATCCGCGTGAAAAGTCATTTCCTGATCCACCTGGAATAAAACCAAACGAAAAAGGAGCGCTGCTGCCAATCCCATTTAGGACTTCGTGAGCAGTCCCGTCGCCGCCAACCGCTATAATCGATATATTCTCATCCCTCACCTTGGCTGCAACGTTCCTTGCCAGTTCCACTGCATGGCCAGGCCTTTTACTAAAATAAACCTCATAGGGGATTGATTGGCTCTTCAAGCTGCCTTCGATTGCTACCCATTTCTTAAGGCATTTCCCATTTCCAGCCTTCGGGTTTACGATAAAATAATACTTTTTCATTACCAGCCAGTTTCTCCTGTCCCTGTCTCTATAATGTGCGGAAAAAAATGCACTAATTAGTTAAGCCTATGAATTCCGCTCCAATTTAGTCTTCGTCTTCTTTACATCAACATAAGATTCTTTAATTTATCCACATATTTATTTTAAATGATAGATTTCAACCGCTTCATATTTTGGATTTTTTGCCATATTGGTTCGATACAACACCACTTCGTCTAGCAAAAATTCATAGTTGTTAAATGACAGCGTCTCCTCTTGCTTTTGAAAAGGAGCTTTTCCTTCCCAATTCCGGGCTAGTGTTATATGCGGGGAAAACGGCCTTGTCTCCAGAGGAAATCCTGCCTTCTCACAAGCTTGAAAGACTCGGTCACGCAATATACTTAATTCATCACTTTTTGAAACACCGGCCCAGAAGATTCTAGGCTGGTCTTTACGGCCAAAGGTTCCCAGGCCCGCCACTGACATATTGAACGCTTCAAAATCCTGAATAGATTCCTTTACAAGCGCTTTTGCTTCCTCCAGTTTATCCTCGGGAGCATGTCCCAAAAATGCAAGTGTAATATGCAAATCTTCATGATGAACCCAGCGCCTGAACGGATACGAAGCTTTCAATTTCTCCATCTCTTCCTTCATTTTTACTTTTGTGTCTGAAGGAATTTTCGCAGCAAAAAAATAATGGCTCATACGTCACACCCTTTTGTTTTATTGTAGCAAACTCCCAGGAAAAACCGGGAAAAAATTGTACTACTAGTAGTATCTTTGGGTAATCTGGTATTATCCACTACAGCCGTCCAATTCCATGTTTTCCCACTTTTTCACCAGGGGACATTAGAGTTGCTCCTTTCGATTATAAAAAAGAAAGGCTCCCCTTCTTCCATTGGGCAGCCTTAAATCTTTTATTTCTCGTCTTTAATATTACTGCTTTACAGCGATGCTGCCGCACTGCTTTTCAATTTCCTGTTCAAAAAGCGTCTGAACCTTTCTTGTCACAGGTCCCGGCTCACCATTTCCCACAGGTTTACCATCTATTTTTACAATAGGGGTGAGTTCTGAAGTAGTGCTGGCAAGAATGACTTCGTCGGCATTGTTTAAATCTTCAACCGTAAATTCCTTTTCAACAAAAGGAATTCCTTCCCTCTGACAGAGCTTTGCGAGAGTTTGTCTCGTTATTCCATTAAGGATAAGGTTATTAGCTGAGTGGGTGTAGATTGTTCCACTTTCAACAATAAAAATGTTTGAGGAACTTCCTTCAGTAACCGTTCCATTCCGATGGAGGATGGCTTCATAGCAGCCAGCATCCGCGGCTTTTTGTTTGGCCAAGATGTTACCTAGAAGATTTAAGCTCTTTATATCGCAGCGCAGCCACCGGAGATCCTCTTCCACAATTGCTGCTGCTCCATTCGTAATCGTTTGGAGCGGACGATCTGCCTTTCTTGTGTAGGCTACTAGTGTCTGAGCCGTTCCTGCAGGCGGAAACACGTGATTTCGCGGCGATATGCCCCTGGTTACCTGAAGGTAGACAATCCCAGTAGTTAACTGGTTTTTATCAATCAATTCTTTGAACCTCGATTCAAGTTCTTGAATGGTCCAGCCTAGGCTAATGCCGATTTTCTTAGCACTAGCTTCCAGCCTTTCAAGATGCTCCATTGCCGTGAACATAGTTCCGTTATAAACCCGAATAACCTCATACACACCATCACCAAATTGATATCCTCGGTCCTCCACATCAATAGACGCCTTATCCCGCGAGATGATGTCCCCATTCAACACTACGAATTCCATCTGGTTTCCTCCTGCTCTTCTCTATTTACTCTTCTTTTGCAAGCTCCCATATCGCCTGCGCATAAAGGGCTGCGGCTTTCAATAGGTCCTCAATAAACATATATTCATCTTTTTGATGTGCAACATCAGGCCTTCCTGGAAACAGAGGGCCAAACGCCACGCCCGATTTAAGGGATCTTGCATAGGTACCCCCGCCGATTGCAATCAACTCTGCAGGTTCTCCTGTCTGCTCCTCATACACCTTTTTCAAGGTTTGAATCAGGAAGTCATTTTCATCGACATGATGCGGCTTGGAGTCAGTGAAATTGGATATTTCAAACCCACGTTCCATCACCAAAGACTCCAGCTTTGTTTTAATCTCACCCATAGCTGCGGTTACAGGATAGCGGAGATTCAAACCAAGCATACCTGCTTTTTCCTTTGTATACGAGAGTTTTCCCACATTAATTGTCATGTCGCCGGTAATGTCATCACTATAGGCAATTCCAAGATTTTTCCCTCGTGAGTCTTTATAAAAATAATCCGAAACAAAGGTAAAATACTTTTTAGCCTGCGAATCAATAGTTAGACTCGAAAGGAACTCAGCTAAAAACAAACCCGCATTTTTTCCGTTTTCCGGTTCCATGCCATGCACAGACACACCTTTGACTTCCAACACAACTGTTCCTGCATCTACATGGAGCTCCCTTCCAAGGCCATGCTGGTCCATGAACTCGATAAACCTTTGCATAATTTCCGTATCCCCATTATGTACATGAAGGGAAGCTCTAGCAAAGTCAGGCACCATGTTATAGCGAAGCCCTGCCTGGAATTCCAGTACTTCAACTTGGGGAGCGTCTTCTGCTTCCTCCCTGGAGAGGGTTTGAACAAGATCAAAATCGGAAATGCCTTTTTCAGCGTAGATTATTGGAAAATCAGCATCGGGCGCAAAACCCATCCCCGGCATTTCTTCGGTTTCAAAATAACGGGAAACACAGCGCCAATCGCTTTCTTCATCGGTCCCGAGGATCATCCGTACCCGTTTTTTCAAAGGCAGGCCAAGTTCCTTGATTATTTTCATTGCATAATAGGCAGCCATTGTCGGCCCCTTATCATCAAGTACGCCGCGGGCATATAGTTTCCCGTCGCGAATTTCCGCATCGTACGGCCCGCTTGTCCATCCATCTCCTTCTGGAACAACATCGAGATGGCACAGAATGCCAACAAGCTCCTTGCCCTCCCCTAACTCAATATGCCCCGCAAGATTATCTGTGTTTTTAGTTAAAAAACCATCAGCTTCTCCCATGTTAAGCATAAAATCAAGGGCCTCTTTGATTCCCTTCCCCAGAGGTGCTTCCGCTGTAGGATTGGATTCATCCAATACACTTTGTATCTGCAGGAGCTTCTGTGTATCTTTAATAAAAGTATCCTTCCTCTTACCAACTTCTTCAAGCCAATTTACATCTTCCACTAGAAATCCTCCCACCAAACAATATATGGGCACTGCCTCCCCATATTCTACGGCTTACCATATGAAAATAATCTTACCAATCTTTTATAAAAAAACGAAGTGATAACAACAGATATATTGTCTTACTTGCAAAATTTTCACATAACTTCACATAAACCTCTACCTAATGTGCATATCCTTAGTAAAAAGGGTAATAGAAAGGTAAACCCGAATATTACCTGCAAAAAGAATATAAATATATTGTAAATTTCGTAAATATGGTGGAAATCTTCAGAAATTAGGGATACAATAATGACAAAAGCGGAAGCGCCTTGATCATCGCCGTATAAACTGGAGGGGCTTCGACTGAGATAAAGGAATCACGAAGAGCGATAGCGATTCGATGATGACTTATCGTAGGGAGGAGACCTGAAGTTTACTAGGCGATAGGCGCTGAAGCTAGACGTAGACATGCTCTATAAAGGAGCTATCTATTGTTGTGAACCCATTGTTCCCTAATAAAGGAATAAAGATTGACACTATGTTTTGGAAGGGAGTGGCTGCTTGGAAAGGATTCCTTATTGAACCTTAACCAGCCGGCCGTCAGCAGGAAAATGCCCAGGGTTTGAAAAATGGATAGGGAGTGGTTTTTTGAAACCTTCGACTAACCGTATGTTGAACCGCATCAAGTGCATCTACATGTTCATCTCAAAGAATGGGACTGTATCAACCCAGGACCTTGTAGAGGAATTTGGCATCACTCCTCGTACCATTCAGCGTGACTTAAACGTCCTCGCCTACAACGACCTCGTTAAAAGCACGAGCCGGGGCAAATGGACAACCACCCAGAAAAAAGTAAAAATGTCCTCTTAATACGTATACAAAACACTTCAATAACTTAAGCGTTAGTTTAAAACGCTCCTCATGCAGAAAACCGCCAAATTTGGCGGTTTTCTCTTGTTATATATGCCTGTAGGACTCCATTGAAACAAGTGGCTGGGGTTCATCCCCAGCCGCATCTTATTAACTTTATTCAGGCTGATAATTCATCAGGCTTTCTAATTCCTCGTCAGTCAATTCCCGATATTCACCGAGTTCGAGCGTTTCATCAAGTAGAAGCGGGCCCATAGAAATTCGTTTCAGGTAGACAACACGCTTCCCTACAGACTGGAACATTCTCTTTACCTGATGAAACTTTCCCTCTGTTATCGTCAGCTCGATATCAGACATTAAGCCAGATTTTAAGATTTTTAATTCACCTGGCTTCGTATGATAACCATCTTCAAGGGTAACTCCCTTAGAGAACGCCTCCACATCCTCTTCTGTTACTTCGCCTTCTATAACAGCAAAATATGTTTTAGGAACATGTTTTTTTGGTGAAAGCAAGCGATGGGATAACTGTCCGTCATTTGTAATTAATAAAAGCCCTTCGGTATCCTTGTCAAGCCTTCCAACCGGGAAAGGTTCAAATACCTGTTCTTCCAACTCAAGCAAATCTATGACTGTTTCGTCCCGGTTGTCTTCCGTCGCTGATATTACACCCGGTGGTTTATTCATCATCAGATAAACAAATTCCCTGTACTCTATTTCAGTTCCATTCACCGTAACTGTGTCTTGTTCCGGGTCAATATGCTGTTTAGCATCTTTAATAGAAGTTCCATTTACTTTAACGGTGCCGCTTTTCAGAAGCTGCTTTACTTCCTTTCTGCTTCCATAGCCAAGATTGGCGAGCATTTTATCTATTCGCAAAGGAACTCACTCCTCATTCTTTTTCGTCGCTATCTTGAATTCTAGACTCGTATCCTCAGTTTACCCAGCAGCCTGTCAACCTTGTCCCCAAACAGGAAGTAAATTAAGCGGGTTTTTATGGAAAGGTAGAAATACACAGCCCCGCCAACAAGTGCTGTTACAGCAATGAGAATTAGAGACTGCCATTCAACCTCTGGTGAAAGGTAGTTCGATAAGAGCCGGTATGTGACAGCTGAGGCTGCGAGCATGAGAGCTCCAAAAATAACAATTAATAAACTCCTGCGAAGCACCAGCCTAAACCGGTACCCTGAATATTTTTTAATAATGATTAAATTAATCATGATAGCCGCCCCGTAGCCTAAAGCGGTAGCCGCAATGGCACCATCAGTTTCGAATGCTTTAATAAGCGGGATATTGAAAGTAAGCTTTATCAACAAACCTGTCAGCAAGCTTAGGATAGTCCATTTCTGCTCATTGATTCCTTGAAGAATCGCTGCCGTTACAGAGAATAAGGCAAACAAAATCGCAACCGGTGCATACATTTTCAGCACCTCAGTTCCAAGTTCCATAGGACCGTAGAATACGGTATAAAAAGGCTCGGCAAGCAGTGCAAGTCCAGCGGCTGCAGGCAGCGTCAGGAATAATAGCACCTGGAACGTCTGGTTCAGCTGAAAATTAAGACCCTTTCTGTCCCCCTCAACAAATGCTTTTGTAACACTAGGTACAAGTGTCAACGAAAATGCAGTCGCAAGCGACACTGGTATAATAACTAGTTTGTGGGATTGGAAATTCAAAATAGAAAATGCGTCGCCGGCATCTTTAGCCTTCACCCCAGCTTGAACCAATGCATTCTCGAACGTAAGCTGATCAATAAATTGAAATAGCGGATTCGCTATCCCAACAAGTACAAACGGAGCTGCATATATCAGAATCTCCTTGTACATTTCTTTTAAAGAGATATTCACTGTACCCTTATCTTGTTCAAGTAATTTATCCAGGCCGGGTTTTCGTTTAATCCAATACCAGGCTAACACGAACAGACTGCCAATTGCCCCTATAAAGGCAGCAAAGGTAGCTGCTCTAACAGCGTCTACAGTATCTCCGCCCATAAATTCCAAAATGATGTAAGCCCCAACTAAAACAAACGTAATTCTGACAACCTGTTCTACAACCTGTGAGACTGCAGACGGTCCCATTGACTGATGTCCCTGAAAAAAGCCACGGATCATACTCATAAAAGGAACAACAATCAAAGCAAACGAGACAGCCCGGATGACTGAAATAATGTCTTCTGCCGGCTGTGTTTTTCCCTGTGCCAAAAGAGGAGCCGAAAAATACAGAATGAGAAATGAAAGAATTCCAGTACATAGCATGACGACCAATCCAGATTTAAAAAGCCTTCTTCCAACCGCATATTCTTCAAGGGCATTATATTTTGCTATGAATTTTGATACAGCAAGTGGTATGCCTGCAGTCGCAATACTGATGAAAATTGTATAAGGAATATACGAATATTGGTATAAAGCTGTCCCGTCCAACCCAACAAGCCTGGTAAACGGAATAACATAAAATAACCCGAGCATCTTGGAAATCATGGTTCCAAGAGTCAGGATAAACGTTCCTCTAATAAGCTTTGATGACATAAAATCCCTTCTTACATTAGAAATGAGCAAATACCCGCAATCACACTGGATACAGGTAGTTATAAAAACACGCTAATTAGTAGTGTACCTTTCTTTTCCCCAATTCGCCACTGCCACTCCTTACATTTCGATTAATTTCGCATTTGGTCACAATTACAGAGTATGTTTATAATGATAAGAAACCAGTAAATAATGTAACTGGATAAATGATAAAGTTGGTGTTGTAAAAATGAAATACGATGTTATTGTCATTGGCGGTGGCCCATCTGGTCTGATGGCAGCGGCTGCGGCTGGAGCAAAGGGCGCTAAGGTTCTGCTTATTGATAAAGGAGACAAACTCGGCAGAAAGCTGGCCATTTCCGGCGGAGGGCGCTGCAATGTCACGAATAGGCTTCCTGTTGATGAAATCATCAAGCATATTCCCGGCAACGGCCGATTTTTATACAGCGGATTCTCTCTTTTCAGCAATGAGGACATTATTGCTTTTTTCGAAGGGCTCGGAATTCAGTTGAAGGAAGAAGACCACGGTAGGATGTTCCCCGTAACAGACAAAGCACAATCTGTTGTTGATGCACTATTGAGTAAGCTGGAGGAGTTGAAGGTTAAGATTTTTACTAACTCACCTGTCCGGGATTTACTGTTTGAAGAAGGCCGTACAACCGGCGTCTTGCTTGCAAATGGAACAAAAGTAGAAGCAGGGGCTGTCGTCATTGCTGTAGGTGGAAAATCAGTTCCGCATACAGGTTCAACCGGTGATGGATATGCATGGGCAGAAAAGGCCGGCCATACCATTACCGAGCTATTCCCTACCGAAGTTCCCGTCACATCCTCTGAAGCTTTTATCAAAAAGAAAGAATTACAGGGGCTGGCGCTTAGAGGTGCAGCCGTCAGTGTCCTGAACCCGAAAGGCAAACCGCTCGTCACTCATAGGATGGACATGCTATTCACCCATTTCGGAGTCAGCGGCCCCGCTGTTCTCCGCTGCAGCCAGTTTGTTGTCAAGGCATTAAGGAAGTGGGATCTTAGGGAAGTTCAAATGCAAATCGATGCACTACCAGACAAAAATGCAGAAGAGCTGTTTCAGGAAACCATTTCAGCATTAAAGGAAGAGCCTAAAAAAAGCATAAAGAACCTGTTGAAAGGGCTCCTTCCTGAGAGATATCTCTTATTCTTGCTCGAACGCTGCGACATCGACCCTTCAGTCTCTGCCGGCGAGGTGCCGCACGACAGAATCAGGAGCTTCTGTAAAATGTGCAAGCAATTTACTTTTAATGTTAACGGCACACTCCCCTTAGAAAAGGCCTTTGTTACCGGCGGCGGAGTATCAGTAAAGGAAATAGAACCGCAGACAATGGCCTCAAAGAAAATGGATGGACTGTATTTTTGCGGTGAAATTCTTGACATCCATGGCTATACCGGCGGCTACAACATAACAGCTGCGTTTGTTACCGGCAGGCTTGCAGGCGGAAGTGCGGCGGAGTATGCCCGTGAAGTGTAGTAATTTATTATAAATATACTACGTAAAAATGCTGCTCCAAAGGGTCTTAGAAAATGGACCCGGGGCAGCATTCTATTTTATGAATATTTGGTTTTGATTTCGTACTGTTCTCGGTTTCAAATTGTACTCGTAAACTTTTCATGGACATTTCATCTGACTGACAACTTCAAATTGTACTCGAAAACTACTTTCCAGGACATTTCACCTGTAAGACAGCTTCAAAATGTACTTGAAAACCAATTTCAAGGACATTTCACCTATCCGGCTGTTCCAAAATGTACTTGAAAGCCAATTTCAAGGACATTTCACCTGTCAGACAGTTTCAATATGTACTTGAAAACCAATTTCAAGGACATTTTACCTGCCCGACAGTCTCAAAATGTACTCGAAAAAATTTCAAAAGATTTTTCCCTATTTTTTGTGTAGAAACCGTATGATTTTTTAGCATTTTGTCCGCTATCTTCTACCATTTCAATTGTGTCCTATTATTTTGATACTTCTCTGATTAATTTCTTACTTAATCTAGGCTCTATAGATAACCATAGCTGAAAAGCAATAAATTTGGTCATCGTCATCCTCATGCATAGCAGCCACATTGTATTTAATATCGTAGAGCTTTTTTTCATCAAGATTCCTTAGGAAAAGGTTCATCTCCTTTTCTAAATCTGCTTCATGCTCCTTATCGAAAAGCTTAACCTGAATCATCCTCTTCCCTCCTTTACTATTTTCATTTTTCCCAAAATTCAACCTTTTTATAAGTCATCTGGATAAGCTTGAATCGTTTGCAGCAAAATAAGCCCAAGGAGGCTGAAAACATGAGCAGGCGTCGAAATAAAATTTTGGTTCCTGAAGCAAGACAGGAGCTCGATCAATTAAAAGCAAAAGTGGTGGGTGCTGACAGGCCGGAGGATGCAAAGTATGAAGCGGCAAAAGAAGTCGGTGTTCATTTGGAACATGGCTACAATGGCCGTATTGCTGCTCAGGATGCGGGTAAAGTTGGCGGAAGGCTAGGCGGCAGCATGGTGAAGGAAATGGTACGGATGGCGATGGAGAATATGAAAAAGCAATAAATACGTACTCCAAGTGCTATTCGAAAACTATAATTCCAGGTAAAAAAAGAGTGCTCCTCAAGTTAGAAAGAGCACTCTTTATTCTGGATTTATTCTTTTAAAAGAACAAAAAATGTTTTATCGGTCGAATCGCAATATTTATCGGTCCATTCCAGTTTTTATCGGTCCAATCTACAATTTATCGGTCAAACCTCTTGCGGGACCTTTAAAAATTGGCCTCAACTTCGCCTTCCCAGCTAAGCATGCCGCCTTCCATATTAACCACTTTATACCCTTGGTCCTGCAAGTAATGGCAAACATTTAGGCTTCTGCGGCCGGAACGGCAAACGAAGATGTATTCCTTATCTTTATCGAGTTTATCCATGTTTTCGGGAATATCGCCCATCTTAATATGCTTTGCGCCAGGAATCATCCCGTAGGCAACTTCCTCGTCTTCCCTCACATCAATTACTTCAAGCTTTTCCCCAGCTTCAAGCTTTTTTTCCAATTCTTCTGGAGAGATTGTTTTAATTTCTTCCATTCAACCTACACCCCTTTTCGGAAAAACATCCCCCGGTTTTCCGGAGGATGCCTAAACTTTTTTTCCCATTACAGTTTCCCATAATCCAGCCTTCACAGCCATTATTATGCTTCTAAACCGTGAAAATTAATTCGCTACAATGTTAACAAGCTTGCCAGGTACTGCGATTACCTTGCGGATAGTTTTACCTTCAAGTTCGGAGCTGATTTCTTTCTTCGCCAGCTCTTCCATCGCTTCCCTGGTTGCATCAGCAGGAACCATAACCTTCTTTTTAACCTTGCCGTTGATTTGGACGACGATTTCAACTTCATTTTCAACAAGCTTGGATTCATCGAAGGTTGGCCATTGAGCGTACGAAATCGTATTAGTATGGCCAAGCTTTTCCCAAAGCTCTTCTGCAACGTGTGGAGCTACAGGAGAAAGAAGTTTTACGAACCCTTCCACAAACTCCTTCGGAAGCACGTCAGTCTTATAGGCCTCATTGATGAAGACCATCAGCTGGGAGATTCCAGTGTTAAAGCGCAGCCCTTCGTAGTCTTCGGTAACCTTTTTCACTGTCTGGTGATAAACCCGCTCAAGATTGTCAGCCGAAGCACCTTTCTGGATTTTCTTGCTTACAGAGCCATCAGTCTCAATAAACAGGCGCCAAATACGGTCCAGGAACCTGCGGGCACCATCGAGGCCATTTGTTGACCAAGCAACAGATGCATCAAGCGGTCCCATGAACATTTCATAAAGGCGCAATGTGTCTGCTCCATGAGTCTCAACAATATGGTCAGGGTTTACGACATTCCCTTTTGATTTACTCATCTTCTCATTGTTTTCACCAAGGATCATACCCTGGTTAAATAGCTTTTGGAATGGCTCTTTAGTCGGAACAACGCCGATATCATACAGGAACTTATGCCAGAAGCGGGCATATAGCAGGTGAAGCACCGCATGCTCCGCGCCGCCAATATAAATGTCAACCGGAAGCCATTCTTTTAACTTTTCAGGATCTGCAAGCTGCTTATCATTCTTCGGATCAATGTAGCGCAGGAAGTACCAGCAGCTTCCGCCCCATTGCGGCATCGTATTCGTTTCACGACGGCCCTTCTTGCCAGTTTCAGGATCGACGACATTCACCCAGTCTGTAATATTGGCAAGTGGTGATTCACCTGTGCCTGAAGGCTTAATATCAGTTGTTTTCGGTAAAACAAGCGGCAGCTGGTCTTCAGGAACAGCAGTGCTTGTGCCATCTTCCCAATGGATAATTGGAATCGGTTCACCCCAATAACGCTGACGGCTGAACAGCCAATCACGAAGGCGGTACGTTACCTTCTTCGTGCCAATACCCTTTTCCTCAAGCCATGCAATCATGTCACGGATGGCGTCAGGTTTGTTCAAGCCATTCAGGAAGCCGGAATTTACATGCTCGCCATCGCCTGTGTATGCTTCTTTATCAACATCTCCGCCGGCAACAACCTCAACAATCGGAAGGCCGAACTGTTTTGCAAACTCATAGTCACGCTCATCGTGCGCAGGTACCGCCATGATGGCTCCAGTACCGTAGCTTGCAAGGACATAATCCGCAATCCAGATAGGCATTTCTTCATCATTAACAGGGTTGATGGCGTATGCACCTGTGAAGACACCGGTCTTTTCTTTCGCAAGATCAGTCCGCTCAAGGTCGCTCTTTGCCTTTACCTTATCGATGTACGCCTGAACAGCCTCTTTTTGATCAGGAGTTGTAATTTCTTCAACTAACGCATGTTCAGGAGCAAGTACTGCATAAGTTGCACCGAAAAGCGTATCCGGACGGGTTGTGAAAACCTTAAATGTTCCATCATGCCCTTTAATATTGAAAGTAACCTCCGCACCCTCGGAACGGCCGATCCAATTGCGCTGCATATCCTTCAGGCTTTCAGGCCAATCCAGCTCTTCAAGGTCTTCAAGCAAACGATCTGCATATTCAGTAATACGAAGCACCCACTGCCTCATCGGGCGGCGCACAACAGGATGCCCTCCGCGTTCGCTCTTGCCGTCAATTACTTCCTCATTCGCAAGTACAGTTCCAAGTGCCGGACACCAGTTAACCGGAACTTCATCAACATAGGCAAGGCCCTTTTCATAAAGCTTCAAAAATATCCATTGCGTCCACTTATAATAGTCAGGATCGGTCGTGCTGAATTCACGATCCCAATCGTAGGAGAACCCAAGTGATTTGATTTGGCGGCGGAACGTATCAATATTTTTCTTTGTAAATTCCGCAGGATCGTTTCCTGTATCCAATGCGTATTGCTCTGCAGGAAGGCCGAAAGCGTCCCAGCCCATTGGATGAAGCACATTGTAGCCCTGCATCCGTTTCATTCGCGAAAGTATATCAGTAGCGGTATAGCCCTCAGGATGGCCCACGTGCAGTCCGGCTCCGGATGGGTACGGGAACATATCTAGTGCATAGAACTTCGGCTTGCCTTTTTCTTCGTTGGTTTTGAATGTTTTTTCTGTTTCCCAAATTGTTTGCCACTTTTTTTCTATTTCCCTATGGTTGAAGTTCATTTGGATTCCTCCCTAATTACTTATTTTTCTTCGGCTTCATGCCGATTTCCTTTTTGTTAAAAAGGATCTGCTTCCCACCGCACATCAAGCTGGAGTGCCAACTAGATGCTTCGGCGGCTTTTTCTTTTTAAAAACAAAAAATCCCCACATCCCTACAAAAGGGACGAGAGGATATATGTATCTTCCCGCGGTACCACCCACATTAGTGTGCAAACACTCGCTTCATTCATCCTTAACGCGGAAAACGGCAGACATTACTGTTACTTCACGCCTGCGGCTCAAAGGCGAGTTCATGAATGTCCCGGCCGGCTTTCACCAACCGCCAGCTCTCTACTAGGCGGGACGCTTTCACTACTGCTCCTTCTCACTGCCATGTTGTTTATATGGGATTGAGATAGTGTTATTTTATATAAAATCTCTGCTGGATGCAAGCAAACTGTCGAAAAATGGGCTCTAAGCCAGGATATTTGCAATATTTCATGAGAATCCGACCGTTTCTTTACTTCATCTGATTCATTTACAGTTATTACCGAATTTGTTTCAATTCATTCAAAAATAGAGAATTTCAAAAAAAATGCCCCGCCTAAGCCGGCAGGGCTGGATAGTATTAAGACACTTTTACTATTTGTTTTGATTCTTTAATTCCTCTGTCGTATATAAGTGTTGTGACAATTGAAACAGCGAAAAGCCCAATCAGGATGATGAATAGCATTGACATTCCATACAAGTCAACAAGAATTCCGCCGAGCAATGGACCAATCATTCTGCCGCCAGTCGCTGTGCTGTTAACAATTCCTTGGTAGAAGCCCTCTCGTCCTTTAGGTGCGAGGTCACTGGCAATTGCTGGCACTGCCGGCCAAATAAGCATTTCCCCGGCAGTCAGGATGATCATCCCGGCCATAAAGCCGGAAAAGCTGTTAGAGTATGCCGCTACAATGAAAGATACAGCAAAAATCACCATTCCAAGCACCATTTGAGCTTTAAGTGAACGATTGAACCATTTTAGGAAACGGTTTAAGAACGGCTGTCCAAGAACAATTAGCGCACCATTCACAGTCCATAAAAGGCTGTACTGGGTGAGAGACACATTAATTTCCTGGGTATAGGAAGCAATCGTTGTCTGCCACTGTACATAAGCGACCCAGCAAAGCAGGTATCCAATGCAAACAATCAATAACGCCTGAAGGATTTTGTTCCCTTTGAATCTCGGAGAATTTTCCTGTAGGACGGAAGACTGGGCTCCGCTTGCCACTTTGATTCCCTTGTAGCCAAAAACGGCAATGACGAAAAACACAACATACATGATTAGGTTTGCCAGGAATATTAGTTCAAAGGAAATACCTGCTACGATTCCCCCTAATGCAGAACCCACTGCTACACCAAGGTTTTGGGCAACGTAGATTGCATTAAAAGCCCTTCTGCCCCCGTCTGGCCAAACCGACCCGGACATCGCATACATTGCAGGAAAAATAATTCCGGAGCCAAATCCGGCAATCGTCAGGAAAATGACATATTGCGGCCAGTCATGCCAGAGCGTCAGCCCGGCCACTGCCATCAAAGATATGCCGATTCCAAGTAAAATAGATTTATAGCCCCCGATGCGGTCGAATAGGGTGCCTCCAACCAGATTGCCAGCGACACTTGCCGCTGAATTAAGCATCAGTACGAACCCGGCGGTCGACAGCGACTTACCGAGGTAATCATGAATATATATAGAATTTAACGGCCATAAAAACGAGGAGCCAATGACATTGACAACCATCCCGATAATTAAGAGCCATAACGAACGTGGCATAATGAATGAAACTCCTTTGCAGTTAATACTTTTTCTCGACACTTTGTTGGGTAAAAGGACCAGATACGTCGAGTAAACCTATCTTTCTAGACGCATCGACACATCACCGGACTAGTTACGTCAAGTAAACCTATTTTTCTAGACGAATCAATACTTTACGGGATCAGTTACGTCGAGTAAACCTATTTTTCTAGACGAACCAATACTTTATGGGATCAGTTACGTCGAGTAAACCTTTTTCTAGAAGGTTCGATGCCCCTAGGATAGAAAACGTGCAGCTCCAAATGATTAGGAAAAATAGTGAGATTACTTCCAAACTAGAGAACCCAATAAAAAAGCACCAAGAGTTATTCTATTCCTTTTGGTGATAGCATGCAATGGATTTTTCTGACCGGCCAGCAACAAAAAAAGCAAACCTTATAAATGTTTCATTGCTCTTGTTGTCACAATGGACTTCTATTACGGTCGGGTCAACAATGATACAGGCGATACTGTTTAATTAATAATCTTTATTGGTAACGTTTCAGTACCTTAAAGTCGGCAAAATGTTACCAACCAAGAGCCTCTATATAAAATTGACAAGATACAGATCATTGCCCAAATTACCTTTGCAAATCGAAAAGCACCGCTCCGCAATACGGAACAGTGCTTTCTGTATTAATTGCTTTACTTCTTAGGAGTTGCCGGAACCACAGGCTGCTGTGGAGGGAACTCTTCGTTGATTGCGTGGTCCTTCTTCTTCTTGTTGTCTTTTTCGCTTGTTACAGCTTTCTTGGCTTTTTCAATATCCTCTTTCAGCTTATCGATATTGACGCCTTTCTTAACAAGCTCTTCAGTTGCGATCATGATAGCCTTATTGGATTCTTCAAGTGAAATAGCAAGTGAATCCATCGAGCCCTGTGGATTGTGGAAACCGGCAGAGCTTTCGGCAGCAACGATATCCCAGAACCATTGACCTTTACGGATATGTTCTTGTGCAGCCTTAATTTTCTCAGCAGGCACCTTGGAAGTAATCATTTTGTTCACATAGTAGTGGGCAGACAGAGAAACATCTTCAGCAACATGAAGCTGCTCCATATGTGTATCCTGAATCTCGGTAACACGGCCTTTCAGCTTATCTAGGTCACGGTCGCCGTGGCATTGGCCGCAGGATGTGTCCATAGTTTTAAGTGGTGAAGTCCACCAGTGGGAAGAGATTTTACGTTTTCCGTCTACACGCTCGTATGGCATATGGCAGTCTGCACAGGATACGTTAGCTTTGCCGTGCGTACCTTCAACAAAAGTTTCAAAGTCAGGGTGCTGAGCCTTAATCATTGGTGTTCCGGAAATATTGTGTACCCAGTCTTTTTCAAAGCCGTTTTCTTTTGCAGTTGTTTCATAGTATTCATACATATCTTCAGGCTTGAAGCCATTGTCCCAAGGGAACGTTACTTCACTGTTGGAAGCTGCAAAATGATATTCAACGTGACACTGTGCACACACATAGCTTCTAAGCTCATTCTTTGTTGCCTTTGAAATATCAATTCCTTGTGCTTCCATACCTTTTACAAAGCTTGGTCGTGTAATGCGCAGGTCCATTGTTTGCGGGTCATGGCAGTCTGAGCAGCCGATTGGCGAATGGCCCATGGCTTCCCCTTTAGGGAAAATTTCAGTTTTAAAATTGCCGCCCCAGTAATCGTCGCCCATTTCCTCGATCATTTGTGGAACAGCAGTTGATTTACATGTGTAACAGGATCCAACTGACTTGTCAGTGATACGAGCTACATTTTTGACATCTTCGAGCGCATACACGTGGCCGCGATCTTCATTGTATTCAGTCGCAAAGCCATAACCATTGAATAAGATTGGAAGATATGGTTCTTTATCAGCGTCGTACTTGGAACGCTTTACAGAGCCGCTGTATTTTGTATCTTCCATTTTTTCATTCTTCATATAGCTATTATATTGAAGCGGAAACATATCCTTAAATGCTTCATTTGATATTTCATCCTTCGAGAGACCTGTCGTCTTGGCCTTTGCGCCAGCCGTTTGTTCCTGGGAACTGCAGCCGGACACGATTAGAATGACAGCCAGAAGCATCAGGTACGCTCCTAAGCGGAACTTACTCATTCTTAAAATCCTCCCTTATTTTCAAGCAGCTCACCTGATACTGGCGGCTCGTTGAATTTATCTTCTGATTTAAAGTTCTTCCCATGCGGTACTAGCCTGTGGCATGTTGTACAGCTTTCTTTTGCATCATGCTCGACATTGGTAAGTGTGCTTTCGTGGCATTTCACACAGTTCCCTTCAACCCACTCCTCTGTCTTGTCCGTGGCATGAAGAACCTGCGGAATCTTCTCAGTGCCAAGTGTGTTGTAATAAATATGCCCCATACCAGCCTTGCCTTTATTAAATAGCTTTCCTACCTCACTGTCGTGCGGCAAGTGGCAATCGTTACAGGCTAATTCAGAATGGGTTGAATCAACAAACGATCCATACGCAGAGTCCATTATATGGCAGCTCTGGCAGAAATCTGGCGAGTCCAGGTACTCCATTCCTTTTACAGAAACAGCAGACAGGACAATCCCCGCGAACAGCGCGACGAATATAAGTATCTTTTTGTCTATCGCCAATAATTTCTTAAACATTCTTTCACCTCCCCAGGTAAATGTTTAATCTATTAAAACACCTATGTGTTCTAACCAAGTTTGAGTATTGCTTTCTCAGGCAGAGCCTGTTTTAGTGATGCCGCCTTCAATTTTCCGGCTGGCGTTTTTCGCTGCGTATCTCTTTCAGCGCTTCGAGGATGTCTTCATCCGCTTTGTTTTTCTGTTCGATCGCTTCAGCCGCAATTCGATAATAAGAATCTTTAAGGCTTCCAAAGTCTTCTGCGGAAATCTTGTTCATTAACGCATCCATTTCCAATTCGTTTACAGCTTCATATACGGATTCAAGGTCGAAACTCTCCTTGCTGAAAAGAGGAGCGGCCTTTTTTTCTGTGAAAAAGGGACTAAGAATCAGGTAGAGGCAGACGGCAATCATTAATGCACTTGAAAGTATAATGAACAGCATCTACACCAATCCTCCCTCACTGTTGTTAAAAGTGCCTTTTCCGCTCATTGTCCAGTGTTTTTTCCAAGCTCGAAAATTCCCTGCTGGTGTGAGGCGACATTTCCTCACCTGTGGATGGCTTTACAGATTTAGCTGTGGTCACCCTTCTGATGGCAATCGATACGGCCGCACCTCCCGCAAGTACTCCGGCACCCGGGATTAGCCAGGCAAGCAGTCCGCTTCCTTGCCTTTCAGGAATCTTAAGCGCCTGAGGGCCAAGCTCATCTGTGTAATGCTTGATAACCTCATCCGGTTTCATGCCTTCGTTAAGCATGTCAAGCACTTCACTGTTGTACACTTTCCTTACCTTGCAGGTAGTGAGTTCGTGCTCTGAATGGCCATCCATATGGAGCTCGCCCACCACTTCCCTGAATTCAGGGGAATTGGCAGTATAAGCAGCCAGAGCAGCCGAGGGTAAAAGAACCAGCAACAGTGCAGCAAGAATTGATGCATTTTTTACTAGTCCATTCCTGCCCATCAGGATGCCCGCCTTTCTGTGATAAACTGAACAATTGATTGGCCTGCCATCCGCCTGCCGCCAAACAATGCTATTATAATCCCGGCAAGCATGATGTAACCGCCTGCCCAAATCCAGCTAATAAATGGATTCACCCGGGCCAGGATTGTGATTTTATTCTTGGTTTCCCATGAACTGAGAACGACATACAAGTCCTCATTCCAATGTGACTGTACAGCTACTTCAGTGGAAGGCTCTGCCCAGTTATCGTAGTAAATTTTTTCTGGATAAACCGAATCAAGCTCTCTTCCATCGCGGATAACTGCGATTTCAGCGTACAAAATATCACGGTCGCTTTTTTCGATTTCCTGGAAGCTTTTGAAGGTGAGTTCGTATCCGCCAATTTTGATGCTTTCTCCTCGATTCACTGTTTTAATGACTTCCAGAGGATAGGCCTGTGAGCTAATCACCCCGACAGCCAGCACACCAATGCCAATATGGACGATATAGCCTCCGTACCTGCGGCTGTTTTTCTTAAAAAGCTTTAATGCAGCAAGGACAAAATTCTCAGAAGTTGCCTTCCGTCGGGCTTTTATACCATTGGCTATTTCCGCGACATGAGTTGAAAGCATGAACATGCAGGCTGATATACCGATAATGGCAAAAGCACCTTCAACACCGTTAATAATCAGCAGTACTGCAAATACTGTTGCGGCAGCCAGCGGCCAGCGAATCTGCCTAAGAAAGCGTGCAGGGCTTGCTTTTTGCCAGGGAATGACCGGGCAGGCCGCCATCAGCAGGATGAGCCCAAGCAGGATTGGTGCCATTACCTTGTTGAAATATGGTGCACCTGTATTAATCTTTGTTCCAATGAACGTTTCTGATAAGAGCGGAAAAATTGTTCCCCAGAAAACCGCGAAGGCGGCAGCCAGCAGGATATAGTTGTTAAGCAGGAAACTGCTTTCCTTCGAAAAAATGGCTGTTACGGGAACACTCTTTGCCTGGATGAGCCCATACCTCGAAACAACCAGGTAGGCTGCAAATAGAACCATGAAGGATAGGAATATAAAGAAATAAGTTCCAAGGCTGCTATCCGCAAATGCGTGTACACTCGTCAGGATGCCGCTCCGTACAAGGAACGTTCCAAATAAAGTCAGACCATATGAGACGATGACAAGAATCAAGTTCCATTTCCTCAGCATATTTTTGCGTTCCTGAATCATCACTGAATGAAGCAATGCTGAAACAGTCAGCCACGGCATGAAAGAAGCGTTTTCAACCGGGTCCCATGCCCAATACCCGCCCCAGCCAAGCTCAACATATGCCCACCAGGCTCCAATCAGGTTGCCGGCTGTCAGGAACAGCCAGGCAGTCAGTGTCCATCTCCGGGTCAGCCTAAGCCAGGACGAGTCCATGTTCTTCAACATGAGGGATGCCATTGCATAGGCAAAGGGAACTGCGAGCCCAACATAGCCAAGATAAAGTGTGATCGGATGAAGAACCATTCCCGGATTTTGAAGCATTGGATTTAGTCCGTTGCCATCCTCAGGCACTGTTTCCGATATCTCAAACGGATTTGCCAGAACCAGCATAACAATGAAGAAAAACAACAAGTTCATTGCGAGAACCGCGAGTGCGTAAGGTTTGTATGGATTGTTTCTGCCTGTTGATAATGCGACAACAGCTGTATAGATAGCCAGCAGCGCCGTCCAAAGAAGAAGCGATCCGGCGTTGCCAGCCCAAAAGGCAGTCATTTTATAAATAAGCGGCAGTGAATCATTTGTATAGGAAGCCACATACGTGAATTCATAATGGCCTGTAGCCAGGAAGTAAATCAGGAAAGCAGATGCTGCCAGGACCGAAACAAGAATACCGAGCACACCGCCCTTTGCACTATCCAGCCATTGGGTGCTCCGCTTCCTGATTCCAAAAACTGTCGCGGTAAGGGTATAGGCGGAAAGCATGATACCAAGCACTAACGATAAATTTCCGACTACATACATGCTGCCGCCCTCCCCGCTGCCTCTAACTCTTTAATTTCTTTTGCAATTCGTTGTATTCATCTTCAGTAATCGAGCCATCAATCAGCATTTTGCGAAGCTGAGCTTTCTTAAACCCGGATACATCGGCTTCAATCACAGCTTCAGGCAGAGCTTTCTGGCGCCTTTTAAAAAATAGAAGCAACAATCCTGCAGCAAGGATACTCGCTGCGGAAATACCTGCGATTGTAAGGCCAAGCGGAACTTTATCCGTCTTGATGGCTTTCGCCGGGGATTGTTTACCGACTTTCGATTCCATCAGTTCATTTGTTGTTTTCGTTTCATTGCGGTCGTAGGCAAGTTTGACATTGAACTCCTGGCCTGGCTTCATCGATTTAACTTGGTAGATATGCTTAGTCAACCCGTATGTGTCACCATGCGGCGTTTCAGTTGGAACAGGGTCAAGCTTTACCTTTGAAGATTCCATTGGTTCCACGACAGCCAAATTGAACATTGTAATATCTGTAAAGCTTGTGAAGGTATAGTTAAGAGATTTTGACTCTTTGTCTTTTTTTATAGCATCTGTATAAAATTCAATAATGAATTTATATTGTTCGTTTGGTTCAATCTCCCTGCTCGTTTCCCAGGCTATCGTCCCTTTTTCTTTATCCAGCTCATATTCAATTTCGAACATTTGAGACAGGTCACTGGCATAATCCGCTACAAAGCCAATCCGGAAATTCTTTTCTTCTACTGGCAGCGGAATCTCAATTTTCCCCTTTTGAGCCTTATCCGATGAATTAATCAGGCTGCCCTGGTAACCAATCAACAAAGGGGGCTGAGCCGTTTCCTTATCCTCAGGATGTTTTGCAAACTCAGGGAGAACTTGGACTGTCAGTTCTTCAAGCTTAAGAACATTTTCATTCTTTTCTTCTGCAAAAGCCGCTCCCGGCAACATTAAAATAAAACAGATGAGTATGCTTGCTAATTTCTTGCCCATCTTGCCACTTCCTTTCCATGGGCTTGCTTTACGCTAATATTTTTTTTGCCTACGCATGTAAGAAAACATTCAAGTTGATATCTTATTTAAACCATGGATAAGAATGCCATTCTGTGACCTAAATCACAAAATTTTTCCGAGTTCTTACCGAATTGTGAACGCCTCTCTAATGGTTTCAACCGATAATTCCGTAATTTCCGCAGAAATAGGATATTTTTATTTTTGTGAAAGCTGTGAAGAAAATATGAAGAATTTATGAACTTCCTTCACAAGCTTTTTAAAATATAGGCTAATTAAACTAATACAGCCAAAATATAAAAAGGCAGGAACCAATTTTAGGTTCCTGCCTTTACTAAAACACGGTTAATTTTCAACATGCATTTTTGATTTAACCGGCTGTCCGCCTTTCTTTTCATACGCTTCCTTTGCCCTGTCAATCAGGTTAAGATCAGTGCCTACCTCTACGTCCTGGCTATTATAGCCATTACGCGTTTTTTGCTCAGGGTTATTTTGTTTCGAACGTTTTTTCATTCAGTTAGCCTCCCTAGTAGCGCTGCAGAATTAGATCGTTCTGGACTTGCTGAAGCTGAAGCCTCATCCTGTTCAGCCTTTCGCGCTGCTGCGAGTTCGCACTCATGGCAAGGACAGCCATCTCATTATAAGCATCCTCGAGTGTCTGCAACGCTTGGGTATAACCCTCTGCGTTATAATGCTCCTGCCTTGCAGTATGGTTATACTGATCCTGCGCAAACTCAATCGCTTCCTGGCATCTATGGATGTAGTCTTCAATTGATTGGCGGGTTGCCATTGGATTCCCCCCTACTGATTTATCAGTCCTTACCTTGGACCGGAACCTGCGTAAAGCAGTTTCCTTCTTATTTTGTTCACTACAGCGTTAACTATCACTCGATATTATTGGGAAGAAATGAAATGGCTCAACGTACACTTTCATGGTAAAATTCATTTTATGTCATAATCTCTGGCAAAACTAATGAATAAATGGGGTGTCCCCAATTGAAACATTTAAACCCTTTCCCATATGCACTAGACCATAAAAGGTACCATTCCTGGAATTATCACTTGCGCAGCCAGTTCGGCCATAAAGTATTCAAGATTGCCCTGGATGGCGGCTTCGATTGCCCGAACCGTGACGGCACGGTTGCCCATGGCGGCTGTACATTTTGCAGTGCAGCAGGTTCCGGGGATTTTGCAGGAAGGCGCACCGATGAGCTTGAGGTTCAATTCAATGAAATAAAGGCAAAGATGCATTCAAAATGGAAAGATGGCAAATACATGGCCTATTTTCAGGCATTTACAAATACGCATGCTCCAGTTTCCGAGCTCCGGGAAAAGTTTGAAACTGTGCTTAATAAAGAGGGCGTAGTTGGGCTTTCAATTGCAACCCGGCCGGATTGCCTGCCTGATGACGTTGTCGAGTATCTTGCCGAGTTAAATGAACGGACCTACCTCTGGGTTGAACTTGGCCTGCAGACTATACATGAGAAGACTGCTCAAATTGTGAACAGGGCTCATGACTTTGACTGTTATGTAAAAGGTGTAGAAAAACTTAGAAAACATGGAATCCGAATCTGTACCCATATTATTAACGGCCTGCCACTTGAAACAACCGATATGATGATGGAAACGGCTCTAGAGGTTGCAAAACTAGATGTACAAGGAATAAAAATCCATCTTCTTCACCTTCTCAAAGGAACACCTATGGTGAAACAATATGAAAAAGGCATGCTTGAGTTTTTGTCCTTTGACGAGTACATCAACCTTGTCTGTGATCAGCTTGAGGTACTGCCGCCTGAAATGATTATCCATCGGATAACCGGTGACGGACCAATAAATCTCATGATCGGTCCAATGTGGAGTGTAAATAAGTGGGAAGTCTTAAACGCAATCGACGCTGAACTGCTGCGCCGTAACAGTTGGCAGGGAAAGTTTTACAAAAAGGTGGAAGTTTCGATATGAAAAAAGGATGTTCACTATGAAGCTTGATGGAATACTCCCTTTCGCAAGAGGCCTATTACAAAAAGCCGTTGAGGAAGGCGGCAGCGCGGTCGATGCAACGATGGGAAACGGACATGATACCCTGTTCCTGGCCAATCTTGTTGGAGAAACCGGTACTGTTTTCTCTTTCGATATTCAGCCTGAAGCAATTAGCTCTACCTCTGCCCGGCTTGAACAAAGCGGGATAGCTGATAGGGTAAAGCTGTTCCAAACAGGCCATGAGCATGTATCTTCGTGTATTCCTGCGAGTTTTCATGGCGAGATACACGCGGCCATTTTTAATCTTGGTTACCTTCCGGGCAGCGACAAAAGTATAATAACCAAACCAGGGACAACTATTTCGGCTGTTGATCAGCTATTTGCAATGCTTAAACCCGGAGGAATTATCGTTCTTGTCGTCTATCATGGACATGATGGGGGCGAGGAAGAACGTGACGGTTTACTTAAATTTGCTGGTGGGCTCGACCAAAAACAGGCCCATGTCCTGCAATACTGTTTCATCAATCAGAAAAACAATCCTCCCTTTATTGTAGCCATTGAAAAGAGAAAAGGCATTCGCTGATGCGAATGCCTTTTCGTGTTAATTTAACTTGGTTTGACACCGAACTGGAAAAATTGCCTGGCAACGGCCCAGAGCAAGCTTATGGGTTACATTTCGACTGGCTTCGGAGCTTGAAATGTTTCCAATACGGCTTATTGGTTACATTTTAGCCTATAGAAAAGCTTCAAATGTTACCAATCAGGCTTGTTGGTTACATTTTAGCCCATCGAAAAGCTTCAAATGTTACCAATCAGGCGTTGATTATATTTTGGCTGTCGTAGAGCTAGAAATGTTACCAATCCAATTTTTCATTTCGTCTTATACAGAGGTTGAAATGGAACGTTTCCTGTATTACAGGCCGCACAGCAACTTTAGTTTAGACGAGCCTTTTGAAAAAACCTGTATGCCAGTCCGTTCATATAAAAGAATTTACTTACTGGGCCGCCCGCTTTTATAATTTTTTTAGCAAGCTTCCTGACACTCTCTTGGCTTTGCACCTTACTGTCTGACAAATATAATCCCAAAAGCCCTCGATTGATCATCATATGGAAATGCTGATGTGGAAGCCCTTCTGTATGGCGATCAGCTTCTTCCATAAAGTGGAGCAATCGATTAAACAGGACTTCCTGATTTCGATAATAAAAACAAAAATTCAAGTCTCCGCCAAGCCTGTCCTCATCTTGATCAATAAAATAATCCAATAGAATATGGAGCCCTTGGATATAGGGAAAATAACCATTAACTACTTTCTTGGCATTCTCCTCCCCCATTGGACTTCCTATCGCATAGGAAACGAGGCAAAAAACACCCAGCGTCGAGCCGGAACAAGCAGAAAATTCATACCAATCCATCTCAGGCATTCTTTTTTTATGGCGGCTAAACCATTCCTTCAGCCGTCCTTCCCTTTCATCGGGGTGGACGTGTTTGTGGACCTGAAGTTCACAGTAATAGCCACAAAGATCGAGAAGATGATCCTGGATAATAGGATAACTGCTTACAGATTGAAGGACTTGTTTACACGTGCCAACGAGATCGGCTAAATAACCACCATCATCCTTGTCTTTCCTTTTGCTATAATAATCACCAAGGCTTGGCCCAGGCAAGAGGGCATCAAACATAGCATCGTGGAGGGCGGCAAAATCATCGGGGTCAAGTGAGGTACTGCGATCACAAAGGTTATCCAGGTAATCACTGATGGTTTGGTAGGCCACAATAAATTTAATTGCCTTTCTATACTCGTTTTTTGCTATTAAAGCAATGATGGAACCGCCCTCGCAATGAAACGTTTTGGTGTTGATGCTTGCAATTGCCTGATTACGGAGCTCATGATTCGGAATTGCTTCTGCCCGCTGTTTCCAATAACCCAATTCTTCCTTAACAGCAGGGAATATCTTTCTATAACTTAGAGCCATCAGGCTGACTGGTTTTGCTGGAATAATCAATTCTAAATCACCTACTTGTATTTGCACATTTTTTTAAAAAAGTAAGCTGGATTCTAGTGTTTCCTTTAATCTACTAATAAAGACGGAAATTAGCCAAAAACCAATGGCTATCCTTCCTTTATTGGGTTTATGAAGAGGGGAACAGACCTTTAAATAAGGGCTTACCATCCTTCATCGAGCTTATGAAGACGGGAACAGTCCTTTAAATAGGGCCTTACCATCCTTCATCGAGCTTATGAAGACGGGAACAGTCCTTAAAATCAAGGCTTACCATCCTTCATCGAGCTTATGAAGACGGAAACAGTCCTTAAAATCAAGGCTTACCATCCTTCATCAAGCCTATGAAGACGGCAACAGTCATTTAAATCGTGCCAGCCATCCTTCATCGAAAATAATAAAGGAAGGAGACCTTAAAAAAACGGAGCTCCATCCTACCTTTTAAAGAACATAACCGATTGCGCGCAATTGGCTATGAACAAAATCAATTGAGTATTGAAACACTTGCTCACGCTCTGGCTCGTTGAAAATTTCATGGTACAAACCCGGCCACTCTTTATAACGTTTTTCAGACAGCGGAGCATGATTGAACCAGGTGCTGACTGCCTTTTTATTTACGATCAGGTCATCCCCAGCCTGCATAACAAGAGTTGGCGTATCCTGAGTTTTATCAAGCTCTTCGAAGGCCGTTTTCATAGCGTCCTGCAGTTCACGGTACCAGCGGACAGATACCTTGGTAACGTACAAAGTATCATTTGAATCTGCTTCCTGGACATCTTTGTTCCGGGTAGCCATCTGGACAGTGAGTCCCGAATTCATGCGAAGGGATGGGAAAACTACATTCAAACCATAAGAAAGGCCATTAATAACCTTGGAAGGCTGGTGAATGAGCCCCAGGCAAGGCGAGGAAAGAATGACTCCTGCCAGAGTAAGTTGTTCTTCTTGCAAGAGCCGTATCGAAATTAATCCACCCATGCTATGCCCCAGCAAAAACACAGGCAGGCCATATGTATATGCTGCTTGAATCCAATCCTTTACTTCAACCAAATAATCATCGAAGGAATCGATATGGCCGCGGCTTGACCGTGTTGTCATTCCCTGTCCGGGAAGATCACCCATAATTACATGAAAACCGGATGTTCTCCACATTTCAATCAGCCAGCCATAGCGGCGGTGGTGCTCCATTGCCCCATGAACCATGACAATTACTGCCTTTGCTTCACCGTCTGCTTCCCATTTCCACATACAAAATTCCTCCTAAAGACCGAACTGTTCATTAAAGTACTATATCACACTTAAGTGCTTGGAATACCCAATATGCTTTGCATCTGCCTGCTGCTTCGTTACAATAATAGTATAAAAGAAGAACTAATTAGTTTAAGCTTTTTAATTTCCGCTCCAGGCGCTTCGCTTTCCGTGGGGCGGGCGGTGAGCCTCCTCGGCGCTTTTCGCCTGTGGGGTCTCACCTGTCCCGCTGCTCCCACAGGACGTTGAATAATCGTCCCTGAAAAGCACCACAGGAGAAATGCGTTTTTTGCATTTTCGAACGAGTCCTTCGCGCCTTCTGCTCCGATTAAGATAAGATTCATTGGTTCATCTTGTATAGCTTGTATTAAAGGAGTGTCAAAATGATTTACCCATATAAAGGGAAGTATCCACAAATACATAATACGGCATTCATCGCAGATTTTGTGACCATAAGTGGTGATGTTGAAATCGGCCCGGAATCAAGTGTATGGTACAACACCGTAATCCGTGGTGACATCGCTCCAACTATCATTGGTAAAAAAGTCAGTATACAGGACAACTCTGTCCTTCATCAGAGCCCGAATAACCCGCTTATCATTGAAGATGAGGTGACTGTGGGGCATCAATGCATTTTACACAGCTGTATTCTTCGCCAGAATTCCCTTGTTGGAATGGGCTCAATTGTCATGGATAAAGCTGAAATAGGCGAAGGTGCATTTATAGGTGCTGGAAGCCTTGTGCCGCCTGGCAAAAAAATCCCTCCCGGCACACTGGCCCTCGGCCGGCCGGCAAAGGTGATTAGGGAACTGAATGAGGATGATATCAGGGAGATGCAAAGAATTACAAAGGAATACGCAGAAAAGGCCCAGTATTACAAAGCCGTTTCTCAAGGAAACCAGGAATAGTCATTATAGAGAAGGAGGCTGGCCCGGCCGGGTCGCCTCCTTTTATGTTTTTAATTTTTCGCGGTTTGGAACTGGCCTGCTTGACCAAACGAATACTTCTCTTCAACAAAGACTTGATGCCAAACCATAAACATAAGAACAGTCCAGATTTTCCGGCTGTTGTCTGCTTTGCCCTGGCAATGGTCATCGAGCAGCTTCAATACATACTGTTTATTGAATAAATGATCTGTATTGCTTTCGCGGATGATATCCTTCGCCCAAGTATTCATTTCATCCTTGAGCCAGTGGCGGATCGGTACAGGGAAACCAAGCTTCTTCCTGTCTAGAACGTGCGCTGGCACAAAGCTTTCGGCTGCTTTCCGCAAAATGTATTTCGTCGTTCCATTAGCTGTTTTTAAGTCTGATGGAATTTGCGATGCAACCCGGAATACTTCTTTATCAAGAAACGGTACACGAAGCTCCAGGGAATGTGCCATTGTCACTCTGTCTGCTTTTAAAAGAATATCCCCGCGCATCCAGGTGTGAATATCAATATACTGCATACGGTCAACAGGGTTGTATCCGGTACTCTCCGCATAAAGCCGTTTTGTAATGTCAGTAAAATCAAGGCCATTTTTGTATACATTTAAAAGTTCGCGCTTTTCGTCCTCGGTGAACATTTTGGCATTTCCAATGTAGCGTTCCTCCATTGGAGTTACTCCCCGCTCGATAAAGCTCTTACCTTTTGTTCCTTCAGGCATGATACCTGCTATCCCTTTTAAAAGGACTTTGCCGACACGCGGGATTTTGTTGAAAACCTGCAAATCGCCTGGTTCACGGTAAATATTGTAGCCGCCGAACAATTCGTCCGCACCTTCCCCTGACAGGACAACAGTAACATGCTTCCTTGCTTCACGGGCAACAAAATAGAGCGGCACGCAAGCCGGATCAGCCAGCGGGTCATCCATATGCCACATAATTTTAGGAATCTCATTGATATATTCTTCAGGCGTAATCACATACGAGATATTCTCTACACCGAGCTTTTCCGCTGTTTCCTTCGCGACATCAATTTCACTAAAGCCGTTTCGTTCAAATCCTACCGAGAACGTCTTAATTGCAGGGTGGAACTCCTTGGCAATCGCAGCGATGATAGATGAGTCAATCCCGCCTGAAAGGAATGAGCCTACAGGAACATCGGAACGCATATGGATTTTGACTGAATCGAAGAGGATATCACGGATTTCCTTTGTAAATTCTTCCTCCGGCTTTGCGACCGGTGAAAAATGAGCCTTCCAGTAACGTTTGATTTCCATTGGCTTGCCTGCTTTTTTAATAAAATAGTGGCCTGGTTCAAGCTTATGGATACCTTCTGTCATCGTCTCTGGTTCAGGGACGAACTGATAGGTCAGATAATGCTGAAGCGAATCGTAGTTCATTTCCTTTTTATCCAGTGCAAGCAAAATACTTTTCTTTTCAGAAGCAAAGTAGGTCCTTCCACCTTCTTCATGATAAAAGAATGGCTTAATACCAAAGTGGTCACGTGCTCCGAACAATACCTTTTCTTGCTTATCCCAAATTACAAATGCAAACATGCCACGAAGTCTTTCAACAGCTTTTTCCTTCAGATGGCTGTATAAAGCAATGATGACTTCTGTATCAGAATGTGTAGCAAAATTTAATCCCTCTTTTAACAGCTCATCACGAAGCTCAACATAGTTGTAAACTTCTCCATTAAAAATAATCCAATATCGCTCATTTTCGTAAGTAAGCGGCTGAGCTCCGCATTCAATATCAATAATGCTTAGGCGTCTAAACCCAAACTGGATATGTTCATCAAAATAGTAACCATCATCATCAGGACCCCTGTGTGTGATGATATCATTCATGTTTTTAAATAGCTGTTTGTCTTCACCTGAATAACTTTGTGGCTGTTCATGGACACAACCTATAAAACCGCACATTATGTAGTTCACCTACTCCGATCATTGCATTTTATTTACGCATGGTTGATTTGCTATGCCATTTATTTTCGGCATGCCATATTATACTATCATTTTTCAGTAAAAAATGGCATAGATAGCTGCAGGAAAAATTAGCCACGGCTGCTTCTTAAAGCTACTCGCTGCTAGGATACTACTACCCAGAAAAATTGCTTTAAACACCATCAGACAATTTGACGAAAAAGAAAAACGGGAGTTACATCATCATCATGTAACCCCCGATATTTAAACCTATTTAGATGCTTGTTCCTTTAAAATCGCTGCCTTATCGGTACGCTCCCAAGGGAGGTCAACATCATTGCGGCCAAAGTGCCCGTAGGCAGCTGTCTGCCTGTAAATTGGCTTGCGCAAATCAAGCATATTGATAATACCAGCAGGACGCAGGTCGAAGTTTGATTCAACTAGTTCAATCAGGATGTCTTCATTTACTGTACCAGTTCCGAAAGTATCAATAGAAATTGATACTGGGCGCGCTACACCGATAGCATAGGCAAGCTGGACTTCAACTTTTTCTGCAAGGCCTGCCGCTACAATATTTTTAGCAACATACCGGGCAGCATAGGCAGCGGAACGGTCAACTTTTGTTGGATCTTTACCGGAGAATGCTCCCCCGCCGTGGCGGGCATAACCGCCGTACGTATCAACAATGATTTTACGGCCTGTGAGACCGGCATCCCCTTGAGGTCCACCGATAACAAAACGGCCAGTTGGATTGATGAAATACTTAGTGTTTTCATCAATTAAATCAGAAGGAACAACAGGGTTAATGACATGTTCTTTTAAATCTTTTTGGATTTGCTCTAATGTTGCCTTTTGGCTGTGCTGGGTGGAGATAACAATGGTATCAATACGAACTGGCTTATCTTTTTCATCGTATTCAACCGTTACCTGAGTTTTCCCATCGGGGCGCAAGTATGCAAGTGTTTCGTTTTTACGGACTTCAGCCAGCCTGCGTGACAGTTTATGTGCAAGTGAAATAGGAAGCGGCATTAGCTCTTCGGTCTCGTTGCAGGCAAAGCCGAACATAAGGCCTTGGTCACCCGCACCAATCGCTTCAATTTCCTCATCACTCATTTGTCCTTCACGGGCTTCTAATGCTTGGTCAACACCTTGTGCGATATCGGCAGATTGCTCGTCAATTGCAGTTAATACTGCACAGGTATCAGCGTCAAAGCCATATTTGGCGCGTGTATAACCAATTTCCCTAATTGTTTCGCGTACAATTTTTGGAATATCAACATACGTTGAAGTAGTAATTTCCCCTGCTACGAGGACTAGACCGGTTGTAACAGACGTTTCAGCTGCAACACGGGCATTTGCGTCCTTTTCCAGGATTGCGTCTAAAATCGAATCAGAAATTTGGTCGCAGATTTTATCTGGATGACCTTCTGTGACTGATTCAGAAGTAAATAAACGACGTTTTGATGGCATCTGGATTCCTCCTATATTTTTTAACTGATAGGACAGTAAAAATTAAAACAAATTTCACTCTCCTATTGGAGCAACTAAGCCTCCAGATTTAGCGGCTAGTTTATTAATTTAATGAGGTCAGCTTAGGTCACGATCCGGCCAGCCAAAAACCTCGGTCACGGTACTCATTTCCCTAAGTAGTATGAAGTAAACATAGGGTTTTTATGTCTAAATATGTATACCACTGCCTAAATTGAGGTGGAGCAAAATAAAAAACCTTCCCTGGTTAGAGGAAAGGTTCAATTGAATGATTAGCGCCTTTCACTCTTATCGTTCAAGGCAATCGCCTTGCGTCAGGTTGGCACCTTTTCTGAAAATTGTCGCTATTCAGCAGGTTGCCGGGCTTCGTAGGGCCTGTCCCTCCACCGGCTCAGGATAAGAGAGTATCCGTTCAAGGGTAAATATTATCATACTCAAAAGGCATGTCAATGGATTTAACCAAATTTTTAATTAGTTTTTGGCAAAATGGCAAACATGGTGAATAAAACTTGATTAAAGTGAGCAACTTCCATCCTCACAGGTTGTTCCCATCCATTTGTAGCGGTTCCTTGCAATCCAGTTATAGATTGGAATACCAATGAGTGATGCGAAGGGAATATAGAGCAGGAGGGCTGGCAATATGGTTAACGGAAATTGGAGGAGCATTTTTCTGGCGGCAAAAAAGCCTTTATAAACCTTCACACCTTCTATAAGATGGAGCTCCCGCCTCAAGTCTATCGCGCGAAAAGAAGGCTGCAGGCCTTTTTTTTCATACTCCTGCAACGAAATCCACTGAATCCGCCCTAACCAGTCAAGTTTATTTGACTTTTCCTTCGAAGCTTTGCATAAAGCACAGTTTCCATCATAGAGCGCAAGCAAGCCGTAACCGCCTCCATTTTTTTAAATTAATCAAACGTTTAATAATATACCCCATTTATGCTAATGTGTTATACTGTTTTCGGGATGAGGATTCACTAAAATATCAAAAAGGGGAAATTAAATTAACATGAACGGAGTACAAATTCCTGAGAACCTGTGCAATCTCTTAAACGGGGAAAACATACTTACCCAACTTTCTGTACCCCAACTCGTCGAAAAAGTTCTAAGCCGCGGGGAAGGCATCCTTACTTCAACAGGTGCCGTATCCGTTTCGACCGGTAAATACACTGGACGCTCTCCAGAAGATAAATTTATAGTCGACGAGCCTTCCGTCAGAGGCAAGATTGACTGGGGCAAGATTAACCGCCCTATTTCCGAAAAAAACTTTACTACCTTATATAATAAAGTAATTGAGTATTTAAAACAAAAAAATGAACTTTTTGTTTTTAACGGTTATGCCGGTGCCGATAAAAAATACCAGCTGCCTATACAAGTTATCAATGAATTTGCCTGGCATAATTTATTCGCCCGCCAATTGTTCATCCGTCCGGGCCATTCCGATTTTTCTTCATATAAACCGGAATTCACAGTCATTTCAGCTCCGGGCTTTAAGGCGGACCCTGTTCTTGATGGAACAAACTCGGAAACATTCATCATTATTTCTTTTGAAAAAAGAACCGTCCTTATTGGTGGAACTGAATATGCAGGAGAAATGAAAAAATCTATTTTCTCAGTTATGAATTACCTCCTCCCTGAATCCGGAATCATGCCGATGCATTGCTCCGCGAACGTCGGCAGGGAAGGAGATGTCGCCTTATTTTTCGGATTATCGGGAACTGGAAAGACAACGCTTTCAGCCGATGCTAACCGCCGGCTGATTGGAGATGATGAGCATGGCTGGTCATCCAATGGGGTATTTAATATTGAAGGCGGCTGCTATGCCAAGACCATCAACCTTTCAAGAGAAAAAGAACCTCAAATTTTTGAGGCCATCTGTTTTGGGGCAGTACTTGAAAATGTTGCGGTCGACCTGTACACCCGTGAAACTAATTATGATGATGGCACGTTAACAGAAAACACGAGAGCAGCCTATCCGCTAGAAGCAATTCGTAATATCGTTACACCAAGCGTTGCTGGCCATCCAAATACAATTGTATTCCTTACAGCGGATGCATTTGGGGTACTCCCTCCAATTTCAAAACTAACAAAGGAACAGGCCATGTACCATTTTCTAAGCGGATATACGTCTAAGCTGGCCGGAACAGAACGGGGCATTTCATCGCCCCAAGCCACCTTCTCAACATGCTTTGGCGCTCCTTTCCTTCCGCTTCCAGCAAACCGCTACGCAGAAATGCTTGGAGAAAAAATCCTTGAGCATAACTCAAAGGTCTTTCTCGTTAATACTGGATGGACCGGCGGAGAGTACGGAGTTGGCAGCAGGATGAAGCTAAGCTATACTCGTGCCATGATTCAGGCTGCACTCGGAGGCGAACTTAACAATATTGATACTGTCCGGGATGAGATTTTCGGCCTTTATGTACCGCTTCATGTACCGGGAGTTCCCGATGCGGTCCTCCAGCCGGAAAAAACATGGCAGGATGCTGCAGACTATAAGCGCAAAGCTACAGAATTGGCAGGCCAGTTCCGTGAAAACTTTAAAAAGTTCCAAGGCGTTGACCCTGCAATTGAACAATTTGGCGGTCCACTACAATAATTTCTGGACAAAAAAGAGGCTTCCCTGTGAGAAGCCTCTTTTTTTGGCACTTCCGCATGTCTGTTAATTCGGTGAGTAAAGAGAGGTGAGTTCATAGGTAATCCGCGTTAACGCGCCTTCCCATTCAACCTTCATAATTTTCGCTGTCCCACTTGAATCGGCATCAATTGTCCTTCTGATGTCGATTGGGATATCAATAGGATAAAGACGGTATCCTGCCTTCTCTAGGATAAACAAGTTTTCCTCAATTCTTTGTTCCTTGCCTTTTGTCACAATCATGGTGTTGAGTTCAAGAGGCATCCCCATAACTGTTCCTCCTTTACACTTAATCCTTTGATTCTATAGTACCACTACTTTGCCTGCCTTTTCATCCACGCACAGAGGTCTTTGACGACTTTTCTATTTACGGCCGGGGGAAAGTAGTGAGTAAAGTCATCGAAGTACCACGTTTCCGGGTCCTTTCCAAGTTCTTTGAGCCGTTTTTCCAACCTGTAGGCATGGTCGATTGATACATTATCATCATGAACACCATGAATAATCAATACCTGTGGGACAAGCCGTTCCAGCTCGTATAACGGTGTCCTGCTTTCATACCGTTCTGGATATTTCACCGGGGTTCCTCCGATGACCCTCTTCATCATCCTTCTTAAATCTTCACGCTCCACATACGTGAGGCTCATATCGCTTACACCGCCCCATGTAACGACAGATGCAGACTCAGGAAACTCGAGGGCTGTTAATAATGCCATAACTCCCCCTCTTGAGAAACCAAAAATATGGACATGAGAGACTCCCGGTATTCCTTTTAGTAATTGGAAAGCGGAGAAAGCGTCAAGCCGGTCTTCACCTGCGAAGTCTTCATCGCCTTCTCCTCCCTGGTTGCCCCTATAAAAAGGCGCAAAAACTACAAAGCCTTCAGAAGCAAACTGAGCAATTCTTGCGGGCCGTACTTTTCCTACATTTTTTATTCCCCCCCTCAAATACAAAAATGCATCAAATGTTTCTCCTTCAAGGGGCTTTGCGAGGAGGCCTTTTACCTTTAAACCGCCTGACATATATGTAATAAGCCATAAACCAATATCAGGATTTGGAGACGGGAATGTTTCCATTGTGATGATTTTTCCATCGACTGCTTTTTCCATTCAATTTCCTCCTTATTTTCCCCTTATGGGCATTCACACAATCATTTCTGTTTCATACGATATCACAGGCCCTTAGCCCAATTCATTTAATTCGGGAGGTAAACCACTATGTTCAAACGGTTCAAGAGAAGTTGCCTGCTCTTGATTGCTTTGCTTCTTGCATTGCCCCTTGCAGCTTGCCAGATTAAACCCGCAGAGAAAAAGCTTGAAAAGGTGCGTGTCGCAGAAGTAACCCATTCACTATTCTACACTCCTCAATATGTTGCCCTTGCAAAAGGCTTTTTTAAAGACGAGGGGCTGGATGTGCAGGTAACGACAACACCTGGAGGCGACAAAACTATGACTGCCCTTCTCTCCAATGGTGCTGATATCGCCCTTGTCGGATCAGAAACATCCATTTATGTGCAGGCACAGGGCTCAAGTGACCCAGTCATCAACTTTGCCCAGCTAACACAAACGGACGGGACTTTTCTCGTAGCCCGCGAAAAAATCGATAACTTTTCCTGGGATATGCTGAAAGGCACTACCTTCCTTGGCCAACGCAAAGGCGGCATGCCTCAGATGGCTGGCGAGTTTGTTTTAAAAAAACACGGAATTGACCCGCACAAAGATTTAACTCTAATCCAGAATATCGACTTCGCGAACATCGCGACAGCCTTTGCATCCGGGACAGGCGACTTTGTTCAGCTCTTTGAACCAACTGCCAGCATATTTGAAAAAGAAGGAAAAGGCCATGTTATTGCTTCATTTGGAACCGAGTCCGGACATATTCCTTATACCACTTTTATGGCAAAAGAAAGCTATATGAAAGAAAACGCTAAAACCATTGAAAGCTTCACTAAAGCAATCTACAAAGCACAGCAATGGGTTCAGGATACTGATTCAAAAGAAATTGCAAAAGCGATTCAGCCTTACTTTGAAGACACAGACCTCGACATAATGGCAACGGTAATTGAACGATACAAGAGCCAGGGTTCATTCGCAACGGACCCCATCCTTGATCAAGAAGAATGGGATAACCTCCAGAATATCATGGATGAAGCAGGAGAGCTCCCTAAGCGGATTGAGCATGAAACACTCGTAAACACAGAGATAGCTGAAAAAGTAAAATAATATTTCCTTTAATGGAGGGCAGATATTAGGCCCTCCATTATGGATAACCAATTGAGATAAAACAAAGGAGGCCGCTGCATGAGTTTCCTATCCATTGAAGGAATTAGCCACACTTATTTTACTAAAGATATGGCTGTTACGGCCCTCTCCAATATAACTCTCTCTCTTGAGGAGGGAGAGTTCATTTCCTTCCTGGGCCCGAGCGGCTGTGGAAAGACGACCTTGCTTTCGATCATTGCCGGCCTGATTAAGCCAACTGAGGGTTATGTTCAGCTTGGCGGCAAAGAAATCGAACAGGCAAGGAGCGATATCGGATATATGCTCCAGCAGGATTACCTTTTCCCCTGGAAAACAATTGAGGAAAATGTTCTGATTGGCCTTAAACTTTCGAAAAACTTAACATCGAAAAGGAAGGCTCAGGCAATAAAGCTTCTGGAGGATATTGGGTTGCCAGGAGTTGAAAAAAAGTTGCCTAAGCAGCTATCTGGAGGAATGAGGCAACGGGCTGCCCTTGCCCGGACACTTACAGCCGAACCAAAGGTGCTCATGCTTGACGAGCCATTCTCCGCGCTGGACTACCAATCGAAATTAAAGCTTGAGGACCTTGTATTAACAACATTAAAAAGTCTGGGAAAGACAGCTATCCTGGTGACACACGATATTGGAGAAGCCATTGCCATGAGCGATCGTGTTTACTTATTTTCGGCAAGCCCGGGCCGCATCCATAAAGTTTTTGATATTCCTGAGGAATTAAGAAAACTCCAGCCATTTGATACTAGAAACCACGAAAGCTATGGAAAATTGTTTAAAGAAATATGGAAGGAGCTGGAGTCACTTGAATAACCATCAGACCCTCATCAGCTCCCAGCATGCTCAATATTTAAAGAGTCTAAAAAAAGAACAGCTTTTAGTCCGATTTTATCAGCTTCTAATATTTGCTGCGTTTTTCTCTGTTTGGGAAATCAGCAGCCGGAAGGAATGGGTTGATCCTCTCATTTTCAGCTCACCAACAAAAATATGGCAATTGCTTTTTACAAAACTGCAGGACGGGACACTTCTTGCTGACCTCGGCATAACCCTGACCGAAACGGTCGCCGGTTTTCTGTTGGGAACGTTCCTGGGAACATTGATTGCGGCCATCCTTTGGTGGTCACCGCTTTTATCAAGAATTTTAGACCCTTATCTTGTTGTCCTGAATGCCATGCCTAAAGTCGCGCTAGGGCCAATTTTAATAGTTGCAATGGGTCCTGGTTTTGCTTCAATTATCTCAATGGGAGCGATTATATCAATCATAATCACTACCATCGTCGTTTACACCTCTTTTAGGGAAGTCGATCCCAATTACCTAAAAGTCTTACAGACCTTCGGGGCAACGAGGTTTCAGTGCTTTAAGGAAGCAATTCTCCCTGCTTCATTTCCGACTATCATCTCGACCTTGAAGGTAAATGTCGGCCTTTCATGGGTCGGTGTCATTGTTGGGGAATTCCTGGCTTCCTCGAAAGGCCTGGGCTATATGATTATTTATGGATTCCAGGTGTTCAATTTCACCCTGGTCCTGCTCTCACTCCTTGTTATAGCCGTATTCGCAACCCTTATGTATCAGCTTGTAGCCCTGGTTGAAAGAAAGCTTGTAAAAGAATAGACTGGTAGAAAAATACGGCCGAGCACTTTTATGCCGGCCGTCCATTATTGTTCTCCCCTGACCTTTTCCAATTGTTTGAGGCACTCCCCTATGACTTCATCCTTCATAATAAAACTGAACTTTTGGCCATGCCGTTCCAGATCGAGATTTCCTTTTAGCAAAGTTGGCCCTTCTGTTTCGTAATATGTCTCCTTTTGTTCAATCCTGTCGGCAATTCCCCAGAAAACCGCCTTTACGAAAGACTCACCTGTGTCCTTGTCCGTTACGCGATAATCGGCAATCCATAAGAGCTCTTTGAGGACTGCGCCTGTTTCTTCATTTACTTCCCTTCGTGCAGCTTCTTCTAGGGTTTCTTCCTGTTCTACTTTTCCTCCAGGGAATTCCAATCCCCTTACGCTGTGCTTTGTCAACAGCCAGCTGCCATTAAACTCGCACATGATTAATACATGGCCTGCCAGCCCGGAAAAGGTGATTTTTGAAAAAGAAAGCTCAATTCTGTTCCCATTAATGTCTTTAAACTCGACCATATATTTACCCTCGCAAAATAGAAATGGTAGCTGTATCACTACTTTAATGGTAGCTTTAAAAAGAATTGGCATCAATTATTTTTGTAAAATCATGTTTTACATTTTTAGGATAGGCTAAAAAGAGAGTAACGTTCGAAACTACCGGGGAGGAGGACATATTTGGGGAAAACAGCAAACATTATCACAGGAATTTTCCTTCTATTTGTACTATCCGCATGCTCCACCAAAGATGAAAGTGTCTCAGAGAAAAAGCCGGCAGATGCTATGGATACCGAATTAACAGCCACTCAGGTCCTCCATGAAGCTGAGAAAGCCTTTGAATTCCTAGATAGTCTGTCAGTCAATTTGACAATTGAACAACTAATTTCAGAACAGAATGAACAAAAAGACATAAAACTGTCTTCAGTCCTAAATACTGATGTAATGACGAATCCTTTATCCTTTCACCAAAAGTCGGAAATGAGGATGGTAGGAGGAGAAATTCCCTATCTTACAGAAGCCTACTATACCGAACAAGGAATGTTTGTATATGACAGCAGAAATAGGTTGTGGACAAAGCATCCGGCCTCTTCAGCGGAAAAAGCCCTATCTGCCGCTGCCGGCAAGCTTAATCCGGCAGCCGAACTCAACAAGGCTTCTCATTATGAAGGCAATCTTGAGTTAAAGGAAGGCGAAGAAGAATATGTTGTCATGCTTAAAGCAACTGACAGCGACCAAGGTATGCAGGAATTTGCAAAAAGCACGTTGCCTTCTGATTTGCAGGAAAATAAAGAGCTTCTCGCCAATCTCTCGATTAAAGATTTAGATTATGAAATCGCTCTTAATAAAAAAACCTTCTATCCTTCGCGGTTAAATGTAAAGATAGAAATGGAATGGTTCTCAAATTCAAAGCCTGTAAAACTAATCCAGGAACTTGATGGAGTTTATACAAACTTTAATTCACTTACTGAGATTTCCGTTCCGGATGCTGTAGTTGAAGAAACCAAGTAAAAAAGCGCAAGCGCCTTGCTCATCGCCGTACAAAAAGGAGGGGCTTCGACTGAGATATAGGAATCACGAAGAGCTGCAGCGATTCGATGATGACTTATCGTAGGGAGAAGACCTGAAGTTTGCTAGGCGATAGGCGCTGGAGCTAGACGTAGACACGCTCAATAAAAAGTCTTCCACAGTCGCGAAAGCTAAAGTTTCTTTAAATGCTAGAAACTTAGGGGTTAGGCGGCTGGTTTAGAATACCCATTGATTCAATATGATTCCTTGCCTGCTTGTCCCCAAGATCATAAATCATACTGTATATCTTTTGCATACCGATATCATAAGCGTCATTATCCTTATCATGGTGGTATTCCACATATGGGATATGCGCTCTGACAAAATTCCCTAACTCATGGGTATAATTTTCATCAAAATATTCCCGTAATGTTGTAATTTCTTCATCGGTTGCTTCAATCTTAAAATTCCAGGGTGAACTGGTCGCACTTTGAGAAATCTCGCCATTTGCTATTGAAACATAATACGTTTTCTTTTGACCATCCATGATTGTCAAACCCTCCCTGCCTGAATGTATGCAGCGGAATTGCAAACCCGTTTATCTTTGTATCCCTCAACAATATTTTTTTATACTTTTAATCATTTTTTTACCACTAAAGCCATAGATTGTTTAAAATAAGAAATGATGCTTCAAACTAAAGGAATACTTTTCGATGCAAAGGGTATTTAATTAGTATAGAGATAACGGCAGAAGAAGCCTATTTCACTTTATAAAAAAATTTCTCTTGTCTGGAGGTGAATGTTGTGAAATTGGTTGATGAGCTTTACGAATTATACCGCAACAAGCTTACCGGAGACGAAGAGGATATCGATATGCTTGCCTTCGCTTTTCTTGAGGAAATGAGCCACGAAGATTTGTTGGCGCTGATTCAGGAAATGGATAAACAAGAATTGTATAATTTAATGGGCATCTACTTAATTGAGAGCCTTAAGGTTAAGTTCGCCAAGGATGAATATGGACAACGGCCGACAGGCTTTCATCCTAGGAATATACATTAGATCATTACATAGGGGTTGGGTTAAGAAGGGCCTTGAGAGAGGCTCTTTTTTTCGTTCATTGCTTTTGACTGAACAAAAATACTGATTTTATGGCTACTCCCAATGTCCGAATGCCTTATGGTAAAATGGAAGTAAGAGTAGCGGTAAGGGGGATGGGTATGGTCATAATTATGGTAATTTCTTTTATTATTATTTTCGCAGTCATCGCTTTGGCAGTCATTACAACATCTAAGGCTTATGGCTTTAAGCACACGGTCGACCCTGTCGACCAAGCATCCACTGTTGAAGCCCATCAGGAGAGGGAACCACGGCATTAATGGGTTTCAAAGGAACAAAAGCGCAAGCGCCTTGGTTATCGCCGTACAAAATGGAGGGACTTCGACTGAGATAAAATGAACCTTCCATCAGCGCTTTTTGCTGATGGTTAGGTGAATGAATCGGACCTTTAGGGACAGTTGCCGACGAAGGAGGCCTACTGTCCTTTAAGGTGGGGTAAAGGAATCACGAAGAGCGAAAGCGATTCGATGATGACTTATCGTAGGGAAAAGGCCTGAAGTTTGCTAGGCGATAGGCGCTCCTCATTACACTATCGCGTAATTTCGTGCGATGTAATTTCGGGGAAGCCTTCCTTGTGGAGCTAGACGTTGACAAACTCTATCTAAAAGTTATCCAGTTGCGAAATTTAAAATTTGTTAACGACAAAAAAAGAGGCTTTTCCATCGTGGAAAGCCTCTTTTCGTATTAATTAAGATTTAGATTAAGCAAATACTTGTTTAAGATCTTCCTTGCTTTGTGTCAGCCAGAAGCGCATTAACTTCTTCGCACCTTCAAGGTCATGCAGCTTTGCCTGTCCGCATTGTTTTTCATTCGCGGCTGGAATATCGGTAATTTCCACAGCTTCCTTCATTGTAGCATCAAGCAAGTCAATGATTTCTCCGACTGTCGGTTCACCGCTGACAACAAGATAGTAACCAGTTTGGCATCCCATCGGGGAAATATCAATAATGTCAAAATGGTCATATTTCTCGGAATGCTTACGGATATTAAAAGCAAGCAAGTGCTCAAGTGTATGAATTGAATCTGGCTTCATTGCTTGTTTGTTTGGCTGGCAAAAACGAATATCAAATTTATTAACAACGCCGTCGCTGCCTACCTTGTGAACACCACAGTGGCGGACATAAGGGGCTTTAACTGCATCGTGATCAAGTTCAAAACTTTCAACTGAAGGCATAAATGTCACTCCTTTTTTCCTTTTCCTAGTATCATATCATAAAATCCGACTATTTTCATCTACTTTTAAGGAAATTCACCTTTTAGACGATTCTTTCCCTGTTGTGGTAAAGTAGGAAAAGAAAAATATAATTGCTCATTCTCTAGTAAACCATTGTTACTAAGAGCCAAGGAGATTATTTATATGTTTAAAAAATTATTGATCGGGCTTATCCGGTTTTATCAGAAAGCCATCTCTCCCCTAAAACCGCCGAGCTGCCGATTCTATCCTACCTGCTCAAGCTACGGTCTGGAGGCAATCAGGCAATACGGCGCTTTTAAGGGCGGATATCTGACCATAAAAAGAATCCTTAGGTGCCATCCGCTCCATCCCGGGGGTGTTGACCCAGTCCCTGAGCAATGGCCTGGTTTCCGCAAGCATTCCGATCATAAGCACCAGCAATAATTTAATAGCCCTCTACAACCAAATCAAGTCTGCCTGTCTCCGGATCGATGACGAGACCGTGTACATTAACATCTGCTGGCATAAGCGGATGTTTTTTTATTGTCTCGACACTATGTTTCACACTTTCAGTCACATTATCAAAACCATGAAGCCAACTATTAATTTCAATCCCTGAATAATCGAGAGTGTCGAGGGTTTCCTGTCTGACTCCCCTTGCCTTCATTTTCTCCATCATCGTTTCCGCCTTCAAGGAGCTCATGCCGCAGTCATAATGGCCGATGACGAATACCTCGTCAGCTTGCAGCTCATAAACTGCCACCAAAATGCTTCGCATAATACTTCCAAATGGATGGGCAATCAATGCACCAGCGTTTTTAATTAATTTTACATCACCATTCGATAAATTCATTGCTTTCGGTAATAGTTCAAGCAGGCGGGTATCCATACATGTTAGAATGACTGCCTTCTTATTTGGGAATTTCGTCGTTTGGAATTTTTCATATTCTTTGTTTTCGACAAAGTGCTTATTGTATTCAAGAATTTCATTCAGTTTTTCCATGTCTTTTTCACCTTTCCTAAACATAAAATAAGCGTGCAATTATTTAGCACCTTTATAAGAATACATGATTTTTTTATTGATGACCAATTTTCACTTGCTTTCGTCTTATATTTTATGTATTATTATCAAGTCACTAAATCGGAATCATTACGCATTACTTATATTTTTTTATTTTTTAAATCGGAATTGCTACGATTTACAGGAGGCTTACCATGAAAAAACTTCTTACTGCTTTAATTACAATTATACTGCTAGCCGGCTGTGGCAATGGCAGTGACGCGGGACAAAAGAATAAAAAAGATACACTAACCATTTACACAACTGTTTTTCCTTTGCAGTACTTCGCAGCCAGAATTGCTGGTGACCATGCAGAAGTCCATACAATTTATCCTTCCGGGGCGGATGAACACTCGTTTGAGCCCTCCCAAAAGGATATGATTGCCTTGGCTGAATCAGATTTGTTCTTCTATATCGGGTTAGGTTTGGAAGGGTTCGTTGACAAAGCAAAATCAACCCTCAAAGATGAAGATGTCCAAATGGTTGCTGCAGCACAGGATATCCATCCAGAAAACGACGAGAAATCCGGACATGAAGAACACGAAGAAAATGAAGAAGGTCATGAACATGGAGATATTGATCCCCATGTTTGGCTAGATCCGATATATGCCAAAGAGCTTGCGGAATCAATTAAGGACGCTCTTTCTGAACAGAAACCAGAATTGAGAACTGAGTTTGAGCAAAATTATAATGAACTAATTGGGGAACTCGACAAACTTGATCAAAGCTTTAAGGAAACTGCATCCAATGCAAAATTGAATAAAATTATTGTTTCTCATGCAGCGTTCGGTTATTGGGAGTCTAGATATGGAATTGAACAAATTTCAATTGCCGGGATGTCAACCTCAAGCGAACCTACCCAAAAAGATATGGAAAAAATTATTGGGACTATTAATAAGTATGGAATTCAATACATTCTAGTAGAACAGAATGTGACCTCAAAGCTTGCTGAAACCATTGCGGCAGAAACAGATGCTGAGCTTCTCAAGGTCCATAACCTCTCAACATTGACTGATAAGAATATTAAAAACAAGGAAACCTATTTTACCCTCATGGAACAAAATCTAAAAACCCTTGAGAAAGCAATGAATTAAACATCAAAATCACCCTGTCCCAATGGATAGGGTGATTTTTCATATCCTGAAAAATTGTGTAAAATCTCCCACTTTGGTGAACACTGAAGCTATGTAATTTTTGAAAGGGAGAATACAATGAGTGACTTAACGATTGCGAGGTCCCTATTTGGCACTACTATGGGGTTCCATATAATCCATGCCACAATTGGGGTTGGTCTGCCACTTATGATTCTGTTGGCCGAACTTCAATATCAACGGACAAAGGACCTTGAATATGTTGTCATGGCCAAACGCTGGACTAAAGCATTTGCAGTCCTGCTCGGAGTCGGCATCCCGACTGGCACGATTGCCGGTGTGCAGCTTTCTTTGCTATGGCCTGGATTTATGGAAGTGATCGGCAGGGTGATGGCATTGCCATTTCAAATCGAAATTTACGCTTTCTTTGTTGAAGCCTTGTTTATGTCGATCTATGTGTATGCAGCTGAACGAATCAAACCGTGGATGCGGATTGCAAGCCTCACTTTAGTAGCCCTCGGTGCGCTTGCCTCTGCTGTCTTAATAACCAATGTCCACGCCTTCCAGGGAACACCTGCAGGCTTTGACATTGTGAACGGTGAGATTGTAAATGTTGACCCATGGGCTGCTTTTTTCAACCCAAGCTTTTTCGTAACTGCAGGGCATGTCGCCCTTTCAGCTTATGTTGTTGGGGCATTTGTGGTAGCAATGGTCGCTGGCTTTAAAATGATGCGAGTGGAATACGGCTCAAGAATTTATAAGTTCCATCAAAAAGCCCTTTTCCTGTCACTTGTAGTAGGTGCAGTGTTTTCACTCCTTACTGCAGTTAACGGGCATGAATCTGCCCAAATGCTCCATGAATACCAGCCAGAGAAGCTTGCGGCAGCTGAAGGATTATTTGAGACCCAGTCCCATGCTCCACTTGCAATTGGCGGTGTTCTAGACCCTGAAACCAAAGAGGTTAAATACGGCGTTGAAATCCCGTGGGCGCTAAGCTTCCTTGCAGGTAATAATTTCGGCACTGTTGTAAAAGGGCTGAATGAATGGCCTGAGGAGGAATGGCCGCCTCTGTTTATCCACACACTGTTCAATGGAATGGTTTTCATAGGTACATTTTTAATCGCAATATCATTATTCGGCCTCTTCTGGAAAAAAATATTAAAAAAGCCGAAATATCCGAAATGGCTGCTCTGGTCATATGTGGCTTCTGGACCTCTTGCCATTCTCGCAATTGAATTAGGCTGGATTTTCGCCTGCACAGGCCGTCAGCCATGGAACATTTACAGGATGCTTACTACCGCCGAATCAGTGACAACTCAGACAAATCTTGGGCCGCTATATATACTGTTTTCAAGTGTATATGTCATCTTGGGAGCAGCAGCAATTTTTGTTTTGCTCTATTTTTTCAAAAAAAATCCCGTTCAGCGGGATCTCGACCGTGCTGAAAATCCGGATGAACAGCTGTTCAGTTCAAACACATAGGAGGTTGACTGATGGTTGATGCCTATATAGCAATTACCATCCTCTGGGGTTTTGTCTTTATATATGCCGTCATGGCGACGATGGACTTTGGGGCAGGCTTCTGGTCAATGATTTACATCAATAAACCAAAATCAAAGGCAACGAATATTGCCAACCGATATTTGTCCCCGACATGGGAAGTAACGAATACCTTTATTGTTGCTCTGGTTATCGCAGTATACAGCCTGTTTCCAAGGGGAGCCTATACTCTCGGAACTGTATTGCTTATTCCAGGGAGCATCATACTTGCGTTGCTTGCTTTAAGGAGCGCGTTTCTTGTATTCTCAAATATTGCTGAAGAGTACAGGAAGCCTTTGACATATGTTTCTGGTATATGCGGTTTCTTGATACCTGGACTTCTGATAAGTGTTTTGCCGATTACCCACGGCCAATACATCGATACACTCGAAGGAGGCCGTCAGACACTTAATCTTGGTCGTCTCTTTACAAGCCCGAACGAGTATGCTTTTTTTGCTTTTGCAATCAGCTCCACTCTCTTTTTATCTTCGCTCCTCTTGGCGGACTATTCAAAAGTATCGGATGAAATGGATGCCTACAAAGTATATCGGCGTGATGCTCTTATCATGGGGCCCGTTTCCATAGTTATGACTCTTGCCATCATGATTACACTTGAAAGAGAGGTAAGCTGGCTTTACGAAAGAATGCTCGAATACATTCCTTTGCTATTTCTTTCTTTCGGATTTTTCCTGCTAGGCGGGCTTGCTCTTTTCCTTCCCTCTTTAAAGGATGGGAAAAAAGTGATTGGAATGCCCAGGCTTGCCGTTATCGCGATAACTGGCCAGTACCTCGTGGCAAGCTATGTGTATGGTAAAGCGCATTTGCCATATCTCGTCTATCCTGACGTGACGATTCATTCTGCCTTCACTGATCCAAACTCATTTAGGGCGGTTTTTGCTACATATATAGTCGGGTTCGCCATTCTCTTCCCTGGCTTTATATATTTTTGGAGTCTTTTCATGCATGATAAAAAGTATTTACGTCAAAAACGCGAAGACCCAAGTAAATCCTAGACCATAACAAAGAGGCTGCCCTATGGATAGCCTCTTTGTTCATTTTGTCCTATCTAATTTTGGCAGCTATGCCTATAGTAATCCTTCGAGTTGCTCATAGAGGGTTTCACGTTCTGCTTCGAGTTTTTCTTTTTCATGGAATAACGTTTGCAGCTCGTCAAGGTCAGTTTCCAATAGCAATTGTGTCTCCAGAGAAGCTAATTTCTCTTCTAACTTGATAAGAATAGATTCTACCTCATCCAGACTCATTATCTGCTGCTTTCCTTCCAGCCTCGGAGCTCGTTGTTTAACAGCTTTTTGCTGTGGGTGTTCAGGCTCAAATACGGCTTCTTTTGAATGGAGCTCATTAAGTTTTTCTTTTGCCCAGGAATAGCCCCCCTCGAAATAATGAAGCTTTCGGTTATGAAGCCAGTAGGTCTTTGTAAAAAGTTTATTTAAAAAATATCTATCATGGGATACAGCGAGGATCGTCCCTTTGAACTCTTCCAATGCATCCTCCAGTACTTCTCGCGAATCAATATCAAGGTGATTGGTCGGCTCGTCCAGGACTAGGAAGTTAATATCCTGGTGCATTAACTGGGCAAGCCGAAGCCTCATTTTCTCTCCCCCGCTTAATTGGCCTGCCTTTCGAAATACATTCGGGCCGTAAAACAGGAACTTTGCCAGAATATGGCGTGCCTCTCCTTCGCTTACATGCACCTCGTCACGGAATACATCAATCAGCTTCAAATTGGGATTGCCTATTGTAAAATGCTGAGAGAGATAGCCTATCTTCACATTGCTTCCCAGCTTAACTTCACCGTTATCCGGCTTCACCTCATCAAGAAGCATTTTAATGATAGTCGATTTACCTGTTCCGTTTGGCCCAACAATTGCGGTTCGGTCCAAGTATTGGACAAAGAAGTTTGCTTCATCAAATAGTTGCTTGCCTCCAAATGTTTTCGAAACATTTTTCATGATAAAAACTTCTTTTCCGCTCCGGTCGGTTTTCTCAAATTCCAGGCCCATTTGCTTTCGGTCCAGAACTGGACGTTTCAATTTTTCCATCCGTTCGAGTGCCCGTTCCATGTTCCTGGCCCGTTTATGAAGCCCTTCATTTGGCGGATTAGCCTGGTTTGCCCATTCCCTGAGGCGCTTAATTGCCTCCTTCATTTTCTTTATCTTCTTCTGCTGCTCCTGGTATGCCTGGAACTCTTGCAAGAGCCGCTCTTCTTTCTCTTTTACAAAACCTGAATAATTTGAATGGTAAATCGTAAGTTCGCCGTCTTCAAGGTCAAAAACCTTTGTTATTACATTATCAAGAAAATAACGGTCATGCGAAACGCAGATGATTGTTCCATCATACTCCTTCAGGTATTCCTCCAGCCATTCGACAGCGGCAATATCGAGGTGGTTCGTCGGCTCATCCAGCAGGAGTAAATCCGGTTTCTGTAGGAGTACTAACCCCAGACAAATCTTTGTCTGCTCACCCCCGCTTAATTTCCGGAATTCTGTATGAAGCAAATCGCTTATTCCTAACCCATTTGCAACTTTTCCTATATCCGCTTCCATCTCGTATCCACCAGAAAGCATGAATTCATCCTGCAATCGGCCATAATCTTCTATGTCTTTAGATAGTTTTACATCGTCTGTTTCGCTTGCCATCCTTACTTCTAGCTCCCTTAGGCGGTATGCTGTTTTCAAAACTTCAGTAAAAGCAGTTTTCAGGACTTGCAAGCCCTTTGTTCCTTGAGGGTATTGCGGGATTTGGGCCAAGTACCCTATCTTCGCCCCTCTTTTAATATGAATCCCGCCTTCATCTGGAGTTTCAATATCTGCCATCAACTTAAAGATAGTTGTCTTTCCGGTTCCATTTCGGCCAACTAAACCTATCCTGTCTTTCTCCTGTATTTCAAAAGACAAATTTTCAAAGATTTTATTTCCACCAAACATTTTTGAAATTTGCTGTATGCTGCAAAGGGTCATGTTCCTCTTCCTTTCGTCATTAAAATCTTATGGTAAGAGGCTTCTTTTACACAAAAAAGCCATGGAAGAGTTAACTTCCATGGCCTATCGACAGTTAACTAATGGCTTGGCCCCTGATGTCCAGGAGTATCTAGGGTACACTCCATAGGGTGTACCCATGTAAGCCACAGTTTTATATTATCGAGGAGGAAATAGAGATCTCTTACCGGTCTGTTTTCAATTCAATTGCTAAATTTGGGCATACGTATCCCGTTAAAAGCAATTTCATGAAAAATTGCACGGCAAATATAGATAAATTCCAAAAATTGCCCATGCAATCCAACAGAACGGTCCATCTCATTTCCACCTCCTTAAAAGTCCAAATTTGTTCTCTTTTAATTATATTGTGTTCAGATAATTTATGCAACTAACTCTAAAAGAGTGAAAAGCCCCTGAAGCAATGCTTCAGAGGCATGAATTCTATGCGACTCTTGCTGGAGTAGCTGTATTTGTTCGCCTATTTTGGACAAATGCCACAATGGCTGTCAGCGCAAGCCCGGCAATCAGGAAGAATAATAGCACAAATATATTGGCCCATCCCGCACCTGCATTATCGAGTGAAATAATCGACCTGAAACTGTCGATTGCATAGCGCATTGGCAGGAACGTACTGAGTGTACGCAATCCTTCCGGAAGCATAGCGATTGGCAAGCTCGAGCCTGTTGTTGAAAGCTGAAGAACCAGAAAGACAAATGCAATAAATCTTCCAATGTTTCCTGCCGCAGCCACAAGGAAAAATACAATAGACAGGAAGGCAAGACTTGCTATTATAGCAAAAATAATCAGAAGAATACTGTGATAAACGGAAAGCTTCAAGAAAAACAGCGTACATATCCCTGCAATCAAAGCTTGCAGTACAGCGACACCAGCCATTTTACTAAATAACGAACTGTACCAAGTGAAGCTGGATACTTCTTGTGTATCAGGCTTTCTCATATTAAATACAACTGTCATCACCAAAACACCAACAAACAGTGCTAGTGCGAGAACATAAGGGGCATTCGCGTAACGATACATTGGGAAACTATTTAAAACATTTTTCTTAAGGGCGACAGGAGAAGCAAACTGCGCAATATTGGAGTCTTCCGCCTTAATAGCCCCCACTTTATCAGCACCGCCTTTCAAGCCGTCCGCTAGCTCCTTGGAACCGCTTTCAACTTGACCGATGCCATTATCAACTTGTTTAACTCCTTCAGTCAGAGTTCCCCAGCCTGTATTCACAGTTTGGTTACCGTCACTTACTTGCGCCATCCCATTATTAATTTTGTTTGCACCATCGGAAAGTGCAGCCCAGGAATTTTGTAATGTTGAGTTTCCATCAGCCAGCCTCTTAGCTCCATCTGAGAGTTGAGTAGAACCTGCCGCAAGCTTCGTTGTACCACCGGCAAGCTGAGAAGATCCAGCAGATAACCTCGAAGTACCTGCAGCCAACTTACCCGTACCTGCCAACAAATCACCCATTCCTTTATCCAATGTCTTTTGGCCAGCAACAAGCTTATCTACGCCAGCCTTAACATCATCTACCTTTTCATCGGTACTATCAATCCCATTGGCGATTTGGTGTGCGCCTGGCTCTAATTTTTCCTTAAAAGCCTGATTTGCTTTATTTACGCCTGCCGCCAGCTCCTTACTGCCTTCCCTTAGCCTTTTTAAGTCTGGGTTTACTGCGAAATAAGCCGCAAATAAAGGATTCGTAGCCATTTCCTCAATACCATCAGCTATAGCCTGCGCACCTGGTACAAGGGGAGCAGTATCGTTCTTGTACTTTGTCATTCCGGCAGCAAATTCCTTACTTTTCGGTGCAAGCCTGTCATTAATTGCAGCTTGTACCCCTTCCAATCCCGTTAGAACCTTTTCTGTACCTGCCTTCAGTTCTTTGGCACCGGCATTAAGGTCTTTGGCACCAGCGTCCAGTTCCTCAGCACCGGCATTAAGATCTTTTGCTCCTTTGTCCAATTCTCTGGCGCCGCCATTTAATTCTCCTAATCCAGCCGACAATGTCTTTGAACCGTCTGCAAGCTGAGTAACCCCAGATGTTCCGCTCTGAATTTTCGAAGCTAGTTCCCCGGTACCGGCCTTCAATTCTTTAGCACCATTTGCCAGCCTGCTAATATCTGGAGCTTTTGTTTCAAGAGAACTAAGAATCTGTCCAGTCCCATCCTTCAGCTTAGCAGAGCCCTCGTTAATTTTTGTGGAACCCTCTGCCCCATCCTTGAAGCCCGCAGCCACCTGTTCAAGCTGAGTAAAGACATTCCGGACATAAGTTTCGGTTATTTGGTTCCCCAGCTGCTCCCTGATCTGTTCTGCAGCTTTATTTGTGACCTGTGCCGCCATGAAGTGCAAGCCTTCATTTTGTGTATAGGTCAGCTCCGGGATTTGTGGATTCTCATCAAGAACTGTTGTAATTCTATGTGAAAAGTCCTCTGGTATTTCGATTGTCATATAATACGTTAAATCATCCATCCCCTTTTTTGCCTCTTCAGAACTGACAAACTTAAAACCTAGTGTCATGCTTTCCTTAAGTGAATCAACAAGCTGATTGCCCGCATTAATTTCTTCATTACCTGACATAGCGCCTAAATCATTGTTTACTACAGCAACAGGCAGATTTGACAGATTGTCATAAGGGCCCCATGAAGCAGAAAGGATCAGCGCAGCATAAATAAGTGGTACCAGTATGACTGCAATAATTGCAATGACTGCACCTTTTCTCTCTCTCAGTACTGAAAGAGACGTTGAGAATTGTTCCATAACCAACCTCCTTATTAATTTTAAGAAAATGAATGAACATTCATTCTTTTTCCATAGGTAATTATATTCTGAATATTCGGTGGAATTCCTGCTTCCAATCTATAAATATAGTAAAAATACTACAGATAGCCTATCATTTTGAGCCAAATACTCCCTTAGTAGTAGGCAAAAAAAAGAAGCTGTCTGTGCAGCTTCTTTTTCTAAGATATTATAAATTAAAGGGTAAAGGTTTCCGTATGGACAGTGATTTTAGAAAGCCGTTTCCGATTAAGCTCAAATCCTATCCCGTCTCCCTCTGGTATCGATATCCAGCCGTCCTTAACCGTTATTTCCGGTGTAATGATATCCTCTTCCCAAAAGCGGGACGAGGATGAAATATCACCCGGGATAGTAAAGCCAGGCAGGGATGCAAGAGCTACGTTATGTGCCCGGGACACCCCAAACTCGATCATTCCTCCACACCAAACTTGAATGCCCCTACTTTTGCAATAATCATGGATTCGGATTGCCTCACGGAGACCACCGACTTTGCCTGCCTTTATCGTTAATATTTTGCAGCTGCCCATTTCTAAGGCGAGGACAACATCTGAATACGAAGAAATACTCTCATCCAGGCATATTGGTGTAGAAATCATCTTCTGAAGCTTCGCATGCTCAATAAAGTCATCGTAAGCTAGTGGCTGTTCTATCATAAGTAAGCCTAAATCATCAAGGGCCTTCAGTTTATCTGCATCTTTAAGAGTATAAGCAGAATTGGCATCTGCCATGATTGGCAATTCAGGAAAGTCCCTCCTAATTGCTGATAGCAACGAATAATCATTGGAAGGGCCTATTTTCACCTTGATTCGCTGATAGCCCTCTTCCACATAACGCGCGGTTTGTTCGAGTGCCTCGGCTTCGTTCCTCGCAGCAACGACAACCCCTGAAGGTATGTGTTGTTTTTCGCTTCCTATGGACCGTGAAAGGGGCTTCCCTTTTTCCTTCGAAAACAAGTCCCACAAAGCCATTTCAACAGCCGACTTTGCCATATGATTTCGTCGGACTGCACTAAATACCTCAAATACTTCATTAGGATGTCTTATTGCATTTTTTTGAAGCAGAGGGATTAAAGAAGATCTGATAACCGAAAAGCTACTCGCAACAGTCTCTTCCGTGTACCAAGGTGATGAGAAGGCCACTCCTTCACCATATCCTTCTAATCCTTCTTTATCACAAACCTCAACCAGTATCCCTTCCCTGACGCTAACTGTTTCCAGATGTGTATGAAAGGGATGTTTTAATGGCATGGAAATAACTGATAACTTGATTGAATGGAGATTCATATAAGGTCTCCCCCGATAAGGCTAATTAGGTTTCTACGCAGAAGCTTGTTGGATGCGTTTCTTGGAAGCTCTTTTACAAAATAAAAACTCCGAGGGACTTTATATTTAGCTAGCCTGGAAAGACAATAAGACCGTAATTCCTCTTCAGTAAGTGAATGGCCATCCATTAAAATCAAGAATGCAACAGGAACCTGTCCCCATTCGGAGTGGGAAATCCCTGCTACCCCTGCGTCCCAAACATATGGATGAGAAACGAGTACACTTTCGACTTCTGCTGGATAAATGTTTTCCCCGCCCGAAATGATTAAATCAGATCTCCTGTCAATTACATACAAGAAACCTTCCTCATCCAACTTGCCAATATCACCTGTATGGAACCAGCCATCCACAATCTTTTCCGCTGTAGCCTCCGGCCGGTTCAAATACCCAGGCGTAACATTAGGACCTTTAACAAGGATTTCTCCCTCCCCCCCGGCTGGTGCCTCGTTTCCATCTTCGAGCTGAATCTTGATAGAAACCGGGAATAGCGGCTTCCCTGCTGAACCTAATTTAGACAAACTATACTCAGCAGCAAGCGTAGCCGATTGAGATGCAGTCTCCGTCATGCCATACGTTTGGAAAACAGGGACATTCCGCCGGAGGCATGCTTCAAGTAGCGGAAGCGGGGCTGGTCCGCCCCCGAGCAGCATACACCGAAATGTTTCCGGAAGACTCCTGTTACCCAGTTCATCCAACACGCGATTTAAAGCTGTTCCGACAATACTCATATACGAGACTTTTTTCTCTATAATATCTTTGACCACATGCTTTGGGTCAAAATGTTCATGTAAGATGACAAGATTGCCATAAACAATTCCTCTTATAAGAATCGAGTAGCCGCTTATATGAAAGAGCGGTACTGTGCAGAGCCAAGTATCGTGTTCGGTCATACCTAGATTAAGTGCTGAACCCGAGGCACTCCACCAATGATTTCCATAGGTTTGTAAAACCCCCTTTGGATGTCCGGTTGTACCCGATGTATACATGACAGTGCAAATGTCTTCAAGGGACACCTCATCTGATGGAATCCAATTAGCGGGCTTTATGGAGGAAAGTTCAGTGAAGGTTAAGGTCGTAACGGATTCATGGCTTGATGCTGCCTCGTTAGCTAAAGAAGTTAGTGATGGTTCACTTATGAGGATGCTGACATTTGCATCCTGGAGCTGCCAGGCAATTTCAGCAGCAGTTAATCTGTTGTTTAGCATCACAGCAGGTGCCCCGCATAACTGTAACGCATATAGAAGGATGGCTGATTCAAGATTGTTTTTTATTAGAACCCCAGTAAATGTGCTGGAATCAACACCTGCTGAAGTTAACTTGGCAGCAAGTGACAGACTTTTCTCATATAGTTCTTTAAATGTTAACAGCTGATTATTAAATAATAATGCCGGGCGATCCGGAGTAAGGAAGGCTCTTTTTTTCAAAAAATGCGGCATTCTCATAGTCATGATGTACACCTTCTTTAACGCTCTATCCCGTGTATTGTCCCGGAACTGAGTTATCGTATTCATACAAATAGGAAAACAGCTTGATGGGATTTCCATCAAGCTGTGAATTACATTTAAACGCACCTGTATAACTAGCTCCAACAAAAGGAGCTTCCGCTTTTCTTTTGTCCAGCTGCAGCTCCCAACGCCTAGTGTCCTTCGGTCCCCTCACTACGATAAGTCAACATCGAATCGCTTGCGCTCTTCGTGTTTCCTTTATCTCATGTCCAGGCCCTCCACAAGGAATGCTTCGGAAGCATTAGCATCGCACGAAGAAAAGGCGGTAGTCTTTTCGAGGAGGCCATACGGCGCTAAACGGGAGCTTCCGCTTTTCTTATGGAAATCTTGGGAATTGGCCGAAGTCTGGCTTGCGTTTTTCCTTAAATGCATCGCGGCCTTCTTTTGCTTCATCGGTTGTGTAATAAAGAAGTGTTGCATCTCCGGCAAACTGCTGAAGACCGGCAAGTCCGTCTGTATCTGCATTCATCGCGGCTTTTAGGAAACGAATGGCAGTTGGGCTCTTCTCAAGGATTTCCTCACACCATTGGATTGTTTCCTCTTCAACTTGATCAAGTGGTACAACTTTGTTGACAAGGCCCATGTCAAGAGCTTCCTGGGCATTGTACTGGCGGCAAAGGTACCAGATTTCACGGGCCTTTTTATGGCCAACGATTCTAGCAAGATAACCTGAGCCATAGCCCGCATCAAAGCTGCCGACTTTCGGGCCAGTTTGTCCAAAGATTGCGTTATCTGCGGCAATGGTTAAATCGCTGACAACGTGAAGAACATGCCCGCCACCGATCGCATAGCCTTTTACCATTGAGATAACCGGCTTTGGTATGACACGGATTAAACGCTGAAGGTCAAGTACGTTCAGGCGCGGAATCTCATCAGACCCAACATAGCCGCCATGGCCTCTTACTTTTTGGTCACCGCCGGAACAGAAAGCCTTATCTCCTGCACCAGTAAGAATAATTACACCAATCTTGGAATCATCCCTTGCATAAGCAAAGGCATCAATCATTTCCGTTACCGTTTTTGGAGTAAACGCATTATGTACATGCGGACGGTTGATGGTTACTTTTGCAATACCATTATATGTTTCGTATAGAATTTCGTCGTATTGGCGCTCTGCCACCCATTCTACTGCCAAATGGATAACCTCCTCTATGTATTTGTCAAAAACCCACTTACTATTGTACCAAACTTTTCCGATTGTTCCACATGAATTGCATGTCCAGCCTCATAAACCAATTCAATTCTGCAATTTTTTATCCTCGCTGCCATTTCTTTAGCAATTTTGCAATACTTTTCATCTTTGCTGCCTGCGATGAGCAAAGTCCTGCAATCAAGTTCTCCAAGCCTTTTCCAATAAGAAGGCTGGATACCAGTCCCAATGCCAATCAATGAGTTTGCAAGGCCTTCAGGGCTGTTTCTCAAACGTTCCTTCCTTACCCTGGAAGTAATTCCGTTAGGTAAAGACTGAAGCGAGGAGAATAGGGGGATGTTTTCCCAATAATCGACAAACTCCTCGATGCCATGCTCCTTTATAAAGTTGGCAAGTTGGTTGTCTTTCATGCGCCTTGACTTTCGATCATCGGAATTTTCCAGCCCTGGAGACGAGCTTTCCAAAATAAGATTCCGAACTCTTTCAGGGAAGGTAAGTGCAAAAGCAAGCGCCACTCTTCCACCCATTGAATAGCCGAGGATGTCTGCCTTTTCAATCTTGAAATAATCCAAAATACACTTAAGGTCCTCGACCGTATTTTCCATGGAAAGCCGTTCAGGCTCAGGAATTGGCGTGGTTCTGCCATGACCAGGTAAATCCGGACAAATAAGGGTTGAGTGGGCTCCCCATTTTTCGAAGAAGGGCTGCCATGTTCCGCTGCTCCCGGTAAACCCATGGAGCAGCAAGAGCGGAGACCCCTCTCCGGTTATTTCAATATGGTAGTCCAACCCATTAATTCCGGCATTCATGATAAGTCAACCAGCTTTTTTATTTCCTGGGAAACCGAATTCCAGATTCTTCGATGGTCAGCAGTATTTGTTTCTCTATCACTCATAACTTCAATAATTTTTAAGCCATGAACTTCTCTGGCCTTCATTATTGCATTCTTAAAATCGACCAGGGTTTCGACACGGGTGAATGCTCCGCCATATAAAGCGGCTGCATGGGAAAAATCAAGCCCGGTTGGTGTTCCAAATAGTAACTCAAAGTTCTTCTTTTCATTCGACTGCGGAAGGAAAGAGAAAATTCCTCCTCCATTATTATTGATGATAATAATTGTGATATCGAGCCCATATAACTTTGCGGGGAGGAGTCCGTTCATATCATGATAAAATGTTAAATCGCCAAGTACAAGATACATCGGCTTTGCATGGACAGATGCTCCGAGCGCACTGGAGATAATCCCATCGATCCCGTTAGCCCCACGATTGGCCAGGACTCGAATATTTTTATCGTTCAGCCAAAAGAAGCTGTCCAAGTCCCTAATGGGCATACTATTTCCGACAAAGATGCTGGCTCCTTCGGGAAGAAGCTCCTGCAGTTGATTGTAAACAATGCTTTCTGTAAGCGCATCACGGTTTAATTCGGAAATCATCGTTTCTTTTGACAAGTGATTTACATCAGACCACTCATTCATGTACAAACTATCATAATTTGATTCTACAAACGGAAGTAGGCCTTCACAAAAAAGTTCTTCATCACAGTAAATCATTTCGGTTGATAATGAGTGAGGATCACGCCATCCATCACCGCCATCAATAACAAATTGGCGGGCACTATGGTTTTCCCGAAGGAAAGTTGTCAATGCTTTGGAGACTGGCATCGCACCAAAACGAATCACAACTTCTGGCTTTAGCAAAGATTTTGCTTCAGGTAAACGGAGGAATGCATCATATGTATCAATAAGCAATTCCCGGCTTACTTTGCTGCTTCTAAGCTGTGAAAGAGGGTCGGCAAGAATTGGGTAGCCTGTCTTTCTGGACAGACTCTCTATCCTCGTTTTTAAACTGCCTGCCTCGAGGTGGCCGCATACAATGATTCCTTTTTTATTACTGTTTAAAACAAGGGCAATCTCCTTGTATTCTTCCTCCGATAGTTCAAGTCTGCCGCGGCTAATTGAAACATACTTTTGCGGCCTTTCCAGCATTTCAAATAGCTGCTCTTTATCCAGCTTTGGTATAAGCGGTTCACGGAATGGGAAGTTAAGATGAACTGGCCCAGCTGGTAATTCCGTTGCCTTTGAAACAGCCCTGGCGCAAACGGTCCGGGCGTATCTGATCATATCAGAGCCTTCCTCAGGCAGTGCCATTTCCGAAAACCACTTAACATGCTTGCCATATAAATCAATTTGGTCAATCGCCTGAGGAGCACCAACGTCTCTTAATTCATGCGGCCTATCCGCAGTCAATACTAGCAGAGGAATACGGGAATACTTGGCCTCAACGATAGCCGGGAAATAATTTGCCGCTGCCGTACCGGATGTACAAAGAATAGCAACAGGCTTACCGCTTCCCTTTGCCAGACCAAGAGCGAAAAATGCGGCAGAGCGTTCATCGACATGAATATGAATTTTTAGCTCCGGATGTTCTGCCATAACCAATGCCATTGGTGTAGAGCGCGAACCAGGGCTAATGACAACTTCCTTTATACCAGTTTTAACAAGTTCAGCTACGAATGCAGCCAAATAGGATGTTAATGATTCTTGATGATTCATTCCTGTACTCCTCCAAGGGCTGAAAGCATCGGCCTGAATTTAAGGCCTGTTTCCAGGTATTCACTATCTGCATCTGAATTTGCAACTACACCACAGCCTGCAAACAGGGATGCTTCGTTTCCCTGAATTAGACCTGACCGAATTGCCACAGCAAATTCACCATTCCCGGAATAATCCAGCCACCCAACCGGTGCAGCATACAAACCACGATCAAGATTCTCCATCTCACGGATCTTTTCTACTGCCAATTCTTTTGGAAGCCCGCCTAAAGCAGGAGTTGGATGAAGTCTGTCAACCAGTTGAAGCAGGCTTGTCTTTTCCTTAGCAATTCCTTCTGCAGGTGTATATAAGTGCTGTATATCCCTTATCTTCATTAGTTGGGGCTTTTCTGGAATGAAAACCGATTCGCAGGTCTCCTCCAATGCCTCCCGTATCATATCAACTACATACTGATGCTCCGAAAGGTTTTTTTCGTCCGACAGCAACAGGTCACCCAATTTCTTATCTTCAACATCCGTCCCACCTCTTGGAATCGAGCCGGCAAGGCAGGCTGATTGGACTTTCATTCCTGCCTTCTTTACGAGACGTTCTGGTGAAGCACCGATAAAGCTATCTCCCGCAGATTCAAAAGAGAACACAAAACTAGTTTTTTGCTGTTCCTTCAGCTTGCCAAGAATTTTAACCGAGTCAATCACGCCATCAAAATAAAGACGAAGCTCCCTTGCCAGAACCACCTTCTTAAGCGGTCCGCCATTATTTAAATCTTCTACTAAATTTTTTACGGTCTGCTTCCATTCAGCAGCGCCAATTTCTTCAACTCGGACAAGGGAAGATTTTTCACCCTCTGAACCCTTAATTGCTTTATTTAATAGGGCCTCCCTCTCAGAGGAAACCTTAGTGAAAAGTGATATTCCATCATACTTCGTACACATGATGTTTGTAGTTAAATATACATCCCCCTTCAAAACAGAAACCATAAAGCGGGGAATGTGAAACAAAGCATCCTGGTATTTTGACCATAACGCTGTTCTTGGCTTTTGTGGGTCAAATGCAAACCCGCCAAACATTAGAGGCCCAATAGCCTCAGAAGAATAGCTGTTCATTACGATGCTATCCTTTATAAACCTATCCCATTGTTTATTAATAATCGTAAACCGGCCATTATCGGAATCAACACTCAATTGCGCGGCAATTCCAAGTCCGGCTATAGTAATTTCCTCTCCTGGACTTTTCCAAAAAAAACGTTCCCCCAGGAACTCTTCTTTTCCACTGGCAAAAAACAACAAAGGATCCATAGCTCCAACCTTGCTAACCTCACTTACCAGCACAGGCCTGCCTAATTCCTTTGCTCTAATTATTCCTTGAAGGATGCCTTCCTTTAACTCTGTATCGTGGATGGTAACCAACATTATCCCTCCAAACAGCGCAAACCACTGTCCCCATTCAGTTTAAAACCTATTTAAAAATACTACTCAAATTGCGGGAGTGTCAATAACAGTAGTCACAGTCACCATGTTTTTTCCTATATTATATCCTATTCTGTCACAAACCTCGATTAAGCTACATTCCTAATTTTCCACAAGGGTAAATCCGGTAAACTGACTGGAAGCTGGCAGGAAAAAGTAATTGACACCTTTCCTTAAATTTCATACACTTAAATGTGGCATATAAGAATTCATTGCTATACTACTACATCAGGGAGTGTAATGCATGCAGACACAATTACAGACAGGCACACCCCATATCCCAGAATCCAATCGCGGTTTTCACGCATGGTGGCAGCTAACACGCCCCCATACCTTGACTGCTGCATTTGTCCCAGTTTTTTTGGGTACTGTCCTCGCACTTGAAGAAGGAAAAATAAATGGTCTTCTGTTTGGTGCAATGCTGCTCGCCTGCCTTTTGATCCAGGCGGCTACAAATATGTTTAATGAATACTATGACTTTAAACGCGGACTAGACAACGAACATTCTATTGGTATTGGCGGTGCCATAGTCAGAGATGGTATAAAACCAGCGACAGTCATGCAACTGGCTCTGCTTTTATACGGCATATCCGTCTTGCTGGGTATCTACATTTGCATGGAAAGCAGTTGGTGGATTGCAGTAATAGGGAGTATTTCCATGCTGTTCGGCTATCTTTACACGGGTGGTCCAAAGCCTATCGCCTATACACCATTCGGGGAACTATTTGCCGGCTTCTTCATGGGTTGTTTAATCATTTTAATTTCATTCTTTATTCAGACAGGTTATGTTACGGGTGTAAGTATTTTGGTTTCGATTCCTGTATCTATTCTTGTTGGAGCAATCCTGCTTTCGAATAATATCCGGGATTTGGACGGAGATAAGGAATTTGGAAGGAAAACACTCGCGATTCTACTTGGCAGGGTCAATGCGATTCGATTCCTTGCCGGAATGTTTACAGCTGCTTATATAATTGTCGCGGTACTAATTGTATTACAAATTATTTCACCTTGGGCTGCTATTGTCGTTCTAAGTTTGCCAAAGCCTATTCTGGCAGTAAAGGGATTCAAAGCCGGCAGAACCCCTATTGAAATGATGCCAGCAATGAAAGCAACGGCACAAACCAATACAATTTTTGGTTTCTTGCTTGCCATTGGTTTATTCATTGGCCACTTCATTTAATAAGTTTATCAAAGCTCCTGCATATGCAGGGGCTTTTTGCATTTCCTATTGCAATGCGCCACTTTGGGAAAGTTGTTTTGAGAATGTGCCGCCGTTTTGCGATAGGTCTACTCACTACATACGATTGGGCTTTCGCTCCTCCTGATGCCTTTATATCGGCTGAAACCCTCAGTCCGTATTGAAACCCCAAAGCGGGTTTATGTTTTCATTACAATCCGGAAGGGTATCAAAAATACTACAGGAAGAGTAAAACGCAACGAAACGGATGTGGAATTTATGTTAACGACAAATCAGTTAAATACATTGAAATATTTATTAAAAGAGGAAGAAACAAATCTGGAGACCCAGTTGAAAATGGAAGACGGTTATACTGACCGGAAAGATGCAGAAACCGAAACGGTTGGGGAGTTATCTTCACTTGACAATCATCCTGCTGACTTGGGGACAGAACTGTATGAAAGAGAGAAAGACTATGCCCTTGAGGGTCATGCGGGAAGCGAGTTGGAAAAAGTAAAAGAAGCATTAGCCGCTATGGAAGATGGAACATATGGAATCTGCCGTGAGTGTGAAAAGGAAATTCCTTTTGAGAGGCTTGAAGCACTCCCTTCAACGCTATATTGCGTTGAACATACTCCTGAAAAGGTTCCTGCTACCGACCGGCCGGTAGAAGAGGATGTCCTAACGCCGTCCATTCCTAATTCATTCCGAGGCAGAAGCGAGGGCGGAGTTATTGATACGAATGACAGTTTCGAAGAGGTTGCCCGCTATGGAACAGCGGATGGCCCACAGGATATGGTTGGGGATTATGACAACTACAATGACTTATATAATAAAGGAGTTAATGAAGAAGCCCAAGCGGAGGATATCGAGGAAATAGTTTCGAACGATATCGAAGGTGGAAACCGCCAGTTCAGTAAGGTACAAAAGCTGGAAAACCTTGAAGAAACCCTTGATCGAAAAGGAATAGAATCACAAATGGGAGATGTCCCGTATAAGCGTAAAGATAGCTATTTGGAAGAGGATTGATTATAAATAGCAAAGCGTAAGTGCCTTGATCATCGCCGTACAAAATGGAGGGACTTCGACTGAGATAAAGGAATCACGAAGAGCGCTAGCGATTCGATGATGACTTATCGTAGCGAGGAGGCCTGAAGTTTGATAGGCGATAGGCACTGAAGCTAGACATTAAAAAAACAGCCTCCCCGTAAGTGGGAAGGCTGTTTTTGAGATTCTACAAAGCCAAAAGAGAGCTAGCTTTTGCAGCAGTCGGCTGGACAACTGAACCTTTTCCTATAACGATAGGATTCTGCGGACTTCCAATAAGAATTGTTCCAGGTTCAACTTTAACATCCTTATCCAGGATCACCGACTCAAGGATACAATTTTCGCCGATTTGGCTCTTCTGCATAATAATACTATTTCGAATAATCGCTTCCTGTCCTATGCTTACTCCTCTGGAGATTATACTATTTTCCACCTCTCCCCTTACCTTGCAGCCGTTAGCCAAAAGGGCCCTCTTAACACTAGAACCTTTATAATAATGGGAAGGTGGCTCATCCTTAACCTTGGTGAATACCGGCTGTTCTTTCTTAAAAAGAGTATGCCAGACAGTTGGGTTAAGCAAATCCATACTAATCTTGTAATAGCTTTTTATGGAATCTACTTGTTCTGCGTAGCCTTTATATTCAAACCTGCAGCTAGTATAAGGGCTCGAAAAATCGTCAATTACATCATCAAGACTTCTATATCCTGTATCTTCTCTGTTCTCGATTAAATCAATTAAGAGTGATGTTTTCAACAAGTAAATATTTAAAGCTTTTCCATTTTTATAAACCTCAGTGATGTCACACCCATATTTCTGGTGCGTATCTAGCATTGTCCTTAAGTCATCATTGATTACTGTGTAGGAATTTGATACTAACGTATATTCCTGTGTACTCCTATAGAAGAAGTCGAGATTTTCTGCAAAATGTGCAAAGCATCCCGTTCCTCTGAAATCATTATCCTTTACCTCCATAGGAGGAAAAAAGAATAATCCATCCCTTTTTCGATTTAGATCCCAATTCTTTCCGGATCCCAGATGATCCATAAGTGAGCGGTAGCTTCCTCTAGGAAAGACTGCAACACTTCCTATACCCGAGTTCACCATACTTGACAGGGCAAAATCAATAAGTCGGTATCTTCCGGCAAAAGGCAGGGCAGCGACTGGCCTGTGCAGCAACAATTCCTGCAGATCTTCGTGGTTAGCAGCAGCATCAATTACACCTAATAGCTGTTTTAACATTCCTGTCCCTCCTTTTTCATTTAGCCAAGTTGTATTCCTGACATAATTTTTCATCAACTAATACTATTTTCCCGGGTTCGGGGCAAATCACCATGCCATCTGGAACCTTCATATTCGCAGGAACAATTGCACGCTCTATGGAGGTGTTCTTGCCGATGATGGCTTCCGGCATGATGACTGAGTCCTTTATATAGGCGCCATTACCAACACTGACTCCTTGAAAAACTACGGACCGAACAATATCTCCTTCTATCGTACAACCCTCATTTATTAGAGATTCCATAATAGTAGCATCACTAGATATGAACTGCGGAGGCTGATTTGGATTAACAGAATAGATTCTCCAGCCATGATCAAATAAATCAAGCGGGCAATTTTCATCAAGAAGATCCATATTCGCTTCCCATAGGCTCTCGACTGTGCCTACATCCTTCCAATAGCCGCTAAAAGGATAGGCATATACCTGTTCCTGCCCCTTAACCAGGCTAGGGATTATATCCTTGCCAAAGTCATGGCTCGAGTTTGGATTACTATAATCCGACTCCAGGGAATTTTTAAGGACTTCCCAGTTAAAAATATAAATGCCCATGGATGCTAGAGTGCTTTTTGGATTTTCAGGCTTCTCTTCAAATTCTAGAACCTGCATATCTGACCCGGTATTCATAATTCCGAACCGGCTTGCCTCTGCTCTTGGAACTTCAACTACAGATATGGTTACATCGGCGTTTCTTGCAATATGGTATTGCAGCATATCTTCATAGTTCATCTTATAAATGTGGTCGCCGGAAAGAATCAGTACATATTCCGGGTCATACTGCCTTAAATAATTGAGATTTTGATAAACAGCACATGCAGTTCCTGTGTACCATTTAACATCCGCAGATTCGCTAAATGGAGGCAATACAGTAACCCCGCCATCCGTTCTATCGAGGTCCCATGCACTTCCAATTCCAATATAAGAATTTAAAAGCATAGGTTGGTATTGGGTAAGAACCCCTACGGTATCAATACCAGAATTAGTACAATTACTTAAGGTAAAATCAATAATTCTATATTTGCCTCCAAAAGGGACTGCAGGCTTTGCTATGGTCTCAGTCAATTGCTTTAGCCTTGTTCCCTGGCCTCCAGCCAGAAGCATTGCCACACATTTTTTCTTCTCCATCCAGCCGCTCCTCTCTTAATCCGGACATTAATAAATAAAGCCTGAATCTGAGGTATCCCCTACACCTCAAAAGGCTTTTTTCTGGCCGCCCGGATTTTTAAAGATTGGAACCGTTAATCCCCCATACCCCACAACTTACGATAGGCGAAATGCTAGGGCCTAAACTATTTTTCAAGTTTCACCGTTTTTGTTGTGATACTCTTTTCCCCTTTGAAAAGAATATTCCTATTCCGCTCTATAATTCGTTTGTTTAACCAATATCCCTTTAAAAAAAATCCGTTCTATTTTGACAAAAAAGGTGATAAACCTTTAAAAAGTCTATCAATCCAACCCTAAAGCGGATTAAATGATAAACTTTATACCACTAACAGACAAATTTCCCTTTGATATGTCGAACGAAATATGGCAACTTAATGACTGCCAAACGGGGAAAAGGTATGTAACCTACATAAGGACTGGGTTTAACGAGCAAGAAGTATCCAGGTAAACCAGGGGGACAATACTATTAGATTTTAATTAGATACCCAAATTTAATAGAAACTAATCCTATTTGTTAAAATTTTTTAAAAAATTTCTGAAAATAAGAGACTTATTTAAGAGAAGAAACAGGAGTTTTGTTAAAGTGAAGTTTGCGCAGCTTTTCCTGGTGCGTCGTCTTTTTCTCGCATCAGGCAAGTTGTGGGGAGTAATTAAAATGCGAAAGCAATTACCCTGCATCACTCAATGAAGCAGCATCTTCATAAAGCTTCGCGGGCTTTGCGACGAGCTGAAGATATGTTATCCAAGAATCGCTTTAGCGCAGGAGCACTAAGCGCTTTCGTGAATGACTTTATCACATGGAGAAGGTCTGAAGTTTTTGTACGTTTAATTTCATGCTGTGCAATGTCGAGGGAAGCATTCCTTTGTGGAGCTAGACGTAGAAATGAGGATAAAAAGGTTATCCTCAGTCGCAAAAAAGCTTCTTAAATATAGAAAAAAGGCTGCAGACAAAATGTCTGCAGCCTTTTCAGGATGACCCCTACGGGATTCGAACCCGTGTTACCGCCGTGAAAGGGCGGTGTCTTAACCGCTTGACCAAGGGGCCATAAGGAACGGAGAAGGAGGGATTTGAACCCTCGCGCCGGTTACCCGACCTACACCCTTAGCAGGGGCGCCTCTTCAGCCTCTTGAGTACTTCCCCAAATGGCTCCGCAGGTAGGACTCGAACCTACGACCGATCGGTTAACAGCCGATTGCTCTACCACTGAGCTACTGCGGAATAATAAATATCATGAATTTTAATTTTTTCACACAAAAATGGTGGGCCTAAATGGACTCGAACCATCGACCTCACGCTTATCAGGCGTGCGCTCTAACCAGCTGAGCTATAGGCCCACATATGGAGCGGGTGATGGGAATCGAACCCACGACATCAGCTTGGAAGGCTGGAGTTTTACCATTAAACTACACCCGCATATTAAGTTATGAATGGGGCGACTGATGGGAATCGAACCCACGAATGCCTGAACCACAATCAGGTGCGTTAACCACTTCGCCACAATCGCCATTATCAAAATGTAATGGTGGCTCAGGACGGAATCGAACCGCCGACACATGGATTTTCAGTCCATTGCTCTACCGACTGAGCTACTGAGCCATAAAAAATGGCGGTCTGGACGGGACTCGAACCCGCGACCTCCTGCGTGACAGGCAGGCATTCTAACCAACTGAACTACCAGACCGAATTGCGGGGGCAGGATTTGAACCTGCGACCTTCGGGTTATGAGCCCGACGAGCTACCGGACTGCTCCACCCCGCGACGATAAAAAGTATAAAGTTTTGTCTATGCCCTAAGAAAGCATCGACTGACCAACTCAGAAAAATAAATGGCGGAGGAAGAGGGATTCGAACCCCCGCGCGGTTTAACCCGCCTGTCGGTTTTCAAGACCGATCCCTTCAGCCAGACTTGGGTATTCCTCCATTTATAATAAATCAGGTGGACCTTGTAGGACTCGAACCTACGACCGGACGGTTATGAGCCGTCTGCTCTAACCAGCTGAGCTAAAGGTCCATAGTTAAAATTAATACCAGTAATCTTCTTTTAACCGTCTGTCCTCATCTCAGAAAGCTTATTCAAGTAGCAGCTCGATGAGTACAACTCGCAGTTAAATCAATGAAGCCTTGCTCGTTGCTCTAACCAGCTGAGCTAAAGGTCCTTGTAAAGAATGGTAGCGGCGGAGGGGATCGAACCCCCGACCTTACGGGTATGAACCGTACGCTCTAGCCAGCTGAGCTACACCGCCATATGTTTAATTAAATATTAATGGTGGAGGATAGCGGGATCGAACCGCTGACCTCCTGCGTGCAAGGCAGGCGCTCTCCCAGCTGAGCTAATCCCCCATTAAATAAATTCTGCTGGTCGGGAAGACAGGATTCGAACCTGCGACCCCTTGGTCCCAAACCAAGTGCTCTACCAAGCTGAGCTACTTCCCGATAATGATGGCGCGCCCGAAAGGAGTCGAACCCATAACCTTCTGATCCGTAGTCAGACGCTCTATCCAATTGAGCTACGGGCGCATATTTAAAAAAGAAATGCCGAGGACCGGAATCGAACCGGTACGGTAGTCACCTACCGCAGGATTTTAAGTCCTGTGCGTCTGCCAGTTCCGCCACCCCGGCATATATCTTGGAGCGGAAGACGGGATTCGAACCCGCGACCCCCACCTTGGCAAGGTGGTGTTCTACCACTGAACTACTTCCGCGTGAATAAAGTGCGGGTGAAGGGAGTCGAACCCCCACGCCTCGCGGCGCCAGATCCTAAGTCTGGTGCGTCTGCCAATTCCGCCACACCCGCATATTAAAATGGTGAGCCATGAAGGACTCGAACCTTCGACCCTCTGATTAAAAGTCAGATGCTCTACCAACTGAGCTAATGGCTCTAAACAAAATGTTACTCTAAAACAAATAGTAACGGCTCGAAAAGGTGCCGGCTAGAGGACTTGAACCCCCAACCTACTGATTACAAGTCAGTTGCTCTACCAATTGAGCTAAACCGGCATAAATGGTGGAGGATGACGGGATCGAACCGCCGACCCTCTGCTTGTAAGGCAGATGCTCTCCCAGCTGAGCTAATCCTCCATCTTGCCTGGCAACGTCCTACTCTCACAGGGGCTTACGCCCCAACTACCATCGGCGCTGAGAAGCTTAACTTCCGTGTTCGGGATGGGAACGGGTGTGACCTTCTCGCCATAGTCGCCAGACAATGAAGACATATATTATTATAATGTCTTTTTGATTTTTTTCAAGGGGAAATTTATTCCCTCAAAACTGGGTAATCGTAAAGGAAGAATCAGAAGAACATCAAGTAATCAAATATGGTTAAGTCCTCGATCTATTAGTATCAGTCAGCTCCACACGTCGCCGCGCTTCCACCTCTGACCTATCAACCTGATCATCTTTCAGGGATCTTACTTCTTGCGAATGGGAAATCTCATCTTGAGGGGGGCTTCATGCTTAGATGCTTTCAGCACTTATCCCGTCCGCACATAGCTACCCAGCGATGCCTTTGGCAAGACAACTGGTACACCAGCGGTGCGTCCATCCCGGTCCTCTCGTACTAAGGACAGCTCCTCTCAAATTTCCTGCGCCCACGACGGATAGGGACCGAACTGTCTCACGACGTTCTGAACCCAGCTCGCGTACCGCTTTAATGGGCGAACAGCCCAACCCTTGGGACCGACTACAGCCCCAGGATGCGATGAGCCGACATCGAGGTGCCAAACCTCCCCGTCGATGTGGACTCTTGGGGGAGATAAGCCTGTTATCCCCGGGGTAGCTTTTATCCGTTGAGCGATGGCCCTTCCATGCGGAACCACCGGATCACTAAGCCCGACTTTCGTCCCTGCTCGACTTGTAGGTCTCGCAGTCAAGCTCCCTTGTGCCTTTACACTCTGCGAATGATTTCCAACCATTCTGAGGGAACCTTTGGGCGCCTCCGTTACATTTTAGGAGGCGACCGCCCCAGTCAAACTGCCTGCCTGACACTGTCTCCCACCCCGATAAGGGGTGCGGGTTAGAATTTCAATACAGCCAGGGTAGTATCCCACCGACGCCTCCACCGAAGCTGGCGCTCCGGCTTCTCAGGCTCCTACCTATCCTGTACAAGCTGTACCAAAATTCAATATCAGGCTGCAGTAAAGCTCCACGGGGTCTTTCCGTCCTGTCGCGGGTAACCTGCATCTTCACAGGTACTATAATTTCACCGAGTCTCTCGTTGAGACAGTGCCCAGATCGTTACGCCTTTCGTGCGGGTCGGAACTTACCCGACAAGGAATTTCGCTACCTTAGGACCGTTATAGTTACGGCCGCCGTTTACTGGGGCTTCGATTCAGAGCTTCGCGTGAGCTAACCCCTCCTCTTAACCTTCCAGCACCGGGCAGGCGTCAGCCCCTATACTTCGCCTTGCGGCTTCGCAGAGACCTGTGTTTTTGCTAAACAGTCGCCTGGGCCTATTCACTGCGGCTCTTCAGGGCTATGAACCCTAAAGAGCACCCCTTCTCCCGAAGTTACGGGGTCATTTTGCCGAGTTCCTTAACGAGAGTTCTCTCGCTCACCTTAGGATTCTCTCCTCGCCTACCTGTGTCGGTTTGCGGTACGGGCACCTTTCATCTCGCTAGAGGCTTTTCTTGGCAGTGTGGAATCAGGAACTTCGGTACTAAATTTCCCTCGCTGTCACAGCTCAGCCTTCACGGGAAGTGGATTTGCCTGCTTCCCAGCCTAACTGCTTAGACGCACATGTCCAATAGTGCGCTTACCCTATCCTCCTGCGTCCCCCCATTGCTCAAACGATGAAGAGGTGGTACAGGAATATCAACCTGTTGTCCATCGCCTACGCCTTTCGGCCTCGGCTTAGGTCCCGACTAACCCTGAGCGGACGAGCCTTCCTCAGGAAACCTTAGGCATTCGGTGGATGGGATTCTCACCCATCTTTCGCTACTCATACCGGCATTCTCACTTCCAAGCGCTCCACAAGTCCTTCCGGTCTTGCTTCGACGCCCTTGGAACGCTCTCCTACCGCGGACACCATAAGGTGTCCACCCACAGCTTCGGTGATACGTTTAGCCCCGGTACATTTTCGGCGCAGAGTCACTCGACCAGTGAGCTATTACGCACTCTTTAAATGATGGCTGCTTCTAAGCCAACATCCTGGTTGTCTAAGCAACTCCACATCCTTTTCCACTTAACGTATACTTTGGGACCTTAGCTGGTGGTCTGGGCTGTTTCCCTTTTGACTACGGATCTTATCACTCGCAGTCTGACTCCCACGGATAAGTCTTTGGCATTCGGAGTTTGTCTGAATTCGGTAACCCGATGGGGGCCCCTAGTCCAAACAGTGCTCTACCTCCAAGACTCTTACAACGTGAGGCTAGCCCTAAAGCTATTTCGGAGAGAACCAGCTATCTCCAAGTTCGATTGGAATTTCTCCGCTACCCACACCTCATCCCCGCACTTTTCAACGTGCGTGGGTTCGGGCCTCCAGTAGGTGTTACCCTACCTTCACCCTGGACATGGGTAGATCACCTGGTTTCGGGTCTACGGCCACATACTCATTCGCCCTATTCAGACTCGCTTTCGCTGCGGCTCCGCTTTTTCAGCTTAAC